>NZ_JBEYRY010000005.1:0-546001 GCF_040704175.1 Micromonospora sp. NPDC047812 | reverse complement strand
CCACCCCGCATAAACCCCCGGCGGCCCCGCCTCCTCCCCCCCCCCGCCGGCGCCCCCCCCCCCCGGGGGGCGACGGCACCGGCGCGTCACAGCCGCGCGACGACGAGTTCGTGGATCGCGGCGAGCAGCTCCTGGTCGCGCTCCGCGTGCGCGGTCACCGTGACGGCGGCCCGCCGTGCGGGGCTGACCACCACGTACCGGCCGTAGCGACCGTCCAGCCGGTACGTGTCGGCCCGGTCGATCCACACGCCCAGCCCGTCTCCGTGGGTGTACGGCTCGCCGCAAGTGACGGCGCTCGTGTCGACCCGCTCCCCCGCCATCCGCCGCACGTACCGCGCGGGCAGCACCTGCCGGCCGTTCCACCGGCCCTCCCGCACGAGCAGCTGGGCGAAACGCGCGAGCTCCCCGGTACGGAGGAAGAGGCCGCTCTCCGCGAGGGGATGACCCAGCGGACACGTGAGCCAGGGCGGGTCGTGCAGGTCCAGCGGCGCGAACAGGCGCGGCAGCAGGAACGGACGACGGAGTAGACCGGCGCCCACGGGCGGACGACACGCGAGACGGCGGCCCGCCGGCGCGTCGCCGTTTCCGCCGCCCGGCTCGGGGTACGGGCCAGGACGCCTGCTCAACACCGTATTCGTGGAGGAACTCGCCAGATGGATGCCAGCAAGCCCGCCAAGGCGGTCAAGGACGTGGTGGAGGCCGCAGCCGGGAAGGTGGCCGACGCGCTGACCCCGGACGTGCCCGGCGCGCCGGGCAGCGCCCCGCCGACCGTCGAGGAGCCGACGACGCCACACGATCCGCTGCCGCCCAAGAAGGAACAGGGCGCCCCGGAGACCCGTACGCCGACCGGCGCGGCGACCGGCGCGCCGACGACGGCGAACGGTCAGCAGGGCGCCTTCCTCACGACGTCGCAGGGAGCGCGGCTGCGCGACACGGACCACTCGCTGAAGGCCGGGCCGCGCGGTCCGGTCCTGCTCCAGGACCACCACCTGCGCGAGAAGATCACCCACTTCGACCACGAGCGCATTCCCGAGCGCGTCGTGCACGCGCGGGGGGCCGGCGCGCACGGCGTCTTCGAGGCCTACGGCACAGCCGAGGGCGTGACGAAGGCCGGCTTCCTGGCGAAGGGCAGGACGACCAACGTCTTCGTGCGGTTCTCCACCGTCCTCGGTTCGCGCGGCTCGGCCGACACGGTCCGCGACACCCGCGGCTTCGCGACGAAGTTCTACACCGACGAGGGCACCTTCGACCTGGTCACCAACAACATGCCGGTCTTCTTCATCCAGGACGCCATCAAGTTCCCCGACATCATCCACGCCGGCAAGCCGCACCCCGACCGGGAGATCCCGCAGGCGCAGAGCGCGCACGACACCTTCTGGGACTTCGTCTCCCTGCACACCGAGGCGCAGCACCACACCATGTGGAACATGTCCGACCGGGGCATCCCGCGCTCGTACCGGATGATGGAGGGCTTCGGCGTCCACACGTTCCGGCTCGTCAACGCCGCCGGTGAGACGGCGCTGGCCAAGTTCCACTGGAAGCCCAAGCTTGGCGTGCACTCCCTGACCTGGGAGGAGGCGCAGTTGCTCGGCGGCGTGGACCCGGACTTCCACCGCCGGGACCTCTACGACGCCATCGAGGCCGGCGCCTTCCCCGAGTGGGAGCTGGGCCTACAGGTGTTCCCCGACACTGCCGAGGAGACCTTCGCCGGGATCGACCTGCTCGACCCGACCAAGATCGTGCCGGAGGAGCTGGCGCCGGTGCAGCCGGTCGGGAGGCTGACGCTCCACCGGACGCCGACGAACTTCTTCGCCGAGACCGAGCAGGTCGCCTTCCACGTCGGCCACCTGCCGCCGGGCATCGACGTCACGAACGACCCGCTGTTGCAGGGCCGGCTCTTCTCGTACGTCGACACGCAGCTCACCCGGCTGGGCGGGCCGAACTTCTCGCAGATCCCAATCAACCGCCCGCACGCCCCGGTCAACGACATGCTGCGCGACGGCTTCCACCAGCAGGCCGTCCACGCCGGGGTCGCACCGTACCGGCCGAACTCGCTCGACGGCGGCAACCCCTTCCCGGCCGGGGAGGAGGACGGCGCGTTCGTCGACGTGCCGGTGACGGTGACGGAGGCGCCCAAGGTACGCGCCAACCCGGTCTCGTTCGACGACCACTACAGCCAGGTCCGCCTGTTCTGGCTGAGCATGTCGCCGGTCGAGAAGGAGCACATCATCCGCGCCTACACCTTCGAGCTGGGCAAGTGCTACCACCAGGCGATCCGGGAGCGGCAGCTCCAGTGCCTCGCCAACATCGACCCGGTGCTGTGCGCGGAGGTCGCCACCGGGCTGGGTCTTCCCGCGCCGGAGCCGACCGTGCCGCTCGTCGACCCCGCGCCCAGCCCCGCGCTGTCGCAGGTGGGCAGGCAGTGGCCGGCCGACGGCCGCACCGTGGGCATCGTCGTCGACCCCGCCGCCGGGCTCGACGGCGTCAACGAGGTACGCCGGGCGGTCATCGCCGCCGGCATGGTGCCGCTCCTCGTCGCCCCGCACGGCGGCCTGGTGGGCGGCCTGCCCGTGCAGCGGACCTTCGCCACCGGTCGCTCGGTCGAGTTCGACGTGCTCCTGCTGGCCGGGGCGCCGGCGCCCGCGCCGGACGCGTCGCCGGCGCGCGACGCCAAGGCCGGCGCGGCGGACTCCGCCGCCGTGGATCCGCGGGTGCTGCTGCTGGTCGACGAGTGCTGGCGGCACGCCAAGGCGATCGGCGCGTGGGGCGCCGGCGTCGACGTGCTGCGGCAGGCGGGGGTCGCCGGCACGCCCGGCGTCGTCACGGGCGGCTCCGGCGCCGAGGTCCTCACCGCCGTGCAGCAGCTGATGGCCGCCCACCGGGTGTGGGAGAGGTTCCCCGCCTCGGTCGCCTGACACGCTCGTCCGTCGACGAGGGGCCGTCCCCCCGCAGCACCGGGAGGACGGCCCTCGTGGCGTCCGGCCCGCGCCGCGTCGCCGCCCGTCCGGCGGGTGCGGCGGGGCTGTCGCGGTCAGTCCCACCTGTCCTGGTTGAGGAAGCGGGCGAAGCCGCGCCACGAGTTGGGCCCCATGACCCCGTCGATCGGGCCGGTGTAGCCGTGGCCGGAGGCGAGGCGCTGCACGGCCCGCCAGGTGTTCGGGCCGGGCTGGCCGTCGATCGGTCCGGTGTAGCCGTAGGCCCGCATGGCCCGCTGGAGGGCGGCGTAGGTGCCCGGCCCGGGCACGCCGTCGATGGGGCCGGTGTATCCGGCGGTGAGCCGCAGCCAGTTCTGCATGCGCTGGTAGAAGATGGTGCCGGGGATGCCGTCCTGCTCGGTGGAGGTCTTGGGCAGTCGCCCGGGTGCGGGGTTCTGCCCGATGTAGGCCAGCGGGTTGATGCGTACGCCGGCCGGATTGATCATGTGCCAGTGCACGTGCGGCCCGGTCGACGAGCCCGAGCCCGGCGCGCCGGCCGCGCCGCCGGAGAGACCGACGACGGTGCCGCTGGACACGGCCGCGCCGTTGCCGAGCAGGAACTGCGACAGGTGCATGTACTGGCTGCGGTACCCGTCCGCGTGCTGGATGGTGACCGTGTGCCCACCCGTGCCGTTGTACGGGATGTTCTGGATCGTGCCCGCGCCGCAGGCGGGCAGGCGGGTGCCGACCGGCATGCCGAAGTCGACGCCGCCGAGCGAACCACGGTTCAGGTGGTCCTGCCAGGTGCCGGTGACGGGGTAGCCGGAGAAGGGGTTGTAGATGGCGGGCGCGGCGTACGCGCGGCCGGGAACGGCCAGCCCGGCCAGGGCGCCCGCGCCGAGGGCGGCGCCGAGCAGCACCGCGCGGCGGTCGACACCGGCGACCGCCGGGCCGTCGCCGCAGCATCCGGGTTGGTCGAGACGGTCCATCGCGTGCTCCCTGCTGATCGGTACGCCGGTCGGGCCAGTGACGATACATAGCCACGAATGAATCTGTCGACCGGCCGCTCCGCCACGGCGTCGGGTCACGGGCGACGTCTTGTCCGGCGCCGCGACCGCACCACCGGGTCGCTCAGCCGCCCGGGCAGCGGTTGTCACCGCCGCTGTGCTCCTGGCAGGTGGTCGGCGCCGGGACGGGCGCGGCCGGCGGCCTGAGGGTGCGCGCGGCATCCACGACCGCCGGCGTCAGCGCCGCCGCGACCACGACGGCCAGGAACAGGTAGACCAGCCCGGTGCGGCGGTACCGGCAGCCGAACGCCACCGACGCGATGACGGCCGGCCCGCCCGCTGCCGTCGCCGCGAGGAACAGCAGCGCCCGGGCGGAGCGCCGCCCGATCTCCGCCGCCCGCCCGCCACCGTTCGAGTGGTGGTCGGCCCACCCTTCCATGCCGATGGTGAACAACCACCACAGCAACGCCAGGCACGCCCCCACCCAGACCACCGTCAGGAGCACGACGGCGTACCGGGACCGGGCGGCGGGTGTCGACGAGGTCATGCCGTACAGCCTGGCGGAGCCGGGGCCGCGGGACGTGAGCCCGCGTACTCACCGCGCGGGCGGATCCTTCGCACCCGGGCGCACGCGCGGGGCCGGGGCCGGCGGGAGCCACGCGCCGGACGGCGGTCGTTGCGGCGGGAAGGGTCGCCGCCGGCGGGGACGGCGGCCCGCCGGTGCGGTCGCGACGGCGACCGCACCGGCGGGCCTGGCCTCGTCACCGGCGGGCCGGGTCGGGAGGTCCGCTCACCACCCGCGGCACTGGCCGGACGTCGGGCCGCTGACCGTGTTGGCCACCCCGCCGTCCACCGGTGGCGGCTGGTTGCCGACGCACCGCAGCGGCCCGTCGATCCGGTTGCCGGACACCACGACCGGCGTGTCGCCGGTGCGGCTGTCGACCACGCTGACCGGCCCGGTCACCCGCGTCCCGCTGATCAGCACCGAACCGGTGACGCCGGTGACCGACAGCGGGCCGTCGACCGTGCTGCCCGTCAACTCCACCACCGTGGCCCCGGTGGCGGTCACCGGGCCGCTGACGCTGGCGTCGAGCGCGATCAGGCCCGCGCCCTTCGCGACGGTCACCGGCCCGAACACCGTGGCACCCGGCGCGAGGCAGGTCACCCCACCGTCGACCGGCAGCGGACCCCGACGCTCACCGCTGACGACCTGGGCGCAGGTCTGGTCGGTGACCTCGAGCGTCACCGGCAACGTCGTCAGCGGGTTGGACGGGTCGTCGCTGGTGACGCAGAGCTGGGCCCGGTAGGTACCGGCGGCCAGCCCGGTGCTGTCCATCGAGAGCGTCACCTCGGTGGACCGGCCGGCACCGGTGCCGCCCGACGTGCGGGACGCCGTCAGCCACGGCACCTCGTCGGGCGTCACGCACGGCTGCAGGTCGGGCAGCCGGACGTGGGTGATGAACCGGGCGGCACCCTTGTCGTTCTCGACCTCGACCAGGCGGCCGGAGCGGTCGATCTCGTGGACCCCCTTGGAGCTGGTGGTCAGGATGTTGCCGTTGCCGAGCGGGTGCACGCCCTGGTATCCGCTTCCGCCGGGCGGCGTGTAGACGCCGACCAGCTTGCCGTCGCGGTCCATCTCCCAGACTCCCGGGGTGGAGCCGCTGCCCCAGCTCGCCGCGAGCACGTTGCCGTTCGGCAGTTCCACGAGCTGGCCGGGCCAGCTCAGCCCCTGGAAGAAGCGGGCGTTCGCGGCGGAGCCGTCCTTCTTGAAGCTGTGGATGGCGTCACTGTCGCTGGCCGAGACGAGCACGTCGTCGCCGCGGAACAGGATGCCCCACGGTCCCTTCAGCCCGTCGGCCCCCGGCGCGATGAACGTACCGAGGAACTTCCCGTCGGCGTCGAACTCGACCACCGAGTTGGCGTTCGCCTGGGAGGCGACCGTCACCAGCACGGTGCCGCGCGGCGAGAGCGCGACGCCCCGGGTGTTGCCCATGACCGTCGGGTCTCCCGCACCGCCGGCGGGGGCGAAGACGCGCCGGAAGCTGCCGTCCAGGCCGTGCTCGGTGACCACCGAGTTGACCTGGTCGGACATGAGGAAGCCGCTGCCGTCCGGCTTGGCGACGACCTGGAACGGCGTGTAGAGGTTGCTGGTCGGGTCGAACTTGAAGTGCGGGATGAACTGCGGGTCGATCTGCTTGCCGGTCTGCGGATCGAACGCCATCACCCCACGGGTCGCGCTGCCCGAGTTGGGGATCAGCAGGACACCGTCACGCAGGAGCTGGATCCGCTCGTCGCTCGGGCCGGCGTCCGGGTCGTCCAGCCGCCAGTCCAGCACGCCGTGCCCGGCGTTGCGTACCGCGAACTTCTGGCTGGTGACCAGGCCGGCCGGCTGCCGCGCGGAGAGCGACTTGGGCGCCACCTCGATCTTCGGCACCGGCACCACCGTCAGTTCCAGCGCGATCGTCGTCGCCGGCTGGTCCTGGTCGTTGCTGGCCAGGCACAGGTTCGCCTTGAACACGCCACCGTCGTCCAGGCCGGTCGAGTCGAGCGTGATCCGGATGTCCTGGCTCTTGAACGCGGCCAGGGTGCCCTGCGCCGGGGTCAGCCTGACCCAGCTCGGCCAGGCGCAGTCGTCGCCGTCGCCGGTCGCCCGCCAGGTGAGCTCGGCGCCGCCGGCGTTGCCCACCGTGACGGTGTGGCTCTCGCTCCGCGCGACGTCCATGCTGGAGCTGAGCGCGGTCTTGTCCACGGTCAGGTCCGGGGCCGCGGGGAGCACGGCGACCGGGAAGTGCGCCTGGGCGATCGGCTGCCCGTCCGGCGCGTGCCGGGCGTCGGTGGTCAGGTCGATCGCACCGAAGAGCCAGTTCTTGCGGGGGGTCCCGGTGACGTCCAGGGTGATGGTCAGCTGCTGGCTGGCGCCGGGCGCCAGGGTGAACTGGGTCGGGGCGACCGTGATCCGCGCCCCGGCCGGGGACTGCGCCGCCACCTGGTAGGTCGCGGCCACCCTGGCCACGCTGGACACCGTCCGGGTGAAGGTGCAGACCTTGAGGCAGTGGTGCTCGACCACGGCCGGCAGGTTCAGCGTCTGCGGGTCGCCACCGGCGTCGGGGTTGGCCGCGGCGAAGTTCGCGGCGGTCTCGTCGAGCACGATGCCGGTCCGGGCGGCCTGGGCCAGGTTGATCCGGCCGGAGCCCATGTCGAACGCGTCGGCCGGCGTGCGGCCGTCCTCCTTGACCACCCCGTCGCGGTCCGCGGTGACCGCCAGCGCGGACCGGATCCGCGTCGGCGACCAGTCGGGGTGCAGCGCCGCCAGCAGCGCGCCGGCGCCGGCGACGTGCGGCGACGACATGGACGTGCCCTGCATGAAGGCGTACGTGGCCGGGTTGTCCTTCGCCGCCATGGTGGCGGCGAGGATGTTGCGGCCCGGGGCCGCCACGGTGGGCGCGAGCATGTCGAACTTGCTGGGTCCGCGCGAGCTGAAGTCGGCCACGACGTCGGTCCAGTCGCCGTCGCGCAGCACCTCGCTGCCGGGGTCGACGCGCACGGTGACGGGGCCGTCGGTGGCCGCCGCGTGGTCGCGCAGCCGCTGCCCGTCGGCGAGGGAGACCATCACGGCGGGGATGGTGGTCCCGGCGAGCGCGCCCATCGTGATCGGCGGGCCGCTGTACTGGTTGTGCACGACCACGCCGGTCGCGCCGGCGGCGGTGGCGTTCTTGACCTTCACGGAGAAGTCGCAGCCGCCCCGGGGCAGCAGGGCGACCTTGCCGCTGAACGCCGCTGCCGGGAACGGAACGCAGGCCTGCACGTTGGTCGCGTCGACGGTGCCGGAGTACCGGATCTCACCCTCGATGGGCGGGTTCGGCGAGTTCTCCCCGATCACGGCGGCGATGCCGGTGAGCGCCGCCGGGACGGGCGTCGGGCCCGTCACGTCGAGCCGGTGGGCGATGACCCGCTCGTGGCTGACCGCGGCCACGGACATGTTCCACGGCGCGGTCTTCGCGACGGTGCTGGCGCCCGGGCCGCTGTTGCCGGCGGAGGCGGCGACGAAGATGCCGGCCGAGTACGCCTCCAGGAACGCCTGGTCGACGAGGTCCTTCCACGGGTCGTCGCGCCCGGAGATCGAGTAGTTGAGGACGTCCACACCGTCGGCGATCGCCTGGTCCACGGCGGCGATCGTCGCCGAGGAGAGGCAGCCGAGGGCCATGCAGACCTTGTACGAGATGACGTTGGCCCGCGGCGCGACCCCGGAAACGGTGATCTTGTGCGTGCTGGTGCCGACGGTCATGGTCGCCTCGTGCCGGTTGCCGGCGGCGGTCGAGGCGGTGTGGCTGCCGTGGCCGTTGTCGTCCCGGGCGTCGGTGCCGACCATCGACCAGGCGCCGATCAGCTTGTCGTTGCAGATCGGCTTGTGCTGGGGATGGGTCGGGGCGCAGACGCCGGTGTACCTGCCCGCGCCGTACGGGTTGGTGTGCCGGTAGCCGTCGCCGTCCACGGCCGCGAACGACGGGTGCTCGGGGTTGATGCCCGAGTCGAGGATCCCCACGATGGCACCCTCGCCACGGGTGCCGACGTTCTCCGCCGTCCTGCCCTCCCACACCGCGGGCGACTGGATCAGCGCGTTGCTGGTGTCTGTCGTCAGCTCCAGGACCTCGTCGGGTACGACCGCGCTGACCCCCGGCAGGCCGGACAGGTGCGCCGCCTCGTCCGCGCTGACCTCGACCGCCAGGCCGTTCACCACGTTGCGGTAGGTGTGGGCGACCCGCACGGAGCGGCCCAGGACCGCCTCCATCTCGTCCACCAGCGTGTCCTGCTGCCGCGCCAGCTCCTGCGCGTGGGAGGTGCTCGCCGCGGACCGGGTGTCGATCCCGCCGGTGCGTGCCGACCTCGCCCGCGAGGCGGCCACCACCGACGGCTTGTCCATCTTCACCAGCCAGAGCCCGCTCTTGGGCTGCGCCCTGCTCGCCGCCGGGCGCGCTGACGCCCCGGCTGTCGTGTCGCCCGCCGGCAGCGGTGCCGCCACGGCCGGGACGGGGGCCACGGCGAGCAGCACGGTGCTCGCCGCCACCGCCGCGACCAGCCGGGCCGGTGTCCGCCAGCGGGAGGGGAACGTTCTTCGGGAGGGGGAGTGTGCCACGGTGAGCTCCTAAGTCACTGAGCGGCGCGATCGGTGCTGTCTCGCTGCCTCGCCAGAGCCGGGGAGTGCTCGGTGCGGCTGGGTGCGATCGTGTGAAACCTAGGTGATCACGCAGGCCGAGGCAATGGCGTCCGTCCATCCGCGCACCTCACCGGGGCGCGCGGGGGAACACCGCCCGCCGGGCCTGCGGGACGGGTCCTCACCGTCGGGTCAGTTCGGACAGCCAGCCCTCCAGGGCCGCCGGGGAGCGGAACAGAAGCACCGGCGGCCCGGTCGGATCGGCCTGCCAGGCGCGCATCCGCCGCCGGGCCCGGCCGAACGCGGTGACGTGCCACACCAGGATCGAGTCCCGGGACAGCACGCTGCGCAGCGACTCGCGGTTGCCGTTGCAGATCTCCTCGCCGCTGACCAGCCGGTGGGCGGTGCGCCGCAGCAGCCGCCAGAAGGAGAGCCAGCGCGGGTAGTCCAGGCCGACGACCAGGTCGGCGCGCGCCAGCACCACGTCGCGCCAGCCGTGGTAGGCCCCGTCGAGGATCCAGCGGTCGCGTCGGCAGACCGCCTCGATCCGGCTGCGCTGCTCCGCGACCGGCACCTCCACCCAGCCCGGCTGCCACAGCAGGTCGTCGACCGGGTGCCACGGCGAGCCGAGGCGCTCGGCCAACCGCGCTGCCAGGGTGGACTTGCCGGCGCCGTACACCCCGTAGACGAGGATGCGGGCCGGTGCGGTCATCGCGGCAGCGTACGTCGCCGACGCCGGTCGGGTCCCGGCCCGGTCGCGTCTCGATCCGGGCGGGTGCGGCGGGCGGTGGCGTCACCGGCCGCGGCGACGGGGGCGGTCCGGGTCGCCGGCACGGCGGGCCGCGACCGGGGCCGCGCCACCGGGTCATACACTCATCCCCTGCTCACGCGCCCGGACGCCGCTCACGTCGGGGCCGGCGACGCACCGGAGCCGGGCGGACGGCAGCCGGTCCCGGCACACGGCGTGACGCCCGGGTCGGTGGGAGTGGATCGCCGGTGCGCGCACCGGCACCGGATTGCCGGACGGGGCGGACCGGCACTGGAAGGGACTGCTGGTGAGGCGACGAGGCAACGGGACCCGGCGGCTGCGGGTCGCGGCGGGGACGGTCGTCGTCCTCGCCGTCGTGACGGCCCCCGGTGGTGCCGTGGCCGACCCGACATCCTCGGCGGCCCCCGGGACGCCGGTGTGCGAGGTGCGCGGCGGCCGGCTGAGCGAGATCTCCGGCATGGTCGCCACGGACGACGGCTTCGTCATGGTCAACGACGGCGCGGACGACGAGGCCCGCCGCCGCATCTTCTTCCTGGACGATCGGTGCTCCGTCGTGCGGACCGTGTCCTATCCGTCCCGGCCGCGCGACACCGAGGATCTCGCCGTCGGCGCGGACGGCACGGTCTGGGTGGCGGACATCGGGGACAACGACAGGTCGCGGCAGACGATCGCGGTGTGGAAGCTGCCGCCGGGAGCCGACCGGCCGGTGTTGTACCGCATGGCCTATCCGGACGGTCCGCACGACGCCGAGGCCCTGCTCGTGACCGGCGACGACCGGCCGGTGGTCGTGACCAAGTACTCGGCCAACCTGTACGCGCCGAGCGGCGCCCTACGTGCGGGTACGACGGCGCCGCTGGTGAAGGTGGGGCAGGTCCGGCTGCCGGCCTCCGCGACGAGCAACCCGTTCGGGGCGCTCGGACGCACGGCGGTCACCGGCGCCGCCACCGCGCCGGACGGGCGCCGGATCGTCCTGCGCACCTACGCGGACGCGTACGAGTTCGACGTGACCGACGGCGACGTGGTCACCGCGTTGACCGGCGGGACGCCACGGATCATCGCGCTGCCCGACGAGCCGCAGGGCGAGTCGGTCACCTACAGCCGCGACGGGCGGTCCCTGCTCACCGTGTCCGAGACCGCCGACCAGCCGCCGGGGACGATGCCCGCGGTCCGGCGCTACCCGCTGCCGGCGGTCGCCGGGTCCCCCGCCCCGTCCGGCACGCCCGGGCCGACGACCCGCGCCGCCGGCGACGCGACCGGCCGCCCCGGTGCCGTGGGCAGCTACCTCGTGGCAGCCGGAGCGCTCGGGCTGGCGCTGATCGCCGTGGGGCTGCTCGCGCTGACCCGCGCGCGGCGCGCCAGGTCGCGCTGACCCGCGACCGGGTACCCGGGTCAGGCGCCGTCCCCACGGGACGGAGCCGCGGTGTGGAGGCCGGTGAACAGGGCGGCCAGCAGGTCGCTGCGCGCGTCGATGCCGGCCGTCGAGACCCACTCCTGCCGGGCGTGTGCGCCGCCACCGGGCGGGGCGAGCCCGTCGACGGTGGGGCGGCCGAGCGCACCCGTCGTGTTGGTGTCGGCGGCACCGTCCGCCGGGCGACCGGCGAGGCCGCCCTGACCGAGGTCGGCGGCGATGCCCACGATCCGGTCGAGCAGGTGCGCCCCCGCCTCGTCCGGCCGCCAGGTGGGCCGGTGCGAGAGCAGCCGGGTGTCGAGCCGGGCGCGGTCGCGCACCGGACGCAGTGACCGCAGGCCGGCGAGGACGGCGTCCTCGTCCGCCGGGTCGCTGAAGCGCAGTCCCAGTTCGACGTGGGCCTCGCCGGCCACCACGTTGGTCCGCCCCCCGCCGGCGATGGTGCCGGTGTTGAGCAGGACCGGCCGGCCCTGCACGAGTGCGCGGAGCCGCACGAGCTGGTCGACGAGCTCGTCGATGGCGTTGACTCCGGCGCCCGGGTCGAGCGCGGCGTGCGCCTCGATCCCGGTGACCCCGATGCGGACCCGGGTGCTGCCGCGCCGGCCGGTCTTGAGGTCGCCGCCGGGGTGCGGCGGTTCCAGGCCGAGCACCGCGCGGGCCCGGGCCGCCTCGGCCCGGACCAGCCCGGTGGCGGTGGGCGAGCCGATCTCCTCGTCGGCGACGACGAGGACCCTGATCTCGGGGTGCGGGGCGCTCTGCCGCTCGACGCGTGCCGCCGCCGCGAGCAGTGCGACGATCCCGGCCTTGGTGTCGTACACGCCCGGGCCGCGGACGACGTCCCCCTCGACGGACCACGGCATGCCGGACAGCGTGCCGACCGGCCAGACGGTGTCGTAGTGGGTCAGCAGTAGCACCGGGTCGCCCGGGACCCCTCGCGCGGGGAGGGTCCAGACCAGATGGTCGCCGCTCGGGTGCGGCACCCGGGCGGTGTCGAAGCCGGCGCGGGCGGCGTCGGCGTCGAGCACGTCGGCCAGCGCGGCCAGCGCCCGCCGGTCACCGGTCGGCGACTCGTGCAGCGTGTAGCGGTGCAGCGCGTCGAGCGCGGCGCGGGAACCTGACGGCGATGACGACACATACGGACCGTATGACTCGCCGCGAGGCCTTGTCAACAGGCTCGGACACCGGCAGCATGGGGGAACATACGATCGCTATCTTTCACATGGGAGTGGCTGATGACCGCTGACCCGCAGGGAATCGTGGCGCGTGACCTCACCGGGCTCGCCGAATGGACGGCGGCATCGGCGCTCTACCGGGCCGTCTTCGGTTACCAGGGCCCCGAGCACGCCGTCAGCCCCCGCCTCCTGGCCGCGCTGCGCGAGAACGCCGGGACCGTGGTCGGCGCGTTCGACGGGGAGGGCTCCCTCGTCGGCTTCTGCTACGGCTTCACCGGCGTCGAGCACGGCGAGCTGTACCACTACTCGCAGGCGGCCGTCGTCGACGCGCGGGCGCAGGGGCGCGGCGTCGGCCGCCTGCTCAAGCACGCCCAGGCCGAGGCGGCACGACGCGCGGGCGCGCACACGATGCGGTGGACCTTCGACCCGTACGCGCTGCGCAACGTCCACTTCAACCTGCACGTGCTGGGCGCCGTCGGGATCCGCTTCCTGCCCGACTTCTACGACGACGGCGGCAGCGACCGGGTCCTGGTCCGGTGGGACCTCGACCGTCCCGGGGGCGGCAACCGGGCACCCGGGCACGGGCACGCGACCGTGGACTCGCCCGCCGACGACCGTACCGCCGCGCGCAGGCCCGACGACCGGGCGCGACTGCGCCAGGAGTTGGCCGACCGGTTCGCCGCGGGCGGGCGGCTCGTCGGCGTCGCGCGGCGGGCGGACCGCCCCGGCCGCGTCAGCTACCTGTTCGCACAGGACTGAGGCATGACCACGAGAAGATCGACGCCCTCGGAGCGCTTCGACCGCAACGTGCAGCGCAGGTCCGCGCAGGTGCTCAAGCAGCGGGTCCTGGAGCAGCAACGCACCGAGTTCGCCACGGCGCTGGCGTGGGCCGCCGAGCAGGACGCCATCGAGCGGGCCGCGGCGCTCATCGTGTCGGCCCGGCGACGGTACCTGCTCGGCCACGGCAAGTCGCTCGGCTTCGCGTCCCTGCTCGCCTCCGACCTCAGCGCCGGGCTCTCCGGCGTCCACCTCGTCGACGGCGCGGCACTGCGGCCCCTCGACGTGCTCAGCGACATCCGCCAGGGCGACCTGCTCGTGGCCGTCTGCATGGCACGCTACCGGCGCGAGACCATCGACGTCGCCTCCGCCTACGTCCGACACGGCGGTCAACTGGTCCTCGTCACCGACGCCGAGGACGCGCCGCTGGCCGGGAGCGCCGCCGTCCGCATCGTCATCGGCACCGACAGCGCCTCCTACGCCAACTCCCCCACCCCGGTGGTGCTCGCGCTGCACCTGCTCGCCACCCTGACCATCGCCAGCTCGAAGGGGGCCGGCCGCCGCCTGCGCGAGCGCGACGCCCTCGCCGCCGAACTCGATCTCTACCACGAGGAGGAGCCGTGACCGACCGCAGGCGAGGCGGAGGGACCGCCGACGGGCCGGCCCGGGACGACCGGCACGGTCACGCCGGGCGCGGCGGGGTGACGGCGTGAGGCGGATCGAGGCGGTGGAGCTGCGCCGGGTCCGGCTGCCGCTCGTGCACCGGTTCCAGACCAGCTCCCACGCCAAGCGCGAGCTGGAGCACATCCTGGTCGCGCTCACCGACACCGACGGCGCCGTGGGCTGGGGCGAGATCGCGTCGCCGAGCGGCCCGTTCTACTGCGCCGAGACCGTCGAGAGCTGCTGGGCGGTCGCGCGTGACCACCTCGCGCCGATGGTCCTGCGTACCGGCTGGGAGCACCCGGCGGACCTGGCCACGACGCTCGGCCGGGTCCGGGGCAACCACTTCGCCCGCGCCGGTTTCGACATCGCCGCCTGGGCGTTGTGGTCGGCCGCCGAAGGCACCTCCCTCGCGCACGCGCTGGGCGGCACGCGCGGCAGCGTCGAGGCGGGGGTGTCGCTGGGGATCGAACCCACCGTCGACGACCTCCTCGCGCAGGTGCGGCTGCGGGTCGACGAGGGCTACCGCAGGATCAAGCTCAAGATCGCGCCCGGCTGGGACCTCGACCCGGTGCGGGCCGTGCGCGCGGCACATCCGCGCGTGCCGCTGCACGTCGACGCCAACGGCGCCTACGAGGACACCCCGGAACACCGGGCCGTCCTGGCGGAACTCGACGGCCTGGGCCTGCTGATGATCGAGCAGCCGTTCGCGCCACGGGCGCTCGTCGCGCACGCCGCCCTCCAGGAACGCATCGACACCCCCGTCTGTCTCGACGAGTCCGTCGAGGAGTTGGACGACCTCGTCACCGCGCTGCGCCTGGGCGCCGTACGCGTGCTCAACGTCAAGGTCTCGCGGATGGGTGGGCTGACCCACGCCGTACGGGCGCACGACCTCGCGCGCGAGCACGGCGTCCCGGTGTGGTGCGGCGGCATGCACGAGTTCGGGATCGGACGGGCCGCCAACGTCGCGCTGAGCGCGCTCGCCGGCTTCACGCTCCCCTCGGACGTCTCCGGCTCCGACAAGTACTACGCCCGCGACGTCACCACCCGCCCGATCGTGAGCGCCGACGGGCTCGTCGAGGTGCCCGCCGGGTCCGGCCTCGGGTGGGACGCCGACCTGGCGTACATCGGGGAGAGGACCACCGACCGGCTCGTGCTGCGCGCGGACGGCGCGGCGTGACGGGCCCGGCGCGGCTGACGCCGGCGGGCCGGCACGCCCGGCCGGCGGTGCGCGCCTGCCCCGCGACACCGGACCCGGGTCCGCGCGTCGGGTCGGCGTTGCCGCCGGAGGCGACCGCCCGGGTAGCCTGACCGGCACCATGGACGGTCACCGATTCGCCGTGTCCCGGCTCCTGCCGCCGCCCGGGCTGCCCCGGGCGATCGCGTACCAGTCCGCCATGGTCGCCGTCGGCAGCGGCACCTTCCTCACCGGCAGCATCGTGTTCTTCACCGAGGTGCTCGGGCTCAGCGCCGTGCAGATCGGGGTCGGCTTCTCGATCGCGGGGCTCGCCGGGGTCGCCACCTCGCTGCCGCTGGGCGCGCTGGCCGACCGGATCGGCGGTCAGCGGTCCTGGGCCGTCGGCGCGCTCGGCTCGGCGCTGACCTTCGCCGCCTATCCGCTCGTGACGTCCTTCGTGGGCTTCGTGGTGCTGATGGTGGTGGCCGCCGTGACCGACTCGTTCGCCAACGCCGGGCGCACCATCTACACCGCCGACGCCATGCCCGCCGGGGACCGGGTCCGGACGATGGCGTACGCGCGCTCGTACCTCAACGCCGGGTTCACCCTCGGCACCGGGCTCGGCGCCGTCGCGCTGGCGTTCGACTCCCCCGCCGCGCTCGTCGCCATGGTGCTGCTCAACTCGGCGTTGTCGTTGCTCAACGCCGGCCTCGTGACCCGGCTCCCGGCCGCGCCCGTGGTGCGGCACGACCGGAGGACCACCACGTCGCGGTGGGCGGTGCTGAAGGACCTGCCCTACGTCACGACCGCCGTGCTGCTCGCCGTCATGATGTTCCACGCGGTGATCCTGGTCGAGATCCTGCCGCTCTGGGCGATCACCCACACCGACGCCCCCAAGCCGCTGCTCGGCGCGATGCTGGCCCTCAACACGGTGCTGGTGATCACGTTGCAGGTGCCGGCGTCGCGCGGCGCGGACTCGCTTCCCGGCGCGGCCCGCCTGATCCGCCGGGGCGCCCTCGTCACCGCGCTCGCCTGCCCGGTGGCCGCGCTCGCGGGCCGGACCGGCGGCGGATGGACGGTCGTCGCGCTCCTCAGCGTCGTGGTGCTGGTGACCACCACAGAATTGTGGTTCTCGGCGGCGCTCTGGTTCGTCCAGACCAACGTGCCGCCCGCCGCGTCGCGCGGGGTGTACCTCGGCACGGCACAGACCATCAGCTCGGCGGCGGACGTCTTCGCGCCGGTGGGCCTGACCCTCCTCGCGATCCAGACCGGCGGCTGGGGCTGGTGGGTCGTCGCGGCGATCTTCGTGGGCTGCGCGCTGGCCGCCGGCCCGGCCGTCGGCTGGGTCGCCCGGACGTCGCGGATCGACGCCGGCACCGACGCGCCGCCGCCGTCGTCCACACCGGACTCCGAGGCGGCCGTACGGCCCACCTCCGCGTGACGTCGGAAGATCGACCGATCCTTGACACGGAATCGACGTGGCTGAAATCCTTCCCGGCGAAGGGGGTCCGATGAGCGCTGACGACGACGACACCCGGACGTACGCCGTGGTCGTGAACGACGAGGAACAGTTCTCGATCTGGTGGGACGACCGTGAACTGCCCGCCGGCTGGCGGCGTGAGGGCACCACCGGGACACGCGGCGAGTGCCTGGCCCGGATCGACGAGGTGTGGACGGACATGCGGCCGCTGTCGTTGCGGCGTTGGATGGACGAGCACGCCGCCACCGGCTGACGCCGCACCGGACGAGGGCGCATGAACGACAGTTGCCAGCGGTATCCGGCCCTCGCCGTGCAACGCGGGATGGTGCTGCAGACCCTCCGGCAGCCCGCCGGAGGGGTGGACGTCCAGCAGGTCACGATCAGGTGGGACGGTCCGCCGGACCGGGACGCGTTCACCACCGCCTGGCAGGCCGCGACCCGGCGGCACGCGGTGCTGCGTACGGCCTTCGAGGTCGACGGTGACCACGGCGTCGCGCAGGTCGTCCGGTCCACCGTGGCGCCGGACCTGCGGTGGCGGGAGACGACGCTCGACGACTTCCTCCCCACCGACCGGCACGAGCCCTTCGACGTCGGTCGGGCGCCCCTGCTGCGGGTCACCGCGCTGAGCGACCACCACGTCGTCGTCACCTTCCACCACGCGATCCTCGACGGCCGCTCCACCCGGATGCTGCTCGACGAGGTCCTCGCCGACTACGCCGCGCGCCGGGCCGGCGGGGCGCCGGACCCGCCGCGCCGGCCGCCGTTCGCGGACTTCGTGTACTGGTGGGGCACGCGCGACCCGAGCAGCGGCGACGCGTTCTGGAAGGGGTACCTCGGCGACGCCCCGATGCCCCGGGCGCTGCCGGGCCGCCTCGACGCGGACCCCGGCGCGCGCGGCGTGCCCGCCTCGCACGAGGTCGCCCTCACCCGGCCGGAGTCCGACCGGCTCCGCGCCGCCGCCGCAGCGGCGGGCGTCGGCGCCGGCGCCGTGGTCCACGCGGCCTGGGCGCTGCTGCGCGGCGGCTACGGCGGGGTCGACGACATCACCTTCGCGGTCACGAGATCCTGCCGGTACGGCAGCGTCCCGGACGCCGACAAGATCCTCGGGCTGCTGCTCAACACGGTGCCGCTGCGGATCCGCCTCGATCCACGATGGACCGTCCCGCGGTTCCTGGCCGACGTGGCGGACCGGATCCGCCGGATCCGCGAGCACCAGCTCACGCCGCTGCACACCATCCTCGACCAGGCCGGCCTGGCACCCGACACGCCGCTGCTGGACAGCCTGGTGGTGTTCGAACGGCAGCGGCTGGCCACCGCCCTGGCCGAGGGCGGGCCGGAGCGGGCCCGGCGCTCGGCCCACGTGCACCGGATGCCCGGCTATCCGCTGACGGTGCACGCCTTCGACGAACCGGAGCTGCGCCTCGGCGTGACGTGGGACGGCACCAGGCTGCTGGACGCCTCGGCGCGGCGGATCCTCGCACAGTTGCACGACACCGTGCGCGAGTTGGCGCGGCGACCGGACGCCCGCCTGGCCGACCTGGACCTCGGCGCCGCCGGGGAGGCGCCCCTGCGCGCCGCCTGGAACACCACCCGGCGGCCCTACCCCCGCGACGCCTCCGTCCCCGAGGTCTTCGCGACCCGCGTGGCCGACGACCCGGCCGCCACCGCGCTCGTCCTCGACGACCGCACCGTCTCGTACGCGCAGCTGGACCGGGCGGCCGACCGGCTGGCCTGGACGCTGCGCCGGCACGGGGTCGCCGGGGAGACCCCGGTCGCCGTGCTGCTCCCCCGGGGCGAACCGCTGATCCGGGCCCTGCTGGGCGTGCTCAAGGCCGGCGGGGCCTACCTACCCGTGGACCCGGCCGCCCCACCCGCCCGGATCGCGGGCCTCCTCGCCGCCAGCGGCACCCGCCTGCTGCTGACCACCTCCGCGACCGCCGCCGGCCTGCCCGACCTGGGCCCGGTCCGGGTGCTGGACGTCGACGCGTCCGCCGGGGAAGCGGCGCCGGCCGGCCCGCCGCCGGGGCGGATCCACCCGTCGCAGCTCGCCGCCGTCCTGCACACCTCCGGCTCGACCGGGGCGCCCAAGCGGGTCGGGATCACCCACCGGGGCGTGGTGCGGCTGGTGACCGGCCCCGACTTCGCCACCCTCGGCCCCGGCGAGCGGGTGCTCCAGTTCGCCCCGACCGCGTTCGACGCGTCCACCTGGGAGGTCTGGGGCGCCCTGCTGACCGGCGCCACGGCGGTGGTCGCGCCACCGGACCCGGTGGACCTCACCCGGCTGACCGCGTTGATGCGTAGCGGCAGGGTCACCGTCGCCTTCCTCACCGCCGGGCTCTTCCGGCAGGTCGCCGAGGAGGACGTCACGGCGCTGGCGGGCGTGCGGCAACTGCTCACCGGCGGCGACGTGGCCGACCCGGGCGCGGTCCGCGCCGTGCTCGCCGCGCGCGGCGGGCTGCCGCTGGTCAACGCGTACGGGCCGACGGAGAACACGACGCTGACCAGTTGCCACCTGATGAGCGGCGCCGGGCCGGTGGGTGACCGGGTGCCGATCGGCCGTCCCGTGCCGCAGAGCACCGTCCACGTGCTCGACGCGAGCGGCCGGCCGGTGCCGGTCGGGGTCGCGGGCGAGCTGTACACCGGTGGCGACGGGCTGGCCCGCGGCTACCTCGGCGACCCGGCGGCGACCGCCCGGGCGTTCGTGCCGGATCCGCTGGTGCCCGGCGAGCGCCTCTACCGCACCGGTGACGTCGTCCGCTGGCGCGCGGACGGGGTGCTGGAGTTCCTCGGCCGCCGCGACGACCAGGTGAAGATCCGGGGATTCCGGGTCGAGCCCGGCGAGGTGGAGGCGGTGCTCAGGACGCACCCGCAGGTCGCCGCCGCGGCGGTGGGCGTACGGGGCGACGGGCCGGAGCGGCACCTGGTCGGCTACGTCACGCCCTCCGGCGCGGCGGTCCCGAGCGCGGCGAGCCTGCGTGAGCACGTCGCCGCCCAACTGCCGGCCCACCTGGTGCCGGCCGCGTTCGCCGTCCTCGACCGGTTGCCGCTGACCGCGTACGGGAAGGTCGACCGCGCGGCGCTGCCGGCGCCCGACCTCGCCGGGACGGATCCGGACGTCGCCGGGCCCGCCACGCCGACCGAACACCGGCTGGCCGGGCTCTGGTCCCGGCTGCTGCCCGGCGGGCCCCCGCCCGCGAGCATCGGGCGGGAGACCGGCTTCTTCGCCCTCGGAGGCAACTCGCTGACGGTCACCCGGCTGATGTTCCGGATCCGCGAGGCGTTCGGCGTGGAACTGGGCGTGGGCCCCTTCTACCGGGCACCGACCCTGGCGGCGACGGCGGCGGCGATCGACGCGGCGACCGGATCGGCACCGGGCGGCCGGGTGGGGACGGGACCGGCGCTGCGCCGTCGCGACCGGGTGCCGCACCGCAGCGACCGGGACCTGCCCGCGCACCTGGCCCGGCTGACCGACGGATGGGCCCTGTGGCGGACCGTCTGCCTGCGGGGCGCGGGCCTCCCGGTCGACCTGCTGGCCCCGCTCGGCGACGCGGAGCTCGCCGCCGCCGCGGACCGGGTGGTGGCGGCCCGGGCCGACGGCGACCCGGCCGGCATCGCCGGCGCCGAGGCGGCGTACGCGGCCGCGTACCCGGGGGCGGTCGACCGGCTCACGGTCGCGCTGCACGCGGTGGCGGCCCACCCCCGCTTCCGCGAGGCGGTGGCCTGGCAGAACCCGCACGCGCTGCGCACCGGCGTCGACGCGCTGCTGCGCCGGGGCCCCGGCGGCCCGACCCGCAACACCAAGCACCGCCAGCACGAGGCGCTGGTCACCAGCTACCTCCAGCGCTACTGCGCGAAGAACGACACGATCGGCTTCTTCGGGCCGGTCGGCTGGGCGCGGATCGAGCCGGGCGCGGGCGTGCGGGTCGACGCCGCCGACCCGCCGGCGCTGCTCGCCGGGCGGACGGTCTACCTGGAGGGGTGGGCGGTCGCCGCGGTGCTGGCCCCGTACGCGGAACGGCTGCGCCCGTGGCTCGTACCCCGGCTCATGCCCTTCCTGGAGCTGACCGGGACGACGCTGCGGGTGCCGCTCGCCCCGCCGGTGGCGCTGACCGACGCCGAGGCGGCGGTGCTGCGCGCCTGCGACGGGGTCCGCGACGCCAACGAGGTCGCCGGGGCCGTGCTGGCCGAGCCGGGTTCGGGACTGCGGTCGACGCGGGAGGTGCACGAGGTGCTGGAGACGTTGGCCGGGGCCCACCGGATCGCGTGGCAGCCGGAGGTGGCGCCGCACGACACCCGGCCGGAGCGGACCATGCGGGCCCGGCTGGCCCGGGTCACCGACGAGGCCGCGCGCGGGCCCGCGCTCGCCGCCCTGGACGAGCTCTGCGCCGCCCGGGACGCGCTCGCCTCGGCAGCCGGCGACCCGGAGCGGCTGACCGGCACGATGGCCGAGCTGGAGGCCACCTTCACCCGGCTGGCCGGCGTCCCGGCCACCCGGCGCGCCGGCACGATGTACGCCGGCCGCACCCCCGTCTACGAGGAGTGCCTGCGTGCCGGCACGGTCGGCGTCGGCGAGGCCGGCCTGGACGGGATCCGCGACGCGCTCGGCCTGGTGCTGGAGAGCGCGCGCTGGTTCACCGCCGCCGGCGCGACGCTCTACCGGCGCCTCTGCGCCGACATCTACCGGCGCCGGGCCGCCGAGCTGGGCACCGACGTGGTCCCGCTCGCCGACTTCTGGCTGCTGGCCGGCGAGGCGCTGTTCCACCCGCCGCAACGGCTGACCGCCCTGCTGACCGCCGCGCTGCACCGGCGCTGGGCCGACGTGCTGGCGCTGCCGGCGGACGGGCGACGGATCCGGCTCACGGCGGCGGAGCTGGCCCCGGCGGTGGCCGCCGCCTTCCCGCCGGGACGGCCCGGCTGGCCGACCGCGCGGCAGCACAGCCCCGACCTGATGCGGGCCGGCGACGAGTGGGTCCTGGGTGAACTGCACCCGGGCGTCAACACCCTGCGGTACGCCACCTGGGTCGCCTACCACCCGGAGGTGGACGCGCTGCGCGCCGCGCTGGCCCGGGACGTGGGCACCGGGGCGGTCTATCCCGCCGAGACCGGCCAGGAGGGCGGCGTGCCGACCAGGCAGAGCAACGCGCTGGCCGGACCCGACGACATCCGGTTGGTGTTCGCGCACGACTCGTTCGGGCACGACCCGCGCCGCAGCCTGCGCGTCGGCGAGTGCGACCTGGTCGACACGCCCGGCGGGCTGCGGGTACGGTCGCGCGACGGGCGGTTCGACGTGGACCTGATGCACGTCCTCGGCGACGTGGTCGGCGCCGGGCTGTCCCAGCTCTTCCGTGTCCTGCCCCCGGCGGCGCACCAGCCCAGGGTCACCATCGACTCCCTCGTGGTCAGCCGCGAGGCGTGGACGTTCGCCGCCGCCGACCTGGCCTTCGCCGACACCCGCGACGAGGCGCTGCGGTTCCGGCAGGCGCGGGCCTGGGCCGGCGCCCACGGCCTGCCGCGGCACGTGTTCCTGCGCTGCGCGGGCGAGCGCAAACCGGTCCACGCCGACCTGACCAGCCTCGCCTCGGTCGACCTGGTGTCCCGGTCGGTCCGCCGGGCCCGCCGGCACGCCGGCGACGACGCCACGGTGGCAGTGGTGGAGATGCTGCCCGCGCCGGACCAGCTCTGGCTGACCGGCCCCGACGGCCGGTACACCGCCGAGCTGCGGATCGTCGCGGTCGACGGGCAGGTGCGCTGAGATGGCCGTGTTCGAGTTCCCGGCGTCGGCCGCGCAACGGCGGATGTGGCTGCTCGACCAGTTCGACCCGGGCCAGCCGACCTACCACGTCGGGTGGGCGGTGTGGCTGGACGGCCCGCTGGACACGGCCGCGCTCGACGGGGCCTGGGCGGCGGCGGTCGAGCGGCACGAGATCCTGCGCACCACCTTCCGGGCCAACGGCGGGCGGCCGATCCAGGTGATCGACGACACCGCCCGCGCGGGCGCCATCGAGGTCGTGGCGCTCGACGAGCTGCCCGAGGCGGACCGGGAGGCGGCGGCCCGGGTCGCGCTGCGGGAGCACGCCCGCACCCCGCTGCCGCTGGAGCGTGGCCCGCTGACCCGGGTCACGCTGCTGCGGCTCGCCCCGCAGCGGCACGTCCTGGCGCTGGTCGCGCACCACGCGATCGTCGACGGCTGGTCGTTCCGGCTGCTCTTCGACGAGATCTCCGCCGACTACGAGGCGCTGCGCGCCGGCCGGCCGCCCGTCTCGGTCGAGCCGCCCCTGCAGTACGCGGACTTCGCCCTCTGGGAGCGGGAGCACGACGACGCGGGCGGTCACGCCGAGGCCGAACGCTTCTGGCCGGCGGAGCTGGCCGGTGCCCCGCCGGAGGTGCCGCTCCCGGTCGACCACCCGTACCCCGACCGGCTGTCGCCGGCCGCCGGCGAGGTGGCGGTGCCGGTCGACGGGGAGCTGGCCGGGGCGCTGCGCCGCCTGGCCGGGGAGCGGGGCAGCACCCTCTTCACCGTGCTGCTGACCGCGTACGCGGCCCTGCTGTCCCGGCTCAGCGGCGCGGACGAGGTGCTCGTCGGCGTGCCCGTGGCCGGGCGCACCCGGATCGAGACCGAGCCGATGCTGGGCCTGTTCGCCAACACCGTCGCGATCCGGGCGGCGCTGCACGGCGAGCCGACGCTCGCCGAACTGCTCGACCGGCTGCACGCCGCCACCGCGCGCGCCCAGGCCCACCAGGACCTGCCGTTCGCGCGGGTGGTCGAGCTGTGCCGGCCGCAGCGGCAGCCGTCGCGGGCGCCGCTGGTGCAGGTGATGTGCACGGTCGAGGAGGCCCTGGCGCCGCTGGACCGGGGGGCGCTGCGCTGGCGGCCGGAGCTGGTGCCCACCGGCACCGGCAAGTTCGAGCTGGAGCTGGCCGCCGTCGCCGGCCCCGACGAGCTGACGGTGCGCCTGCGGTACCTCACCGACCTCTTCACCCCGGACAGCGCGGGCCGGTTCGCCGACGCCCTGGGCGCGATCCTGACCGCGCTGGCGACCGCCCCGCAGACCCGCGTCTGCGACGTGGACGTCCTCTCCCCCGCAACGGCGGACCTCGTCACCCGGGTGTGGCCGGCCGCCCGGTCCGGGTCGGTCCCGCCGCCGGGCAGCACCGCGGCGGCGCTCGTGACCGGGATCGACGCCGGCGACCGGGTGGTCATCGCCGGCGACGACGCGACGCTGACCGGCGCCGCGCTGCGCGGGCTCGCGGGCCGGATCGCCACGGGGCTGCGCGGGCTCGGCGTACGGGTCCAGGAGACCGTGGGCATCGTCCTGCCCCGGGGAGCGCGTCCGCTCCCGGCGCTGCTGGGCGTCTGGTGGGTCGGGGCGGCGTACCTGCCGCTCGATCCGACCCATCCGCCGGGGCGGCTGCGCGGGATGCTCGCCGACGCCGGGGTGCGGGTGGTCGTCACGGACAGCGGCGCCGTCCCCGCGCCGCTGCTGGCCGAGCTGGCCGCGTCGGTGACCCTGCTCGACCTGGCCGGACCGGAGCCGACCGGCGCGGGGGCGGAGCTTGCGGTGGCGCCACCGTGCGCGGTGCCGGCGACGGCGGCGGCGTACGTGCTGTTCACCTCGGGGTCGACCGGCCGGCCGAAGGCGGTCACCGTCACCCAGGGCGCGGTGGCGCACCTGCTGCACGCGTTCCGCGAGATGGTCCCGCTGGGGCCGGCCGACCGGGTCCTCTCGGTGAGCCCGTTCGCGTTCGACATCGCCCTGCTCGACCTGCTCCTGCCGCTGCTGTGCGGGGCGCCGGTGGTGGTCGCCGGCGACGACGACGTGATCGACGGCAACCGGCTGCGCCGGCTGCTCACCACGGCCGGGGTCACGATGCTCCAGGCGACGCCGACGACCTGGCGGATGCTGGTCGCGGCCGGCGGGGTGCCGGCGGGGGTGCGGCTGCGCCTCAGCGGCGGGGAGGCGCTGCCCCGGGCCCTCGCCGACGCCCTGGCCGAGCCCGGCACGCGCCTGTGGAACCTCTACGGCCCGACCGAGACGACCGTCTACTCCACCGGGGCCGAGGTCGAGCCGGGGTCGGCGCCGCCGGACCTGGGCCCGGCCCTCACCGGCAGCCGGGTGTACGTGCTGGACCGCTGGCTGCGGCCGGTGCCGCCGGGCGTCGTCGGCGAGGTCTGCATCGGCGGCGCGGGGGTCGGCCGGGGCTACGCCGGCGCGCCCGGCTGGACCGCCGAGCGGTTCGTGCCGGATCCGTTCACCCCCGGCGGCCGGCTCTACCGCAGCGGAGACCTGGGCCGCTGGCTGCCGAGCGGGCGGATCGAGCCGCTGGGGCGGGCCGACCGGCAGGTGAAGGTGCGGGGGTTCCGGGTCGAGACGGCCGAGGTCGAGGCGGTGCTGCGCGGCCACCCGCAGGTCCGCGACGCGGTCGTGACGACCGCGTCCGACGTGGAGCACGACGGCGTACGGCTGGTCGGGTACGTGGTCACCGACCCGCCCGCGACCGATCCGCCGGCGGGGCTTGCCGAGCACGCGCGCCGGTTCCTGCCCGCGCACATGGTGCCGGCGGTCTTCGTGGCCCTGCCCGAGGTGCCGCGGACCTCCCGCGGCAAGCTGGACCTGCGCGCCCTGCCACCGCCCGGCAGGGGTTCCGGCTCCGGCGAGGCGCCGGTGGCCCCGCGTACCCCGTTGGAGCGGGAGCTGGCGGGGTTGGTGGCCGACCTGCTGGGCCTGCCCGGCCCGGTCGGCATCGCCGACAACTTCTTCGTCCTGGGCGGGCACTCCGTGAAGGCCACCCAGCTGATGGCCCGGGTCTGGACGACGTACGGGGTCGACCTTCCGGTCCGGACGCTCTTCGACGACCCGACCGTGGCCGGGCTGGCCGCCGCGGTCACCGCCGCCGGGGCGGGCACCCGCGCGGGGTCCGACGCGACACCCGCCGGCACCGCACCGGCGGGGGCCGGCGCTCCGGCCCGGCCCGAGGGCGCGGGATACCTCGACACGTTGACCGACGACGACGTCGACGACCTCCTCGCCGGCATGGACGGGCCGTCGAGGTGGAACGGGTGAGCGGTCCGCCGCAGCCGCCGGCCTGGTTGGCGGCGGTGCTCGCCGCGCTCGCCGAGGGCCACGACCCGGCCGCGCCGCCGGCCTGGCGCCGACGGGTCGACGTCGAACTCGACCGGCTCGCCGGCCGGGTGCCGTTCCCGGTCGTGCACGACTGGCACGCGCGCGTGCTCGCCTCGACGCCCGGCGGGGACGCCGGGCGGCTGGTGGGCGACCTGCACCGGCGGGCGCTGGCCGGCGACCGGGTCGGGGCCGACGAGTGGCGCGGCGCGCTCCGGCCCGCCCTGCGCGAGCTGTACCGGGCCGCCTACCCGTACGCCGAGGCCCGGGCGGTCGCGTACGCCAACGCCGAGGTCTACGCGCGCGCCAACGGCTACGGTCCCGACGAGGTGGTCGAGTTCGCCGCGCACTACGCCGACCTCAGCACCGGGGCCAACGCCGAGGCGTTCGCCGACGCCAACGCCCTCGCCAACGCCGACGCGCTGGCGGGCGCCCTGTCGCGGGCCGACGCGGCGGCGTACGCCGGGACGTACCCGGCCGCCCTGGTGCGCGCGTACGCCCTGGCGGCGGCGAACCGGGCCGGCGCGGCGGGTGCGCCGCACGTGCTCCGGGCGGCGTACGGACGGCTCGCCGACGCGTTGGCCGAAAGTCTGAGTCGCGTGTCGGATTGAGGTCCCCGGACCGGCCCGTCGGTCCCTGGTCTCGGCCTGTCGAGTCGTCTACTGTGGATCCACTTCGGCCGATGTCAGGTGGCGCAGTCAGGTGGCGCGGCGGGCCGGCGGGGAATCGAGGGGGCACACTTGCCGGACGACAAACCGACCCGTGTCTCGGCCCCAGGTCGCGTCCCGCCGGCACGGACACCCGCCGAGGTCGAGCGCCTGCCGGAGCGGTCCGGCCTCCTGCCGCTCTCCTTCGCCCAGCGACGGTTGTGGTTCCTGGAGCGCCTCGGCAGGGTCGGACACGCCTACCACATGCCCCTCGCCCTCCAGCTCGACGGCCGGCTCGACCGGGACGCGCTGCGGGCGGCCCTGGACGCCCTGGTGGACCGGCACGAGGTCCTGCGTACCCGCATCGTGCCCGACGGCGCCGAGGCGGGCCAACGCATCGACCCGCCCGGGGCCGCGTTCCCGCTCGGGCTCGACGACCTGACCGGGCACGCCGATCCCGCCGCCGCCCTGGCCCGGCTCCAGCAGGAGGAGAGCACCGCCCCGTTCGACCTGGCGGCCGGCCCGCTGTTCCGGGGCCGTCTCGTCGTCCTCGCCCCGGACCGGCACGTGCTCCTGCTGACGATGCACCACATCGTCTCCGACGGCTGGTCGCTGGGGATCCTTACCCGGGAGCTGGGGGTGTTGTACGCCGCGCACCACCACGGCCGGCCCGACCCCCTGCCGCCCCTGCCCGTGCAGTACGCCGACTACGCCGCCTGGCAACGCCGATGGCTCACCGACGGCACCCTGCAACGCCAGGAGAACCACTGGCGACAAACCCTCGCCGACGCACCCACTCTGCTCGAACTACCCACCGACCGACCCCGCCCCACCGAACAGGACCACCACGGCGCCCACCTACCCGTCACCCTCGACACCCACCTCACCACCGCCCTGAAAACCCTCACCACCCAACACGGCGGCACCCTCTACATGACCCTGCTCACCGCCTGGGCCATCGTCCTGTCCCGCCTCTCCGGCCACCACGACCTCATCATCGGCACCCCCACCGCCAACCGCCGCCGCGCCGAACTCGAAAACCTCATCGGCTTCTTCGTCAACACCCTCGCCCTACGCGTCGACCTCACCGACAACCCCACCACCACCCAACTCCTACACCGCGTCCGCGACCTCACCCTCACCACCCTCGACCACCAGGACCTCCCCTTCGAACAGGTCGTCGAAGCCGTCAACCCCACCCGCAACCTCGCCCACACCCCCCTCTTCCAGGTCATGTTCGCCTGGCAGAACAACGAGGACGTGGACCTGGACCTGCCCGGTGTCGAGGTGACGGCCCTGGCCAGCCCGTGGACCAGCGCCAAGTTCGACCTGACCCTCTCGCTGGCCGAGCACGACGGCCGCATCACCGGCAGCCTGGAGTACGCCACCGCCCTGTTCGACACCGCCACCGCCGAGCGGCACATCCGCTACCTGCGCCACGTCCTCACCCAACTCGTCGCACACCCCGACCAGCCGATCGACCAGCTGACCCTGCTCGACCCGGCGGAGCGCCGCGAACTCCTCGCGGCCTGGGACGACGCGACCGCGTACCCGGTCGGGCGGACGATTCCCGCGCTGTTCGCGGAGCGGGCCGCCGCGGCCCCCGACGCGGTGGCCGTGACGTTCGAGGGAACCTCGCTCACCTACCGCGACCTCGACGCGCGCGCCAACCGGCTGGCCCACCACCTGCGCGAGCACGGAGTCGGACCCGACACCCTCGTCGCGGTCTGCCTGGACCGCTCACCCGAGCTGGTGGTCGCGCTGCTGGCCGTCCTCAAGGCCGGCGGCGCGTACGTGCCGCTCGACCCCACCCATCCGGCGGAGCGCCTCACCGAGCTGCTCCGCGACAGCGCCCCGGTCGCCGTGCTCGCCCACGCCGCGACCCGCGCCACCCTCGACGGCCTGACCGCCGCGCCCCTCGTCGACCTCGACGCCGACGCGCACCGCTGGGCCGACCGCCCCACCACCGACCCCGACCCCGGCACCCGGCCCGACCACCTCGCCTACGTCATCTACACCTCCGGCTCCACCGGCCGGCCCAAGGGCGTCATGGTCGAGCACGCCAACGTGGTGCGGCTCTTCTCCGCCACGGCCGGGTGGTTCGGCTTCGGTCCGTCGGACGTGTGGAGCCTCTTCCACTCCTTCGCGTTCGACTTCTCCGTCTGGGAGATCTGGGGGGCGCTGCTGCACGGCGGCCGGCTGGTGATCGTCCCCCGCCTGGTCAGCCGCTCCCCCGCCGACTTCCACCGGCTCCTCTGCGACGAGGGCGTCACCGTCCTCAACCAGACCCCCAGCGCGTTCCGCAGCCTGATCGCCGCGCAGGCCGACAGCGCGCGGGCGCACCGGCTGCGTACGGTGGTCTTCGGGGGCGAGGCGCTGGACCCGACGATGCTGCGGCCGTGGTACGCGGACGCGCGCAACGGGCGCACCGAGCTGGTCAACATGTACGGCATCACCGAGACCACCGTGCACGTGACCCACCGGCCGTTGACCCCGGCCGACACCGAGCGACCGGGCGTCAGCCCGATCGGGCGGCCCATCGGGGACCTGCGGCTCTACGTGCTCGACGGGCGGGGGGAGCCGGTGCCGCCCGGGGTCGTCGGTGAGCTGCACGTCGGCGGCGCGGGGGTCGCGCGCGGGTACCTCAACCGGCCCGCGCTGACCGCGGAACGCTTCCGGCCCAGCCCGTTCGTCGCCGGGGACCGGCTCTACGCCACCGGTGACCTCGTGCGCCACCGCCCCGACGGCGCTCTCGAGTACCTGGGCCGCAACGACTCCCAGGTGCAGATCCGTGGCTACCGCGTCGAGCTGGGCGAGATCGAGGCCCGGCTGGCCGCCTGCCCCGGCGTACGCGACGCGGTGGTGACGGTCACGACCGACGCCACGGGCGAGCCGCGCCTGGTCGGCTACTACACCGCCTCGGTGCGCCGGCTGACCGCCGAGGCGCTGCGGACCCGGCTGGCCGGTGTCCTGCCGGAGCACATGGTCCCGGCCGCGTACGTGCGGGTCGCCGAGTGGCCGCTCACGCCCAACGGCAAGCTCGACCACCGGGCGCTGCCCGCACCCGACGGGTCCGCCTTCGCCACCCGGCACTACACCGAGCCGGTCGGTCCGGCCGAGACCGCCCTCGCCGCCATCTGGGCCGAGGTGCTCGGCGTCGAGCGGGTCGGCCGGCACGACAACTTCTTCGCGCTGGGCGGGCACTCGCTGCTGGCCCTGCGGGTGCTGGAGCGGATGCGCCGCCAGGGCATGCCCGCCGACGTACGCGCGCTCTTCTCCTCGCCGGTCCTGGCCGACCTGGCCCGCGCGGTGGGCGCCGGCGCGGACCGGGCCGAGGCGACCCCGGACCCGATCCCGGTCGGCTGCGACCGGATCACCCCGGACCTGCTGCCGCTGGTGCAGCTGAGCCAGCCGGAGATCGACGCGATCGTCGCCACCGTGGCCGGCGGGGCGCCGAACGTGCAGGACGTCTACCCCCTTGCCCCGGTGCAGGAGGGGATGCTCTTCCACCACCTGATGGCCCCCGACCGCGACCCCTACCTGGTCACCACCGTCCTCCGCTTCGCCGACCGGCACCGGTTGGACCGCTACCGCACGGCGCTGGAGGCGGTGATCGCCCGGCACGACGTGCTGCGCACCGGGGTGGTGTGGCACGGGATCAACGAGCCGGTGCAGGTGGTGTGGCGCCGCGCGCCCCTGCCGGTGGAGGAGGTCCCGCTCGACCCGACCGGCGACGACCCGCTCCGGCAGCTCCGCGAGCACGTCGACCGGCGGTACGCCCGCCTCCCCCTCGACCGGGCCCCGCTGCTGCGGCTGCTGGTCGCGCGGGACCCGCGTGACGGCGCGTGGCTGGCCGTGGAGCTGATCCACCACATCGTCGACGACAACACCTCGCTCAAGCAGCTGCGGGCCGAGGTGCGCGCGTACCTGGCCGGCGAGGGCGACCGGCTGCCGCCGCCGCTGCCCTTCCGTGACTTCGTGGCGCGGATCCGGCGCGGCACGGACCGGGCCGAACAGGAGAGCTTCTTCCGCCGGATGCTCTCCGACGTCGACAGCCCGACCGTGCCCTTCGGCCTGCGCGACATCCACGGTGACGGGCACAGCATGCGGGACGCCCGGGTGTGGCTCGGTCCGGAGCTGACGCTGCGGCTGCGGCAGCGGGCCCAGGCCCTCCGGGTCGGGGTGACCAGCCTCTTCCACGTCGCCTGGGGGCAGGTGCTGGCCCGGGCCGGCGGCCGCCGGGATGTCGTCTTCGGCACCGTGCTCTCCGGCCGGATGGACGGCGGCGCGGGCAACGACCGCGTCCTCGGGCCCTTCCTCAACACGCTCCCCCTGCGGGTCACCCTCGACGACGCCGGCGTCACGGAGTGCGTGCTGCGCACCCACGAGGCGCTGACCGGGCTGATCCGGCACGAGCACGCGTCGCTGGCGCTGGCCCAGTCGTGCAGCGGGGTGGCGCCGCCGGCGCCGCTCTTCACCGCCCTGCTGAACTACCGGCACGCCGAGGTGCTGGCCGAGTCGGACGCCCCCGCGCCGGACCCCGACGCGGACGACCTGACCTACCTGGCCGCGCAGGAGCACGGCAACTACCCGCTCGCGCTGGACGTCGACGACCTGCGCGACGACGTCGTGCTGACCGTCGCCGCCGCGGCCGGGGTGGCGCCCGACCGCGTCTGCGCGATGGTCGAGCGGGCCCTGGAGACGCTGGCCGACGCGCTGGAGCGGACGCCGGACGCGCCGGTGGACGGGCTCGACGTGCTGCCCCCCGCCGAGCGCCGCCGGCTCGTCGAGGAGGGCAACGACGCCACGGTGGCGTACCCGCCGGGGCGCTGCGTGCACCACCTCGTCGAGGCCCAGGCGGCCCGCGACCCGGAGGCGGTGGCCCTCGTCCTCGGCGACGAGCGGCTCACCTACGGCGAGTTGAACACGCGGGCCAACCGGCTGGCCCACCACCTGCGCGCCCGGGGCGTCGGGCCGGACCGGCCGGTGGCGATCTGCCTCGAGCGGTCGCTGGACACCGTGGTGGGCCTGCTGGCCGTCCTCAAGGCGGGTGGCGCCTACCTCCCGCTGGACCCGGCCTACCCGGTCGACCGGCTCGCCGCCATGCTGCGCGACGCCACGCCGGTGGCGGCGCTGACCCACGGCCCGGCCCGCGCGCGGCTGCACGCCGCGCTCGCCGGGCTCGACACCCCGGTGGTCGACCTGGACCTCGACGCGGCGGCCTGGGCGGAGCTGCCGTCGAGCGACCCGGTCGTCGACGGGTTGGCCGCGCACCACCTGGCGTACGTCATCTACACGTCCGGCACCTCGGGCACCGCCAACGGGGTGCTGGTGGAGCACCGGCAGCTGGTGGCCGTCGCCGCCGCCTGGGAACGCGTCCTCGACCTGCGTCCCGGCCTGGTGCACCTGCAGATGGCCAGTTTCTCCTTCGACGTCTTCACCGCCGACGTGGTGCGGGCGCTCGGCTTCGGCGGGCGGCTGGTGCTCTGCCCGCGTCCGCTGCTGCTCGACAGCGCGGGCCTGTACGCCCTGCTGCGCCACCACGACGTGGACTTCGCCGACTTCGTGCCGGCGGTGCTCAACCCGCTGCTGGACCATCTGGAGTCCACCGGCGGGAGCCTCGCCGCGTTGGAGACGGTGGTCTGCGGCTCGGACGCCTGGACCGCCGCGAACGCCGCCCGGCTCCGGGCGCTGTGCGGCCCGCGGGTGCGGATCGTCAACGCGTACGGCGTGACCGAGGCGGCCGTCGACAGCACCTGCCACCTGCTCCCGGCGGACGGCCTCGCCGGGGCGACCTGCCTGCCGATCGGCCGGCCGCTGCCGAACGTGCGCGTCTACCTGCTCGACGCCGGGGGCGAGCCGGTCCCGGACGGGGTGGTCGGGGAGATCCACATCGGCGGCGCGGGCGTGGCACGCGGCTACCTGAACCGGCCCGAGCTGACCGCGCAGCGCTTCCGCGCCAACCCGTTCGTGCCGGGCGAGCGGCTCTACCGCACCGGTGACCTGGGTCGCCGGCTGCCGGGCGGGGAACTGGAGTTCCTGGGCCGCGACGACTTCCAGGTGAAGATCCGGGGCTTCCGCGTCGAGCTGGGCGAGATCGAGGCGCGGCTGGCGGCGACCGAGGGCGTCCGGGAGGCGGTCGTCGTGGCGCGCCCGGACGCCGGCGGCCACCAGCGGCTCGTCGCGTACGTGCTGGGTGGCGAGGCGCCGGACGCCGCGCGGCTGCGGGACCGGCTCGCCGGCGAACTGCCCGAGTACATGGTGCCCGCCGCGTACGTCCGGCTGGCCGCGTGGCCGTTGACGCCCAACGGCAAGCTCGACCGGGCGGCGCTGCCGGCGCCGGACGGGGCGGCCTTCGGTCAGCGCGGGCACGTCGAGCCGGTCGGTCTGCTGGAGGCCATGGTCGCCGGCGTCTGGGCCGAGGTGCTGGGCATCGAGCGTGTCGGCCGGCACGACGACTTCTTCGCCCTGGGCGGGCACTCGCTGCTCGCCATGCGGCTGGTGTCCAGGATCCGGCAGGTGCTGGGGCGGGAGGTCTCCCCGGCGGCGCTCTTCGCGGCGCCGGTCCTCGCCGCCTTCGTCGCCCGGCTGACGCCGGACGGGCGCGACGTGCTGCCCCCGATCCGCCCGGTCGACCGGGCCGGTGCGCTGGAGCTCTCCTTCGCGCAGCGGCGGCTGTGGTTCCTGGAACGCCTCGGCGGTCTGGGCCACGCGTACCACATGCCCCTGGCCCTGGAGTTGGCCGGCTGGCTCGACCACGACGCGCTGCGGGCGGCCCTGGACTCCCTGGTGGACCGGCACGAGGCCCTGCGCAGCCGCCTCGTCCCCGACGGCTCCGACGCGCACCAGCACGTCGACCCGCCCGGGGCCGGCTTCACCCTGCACACGCACGACCTGACCGGCGCGCCCGACGCCGCCGCCCGCCTGGCCCGGCTCCAGGACGAGGAGTTCACCGCCCCGTTCGACCTGACGACCGGTCCCCTGATCCGGGGCCGCCTGGTCACCCTCGCCCCGGACCGGCACGTCCTGCTCGTCACCATGCACCACGTCGTCTCCGACGGCTGGTCCATCGGCGTCCTGACCCGGGAGCTGGGGGTGTTGTACGCCGCGTACCGCCACGGCCGACCCGACCCCCTGCCGCCCCTGCCCGTGCAGTACGCCGACTACGCCGCCTGGCAACGCCGATGGCTCACCGACGGCACCCTGCAACGCCAGGAAAACCACTGGCGACAAACCCTCGCCGACGCACCCACCCTGCTCGAACTACCCACCGACAGACCCCGCCCCACCGAACAGGACCACCACGGCGCCCACCTACCCGTCACCCTCGACACCCACCTCACCACCGCCCTGAAAACCCTCACCACCCAACACGGCGGCACCCTCTACATGACCCTGCTCACCGCCTGGGCCATCGTCCTGTCCCGCCTCTCCGGCCACCACGACCTCATCATCGGCACCCCCACCGCCAACCGCCGCCGCGCCGAAGTCGAAAACCTCATCGGCTTCTTCGTCAACACCCTCGCCCTACGCGTCGACCTCACCGACAACCCCACCACCACCCAACTCCTACACCGCGTCCGCGACCTCACCCTCACCACCCTCGACCACCAGGACCTCCCCTTCGAACAGGTCGTCGAAGCCGTCAACCCCACCCGCAACCTCGCCCACACCCCCCTCTTCCAGGTCATGTTCGCCTGGCAGAACACCGACGACGGCGAGCTGACCCTCCCGGGCCTGCGGGTCACCGCCCTGCCGCCGCCCCACACCACGGCCAAGTTCGACCTCACGCTCGCGCTGGCCGAGCACGACGGCCGCATCACCGGCAGCCTGGAGTACGCCACCGCCCTGTTCGACACCGCCACCGCCCAGCGGCACATCCGCCACCTGCGCCACGTCCTCACCCAACTCGTCGCACACCCCGACCAGCCGATCGACCAGCTGACCCTGCTCGACGAGCGGGAACGGGAGGAGGCGCTGCGCCAGGCCGAGCCGTCCCCGGTGGAGCGGGGCGTCGTCGACCGCTTCGCGCAGCGGGTCGCCGCGGCCCCCGACGCGGTGGCCGTGACGTTCGAGGGAACCTCGCTCACCTACCGCGACCTCGACGCGCGCGCCAACCGGCTGGCCCACCACCTGCGCGAGCACGGAGTCGGACCCGACACCGTCGTCGCGGTCTGCCTGCGCAGGTCGCCGGAGCTGATCGTCGCGCTGCTGGCCGTCGCCAGGGCCGGCGGCGCGTACCTTCCCCTGGACCCGGCCCACCCCGCCGAACGCCTGGCCCACCTGCTGGCCGACGGCGCCCCGGTCGCCGTCCTCACCCACGGGGCCACCCGCGCCACCCTCGACGGCCTGACCGCCGCGCCCCTCGTCGACCTCGACGCCGACGCGCACCGCTGGGCCGACCGCCCCACCACCGACCCCGACCCCGGCACCCGGCCCGACCACCTCGCCTACGTCATCCACACCTCCGGCTCCACCGGCCAACCCAAGGGCGTGGCGCAGACCTGGCGGTGCCTGGACAACCTGATCGACTGGCAGCTCCGCTACGCCGCCCCGGGCAGCCCGGCCCCGGAACGGGTGCTCCAGTTCGCGTCGATCGGCTTCGACGTCTCCGCGCAGGAGATCTGGAGCACCCTCTGCCAGGGCGGCACGCTGGTGCTGATCGGTGAGGAGCGCGTCCGCGACCTCGGTCAGCTGCGTCACGTCCTCGCCGAGCAGGGCGTACGGCGGGCGTTCCTGCCGGCGGCCGTGCTGCACCAGCTGGCCGGTCTCACCGGAGCCGTGCCCCCGCTCGCGCCCGGCTGCGAGATCGTCACCGCCGGCGAGGCGCTGCGGGTCAACGACGACGTCCGTGCCCTGGTGGCCGGGCTGGGCGGCCGATACCTCTACAACCAGTACGGCCCGACCGAGACCCACGTGGTCAGCCAGTTCGCGCTGGCCACCGCGGCGGCGGCCGACTGGCCGGCGCTGCCGCCGATCGGCCGGCCGATCGCCAACGCCCGGCTCTACGTGCTCGACGAGCGGTGCGAGCCGGTGCCGGCCGGCGTGCTCGGCGAGCTCTACATCGGCGGGGCCGGCCTGGCGCGCGGCTACCTCAACCGGCCGGCGGCGACCGCGGAGCGGTTCCTGCCGGACCCGTTCGCCGGGCCCGGCGAGCGGATGTACCGCAGCGGCGACCTGGCCCGCCGCCGGGCCGACGGGACCGTCGAGTTCGTCGGGCGGGCCGACGACCAGGTCAAGGTGCGCGGGTTCCGCGTCGAGCCGGGCGAGGTGGAGAGCGCCCTGCGGCACGTACCGGGCGTCCGCGAGGCAGCCGTCCTGCTGCGCGAGGACACCCCCGGCGACCCGCACCTGGTCGGCTACCTGGTCGGCGACGTCACCGCCGAGGCGGCCCGCGAGCAGGTGCGGCGCCGGCTGCCCGAGCACCTGGTGCCGACCCGCTGGGTGGTGCTGGACCGGCTGCCGCTGACCGCCAACGGCAAGCTGGACCGGCGGGCCCTGCGCGCGCCGGAGCAGGCCGACGTCGCCACCGCCTACGTCGCGCCACGCGACGACCGGGAGGCCCGGATGGCCGCCATCTGGGCCGAGGTGCTGCGCCGCGACCGGGTCGGCGCGCACGACGACTTCTTCGCGCTGGGCGGCCACTCGCTGCTGGCGACCCGGCTCGTCCACGCGATCAACGAGCGGATGTCGGCGCGGCTGTCGCTGCGTACCCTCTTCCGGAAGCCGGTCCTGGCCGACCTGGCGGCCGAGCTGGCGGGGGCCGGCTCCCCCGCCGCCGACGCCCTCCCGTCGCTCGTCGGCGACCCCGCCGGCCGGCACGAGCCGTTCCCGCTCACCGACATCCAGGAGGCCTACTGGGTGGGCCGCGGGTCCACCATCGAACTCGGCGGCGTCGGCGCACACGGCTACAGCGAACTGCGGCTGCGCGACTTCGACGAGGAGCGCTTCACCCGCGCGCTGCACCGGCTGATCGACCGCCACGACATGCTCCGCGCGGTCTTCCACGACGGCGTCCAGCGGGTCCTGCCGAGCGTGCCACGCTACGCGATGGCCCGGCAGGACCTGCGCGGGCTCGACGCGGAGACCGCCGGGCGCCGGCTGGGCGAGACCCGGGAGCGGATGTCCCACCAGGTGTTCGACGCCGGCCGGTGGCCGCTGTTCGAGTTCGCGGTGACGCTGCTCGACGGCGAGGTGCGGCTGCACGTCAGCCTCGACGCGCTGATCCTCGACGCGGCCAGCGGGCAGATCCTGGAACACGAGCTGGCGCTGCTCTACGCCGACCCGGACGTCGACCTGCCGCCGCTCGCGGTGACCTTCCGCGACTACGTGCTGGCCGAACGGGCCCTGCGGCGCACGCCGCGCTACGCGCGGGCCCTCGACTACTGGCGGGAGCGGGTCGGCACGCTGGCCCCCGCGCCGCAGCTACCGCTGGAGCGGCAGCCGGAGAGCGTCGAACGGCCGCGCTTCACCCGCTACGACGAGGTGGTGCCGGCGGAGCGTTGGAGCCGGCTGAAGGCGGTCGCCGGCCGGCACGGGGTGACCCCGTCGGTGCTGTTGGTGACCGCGTTCGCGCAGGTGCTGGCCCGGTGGAGCCGCCAGTCGCGGTTCACGCTGAGCCTGCCGCTGTTCAACCGCCTGCCGATGCATCCCGGCATCAACGCGGTGATCGGCGACTTCACCTCGCTGGTGCTGCTGGAGGTCGACGTGGCGGCCGGGGTCGACTTCGCGACCCGGGCCCGTACGGTGCAGGAGCAGCTCTGGCAGGACATCGACCACTCGGCGGTCAGCGGCGTACGGGTCAACCGCGAACTCGCCCGCGCCCGGGGCACCCGCCACGCGGCCCTGCCGGTCGTGTTCAACAGCACGCTGGCCGAGGCGGCGCCCGACGTCGGCGACAGCGGCCTCGCGGCGGCGCTCGGCGGTGAGGTGCTGCACGGCATCACCCAGACCCCGCAGGTGTGGATCGACCACACGGTCCTGGAGGCCGGCGGGCGGCTGCACGTGAACTGGGACAGCATCGACGAGCTCTTCCCCGCCGGCCTGGTCGCCGAGATGTTCGCGGCGTACCGGACGCTGCTCGGGCGGCTGGAGGAGCCGGACGCCTGGTACACCACGGTGGACGGGCCGCTCGCCCCGCCGGTGCCACAGGCCCCGCCGGCCGGTCGTGGGCTCCTGCACGAGCTGGTCGACCGGCAGGCGCTGGCGACCCCCACCGCGCCCGCGGTGCTCGCTCCCGACCGGCGGCTGGACTACGCGACGGTGCGCGTCGAGGCGCGGCGGCTGGCCGGGCGGCTCCAGGACAGCGGCGTCCGGCCCGGCCAGCTCGTCGCGGTGCTGCTCGACCGGGGCTGGAAGCAGGTCGTCGCCACCCTCGCGGTCCTGCACGCCGGGGGCGCGTACCTGCCGCTCGACCCGGACTGGCCGGCCGAGCGGGTGGCCCGGGTACTCCAGCGGGCCGGGGCGGGGCTGGTCCTGGTGGAATCGGACCGGGTGGCCCTGCCCGAGGGCGTCGCGCGCCTGGTGGTGGACGCGACCACCGTCGGCGCGGGCGGGCCGGCGCTGCGGCCGGTCGACCTGGCGGAGACCGACGTCGCGTACGTGATCTACACGTCCGGGTCCACCGGCACGCCGAAGGGGGTGACGATCGACCATCGCGGTGCGGTGAACACGCTCCTCGACGTCACCGCGCGCTTCGGCGTCGGGCCGGCCGACCGGGTCCTGGCCGTCAGCGCGCTCAGCTTCGACCTCTCCGTCTTCGACATCTTCGGCACCCTCGCGGTCGGCGCGGCGGTCGTGACGCTCGACCCGGAGCTGGCGCGCGATCCCGCCCACTGGCGGGACGTGTCCCACGCCCACCGGGTCAGCGTGTGGAACTCGGTGCCGGCGCTGGCCGGCATGCTGCTCGACGACGCCGACGCCGGCCATCCGCTGCCGGCGTCGCTGCGGCTGGCCATGTTCTCCGGGGACTGGATCCCGCTCACCCTCCCCGACCGGCTGCGCAAGGCGCTGCCCGGGATCCGGGTCGAGAGCCTCGGGGGTGCCACCGAGGCGTCGATCTGGTCCATCCACCACCCGGTCGACGAGGTCGATCCGGCCTGGCGCAGCATCCCCTACGGCCGCGCGCTGGATCACCAGGGGGTCCACGTGCTGGACGACGCCCTGCGCCCCCGGCCCACCTGGGCCACCGGCGACCTCTACATCAGCGGCGCCGGGCTGGCCCTGGGCTACTGGCGGGACGAGGCGGCGACGGCGGCCAGCTTCGTCGTGCACCCGGTCACCGGCGAGCGGCTCTACCGCACCGGCGACCTGGGCCGGCTGCGCCCGGACGGGACGATCGAGTTCCTCGGTCGGGAGGACGGCCAGGTCAAGGTGCACGGCTACCGGATCGAGCTGGGTGAGATCGAGGCGGCGTTGGAGGGCCACCCGCAGGTACGCGCCGCCGCGCTGCGGCTGCTCGGTCAGGCGCAGGGCGAGAAGCGGCTGGCCGCGTACGTGGTGCCGGGCGGTCCCGCGCCGGACCCGGCCACCCTGGTCGCGTACCTGGAGCGGCGGCTGCCGGCGTACATGGTGCCGACGTCGTTCACCGTCCTCGACGCGCTGCCGCTGTCGGCCAACGGCAAGGTCGACCGCGGCCAGCTCCCCGACCCGAAACCGTCGCCGGAGACCGTCGTCGAGGCGCCGGTGCTCACCGATCCGGCCGAGAACCGGCTGGTGGAGATCGTCGCCGAGATCCTCGACCTGCCCGTCGTCGCGCCCGACGCCAACCTGCTGCTGCTCGGCGCCACCTCGATCGACATCGTCCGGATCACGAACGCCCTCTCCGGGGCGTTGGGCTTCCGGCCGAAGCTGGCCCGGCTGATGCGCCAGCCGACCCTCGCCGACCTGCTGCGGATGTTCCGCGAGCACACCGCCGAGCGGGCCGTCGTCGCGACCGCGCAGCGGGCCGCCACGGTGGTCGAGGACCCGGCCGCGCGCGCCGCGTTCACGGCGGACGGGCGGGGCCGTCGCGGCTTCGCGCCCGGCACCCCGGCGGTCGCGCTGGCCGCGCCGGCCGACCCGGCGTACGAGCGGCGCTACACCGACTACCGCTCGGTGCGCCGCTTCGACGCGGACCCGGTGCCGGCCGAGGCGCTCGGCCGGCTGCTGGCCGCCCTGCGCGAGCGGGAGGTCGACGGCCGGGCCAAGTTCCAGTACGGCTCGGCCGGCGGCACCTACGCCGTGCAGACGTACGTCCTGGTCCGGGCGGGGCGGGTCGACGGGGTGCCGGGCGGGGCGTACTACCACGACCCGGCGGCGCACCGGCTGCTGGCGCTCGGCCGCGACCGCGAGCTGAGCCCGGACGCCTTCGACTACTTCGTCAACCGGCCGGTCTTCGAGGCCGCCGCGTTCGCGCTCTTCCTGGTGGCGCAGCGCGCGGCCATCGAGCCCCTGTACCAGGAGCAGAGCGCGACCTTCACCGCCATCGAGGCGGGCGCCATGGCCCAGCTGCTGACGATGGCCGCCCCCGACCACGGTCTCGGCCTGTGCGGCATCGGCGCGCTGGACACGGCGGAGCTGGCCGCCCTGTTCGACCTGGAACCCTCCCACCGGCTGGTCTACGCGCTGCTCGGCGGCGGCCGGCCCGGGGCGGAGCCGCCCGGGCCCGACGCCGCGACCACCGACACGATCACGGTGGAACTGTGAACGCCTTCGAGTTGCTCGACACGCTCAACCGGCACGCGGTGGGACTGCGCGTCGACGGCGACCGCCTGCGCCTCACCGGTTCCCGCGAGGTCCTCACGCCCGACCTGCTGGCCGACCTCAAGCTCCACAAGGAAGAGCTGATCGCGATCCTGACCGGCGCCGACGCGGACACGATCCCCCGCCGGCCGCGACCGGACGCGCCGGTGCCTGTCGCGTTCGCCCAACGGCAGCTCTGGTTCCTCGACCAGCTCTCCCCCGGCAACCCCTTCTACAACAACCCGGTGGCGTTCGACGTCGTGGGCGCCCTGGACGTGCCGGCGCTGGCCCGCGCCCTGACCGAGGTGGTGCGCCGGCACGAGGCGCTGCGTACCGTCTTCGCCCTGGTCGACGAGGAGCCCTGCCAGGTGGTGCGGCCGGCCGGGCCGGTCGCCCTGCCGGTCACGGACCTCACCGCGCTCCCCCGCCCGCAGCGGTCCCGGCGGGCCGACGAGGCCGCCGAGGCCGAGGCGCGGGCGCCGTTCGACCTGGCCGCCGGCCCGCTGGTCCGCAGCCGCCTGCTCCGGCTGGCCCCCGACGCGCACCGCTGGCTGCTCACCGTGCACCACATGGTGGCCGACGGCTGGTCCGTCGGCATCCTGATCGGCGAGGTCGCCGCGCTCTACGACGCGTACGCGCGGGGCGAGGCCGCCGCGCTGCCCGAGCTGCCCGTGCAGTACCCGGACTACACGCTGTGGCAGCGCCGGCACCTCGGCGGCGGCGAGCTGGAGCGCCAGCTCGGCTACTGGACGCGGACGCTGGCCGGTGCGCCCGCGCTGCTGGCCCTGCCGACCGACCGGCCCCGGCCGGCGGTGCAGCGCTACCGGGGCGAGACCCACGCCACGACGGTGGACGCGGCGGTGCTCCGCGGGCTGCGCGAGGTCGGCCGGGCCGGCGACGCGACGCTCTTCATGACGCTCATGGCCACCCTGTCGGTGCTGCTGTGGCGCTACAGCGGGCAGGACGACGTCTGCGTCGGCACCCCGTTCGCCAACCGCAACCACCGCGACGTGGAGGGGCTGATCGGCCACTTCGTGAACACGGTGGTGATCCGCAACCGGCTGGACCCGGAGCAGCCCTTCGCGGCGCTGCTGGCCGACGTCCGCCGGCACCTGCTCGACGCGTACGCCCATCCCGACCTGCCGTTCGAGCAGCTCGTGGACGCGCTCAACCCGGAACGGCACACCAGCTACTCGCCGCTGTTCCAGGTGATGCTGGTGCTCCAGAACATCCCGCGCGGCCGGCTGGAGCTGCCCGGGCTGGTGCTGCGGCCTCTGTCGAGCAGCACCGGCGCGGCGAAGTTCGACCTGTCGGTCGAGGTGATGGAGCACGCCGACGAGCTGCACGTCCTCTTCGAGTACAACACCGACCTGTTCGACGCCGCGACGATCGCCCGGCTGGCCGGGCACTTCGTCCGCCTGCTCGGTGAGGTGGCGGCCGATCCGGCGGCCCCGGTCGGCGCGCTGCGGCTGCTCGGCCCGGACGAACGGCACCGCCTGCTGGTCGAGTGGAACCGGACCGCGCGGCCGCTCACCGGGCCGGCGGACGTGGTGCGGCGGATCGCGGCGCAGGCGCGGCGGCACCCCGACCGGCTCGCCGTGGCCGACGGCGACGAGCGGCTCGACTATGCCACGCTGGAGCGGCGGGCCAACCGCCTGGCGCACGCGCTGATCGCCCGGGGCGTCCGCCCCGACCAGGTGGTCGGCCTGCACGCACCGCGCTCGGCGGGGTTGATCGTCGCCATCCTGGGCGTGCTCAAGGCCGGAGCCGCCTACCTGCCGCTGGACCCGACCCTGCCGCCGGAGCGGCTCGCCGGCATGGTCGCCGACGCCGCGCCGGCGCTGGTGCTCGGCGAGGCCGACCTGGCCGCCGTCGAGGCCGAGGGGCGCCACGACGGCCCGCCCGGCGTCGTCGTGCACCCCTCCAACCTGGCCTACGTGATCTACACGTCGGGCTCGACGGGCCGCCCCAAGGGTGTCGCGGTCGCCCACGGCGGCGTCGTGAACCTGCTCGACCACTGGGTGTCGCGCCTCGGCGCCGCCGAGGGGGAGGCGGCGGCGCTCTGGTCGAGCGTCGGCTTCGACGTCTCGGTGCAGGAGATCTTCCTGCCGCTGACCACCGGCGGGGCCCTGCACCTCGTACCCGAGGAGTTGCGCGGCGATCCGGCGGCGCTCACGGGCTGGCTGCGCGAGCACCGCGTCGTGCAGGCCTACCTGCCGCCGGCCTTCGTCCGGTGGATCGACGAGGACCCGGCGGCCCGCCTGGCCGGGTTGTCGCTGCGCCAGCTGCTGGTCGGGGTCGAACCGCTGCCGGAGCAGGGCCTGCACCGCATGCAGGAGACCCTGCCCGGGCTGCGGGTCCTCAACGGGTACGGGCCGACCGAGACCACCGTCTACAGCACCGCCTACCTCGACCCGCAGCCGTCGGCCCGGCGGTGCCCGATCGGCCGGCCGGTGGCCAACACCCGTGTCCACCTGCTCGACGAGCGGCTGGAGCCGGTGCCGGTGGGGGTCACCGGCGAGATCCACATCGGTGGCGCCGGTGTCGCCCGCGGCTACCTGGGCCGGCCGGGGGCCACCGCCGAGCGGTTCGTCCCCGACCCGTTCGTGGCCGGGGAACGGCTCTACCGCACCGGCGACCTGGCGCGTCTCCTGCCCGACGGCAACATCGAGTACCTCGGCCGGCGCGACGGCCAGGTCAAGATCCGCGGTTTCCGCATCGAGCTGGGCGAGATCGAGGCCGCGCTGCGGGACCGGCCGGACGTACGCGAGGCGGCGGTGCTGGTCGACTCGGACGCCGCCGGCGAGCCGAGGCTGGTCGCCGGGGTCGCCCGGGGCGGGGCGGCGCCGTTGCTGGTCAGCGAGTGGCGCGAGGCGCTGTCGCGGCGGTTGCCCGGCTACATGATCCCGTCGCTCTTCGTGGAGCTGCCGCGGCTGCCGCTGACCGCCAACGGCAAGCTCGACCGGGACGAGGTGCTGCGGCTGGCCCGTACCGGCGCGCCCTGGCAGGTCAACCTGGCCAGCCCGCGCGACCAGATCGAGCTGACCCTCTACCAGATCTGGAAGCGCCTGCTGCTGCACCCGGAGATCGGCATCAACGACCGGTTCTTCGACGTGGGCGGCACCTCGATCTCGGCGATCAAGCTGGCCCACGCGATCGGCGAGGCGTTCGGCGAACCGCTGCCGGTCCACGAGATCATGCTGCACCCGACGATCGAGGCGCTCGGCGGCCGGCTGCGGCGGGGCGCGTCGGGCCGGCCACCGAGCAACCTGATCGAGTTCCGGCCGGGCGACGGCGACGGGCGGGTCATCTGCGTGCACCCCGCCGGCGGCACCGCGTTCTGCTACCTGTCGCTGGCCAAGGCGCTGCCGGAGTCCCTCGGCGTGTACGGCATCCAGTCCCCTGGGGTGAACCCGGGCGAGGAGTTCCTGCCCACGGTCGAGGCGATGGCCGAGGCGTACCTGGGGCAGGTCGCGCACCTGCTGGACGGGCCGGTGGTGCTCACCGGGCTCTCCTACGGCGGGCTGGTCGCGTACGAGATGGGACGCCGGCTGGCCCTCGCCGGGCATCCCGGGCTGAGCGTGGTGCTGCTGGACACCCTGGGCACCGACGACCCGGCCCACCGGGGCGCGATCGAGCCGGTGGACATGGCCGAGTTCCGCGACAAGCTCATCAAGTTCAACGGCATGTACCCGGGCATCGACGACGAGCAGATCGACCAGTACCACCGCGTCTACAACCACAACCGGTCGACCATGCGCGACTACCCGACCCCCGCGTCGCCGGCCCGGCTGGTGCTGTTGCAGGCCACCGCCGGGCGGGACGAGGCCTTCCTGCGCGAGGTGCGCGCCTTCTGGCGGCGACGCGGCGACGCCGACTTCCTGCTGGACCAGGTGCACTGCGACCACTGGGACATCCTGGAGAGCGCGGTGGTGCTGCGGGTCGCCGCGCTGCTGCGCGCCGAGATGGACCGGATCTCCGACGCCCGTCCGGCGACGCCGGCCGTACGGGAGGCGTGATGGTCCCCGGTCCCGGTCTCGCCCACGCCGTGCTCGCCCAGGCCCGCCGTACCCCCGACGCGGTCGCGGTCATCGACGGCGACCGACGCCTCAGCTACGCCGACCTGGACGCCGCCAGCGCCGCCGTCGCCCGGTCCCTGCGCCGGGCCGGAACCCGACCGGGTGAGGCCGTCGCGGTGCAGCTGCCGCGCGGCTGGCGGCTGGTCTGCGTCATGCTCGGCGTCCTGCGGCTCGGCGCGACCGTGGTGCCGCTGGACCGGCAGAGCCCGCCCGCGCGCCGGGGGCACATGCTGCGCGACTCGGGCGCCGTGGCGGTGATCCACGGCCCGGACGCGCCCGGCGGGCTTCCCGACGGGGTCCGGCCGCTGCCGGTGGCGGCGCTGCTCGCGGCGGACGCCCCGCCCGACGCGGACGGGCAGCCGGCGCCGGAGGTCGAGCCCGCGCCGGTCGCATTCGTCTTCTACACCTCGGGCACCACGGGCCGTCCCAAGGGCGTGGAGGTGCGCGACGCGGGCGTCCTGCGGCTGGCCCGCCCCGGCTACGTCGCCCTGCCCCCGGCGGCCCGCTACGCGAGCCTCGCCAATCCGGCGTTCGACGCGATCAGCTTCGAGGTCTGGGTGCCGCTGCTGACCGGCGGCTGCTGCGTCGTGCTCGACGACGAGACGGTGGCGACGCCGCACCTGCTCGACGCCGCGCTGCGCCGGGAGCGGATCGACACGCTCTTCATCACGGTGGCGCTGTTCAACGCGGTGGTCGACGAGCTGCCGCACTGCTTCGCCGACGTCGGCCAGGTGCTGGTCGGCGGGGAGCAGCTCAACGCCCGGCTGATCCGCCGCTGGTACCGCGACAACCCCGCCAGCCGCACCCGGCTGCACAACGTCTACGGGCCCACCGAGGCGACGACGTTCGCCCTGTGCCACCCGATCCCCCGCGACTTCGACGCGGAGGTCGTGCCGATCGGCCGGGTGCTGCCGGGCACCGACGCGCACCTGGTGGTCGACGGCGACCGCCTCGCGGCGCCGGGCGAGGTCGCCGAGCTGTACCTCGGCGGCGCGGCGCTGGCGGCCGGCTACCGCAACCTGCCCGGGGAGACCGCCGCGCGCTTCGTCCGGCTGCCCTGGCTGGACGGCTCCGCCGGCCGCCACTACCGCACCGGCGACCTCGTGCGCGCCGACGCCGCCGGTCGCGTCGAGTACGTCGGTCGGGTCGACCGGCAGGTCAAGGTCCGCGGCTTCCGGGTCGAGCCCGGCGAGGTGGAGCGGCAGATCCTCGCCCACCCGGGGGTCCGGCAGGCGTACGTGTGCACCCGGCGGGACCCGGCGCACGGGACGAACGAGCTGCTGGCGTACCTGGTGACGGCCGCCGACCTGTCGTTCGCGGAGTTCGACCGGCACCTGGCCGCGACCCTGCCGCCGTACCTGCGCCCGCACCGGGTCCACCGCGTCGGGGCGCTGCCGCTGACCGCGAACGGCAAGGTGGACTCCGACGCCCTGCTGCGGCGCGACGACCCGCCCTGGCGCGAAGGGCGCGACGACCCGCACCCACACGACGAACGCGAAGGGCGCGACGACCCGCACCCACACGACGAACGCGAAGGGCACGACGGGCACGACGGTGACCCCGTCGGCGCGGCGTGGCAGCGGACGGTGCTCGGGCTGGCCGGCGAGGTGCTGGGCGTGACCGACCTGCGACCGGACGACCGGTGGATCGCCAGCGGCGGGGATTCGCTGAAGGCGCTGCGGCTGCGCTTCGAGATCCAGCGGCGCTGGGGCGCCGAGGTGCCGCAGGCGGTGGTGCTCGCCGGCGACTTCGCCGAACTGGCGGCGGCGGTCGCGGCGGCCCGCACCGCGACCGGTTCGCCGTACCCGGTGCCGGCTGCCCCGGCCGGTGCCCGGTCCGCGCCGGCCACCTCGGAGCAGCAGCGGCTCTGGCTGTTGCAGCAACGCTCGCCGGCGTCCACCGCCTACCACGTGGGGCTCGCCTTCGAGCTGCGCGGGCAGGTCGACGTCGGCGCGCTGCGGCAGGCGCTGCGCCGGGTGGTGGCGCGTCATCCGGCGCTGCGGACCGCCTTCCGGGCCACGCCGGAGGGGCTGCGCCAGGAGGTGGGCGAGCCCTACGACCCGTGGCGCGAGCCCACCGGGGGCGACGACGGCGACGCGGACGGGTGGCGCGAGCGCGCCCGCGCCCTCTTCGCCGCCCCCTTCGACCTCGGGCAGCCGCGCATGCTGCGGGCGTACTGGCTGGCCCGCGACGGCGGCGGGGTGCTGCTGCTGCACCTGCACCACATCGCGGTCGACGGCTGGTCGCTCGACGTGCTGTTCCGCGGGCTGTCGGCCGCGTACGCGGCGGCGCTGGCCGGCACGACCGAGGACGAGGACGAGCCCGCCCCGACCCCGCTGGACTACGCCCGGTGGCAGGCCGACTGGTTCGCCCGGCCGGCCTACCGGGCGCAGCGCGACGCCCTGCGCAGCCACTACGCCGACGTGGCGGAGGTCGCCGCGCCGCTGCGGCCGGTCCGGCAGCGGCGCGGCACCGGGGACCACCTGCTGCGCACCGCGATCGACGCGGAAGGCCGCGCCGCCCTCGACCGGCTCGGCGCCGAGCTGGGACTGACCCGCTTCCCGCTGCTGCTGACGCTCTTCGGCTGGGCCGTGTACGGGGTCACCGGCCGCACCCATCCGCGCGTCGCCAGCCCGGTGGCGAACCGGCCCGTGGGCGACTTCGAGGCCAGCGTCGGCATGTTCGCCAACACGGTGCTGCTGCCCCTGGCGCTGGCACCCCGGGAGGAGCTGCGGGCGCAGCTGCGGCGACAGGCCACCGCCGTACGCGCGGTGCTCGACGCCCAGGACGTGGCGCTCGCGCACGCCGTCGCCGACCACGACTTCGGCGCCGACGCGCCGCTGTTCGACTTCCTCTTCGTCCTCGACAACACCGACTTCTCCACGCTGGCGCTGCCCGGCTGCGCGTCCCGCCCGGTCTGGCTGGCGCCGACCGAGGCCAAGTGCCCGCTCACCCTCTCGGTCGTCGAGCACGGCTCCGGCTTCGACTGCCTCTGGGAGTACGCCGACGACCACTTCGACGCCGCCGACGTGGCGGCGGCCGCCGACCTGTTCCGGCGCGGCCTCGACGCGTTGACCGGCGCCGGCACGAGCAGCCTGGCCGAGCTGGTGCGGCCCTACCGCAGCGGCCTGCCCGAGCCCGGCCGGGGCCGGCGTACCCCGGTGGCCCTCCCCACCGTGGCCGAGGCCTTCGCCCGGCGGGTACGGGCGGAGCCGACCGCGACCGCGCTCGTCGCCGGTGACCGCCGCCTCAGCTACGCCGACCTCGACGCGTACGCCTCGGCGCTCGCCGCCGAACTGGCGCGGCTCCATCCGGTGTCGACCGGCGACCGGCACCACGTCGCCCTGTTCTTCGAGCCGTCGGTGGAGCACGTGGTGGCGCTGCTGGCGGCGGCCCGGCTCAACCTGACGGTCGTGCCGCTCGACCGGGCCTACCCGCCGGCGCTGCTGCGCCAGGTGCTGGGCCAGGTCGACCCGCTCTGCGTGCTGCTGGCGCCCGGCGACGGGCCCGCCCTCGACGCGATCGACGAGGGCGGTCACCCCCGGCACCCGGTGGTCCTGTCCTCCTCGGCCACACCCGTCGCGCCGTCGTACGCCGGCCGCCCGCTGTACACGCTCTTCACCTCGGGCTCGACCGGCACACCCAAGGGGGTCCAGGTCGGCGACGCCCTGCTCGTCAACCTCCTGCGCTGGCAGAGCGAGGCCGGCGGCCTGGCGGGCGCGGCGGCGACCCTGCAGTTCTCCATGCTCTCCTTCGACGTCTCCTTCCAGGAGATCTTCGGCACGCTCTGCGGCGGCGGCACCCTGCACCTGCCCCGGCCCGGGTGGCGGCAGGACATGCCGGCGTTGCTGGCGCACCTCGACGCCGCCGGCATCGAGCGGATCTTCCTGCCGTACGTCGCCCTGCAACTCCTGGCCGAGCACGGCGTACGCCTCGGCCGGTACCCGTCGCGGCTGCGGGAGGTCGTCACCGCCGGCGAACAGCTGATCTGCACCGACAGCATCCGCCGCTGGTTCGCCGGGCTGCCCGGCGCGCGCCTGTTCAACCACTACGGCCCGACCGAGACGCACGTGGTCAGCAGCCTCTGCCTCGACGGCGACCCGGCCACCTGGCCGGCCCGCCCGGCCATCGGCCGCCCGGTCGCCAACACCTGGCTGCGGGTGGTGGACTCCGCCGACGAGGTGGTGCCGCCGGACTGCCCCGGTCAGCTGCTGATCGGCGGGGAGCTGGTGGCGCCCTGCTACCTGGACGATCCGGCGCTCGACCGGGCCCGTTTCGTCGAGCTGCCGGGCCACGGCTGGTTCTTCCGCAGCGGCGACCAGGCCCGGTTCGACCGGGACGGTCTGCTGCACTACCTGGGCCGCGACGACCAGCAGGTGAAGGTCAGCGGGCACCGGCTGGAGCTCGGCCAGGTGGAGGCGGCCCTGCTGACGCACCCGGCGGTCGTCAACGCCGTGGTGGTCCGCGACGACCCGCACCTGGTCGCCTGTCTGGAGTCGCGGGCCGACCCGCCGTCCCCGGAGGAGCTGACCGCTCACCTGGCGGGGCTCCTGCCCGCGTACGTGCGGGTGGACCGGTTCCGGCGGCTGGCGGAGCTGCCGCGTACCGCCAGCGGGAAGCTGGACCGCCGTCGCGCGTTGACCGCACCGGGCGAGGAGCTGCGGCCGGGCGCCGCCGCGCCGCCGCCGGTCATGTCGGTCCTGGAGGCGCGGCTGGCCGGGCTCTTCGAGGAGGTCGTCGGGAGACCGATCGGGCCCGACCGGCGCTTCTTCGACCACGGCGCGGGCAGCCTCGACCTGATGCGCTTCCACCTGCGCTGCGCCGCCGAGGGGCTGCCGCTGAGCATCCCCGACCTCTTCGAGCACGTCACCATCCGCCGCCTCGCCCGGTTCCTCGCCGGACAGCGGGCCACCGCCGGCCCGGCGACGCCGGACGAACCGGCGAGGGTGGCGTCGCCAGCCGCCGACACGGCACCCCCGGTGACCGAGACCCCGTCACCGGCCACCGTGACGGCGCGGCGGGCGGCCGGGCTGGAGGTGACGCCACCGCCCGTGGCCGAACCGGCGCGCAGCGCGGCCGGGTCGGAGCCGGCGCCACGGGCGGCCGAGCCAGCACGGCGGGCGGGCGGGGTCGCGGCGGCCGGGCGGGACGAGGCTGCTCCGGGCCCGGCGGACGAGCCGGTCGCCGTGGTCGGGATGGCCGTCCGGCTGCCCGGCGCTACCGACCTGGCCGCCTTCTGGGCGATGGTGGAGGCCGGCGACCGGGGCATCGAGCACTTCGACGCCGCCGACGGCCTGGTCGGCGCCCGCAGCCAGCTGGCCGGGGTGCTCGGCTTCGACCCGGGGCACTTCGGCATCAGCCGGCAGGAGGCGCGGCTGATGGATCCGCAGCAGCGGCACCTGCTGATGAGCTGTGTCGAGGCGTTGGCGCACGCCGGCATCGCCGATCCCGCCGGGCGGCGGGTCGGCCTGCTCGCCAGCTGCGGCGAGAACACGTACTTCCAGTCGATGCTGCGCGAGGCCGATCCGGCGCGGCTGCCGGACCCCTTCCAGTTGGCGCTGCACCACGAGAAGGACTTCCTGGCCACGAAGGTCGCCTACCACCTGCGCCTGACCGGTCCGGCCTTCACCGTGCAGGCGGCCTGCGCGAGTTCGCTGGTGGCGGTCCACGTCGCGGCCGGCCTGCTGCGGCAGGGCGACAGCGACGTGATGCTGGTCGGTGGCGTGCTGGTGGATCCGCTGATGGGCGCCGGCTACCGCTACCAGCCGCAGCACATCTTCTCCCCGGACGGGCACTGCCGGCCGTTCAGCGACGACGCCGGCGGCACCGTCGGCGCCAGCGGGGTGGGTGTGGTCGTGCTCAAGCCCCTGCGGCTGGCCCGGCGCGACGGCGACACCGTCTACGCGGTGATCACCGGATCGGCCGTCAACAACGACGGCGCGGAGAAGGTCGGCTACGCCGCGCCGTCGGTCGCCGGCCAGCGCGAGGTGATCCGCACCGCGCTGCGTCGCAGTGGGCGGGCCGGCGGCGACCTGGGCTACGTGGAGGCGCACGGCACCGGGACGGAGCTGGGCGATCCGGTGGAGGTGGCGGCGCTACGCCAGGCGTTCGACCTGGCCGAGTCCGGCCGCGTCGCGCTGGCCTCGGTGAAGAGCCAGATCGGTCACCTCGGCGCGGCGGCCGGGGTCGTCGGTTTGGTGCGTGCCGTGCTGGCCGTGCATCACGGGCTGATCCCGCCGAACGTCGACTTCCGTCGCCTGAATCCACGGCTCGGCCCCGATCCGGCCCCGTTCTACGTCCCCACGAAGGCCCGGCCCTGGCCCGTCGACCGGCCGCGCGTGGCGGCGGTGAGCAGCTTCGGCATCGGCGGCACCAACGCCCATCTGGTCTGCGAGGCGGTCGAGCCGGTCGGGTCCCCGGTCGACCCGCGCCAGCAGGCAGAGCACGGCACCGGCTCGGCGGCGCCGCCGCCGGGTGCCGGCGTACCGGTGGTGCTGCTCGCCAGCGGCAGCGCGGCCGGCCTGCGCGCCGACGCCGCCCGCATCGCCGACTACCTGGCGGCCCGGCCCGAGGCCTACCCGCGGGTGCTGCGGCACCTCCAGGCCGGCCGCACGCCGGGTCGGTGGCGGGCGGCGGCCGTCTGCGTCGACGTGGCCGCCGCCGTGGCCTGGCTGCGTACCGCGACCGCCGTCGAGGTCACCCCCGTCGAGGCGACGCCCGTCGCGGTCACCGGCCCGGCCGGTACGCCGCCGGCGGCCGACCTCGTCGCCGCCTGGCTGGCCGGTCGGCCGATCCGGTGGCCGGCCGGGCCGGCGCAGCCGCCCTGGGACTTCCCCCCGCCGGCGTTCGCGCTCGCCGACCACGAGTTCCCCCGCGTGCCGAAGGCGGGGCCGACACCCCCGCCCGGGTCGCCCCTGCCGTCCGGGTCGCCCCTGCCCGCCGGAGCGGCATCAGCCGGGGCGGCAGCACACGCCGGGGCGGCACCGCCCGGCGGGGCCGTGCCGGCCGATCAGCCGTGGCCGGCGCGGCTGCCCGAGGCCGAGTGGCTGCACCAGCCGCACTGGGTGCGCTGGCGGCACGCGGGGACCGACCCCGGGGCCCGCCGCCCGGAGACGCTCGTGGTCATGGCCGCGGAACCGCCGTCGCCGGCCGCGCTCCGCGCCTTCGCGGCGTCCCACGCCCGGGTGGTGGCCGTCACCGCCGCGGACGGCTTCGCCCGGCTCGGACCGGACAGCTACCAGGTCGACCCGGCCGATCCCGAGTCGCTGGGCCGGCTGCTCGACGCGCTCACCATTGCCGCCGCGCCGGCCGCGCCCGGGCGCGGCGGCGTCGACTGGCTCCACGCGCTGCCGCTGGCCGTCGACGGACCGGTCGGCGCGGACGCGCTCGCCCACTCGTACCGGGCCTGCGTCGACACCCCGGCGGCGCTGCTGGCAGCCGTCGCCGCACTGCCCGGCCGGCCCCGGCTGCGGGCCTGGTGGCTGTCGCACCAGGCGCAACCCGTGGACGACGACGTACGCCGGCCGGAGCTGGGCCTGCTCGCCGGGGCCTGCGAGGTCGCGCCCCAGGAGGGCGACGTCGAGAGCCACTGGGTGGACCTGCCGGGCGCCGATCCGGCCGACTGGGCGCCGGCGCTCGCGGCGCTGCTGGCGGAGGAGACAGCACCACCCCGACGACTCGCGCTGCGCGGCAGCTACTGGTGGGAGCAGGCGCTGCTGCCAGTCCGCCCGCCGGCCGCGGCGGCCGCGGGTCCGCTGCCCGCCGGACCGGCCGTGTACGTGGTCCTCGGCGGCACCGGCGGCATCGGGCGGAGCATCGCCGCCTGGCTGTTGGAGCAGGGCGACTGCCGGGTGATCCTGCTGGCGCGGCGCGGGCCGCTGCCGGCCGGGCTGGCGCCGTGGGCCGACCGCGTCGACCTCGTCGAGGTCGACCTGGCCGAGACCGGCCCCGACGAGGTGCTGGCCCGGCTCGACGACCGGACCCGACGGGTCGACGGGGTGGTCCACGCCGCGGGGATCGCGGCCGGCGGGCTGATCGGCCGGCGGGACGCGGCCGCGATGCGGCGGGCCACGGCCGGCAGGGCGCACGGCGCGCTGCTCGTGGAGCGGCTGGTCGCGCACCACCGGCCGGCGTTCGTCGTCTACTGCTCGTCGATGTCGGCGCAGCTCGGCGGCGTCGGCCAGCTCGACTACGCCGCCACCAACGGGCTGCTGGACGGCTTCGCCCGGCACCGGGCCAGCGGGGCCGACACCACGCAGCGGATCTCGATCGGGTGGGACGTCTGGAACGAGGTGGGCCTGGCCCGCGACGCCCTGCCCACCGACGCCCGGCACCGGGCGCACCTGGCGGTCGGCCTCTCCGTCGACGAGGGGCGCCGGCTCTTCGCCCAGGCCCTGCGGCTGCGGCTGCCGCACCTGCTCGTCTGCACCACCGCGCCGGATCGGGCGCGGGAGTTCTACGCGCCACCGGCCGGCCCGCAGGTCGCGACGCCGGCCGTGCTACCCCCGTCGGCGGCCGACCAGGTCGGCGAATGGCTCTGCGACTGGCTGGGCACCGACCGGCTCGACCCGGCCGCGTCCCTCTACGACCTGGGGGCCGACTCGCTGCTGCTGCTGGACCTGATCGACCGGGTCAAGGAGCACTTCGGCGTGAGCCTCGGCCTGTCCCAGCTGAGCCACCGGGTGAGCCTGGCCGAGGTGCTGGGGCTCCTCGGCGAGCCGGTCCGCGCCGCCGGGGCCGCCGAGCCCGCCGTGGCGGTGGAGGTCTGGCAGGCGGGTCGGGGGCGTACGGTGCTCTGCCTGGTCCACCCGGTCGGCGGGGACGTCCAGGCGTACCGGTCGCTGGTGTCGGCGCTCGACCCGGAGCTCACGGTCTGCGTCATCGCCGATCCCGCGCTGGTACGCCCCGGGCAGCCGGCCTGGTCGCTCGCGGAGCGGGCCGCGCGCTACCACGCCGCGCTGCGGGACCGATTCCCCCGCGACGAATGGCGCTGGCGGCTCGCCGGGTGGTCGTTCGGCGCCTGGGTGGCGCTCGGGATGGCGGCGGAAGCCGAGGCGGCCGGCCAGCCGGCGGACGAGCTCTACCTGCTCGACCCGCCGCCGCCGGATGCCGCGCCGGCCTTCCGGGCGTACGACGAGGAACGGCTCGCCGCGCTCTTCGCCCACGAACTGGGGGCGGCGACCGGCGCGAACACCGCGGCGACGGCGTACGCGGACGCGCTGGCGCGCTGCTGCCGGGCCAACCTGGCGAGCATGGCGCAGCACACCCTGCCCCGGCTGGCCGGGACGCCCGCGCGGCTCTGGCTCGCGGGCCGCCCGACGGCCGGTCTGCCGGCGCTCGGTCCGCCGCAGGAGCAGGCCCGGAAGTGGCGGACGCACCTGACCGGGCTCGCCTGGCACCTCGTCGACACCACCCACTACGGCATCGTCGGGGCCCCACACGTGGCGGCGGTGGCCGAGGCCATCAACGAGGCGGAGCCGGCCACCGACCCGAAGGCGGCGCGATGAACCCGTACCAGTCGTTGCCGTCGCGGTCGTTCTGGCGCACGGCCGTGGCCGAGCCGGAGATTCTGGCCATCGGTGAGGTGTGGACGCCGAAGTTCGGCCTCGACCCGGACGACGCGGTCCTCACCGCCGGCTCCTGCTTCGCCCGCCACCTCGGTCCCGCCCTGCTCGACGAGGGGATGAACTGGCGTGAGGTCGAGCTGCCCCCGCCGGGGCTGACCGAGGCCGAGCGCCGGGCCCGCCACTACGGCGCGTTCTCGTTCCGCACCGGCACCATCTACACCGCCGCCACCCTGCGGCAGTGGCTGACCTGGGCGCTGGCCGGCGACACCGGGCCCGACGAGGTCTGGTGCGAGGGTGACCGGTTCTTCGACCCGTACCGCCCGTCGGTCGAACCCGACGGGTACGACTCGGCGGAGGCGACCCTGGCCGCCCGCCGGTCGACCCTGGCGGCGATGCGGGGGGCGGTCGCCGAGGCGGGTTGTCTCATCTTCACCCTCGGGCTGACCGAGGCCTGGCGGGACGTGGTCACCGGCACCGTCCACCCGGTCTGCCCGGGCACCGTCCGGGGCACCTTCGACCCCGGGCGGCACGTCTTCCACAACTTCACCGTCGCCGAGGTGCACCGGGACCTCTCCGCCGTCGTCGCGTTGCTGCGCGCCGCCAACCCCCGGCTGACCGTCCTGCTGACCGTGTCGCCGGTGCCGCTCACCGCGACCGCCACCGGGGCGCACGCGCTGACCGCCACCACGTACTCCAAGTCGGTGCTGCGGGCCGCGGCCGGCCAGCTCGCCCAGGAACACGACCACGTCGACTACTTCCCCTCGTACGAGCTGATCACCGGTTTCCCGTTCCGGGGGGCCTTCTTCGCGCCGAACCTGCGCGCCGTGACGCCGACGGGGGTCGCCTTCGTCATGCGCCACTTCTTCGACGCCCTCGAACGGCGACGCGGGGAGACCGGGCCGACACCGCCGACCGCGACGGCGGCGGACCGTCGCGCCGACACCGCCGACGGAGGTGACCTCTACTGTGACGACGCCGTCCTCGACCGCTACCGCGCCCGCTAGGTTCCTGCTGCTGGGCGACTCGCACGCCGGACCGATCGCCCGCGCGGCCGCGGCGGCCGGGGTGCCCTTCGTCGGTGGCCCGGTCGGCTCGGGGCGCGACTTCAACGTCGGCTTCTTCGACGTACGCGACGACGGCCTGGTGTTCCGGGACGCCGCCGTGCAGGAACGCCACCGCGGCTTCCTGGCCGAGCTGGGCGTGACCGACATCGGGCAGCTCGCCGTCCCGCTGGTCTCGACGTTCGGGCTCAGCGCCCACTTCTTCGCCACCACCGAGAACTGGCGGATCTACCGGGCGGGCGACGGCGCGTTCCCGGCGGGCTTCCTCGCCGGTGGGCTCTTCGACGACATCGTGCGCGCCATGGCCCGCGACGCGCTGGCCTTCCACCGCCACGCCCTCGACCTGGGGCTGCGCGTCCTCGCGGTGCTGCCGCCGCAGCGGGTGCCGGGGATGTCCGACCCGCTGGTGTTCATGGCCGCCCAGGAGACGGTCCGCCGCGCGCTCGTCGCGCTCGGCGTGGAGATCGTGGACCTGCGGGCCCGGGTCACCGACGGCACGGGCCGGCAGCGGGCCGCGTTCTGCGAGCCGGACGACCCGATCCACGGCAACCTCGCCTTCGGCCGGCTGATCGTGGCCGACCTGCTGGCCCGGGGGCTGTGACACCGAATCCAGGAGGGAACGCATGGAAGAGCACGTCCTTGCCGCCGTCGAGCGGGCGACGACCCGCCCGCCGGAGCGCTACGACACCATCACCGTCCGACCGATCTCTCCGGTCATCGGCGCGGAGGTCTCCGGCCTCGACCTCGCCACCGAACTGTCGGACGGGCAGCTGGCCGAGGTCAGGCGCGCCTTCCTCGCCCACCACGTGCTGGTCTTCCGCGACCAGGTGCTCACCGCCGAGGACCACAAGCGCTTCGCCGGCCACTTCGGCGAGCTGCGCCGGCAGCCCCTCGCCGACCTCGACGGCGGCGACCCCGCCGTGCTCGAGATCAGCGCCGGCCGGGAGTCGCGGTTCGTGGCCGGCGAGGACTGGCACACCGACGGCACGGCCGAGGCCGAGCCGTCGCTGGGCTCGATGCTCTACGTCACCAGGACGCCGGAGATCGGCGTCGGCGGCGACACCCTCTGGGCGAACATGCACCTGGCGTACGAGATGCTCTCCCCGCCGATGCGGGCCTTCCTCGACGGGCTGACGGCGATCCACGACGGCCTGATCCCGTGGCAGGGTCACACCCCGCCGCCGGAGTACGTCGTGCCGAAGAGCGAGCACCCCGTGGTCGTACGGCACCCGGAGACCGGCCGCAAGCTGCTCTTCGTCAACGCCGGCTTCACCTCGCACATCGTGCAGCTCTCCCGCCACGAGAGCCGGGCGGTGCTGGACATGCTCTTCGGCTGGGTCGCCCAGCAGCCGATCCTGAGCTGCCGGGTCCGCTGGACGCCGAACACGCTGGTGTTCTGGGACAACCGCTGCACCCAGCACCACGCCGTGTGGGACTACTACCCGCACTCCCGCTACGGCCAGCGGGTGACCGTCAACGGCAGCCGCCCGGTGGGGTAGCCGGTCGGGCCGCCCCCGGCCGCTGGCGCGCCGGCCGGATCAGCTCGCCGGCCGGTGCAGGCGTCGACCGGTGGAGCGGAGGCCGGTGCACGCGGGGGTCAGCCGCGCACGATCTGCTCGGTGTAGGCCCAGTCGTCGTCGAGGGCGGCGTCGCGTTCGTCGGTCAGGCCGGTCAGGTCCGCGCCCGCGACGCGGCCGGCGCCCGCGATCCGGTCCCGCAGGATCCGGGCCGTGACCACGGCGGCCCGGGTGCCCTGGGCGGTGACCGGATCCAGGTGGTAGCCGGCGTCGCCGACCAGGCACCAGCCCGGCCCGCTCATCGGCCGGCGCAGCATGCGCATCCGGCCCGCGCCGCCGATCGACGTGCTCCGGCGGCCGGCGGCGACGGCCGGACCGAGGTGCGGGTCGTCGCGCACCATCCGCTCGAACGAGCGCGCGGGGTGCCGGCCGGTCTCGTCGATCAGGCTCTGGTGCAGGTCGAGCGCGACGCACCACTGCTTGTCGCCGCAGGGCGTCGAGATGAGGACGCTGCGGTCCTGCAAGGAGAAGTAGGAGCGGTCGGTGGGCAGCGGCAGGTTCTCGTAGTAGGCCAGCAGCGCGAACCACGGTGACTCGACGACCCGGTAGGCGGTCGCCCCCACGCGTTCCGCGTTGCGCGACAGCCGGCCGTCCGCCAGCACCAGCAGGTCACAGGTGACCTCGCTGTCGACGGAACCGTGCCGGACGGTCACGCCGCGTACCCTGCCCGCGTCGACGGTGAGGTCCCGCACCCGGGCCGGGCGCCGCACGGTGACGTTGCCCCGGCCGCGCGCCGCGGCCAGCAGCGCCGGGTCCAGCACCTCGCGCGGCACGCTCATCCGGTACGAGTACGCGTCCTCGCGCGGGTAGACCCGCTCGACCACGTCCTCGCCGATGCGCTGGGTGTCGCCGTAGGTGCGCGGGGCGCCGCAGGCCAGGACCGTGTCCAGCAGGCCGAGCTCGGCCCAGGCGAGGTTGCCGGACCGGTCCCAGGTGGACTGCTGCGGCCAGAACGCGGTGGGCCGCGAGGCGTCGAGGACGAGGACCCGCTCGGCGTACGGCGCGAGCGCCCAGGCGGTGCACGCTCCGGCGATCCGGCCGCCGACGACGACGACCTCCCAGTGGCCGGTGATCACGCCGGCACCGACCCGGCACGGTGCTGCTCCGGCGGGCTCCCGAGGTCGTCACGCGACACGACTCAGTCTCCCATCCGGACCCGACCCGGGGAAGGGAGCAGCCCGGCGAGGGACGCGTCCTCGCGGGCGGCGGGGCCGGCATCACGCGAGGGCCCCGCAGCCGCCGCAACGGTGGAAACCGGCGAGGGGATCTTCTTATTACTGGCCGATTACCCAAGACCATTAAATTCACCCAGGTCAGCGGGCTCCCGTCTGGACGTGGGGTGAACTATGAACAGTCGAACGATCGCGCGCCCGGAGCCCAGACTCGAGGTCCGGGACCTCGGGTGGCGGCAGCTGTGGGCGGGCGCCCGGCTGCTCGCCCAGGCGTACGAGAACGGCGCCATCTGGGCCGCCGCCGGCTCACTCCCCCGGTGGCAGCGCAGGTCCGCGCTGACCGCGCTGTACCTCGCGGAGCTGGTGATCGCCCAGCTGATGAGCTCGGGCATCACCCTGGCCGCGTACCGTGCCGACCGGCTCGACGGCATCCTCGTCCTCTACGGCGACGAGCGCACGACGCCGTGGTGGGGATGGGCGCTGCGCTCGGTGGCGTGCCTGCTGGCCGGGCCGCGGGCCGTGACGGAGGCAGTCCGGATCTCCAACGCGCTCGACCGGATGCGCCCCAGCAGCCCGCACGTGTGGTTCGCGGTGCTCGGCCGGCGGGTCGACTCGGTCGGTGTCGGCTACGTCCTCATGCGCGCCGGCCAGAAGCGGGCCGAGGCCCTCGGCCTGCCGGGCTACCTGGAGACCTCGGCCGGCCCGGAGCAGGTGCAGATCAACGAGATGCTCGGCTGGACCTCCGTGGACGAGTACGTGCTGAGCACCGGAAGCGTCATCAAGACGATGTGGCGCGACAACCCGGCGCGGTCATGACGGCGGCCGGACTGTGCCGGGGGCTGGACACGCTCTTCGCGGTCCCGCCGGAGCACCGGCTCGACGACGTCGACCGCGCCTCGGCGAGACAGGTCCTCGGCTGCGACGACCACACGCTCTCGGTGTTGCTCGACCGCGGGCTGCCGGCCAGCGGTGACCCGGGCGAGGAGCGGTTCGACTCGCGCGACCTGTTCAACCTGGCGCTGTACTCCGGCACCGGCACGACGGTGCCGGAGCAGGCCTTCGCCTACTCGCTGCGGTGGATGCGCTCGTCGACCGAGGAGCTGCTCGCGCCCCGCGCCTCCCGGTTCGCGCTGCGGATCGCGTGTGCCGCCGACGCGTGCGGCCCGCGGCCGACCAGCACGCTGGCCCTGCCGCGCCCCGAACGCTGCGGCGGCGCGGTGCACGACCTGACGGTCGAACCCGCCGACGGCGTCGCCGGGTCGGACGCCGAGCGCGACGACGCCGTCACCCGTACGGCGTCGCAACTCGCCGTCACCGCCACCGTCCACACCCGCGGCGAGCTGGCCGAGCTGCGCTCCCCGGAGCTGCGTGCGATCGCCGCCGAGTTCGCCGCCATGGACCTGCGCTGGGTCAAGCTGCCCGAGGCCCTGCAGAACGACGTCGACCTGGTGACCACGCACGGCGTGGCGAGCTGCGACTCGGCGAGCCGCTACCTGGCTCAGCTCTGCCGCCGGGCCGGTATCCCGGCGGTCACCAGGATCGGCTGGGTGGTCGGCATGCTCGACCTGGTCCACGCCTGGGTCGAGGTCGAGGACGCCGACGGGGCGACCAAGGTCATCGACCCGGTCTTCGCGCTGTTCTCCGCCACCGTGCGCGACACCAATCCGCTGCTGCGCGATCCGGCCGTCGCGCTGCGCACCAACCGGCTCATCCCGACCGGCCTGTCCACCGGACGGGCCGTGGCCGAACACCGGTGCGCCGACGAACCGACGGCGGCGCGGCTCACCACGAAGATCCTCCCCGCACCGACACGCCCCCAGGAGGGGTCATGAGTACGACCGAGACGGTTCCGGAGTTCCTCACCACGTTCCTGCGCGCCAGATGTCCGGACATCGACTCGGTCGGGCTCGACGACGACCTCGTGGACACGGGCGTCCTGAACTCGATGCACTTCGTCGAGCTGCTCTACCTGATCGAGGCGGAGCTGGGCACGGAGATCTCCCTCGACGAGGTGAGCACGGACGACTTCCGCACCATCTCCCGGATCACGCGACGTTTCTTCACCCCGGGGCAGGGCCTCGGCGCGACACCCAAGGAGTAGCAATGTTGGAGACCCGCGTCCGCGAGGTGGTCGCCTCGGTGTTCGGTGTCGCCCCGGACGAGCTGCCCGAGCAGCTGGATCCGGACACCGTCCCGGGCTGGACCTCGCTGCGCCAGATCCAGCTCATGATGGCGCTCGAGAACGCGTTCGGCATCGAGATCGACCCGAACCTGCTGCCGGCCCTCGCCTCCGGCCCGGCGATCGTGCGGTACCTCGAGGAGACGCTGGCGGTCCCGGAAGGGACGGGCCGATGACGGCGTACCACCCGCAGTTGCGCACGGTGCACGACGTCGTCGCCTTCCACGCCGGGCAGCGGCCCGACCACCCGGCGGTGCACTGCGAGGACCGTTCGGTCAGCTACGCGCAGCTGCACCGGTCGAGCAACCGGACGGCGCACGCCCTGCGGCGCGCCGGGGCCACGGCCGGGCACCGCGTCGCCTACCTGGGCAAGGAGTCCGAGCACTACTACGATGTCCTGTTCGCCTGCGCCAAGACCGGCACCGTGCTGGTCCCCATCAACTGGCGGCTGCGCGCCGGCGAGATCCGCCACATCATGCGCGACTCCGGCAGCACGGTCCTCTTCTGCGACGAGGACCTCCTGGACACCGTCGACACGCTGCGGCCGGACCTGCCCGAGCTGCGCGAGGTCGTGTCGCTGGCCGGCTTCACCGGCTGGCAGGCCGACGAGGACGGCGACCTGGACCCGTCCTGGACCGAGGAGCAGCCCCTGGCCCAGGTGTACACCAGCGGCACGACGGGCAACCCCAAGGGGGTCGTGCTGGCCCACCGCAGCTTCTTCGCGGTGCGGGACGCGCTCGCCTCCGAGGGCCTGGACTGGATCGACTGGCGGCCGGACGACGTGAGCCTGATCGGCATCCCGGGGTTCCACATCGGTGGGCTCTGGTGGTCGATCCAGGGATTCAGCGCCGGCATCACCAACGTGTCGGTCCGGGTGTTCGCCGGGCACGAGGCGGTCCGCCTCATCCGGCGGCACGGCGTCACCACGGCGTGCGTCGTGCCGGCCCAGCTGCAGATGATGCTGGCGCCGCCCCGGCCGAAGCGGGAGGACTTCGTCTCGCTGCGCAAGATCGTCTACGGCGGGTCGCCGATCTCCGAGGCGCTGCTCGGCCGCAGCATCGAGATGTTCGACTGCGAGTTCGCGCAGATCTACGGCCTGTCCGAGAGCGGCAACACCGCCGTCTGCCTGCCGCCGTCGGAGCACGTCGTCGGCGGGCCGCGCATGCAGGCGGCCGGGCGGCCGTACCCGGGCTTCGGCGTGAAGATCATCGACGGTACGGGCCGGGTGCTGCCGCCGTACGAGGTCGGCGAGATCTGCCTGTCGACCCCGGCCCGGATGATCGAGTACCGGGGCCTGCCCGAAGCCACCGCCGCGACCCTGGTCGACGGCTGGCTGCACACCGGCGACGCCGGCTACCTGGACGACGAGGGCTTCCTGTTCGTCCGCGACCGGATCAAGGACACGATCATCGTGGCCGGCGAGAACGTCTACCCGGCGGAGATCGAGAACGCGGTCTGCGCGTACCCGGGCGTGGTCGAGGCCGCCGCCGTCGCCGTGCCGCACGAGCACTGGGGCGAGGTCGTGCACTGCTTCGTGGTGACCCACCCCGACCAGCCCGCGACCGCCCGCGATCTCACCCCGTTCCTGCGGGGACGGATCGCCGACTTCAAGATCCCGGCGAGCTTCGAGTTCGTCGACCAGCTGCCCCGCAACCCGAGCGGAAAGCTCCTCCGGCGGGAGCTGCGCGAGAGGTTCTGGCAGCACCTCGACCGGCGCGTGGCCTGACAGCCGGCGCGGTCCCCGTCCGGCCCCCAACACCCACCCTTCGTGCAAAGGCGGATCCATGCACATTTTCCTGCGACACAACAGCGACCGGATCGCGCTGTCGACAGGCAGCCCCAACCGGCTCTCGCTCGGCTACTCGGAGGACCCGCGAGCGGTAGCGAGCCGGCTGCCCCGGCGCGGCGCCGACGAGCCGAAGAACGTGCTCCTGCTGGGCGCGAACGGATACGTCGGCATGCACATGCTGCGTGAGCTTCTCGGCAACGACCGGGTGGCGACGGTCTACGCGCTGGTGCGCCGCAAGGGCGACAAGTCCGGCGAGGACCGCATCGCGCGGCAGCTGCGCAAGTACAAGATGGAGCTGCCCGACACCGGGAAGCTGTCGGTCCTGGAGGGCAGCTACCTGGAGCCGGCGATGGGGCTCGACCCCGCCGCCCACGACGAGTTGCTCGCCGAGGTCGACGTGGTCATCGACGCCGCGGGGGCGACGACCCACGACTACCCCTACGCCCGGTACCGCCAGGAGAAGGTCCTGCCGACGCTCCGGCTCGCCGAGTTCTGCCTGCAGAAGCGCTTCAAGACGCTGCACGTCATCGGCTCGGTCGGCAGCGAGGTCTACCAGCAGCGGCGCGACTTCTACCGCAACAGCTTCTTCTACACCGGTTACAGCAGGATGAAGTGGGTCGTCAAGCACCTCAGCCTGCGGGCGAACCGTGACGGCGTGCCGATCCACATCTACCAGGCGCCGTTCGCGCTGGGCGGCGCGCCCACCGGGTTCAAGGACCCCGGTATGGAGTACTCGTTCTGGAACATGATCTCGCACATGCTGCAGCTGGGCCTGATCTGGGACTCGGAGGTCACCAGCCCGATCGTCGCGGGCGACGTGCTGGCCCGGTCGGTCGTGGACAACGCGCTGTCGGACGCGCCGCGGGTGATCAGCTACCCGGTGACCCCGGCGACCACCCGCGAGATCGCCGAGCGGTTCGACCTGAAGCTGGTGTCGTGGCAGGAGTTCCGGCGCGAGCTGATCCGGCAGCACCGGTTCCGGCCGGGCCAGATCGACTGGTCGAAGCCGATCACCAGCATCCGGCGCGGCCGGCAGCAGTCCAAGTTCGTACGCTCGCTGTTCCCGCGGTCGTTCCACACGCTGCTGAGCAACATCCACCACGCCGCCGCCAAGCCGACGACCGTGCGGCTCGACACCGACCTGCCGCCGATCGACGTCCTGGTCAACAACGCCAGGCGGATCCGCAAGCTCGGCAAGTACCTGCCCGAGGAGACGGTGGCTCCCGTCGCCGTCGCCGCGTCGGTCCCCGCTCCGCCTCCCGCCGCCGAGCCGGTGGCCGCCGGGGCGGTCTGATCCTCCTGCCCGCGTGGCTGACCCCGGCTGGCCCGGCACCGTCCAGGTCGGCCGGGGTCAGGCGCGCGGGCGGGCCCAGCCCGGCATCCAGGCCCCGGCCACGCTGGCCCTCCGCGCCGACATCAGGTGCCGGCGAAGGGCCGTGAGGCTGGGGTGCCGGTTGCCCGCGCGGCGTACGAACGAGTGGGGGTAGACCGGCGTCGGGCCGTGCAGCGGAATGCGACGCAGGTCGTGGGTGGCCGGCCAGACGTACCGGTCGCCGGTGCCCACGAGGGTCGCCAGGTCGGTGGAGTCGGCGATCGCGTCGAGCAGCGCCTCGGTGCCGAAGTTCGGGCCGATCGCGTCGATCCTCAGGTCGAAGGCTGCGGTGAGTTCGTCGTAGTAGGCGGCCCACTCGGTGCCCCGCCGGATGCCCGGGATCCAGATGCGGTGCCCGGCCAGGTCGGCCGGGGTCAGCGACCGGGCGGCGGCGAGCGGGTGGGACGGCCCGACGAGCAGTTGCAGCGGGTCGTCCAGGGCCCGTTCGACCACGATTCCGTCGGGTAGCGCGCGGTCCGGAACCGGCACGGCCCGGAAGGTCGCGTCGATCTCCCCGGCGCGGACCGCCTCGATGGCCGTCGCGGCGTCGACGTCCGACAGCGTGACGACGTCCAACTCGATCGCCGGGTGCGCCCGGTAGAAGTCCCGCAGTGCCACGGCCGGGGCGATGCGGCGGTTCAGGACGTCCACGCGCAGCGCGCGTTCGCCCGGCCGGACCGAGGCGGCAGCCCGTTCGGCCGCCCGGAGCAGTTCGCGGGAGTGCGGAAGGAACGCCTGTCCGTCGAGGGTGAGCCGGGCGCCGCGGGCGGTACGGGCGAAGAGGGTGACGCCCAGGTCGCGTTCGAGGTTGGCGACGCGCTTGGAGACGGCCTGCTGCGTGATCCGCAGGTCGACGGCGGCTTCCTGGAACTGCCCCGCGTCGGCGACGGCGACGAAGGTGCGCACGGCCTCGATGTCCACGCCCGGCATCGTACGACCGCACAAACGCCGGTTGTGGCTCGCCGGCACGGCCGTTGTTGGACGCCAGCTCACCCGCCCTGGTCGAATCCCTGCGGTCAACGATCGGTTGTGACGGGGAGGGGCAGCATCGTGCCGCAGCGGTTGGGACGGTCGTTCGGGTGGTTGTGGTCTGCGTACGCGGCGAGCACCGTGGGCACCTGGCTGGGGTTCGGGGCGTTCCCGCTCATCGCGATCCAGGTGCTCGACGCCGGTCCGGCCGCGGTCTCCGCGCTGGCCGCGGCGGGCCTGGCGGTGGGTGCGGTGCTGGTCCTCCCCCTTGGCCCGTGGGTCGAGCGGCAGCGCCGGAGGCCCGTCATGGTCGCCACGGACGTCGTCCGGTTCGCGGCCCTGCTGAGCATCCCGATCGCGTTCGGGCTCGGGGTGCTGAGCTACACCCAGTTGCTGGTCGTCTCCGTGCTGGGTGCGGCGGCCAACATCGCGTTCACGTCCGCGAGCGGGGCCTTCGTCAAGTCGATCGTGCGCCCCGAGCAGTTGCTGGTCGCCAACGGACGCTTCGAGTCGACCACCTGGACGGCCACCGCCGTGGGGCCGACCCTGGGCGGGGCCGCCGTCAGCCTGCTGGGGCCCGTCGTCACCGTGATCGCCAACGCGGCCGGGTTCCTGCTGTCGGCACTCGCGCTCGGCATGATCCGCGAGCGCGAGCCGCGCCCGGCGCACCGGACGGCGGCCCGGCTACGCGGCGCGGACCTGGTGGCCGGGTGGCGGTTCATCCTCGCCGACCGTGAGCTGCGCCCGATGTTCGCGAACACCGTGACCGTCAACGCGCTGATCATGGCGACCGAGCCGCTGTTGGCCGTGCTGCTCCTGGGTGACCTGGGCTGGGCCGCCTGGCAGTACGGCCTGGCGTTCGGGCTGCCCTGCGTCGGCGGCTTCATCGGCGCCCAGCTCGCCCCGCGGCTGGCGGCCCGGCACGGACGCCGCCGGGTCCTGCTGGTCTCGGGCGCGCTGCGCGCGGTGTGGCCGGTCGGCCTGTTCTTCGTCATGCCGGGCACGGCCGGCGTCGTCCTGGTGATCGCCGTCGAGCTGGCGCTGATCACCTGCATGGGTGTGTTCAATCCGCTGTTCGCGACCGGGCGACTCGAGCGCGTACCGGCCGAGAGGATCGGCCGCGTCCTGGTCGCCTGGAACGTCACGGGCACCGGGGCGATCGCGGTGCTGACCGCGCTGTGGGGCGCCCTCGCCGCGGTCGCCGGGGTACGCGCCGCGATCGGCGTCGCCGGCGTGCTGCTCCTGGCCACCCCGTTCCTGCTCCCACGCACGGGCACGAGGACGCCGGCCGGCGAACCCGCGCAGCCGACCGTGAGCGCTGCGGCGTGACCGGCGCCGGACCAGGGCGCGCGGCGACCATTCGACCATTCAAGGCTTTGACGTGTTCAAATGCGTCTTTCCGGTTACGGAGTCGCCGTCGAGCGCGCGGGAACGGGAGGACCCAAAGGCTCCCGAGGTCATACAGCAGTCCGCACACGAATGGCCCACCCGCAACCCATCGAGGGGGAATTGCCGCCCCGCGGTCGGCTCTGCCCGCCCCGGGGCCCGCGATTCGACCCACCACCCGAAGGAGCGCCCGCCGCCAAGGCGAAGGACCACCACAGCGCCCTGACCACCCGCCTGCGCGGCGTCCCGCCGAACCCGGCCGAGTCCGGCGGGACGCCCCGACGAGCGCTCGTCAGTGGGATCCACGTCGGCAGAAACGCTGGCGCCACCTGCGCAGACGCCCGCATCGAGGGCCCTGGCCGGCACGCCGGATCACGGCACCCGACCACGGCTCGGCGGTCCCGGCGCCCCGGCCGCTGCCGGCCCTGGAGGTCGCCTCGCATCTCCATTGATTCTCGCTGTAAGACGGCGACAGAGCGACCGCCGACCCCTTGGCAGGAGGTCGACGCATTCGCTACCTTCTCTCTATTGCCGCAAGCGGAATGGATGAGAGGAGTTGTCGTGACGGTGCGCCGCCCGGAGAATGTTTCCGAATTTCATTATCGGGGCCTCCGAAAGCTCGCCGCAGTCGACTCTCCCGCCTCGTCCACCCGACCGATCCGCATCCTGACTGCGTATCCGCGGCACTGAGGTTCCCCCGGACGCCCGTCCCGGACGCAGCGGAGACGGTCCCGTCCAGGGGTGCAGTGAGTCCACCGCGCTCGAGAGGAGGTACACGCCATGGCCTTCGACATCGTGATCGTCGAGACGAACGAAGTTGTGCTGAACCACGGGGCCGTCTGACGCGCCCGGTGCCGGACCCGCCTGCGGGTCCGGCACCATTCCGTCTGTCGTGCCTCGTCGTCGAAAGGGCATCGGAATGCGGGTACGTCGCCGCGACCAGCTCGTCTGCCGCTGGGACAGCGACGCGCTGATGGTCGCCCTGCCCGGTCAACGCCGGTGGCTGCGGGTAACGCCCGACCTGCTGAACCTGTTGCAGAGGCTGGACGACTTCACCGACGTCGACGAGATCGCCGCCCAGTTCCCCGGCGAGGCCGCCGACGCCGCCACCCAGGCGGTCCACAAGCTCCGCGACGCCGGCATCCTCGTCGCCGACACCGACGACGCCCGTACCCCGCCCGTCTGGCAGCACTGGGGCCCCATCGCGTCCCGCATGCACACCGAGGCGCGCGACGCCAACTACCTCGTGGATTCGCCGCAGCGCGACGCCACCGCCGCGCAGATCGCGGCCGACGGTGCGCCTCCGGCGCCCTTCAAGCGGTATCCGGACGCCCCGGCCGTGCACCTTCCCCGACGCACCCTGCCGCTGCGTACGCCCGTCGAGGAGGTGTTCGCCGCCCGGCGCACCCACCGCGCGTTCGCCGGCACCCCGGTCGGCATCGACGCGCTCGCCACCGTGCTGTCCTGCACCTTCGCGCCCCAGCGGTTCCTCGACGGCGGCGCGTTCGGCCCGCAGCAGGGACGCGTCAGCGCCTCCGCCGGTGGCCGGCACGAGGTCGAGTGCTACGTGGCCGTCTACGACGTCACCGGCGTCCCGGCCGGCCTCTACCACTACGCGCCCGAGGTGCACCGCCTGGAACTCCTCGACGCCACCGTCGACCGCGAGCGCATCGCCACCCTGGCCTACGAGCAGGAACCCTCCTACCAGGGGGCCTTCACCTGCCTCACCACCACCGTCGCCGCCCGCCTGTCCTGGAAGTACCGGCACCCCCGGGCCTACCGGCTGTGGATGTTCGACGCCGGCCACTACGGTCAGACCTTCGCGCTGACCTGCACCGCGCTCGGCCTGGCGCCGTTCCAGACCGTGGCGTTCCACGACAGCGGCGTGGAGGCGATGCTCGGCGTGGATCCCGACCACGAGTTCGCCACCTACCTGCTCTCCGCCGGCAATCCCGCGCCCGACGACGGCACCGGGCTGATGTATCCACCGCCGGCGCGCCTGGCCGCCAGCGCACACCGGTCACCGGCCGACCCGACCACCGGCCCGGAACAGCTCGGATGAGCCCGACCGGCCGCATCGGCGTCCCCACCGCGGCGTCCGGCACCGCCAGCCGCGGGGTCCCGCCCGGCCAGGCCACCAGCCCGGCGTCCCTCGTCGGCGCGCCGGCCACCGGCCACCGCCGGACGCGCCGCACGCCATGAGCGCATCCGCCAGCCCCGCCACCGCCGCCGCGCAGAAGCTGAGTCAGCATCCGCGGTTCCTACGGGTGTGGGCCAGCCAGTCCGCCGGGGCCGTCGCCGACCAGATCCTGCCGGTCGCCTTCGCGCTGTACGCCGTACAGCGCGGGGCCGGCGCCGGCACCATCGCCGTCATCCTCGCCGGCCGGGCGATCGCCCTGGTGGTCTGCCTGCTCGCCGGTGGCATCCTCGCCGACCGCGTCTCCCGGCCCCGGATCCTGTTCACCGCCGACCTGATGCGCACCACCATCGTCCTCGGCACGCTGCTCGCCCTCGACGACCTGCCCCTGGCCGCGCTCGGCGTCGTCACCGCGCTCTCCGGCGTGGCCGAGTCCCTGTCCCGGCCGGCCATGCGCTCCCTGGTTCCGGCGCTGCTCCCCGCCGGCCTGCTGGAACGCGGCAACGCCATGGTCTCCGCCGTGCAACGCTCCGCGACCCTCCTCGGGGCGCTCGCGGGCGCCGCGATCGTCACCGCCATCGGCATCCACGCCGCGCTGGGCCTGGCGGCCCTGCTGTTCGCGACCGGCGCCCTCGCGGTGCTGGGCGTGCGCGACGTCGCCGCCGGTGACCGGCCCCGGACCAGCGTCCTGGCCGACGCCGCGGCCGGCATCGCCACCGTCCGGCGTCGCCCCTGGGTCGCCGCCGTCATGGCTGCCGTGGCGGTCCAACTCTTCGCCGGCACCGCACCCAGCCTGACGCTGCTGCCGCTGATCGCCGCGGACCGCCTCGGTGGTGAACTCGCCTACGGGCTCGTCCTCGCCGCGGCTGCCGCCGGTGCCCTTCCGGCCATCGCGCTGGCCGGCCGGTGGCGGCCCCGGCGGCCCGGCACGGTGAGCATGCTCGCCCTCACCACCTACGCCGCCCTGCCCGCCAGCCTCGCCTTCGCCCTGCCGCTGCCCGTCACGGCGGTCTGCTTCGCGGTCGGTGGATTCGTCGTGGAGATCTACTTCATCTACTGGCTGTCCGCCCTGCAACGCGAGATCCCCGCCGAGGTGCTGGGCAAGACCCTCGCCCTGGACCAGCTCAGCGCGTTCGCCCTGCTGCCGGTCGGTTACGCCCTCACCGGGCCGGCGGTCGCGGCGTTCGGAATCCAGCCCACCCTCGTCGCGGCGGCCGCCCTGACCGCCGCGGCCAGCGCCGTCACGCTGCTGGTTCCCGGCGTCAGCACCTTCAGCGACCCCGGCCGCGCCCACGCCACGGGCCCGACGGCGGACGGCGCGGACCGCAGCGGATGATCCGATCGGGTACGCGGAACGGGCCGTGACGCCGCTGGCGGTCACGGCCCGTTCCGCGCGGTGGACACCGTCGCCGGGTCAGCCCACCCGGGCGGCGCCGGCGGTGACGCCCGTGACGCCGCTGCCCGACTTCGTGACGTGGTAGGTGACGGTCGTGCCGCTCCAGAAGTGGAAGGTCAGCGTCACCCGGGCGCCGTCGTCGACCTCGCCGAAGAAGGTGTCGGTCAACGTGATGCGGTTGCCGGCGTAGTCGGGGGCGAAGGCCACGTCGAACTCCTTGAACGGCGTCCAGTCGTGCGGGCCGGCGTTGCTGCCGTCGGCGTACTTCGCCTCCATGGTGGCGAGCTGGTCACCCCGGAACTGGGTCGGCACGGCGAACGAGGTCGTGCTCCCGGTCGCGTTCGACAGCACCGGCGGGTCGTAGGTGACCACGTCGACCCGCCACGGCACCCCGGCGGAGAACCGCGCGTGCAGGGTGGCGTTCACGCCGTACGCCCGGCTGCCGACCAGCCGGGTCAGCGCGCTCGCGGTGAGCGTGAGCTGGTTGCCCGACACGGTGTAGTCGGCGCCCCGCACGAGGGCGGTGCCGCCCTGGTACAGCCCCTGGAAGGTGGTGCCGTTCGGGTTCAGGGTCAGCGACCTGGCGGTGATCGAGCCGGTACGCGGCACGTACACCTGGTCGGAGGAGGCGGTTCCGGACCGGCCGGTCCAGCTCGACCGGATCTGCGCGAACAGCTCCGGGTCCTTCCAGCGGAAGCCGAGCCGGTCGAAGTGCTGCCCGTTGTCCCAGAGCTGGGTGGTGATCTGCCTGGTCTTGGCGTACCAGCCGAGGAACTCGAAGAACTTCAGCTTCTCGCCCTGCTGGATCGTGCCGGTGTGCCGGTCGAAGCCGAGCAGACCGTACTCGCCGATGACCACCGGGATGCCCTTGGCGACGAAGGCGTTGTGCACCCGGTCGAAGGCGTCGGTCAGGTCCTTCTGGGTGGTGGCGTCGAACCGGGTGCCCCCGGCGACGTTCACGCTGAACGGCCAGTAGCCGTAGAAGTGCACGGTGGCGATGAGGTTGCGGTCGCCCAGCTGGGTGAAGGTGCTCGTCAGCTCGTCGATGCGGGGTTGCTCCGACGAGGTGTGCAGGGTCGGCAGCACGAGCATCCGGGTGGCGTTGTTGCCGCCGGAGGCCCGCACGATCCGGTGGAAGGACGTGTTCAGCTCGTGCAGCAGCTGGGCGTTCTGGGCGTCCCCGGAGCTGTTGGCGAACTGCGGCTCGTTGACGCTCTCGAAGTGCAGCTTCGGCGAGGCGTCCCGGAACGCGGTCGCGATCTGGGTCCAGAGCGCGTTGTAGCGGTTGAGGACGGTGGTCCGGTTGGCCGGCATCTCGTTGATCCACTGCCACGAGTCGTGGTGAATGTTGATCATTACGTAGAAGCCGTCGTCCAGGGCCCAGCCGACGACCTCCCTGATCCGGTTCAGCCACGCCGGGTCGATGGTGTATGCCGGCGCCGGGCCGTGGTGGTTGCTCCAGGTGACCGGGATCCGGATGCTGTTGAAGCCCTGCGCCCGGATGGCGTCCAGCTGCGCCTGGGTGACCCGTGGGTTGCCCCAGGCCGTCTCGTCGCTGCCGACCGCGTCGAACGTGTTGCCGAGGTTCCAGCCCGGCTGCATCGCGGCCACGTAGGCCAGCGGGTCGCCGACCGGCGGCGGGGTGGTGGGAGGCGGCGTGGTCGGCGGCGCGGTGGTGGGGCCGACGCCGCCGGTGCAGGTGACGCCGTTGAGGGCGAACGACGTGGGGGCGGTGTTGGCGCCCGACCACGAGCCGTTGAAGCCGAAGGACACCGTGGCGTTGGTGCCGATCGCGGCGTTGTAGCCGACGTCGGTCGCGGTGGCGTCGGCGCCGAGGGAGGTGACGTTGGCGTTCCACGCCGAGGTCACCCGCTGCCCGGAGGGGAACGTCCAGGTAAGCCGCCAGCCGTCGATCGGGTCACCGAGGTTGGTCACGGCCACGTTCGCGGTGAAGCCACCGGGCCACTGGTTGGCCGAGTACGCCACCCGACAGCCGGCCGCCGCGTGGGCGCTCACCGCGAACGTCAGACCGAGGCTCACCAACAGCAGGGTGAGGGCGCTGGTGAACAGGCTCAGCCGCCATCGGGTTCTTCTCGTCGTGCCTCGTATCTCGGCCATGACGCTCCTCGCCTGGGGGTGCCGCTGGGACGGGCTCGCGGCAGGCGCCACCACGAACGCGGCCGCACCCGATCGCGAACCGCAGATTAAGTTTGGATTCCAAACTTTGTCAATCGGCGTACCCCTATTTGAACGCGGGGCGCGGGACAGCGACGCGGGACGGCCGGAGGTTCGACCGCCCCGCGCCGTGCCTCACTGGTTGCGGCGGTACACCTCGATGTACGCCGCGGCGCGGTACTGCTGCCGCACGTCCTGGGCCAGCACGCCGATCCACAGCGGGCCGGTGCCGGTCTTCGAGCTGACCGTCGTGTGCGCCTGGTCCAGCGCGCCGGTGGGCAGGAAGGCCGGCTGCTCCACCACCGCGGAGTGGTACGCGTCCGTGCCCCCCAGCCACCAGACCAGCACGTCCTTGGCCGCGATGTTGCGCGCGTTGTCGATCCGCCCGAGGGTCTGGTACTCGTCGGCCAGCACCTGCGGCAGGAAGCCGCCCCACACGGTGTACTTGTGCGCGCCGAAGGTGCCCAGCGAGTAGCCGTGGCAGAAGAACCTCTGGTCACCGGTGACGGTGGGCCCCGCCCGCCACGCCTCCACGCGGTTGCCGAGATCGGTCCGCACGGACAGGTTCATCCCGCTGACGTTGTTCGCCAGCGCGGGCTGGTGGAGGATCTGGTCGCCACTGGTCAGGTCGAACGGCTGCATGGGACTCCTCGGACGCACGTGCGGCGGATGTGGGCAGGGTTCGACCCTCGGCCATCCGGTCACGCGCGGCAAGCGTGCGGTCACCAACCCGACCCGCGCGGGAGCGCGCGTGCTACGACGCAGGAAAGCCCAGCCGCGCGTTCCGGCCGGGGTCCGCCCGGACCACGTCCATGACCCGTGCCGCCACGGTGGCCGTCCGGCGGTCGCGGAGATCCAGCACGGTGCCGGGGACGCTCACCCGCACGGTCACGAGCAGCCGCATGATGTCCAGCAGGGCGTCGAACCGGCCGGTCAGGTCGAACTGCCGGCCATCGGGTCCGATCACCACGGCCGGGCTCACCCCGGCGGCGAGGGCGCTGCGCTCCCAGTCGATCTCGTACGACCGCCCGTCCGCGCCGACCCGCACGACGAGCTGCTTCGTGCGGTGCAGCAGCGCGAGGTAGGTCATCGGCACGGTCAGCTTCTTGCTGACGTCGATCGGGCGGGTGCCGTCGGCGGGGAAGAGCCGCAGGACGGTCTCCAGCACCGGGCCGGCGTACTGGAAGGTCGCCGTGCCCCGCAGTTGCAGCAACCGACCGTGGATCAGGTGCCCGCCGCGACGTGCCCACCGGCGGTCCACGCCGCCGAACGCCCCCTTCTCGCCGGCCAACAGGTCGACCACCCACCTAGCCCGCTCGTCCGGCACCGGCTCGGGCGTCGGCCATCCGCCGGCGGCCCGTTCGACCAGGCCCTGGAGCCGCCTCGCCACGGCGGGGTCGGCGCAACGCAGGTCGATCGTGTCGCCGTCCATGGTGATCCGGCCGGCGGCCCCGGTGATCCGCCACAGCTCCAGCAGGAGATCCGGGCGCCCGGTCAGCGCGGCGTACCGGCCGTCGAGACCGAGCAGCCCACACGTTCGGACGCCCGACAGCAGGGCGCTGCGCGGCCAGTCGATGCCGAACTCCTCGGGAACGCCGGGATGGACGACGGCGGCGAGTCGCCCCGCGGTGACGGCCGCCAGGCACAGCGACGGCACGCGCCACGTCTGCGTCGACTCGAACGGTTCGCCGCCCTCGGGGTGGACCCGCAGCCTGAGCCGGATGCGCGGCTTCGGCTCGTCGGGGTCGACGTCGTTCCCGTACTCCTGGTACGTCGCCTCCCAGTCCTCGCCGTACGACACGAACGTCGCCTCGCGCACCTCGGCCACGGCCAGGCGGCCGCCCTGGATCGGGATCCGGGCGCGGGGCGCCCACAGGACGAAGGTGTGATCGTCGCAGTGGAACGCCGTGGAGACCCGGTCCCGGTCGGTGATGACCCGGAAGTGCTTCCGGGTGAAGCGGAACGCCGCGACGGCAATCGCGAGGGTGAACACCAACCCGGCGAGAAGGAAGGCCAGCGGGACTCCCCGTTCGCCGCCGCCGGCATCGGCGACGCCCAGGGCGCCGCAGACGAGCAGGATCGGTCCCGCCGCTCCGAGGAGCATGAAGAGCGCGAGGTTGCCGACGAACGTACGGGCGTAGTTCTGCACTGCCCCTCCTCGGCCGGTGTCGGTCCTTGATACCACCGCACGGGATCCGGGGCAGCGCGCCCGGCCGGAGTCCGGTGGTGCCCGCCGGCCGCGCGGGCGGCGGGCACCGTGATGGCGGGCGTCAACCGGCGCAGCAGCCGCCGGCCTGACCGCCGGCGGGCGCGGCATCGAGGGTGGCCAGGTGCAGCGGCGTGGACAGCAGGCCGCCGGAGAGGCCGGTGGCGAGACCACGACCGGCCGGCTCGACGGCGGGGGCGGGACCGCAGCAGCCGTCGCCGTCGCCGGGCTCGGTGGGGTTGCCGTTGCACACCCCGGTCTCGGGCAGCTCGAGCTGGACGTCGCGGGCGGCGTCCCAGTCCCCGGCGAGGGCGGCGACGACGGAGCGGACCTGCTCGTAGCCGGTGGCCATGAGGAACGTCGGCGCCCGACCGTAGCTCTTCATGCCGACGGCGTAGTAGCCGGTCTCCGGGTGGGACAGCTCGTCGACCCCGTGCGGGGGCACGGTGCCGCAGGAGTGCTCGTTCGGGTCGATCAGGGGGGCCAGGGCCCGGGTGGCGCCCATCACCGGGTCCAGGTCCAGTCGCAGCTCGGAGGCGATCGAGTGGTCGGGCCGGAAGCCGGTCGCGGCGACGATCCGGTCGACCGTAATCGACTCCTCGCCGCCGTCGGCGTGCCGGACGACCACCGCGACGCGGTCCTCGGCCGGAGCGAGCGCGTGCACGGAGAAGCCGGTGAGCAGCCGGATCCGGCCGGCGTCGACGTGCCCGCGCAGCCGGGAACCGAGGGCGCCGCGCGCCGGGAGGGCGTCGGCGTCACCGCCGCCGTAGGTGCGGGTGGGGCTGGCCGAGCGGATCGCCCAGGTGACCGTGGTGCCGGGTTCGGCGCCCGCCAGCTCCGCCAGGGACAGCAGCGTGTTCGCGGCGGAGTGACCGGCGCCCACGACGAGGGTGTGCCGGCCGGCGAACCGGGTCCGGTCCGCGCCGAGAACGTCCGGCAACGCGTGCTCCAGGAAGGCGGCGACGTCGGCCTCACCACGGGCGGGCAGGCCGCAGGCGCCGAGGACGTTCGGGGTGGACCAGGTGCCGGAGGCGTCGATGACCGCACGGGCGAGAAGCTCCTCGCCGTCGGCGAGGCGGATCAGAAATGGCGTCCGGTCGCGGCCGCCGGTGCGCAGCCGGTCCAGGCCGAGGCGGCTGATCGCCTCGACCCGGGCGCCGTGGCGCAGGTGCGGCTTGAGGCCCGGCAGGTCCGCCAGGGGCAGGAGGTAGTCGCTTACCAGTTCGGCGCCGGTGGGCAGGGCCTCCGGGTCGGGAGCGACCCAGCCGGCGTCGTCCAGGAGCCGGCGGGCGGCGGGATCCACGTTGTACCGCCACGGCGAGAACACCCGCACGTGGCCCCACTGCCGTACCGCCGCGCCCGGGGTGTCGCCGGCCTCCAGGACGGTGAAGGCGATGCCGCGCTCGTGCAGGTGCGCGGCGGCGGCCAGGCCGACCGGTCCGGCGCCGATCACCGCGACGGGCAGGTCGTTCAGGTTCTTCATCAGACCACTCCACTGCGTAGACATTTATCGAATCAAAAGGGCTGAGTGCGGTCCCGTCACCGGGGCGGGACGGGTCAGGCGATGACGGGACTGCGCCGCTCGAGCAGGACGACGTCGCGCCACCGGCCCCGGTGGCGGCCCACCCGTTCGCGGACGCCGACGACCCGGAAGCCGGCCCGCCGGTGCAGGCCGAGGCTGGCGGTGTTCTCCGGGAAGACACCGGACTGGATGGTCCAGATGCCGGCCGCCTCCGTGGACGCGACGAGCGTGTCCAGCAGGAGCCGGGCCACGCCACGGCCCCGCGCGCCAGGGTCGACGTAGACGGAGTGCTCCACCACGCCGGCGTAGACGGGGCGGGTCGAGGTCGGCGAGACGGCGATCCAGCCGACCACGGCGCCGCCGTCGACGGCCACGAAGCGGTGCCCGGGCAGCCTGGCCGCGTCGAAGTCGGCCCAGGTCGGCGCGCTCGTCTCGAAGCTGGCCTCGCCGTCGTCCAGACCGGCCTGGTAGATCGCCAGCACCCGCTCGGCGTCGTACGGACGCATCGGGCGGACGGTGCTGCCGGCCATCAGCAGGCTCCGTGCGGACCGGAACCGGTGACGGCCGGGGCGGGGCCCGGTTCGTCACCGGGCCCACCGGCCCTCGCCCGACCCGCCGTCGACCATCGGTCCTCGCCGACCATGACGTCCCCCTCCACGAGCCCTGCCTTGACGTTCGTCTAAGCAGACGGTTGCACGTTGATTAGAAGAATGTCAACCTAGAGGAATGTCGAAGCAAGCGGCGCCGCTCGCCCTCCTGGATCTCACCGCCGACGCGGCCTGCTGCCCTCCCCTGGCGCAACGCCGCGTGCCGGCCGAGACGGCCGCGGCGCTCGCTCCCGCGTTCAAGGCGCTCGGGGATCCGGTGCGGTTGCAGCTGATGTCGATGATCGCCTCCGCGGAGGGCGGCGAGGTGTGCGTCTGCGACCTCACCCCCGCCTTCGACCTCACCGGGCCGACGATCTCGCACCACCTGAAGACGCTGCGCGAGGCCGGCCTGGTGGCCGCCGAACGGCGCGGGACCTGGGTCTACTACCGCGCCCGCCCGGCCATCCTGCGCCAGCTCGCCGCGCTGCTCACCGTCGAGCCGGCCCCCGCGCCGTAGACCACGGCTGCCGTTCCCGTCCGGCGCGTCGAGAGGTTCCCGGGTCGGGTCACCCGCCGTCGGACCCAGCTCAGGTCGACGACCGGCCGGTTCGGGATCTCGCCGGCGGCCGGTCCGCGTCAGCCGGCCGCCTCGACGTACGCCGCCAGGTTGGCCAGCGAGGAGGCGATCCCGGCCTCGTGGTCGGCCTGGTCGATGCCGGGTGGCACGTCGGTGGCGGTGACGGTCACCTCCGTCCCCGCGCCGGTGGCGGCGAGGTGCCAGGTCATCGTCATGGTGCCCGCGTACGACGGGTCGTCGGCTTCGAACACCGCCCGCTGCACCACGCGCTCCGGAGGCACCAGGGCGGCGAACCCGACGTCGACGACGTCCGTCGCATCCGAGGTCTTGCCGGGGCTGTCGGCGGCGTCGAGGTAGGTCAGGACCATCCGGAACCCGCCACCGGGGCGCGGATCCCACCGCTCGACCCGCCCGCGCATGCCGTCCGGCGGCAGCCATGCCTCCAGCGACTCCCGGTCGAGCAGGGCGCCGTAGACCCTCGTCGGTGGTGCCGCGATCACCCGGCTGGCGCGGTCGGTCCTTCGCATGACCCGATCCTAGGACCGGGGCTCCGGCAGGCCCGTCCTCATCGGCCGACCCGCGGCGGTGGGAGTCAGCCCAGTTTCGAGCCGGTCACCGTGGGGTTGCGGGCGCCGAGGAAGAAGATGCCGGGGTAGCCGCGCGTCTCGAAGCCGTCGCTCGGGTTGCGGCGCAGGGTGGAGTCCTCGATCCGCATGGTGCCGGTGCGGTCGTTGCTGACGAAGAAGACGGCCCCGCCGCCCTCGTTCGCCCTGTTGTCCTCGATGATCGTGCCGGCGATCCGGACGGTGAACCCGTTGCCGTCGCAGTAGATCGCCCCGCCGCTGCCGCCGCCCGGCGTGCCGGCCCTGGCCGGGTTGGCCCCGGTGCCGACCGCCCGGTTGTCACGCAGGACGCTGTTGAGCACCACCCAGCTGACGCCGATGCTGCTCACCGCGCCGCCGTTGGCGCAGACGCCGCCGTCGAACGTGCTGCCCACCACGTACACCGGCTTGTTCTCGTACTGGCTGAGTACCCGGATCGCCGCGCCGCCCAGGTCTGGGCCGGTACGGTCGCAGCGGTTGCGGACGAAGCGCGAGTTGACCACCCTGAACCGGCCGCCCCGGACGAAGATCGCCCCGCCGCCGCCACCCTCGGCCCGCTCGCCGGTGGAGTTGCCGTCGGCGAAGGTCAGGTTCTGCACGGTGAGCTGCGGGTGGTCCTGGTTCTGGCAGTGCGAGGTGGTCCAGCCCTGCGCGCCGTCGCAGGTGTTCATGTAGAGGATCCGCCGCCGTCCCGCACCACTGAGGGTGACCTTGCCGCCGCCGTCCAGCACGACCCTGGGCCCGTTGGCGTTGCGGACCTTGGCCGTCGCCGTCATCTTGATCGTCACCGGTTCCGGCCCGCAGTCGAACGTGATGACGCCGCCGGCCGCGACCGCCTTGACCACCGCGGCCGAGGTGCAGCTGGCGGCGGTACCGCTGCCGATCGTCCGGGTCGGCTTCGACGTGTCGACGGCGCGCGCCTCGGCCGGCACGTCCGCGCCGCCGTTCGGGTTGCCGGCCTTCAGCGCCCCGGCCTTCGTCGGGGGCTTCGGGCTGGCACTCGCCCCGGGCCCGCCGAGGCCGGTACGGGCCGCCGGAGCCCCGCGCCCGGGCGCCCCGGCCCCACCGGCAGACGTCGACGCGGCGACCGGGGTCGGCGGTGGGTCGCCGTCGGGGGCGGAGTTCCCGCAGGCGGGCAGGCCCGCCCCGGCGACGGTCAGGACGAGCAGGGCGGCAAGCGACTTCACACGCACCCCGTGATGCTAGGAGCCACCCGGACCGGTGAGCGAATCCGCCGCCCGGGCAGACGAGCCCCCGGTCGATCGACCGGGGGCTCGTCGTCGCAGTCGCGTCAGGCGAGGTCGAACCGGTCGAGTTCCATGACCTTGGTCCAGGCCGCGACGAAGTCGGCGACGAACTTCTCGCGCGCGTCCTGGCTGGCGTAGACCTCGGCGAGGGCCCTCAGCTGGGAGTTGGAGCCGAAGATGAGGTCGACCGCGGTGGCGGTCCACTTCACCTCGTCGGTGGCCAGGTCCCGGATCTCGTACACGTGCTCGTCGGACTCCGACGCCTTCCACCGGGTGCCCGGGGAGAGCAGGTTGGCGAAGAAGTCGTTGGTGAGCACCCCGGGCCGGTCGGTGAGGACGCCGTGCCGCGTGCCGCCGACGTTGGCCCCGAGGGAGCGCAGGCCGCCGACGAGGACGGTCATCTCGGGCGCGGTCAGGTCGAGCATGTAGGCACGGTCGATGAGCAGTACCTCCGGCTGCGTCTTCTCGCCGGGGCGCAGGTAGTTGCGGAACCCGTCGGCGCGCGGCTCGAGGACCCGGAAGGACTCGACGTCGGTCTGCTCCTCGGTGGCGTCGGTGCGGCCGGGGTGGAACGGCACGGTCACCTCGACGCCGGCGTCACGCGCCGCCTTCTCCACGGCCGCCGAGCCGGCCAGCACGATCAGGTCCGCGAGGGAGATCTTCGCGCCGCCGGCGGAGTTGAACTCCCGCCGGATGCCCTCGAGTGCCTCCAGGACCGTCGCGAGCTGCTCGGGCTGGTTGACCTCCCAGCTGCGCTGCGGCTCGAGACGGATCCGCGCGCCGTTGGCGCCGCCGCGCTTGTCGGTGGAGCGGAAGCTGGCGGCCGAGGCCCAGGCGGTGGAGACCAGCTGGGCGGTCGTCAGACCGGATTCCAGAACCTTCGCCTTGAGGGCCGCGACGTCGGCGTCGCCCACCAGCTCGTGGTCGACGGCCGGCACCGGGTCCTGCCACAGCTGGGGCTCCGGCACCCACGGCCCGAGGAAGCGGCTGACCGGGCCCATGTCGCGGTGCAGCAGCTTGTACCAGGCCTTGGCGAAGGCCAGCGCGAACTCGTCGGGGTGCTCCAGGAAGCGGCGCGAGATCTTCTCGTACGCCGGGTCGACGCGCAGCGACAGGTCGGTGGTGAGCATCGTCGGCTTGTGCTTCTTCGACGGGTCGTGGGCGTCCGGGATGATCGCCTCGGCGTCCTTGGCGACCCACTGCTTCGCGCCGCCGGGGCTCGTGGTGAGCTCCCACTCGTAGCCGAAGAGGATCTCGAAGAAGCGGTTGCTCCACTGCGTCGGCCGGTCGGTCCAGGTCACCTCGAGACCGCTGGTGATCGTGTCCCCGCCCTTGCCGCTGCCGTGGGTGCTCAACCAGCCGAGGCCCTGCGCCTCCAGCGGGGCGGCCTCGGGCTCGGGGCCCACGTGGTCGTCGGCGACGCCGGCGCCGTGGGTCTTGCCGAAGGTGTGGCCACCGGCGATGAGGGCGACGGTCTCCTCGTCGTCCATCGCCATCCGGGCGAACGTCTCGCGGATGAAGTGCGCCGCCGCGGCCGGGTCCGCGTTGCCGCGGGGGCCCTCGGGGTTGACGTAGATGAGGCCCATCTCGGTCGCCCCGACGCCGGGTGCCATCTCCTTCTCGGAGGCGTAGCGCTCGTCGCCGAGCCAGGTGTCCTCCGGGCCCCAGAAGATCTCCTCGGGCTCCCAGACGTCCTCCCGGCCGAAGCCGAAGCCGAAGGTCTTGAAGCCCATCGACTCCAGAGCGACGTTGCCGGCGAGCACGAGCAGGTCGGCCCAGGAGATCTTCTGGCCGTACTTCTGCTTGACCGGCCAGAGCAGGCGGCGGGCCTTGTCGAGGTTGGCGTTGTCGGGCCAGCTGTTGAGCGGGGCGAACCGCTGCCCGCCGTCACCGGCGCCGCCGCGACCGTCCTCGATGCGGTAGGTGCCCGCGGCGTGCCAGCTCATCCGGATCATCAGGCCGCCGTAGTGGCCGAAGTCGGCCGGCCACCAGTCCTGCGAGGTGGTGAGGACCTCGACGATGTCCCGCTTGAGGGCCTCGACGTCGAGCTTGGCGAACTCCCTGGCGTAGCTGAAGTCCTCCCCCAGCGGGTTGCCCTTGGACGAGTGGGCGTGCAGCACCGACAGGTCGAGCTGGTTGGGCCACCAGTCCCGGTTGGTGCGCGGACGGCCTCCGGTCTTGGGCGTCGGCGAGTCGATCGCCGGGTTCTCGCTCTCGCTGCCGTGCGCGGTCACGGAGTCGTGCGCGACCGGGCAGCCGGCCGCCTCCTTCTTGTCCACGCCCTGCGCGCTGACGGGTCCGTTGCCCTGGGTGTCGCTCATCTGCTTCCTTCCGAACTGGCGGATCGCTGAACGGTGCGTTCGGTCGCACAGTCGGGGCAGGTGCCCCAGTAGACGACCTCCGCCTCGTCGACCACGAAGCCGCGGTCGTCGGAGGCGGTGAGACAGGGGGCATGGCCGACGGCGCACTCGACGTCGGCGATCGCGCCGCAGGAGCGGCACACGACATGGTGGTGGTTGTCGCCCACCCGGGATTCGTAGCGGGCGGTCGCACCGGCGGGCTGGATGCGCCGCACCAGACCGGCGTCGGTGAGCGCCCGCAGCACGTCGTACACCGCCTGGTGGGAGACCGTGGGCTGCTCCGCCCGCACCAGGGCGATCACCGTGTCGGTGTCGACGTGCGGGTGGTCGCGCAGCGCTCTGAGCACCGCCAACCGGGGCCGCGTCACGCGCAACGAGACCGCCCGCAGCTGGGTCTCGAAGTCGGGCGTCACGTGATGAAGATAGTCCAGTATTCTGGAACCGATCAAGTTTTTCCCGGGTTCGACCCGCGCACCTCCGACGCGACCCCCGGCCGCTCGACCGTGGGGCCGAGGTCGATCACCGACGGCTTCCGGATCGGCTGTCGGACCGCAGCAGCTCGTCCACGCTGTCGCGCAGCGCCCTGCGGTTCGCGTGCCCGGTCTTGAGCAGCAGGCTGGCGACGTGCTTCTCGACCGTACGCGGCGAGAGGTGCAACAGCGAGGCCAGGTCCTGGTTGTCGTGGCCCTTCGCGAGCAGCACGAGCACCTCGTGCTCGCGGACGGTCACCCCGACGGCGCGCAGCCGGGCCGGGATGCGGTCGTGACCGGAGCGCCGTTGCCCGAGCGATGCGCCGGCCTGACGGAGCAGGCCCCGGCAGGCGCCGGCGATCACCGGCGCGTCGACGTTGTGGAAGTGGTCCTCCGCCGCCCGCAGCCAGGTGACGGGCTCGCCCCACCCGTCGGCGAGCGCGGCCTCGGCGACCAGACGCAACCCCAGGTGATAGGTCATGCGGTACGGCGCCGCGGCCTCCAGGGCCAGCGCGACCTCCGCGGCGGCCCGCTCGCGCTGCCCCGCGCGCCCGTACACCACCGCCTTCGCCAGGTGCAGGAACTGCCGGTTCCAGCGCAGGCTCGCACCCGGTGCCAGCGCCACCGCCTCCATGCCGGTGCGGTCCAGCGACCCGGCCAGCGCGTCGAGCAGTGGCCGCAGCCCGAAGCGACCCGTCATGTAGTAGGTGTTCGGGTGGTCGTCCTCCCACGCCCGGGCCAGGTCGAGGGCCCGGACCGCCGCCGGGCGGTCCTCCTCCAGCAGCGCGCAGACGGCTTCGCAGAACCCGTAGGCGAGGGGCACGTGCCCGGACTCTCCCCCACCGACCGCCCGGAACTCCTCGAGCCGCTGCTCCATCAGTCGTCGTCGTCCCCGGTGGGCGGCGGAGGCGGCGGCCGTCACCAGCGCGAACTGCTGGTCGTCGATGTTGCGCAGCCGGGCGGTCGCCGCGGCGCACCGGGCGGCGAGTTCGTCACCTGTCGCGTAGTCGCCCTGCATCACGGCACGGATCGCGTACACGCCCTCGATGCTCTGCCCGAGCATGATGGCGCCGGACAGCTGCGCGGCCTGCTCCGCCTGGCGCAGCAGCGTCTGCTCACCGGTCCGCATGCTCTGGTTGACCCCGAGCCGGAACAGCGCGTTGATGCGCCACAGGGGCAGGCGGTGCTCCTCGGCCATCGCCAGCATCCTGGTCAGGTAGGACTCCGCCTCGTCGAAGCTCCGGCTGCGGGCGATCATGGCCAGGAGTTGCAGGGCCTGGCACGCCGTCTCCGCCATCGGCACCCGCTCGGCGACCGCCAGAGCCTGGAGCACGAGCTGCTCGGCCTGCGTGGTCCGGCCGCAGCCGTCACCGTCGCCGAAGATCAGGTGCGCCTCGACCACGTCCACCCGGGCCGCCGGCCCCGGCGGCGGGTTGCTGCCGAGGATCGCCCGGGCGATGCGTACCTGGGTCGCGCCGTCGGACCACCGCCCGGTCATGACCGCGACCCAGGCGAGCCGGGTCCGGATGCTGACGTGCTGCTCGACGCCGAGGGTCACGGCGTTCACCCAGGTCGCGTCGTCGACCAGGGCGAACGCCCGGTTCGCGTGGCCGGCTTCGGCCAGGGCGTTGAGCAGCGACTCGAGGATGCCGGCGCGCGCCTCGGGGTCGGGCGGGTCGGACATCAGCTCGTACGCCCGGTCGAGCAGGGTGACGGCCGAGGTGGTGGCGCCGTCGCCGAGGGCCCGCCGGCCCGCCTCCGCGAACAACAGGCCCGCGGCGTGGTTGTCGCCGGCGGTCTGCCTGAGTTCCGCCGCGAGCTGGCACCAGTGGCCGGGCAGCCCGGCGTACGCCGACTCCAGCGCGTCGGCGGCGCGCTTCGCCAGCGCGGACCGTTCGGCGGGGGTGAGCGTGGCCAGGATCGCGTCGGCGGTCAACGCGTGGCGGAAGGAGTACCAGTCGGGGGTCGACCGGTCGGGCATGATGACCTCGACGTCCACCCCGGAGCGCAGGTGGCTCAGCATGGCCCGCTCCTCGAGACCGGTCGCCGCCCGGACCGCGGCCACGGGGAAGCGACGGCCCAGCACCGCGGCGGTGTGCAGCAGCGTCCGCGCCTGCGGATCGAGGCTGGCCAGCCGGCGCGTCACACTGAGCGTGACGGTGTTCGGCAACGCGATGGCCGGGTCGTCGCTGAACCGCCAGCCGTCGCCGTCGCGGACCAGAGCGCGCGCGCCGATCATGCTGTTGAGGAGTTCCTCGGCGACGAACGGGTTGCCTTCGCTGTCGCGTACCAACCGGTCGGTCAGTTCGGCGGGCACGGCGTCGGTGTCGAGGCAGGCGGAGGCGAGTTCGTGGACCTCCTGATCGGACAGGGGGCGCAGTTCGACGACGGTCGCGGACCGACGCACGGCCGCGGCCCAGGCCAGCTCCGTCGCGGGGCCGCTGCCCGGCCGCATGGTGGCCACCATCAGGATGGGCAGGTCGGCGAGGTTGTCGACCAGATACTCCACGACGGCGTGGGTCTCGGCGTCGGCGTCGTGGATGTCCTCGAGGACGAGGACGCAGCCCCGGCCCCCGGCCACGGCGGTGACGAGCCGCAGGACGGCCTCGGCCAGTTCGACGATCGAGGCCACCCGTTCCGGCACCGCGGGGTCCCGCCACTCCGGAACGAGCCGGGCGAGGGCCGGGCGGTACGGCGCCAGCTCGGTGTTGTCCGGCAGCCGACCCGTGCGCGACAGCGAGAAGATCGCCTCGGTCAGCGGGCGGAACGGGACGATGGGGCCGGTGGAGCTGCTACGGCCCCGTAGCAGCTCCATACCGGCCTCCGCCGCCGCGTGCGCGCAGTGTTCCGCGAGCCGGGTCTTGCCGATCCCCGCCTCGCCGATCAGGAAGATCGTGCCGCCGGACGAGGCCCGCGTGGCCGTCAGTCGAGCGTTGACGGTGCGGAGTTCGGCATCACGTCCGATCATCACCGGCGAGGAGAAACGCATGCCCGCAGGCTAACGTGAGCGACGCCCGCATTACCGCGTCGAACACGGGGCGCCCGCTGTCGATGACACGACACGGGAAGGTGCCGCTCCCCGGCGGGGGCTCACTCCGACGAGTGACCGCCCGTGCCGCCGGTGTCGATGATGGCCGCGATGGCGGGCGCGGCGATCATCAGGCCGGTCAGGATGCCCGTCCGCCTCCCGACGTGCCACAGGAAGCTGAGCTTGATCTCGCCCGCCGGGTGCGTGTCGGCCGACCCGGATTCCTCCACCGCCCCCGCCGGTCGAGGAACAGTCAGATCGTTCCGCATGTCTTCCCCCTTGTTCCGCATATCTTCCCCCTCATCTGGTTCTCGACACCGCGTCAGGATGTCGTCGGCTCGGCATGCAGCAGCAGTGCCGAGGGCACATGATCGGCGAAGCCGACACGGAGCAGTCCGTGGCCGATCCCGGCCAGGCCGTCCAGCAGGCCGGGGACGCTCACGCCGCCGGCGGCGCCGCACCTCGGGCCGGCCTGGTCCAGCGCGGCGACCAGTTGCCCGGCCTGGTCGGAGCGGACGCTGACGGCGGCCTGCCGACCCCGTGCGGCGGCGACCGACAGCATCTCCTGCCTGCCCAGCTCCCCGTGGCAGAGGCTGTGGTCGCCGACCAGCCCCGATCTCGACACGGCGGTCGCCGCGCGGTCCACGAAGGCGGCCAGCGCGGGGTCCGCCAGCAGCCGGCCCTGGTCGGCGATGGCGACCGCGATTCCGGGGACGCCGTGGCACCACGAGTGCGCCGCCAGGTCCGGGAAGGGGCCGGTGGCGGCACGGGCCAGCAGCTCGCTACCGGCCTCGGCGTACCGCTCGTCGCCCTCCGCCTGCGCGAACCGCAGCAGGGCCCAGCCGATCCCGGCCGTACCGGTGGCGAAGCCGGGCTGTGCGGGCAGCGACGGGCCGGCCGCCAGCAGCCGCTTGGCACAGTCGCGGGCCGTCTCGGCGGCGAGCGGCAGGCCGGTCAGCTCGCTGACGGCGAGCATCGCGGCGAGGCAGCCGGCGAGCCCGTCGAGCACGCCCAGCTGGGGTTCCGTCGCGGCGGCGATCGCCGCGAGGCGTACCGCCGGCTCGACGGAGTCGCCGAGCGCGTCGTCCTGGAGCAGGTCGGCGAGCCGGGCCGCCGCGTAGGCGATGCCCCCGAGGCCGGTGAACCCGCCGCTGCCGACCGTGCTCGCCAGGTGCGGCCGGGCCTCCATCGCGGTGAGCAGCACGGGGAGCTGGCGCACCGCCCGGCCGGCGGCCTCGGCGTAGCGGTCGACGTCCGTGAGCCGGGCCAGTTCGGCCAGGAAGAGGGCGGTGCCCGGGTATCCGTTACCCAGCCCCGCGCCCAGCGGCATGATCGTGCTGTGCCCGCCGTCCACCGGTTCGAGGCCGAGCCAGTTGGCGAACACGCCGTCGTCGTACGCGTCCGCGATGATCTTGTCGGCGATGCCGCAGGCGACCGTGAGCAGCCTGCCCGGGTCCGGTGCCGTGGCCTCCCACCGGACGGGCACCGGCTCGGCGCACTCGTGGCGTGCCCCGCCGAGCCGGCCGGCGAGCGCGGCCTGGACGATCCACTCCTGGTCGCGCTGGTCAACGGCGCCCATGCCGGCGATCCTGCGCAGCGCGGTCGCCAGCACCGGCTCGTCGAGCACGTCGACGAATCCGACGCCGTCGCCACCGGTCAGGTCGCGGTCCTCCGGGCGGCAGGTGAACAGGGGGACGTCGCCGTCCCAGAGCTGTTCGATCTCGCGGGACACCAGCCGGTTCCGCACCGGGTCGTCCACCGAGGCCGCCCAGAGCAGGTCGAAGATCTGATCACGGTCGAGCGCGTCGCGCAGCACGTCGGGATGGGTGGACTCGCTCAGCAGCACGGTGTAGGTCCGCGTCGACCGGGCGATGACCCGCAACTCGTCGGCGGCGAACCGCCGGAGCAGGCCGTCCGGGCCGGTCAGGTCGCCGGCCCGCCGGGCGATGGCGCGGTACCCGGCACGGAAGCCGGCGAGCAGCTCGCCCGTGTACTCGGCGGCATCGGCCGGGACGCCGTGCAGCGTCGGGCGGTTCTCGGCCGCCCGCACCGGCGCGGCACCACGTACCAGGTGCATCGTGTCGGTGCCGGCCGCGGCCCACTCGACGGCCTCCCGGAGCTGTTGCGCGCCGGGGTCGCCACCGAGGCCGGAGATGTCCAGCAGGCCGCGTTCGCCGATGAGCGGCTGCGGCAGCAGGGCGGTGCGGTACACCGACGTCCGCAGCGCCCGGGCGGCGGGGTCGGGCGCGGCGGTCGGTACGGGCAGGTCGGGGTGCAGCAGCGTCTCGACGTCGACGAGAACGGGCTGGTCGGCGCAGGCGATCAGGTTCTCGTGGTGGATGTCCGTCATGCCCAGCAGGTAGAGCAGGGCGAGCAGCACCCCCTGCCGGCGGTAGAACGCGCCGACCTCGGCGGCGTCGGAGCAGGCGGCACGGTCGACGACCTCGATCCACCCGTAGCCGTCGCGGGCGAGCACCGTCAACGTGCGCAGCTCCAGCTCCGGCAGCAACCCGTTGAGCCAGTCCAGGACCTCGTTGAAGTGCACGTGGACGGCGACCGAGCGCGGCCGGTAGACCACCCGGGCGCCCGAGGCGAAGCGCAGGAGCGCCACCGCCCGCCCGTGCCCGTGCGAGTCCCCCGCCACGTCGGCTCCGGCCAGCGGTCCCGGATCCCGGCCGGGGAACAACCGCCGGAGGATCTCCGCCCGGTCCGCGACGAACCGGTCGAGCAGCTCGGCCGTCGCCTCGACGGCGTGCCGGCAGGCGGTCGCCAGGATCCGCGCCAGCACGGGGTAGTCCGTCATCACCCGGGTCAGCCGCCCGCGCTGGGCGAGGTCGGCCACGAAGGCGGCGAACCGGTGCTCGGGCGTGGGACCCACCAGCCGGCCGGCGGCGCGGGCGGCGTTGAGTTCCAGGACGAAGGTACGCGACGCCATCGCGACCAGCCTCTTGCGGAGCGCGTCGGCGAACCCGGCGTACACCGCGGCGAGGTCCACCACCGTGGACGGCCCGGGAGCCCCTACCCGCTGCCGCAGGTCGGCGCAGGCGGCGGTGACGAACGGCGCCAGCACGCCGGCGAACGCGTCGGACCACGGGGTGCCCGTGGACGGGTGGGAGGCGCCGTCTGGGGCGAGGCCGAGCGCCCGCTCGGTGAACTCGGCCCAGGCGGGCGCGCCCGACCCGTCCGCCAGCGCCGCCGGCGGGGTGTCGAGGAGGGCCAGGAACTGCCGCTCGGTGATCCCCAGGGCCGCCAGGCGGTGCGCGAACTGACCCGTCGTCCCCAGCTCGTACGCCGAACGCCAGTCCCCCAGCCGCCGCACGGCGTGCTCGGAGACGGCGTCGGCGGCGACGGGCCCGCCGTGCTCGGCTGCCCGTACCCGTTCGGCGAGCGTGAGCCCGGGCGCCCACCACGCGCCGCCCGCACCGCCCACCGCCACCGTGTCCCGCGTCCCCGATCTGTCCACGCCGATATCGTGCCGGCGCCCCGCAGGGGGTCACATGGGTAACCGGTACCCATATTTCGTCGGCGCCGGCGCACTGCCTTCGACCTGCGGCGATCCGCTACGCGACGAGGGCGACCGGCCCGCCGGTGCGCCCGCTCCCGCCATCGGGCTGCCGTGGTGCGGGTCGGACAGGTGCCGCAGCGACCGGCGGCCGGGCTCACCCGGCGCACCACTCCAACGCGGCCTGGGCGCTGGACATCTTGTGCCTGGCCTGCTCGAAGGCGATGCTGCGGGGACCGTCCAGCACCTCGGCGGTGACCTCCTCGCCCCGGTGCGCCGGCAGGTCGTGCATGAACACCGCCTGCGGGCTCGCCGCCAGGACCGCCCCGTCGACCCGGAACGGCGCGAAGACGCGCCGCCAGTCCGGGTCCGGCTTGGTGGTGCCGGTGGTCTGCCAGCGGGTGGTGTAGACCACGTCGACCTCCGGCAGGTCCGACATGTGGTGCGCCTCGGCGACCGACGAGCCGCTCCGCCCGGCGGCCACCCGGGCGGCGGCGAGGGCGCCCGGGTCCAGCCCGTACCCGGGCGGCGTGCGCAGGTGCAGCCGCGTTCCGGTGAACCGGGTGAGGGCGAGCGCGAGCGCGACGGCGGTGTTGTTTCCCTCCCCCACGTAGAGCACCCGCAGCCCGTCGACCCGGCCGAACCGTTGGGCCATGGTGCTCAGGTCGGCCAGCGCCTGCGTGGGGTGCTCCTCGGCGCTCATCGCGTTGATCACCCCCATCCGGTCCTGCTCGGCGAAGGCCCGCAGCTCGGCGACCGGGTCGGCGGTCCGGGCGACGAACAGGTCGACCATCTCGGACAGCACCCGGGCGGTGTCCCCGACCGTCTCGCCGGTGTTCAGTTGCAGGTCCCCGGGGCCGTAGCTGATCAGCTGCGAGCCGAGCCGCAGGGCTCCGCTGGAGAAGGCGGTGCGGGTCCGGGTCGAGGTGCGGCGGAAGTAGACCGCGGTGACCAGGCCGCGCAACCGGTCGGCGGGGCGGACCCGACCGGCGGCGTAGTCGGCGCTGCGGGCCACCAGGTGCCGCAGGTCGGCGTCGCTGAGGTCCTGGATCGACAGCAGGTGACGGCGGGGACGGCGGTCCATCGGGATCCTCCGGGAACGGTCGCGGTGGCGGGGGTCGGTCAGCTGGCCTGGATGGCCCGGTGCAGGACGGTGAGGCCCCGCTCCAGCCGGGCGAGGTCGATGGTGAGCGGCGGCATCACCTTGATCACTTCGTCGTCGCGTCCGCAGAGTTCGACGATCAGCCCGGTCTCGAAGCAGCGCCGCTGGATCCGGTCGGCCCGCTCGGCGCCGCCGGCCGCCCGCAGGTCGATGCCGAGGACCATGCCCAGGCCCCGGACGGCGAGCGCCGGATCGCTGTCGCGCAGTTCGGCGCCGAAGCGCTCCAGCCGCCGGGCGCCGACCGCGGCGGTGGTGCGGAAGCCGTCCTGGCCCCAGAGTTCACAGGCGGCGGCACCGGCGACGAAGGCGAGCTGGTTGCCCCGGAAGGTGCCCGTGTGTTCCCCCGGCGACCAGACGTCGAGTGCCGGTCGGAACAGCACCATCGACAGCGGCAGCCCGTAGCCGCCGATCGCCTTGGAGACGGTGACGATGTCCGGCACCACGCCGGCGTGCTCGAAGCAGAAGAACGTGCCGGTCCGTCCGCAGCCGGACTGGATCTCGTCGAAGATGAGCAGGACGCCGTACCGGGTGGTCAGCTCGCGCAGCCGGCGCAGCCAGTCGGCCGAGGCCGGGTACACCCCGCCCTCCATCTGCAACGGTTCGACGATCACCGCGGCCGGGAGGTCCAGTCCCGACGACGGGTCGGACAGCATCCGCTCCAGGTAGCCGATGGAGTCGAAGGGCCCCGCCGGACCGTCCTCGTACGGCACGAACGTCACGTCCGCCGTGCCCACCTGCCCGGCAGCGCGGGCCCGGCGGCCGCCGCTGACCGCCAGCGATCCGCGGGACATGCCGTGGTAGGCCCCGGTGAAGGAGACGACGCCACGGCGTCCCGTGGCCCGGCGGGCCACCTTCAGCGCCGCCTCCACCGCGTCGGTGCCGGTCGGTCCGCAGAACTGCACCTTGTGGTCCAGCCCCCGCGGGACCAGCACCTGCTCCCGCAGCCGGCTCAGGAAGGTCCGCTTCGCCACGGTGTACATGTCCAGGCCGTGCATCACGCCGTCCCTGGCGAGGTACTCGGTGAGGCGACGCTTGAGGTAGGGATGGTTGTGGCCGTAGTTCAGGGTGCCGGCGCCGCAGAAGAAGTCGGTGAACATCCGGCCGTCCTCGGCGTAGAGCTCGGCGCCCCGGGCCCGGTCGAACACCACCGGAAACTTGCGGCAGTAGTAACGCACCTCCGACTCCATCGCCTCGAAGAGGGAGAAGTCGTAGGCCGCCTTGTGCGGCGGTACCGTCTCGTCCACCAGCATGGTCATCGGTCCGGGGTCTCCTCGGTGGTAGTCGTCTCGTCGTCGGAACAGGTCGTCGGGTGCGTGCTTCCCGACCGGCGGGCGGTCGATCGGTCCCGGCCGGGCCGGGACGTGTGCGGGGGTGGGACCGGACGGTCCGGGGGCCCTCCGGGACCCCGGATCACGTCAGCCGCGGGTGGTCAGCGCGACCTCACCCAGGGCGCCGAAGGAGGCCCGCACGGTGTCGCCCGGTACGAGGTCCACGGCCGCCGCCCAGGAACCGGAGAGCACGAGCTGACCGGCCCGGATCCCGGTGCCGAACCCGGACAGGATGCGGACCAGACATGCCACGGACTCGGCCGGGTGCCCCATCACGGCGCAGCCCCGCCCCGTCTGCACGCCGTGGCGGCTACGCAGCTCCATGCGCGCGTCGGCCAGGTCCGTCGTGTCGGGCGGCACGCCGGCGCCGAGGACGGCCAACGCCGACGAGGCGTTGTCGGCGACGGTGTCCACGAGGCCGATCCGCCAGTCCTGGATCCGGCTGTCGAGCACCTCCAGCGCCGGCAGGACCTCCGCGGTGGCGGCCAGCACGTCCTGCGCGGTCACGGTCGGGCCGGTGAGGTCCGCCGCGAACCGGAACGCGATCTCGCCCTCGACCTTCGGCGCGATGAACCGACTCAGGTCGAGGTCGGCACCGTCGTCGAGCACCATCCGGTCGGTCAGGTAGCCGAAGTCGGGATGGTCGATGCCGAACATCGACTGGATGGCCTCGCTCGTCGCACCGATCTTGAGCCCGGCCAGGACCGCGCCCTCCGCCAGCTCCATCTCGCGCAGCTCGCTCTGGACGGCGTAGGCGTCCGCCAGGTCGAGCTGCGGATGCCGGGCCGAGATCGGCGGCACGGCACGGAGGGTCCGCGCCGCCGTCCGGAGCTCCGCCGCGAGGTCGCGGTGCAGCGACGGCGTGGCGGCCACTACCTGGCCGCCACGAAGAGCCGGCCGCCGGGCACGCCGAGCGGTACGCACCCGGTCTCGGAGAAGCCGGCGGCCCGGAACGTGTCCAGCCACTGCCGCTCGGTCGGGAGGGTCACCCGCATGAAGCTGGCGTGCAGGTAGGTGAAGAGCGCGCTGAACCTCCGCTCCGCCGGATCCGGCGCGTAGGAGACCGCGTCGGCGACCGCCATGAACCCGCCCGGAGCCAGCGCGTCGCGGCACGCGCCCAGCACGGCCTTGGCCACCGACTCGTCCGCCACGATGTCGTGCATGACGAAGCACGCCAGCACGGCGTCCGCGCCCTCGACCGGTCCGGGATCGTCCGCGAGGGACTGGACCGTACGCTCGACGACCTTGAGCCGGTCGTCCACCCCCGCGGCGGTGGCGGCCTCCCGCGCCGCGGCACACGCGGCGCCGCTGCTGTCGAGCGCCACGCCCGTACGCCCCGGATCCTGCCCGAGAAGCTCGATGAGCAGCCCGCCGGCGCCGGCGCCGAGGTCGGCCACGTGCGAGGCACCGGCCGAGGCGACCCGGTCGACGATCGGCGGATAGAACGCCCGCTCGCCGATCCACCGCGAGCTGACCGCCACCCGGCGTCCGTCGCGGCGATGGACCCGGGCGGCCGCGTCGCGGTCGGTGAGGAACTCCCGGGCGTTGGCGAGGAACGGGCCGTTGGCGCTCATGGCCCAGGACACGTATCCGGCCGCGTACCGCCGGTCCGGGTAGTCCTCGGCCGCCTGGAAGCGGTTCGGCTCGTCCGTGCCGACCACCAGCCCGGCGGCGACCAGCGCGGCGAGGTAGTCGTCCACGCCGGCCTGCGGAAGCTCGGCGGTCTTGGCCAGATCGGCGGCGCTGAACGTGCCGCCCGAGTCCAGCAGTCGGTCCACTCCGATCTCCGCGCCGATCTGCAGCAGCGCGGCGACCGCGGCCAGGTCGGCCGCCTCGTCGAGCGGGGAATGGCGTTGCATTGCTCCTCCTACGTCCTGTGATGCGAACCCTGACGACCGCTCACACCTGGCTCGATGCCTCCTGCTCGGCGGCCAGCGACATGGCGACCTCGATGATGGTGTCCTCCTGGCCGGCCACCACCCGGCGATTGCCCAGCTCCAGCAGGATCCGGCGGGGGTCGACGCCGAAGCGGGCGCTCGCGCGCCGCACCGGCGCGGCGAACCCGGAGAACACGCCGGCGATCCCGCTGGCGATGGTGACGCTGTCGTTGGTGGGCACGTGCTTGACGAACCGCTCCTGCGCCACGTCGGCCGCGTCGAGCGCGCCGAAGAGCTGGATGTCGGTCTCGACCTGCCCGACGTGCAGGTTCGCCGCGACGAGTTCGATCGGCGCGTTGCCCGCGCCCGCGCCGAAGCCCCGCGCCGTGACGTCGACGATGGTCGCCCCGGCCTCGATCGCCGCCATGCTGTTGACGACCGACATCCCGAGGTTGTTGTGCGCGTGGAAGCCGACCGCGATGTCGAGGTTCTCGACGAGCTCGCCGACCTTCTCGCGGACGTTCTCCGGCGTGTACGCGCCGGCGGAGTCCATCAGGATGACCGCCTCGGCGCCGTAGCCCTGCATGAGCCGGGCCTGTTCCACCAGCTTCGCCGCGGAGGCCATGTGGCTCATCAACAGCATTCCCTTGACGGCGACGCCCATCGCCCGCAGCATCGTGACCTGCTGCCGGGTGACGTCCGCCTCGGTGCAGTGCGCGCCGACCCGGACCTCGTCCACGCCGCAGTCCAGCGCCGGCTTCAGGTCGCGCTCGACACTGGCGAACCCGGGGATGGACAGCACGCCGAGGCGGGCCGTACGCAGCTCGGCCTTGGCGGCCCGCAGCATCTCGGCGTCGCTGAGCGCGGCCATGCCGACCTGGATGGACGAGGCGCCGAGCCCGTTGCCGTGGCCGACCTCGACGACGTCCACGCCGGCCGCCTCGGCCGCCCGCGCGTACGCGCTGATGTCCGCGCGACCGAGTTGGTGGCCGACCGCGTGGTTGCCGTCGCGCAGGGTCGTGTCGCAGATGCTGAGTTTCGGTGCGCCGCTCATGACCGCCGCCGTTCCGCCCGGGCCTCCGCCACCGCGAGGGCGGCGCACGTGATGATGTCGAGGTTGCCGGCGTAGCGAGGGAACCAGTCGCCCCGGCCCTCGACCTCCACCGTGATCGTGATCCGGTCCCCGACGGCCACCGGCGGGACGACGACGCGGTAGCCGGGGACGTACGACCTGATCTGCTTCTCCATCATGGCGACGGACGCGCGCAGGGCGTCCATGTCGATGCGTTCGGCGGTCGTCACCGCGATGGAGTTGCGCATGACGATGCCGGGCTCGGCGGGGTTGATGACCAGCACGGTCTTGGTGCGTCGCACGCCGCAGAACTCGATGGTCGCCTGCTCGGTGGTGTGCACGTACTCGTCGAGGTTGGCCCGGGAGGCGGGGCCGACGCTGGCCGAGGCGCTGGCCGAGACGATCTCCAGGTAGTCGATGCCCTCCGCGGCCTCCGCCATGCAGTGGGCCATCGGGACCGCCGCCTGACCCCCGCAGGTGACCATGCTGAGGTACTGCTCGTCGAGGCAGTCGTCGAGGTTGAGCGCCGGCACGCAGAACTTCCCCAGGTGCGCCGGGGTGAGGTCGACGAACGGCAGCCCGGTGGGCGCGACGACCGACCAGTGGCGGGTGGCGTCGTCGGCCGAGGTCGCGTCGAAGACCAGGTCGATGTGTTCGGCGCGGGCGGCGACGGCGTCGATGCCGTCCACGCTGGTGGGCACCCCGTGGCGCCCGGCCAGCTGGACGCCGGGTGATTCGGCGCGGCGCCCGGCGAACAGGACGCACTCCAGCAGGGGGGACGCCTCGACCTTCAACAGCAGGTCGGTCCCGATGTTGCCCGTGCCCACGATGGCCACCTGAAGCGGTGGCGGGCTCGTGTGGGTACTCATCCAGTTCTTCCTCTCGTCCGGCCGCGCCGGGCGGGCGCGGCCGGCATCCGTGACAACGGTCAGCCCGCACCGAGCACGTCGGTGATGACGCGGGCGAGCTCGGCGACGTGCGGCGGCTTGATGACGCTGAAGTGGTCACCCGGCACCCGGCGCACCCGCACGCCGCCGGTGCAGAGCTCCTTCCAGCGCGCCAGGTAGTCCGGGTAGCTCTGGCCGGAGGTGACCTCGTGCCGGCCGTCGGCGAGCTCGTCGCTGACGATCAGTTCCAGCCGCCCCGGCCAGGGACGGTGCCGGTACTCGACGTCCACCTCCATGACCTCGCGCCAGATCCGGACGACCCGGGGCCACGACTCCCCCACGCCGCGCTCGGGCAGCGCGATGCCGGTCTCCTCGTCGACGTCGTCGACGAGGTGCTCGAGCAGGTCGAGGATCTCCCGGCGGCGTTCCGGCGTGTCGGCCTCGTCGCCGCCGGCGCTCACCTCCTCCAGCAGCAGTTCGAGGCGGCGGATCAGGGCCAGCTCGTTCCAGGCGTCGGCGCGGGTGTGGATGTCCAGGCCCGGATCGAGCAGGATCAGCGTCACCTCGTGCCCGTCCTCGACCAGCCGGTGCGCCATCTCGCTGGCGATGCCGCTGCCGCCGCACCAGCTGAACAGCCGGTACGGGCCGTGCGGTTGGGCCCGGCGGAGTTCGTCGCCGTAGCGTTCGGCCATCTGCGCCGTGGTGGGCGTGCCCTCCGGATGCGGGCCCGGCCATTCGAACGCCGCCACCGGCTGGTCCGGGTGCAGGTGCGGGGCCAGGCGCAGGTACCAGTGGGCGCTGCCGCCACCCGGGTGCACGCAGAACAGCGGAGGCCGGCCGTCGCCGTCGCGCCGCAGCCACATCATCGCGCCGGCCGTCGCCGCCGGGTCCTGAAGTGTCGCGGCCAGCCCGGCGACGGTGCGGTGTTCGACGAACGAGCCGAAGGTCAGCTCGTAGCCGTGCCGGCTGCGCAGCGTCGCGGTCAGCCGCATCATCGCCAGCGAGTGGCCGCCGAGCGCGAAGAAGTCGTCGTGCACACCGATCCGCTCGATGCCGAGCGCCTCGCTCCAGGCCGTGGCGATGTGCTGCTCGACGTCCGAGCGCGGCGCGACGTACTCGACGTCGGTCACGGGCCGCGAGCCGTCCGGCGCCGGGAGGGCGGTCCGGTCGACCTTGCCGTTGCGGGTGTACGGGAAGTCGTCCACCGAGAGGTAGTGGTGCGGGACGAGGTGCTGCGGCAACCGCTCACGCAGGTGGTCGCGCAGCGCGGCGGCGGACGCCGCGGTGCCGTTCGCGGGACGGGTGTACGCGACGAGCGAGGCGTCCGGGGTGCCGGCCCGGTGCACGGCGACCACGGCGGCGGCGACCGCCGGGTGGGTGGCGAGGGCGTGCTCGATCTCGCCCAGCTCGATCCGGAACCCGCGGACCTTGACCTGGTGGTCCCGGCGCCCGTGGAAGTGCAGGGTGCCGTCGGGGTCGCGGGAGACCACGTCGCCGGTGCGGTACATGCGCTCACCCGGCCGGGACGCGTACGGGTCCGGCACGAACCGCTCGGCGGTGAGTGCCGGCCGGTTGAGGTACCCGCGCACGACGCCCGCCCCGCCGAGCACCAGTTCCCCGCGTACGCCGGGGGGCAGCAGGCGCAGTTCGTCGTCGACGACGTAGGCGCGCACGTTGTCCAGCGGGAGCCCGATCGGCGGCGGTGCCGTGTCCGTGGCCCGCAGCTCGGCGATGGTGGCGACGACGGTGGTCTCGGTGGGTCCGTACGCGTGCAGGACGCGGACCCGGTCGGCCCACCGCGCCGCCTGGTCGGCCGTGCACGCCTCGCCACCGGTGACCAGCACCCGCAGGCGTGGGAAGTCGGCCGGGTCGAGGCGGTCCAGCAGCGGCGGCGGCAGGGTCATGTGGGTCAGCTCGGCCGCGTGGCGGCGGAGGTCACCGGGGTCGGCGTCCGGCGGGGGCAGCACCAGCGTCGCGCCGTTGGCGAGGGCCAGCAGGATCTCCCAGACCGACGCGTCGAAGCTGGGCGAGGCGAACTGGAGCACCTCGTCCCCGGCGTGGGCGGTCAGGACCCGCCGCTGGGCGTGGCAGAAGTTGAGCACGCTGCGGTGGGTGACCGCGACGCCCTTGGGCCGTCCGGTGGAGCCCGACGTGTAGATGACGTAGGCGAGGTTGTCCCCGCCGAGCCGTACCGCCGGCGGGTAGGCCGCCCGGGGCCGGCCGTTCGCGAGGTCGGCGACCAGCACCGTCGCGGTCGTGCGCGGCAGTCCCGGGGCCAGGTCGCCGTCCGTCAGCACCACCACGGGCGCCGCGTCGCGGATCATGTCGCCGACCCGCTCGGCGGGGTAGGCCGGATCGAGCGGCAGGTACGCCCCGCCGGCCTTGAGGACGGCCAGCATCGCGACGACGAGGTCGATCCCGCGGGGCAGGTGGATGCCGACGACCGTGTCGGCCCGGACGCCCAGCTCCGCCAGGCGCGCGGCGAGGCGGTCGGACCGGTCGTGCAACTGCCCGTAGGTGAGCGTGTCGTCGCCGTGCCGCACCGCCGCCGCGGCGGGCGCGGCGGCCGCGCGCTCGACCACGAGGTCGTGGACGAACGGTTCCGCCGGGAACCGCTCGACGGGCTGGTACGCCTCGACCGCCCAGGCCCGGTCGGCGGCGCTCAGCCCGACGTCCGTGTCGCCGTCCGGGTCGGCGGCCATCGCCTCCAGCACGTGCCGGTAGGTCCGGGCCAGCAGTTCGAGGTACGGCCGGTCGATGTCGGCGGGCCGGGCACCCAGCCGCAGGACCCCCGGGAAGGTCCACACGTCCAGCCCGACGCTGCTCGGGCTGAAGTCGTCGACCATCTCGACCGACTCGGCGGGGCCGTCGAGCACGTGGAAGTCCAGGTAGGAGAAGCCGACCCGCAGCAGCGGCGTGCCGTTGCCCCACTGGCGTTGCATGGCCGGCAGCGGGTAGCGGCGGTGCGGCCAGAGGCGCGCCTCGCCGGCGAAGACGGCCTGGACCAGACCCCGCCAGGTACGGGCGGAGGTGTCGGCGGCGAATGGCACGGTGTTGAGGTACATGCCGAACACCTCGTCGCCGCGCAGCCGCTCGGGCCGGCCGTTGCAGAGCAGGCCGCTGAAGAACCGCTGCCGGCCGGTGACGATGCTCAGCACCTTGAGGTGCGCGGCATGCAGCACGCTCTTCAGGGAGGTGCCGGCGGCGGCGGAGAGCCGGCGCAGCGCGGGACGCAGGTCGGCCCACGGCACCTCGATGACGGTCGCCGGGGCGTCCGACCCGGTGCCCCACTCCGGCGGGAGTTCGAGCCGGTCCGACCCGGTGACGGTCGCCGCCCAGAAGCCGCGGTCCGTCGCCGAGGCGAGGGACTCGCGTTCGCGGGCGACGAGGTCGGCGAAGCGCACCGCCGGCGGTGGCGGCAGGTCGGGCCGCTCGCCGCGGCGCAGCGTCCGGTACAACGAGATCAGCATCGCCACCGTGGAGGTGTGGCTCCAACCGTCGAGGATGGCGTGGCTCTCCGAGTGGGTCAGCCGCCATTCGGAGTCGCCGACCTGGTGCACGTGGTAGCGCAGCAGCGGCGCCGTGGCGATGTCGAACGGCCGGACGCGCTCGGCCCGCAGGTGCGCGCGTACCGCCTCCTCCTGCTCGTCGGGTCGCAGCCCGCGCAGGTCGTCGTAGCCGATCGGCAGGTCCACCGACGCGTGGACGAGCTGCATCAGCTCGGAGTAGCCGGACAGGTCGAACGACGTACGCAGGATCTCGTGCCGGTCCGTGAGCAGCCGGCCGGCCTCCCGCAGCGCGTCCAGCGAGAAGGGCAGCTGGTCGGTGATCGCGTAGCAGGAGACGTTGCGGTAGACCGGCCGGTCGCCGCCGGAGAGCATCTCGAACAGCATGCCCGCCTGGTTCTGGGTGATCGGATAGGCGTCGACGAGCCCGTCCGGCAGTCGGCTGCGGTCGGCGTCGCTGACCAGCGCGAACCGGCCGACGGTCGGCTCCGCCTCATCGGCCGGCCCGGTCCGCCCGACCACACCCGCCAGCTCGGCCACGCTCTGGTGCGTGAACAGGTCCTGGACCGACACCGCGAGGCCGGCCGCGCGCAGCAGGCCCACCATCCGGATCGCCCGCATCGAGTCGCCGCCGAGCAGGAAGAAGCTGTCCGTCACACCGACCGTGTCGATGCCGAGCGCCACGCCGAACGCGTCGGCTATCCGCTTCTCGGTCTCGTCGCGCGGGGCGACGTGGCCGTCGCCCCCCGCGCCCGGCACCGGGTCGGGCGCCGGCAGGGCGCGGCGGTCCACCTTGCCGCTGGCGGTCAGCGGCAGGGCGGGCAGGATCGTCCAGCGCGCCGGGACCATCGCGTCCGGCAGCCGATCCAGCAGGTACGCGCGCACCCGGTCGACGGTCTCCGGCCCGACGAGGTGGCCGACGAGCTGCCCGTCGTGGACGGCCACCGCCGCCGCGGTGACGCCGGGAGCCTCGTGCAGCACGGCCTCGACCTCGCCGAGCTCGATGCGCTGACCCCGGATCTTCACCTGGTCGTCGATCCGGCCGAGGTACTCGATGCTGCCGCAGGGACGGTAGCGGGCCAGGTCACCGGTGCGGTACAGGCGCCGCCCCGGCGCGGCGGCGAACGGGTCGGGGACGAACCGGTCGGCGGTCAGCGCGGCCCGGCCGAGGTAGCCCCGGGCGAGCTGCACGCCACCGATCAGCAGCTCGCCGGGGACGCCGACCGGGGTGGGCCGCAGGGCCGCGTCGACGATGTAGGCGGTGGTGTTGGCGATCGGACGGCCGATGGTGACCGGCTCGCCGGGCTCGCACCGCGTCGCGGTGACGTCGACCGCGGTCTCCGTCGGGCCGTACAGGTTGTGCAGCTCGCAGCCGATCCGCTCGTGCACCTTGGCGGCCAGCTCGGCCGGCAGCGCCTCGCCGCTGCAGATGAGCCGCCGCAGGGACGGCAGCGCCCCGACGGGCTCGGCCAGGAAGGCCCGCAGCATCGACGGTACGAAGTGCAGGGTGGTGATCCCCTCCGCCCGGATCGTCTCGGCCAGGTACGCCGGGTCGCGGTGCCCGCCGGGGCGGGCGAGGACCAGCGTCGCGCCGGTGATCAGCGGCCAGAAGAGCTCCCACACCGACACGTCGAACCCGACCGGCGTCTTCTGCAACACCCGGTCCGAGGCGTCGAGGCGGTAGGCGTCCTGCATCCACAGCAGGCGGTTGACGATCGCGCCGTGCTCGATCAGGGCGCCCTTGGGCCGGCCGGTCGACCCGGACGTGTAGATGAGGTAGGCGGCGTGCCCGGGCGTGATCCGCTCCGACGGCGACGCATCGCCGGCGGGGGCCGCCCGGTCCTCGGCGGCCAGGAAGTCCTCGGTGATCACCAGGCGGGCACCGGAGTCGCGCACCATGAAGGCGCGGCGCTGCGCCGGGAGGTCCGGGTCCAAAGGCAGGTAGGCGGCGCCGGCCTTCAGGACCGCGACCAGCGCCCGCATCAGGTCCAGGCCGCGGGGCAGGCAGACGGCCACGACGGACTCCGGTCCGACCCCGGCGTCGCGCAGGCGCCGCGCGAGGGCGCCGGCCTCGGCGTGCAACCGGCGGTACGACAGCTCCTCGCCGTCGAAGCGCAGCGCGACCGCGTCGGGCGTACGGGCCGCCTGCGCGTCCAGCAGCTCCGTCAGGGTGTGGCGGGGATACTCGACGGCGGTGTCGTTCCAGGCCACGAGTTGGGCCGTCTCGGTGTCGGTGAGCATGGGCAGCCGGCTGACCGGGGCGTCCGGGTCGGCGACGACGGCGCTCAGCAGCCGCCGGTAGTGCCCGGCCAGCCGCCGCACGGTCGCGTCGTCGAACAACGCCGTCGGGAAGTCCACCCCGCCGGAGAGGGAGCCGTCCGCCTCCTCCTTCAGCCCGAGCGTCAGGTCGAACTTCGCCGTGACGGGGCCGGCGGACAACTCCTCCCCCACCAGGCCGCCCGCGTCGAAGCGGGCCGACCCGCCCTCCTCGAAGAGGAACATGGTCTGGAACAGCGGGTTGCGGGACAGGTCCCGCTGCGGGGACAGCGCGTCCACGATCCGCTCGAACGGCACGTCCTGGTGCGACTGCGCGTCCAGCACCGCCTCGCGCACCCGGGCCAGCACGTCGACGAAGCTCGGCTCGCCGGACAGGTCGGTCCGCAGCACCAGCGTGTTGAGGAAGAGCCCGACCAGGCCGTGCACCTCCAGGCGGTCCCGGCCGGCGGCCGGGGTGCCCACCGCGACGTCGGTCTGCCCGGTGTAGCGGGCCAGCAGGAGCTGGAAGGCGGCCAGCAGCACCATGAACGGGGTGGCGTTCGACGCCCGGCCCAGTTCCCGCAGCCGGCCGGCGACGGCGGCCGGCACCGTGAAGGTGACCAGCCCGCCGTCCGGGTTCCACACCGGCGGCCGGGGCCGGTCGGTCGGCAGCTCCAACGGCCTCAGCCCGGCCAGCCGGTCCCGCCAGTGCCCGACCTGCCGGTCCAGCCGGTCCCCGGCGAACCGGGCCCGCTGCCAGAGCGCGAAGTCGGCGTACTGGATGGGCAGCGGGGCCAGCGGGGAGGGCCGGCCGGCGACGAACGCGCCGTACAGGGCGGCCAGCTCGCGGAGGACGATCCCCTCCGACCAGCCGTCGGAGGAGATGTGGTGCATGGTGAGCACCAGGGCGTGCTCGTCCTCGGCGAGCCTGACCAGCCGGGCCCGCAACGCCGGACCGGCGGCCAGGTCGACCCGCTCCGGCGCGCCGAGCAGCTCGGTGAGGCGCTGCCGGGCCGTCTCCCGGTCGGTGTGGCCGAGGTCGGTCACCGTCAACTCGACCGGGGCGGGCGGGTCGACGACCTGTGCCGGCTCACCGTCGACGACGACGTACCGGGTCCGCAGGATCTCGTGCCGGGCGACCAGTTCGGTCAACGCCCGGCGCAGCGCGTCGGCGTGCGGCGTGCCGCGCAGCCGCAGGCCGACGGACATCAGGTACCCGGTGCCGCCGGGCTGCAACTGGTCGAGCACCCAGAGCCGGTGCTGCCCGAAGGACAGCGGCAGCGGGCCGGTGCGGGGCGCCGGGGCGATGGTGTCGCCGCGACGGGACTGACCGGCACCGCGCAGGCGCCGCTGGAGCAGTTCCTGTCGCGGGGACGCGCTCGGGGTGTGGCTGGCGGTCACAGGTTGCCCTCCTTCAGCAGTTCCGCCACCTCGGCGTCGGAAAGCCGTGAGATCTCGTTTTCGATGGCCGTGTGCACCGCGTCGGCGAGGTCGGCCACGGTCGTCTGCTCGAACAGCAGGCGCAGCGGCAGGTCGAGGTCGAAGCTCTGCCGCAGGTGCGCGAGCACCCGGGTGGCGAGCAGCGAGTGACCGCCGAGGTCGAAGAAGTCGTCGTGGACGCCGACCCGGTCGACCTCCAGCACCGTGGCCCAGATGTCGGCCACGGCCTCCTCCAACGGGGTACGGGGTGCCTCGTACGCCCGGCCGGTGTCGGCGCGGACGGGTGTCGGGGCGGGCAGTGCGCGGCGGTCGACCTTCTTGCTGCTGGTCAGCGGCAGTGCGTCCAGCACCATCCACTGGGCCGGAACCATGTAGTCCGGCAGCCGCTCCCGCAGGTGGGCCCGGAGTTCGGCGACCGCCGGCGGGGTGCCGTCCCGGCAGACCAGGTAGGCCACCAGGCCCTTCTCCCCCGGCTGGGTCTCGCGGGCCACCACCGCGACCGCGCGGACCGCCGGGTGCTCGGCCAGGGCCGACTCGATCTCGCCGAGTTCCATCCGGAAGCCCCGGATCTTGACCTGCTGGTCGATCCGGCCGAGGAACTCGATCGTCCCGTCCGGCCGGTACCGGACCAGGTCGCCGCTGCGGTAGAGCCGGCCGCCGGGGCCGTCGCCGAACGGGTCGGGCACGAACCGGTCGGCGGTCAGTGCCGGCCGGCCCAGGTAGCCCCGGGCCAGCCGTGCCCCGCCGAGCAGCAGCTCACCGGGCACCCCGACCGGTACGGGGTTCAGGTGCTCGTCGACCACGTAGGCGCGGGTGCCGGGGACCGGGCGGCCGATCGGCAGCGCCTCGGTCCGCTCGCCGGGCGGGTCGCCGGTGACCGGGTGCAGCAGGCAGGTGACGGTGGCCTCGGTCGGACCGTAGTTGACCAGGAACCGGCCGGGCAGCCCGGTGGCCGCCCAGCGCCGGGCGTCGGCGACGGTGACCACGTCGCTGCCGACGTTCATCAGCTTGAGGTGCCGCAGCCGGTCGTCGCCGGCCGGCAGGGCGTCCATCACCTCCCGGTAGTAGGCGGGGGTGATCTCCATGTGGGTGATCCGGTGCCGGGCGAGCCGGTCCGGCAGCTCGGCGGGGCTCCAGAAGACCGGGTCGCTGACCACCAGGGTCGCCCCGGCCAGCAGGGTGGCCATCATGCCGTCCATGGCCACGTCGAAGGTGAGCGCGGAGAGCAGCACCACCCTGTCGCCGGGTGCGATGTCGTACGCGCGGGCGATGACCTCGCAGTGGTGGGCGTACGCGCCGTGCGGGATCATCACGCCCTTGGGCCGGCCCGTGGAGCCCGAGGTGTAGATGACGTAGGCGAGATCGTCCGACCCGGTCGACGGGTCCGGCGCGGTGGCGTCCCGGCCGGCGATCACCGCCCGGTCGGCGTCCACGGCGACCACGGCCACGCCGTCGGCGGCGACCCGGTCGGCGAAGCGCGCCTCGGTGACCACCACCGCGGCGCCCGCGTCGGCGAGCATGAAACGCAGCCGCTCGGTGGGGTGGTCCGGGTCGACCGGGAGGTACACCCCGCCCGCCTTGAGCACCGCGAGCAGCGTGACCACCACCTCCAGGCCGCGTTCGAGGCAGACCGCGACCGGGACCTCCGGGCGTACCCCGAGTCCGCGCAGGTGGTGGGCGAGCCGGTTGGCCCGGGTGTCCAGCTCGGCGAAAGTCAGCCGCCGGCCGTCGAACTCCACCGCCACGACGTCCGGGTGCTGCCGGACCCGCCGGCCGAACAGCTCCACCACGCCGGCGCCGCCCGGTCCGGCGTCGGTCAGCGGCCCGGTCGGCTCGCCGGCCCACGGCCCGACGAGGTACGCCCGCTCCGCGCCGGTGGGCAGGGTCAGGTCACGCAGGGCGGTTTCCGGCGCGGTCGCCACCTGGGCGAGCAGGTGCAGGTAGTGCCCGGCCATCCGCTCGACGGTGGGGCGGTCCCAGAGCGCGGTGGCGTACTCGAACCAGCAGCGCAGCCGGCCGTCCGGATGCTGCTCCACGGAGAGGGTGAGGTCGAACTTGGCCACCGGGCAGGCGCTGTCGACGTGCTCGATGGTGGTCGGGCCGAGGGTCGCGGTCATCCGTTCCAGGTGCTGCAGTTCGAACATCACCTGGAACAGCGGGTTGCGGGACAGGTCCCGGTCCGGCCGCAGCGCGTCGACCAGCCGCTCGAAGGCGACGTCCTGATTGCGGAACGCGTCCGTCACGGTGCGGCGCACCTGGTCGAGCAGGGCCGCGAAGGGCTGGCCGTCGACCAGCTCGGCGCGCATCACCAGGTTGTTGACGAAGAAGCCGAGCAGGTCCTCGGTCTCCTGCCGGGTCCGGCCGGCGACCGGGGTGCCGACGGCCACGTCGTGCTGCCGGGCGTACCGGCCGAGCATGATCTGGAAGGCCGCCAGCAGCACCATGAACAGGGTGGCGCCCTCCCGGTTGCCCAGCTCGGCCAGCGCCCGCCCGACGTCGGTCGGTACGTCGACGACGACGTTGTCCCCGGCCGGGTCCCGCAGCGCCGGGCGGGGCCGGTCGGTGGGCAGCTCCAGCGGGGTGGATCCGGCCAGCTGCCGGGACCAGTAGGCGAGCTGCGCGTCCAGTTCCGGGCTGTCCTGGCGGGCCGTCTCCCAGGCCGCGAAGTCCGCGTACTGCACCGGCAGGTCGGGCAGTGCGGTGGCCGCGCCGCCCCGCGCGTACCTGCGGTAGAGGGTGTCGAGTTCGCGCAGGAGGATGTCCATCGACCAGACGTCGAACGCGATGTGGTGCAGGGTCAGCGCGACCAGGTGCTCGTCGGCGGCGACCCGGATCACCTGGGCCCGGATCGGGTGTTCGGTGGCCAGGTCGAAGGGCCGGCCGGCCGCGACCCGCAGCAGCACCTCGGCACCCTCGACGACGTCCGGGGCGCCGGTGAGGTCGATCAGCTCCCACCCGACCGGTCCCGGCGGGTCGACCACCTGCGCCGGCTCGCCGCCCACCGAGCGGTAGCGGGTACGCAGGATCTCGTGCCGGTTGACCAGCTCGTCCACCGCCCGCCGGAACACCGCCACGTCGAACGGGCCGGTCAGCCGCATCGAGATCGGGATCAGGTATTCGAGGCTGCCCGGTTCGAGCTGGTCCAGGAACCACATCCGGCGCTGGCCGAGGGAGAGCGGCAGGTCCCCGTCGCGCGCCACCGGTCGGATCGCCGTGTCGGCCGGCTCGTCGGCGGACCCGGCGCCGGGGCGGGCCCCGTCGACCAGGGCGGCGAGCGTGGCGACGGTGGGGGCGGTGAAGAGCTGCCCGACGGTCAGCTCCACGTCGAGTGCCCGGCGCACCCGGAGCACGCCCCGGATGGCGAGCATGGAATGGCCGCCGAGGGTGAAGAAGTTGTCGTCCCGGCCGATCCGCTCGACGCCCAGCAGCTCGGCCCAGATCCCGGCGACGACCCGTTCGGTGTCGGTGGCCGGCGGCAGGTACCTCCGGTCGGCACCGGGGCGGGGGCCGTCGGGCGCCGGCAGGGCCGCCCGGTCCAGCTTGCCGTTCGCGGTCAGCGGAAGGGTCTCCAGGCTGATCACGGTGGAGGGGACCATCGCGGCGGGCAGCCGGTCGGCGAGCGCGTCGCGCAGGCCGTCCGGATCGACCCGGGCAGAGCCGGCGGGGACCACGTACGCGACCAGCTCGGCGTCGCCCGACGGCGGCCGGTGCAGGGTCACCACCGCCGCGTCGACGCTCGGGTGCCGCCGCAGGGCCGCCTCGACCTCGCCCGGCTCGATGCGTACCCCGTGCAGCTTGACCTGGTGGTCGAGGCGGCCCAGGTACTCCAGGCTGCCGTCGTCGCGCCACCGGGCCAGGTCCCCGGTCCGGTACAGGCGCTCCCCCGGCGTGGCGCCGTACGGGTTGGGGGTGAACCTCTCCCCGGTCAGGGCGGGCCGCCCCAGGTAGCCTCGCGCCAGGCCGACCCCGCCGAGGCAGAGCTGACCGGCCACCCCGACCGGCACCGGCCGGTCGCCGGCGTCGAGGACCAGGACGGTGCAGCCCGGCAGCGGCCCGCCGATCGGCACGGTCCCGGTTCCCTCGTCGCCGCGGTAACGCCAGGCGGTCACGTCGATCGCGCACTCGGTGGGGCCGTAGGTGTTCCAGATCTCCACGGCCAGCAGGGCGCGGAGCTGCTCGCAGAGCGCCACCGGCAACGGCTCCCCCGCGGAGCAGACCACCCGCAGCGCGGCACACCCGGACAGGTCGGATTCGTGCAGCAGCACCCGCAGCACGGACGGCACCAGTTGCAGCACCGTGACGTCGTGTGCCCGCACCGCCCGCAGCATCGCGCCCGGGTCGCGGTGGGCGTCCGGGGCGGCCAGCACGACCGCGCCGCCGCTGACCAGTGGCGCCAGGAACTCCCACATGGAGGCGTCGAAGCCGAGGGCGGTCTTCTGGAGCACCCGGTCGGCGGCGGTGAGCCGGTACTGCTCGACCGACCACAGCACCCGGTTGCGGATACCGGCGTGGGTGACCACGACGCCCTTGGGCCGGCCGGTCGACCCGGAGGTGTACATGACGTAGGCGGCGGCGTCGGGGTCGGTGACAGGCGGCGACCAGGCCGCGGCGCCGTCGCCACGACCGGCGTCGGCCCCGGCGTCCTGGCCGGCGTCGGTTCCGGTGTCCTGGCCGGCGTCGACGAGCACCACCGGGGCGTCGCCGGCCGACAGCAGGCCCCGCAGGGCCGATTCGGTGACCAGCACCGACACCCCGGCGTCGGCCGCCATGAACTCCAGCCGGTCCACCGGCTGGTCGGGGGCGAGGGGCACGTAGACGCCGCCGGCGAGCAGCACCCCGAGCAGCGCGGTCACCAGGTCCGGTCCACGGTGCACCGCGACCCCGACCGGGGTGCCGACGCGGACCCCGACGGTGTGCAGGTGCGCGGCGAGCTTCCGGGCGCGTCCGGCCAGCTCGGCGTAGCCGACCTCGGTGCCGTCGTCGGCGACCAGCGCGGTCGCGTCGGGGGTCGCCGCCGCCTGGGCGAGGAAGAGTTCCGGCAGCCCCGGGCCCGCTGCCCGGTCGGCGCCCCGGCTCCACCCGCCGAGCACCTCCCGGCGCTCGCGGGGGGCCAGCAGGTCCAGTTCGTCCAGGGGAACCTGGCCGGCGGCGACGACGACGGTCAGCAGTCGCAGGTAGTTGGCGACCATGCGGTGCACCCGGGGGCCGTCGAACAGCGCGGTGGGGAAGACCACCTCCCCGTGGTACGAGCCGTCCGGTCGCCCCACCAGTTGCAGGGAGAGGTCGAACGCGGCCGAGGTCCACGAGGTGGGCTGCTCGGTGACGGTCAGGCCGGGCAGGGCGAAGGGTGCCCGGTCGGCGTTGTGCAGCCCGAACCCCACCTGGAACAGCGGGTTGCGGGACAGGTCCCGCTCCGGGGACAGCTCGGCCACGATCCGGTCGAACGGCACCTGCTGGTTGTCGTAGGCGTCCAGGGTGGTGCCGCGGACCTGGTCGAGCAGGTCGAGGAAGCACGCCGGGGCGGCCAGGTCGGCCCGGAGCACGACGGTGTTGACGAAGAGGCCGATCAGGTCCTCCAGCTCGACCTCGTGCCGCCCGGCCACCGACACCCCGACCGCCACGTCGGTCTGGCCGGCGTACCGGCCGAGCAGGAGCTGGAAGGCGGCGAGGAAGACCATGAAGGGGGTGGCGCCCCGGTCCGCGCCGAGCCGGGTCAGGGCGGTCGCCAGGTCCGCCGGCACGGTGAAGGTGAGGCCGTCGCCGGTGGCCTGCCAGTGCGCGGGCCGGGGCCGGTCGGTCGGCAGGTCGAGCGGGGCGAGCCCGGACAGCCGCTCCCGCCAGTAGCCGACCTGGGCGTCGACGTGCGGCCCCGACAGCCAGTTCTCGCGCTGCCAGGCGGCGAAGTCCGCGTACTGCACGGGCAGCGGCGGCAGCGGGCCGGGCCGGCCGGTGACGGACGCGCCGTAGAGGGCGTGCAGTTCCCTGGCGAGGACGCCCCAGGACCAGCCGTCGAAGGCGATGTGGTGCACCACGAAGAGCAGGACGTGGTCGTCCGCCGCGACACGGATCAGCCGGGCCCGTAGCGGTGCGTCCTCGCGCAGGTCGAACGGGGCGTCGAGGGCCGCCTCCAGCGCCTCGTCGAGGCGGCTGTCCCGGTCGCCGGCCGGCAGGTCGTCCAGGTCGACGAGGTCGATGTCGACGGGGCCGGGCGGGTCGATCACCTGCACGGCACGTCCGTCCACGGTGTCGTAGCGGGTCCGCAGGATCTCGTGCCGCGCGGCGATCCCGGTCAGCGCGGCCCGCAGCGCGGTGGTGTCGAGTGGGCCGCGCACCCGTACCGCCTGGTGCAGGAGATACTCGCTGGCACCGGAGCGCAGCTGGTCGACGAACCAGAGCTGTTCCTGCGCCGACGACACGGCGTGGCCGTCCTCGTGATCGGGCAGCACCGCCCCGCCGGTGCCGACGTACCGGCTGTCGCCGTCTGCCATCAGTCTTCGCCTCCGTGTCCGGGCCGGGCATCGCTGCGATGCCGTGGGGAGTTGCCGTTGCGGGGTGGGCGACGCCGCCGCGCGGGGACGCGTGCGGAACAGCCGCCCGTCGGTTCGGTGTGCGAGGGGGTCCTCGGCACACCGACGACGCTCACCCCGGGGCGGCGCCGGCCGCCGCGAGCGCCGCGCGGTACGGCTCGGCCATCGCCACGGCGATCCTGCGGTCGCCGGTGAACGGTTCCCGGGCGTGCGCGGCGAGCATGTTGTCCACCACCAGGACGTCGTCGCGCCGCCAGTCGAAGCGCCGCTGGGCCGCCCGGTAGCAGTCCCGCAGGTGGGCCACCACGTCGTCCGGGATCCGCCCGCCGTCGCCGTAGTAGGTGTTCGTGGGCAGCTCGGTCTCGTCGAACAGTTCCCGCAGCCCGGCGCAGACCTCCTCGGCCAGCGTGGTCACGTGGAAGAAGGTCACGTGGTTGAACCAGAGCAGCTCGCCGGTCCCCGGGTGCCGGTGCACGGCGTCGCGTCGGGCGCGGGTACGCAGCCCCGAGCCGGTCCACTCCACCTCGATGCCGCTGCGGGCGCAGTAGCGCGACACCTCGTCGCGGTCGTCGGTGTTGAACGCCCGCTGCCAGGGCACGCCGAAGCCCTCGTGGAAGTTGCGCACCACCAGCCAGCCCCGGGCGACGAACTCGGCGGACACCGCCGGGTCGATGTGCTGGCGCACCAGACGGGTGTCGGCGAGCGGGGTGGCGCCCAGGGTGGCCGGCGTACGCAGGCAGTAGAAGTAGAGCGTCATGGGCCAGTCGGCCTGGTAGGAGTTCTCGTTGTGCAGGAAGATCTCCTCGGCCGGCGGGAAGTCCGTCGAGGTGTAGACCCGTCCCTGGATGGTGCTGCGGGGCGACGAGCGCTCGGCGTAGTCCAACGGCTCGCCGGAGAGCGCCCGGACCACCCCCTCGAAGCCGGCCACCCCGCCGACGTCGAAACCCCGCAGCAGGACGGCCCCGTGCTCACGCAGCCGGGCCCGGATCGTGGCCCGGTCGGCGGCCAGCCGCCCGCCGATCGGCTCCCCCGGCGCAGCGGCGGTCAGGACGAACGGAAGCGCTTTCTCGGCCGACCCGCGCGGCAGCGGCGGCACCGTCATCCGGGGCGTACTCATCGCTTCTCCTGTCGGCCTCTGGGCTGCCGGTCACGCGGCACGGCTCAGCCTGTCCGCTGAGGCACGGGTCAGAAAGAGAATCCCCGGCAAGGCTCGTACGCGTTTTTCTGCCGGTTCTTCTCTACGTACGGCGATCGGCGTCCCGGCAGGGTGTGACCGGCAGTGGGACCAGTGTCGTGTCGTACGACACGGCTGCCCTTTCCCGAGGAGGAGCCGGCATGTCCGACGAGAACACCGATGAGCGCGCGTACCGGGTCGTGGTGAACGACGAGGAGCAGTACTCGATCTGGCTGGGCGACCGGGAGCTGCCGCTGGGGTGGCGCGCGGAGGGCACCGAGGGCACCCGCGAGGAGTGCCTGAAGCGAATCGACGAGGTGTGGACCGACATGCGCCCGCTCAGCCTGCGCCGGCGTATGGAGCAGGCGGCGGGCCGGTAGTCGTGAGCGCCATGGCGAAGCTGACCGCGGCCGACGGGCACCGGGTCCCGACAGGGTGGAACGACACCGAGGTCGGGTACCCGACCGACCCGTGCCTGCACGAGCTGGTCGAGGAGCAGGCACGGCGTACCCCGGACGCGATCGCCGTGGTGTCCGACGAGCGGACCGTCCGCTACGTCGAGCTGAACCGCGAGGCCAACCGGCTCGCCCACCGGCTGCGGGCGGCCGGCGTGGGTGCCGAGTCGGTGGTGGGCGTGTGCCTGCACCGGGGGGTCGACCTGGTGGTGGCCCTGCTGGGGGTCCTCAAGGCCGGCGGCGCCTACCTGCCGCTGGACCCGGACCAGCCGGCGGACCGGATCCGCTACCTGCTGACCGACTCGGCGGCGACGACCGTCGTCACCGGCCCGGATGTCGACCACGGGCCGCTGGCCGCCGCCACCGGCGCCCCGATCCGGGTCGACGACGAACACCGGGGGCTGCCGGACGGCGACCCGGAACCGGTCGTCGACCCGGCCAACGCCGCCTACGTCATCTACACCTCCGGCTCCACCGGCCGCCCGAAGGGCGTGGTCGTGGAGCACCGGTCGATCGTCAACCGGGTGCGCTGGAGGCCGGACGCCCGGGGCGCCGACGGCGGCGTGGTGCTCCAGAAGACGCCGTTCGGCTTCGACGTCTCGGTGTGTGAGCTCTTCTCCCCGCTGACCACCGGGGCGACGCTGGTGATGGCCCGTCCCGGCGGGCACCGCGATCCGGCGTACCTGGCCCGGGTGGTGGCCGAACGGCAGGTCACCTCGATCCGGTTCGTGCCGTCGATGCTGCGTGCCTTCCTGGAGGTGCTGCCCGCCGGCCGGACCAGCCTGCCGTCGATCCGGCAGGTGCTGTGCAGCGGCGAGGCGCTCCCCGCGGACCTGGTGGCCGCGGCGCACGCCCGGCTCGACTGCGAGGTGTTCAACCTGTACGGACCGACCGAGGCGGCGGTCGAGGTGACCAGCGCCCGCTGCCTGCCCGGCGAGGCGGTAACCATCGGCCGGCCGGTGGCCAACACCCGCACGTACATCGTGGACGGCGAGCTGCGGCCGGTGCCGGTCGGCGAGCCCGGGGAGCTGGTGCTCGCCGGGATCCAGCTCGCCCGGGGCTATCTCGGCCGGCCGGGCCTGACCGCCGCCTGCTTCGTCCCCGACCCGTTCGCCGACCGGCCCGGGCAGCGCGTGTACCGCACCGGCGACCAGGCCCGGTACCTGCCGGACGGCAGCATCGATTACCTGGGCCGGCGGGACCAGCAGGTGAAGATCAGGGGCTTCCGGATCGAACTGGGCGAGATCGAGGCGGTACTCGGCCGGCACCCCGCCGTCCGCGCCGCCGTGGTGGACGTGCGCCACGGCGCGGCCGGCGGCCCGCAGCTCGTCGCGTACCTGCTGCCGGCCGGTTCGGAGCCGGCCGACCACCGGGCGGTTCGCGCGTACCTGGCCGAACGGTTGCCGGAGCACATGGTCCCGCAGAGCTGGGTGATCCTCGACGACCTGCCGCTGACCGGCAGCGGAAAGGTCGACCGCCGGCGGTTGCCGGAGCCCGCCCCGGCCGGCTCCGTGACCGACGGACCGACGGTGGCGCCGCGTACCCCCACCGAACGGGCCGTCGCCGAGGTGTGGACCGAGGTGCTGGGCGTCGACCGCTGCGGGACACACGACGACTTCTTCGACCTCGGCGGTCACTCTCTGCTGGCCACCCAGGTCGTCGCATTGCTGCACGAACGGTTTGCGGTCGACCTGCCGGTCGGTGCGGTCTTCGAGGCACCGACCGTGGCAGAGCTGGCGACGGTGCTCCAGCGGGCCGTCGAGGAACGGGTGGCGGGAATGTCCGAGTCCGAATTGGAGACGATGTTGGCACAGGTGGGCGAGGAATGACGATTCCCGAGGACCCGTCCCCGACCACGACCGACGCCCGCCGTCGGGCGCTGGTGGAGGCGCTGCTGGCCGGGCGGGCCCCGGACCGGTCGCCGGCCCCGAGTGCGCCGCAGCGGCCGACCGGCCCACTGCCGCTGTCCTACCCGCAGCAGGGGGTGTGGCTGCTCGACCAGATCCGGCCCGGCGGCGCGGAGTACGTCGTGCCGTTCAGCTGGCGGTTGACCGGTCCGCTGGACCCGGTGGCCCTCCGCGACGCCTGGCGGGAGGTCATCCGGCGGCACGAGGTGCTGCGGACCCGCTACCAGGTCGTGGACGGCCGGCCGAGCCAGGTGGTCGGTCCGGCCGAGCCGGTCGAGCTGCCCGTCGTCGACCTGACCGGGTGCGTCGCGGCGGAGCGGCGGGAGCGGCTGGACGCGCTGATCCGCGACGAGGCGGGCACCCCGTTCGACCTGGGTCGGGACGCGCCGCTGCGGGTCCGGCTGGTCCGGCTCGCCGAGGACGAGCACGTCATGGTGCTGGTCGCCCACCACATCGCGTTCGACGGCTGGTCGGTCGGCGTGCTGGCCCGGGAACTCGGCGCGCTCTACCCGGCGCTGGTCGCCGGCGAGCCGTCCCCACTCGCCCCGCTGCGGTTCCAGTACGCGGACTTCGCGGTGCGGCAGCGGGACCGCGCGGCCGGCCTGGCCGGGCAGCTCGACCACTGGCGCGACCGGCTGGCCGGCCTCGTGCCGCTGGAGCTGCCGACCGACCGGCCCCGCCCGCCGGTGCAGGATCCCCGGGGCGCGACGCTGCCGTTCACCGTGCCGGCCGACCTCGGTCGCGTCCTCGCCTCGATCGGGCGACGGCACCGGGCGACCCCGTTCATGGTGCTGCTGGCCGCGTTCCAGGTCCTGCTGACCCGCTACACCGGGCAGACCGACGTCGCGGTGGGCACCCCGGTCGCCGGGCGTACCCGCCCCGAGGTCCAGGACCTGATCGGGTACTTCGTCAACACGCTGGTGCTGCGGACCGACCTGTCCGGCGAGCCGAGCTTCGTCGACGTGCTGGCCCGGGTGCGCGAGGCGGTGCTGGACGCGCAGTCGCACCAGGACGTGCCGTTCGAGCGGATCGTGGACGCGCTGTCCCCGCAGCGGGACCTGTCCCGCAACCCGCTGTTCCAGACCATGTTCGTGATGCAGAACGCCACGGCGGCCGACTTCGCCGGGGCGGGGCTGCGCGCGCGGCAGGTGCCGACGCTCTGGCACACCGCGAAGTTCGACCTGACCATGCAGATGACCGAGGAGGCGGACGGCTCCTTCTCCGGGGTCGTCGAGTACGCGACGGCGTTGTTCGACGACGCGACCGTGCGGCGGCTGGCCGGGCACTACCGGCGGCTGCTGAGCGCCGTCGTCGCCGACCCGGACGCCCCGGTCACCCGGCTGCCCATGCTCACCGACACCGAGACGGCCCAGCTCGCGGCCTGGAACGACACCGCCGTCGAGCACCCCCGCCACACGCTGCTGCACCGGCTGATCGAGGCCCAGGCCGACGCCACCCCCGACGCGGTCGCCGTGGCCGACGACCAGCACGAGCTGACGTACGCCCAGCTCGACGCCCGCGCCAACCAGCTCGCCCACCGGCTGATCGCCCTCGGCGCCGGCCCCGAGCGGATCGTCGCCGTCAGCGCGCGACGCCGCGTCGCCCTCGCCGTGGCCCTCGTCGCCGTGCTCAAGACCGGCGCGGCCTACCTCCCGCTCGACCCCACCCACCCCGTCGACCGGCTCCGCTGGACGCTCGCCGACGCCGGCGACCCCGTCACCCTGATCGACGCCCCCGACCAGCACGACTGGCACCCCGGCCCGCTGGTCCACCTCGACGACCCGGCGCTCGCCGACGAACCCACCGGACGACCCGGCGCCACCGTGGACGACCGTAGCCCCGCCTACCTGATCTACACCTCGGGCTCCACCGGCCGCCCCAAGGGCGTCCTCGTCGACCACCGCGCCATCGTCAACCGGCTCCGCTGGATGCAGGACACCTACCGCCTCGACCACACCGACCGGATCCTGCAGAAGACCCCGCACACCTTCGACGTCAGCGTCTGGGAGTTCTTCTGGCCCCTGACCACCGGCGCGACCCTCGTCATGGCCCGCCCCGACGGGCACCGCGACCCCACCTACCTCGCCGAGACCATCAACCGGCGGCACGTCACCACCGTCCACTTCGTCCCCTCGATGCTGCGCGCCTTCACCGCCTACCTCGCCACCACCCGCACCGCCCTGCCCCACCTCCGCCGCATCGTCTGCTCCGGCGAGGCCCTCCCCGACGACCTCGCCGCCACCGTGCACGCCCACCTCGACGTCGAGCTGCACAACCTCTACGGACCCACCGAGGCCGCCGTCGACGTGACGGCCACCCGCGTCCACCCCGGGCAGGGCGTCACCATCGGCTCCCCCATCGCCAACACCGGCGCCCACATCCACGACCCCTGGGGCAACCCGGTCCCCGTCGGCGTCCCCGGAGAACTCCTCCTCACCGGCGTCCAGCTGGCCCGCGGCTACCACCGCCGGCCCGCGCTCACCGCCGCCCGCTTCATCCCCACCGACGACGGGCAACGCGCCTACCGCACCGGCGACCAGGCCCGCTGGCGTCCGGACGGCACCATCGAGTACCTCGGCCGCCTCGACCATCAGGTCAAGATCCGCGGCAACCGCATCGAACTCGGCGAGATCGAGACCACCCTCGCCGACCACCCCACCGTCCAGGCCGCCGTCGTCCACCCGCACGGGCCCGGCGACGACCGACGACTCGCCACCTACCTCGTCGCCGCCGACGGGCACACCGTCGACGCCGACACCCTGCGCGCCCACCTGCGCGCGCGGCTGCCCGAGTACATGGTCCCCACCCACTGGATCACCCTCACCGGGCTCCCGCTCACCAGCAACGGGAAGATCGACCGCAACGCGCTTCCCCCGCCCCACGCCCCCGCCGGGCGGAGCGCCGACCACACCCCGCCCGGCACCCCCACCCAGCACCTCATCGCCACCGCCTACGCCCACGCCCTCGCCGACGGTCGTGGGGCCGACCCCGCCGACGCGGGCGGGCACGACCGACCGGTCGGCATCCACGACCGCTTCTTCGACATCGGCGGCGACAGCATCCGCGCCATCCGGGTCGTCGGACACCTCCGCGACCAGGGGCTCGACCTCACCGTCACGGACCTGTTCCGGTACCGGACGGTCGCCGAACTCGCCGAGGCCGTCGACGCCCGGCAGTGCGGGCTGCCGGCCGAGGCCACCCGCCTGGTGGACCGGTTCGCGCTGATCGGCGCGGAGGACCGGGCCCGACTGCCCGAGGGCGTCGTCGACGCGTACCCGCTGTCGATGGTGCAGGCCGGCATGGCGTACGAGACGCTCGCCGACCCGACCGGCGACCTCTACCTGAACAGCCTCTGCTACCCGGTCGAGGGCGACGCGTTCTCGCTGCCCGCCCTGTACGCCGCCGCCCAGCTGCTCGCCACCCGGCACGAGATCCTGCGGGCCTCGATCGACCTGACCGGGTACCGCGAGCCGCTCCAGCTGATCCACCCGACCGCGGAGATCCGGGTCGGCCACACCGACCTGCGGGGCGTACCGGCCGACGAGCGGGAGAGCACGGTGGCCCGGCTGGTCGCCGAGGAGCGGCGGGACCGGTTCGACCTGGCCACGCCGTCGCTGCTGCGGCTGCACGCCTACCAGCTGGGCGACGACCGGTGGCGGCTGCTGGTGAGCTACAGCCACGCCATCCTGGACGGCTGGAGCCAGAACTCGCTGGTCCCGGAGCTGCTCGCCTACTACCGGCGGATCCGGGACGGGCAGGATCCGCGGCCCGCCCCCGTACCGGCCGTCCGGTTCGCCGACGCGGTGGCGCTCGAACGCCGGGCCGTGGCCGCCGGGGTGGACCGGGAGTTCTGGGCGTCGCGGGTACGGACCCACGAGCGGTTGGGCATCCCGGCGGCGTGGGCGGGCGAGGGGGCCCGCTACCGGGCGGTGCGGTTGCCCTTCGCCGCCCTGGTGCCGGGCCTGCGGGAGCTGGCCCGGACGGCGGACGTACCGCTGAAGAGCCTGCTGTTCACCGCGCACCTGACCGTGCTGGGCATCCTGACCGGGCAGCGGCGCTTCCACACCGGGCTGGTGTGCAACGGACGGCCCGAGCTGACCGACGGCGACCAGGTGCGGGGGATGTTCCTCAACACCGTGCCGTTCGCGGTGGAGCTGACCGCGTCGACGTGGGCCGAGCAGGCCCGCCTGGTCTTCGCCGGGGAGGTCGCGCTCTGGCCGCACCGGCACTACCCGCTGCCGGCGATGCAGCGCGAGTGGGGCGACCAGAAGCCGCTGGTGGACGTCTTCTTCAACTACACCGACATGCACGTGCTCGACCTCGACGGCATCGACCGGTCGGCGATCACCGACACCACCCCGAACGAGTTCGGCCTCTCGGTGTCCAGCGAGCCCGGTCAGCTGATCATCGAGGCCGGCACCGACCGGATCTCCGACGGCCACCTGGACCTGGTCACCCGGTGCTACCGGCGGGTGCTGGAGGCGATGGTCGCCGACCCGTCGGGTGACCCGCGCCGGTGCGGACTGCCGGAGCCCGACCGGCGCGCCCTGCTCGGCCTCGGCGCGGGCGGAGCGCTGCCGGTCCCGGACGGCACGCTGCCCGAGCTGGTCGCCCGGCAGGTGGCGGCCACCCCGGACGCGGACGCGGTGGTCTTCGGCGACGACGTGCTCAGCTACGCCGAGCTGGAGCGCCGGACCAACCGCCTCGCCCACCACCTGCGGGAGCTGGGCGTCGGGCCGGGGACGCTGGTCGGGGTGCACCTGAACCGGAGCGCGGACCTGGTCGTGGCGTTCCTCGCCGTGCTGGCCGCCGGTGGCGCGTACCTGCCGCTGGACCCGGACCACCCGGCGCAGCGGACCGCCTTCATGCTGGCCGACGCCGGTGCGCAGGTGATGGTGACGGAGACCGCGCTGGCCGGGCGGCTGGACGCCGCCGGAATCCGGACGGTGCTGCTGGACGCCGAGCGCGCGGCGATCGCCGCCCGTCCGGAGCAGCGGCCGGCCGACCGGCCGTCCGCCGACGACCTGGCGTACGTCATCTACACCTCGGGATCGACCGGCACCCCGAAGGGGGTGATGATCAGCCACCGGGGGCTGGGCAACTTCCTCGCCGCGATGCGGCACCGGCCGGGCCTGCCGGCGGGGGCCACCGTGGTCGGCCTGACCACCGTGTCGTTCGACCCCTCGGTGCTGGAGCTGTATCTGCCGCTGCTGGTCGGCGGCCGGGTGGTGGTGGCCGACGCGGAGCAGACCCGGGACCCGCAGCGGATGGCCGAGCTGATCCGCACCGCCGCGCCGGCGGTGCTCCAGGCCACCCCGGTGACGTACCGGATGCTGCTGGACTCCGGCTGGTCCGCACCGCCGGGTGCGACCGTCCTGTGCGGCGGCGAGAAGCTGCCGACCGAGCTGGCGGTCCGGCTCGCCTCGACCGGGGCCACCGTGTGGGACATCTACGGGCCGACCGAGACCACGGTCTGGTCCACGACCACCCGGCTGGCTCCGGACGGTCGGCCCGTCGACTTCGGCATGGCCCCGAACGCCGGGCTCCACGTGCTCGACGAGCGGCTGGAGCCGGTACCGGTCGGCGTCCCCGGTGAGATCCACATCGGCGGGGACGGGGTCGCCTGGGGCTACCGCGCCCGGCCCGCGCTCACGGCGGAGAAGTTCGTTCCCGACCCGCACGCCGGGGTGCCCGGTGCCCGCATGTACCGCACCGGTGACCTGGCCCGCTGGCACGCCGACGGGCACCTGGAGATCCTCGGCCGGGTCGACCACCAGGTGAAGATCCGGGGGCACCGGATCGAACCGGCCGAGATCGAGGCGGTGCTGCTGGCCCACGACGGCGTCCGGGCCGCCGTGGTGCACCCGCAGCGGTACGGCGGGGAGCAGGAGCTGGTCGCGTACCTGGTCGGCGGGGGGCGGCACCCGGTGCCGACCGGCGAGCAGCTGCGCGAGTTCCTGCTCCGTACCCTGCCGGACTACATGTGCCCGGCCGCCTACGTGACGCTGGACGCCCTTCCGCTCACCCCGACCGGCAAGGTCGACCGGAACGCCCTGCCGGTGCCGCAATCCGGTGCCGCCGGGCGGCGCGAACCCGTGCGGGTGGCGCCGCGCACCGACGACGAGCGGACGGTCGCGCAGGTGTGGGGCGAGGTGCTCGGCACCGGCGAGGTGGGGGTGCACGACAACTTCTTCCAGATCGGCGGGCACTCGCTGCTGGCCACCCGGGTCGCGGTCCGGCTCCGTACCCTGCTCCGCGTCGACGTGCCGGTCCGGGCCCTGTTCGACCACCCCACCGTCGCCCGGCTGGTCGGGGCGCTGCCCGGCTACCCGAAGCTGGACGACCGGCCGGCGGTTCCCAGGCTGAGCGCCCGCAACCGGCTGGCCGACGTGGCCGCCCGCCGGGGTGCCCGGTGACCCCGCGCGGGGGCCCGGCCGGTCGCCGCAGCATCGGCGGCGACCGGTGAGCCGGGTCGACGACCCGGTCGCCGGGGAGCGGATCCCGCCGCTGCACCGCAACCGGGACTTCCTGCTGCTGTGGAGCGGGTCGGCGGTCTCCATGCTCGGCTCGACCGCGTCGCTGGTGGCGTACCCGCTGCTGGTGCTGGCGCTGACCGGCTCGCCGGGCGCCGCCGGGCTGGCCGGTTTCGTGGCGCTGGTGCCGACGCTGCTGTTCCAGCTGCCGGCCGGGGCGCTGGTCGACCGGTGGGACCGCAAGCGGGTGATGATCTGGTGCGACGTGCTGCGGGCGCTGGGGGTGGGCAGCATCGTGGCGGCGATCGCCGTCGACGAGCTGCACCTGTGGCACGTGCTGGCCGTCGGTTTCGTCGAGGGGACGTTGTCCGTCGGGTACGAGCTGGCAGCCGGTGCCGCGATCCCGAACGTGGTGCACCCGAGCCAGGTGACCACCGCGCTGTCGCGCAACGAGGCCCGTGAGCGGGCCGCGGTGATGGCCGGCACCCCGCTCGGCGGGGCGCTGTTCGGGCTGGGGCGGATCTGGCCGTTCGTGCTGGACACGGTCTCCTACCTGGTCTCCCTGCTGACGCTGCTGTTCATCCGCCGCGACTTCCAGGCCGCAACGGGCAGCGCGACCGGCGCCGGAGCCGGCACCGGGAAGCTGGCCGCCGAACTCACCCACGGGCTGCGCTGGTTGTGGGGGCAGCCGTTCCTGCGCACGGCCACCCTGCTGGTCGCCGGCAGCAACCTGCTGTTCCGCGTCCTGTTCCTGATCATCATCGTGGCGTTCGAGGCCGCCGGGGCGGCCCCGGCCGCCATCGGCCTGCTGCTCGGTGTGGCCGGCACCAGCGGGGTGCTCGGTTCACTGGTGGCGACGTGGTGCGCCGGGCGCTTCCCGATGCGCGCGATCGTCATCGCCGCGAACTGGGTGTGGGCGCTGATGACCTGCGTCATCGCCCTCACCGACGACCGCTACCTGATCGGCGCCGCGTACGCCCTGATGTGGTTCGTGGGGCCGATCTGGAACGTGGCGGTCGCCGGATACCAGATGGCCCTCACCCCCGACCACATCCAGGGCCGGGTGCTCAGCGCGGTCAGCCTGCTGGCCAACGGCGCGGTCGCGCTCGGTTCCCTGACCGGGGGCTACCTGCTGGAGTCGCTCGGGCCGGCACACGCCGCGTGGTCGATGGCCGTCTGGATGGTCCTGCTCGCCGCCCTGGCGACGCTGAGCCGCTCGATACGTCGAGCGAGCTTTCTGCCGATCGAGCCCCCAAGGAGGAGCTGAAGGTGTTGCGCACCATACTCAAATCGAAGATCCACCGCGCGGTGGTCACCCAGGCCGACCTGCACTACGTCGGCTCGCTGACCATCGACGAGGACCTGATGGACGCCGCCGACCTGCTCGCCGGCGAGCAGGTGCACGTGGTGGACATCAACAACGGCGCCCGCCTGGAGACGTACGTGATCCCCGGCAGGCGCGGCAGCGGGGTCATCGGGATCAACGGGGCCGCCGCCCGGCTGATCCACCCCGGTGACCTGGTCATCATCATCAGCTACGCGGCGATGATCGACCCGGACGCCAAGGGGTACTCGCCCCGGGTGGTGATGGTGGACGAGGCCAACCGGATGCTCGGCACCACCGACGACCCGGCCGAGGCGATCCCCGGCACCGCGACCGTTCCCGGTAACACCCTGCGGGCCGCTACGGATCCCCGTAGCGGGAGTGAACATGCGGGCCGATGAGACCGACGTCGGCGGGGTGCTGAACACCATCGGCGGCTCCCCCCTGGTCCGGCTGGACAAGCTCATGCCGGACGCCCCGTTCACCCTCTGGGCGAAGTTGGAGGCGCACAACCCGGGCGGCAGCATCAAGGACCGCTCGGCACTGGGCATGCTGATCGACCGGCTCCGGGCCGGGGAGCTGCGACCCGGCCGGTCGGTGGTGGTCGAGTCCAGTTCGGGCAACCTCGGCATCGGGCTGGCCCAGGTGTGCCGCTACTTCGGTATCCGGTTCATCTGCGTGGTGGACCCCCGGACGAACGCGCAGAACATCGCGGTCATGCGCGCGTTCGACGCCGAGGTGGAGGTGGTGACCCGCCCCGACCCGGCCACCGGCGAGTACCTGCCGCAACGGATCCGCCGGGTCCAGGAACTGGTCGACACCATCCCGAACGCCTGGTGGCCGGACCAGTACGCCAACCCGCTGAACCCCCGCGCCCACGAGACGACCATGCGGGAGATCGTCGAGGGGGTGCCCGCCCCGCTGGACTTCCTGTTCTGCGCGACCAGTTCCTGCGGCACGCTGCGCGGCTGTGCCGACTACGCGCGCCGGCACGAGCTGGCGCTGACCATCGTCGCGGTGGACGCCGCGGGCAGCGCGATCTTCGGTGACCACCCCCCACGCAAGCGGCTCATCCCCGGGCACGGCGCGGGGGTCCGACCGAAGCTCTACCGGGACGGGCTGGCCGACAAGGTGATGCACGTCGACGACCTGGACTGCGTGGTCGGATGCCGCCGCCTGGCCCGCCGGGAGGCCATCCTCGCCGGTGGTTCGTCCGGCGCCGTGGTGGCCGCCCTGGAGCAGTTGCGCGACCTGATCCCGGCCGGCGCGAACTGCGCGCTGATCTTCCCCGACCGGGGTGAGCGCTACCTGAACACGATCTACGACGACGACTGGGTGACCGGGCACTTCGGCGACGTCACCCACCTGTGGAGGGACCGGACCATGGACGTGCCGCCATGCTGATCGTATCCGCCGGCGAGGTCCGGCAGATCCTGGCCGACCGGGAGGACGCCGTCCTGGACGCGGTCCGCCGCGCCTACGTCCTGCACGCGCGGGGGCGTACGGTGCTGCCGCACTCGGTGTTCCTGCGGTTCCCGGAGGACGCCCGCAACCGGATCATCGGACTGCCCGCGTACCTGGGCGACGACTCCCCGGTCGCCGGCATGAAGTGGATCTCGTCGTTCCCCGGCAACATCGACCGCGGGCTGGCCCGCGCCTCCGCCGCGATCGTCGTGAACTCGATGGCGGACGGCCACCCGGTCGCGCTGATCGAGGGCTCCACGATCTCCGCCCGCCGGACGGCCGCCAGCGCCGCCCTGGCCGCCGGCGCCCTCGCCCCGCCGGCCGGCGGCGTCTCCCTGGTCGGCTGCGGCGTCATCAACTTCGAGGTGCTGCGGTTCCTCCGCGCGGCACTGCCCGGCCTGACGGAGGTGACCCTCTTCGACCTGGACGCCGGGCGGGCCGCCGCGTTCGCCCGGCGCTGCGCCCGGTGGGACCTGAAGGTGAGCGTCGCCGGCGACGTCGAGGAGGCGCTCGGCGCCCACCCGCTGGTCTGCCTGGCGACGACGGCGGGCGTACCGCACCTGGGGCTGGCGCACTGCCAGCCGGGGGCGCTCGTACTGCACCTGTCGCTGCGCGACATCTTCCCGGCGGACATCCGCACCGCGGTCAACGTGGTCGACGACGCCGACCACGTCTGCCGGGCGGCCACCTCGCTGCACCTGGCGGAGCAGGAGACCGGCGACCGGAACTTCATCGCCGCCGGCATCGGCGAGGTCCTGGACGGGGCCGGCTGGCGGCACGACCCGGAACGGGTCACCGTCTACTCGCCGTTCGGGCTGGGCGTGCTCGACCTCGCCGTGGCCGAGCTGGTGCGGCGGGCCGCGGAGCGGGACGGCGTCGGCACCCGGCTGCCGGACTTCCTGACCCTGCCGCCGGAGGACCCGGATGCCGACTGAGCCGGGCGTCGCGCCGTGGAACGACACGGCCAGGAGGTACCCGGGACGACCGGCCCTGCACGAGCTGGTGCACGAGCAGGCGGCGCGCACCCCGGGCGCCGTGGCGGTGGTCACCGAGCACGGCCGGCTCAGCTACGCCGAACTGGTGGGGCGGGCCGACCGGCTCGCCGACGTGCTGGTCTCGCGGGGCATCGGCCCGGAGTCCCGGGTCGGGGTGTGCCTGCACCGGGGTGGCGACATGGTGGTGGCCCTGCTCGGCGTCCTCACCGCCGGAGCCGCCTACGTACCGCTGGAACCGGAGCACCCGGCCCGGCGGCTCGCCTTCCTGGTCACCGACGCGGGGCTGGACACCGTGGTGGCCGACCCGGACCTGCCGGTGCTCGCCGAGGCGGGCCGGAGCGTCGCCACCGTGTCGGTGAGCCGGGCGACCAGCGGTCGGCCGGCCCGGGCACCACGGGTCACCGTCGACCCGGAACACCCGGCGTACGTCATCTACACCTCCGGGTCCACCGGCCGGCCCAAGGGCGTGGTGATCCCGCACCGGGCCATCGTCAACCGGGTCCGCTGGGGGCTGGACGCGCATCCGCTGGGCCCCGACGACCGGGTGCTCCAGAAGACCCCGTACGGCTTCGACGTCTCGGTGCCGGAGGTCTTCGGCACCCTGGCCGCCGGCGCGCGGCTGGTGATGGCCCGCCCGGGCGGACACCGCGACCCGGCCTACCTGATCGACACGATCCGCCGGTACGGGATCACCGCGGTCCACTTCGTACCGTCGATGCTGCGGGTGTTCCTCGCCGAGGTCCGCGACACCGCCGCCCGCCTCCCCACCCTGCGCCGGATCGTCTGCAGCGGCGAGGAACTCGCCGACGACCTGGTCACCGAAGCCGACGAGCTGATCGGCTGCGAGCTGCTCAACCTCTACGGCCCGACCGAGGCGGCGGTGGAGGTGACCGGGTCGCGCTGCCGGGCGGGTGAACCGGTCAGCATCGGCCACGCGGTGGCGAACACCCGCACCCACGTCCTGGACGAACGCGGCGAACCGGCGGAGGTCGGCGAACTCTGCCTGGCCGGCGTGCAGCTCGCCCGGGGCTACCTCGGCCGGCCCGGGCTGACGGCCGAGAGGTTCGTCCCCGACCCGTTCGGCCCGCCCGGCTCCCGGCTCTACCGCACGGGAGACCTGGCCCGGCGGCTGCCCGACGGGGCGGTGGACTACCTGGGCCGGATCGACCACCAGGTCAAGATCCGGGGCCACCGGGTCGAGCTGGGAGAGATCGACGCCGCGCTGCGTACCGTGCCGGGGGTGCGGGCCGCCGCCACGGCCGTGCACGCCGGGCAGCTCGTCGGGTACGTGGTGGCCGGCGCCGTCCCCGGCGTCCGGGTGCTCCGGGCCCACCTCGCCGAACGGCTGCCCGGGCACATGGTCCCGTCGGTGTTCGTGGCCGTACCGGCGTTGCCGGTCGGCCCGAGCGGAAAACTGGACCGGGCGGCCCTGCCCGCGCCCGACGGGCACCGGCTCGTCGGCGGCGGGGAGCGGGTCGACCCGCGTACCGACGACGAGCGCCGGCTCGCCGGCATCTGGGCCGAGGTGCTCGGCGGCGGGCCGGTCGGGGTGCACGACACCTTCGTCGAGCTGGGCGGCGACTCGCTCGCGGCCACCCGGGTCTGCTCCCGCGTCCGCCACCTGTGGGGCCGGTCGCTCTCCCCCGCCGACGTGCTCACCGCCACCGTGGCCCAACTCGTCGAGTTGACTGCCGAGGGTGAAAGGGCGACCGGCGGGGTTGCCGCAGCCGGCCGGCCCCGGCCGGCTGCGCCGGACGTCGACGCCCACCGGCCGGCCACCGGGCCGCTCAGCGCCGCCCAGCACCGGATCTGGTTCGCCGACCAACTCGACGCGGGAGCGACCACCTACACGATGGCCGAGTCCTACCGGCTGCGCGGACCGGTCGACGTCGACGCGCTGCGCGCCGCCCTGGCGGACACGGTGCGCCGGCACCCGGCCCTGCGGACCACCTTCGGGTCCCGGCGCGGCGTGCCGTACGCGGAGACCCGGCCGGACGCCCGGGTGCCGATCGAGGTGCGCGCCGTCGCCGACCTCGCCGAGGCGCGGGTGGCCGTCGACCGGCTCGCCGCCGTGCCGTTCGCGCTCGCCGAGGGGCCGCTGCTCCGGGTGGCCCTGCTGCGGCTGGCCCCCGAGGAGCACGTCCTGGCCGCCACCATCCACCACGTCATCGCCGACGACTGGTCGATGGACGTGCTGTGGCGCGACCTCTGCCAGGCGTACGCGCGGCGCCGCCGGGGCGACACGGTGGCCGTCGACCCGCTGCCGCCGGCCCCGCCGCCACCGACCGACCCGGCCGACCTCGACTACTGGCGTCGGCACCTCGCCGGCGCGCCGCCCACCCTGGATCTCCCGACCGACCTGCCCCGGCCGGCGCGGCTGCGGCAGACCGGGGCCGCCCTCCGGTTCGGCCTGTCGGCGGAGACCACCGCCGGGGTACGCACGCTGGCCCGCGCCACCGGCTCGACCCCGTTCATGGTGCTGCTCACCGCGTTCACCGTCCTGATCGGACGACTCGCCGACCGCGAGGACCTGGTGGTCGGCACGTTCGCTGCGAACCGCGACACGGAGCAGGCCGAGAACGGGATCGGGATGTTCGCCAACACCCTCGCCCTGCGGGTGCCCTGCCCACCCGAGGCGACCTTCACCGACCTGCTGTTGCGGGTACGGGACGTGGCGCTGGCCGGGTACCGGCACCAGGGACTGCCCTTCGACCGGCTGGTGACGGCGCTGCGCCCGAAGCGCGACCTGCGCCGCAACCCGGTGGTCCAGGTCGCCTTCCAACTCCTCGGCGACCTGACCGGCCGGCTCCGCCTGCCCGGGGTCGCCGCCGAGCCGTTCGGGCACGGCCAGGGCGGTTCCCCGTTCGACCTGCTGCTCACCGTGCGGGAGGAGGGGCCGCGGCTGGCCGGATGGTTGCAGTACCACGACGACCTGTTCACCGCCGACCGGGCGGCTTCGTTCGCCGACGGCTTCAGTGGGATCCTCGCCGCGGGGGTGCGGCGTCCCGAGCAGCCGGTCGGGCGGCTGGCCCGGCAGTGGGTCGGGAACCCCGGCGTGGAAAATGCGGGGGCGGCGGCCGGCAATCTGGGGGAAGCGGCCCGATGAGCGGGCGACGAGCCGTTTCTAGCCTGGGTCGGTAGGTCACACCACACCGCCCAGGAGACGATCATGAGGAACGTGCCGAAGCCCGTACTCACCGCCCAGCAGCTCCGGGTGCTCGAACTCGTCGCCGAGGGGTACGACAACGCGGGCATCGCGCGGGAGCTGCGCTGCTCACCACACAGCGTGAAGAACATGATCTACGACCTCATGGCCCGGTTGCAGGTCTCCAACCGGGTCCATGCGACCGCGTACGCCATCCGGCACGGGCTGATCTGACCCGGCTCAGATCAGCCCGTCGCGCAGGGCGCAGGCCACGGCCTGCGCCCGGTTGCGCACCTGCCAGCGGCGGGTGATCGTGTGCACGATGCCGGTCACCGTACGGACCGAGTAGGCCAGCGAGCGCGCGATCTCCTCGGTCTCGTGCCCGTCGGCGAGCATGAGCAGCACCGCCCGCTCCCGCTTGGTGAGCTGCCGGGCCGCCGGCCGATCCGGCACCCGGTCGGCGGCCCGGGTCAGCAGGTCCGACGGCACGGTGAAGCTGCCGTCCGCCGTCGCCCGGATCGCCGGACGCAGCCGGTCCGGGCTGACCTCGCACCGGCGCAGCAGCCCGCCGGCCCCCGCCTCCACGGCCTCGACCACGTCCGACTCCCGCAACCTGTCGGCCACCAGCAGCACCCGCCGGCCGGCGCGGGACAGCGAACGCACCAGGACCAGCACCGCGTCGCCGACCTCGTCGGCCACCATCAGCACCACGTCCGGCCGGTCGACCACCACGGTCAGCTCGGGGCACCCCTGCACCATGTCGTCGACACCCGCCCGTACCGCCGGGTCGGCGGCGACGACCTGCACCCGTATCCGCTCGTCCATGCGCACCACTCCAGAAACTCGTCGCTGACGGACGGCAACGAGAATGTCACCGGGGCTGCGGCGACCGGTACGGGGAACGGCCCCCATATTCCTCATCGGCCGGCGGCCCGGCCGCCCGGACTCACCCCGCGGTGGGGCGCGCGTCATCGAGCCGGCCGGCGACTCACCCCGGCACCCCGAGCACGTGCGTGCTGCCGGTGCGCGCCGGCCACGGCAGCGCCGCCCGGTCGAGCTTGCCGTTGCCGGTGGCGGGAAAGCCGTCCACGAACACCACCGCGGCCGGCACCATGTAGTCCGGCAGCGCGGCGGCCACGTGCCGGCGCAGCTCCCGTACGGTCGGGCGGCAGCCGGGTGCCGGCACGACGTAGACCACCAGCGCGCGGTCACCGTCGGGGTCCGGCCGGGCCAGTGCCACCACGTCCTTCACGCCGGCGTGCCCGCGCAGGCGGTGCTCGACCTCGGCCAACTCCACCCGGGCGCCACGGATCTTGACCTGCCCGTCGACCCGGCCGAGGAAGGTCAGCACCCCGTCGGGGCCGAAACTCGCCCGGTCGCCGGTGCGGTAGAGCCGGCCCCGCGGATCGGGCCCGAGCGTGTCCGGGACGAACCGCTGCCGGGTCAGCTCCGGCTGACGGTGGTAGCCGAGGGCGAGGACGTCGCCGCCGATGAGCAGGTCGCCCGGCACGCCCGCCGGGCACGGCCGCAGGTCCTCGTCGACCACCCAGTACTGCGCGTTGTCGATCGGCCGCCCGTACGGGATGCTCCGCCAGGCCGGGTCGACCGCGCCGACCTCGAACCAGTTCGACCAGACGGTCGCCTCGGTGGCGCCGCCGAGGCTGACGATCGTCGCCCGGGTGAAGACCGACCGCACCTCGTCGGGCAGCGTCAACGGCGTGTAGTCGCCGCTGAGGTAGACCAGCCGCAGGTCGCCGGTGCCGGCGGCGCCCCGGTGCCCGCCGAGCAGCGGCGCGAGGTGGGCCAGCGTGGTCGGCGCGGAGTTCCAGTACGTCACCGGCTCACGCAGCAGCACGTCGAGCAGCAGTTCCGGGTCGCGCCGCTGCGCGTCGTCGGCGACGTAGACGCCCGCCCCGTACGCGGGCAGGCCGAGCAGGTCGAAGACGGACAGGTCGAAGCCGAGCGAGGTGACCGACAGGCCCAGGTCGTGCGGGCCGAAGCCGTGCGTACGACGGCACCAGGCGAGGAGGTTGTGCAGCGACCGGTGCGCCACGGCGACGCCGTTGGGCCGGCCGGTGCTGCCGGAGGTGAAGACCACGTAGGCGGTGGAGTCCGCGCCGGTGCCGGGTTCCGGAGGGTGCTCCTCGCGGGGGTCCGCGACCGGGGCGTCGGCGCCCACCGGGCGCACCCCCGGCGGCAGCGGCCAGCCGTCCTCGCCCTCGGCGACGACGAGCAGCCGCACACCGGCCTCGGCCAGCAGGGTGTGCGCGCGCTCGGCGGGCAGCGTCGGCTCGACCGGCACGTAGCAGCCGCCCGCCTTCAGCACCCCGTACACGGCGACCGCCAGCAGCGGGCCGCGTGGCACCCGGATGCCCACCGGCGTCTCGGGCCCGACCCCGTTGTCGCGCAGCGCCCACGCCAGCCGGTTGGCGAGCCGGTCCAGCTCGGCGAAGGTCAGCGCGCCGCCGGCCCAGCGCACCGCCACGGCGTGCGGGCGGAGCCGGGCCTGCGCCTCGAACAGCCGGTGCACCGGGCCGTCCGCGGCGTACGCGCGGGCGGTGGCGTTCCACGCCCGCTGCTGCGCGGCCGGATCGGGCGCGGCCGGTTCGGACGTCGCCGGCCCGGGTGCCGCCGGGTCGGCCGACGGGCGGCGCGGCGTGGTGGTCATCGGGTGCCGGCCAGCACGGCGCTGATCACGTCGGTCAGGTGCACCAGGAGCGGCGGCTTCATGATCCCGATGTGGTCCCCGGGCACCCGGTGCAGCTCGATCCCCCCGCCGATCAGCTCCTCCCACCGTTCGAGGTAGTCGGCGAACGTCTGGCCGCTGGACACCACGTGCTGGCCGTTGGCGAGCGCGTCGCTGGCGATGAGGTGCAGCCTGCCGGCGTAGCGGGGGTTCGGGTATTCGATGAGCGCCTGCAACGACTCCCGCCAGACCCGGACCATCCGCGGCCAGGCGGCGCCGACCCCACGCTCGGGCAGCGCCATGCCCTCCTTCTCGTCGATGTCGTTGGCCACCCGCTCGTAGAGGTCCATGATCTCGGCGCGCCGCTCGGGTGTGTCCGCCTCCGGCCCGCCCCGGTCGATCTCCAGCACCAGCTTCTCCAGCCGGCGCACGAAGCCCATCTGCTCGTAGAACTTCGGCCGGGTCTGCGCGTCCAGCACCGGGTCGAGGAGCATGAAGGTCACCTCCTCACCGGCGTCGAGCAGCAGGGTGGCCAGCTCCGCCGCGATCGTGCTGCCGCCGCACCAGCTGAACAGCCGGTACGGCCCGTGCGGCTGGGCGGCCCGCAGCTCGTCGAGGTGCCGGCGGGCCATCTCGGCGGCGGTGGGGATCGTGGCGTGGTCGCCGTGCGGCTTGGGCCACTCGAACGCCGCCAGCGGTAGCTGCGGGTCCAGGTACGGCAGGAAGCGCTGGAACCAGTGGGCGCTGCCGCCGCCGGGGTGGATGCAGAACAGCGGCGGGGTGCTGCCGCGCCGCAGCCACAGCAGCGCCCGGTTGCGGCTGCCGGGCGCGGCCGGCGCCTCGGGGCCGCCGACCGCGCCGTCGGTGATCGCGGCGGCCAGCCGCGCGACGGTCTGGTGCTCCAGGAAGGCCCGGAACGTCAGCTCCACGCCGTGCGACTCCCGCAGCAGCGAGATGATCCGCATCATCGCCATCGAGTGCCCGCCGAGGTCGAAGAAGTCGTCGTCGATGCCGACCCGGTCCAGCCGCAGCACCTGCGCCCAGGCGTCGGCGATGGTCCGCTCCAGCGGCGTGCGCGGCGCCACCGGCGCGACCTGCGCGGCGGCGGGCTTCGGCTCGGCCGCGATCAGCGCGCGGCGGTCGACCTTGCCCGAGGCGGTGACCGGGAACTGCCCGACGACGTGGCAGCGGGTCGGCACCATGTGCGCCGGCAGCCGGCGGCGCACGTGCTCGCGCAGCTCGGCCGGGGAAGGGGCGGCGCCGCAACTGCCGGCGGTGGGCCGGACGAACGCCACGAGCGTCGCCTCCTCGGTGCCCGCCGCGGCGACCGCGACGGCCGCGGCCTCGACGGCCGGGTGCGCCTGCAGCGCGTGCTCGACCTCGCCGAGCTCGATGCGGAAGCCGCGGACGCTGACCTGCTGGTCGCCGCGCCCGTGGAAGCGCAGCGAACCGTCGGCGGCGCGGGAGACCACGTCGCCGGTGCGGTACATCCGGCTGCCGGGCGGTCCGAACGGGTCCGGGACGAACCGGTCCGCGGTCAGCGCCGGACGGCCGAGGTAGCCGCGGGCCAGGCCCGCCCCGGCGACGTACAGCTCGCCGCGCACCCCGGCGGGCAGCGGTCGCCCGTCGACGTCGAGGACGTGGCACCGCACGTTCGCCAGCGGGGTGCCGATCGACGGCATCCGGTCCGGCGCGCCGGCGGCGACCGGTGCGTACGTGGCGGCGACGCACGCCTCGGTGGGGCCGTAGAGGTTGACGAAGGCGGCGTGCCGCGCCCACCGGTCGGCCTGCACGGCGGGGCACGCCTCGCCGCCGACCAGGGTGACCCGCAGCTGCGGGAAGTCCGCCGGGTCCAGCCGGCTCAGCATCGACGGCGGCAGGAAGAGGTGGGTCAGGGTGGCCGCCTCGCCGCGCAGGTCGCCCGGGTCGCGGTCGGGCGTGGGCAGCACCAGCTCGGCGCCGGCGGTGAGCGCGGCGACCAGCTCGGACACCGACGCGTCGAAGCCCACCGAGAAGAACTGGAGCATCCGGTCGCCCGGTCGGACGTCGAAGACCTCCTGCTGGGCGTGCCGGAGGTTGAGCAGCGCCCGGTGCGGTACGGCGACCCCCTTGGGCCGCCCGGTCGAGCCGGACGTGTACGTGACGTACGCCAGGTCCTCCGGTGCCACCGCCACCTCCGGCGCGGTGACCGGCATGTCGAGCTGGGCGGACTCGTCGGTCACGTCGACCGTCGGCACGCCCGCCGGACCGGCCTGGACGAGGCCGGCCGGCAGCCGCCCGGCGGCGAGCAGCACCGCCGCGCCCGTGTCGTCGAGCATGAACCGCAGCCGCTCGACCGGGTACGCCGGATCCAGCGGCAGGAACGCGCCGCCCGCCTTCAGCACGGCCAGGACGCTGACGGCGACGTCGGGCGTCCGCGGCAGGCAGATGCCGACGACCGTGCCCGGGCCGACGCCGAGCGTGCGCAGCCGGTGCGCCAGCCGATTCGCGCGTAGCTCCAGCTCGGCGTAGTAGACCTTGACGACGCCCTGCCGCAGCGCGACGGCGGTCGGCGCGGACCGGGCCTGCCGCTCGATCAGCCGGTGCACCGGTTGGTCGGTGGGGAAGGCCCGGTCGGTGCGGTTCGCCTCGACGAGGACCCGGTCGCGGTCGGCCGGCGCCAGCGTCACGGTCCGCGGCGACGACGACGACGGGGTCGCGGCCGGGGTCGCGTCGGGACCGGCGCCGGGGTCGCGGGCGGCACCGGTCCCGGCCGTGCTGGCGGCCATCGACGCCAGCACCTGCCGGTAGGTCCGGCCGACCAGCTCCAGGTACGGCCGACCGATCCTGCTGGGCCGACCGAGCAGGCGCAGGTACCCGGGGAACGACACCGCGGAGAACGGCTGCTCGCTCGGGCTGAAGTCCGCCTCCAGGTCGATGCCGGAGCTCCAGTCGAGCATGTGGAAGTCCAGGTACGTGAAGCTGACGTCGACCAGCGCCGAGGCGTGCCGGCCGTCGCGCCGCATCGCGGCCATCGGGTAGCGCCGGTGCGGCCACATCCGCGCCTCCCGCGCGAAGACCGCCCGCACCAGTTCCGGCCAGCTCGCGGAGGTCAGGTCGGCGGGGAACGGCACCGTGTTCAGGTACATGCCGATCACCTCGTCGCCGCGCAGCCGCTCCGGCCGGCCGTTACCGACCAGCCCGGTGAAGAAGCGCTGCCGCCCGGTGACCACACCCCAGGCCGCGAGGTGGGCGGCGTGCAGCACGCTCTTCAGCGACGCCCCCGCGTCGGCCGCGAGCCGGCGCAGCGCCGGCTCCAGGTCGGCGTACTCGACGACGACCTGGCCCGGCGCGTCGTCGGCGCCGTCCGGCCCCTCGGCCCCGTCCACCCGGCCGCCCCACTCGGCCGGGATCTCCAGCTTGTCGGCGGCCGTGATGGTGGCGGTCCAGAAGTCCCGGTCGGCCGCCGAGCGCAGCGACTCCTGCTCGGCGGCGACGAAGTCGGCGAACCGGACGGCGGGCAGCGGCGCCGGCCGGGGTACGCCGCCACGGCGCAGCGTCCGGTAGTGCGCGAGCAGCTCGGCGATCACCGACGTGTGGCTCCAGCCGTCGAGGATCGCGTGACACTCGACGTGGGTGAGCCACCACTCGCGCTCGCCGGTCCGGTGCACCGTGTAGCGCAGCAGCGGCGGCACGGCCAGGTCGAACGGCACGGCGCGCTGGGCGAGCAGGAAGTCGTCGAGGACCTGGCGCTGCGCGGCCGGTGGCAGGTCCCGCAGGTCGTCCAGGTCCACCGGCAGCTCGGCGGTGCGGTGCACCAGCTGCAACGGCCGCGTGTAGCCGGCGAGCGCGAACGAGGTACGCAGGATCTCGTGCCGCCGCACCAGCAGCGCCGCCGCCGCGCGCAGGTCGGCCAGGTCGAACGGCGTCTCGTCCTCGATCCGGTAGCAGCTGACGTTCACGTAGACCGGCCGCTGCGCGGCCAGCATCTCGTACACCATCCCGGCCTGGATCTCGCCCATCAGGTACGCGTCGACCAGTCCCGGCGGCAGCAGCGCGCGGTCGGCGTCGGACAGCAGCGCGAACGGCGCCACGGCCGGCTGTTCGGCGGGCCGCTCCCCCGCGTCGGCCGGTCCCTCCGGCGCCCGCGTGCCGACCAGTTCGGCCAGCTCGGCCACCGTGGCGTGACTGAACAGGTCGTGCACCGACACCGGCAGGCCGGCCGCCCGCAGCGCCCCGACGGCACGGATCGCCCGGATCGAGTCGCCGCCGTGTGCGAAGAACGCGTCGTGCCGGCCCACCGCGTCGACGCCGAGCGCGTCGGCCACGGCGCGCGCGATCGTCCGCTCCACCGGGGTGTGCGGCGCTTCCGCCGCCGGCCCGGCGCTGGTGGGCGGCGCGGGCAGCGCGCGATGGTCGACCTTGCCGGCGGCGGTCAGCGGCAGCGCGTCGAGCACCACCCACCGCGCGGGCACCAGCTGCCGGGGCAGCCGGGCCCGGGCGTGCGCCGCGACCCCGTCCCGGTCGAGCGCCGGACCGGCCGCGTCGCCCGAGCCGACGAGGTACGCGACGAGCCGGTCGTCGTGCACGGTGACCACGGCGGCGGCGACGTCCGGATGCGCGGTGAGCACCGCCTCGACCTCGCCCGGCTCGATCCGGTGCCCGTGCAGCTTCACCTGCCGGTCCAGCCGGCCCAGGTACTCGATCGTGCCGTCGGCGCGGTGCCGGGCCAGGTCGCCGGTGCGGTAGAGCCGGCCTCCCGGCTGCGTGCCGAACGGGTCCGGCACGAACCGGTCGGCCGTGTGCGCGGGGCGGCCGAGGTAGCCGCGGGCGAGCTGGACGCCGGCCACCACCAGCTCGCCCGGCACGCCGGCCGGCAGCAGCCGAAGGTCCGGGTCGACGACGTGGACGCGGGTGTTGGCGACCGGCCGGCCGATCGTGACCGGCTCCCCGGGCAGGCACCGCGCGGCGGTCACGTCGATCGTCGCCTCGGTGGGGCCGTAGAGGTTGTGCAGCTCGCCGCCGATCCGCTCGTGCACGGCCGCCGCCAGCTCGGCCGGGAGCGGCTCGCCGCTGGCGAAGATCCGGCGTACCGAGGGCAGCTCGCCGGTCTGCGTGTCGAGGAAGGCGCGCAGCATCGACGGCACGAAGTGCAGGGTGGTGACGCCGTGCTCGGCGATCGTCGCGGCCAGGTACGCCGGGTCGCGGTGCCCGCCGGGGCGGGCGACGACGAGCGTCGCGCCGGTGACCAGCGGCCAGAACAGCTCCCAGACCGAGACGTCGAAGCCGTACGGCGTCTTGTGCAGCACCCGGTCGGTGGCGTCGAGCGGGTACTCGCGCTGCATCCAGGCCAGCCGGTTGACCAGCGCGCGGTGGGTGATCACGACGCCCTTGGGCCGGCCGGTCGAGCCGGAGGTGTGCAGCACGTACGCCGGGTGGTCCGGGTCCGGGTCGGGGTCGCCGGGCAGCGGCCCGGGCGGGGCGGCGCCGCCCGCGTCGGGCCGGACCACCGTGCGCGCGGCGGTACCGACGGTGTCCCGGTCGGTCACCACGACCCGTACCGCGGCGTCGGTGAGCAGCTGCTCCAGCCGCTGCGGCGGACTCTCGGTGTCCAGCGGCAGGTAGGCGCCGCCGGCGGTGAGCACGGCCAGCAGCGCGGTCACCAGGTCCGGGCCGCGCTCCAGGCACACCCCGACCACCGACTCGGGGCCGACCCCGGCCGCGCGCAGCCGGAGCGCCAGCGCGGTCACGCGGGCGTCGAGTTCGGCGTACGACAGGCTGCGGTCCGCCGCCCGCACGGCCACCGCCTCCGCGGTGGCGGCCGCCTGGGCCCGGAACAGCGCCGGCAGCGTGGCGGCCGGCACGTCGGTCGCGGTGTCGTTCCAGCCGTCGAGCAGCTGCTCGCGCTCGGCCGGCGGGAGCATGTCGATGTCTGCCAGCGGGGTGTCCGGGGCCGCCGCCACGCCGGCCAGCAGCTGCCCGACGTGTGCGGCGAACCGCTCGATCGTGCCGCGGTCGAACAGGCTGGTGGCGTAGACCACGGCGCCGGCGAGCGAACCGTCGGGGCACGGGGACACCGACAGGGTCAGGTCGAACTTGGCGTCGGCGAACGGGATCGGCACCGACAGGACGTCCGCCCCCGGCACCTGGAAGCTCTCCGGCCCGGCCTCCTGCCAGACGAACATCGTCGAGAACAGCGCGGTCCGCGCGGGGTCGCGGACCGGCGCCAGCTCCTCGACCAGCTGCTCGAAGGGCAGCTCCTGGTGGGCGAAGGCGTCCAACGAGGTACGCCGGACCCGCTCGACCAGCTCGCCGAACGTCGGATCGTCGGCCAGGTCGGCCCGCACCACGACGGTGTCCACGAAGAGCCCGATGAGGCCCTGCACGTCGTCGTGCCCACGCCCGGCGACCGGCGTGCCGACCGTGACGTCGGTCCGGCCGCTCCACCGCCCGAGCACGACCGCGTACGCCGCCAGCAGGACCATGAACGGCGTGGCGTGGTGGCGGCGGGCCAGCTGCCCCAGGGCCGCCGCGACCGTGGCCGGCACGGTGAACGGCACGACGTCGCCGGCGGAGTCCCGTACCGCCGGCCGCGGCCGGTCGGCCGGCAGGTCCACCGGCGTGGCGCCGGCGAGCTGGCGGCGCCAGTACGGCAGCTGGGTCTCGCGCAGCTCGGCGGTCCGCTGCCGCTGCCAGGCCGCCACGTCGGCGTACTGCACCCGCAGCGGCGGAAGGGCGGCCGGGCGGCCGTCGAGCGCGGCGGTGTAGCGGTGGCGCAGCTCGTCCAGCAGCAGGCCCTCCGACCAGAGGTCCATGGCGATGTGGTGGGTGGTGAGCAGCAGCAGGTGCTGGTCGGGCTCCCGCCGCACGAGCAGGGCGCGGAACACCGGCCCGGCGGCCAGGTCGATCGGTTCGCGGTCGACCGAGACGAGCCGGTTCAGCAACCGGCACTGGGTCTCGCTGTCGAGGTGGGTGAGGTCGCGGATCGGCAGCGGGACCGGGGCGGGCGGGTCGATCAGCTGCACCGGCTCGCCGTCGGGGCCGACCGGGTATCGGGTGCGCAGCACCTCGTGCCGTGCCACCAGCCCGTCGAGCGCGGCCCGCAGCGCGGGGACGGCCAACCGGCTGCCGGGCCGGTCGGTGACGTGCAGCGCGATCTGCACCAGGTACTCGACGCCGCCGGGGCGCAGCCGGTCGAGGATCCACAGCCGGCGCTGGGCGTGCGACAGCGGTGGCGGGTCCACCCGGGACACCGGGGGGATGCCCGGCTCGGGGAGCGGTTCGAGGCCGAGCAGCCGGCGCTCCAGCAGCTTCTCGTGCGGGGTGGGCGACTCCAGCATCTCGGTCATCGGGTTCCTTCCCGGGCGGCTCGGGACAGCAGGTCCTGCACCTGGCTGTCGGAGAGTCGGCTGACGTCGGCGCGGACCGCGGCGGTGACCACGGCCGCGAGTGCGGCCACCGAGGTGGCCTCGAACAGGACCTGCAGGGGGAGATCGACGGCGAACGCCTGCCGCAGCGCGGTACGCACCCGGGCGACCAGCAGCGAGTGGCCGCCGAGGTCGAAGAAGTCGTCGTCGGCGGTGATGTCGTCGACGCCGAGCAGCCTCGACCAGATCCCGGCGACGGCCTGCCCGACCGGGTCGGCCGGCGGCGCCGCGGCGGGTGCCGGCGCCTGGACTGGTGGCGGCGCCGGGACTGGTGGCGGCGCCGGGACTGGTGGCGGCGGATCCGCCGCAGCCGCCGGCACGGTCGGCGCGCCGGGTGCCGGGGCCGGCCGGACCGCCGGGGCCTCCGGTTCGCGGGCCAACCGCTCCAGCAGCGCCACGTACTCCTCGGCGAGCCGCCGCATCGTCGTCCGGTCGAACAGGCCGCCGGCGTACTCGAGAACGCACCGCAGGTCGCCGGCCCCGGTGCGGCAGACCGTGAACACCAGGTCGAACTTGGCGTCGGTGGCGTTCATGGGCAGCGGCTCCACCGTGGCGCCGCCGAGCGTGCCGGGCGTCTCCGCCGTGTGCAGGACCTGGAACATGATCTCGAACAGCGGGTTGCGGGCGGGGTCGCGGCGGGGCCGGACCGCCGCGACGACGTCCTCGAACGGGACGTCGTTGTGCATGAGCGCGGCCAGTACCGTCGTGCGCACCCGGTCCAGCACCTCGGCGAACGACGGCCGGCCCGCCAGGTCGGTCCGCAGCACCAGGGTGTTGACGAAGAAGCCGATCAGGTCCTCGGTCTCCGGCGCGTCCCGCCCGGCGGCGGGCATCCCGACGGCGATGTCCGTGCGGCCGGTCCGGTGCGCCAGCAGCACCTGGAAGGCGGCCAGCAGGGTCATGAAGGCGCTCGTGCCGTACCGCTCGCCGGCGGCGGCGACCAACCGGGCGACGCGCCGCGGCACGTCCACGGCGAGCATGTCGCCGACGGGGTCACGGCGGGCGCCGCGCGGGCGGTCGGTGGGCAGCAGGACCGGTTCGAGCCCGGCGAGCTGGTCCCGCCAGTAGCCGATGCCGGCCGCGCCGACGGCCTCGCGCCGGGCCCGCTGCCAGGCCGCGACGTCGGCGTACTGCACCGGCGGTGGCGCCGGCACGGGCCGCCCGGCCGCCAACGCGCGGTACGCGTGGTCCAGGTCGCGCAGCAGCACGTCGCACGACCAGGCGTCGGCGGCGATGTGGTGCAGGGTGAGGCCGACCAGATGCTCCGTCGGCGCGAGCCGTACCACCACGACCCGCAGCGGGTGCTCCCGGCGCAGGTCGAACGGCCGGCCCGCCGTCGTGTCGAGCAGGGCCGCCGCCCGGGTTCCGGCGTCCGGTCCGGCGGTCAGGTCCACGACCGTGACGTCGGCCGGACCGGGCGGGTCGACGACCTGCACCGGCTCGCCGTCGCTGTCCCGGTACCGGGTGCGCAGCACCTCGTGCCGGCCGACGACCGCGGTCACGGCGCGGGCGAACACGGCGGGATCCCACGGCCCGCGCAGGCGCAGCCGCAGCCAGACGAGGTATTCGGTGCCGTCGCCGTGCAGCCCGTCGAGGAACCACAGCCGCTCCTGGCCCGGCGACAGCCGCAGCGCGCCGGTGCGCGACACCGGCCGGATCCGGGTTCCGCTCGGCGGCGGGGCGTTCGTCTGGGTGGGCATCCGGCTCGGCATCGGCGGTCTCCCCTTCACCGGCGGTCGGCGTCGGATCGAGACTGGTGGACGCGAGCAGGCCGGAACCAGAGAAGGACCGGCAACGCCTCTGCCGGTCCTTCTCTGTCCCGGCCCGAGCCGCGATCGGCACAGTGACATCGAGTCGGCGGGCGGGGACACCGGACAAAGGACCGGGTACGGACGCCCGGGACGGGACACCGACGACGGCCTCTGCTACGAAAGGTGCGGCGACATGCCCGGGACGATCGCGGTACGGACGATGGCGTCGTTCCTGCCGGAACGGTCGGTCGCGGTGGCGGAGCTGCCGGAGCTGGCGTACCTGGGGCCGGCCGAGCGGGAACTCTGCGCCGGCCTCGGGATCGACCGGGTGCGTACCGACCCGGAGCTGGACGCGTTCGACCTGGCCGCGGGCGCCGCCACCCGGGCGCTGACCGCCGCCGGGCTGGCCCCGGCCCGGATCGGGGCGCTGGTCGTGGTGGAGTCCCGCGCGCCGGCAACGCTGATGAGTTCCGCCGAGACCCGGCTACAGGCGTACCTCGGCGCCGAGCGGGCCCTGACCTTCTCCGTCGGCGGGCTGGGCTGCGTGTCGAGCACGCCGGCGCTGCTGGTGGCGCGCGGCCTGCTGGCCGCCGACCCGGACCTGACCGACGTCCTCGTCGTGCACGGCAGTACGCCGGCCACGCCGCGACGCTACCGGCACCCCGTCACCGTCAGCGGCGACGGGGGCATGGCCGTGGTCGTCTCGCGGGACGGGCCGCTGCGGGTGCGCGACGTGCTCCAGGAGACCGACGGCCGCTACTGGGACCTGTTCCGGGTGGACTACCGCGACCGCCCGTCGGCCCGCTGGACCGAGCAGTGCCGCGACCCTCGGGAGTACTCCTTCCAGCTGGCGCTGGAGAGCCGCAACCGGCTGCGTGCGATGTACCGGCGCCTGCTGGACCGCAACGGGCTGACGCCGTCGGACGTCGCCCGGCACGTGAGCCACAACCTGTCGGCGGGCGCGTTCCGGTTCGTCGAGGAGACGCTCGGGGTGGAGGTCGCCTCGACCTGCCACGACAACCTGCGCGACCTGGGCCACCTCGGCGCGAACGACGTCCTGCTCAACCTGGCGACCGAGATCGGCACCGGGCGGCTGCGGGGCGGCGAGCGGGCCGTGCTGGTCAGCTCCAGCCCCGTGGCCGCCTGGAGCATGGCGCTGGTCGAGTTCGACGGCGATCCCGCGGCCGTCGCGGGTGACTGAGATGGGAGTGGGGATGGGAGCACCGGACCGGCCCGCGGTGGCGCGGGAGCTGCACGACTTCATCGCCCCGGCGGTGTCCGGACCGATCGGCCCGGACGAGGACTACTTCGCGCTCGGCCTGCTCAACTCGCTGTTCGCGATCGAGCTGGTGGTGTTCGTGGAGCGGCGCTTCGACATCGAGGTCGAGGTGGCCGACCTCGACCTCGACCACTTCCGTACGATCTCCCGACTGACCGACTTCGTGCTGGCCAAGACCGCCGGCCGCGCCGGAATCCCGGCGTGACCGCCACGGTCGCGCCGCCGGCGCTCGACGACCTCGGGGACGACCTCGCCGCGGCGGCGCGCGACGAGGCGGCCCGCTGGGACCGGGACGGCGCGCTGCCCGCGGGGGTACGCCGCGCCGCGGCAGCCGCCGGGCTGCTCACCGCTGACCTGCCGGTCGGCCACGGCGGCCTCGGCGCCACGCCGGCGCAGGTCGGTGAGCTGTGCGCCCGGCTCGGCGGCGTGTGCGGCGCGCTGCGCGCGCTGGTCACCGTGCAGGGCATGGTCGCCGCGGCCGTACTGCGCTGGGGCACCGCCGAGCAGCGGACGCGCTGGCTGCCCGCGTTCGCCCGCGGTGAGCTGCTCGCCGGCTTCGCCGCCACCGAGGCCGGCGCGGGCAGCGACCTGACCGCCGTCGACACCCGCATCCGTGCCGTCGCCGGTGGCCGGCAGCCGACCCTGGAGCTGACCGGCGCCAAGCGCTGGGTGACCTTCGGCCAGGTCGCCGACGTGCTGCTGGTGCTCGGGGTGCTGGACGGCCGGCACACCGCCGTGCTCGTCGAGACCGACCGGGCCGGCGTGACGCGGCAGCCGGTCGAGGGCCAACTCGGCCTGCGGGCCGCCCAGCTGGCCCACATCCAGCTCGACGGCGTACGGGTCCCGGCGGCGAACCGCGTCGCACCGCCCGGGTTCGGGCTGTCGCATGTCGCGGCCACCGCACTCGACCACGGCCGGTTCACGGTCGGCTGGGGCTGCGTGGGCATGGCCGAGGCGTGCCTGCGGGACATGGCCGACCACGTCCTCACCCGCCGGCAGGGCGGCACCCCGCTCGCCGGGCACCAGACCGTACGGGGGCTGCTGGGCCGGGCCGCGGTGGACACCGCCGCCGCGCGGGAGCTCGCCGCCCGGGCCGCCCGGTGGCGGGCCGCCGGTGCTCCCGACGCGATCGCCGGCACGGTCGCGGCGAAGTACGCGGCTGCGCGCACCGCCGCCCTGGTCGCCGGTACGGCCGTGCAGGTCCTCGGTGCGGCCGGCTGCGCACCGGACAGCCGGGCCGGCCGGTTCTACCGGGACGCCAAGGTCATGGAGATCATCGAAGGCTCCGCCCAGGTGGCCGAACTGCACATCGCCGACCACCTGCTGCGGCGCGCCCGCGCGACCCGACCGGGAGGGCGGCCGTGACCAGCATGGTGAAGTGCCTGGTCTGGGACCTCGACGACACACTGTGGGACGGCGTCGTGCTGGAGGGCGACGAGCCGGTGCCGTTCCCCGCCGCCGTACGCACGCTGCACGCCCTGGACCGGCGCGGCGTCCTGCACGCCGTGGCCAGCCGGGGCGAGCGCGCCGCCGCCACCGCCCACCTGGCCGCGCACGGCCTGCTCGACCTGTTCACCCGGATCGAGGTGGGCTGGGGCGCCAAGTCCCTCGCGGTCGCCCGGATCGCCGCCGACCTGGGCATCGGCCTGGACACCGTCGCGTTCGTCGACAACGACCCGGTGGAACGCGCCGAGGTGGCCGCCGCGCTGCCGGTCGTGCGCTGCCACCCGGCCGACGCCGTCGCCGGGCTGCCGGCGCTGCCCGGGTTCACCCGTGACTTCGTCACCGAGGAGTCCCGGCAACGCCGCCAGCTCTACCGCACCGACGAGCGGCGCCGGGCCGCCGAGGCCACGCATGCCGGGCCGCCCGCGGACTTCCTCGCCTCGCTCGGCCTGGTGCTGGAGGTGCGCCGGGCCGGCCCGGCCGACCTCGCCCGGGCGCACGAGCTGACCGTACGCACCCACCAGCTGAACACCACCGGCGTGACGTTCAGCCTGGCGGAGCTGCGCGCGCTGTGCGCGTCGCCCCGGCACGAGGTGCTGGTGGCGCGGCTGCGGGACAGGTTCGGCTCCTACGGAACGGTCGGGCTGGCCGTCACCGAGTTGCAGCCGACCGCGACCGTACTGCGGCTGCTGCTGATGTCGTGCCGAGTGCTGTCCCGCGGTGCCGGCGCGGCCCTGCTGGACCACCTCGTGCACACCGCGCTCGCCGCCGGCCGGCGCCCGGTGGCGGAGTTCGTGCCCACCGCGGTCAACCGGCAGATGCTGGTCACCCTGCGGTTCGCCGGCTTCGCCGTCGAGGACGACGCGGGCGACCGGTGGACGCTCGCGATCGACCCGGCCCGGCCGCCGGCCGCGCGGGCGCACCCCGTGCGGGTGGTGGCCGCGTGAGCGAGCCCGGCGAGCGAGTCATCGGACGCGGCGCGGCGAAGCCTCGTGCGCGCGGCGAGCGGAACGAGGGGGGCGCATGAGCGGCACCGTCGGGGTGGTCGGCGCCGGCACGATGGGCCTCGGCATCGCCCAGTGCCTGGCCGAGGGCGGGTACGACGTGGTCGTGGTCGACCCGGCGGTCGGAGCGGCGGCCGGGGCGGCAGCGGCAGCGGGCCGGCTGCGTACCGGGCTGCGGCAGGCCCGGCTGCTCGCCCCGCACCGCGCGGGCGAGCCGGTGGCCCGGGTGATCGAGCGGATCAGCTGGACCGACCGGACCGCCGGGCTCGACCGGGCCGGGTACGTGATCGAGTGCGCGCCGGAACGCATACCCCTGAAGGAACGGATCTTCGGCGAGCTGGACGCCGTCTGTCCACCGACGACGGTGCTCGCGTCGGTCACCTCCGCCGTCCCGATCGAACGGCTCGCCGCCAGCACCCGCCGGCCGGAGCGGGTGGTCGGGACGCACTTCATGAACCCGGCGCCTCTCAGGGCGAGCGTCGAGGTGGTGCGGGCGCCGCGGACCAGCGCGGACACCCTCCAGCGCACCCTCGACCTGCTCGCCGCGATCGGCAAGACCGGCATCGTGGTCGCCGACGGACCGGGCTTCGTGATCAATCGCGTGCTGATGCTCACCGTGAACGAGGCCGCCGAGGTCGTCGGCCGGGGAACCGCCGACGCCGCGACCGTCGACCGGGTCTTCCAGGACTGCCTCGGTCACCCGACGGGCCCGCTGCGTACCGCCGACCTGATCGGCCTGGACACCGTCGTCGACACGCTCCTGGTGCTGCTCGAATGCACCGGCGACCCCCGCTTCCGGCCCGGACGCACGCTGCGGGAACTGGTCGCTGCGGGCAGGTACGGGCGCAAGAGCGGCAGCGGTTTCCACCAGTACCCGCAGCCGGTCGCGACCGCCACCTGACCACCGCCGAGATCCGCGTCCAGGCACCCGCGCGGCCGAAGGTCGACGCAGGTCGTGGCACCTCGCCGACGGGTGCCGATCGCCCGTCAGCGCTTCCCCTGCGCGGGTACGGACGAGGCGAGTCGCTCGCGCATCACCTCGACCGGCAGGGCCGGGTTCCGCGCCGCGGACTCGGCCAGGCCGACGTCGTCGAGCAGGTCGACGATCCGGTCCACCAGCAGTCGAGGGCATGCCGCCATCGCCCGCCGTACCGCGGCGTCGGGGTCGCGGGTGAGCCGGTCGACGAGCGCCGGTTCCGCCCGCGGGTCGCGGGCGACGAGCCGCCGGACCGCGGAATCCTGGTCGTCGGCGTACCGGGCCAGCGCCGCCGTCGGGAAGTTCGGCAGCGCCAGCAGCCGCCCGCGGTCGCATCGGCGGTCCTCGTACTCACGGAACACCCGCAGGAGCAGTTCGGGCGGCGCGGCCGGATGGTGATGGGCGAGGAGGGCTCGCACGCCGGGGTCGGCATCGTCCGAGAGCGCGGTGACGATCCCGGTCGGCAACCGCGGGTCGAGCGCGGCCCGCCGGCGCAACAGCGGGTTGACCGACGTGGCGAGCCGTACCGACTCCGCCTGCGGCGGCAGCGGTTCAGGCGACGCCCTCCCCCGCACGTGCCAGCACAGATCGATCCGGCGGTCCCACGGTGCCGTGGTCACGTCGACGTCGATCGCCGCACGCTCCTCCTCGGTCAGCGCGGGATGCACGGAGACGGCGGTCCGTACCGACGCGTCCGGGTCGGCGGCGAGCCGCGCCAACTGGGCGCCGGTCAGGTCGTCACGCTCGGCGAGGCTACGTCGCACGTCTGGCGACGGGTGGTCGAACAACGCCTCGACCACCTCCGGCGGCAGGGTTGGGTTGGTCGCCATCGCGTCGACGCCCTCCCTCCCGTCCTCGGCGGCGAGCACGTACTCGATCAGTGCGGGCGAGAGCCGCAGCTCGCTCAGCAGCCCTCGGTACGCGTACCCGTTGGCGGGCAGGTCCGCCGGCTCCTGCACCCGTTCCCGCTCGGCGTGGAAATGGGCGGTCGCCGCCCGCACCTCGGGCACGTCGTCGTGCAGCAATGCCTGGCGTAGTTCCTCGCGGGACGCCTCGTCCAGGCCGCCGAGCAGTCCGACCGCCGCGGCACGCACGAGCGGCTCCGGATGGGTGGCCACGACACGCACCGCACGCCGGTCGCGCCACGCCAGCTCGATCACCTCGCCGCGCAGCTCGGCCGGAGTCATGATGCCCCGCCGGAACTGCTCGAACAGCCGGTCCAGGCTCGGCATGAACGCGCGATCCGGCAGGGTCAGGTCCGGATCCGCACGGACGCGCTCGACCACCCGACGCTCGGGGTCGTCCAGCAGGCCGAGCCGGAGCGCCGGATCGATGTGCGGATTGGCGGCGACCGCGCCGCGTACCCGGGCCAGGGGGTGACGCATCGCCGCTGCGACGACCGCGGGCGGCAGGTCGGCGCGCCGTCGGATCGCTGCGGGAACGGCCTCGGCGTGGTTGTCGAGCAGACGCAGTAGCACGTCGAGCGGTGCCGCTGGATTGCCCGCGAGGCCCCGCGCCACCGGATCTCCGGCCGGACCGTCCAACCAGAGGTCGCCGCGGAGGTGGACCACCCTGGAGGTGCCTGTGTGGCGGTCGGTCGTCGCGGTGCCGCCGGTCGTCCGGAGTGTCATCCAAGGGTCGTCGTCAATCACAAGCAGCGAGGGTATAGCGGCGAAACCGCAGCTCAACAGGGCTTATCCCCCGAATGACAGCGGTGCGGGCCCAACGTAGGCTGTGGACGGCCTCACCCGCGCACGCCGCCAGCACCACGGCTGCGGCAGAGACCTTGTTTCCAGGAGTGAGCGGCCGGGATCGTGCGATCAGTGGCTCTACCTCGATGAAATCCAGGCTGATCCCCGTGGTGTCTTCAGCCGGTGGCTGCGTATCCCCGCGGCACGGGCCGGCGAGCATCATCTGATCCAGATACAGAGGTCAGACGTTCCGATTACCGTGGCCTCCGGTGGGCGCTGCCCAGGAGATGGCCGGTAGCGTGGGCCGATGCGTTCGGCGGCAGAGGTTCGGCAACGTTGGCTCGATCAGTTGCCGCGATTGGTGACCAGGCCCGGGATGTGGGCGACGACCGGACATGCCTTCGACATGTTGGCCAGAGGGCTTCTCGAGGATCTGTGTTTCCTCGACGAACGCGAGCCCGACCAGGACGCTGTCCACGCGGTGCTCAACTCGTACGGAAAGCTGGGCGTTGCCGGGCCGTTCATCGCCATGTTCGGCAAGGACCGCAGCTGCGTCGCCGAGGTTGCCTCGGTCTTCGCCGAACAATTCCACCGACTGGGCTACCTCCAGTTGGGGCGACTGCTTGACGCGGATGGTTGGAACCACCTCACCGGTGGTCTCCGGCAGCGTTTCGACGGCCAGGACGTACCGCGCAGTGAGGTCGAGGCCAGCTACGGACCACCGAGCCTCATCGTCGACAAACGCGTGCTCTGCTATGCCCCCGCGGACGCGTCCGGATGGCTCTTCTTCGACTGCTTCCAGGACCACGGGCCTGGCGAGTACGTCCCAGGCGCCGGACGCTACGAGTGGCGATCGAACGACGATCCCCTGGTACGGACCGTACGCCGTCCCGCAGCGGATTTCGAAGCCGGCCTCATTCTGACTCTCTACGGCAAGGTCATGCGCTGGGGACCCGGCTGGTGGCTGAACCAGACGGAGACCCTGCCCGACGACGAACAGGCAATCGCCGCCCAGTTGCGTGCCGTCGAAGCGAGTGATCCATCCCAGTCGCTCGGTGCGCAGAGGGGTGGCCCGAGGCGCTGATCCAGGGCGGCAGAAGGGGCGGGGCGTCGACACAGCGCACCCTCACGCTGTCCCCGTGCACCCATCGATCCACCAGAGCGGTGCCGGATCACCCAGCTGATGGGTGGGCCGGACAGCTCGTCGTCCAACGTCTGCGCCCCAGGGCAGCCAGGGCGCGTCGCAAGGTCCGGGCTGGTGGCCGTGGTGAGCGGCTGACGAGGATTCGGGTCAGGCTGGGGTGAGAAGGCAGAACTCGTTGCCTTCCGGGTCGGCGAGGACGGTCCACGGCACATCGCCGTCCAGGTCGATGGCGGTGGCGCCGAGAGTCCGCAGTCTGGCCGCCTCGGCCGCCACGTCGTCACCCGGGTACGGGCGGACGTCGAGGTGGACGCGGTTCCACCCGGTCTTGGCGTCGGGTGTGCGGAGGAACCGCAGGTACGGGCCGACGCCCTTGGCGGAGCGCAGTACCGCCTGGTGGTCGGTCACCTCGTGCAGGGCCCAGTCCGTGGCCCTGCCCCAGAAGCGGGCCATGGCTCGCGGATCCGCGCAGTCGACCACCACCGCGGCGATCGGTCCGGTGTCCCGGTAGAGCGGACGGGGGTCCAGCACGCAGAACTCGTTGCCCTCCGGGTCGGCCATGACCGTCCACGGTACGTCGCCCTGGCCCACGTCGGCAGGTGTGGCGCCGAGGTTCTTCAGGCGCGCGACCACCTCCGCCTGATGGGCCGCCGAGGTGGTGGCGAGGTCGACGTGCACGCGGTTCTTCACCGTCTTGGGTTCCGGGGAGACGACGAGGTCGACGCAGACCGCGACGGGGTCGGGGTAGACGAAGCCCTCGGGTTCGAGGTTGGTCACGCCGGGTCCCTCGCTGGAGATTCCCCAGCCGAGCGCCTCCGCCCAGAAACCGCCCAGCGCGGAGTCGTCCCGAGCCTTCATGTTGATCTGAACGAGCCGCGTTGCCACGCCGGCAATGCTAGAGCAGCACGGCCCGGCCGCAGGCCCTCAGGTGCTCACGGTCGGCGTCCTCGCACGCCCGCCTGCGCGGGAGGGCCGGGAGTGCTGACGCACACCCCCAAGGCATCCTAGGACACTGTTTTCACGAGGCCAGGAGTGCCGGACCGTGACCCGTGCCCGCCCGCGACCAGGAGGTCCGCTGAGCCGATGGACGTACGCCTCAGGGACGGCGGTGGGCGTTGAGCCGGGCGGCCTGGCGCGTCAGGTGGTCGCGTTCGGCGAGGTTGGGCGCCTTCCGGGCCGCCTCGGCGTACAACCGTGCCGCCGTCACCAGGTCGCCGCCGCGCTCGTGCAGGTACGCCGCCGCCGCCGCGTGGCGGGGCAGCGAGTCGTCCAGCGCCGCGAGCGCCGCCAGGCCGGCGCGCGGTCCGTCGGCCTCGCCGACGGCCACCGCGCGGTTGAGCCGGACGACCGGGCTGCCGGTCAGGCGCGCGAGTTCGTCGTACCATTCGACGATCTGCACCCAGTCGGTCTCCCCGGCGGTGGGCGCGTCGGCGTGGAGCGCCGCGATGGCGGCCTGGGCCTGGAACTCGCCCAGCCGGTCGCGGGCGAGGGCCGCCTGGAGGATCTCGACGCCCTCGGCGATCGACGTGGTGTCCCACCGGCCACGGTCCTGCTCGGCGAGCGGCACCAGACTGCCGTCGGGCGCGGTCCGGGCGGCGCGCCGGGCGTGGTGCAGCAGCATGAGGGCGAGCAGTCCCGCCACCTCGGGGTGGTCGATCGCGGCCGCGAGCTGCCGGGTGAGCCGGATGGCCTCGGCGGCGAGGTCGACATCGCCGAAGTAGCCCTCGTTGAAGACCAGGTAGAGGACGCGCAGTACGGTCGCGACGTCGCCGGGCTGGTTGAACCGCACGCCGGAGACGGTGCGCTTGGCCCGGCTGATGCGTTGCGCCATGGTCGCCTCGGGCACCAGGTAGGCCTGGGCGATCTGGCGGGTGGTCAGCCCGCCGACGGCACGCAGCGTCAGCGCGACCGCCGACGACGGCGTCAGCGACGGGTGGGCGCACAGGAAGTAGAGCTGGAGCGTGTCGTCCACCGCGGGCGCGGGCCCGGGCGCCGGTTCCTCGTCGACGAGGTCCTCGCGCCGACGGCGGGCGGCGTCCGCCCGGGTCGCGTCGAGGAACCGGCGCCAGGCCACGGTGACCAGCCAGCCCTTCGGGTCCCGCGGCGGGTCGGCCGGCCAGGTGCGGACCGCCTCGACCAGCGCGTCCTGTACGGCGTCCTCGGCCGCCGCGAAGTCGGCTCCGCGGCGGCCGAGGACCCCGAGCACGCGGGGTGTGAGGCTCCGGAGCAGGGCCTCGTCCATCAGGTCACTCCGTGATGGTGGGCGGCGCGGTCAGGAACGGGCGCAGCTCCAGCCACTCGTGGATCGGCTTCCCGCCCGCCCCGGGGGCGGCCGACAGCTCCCCGGCCAACTCGACGGCGCGCTCGTAGCTGTCGACGTCGATCACCATCCAGCCGGCGATGAGGTCCTTGGTCTCGGCGAACGGGCCGTCGGTGACGGGCGGGCGCCCCTCACCGTCGTACCGGACGAACGTCCCCTCGGGGGCGAGCGCCTGACCGTCGACGAACTCGCCGGTCCTCTCGAGCCGGGTCGCGAAGTCCTGCATGTACTGCATGTGCGCCGAGATCTCCTCCGGCGTCCACTGCTCCATGGGTACGTCGTTGACCGCGGCCGGGGCGCCCCGGTAGTGCTTGAGCAGCAGGTACTTGGCCATCGTGTGTCCTCTCGGTGCTGGTGCGAACCCATTCTGGTCGCGTTCACCACGGGGACGGAGCCGGTCGCGGATTCTCGACATCGCCGACCGAGTCTTCCCGGTCTCGTACCCGAGCTGGGTGAGCGCCGCTGGCACCGGCCATGCCGCCGGGGCAACCGGGGCAGGCCGTGAACAATTCGCACATTATCGCGAGCCAGCGCACTGCGATCTGGTATCCGCTATGACGGGCGTCAACGGCTGATGCGCCTCCGATGAGGCGGTCGACGTCGACAGACATTGACGTCGATATGGTGAATGTCACAGCGTGTTCCGGGTCTCGTCGTCCCTGGGCTAGATTCCGGGGAATTCGCAGCCCCGCACTGCGAGAACTGCTCGACGCGCCACGGGGAGGTGTCGCCGGTGCGCCGTGTCCCGACTCGGGATCGCCCAGGTACGCACTCTCACGGGTGCGCGACCAAGACGCCGGCCGACCAGCGCGAACCGCATTCCCGTCGGTGCCCCCGCCGCCCGTACCGCGCCGGCAGCGTGATTTCCTGCGCCCCGCTTTCCGACCTGCGGGTCGGTGCTCGACCCGGCGGACCGGCCCGGGCGTCGATCCTGTTCACCCGTGGGCAGGCGGCGGTCGAGCCGGAAGACGCGGAATCACCCTGGAGAGGTACCGACCGACATGGCTGGAACCGAGAGCCCGCACCGGACCGACGTGGCGATCATCGGCATGGCCTGCCGATTTCCCGGCGCCGCCGACATAGCGGAGTTCGCCCGGCTCGCCTTCGCGGGCGAGATCGCGACCACCACGCTCGACACGGCGGGCCAGGCCGAACGCGGTGTCGCCGAGTCACTGCGTAGGCATCCCGAGTACGTGCCGACCGCCGGTCTGCTGGACGGGATCGATCAGTTCGACGCCGCGTACTTCGGCATCGCCCCCGCCGACGCGGCGTCCATGGATCCGCAACACCGGGTGTTCCTGCAAGAGGCGGTACGGGCGTTGGACGATGCCGGGTGGTCCGGCGCCGACACCCGGTCCGTCGGGGTCTTCGCCGGGGCGGGCGAGAACCGCTACGCCGCCCGACGCCCCGTCGGCGCCGCCGAGCCCCGACTGCCCTGGGACGTGCCCGCCGCGCTGCCCCTGCTCGTCTCCTACCACCTCGACCTGCGCGGCCCCAGCGTCTACGTCAGCTCCATGTGCTCCACCTCGCTGGCCTCGGTGCACGTGGCCCGGCGCGCCCTGCAAGCCGGCGACTGCGACCTGGCCGTCGCCGGCGCCGTCTCCATCGCCTTACCGGACAGCCACGGCTACCTCCGTCGCAACGGGGGTGTCATGTCCTCCTCCGGGCGGTGCCGGCCCTTCGACGCGGCCGCCGACGGCACGGTGCCCGGCAGCGGGGCCGGCGTGGTCGTCCTCAAGCGCCTCGCCGACGCCCGGCGTGACGGCGACAGGGTCTACGCCGTGGTCCGCGGTTCAGCGCTCAACAACGACGGTGGCGACCGGCTCAGCTTCGCCGCGCCCAGCGTGCGGGGGCAGCGTGACGTCATCCTCGCCGCGCTGGCTGACGCGGCGGTCGACGCCGCGTCGGTCTCCTACGTGGAGGCCCACGGCACCGGCACCCCGCTGGGCGATCCGGTCGAGATGGCTGCGCTGGCCGAGGCGCGGGCCAGCCTCGGCGCAACGGGTCCGTGCGCTGTCGGAGGCGTGAAGTCGGCCATCGGGCACCTCGACGAGGCGGCCGGCGCCGCCGGGCTCATCCGGGCCGTCCTCGCGGTGCGCGACGGGGTCGTCCCCCCGACTCCCGGCCACCGCGACCTCAACCCGGCCATCCGGCTCGAAGACACCGGGCTGTACGTGAGTGGCACCGCCCATCCCTGGCCAGCGGTGCCCGGCCCGCGCCGGGCGGCGGTCACCTCGCTCGGCGTCGGCGGCACCAACGCACATGTCGTCATCGAGGAGGCAGCGGAGTTCGGCGAACAGACCCGCGTCGACGAGGACGGTGTCTGGGTACTGCCCGTGTCGGCGCACACCGAGGCCGCCTTCACCGCGCTCCGGACCGCCGTCGCCACGTCGGATGCCACCCCAGCGGCGTTGGCGGCCACCCTCGCCCGCCGCAGGACGTTCCCGCAGTTCCGGCAAGCGGCCGTGCTGGCCACCAAGGACGAGGTCGCGACCGCCTTCGGTGCGGTTCGGCCCGCGCCGCCCGCCAAGGGCATCGTGTTCGCCCTGCCCGACACGCTGGACCCGGCCGACACGGTGCTCGAGCGTCTCGGGGCCGCCCCGTCGGCTGCCCCCGCCGTACTGCGGCTGATCGAGGCGCTCGCGCGCCTCGGTGTGCGGGCGGACGCCCTGACCGGGGCCGGGGCGGGAGCGTTCCACGCCCTCGCCGCGGCCGGCTCGGTGTCCCCGGCGGTAGCGGCCGAGTGCGCCCGCCTGCACGTCGACGGCATGCGCGTGGTCGCCGAGGGCGGCGACCTCACCCGCTGCGACGACATCGCCGAGGCGATCGCGGCAGCTCTCGCCGCCGCCGCTCCGGCGCCGCTGCGCTGCGACGTCGTGCTGCGTCACAGCGGGATCGTGCTCCATGCGGGGAGCACGCCGTCACCCGACGACCTGGCCGAGGAGGCCCGCTGCGGGTTCATGGGGCTGCTCGATGAGCCCGACGGTCCGGCGGCGCTGCCGCTGGCCGACGCGCTTGCCAGCTGGGAGTGCCTGCTGCGGATGCTCGCGTCCTGTTGGGAGGCCGGCGCCGACGTCGACTGGGCCGCACTGCGGCCGCTGCCGGCGGGGACGCGTGCCCACCTGCCGGTGGCGTTCGACCCGCGCAGGCACTGGCTGCTCGACCGGAGCGCCCCGGCGCCGGCGGAGCCCGTGCCCGGGACGACCGGCGCGGCGCAGGTGGACATGGCCGGTGTCGACGTCGCCGCCGAACTGGCGGAGATCTGGTGCGAGGTGCTCGGCGTCGACCGGGTCTCGCCCGATGACCGGTTCTTCGAGCTCGGCGGCCACTCGATCCTCGCCGCCCGGATGCTCGCCCGCATCCTCGACCGCCTCCATGTCCGGTGCACCCTCGTGGATCTGCTCGAGCCCGAGACCCTGGCCGAGGTGACCGAGCGGGTGGCCGCCCGGGTGCGGCTGTCGTCGCTGTACAGCCAGATGCGCTCCGACAACGCCCAGGACGACGCCGAGACGGTCGAGCTGTGACCGCGGACCACGCCGACCTCCCGACCGACGAGGAGGACCTGTCGGCGGTCGCTGTGGTCGGCATGGCCTGCCGCGTACCCGGTGCCGACTCGGTCGAGGAGTTCTGGCGTCTTCTGTGCGACGGTGCCGACCCGGTCGAGGACGTCCCCACCGACGAGGTCGTGGACGGTGGTCCCGGCCACGTGGCGCGTCGCAAGCGGTTCGCCGATCCGGCGCTGTTCGACGGCGAGTACTTCGGGATGACACCGGCCGAGTGCGCGGCCACCGACCCGCAGCAGCGCTTCCTGCTGGAGACCTCGGTACGCGCGCTCGAGGATGCCGCGATCGACCCCGCACGCTTCAGGGGCGACATCGGCGTCTTCGTCGGCATGAACCACTCCGACTACCTGCTGCACCACGTGTCGCCGGAGGGGTCTTCCGTACGGCGTCTGGGTTGGCACCGGGTCCTCATGGGCAACGACCGGGGGTTCGCCGCGACGCAGGTGTCCTACCGACTGGGCCTGACCGGGCCGAGCATCGCCGTCGACTGCGCGTGCTCGTCCGGCCTGGCGGCCATCCATCAGGCATGCCGGGCGCTGGTCGACTACGAGGCGGACGCCGCGATCGCGGGCGGGGTGAGCATCAGGCCCACGGACTCCGGCTACACGTACGTCGAGGGCGGCATCGCTTCGCCCGACGGGGTGTGCCGGCCGTTCTCCGCCGACGCGAACGGCACCGTCTTCGGCAGCGGCATCGTGCTGTTCGTGCTCAGGCGGCTCGAGGATGCCCTGTCGGAGGGCGACCGGGTGCTCGCCGTGATCCGCGGCAGTGGGATCAACAACGACGGTGGCGCCAAGACCGGTTACACCGCGCCCAGCGTCGCCGGGCAGGCGGCACTGATCCGCCGGGTGCACTCCCTCGCCGGGATCGACGCGGGCGAGATCGGTTACGTGGAGGCGCACGGCACCGGGACGGCCCTGGGCGACCCGATCGAGATCGCCGGCCTGACCGAGGCGTTCCGCGGCAGCACCGCCGGCACCGGGACCTGCCTGGTCGGTTCGGTGAAGTCGAACATCGGCCACCTCGACTCCGCCTCGGGGGCGGCCGGCCTGGCCAAGGCGCTCCTGGCCGTCCGTCACGGGTTCATCCCGGCATCGCTGCACGCGGAGCGGACCAACCCGCACATCGACTTCGCCACCACCCCGTTCCGCGTCTGCGCGGTCGGCACCCCGTGGCCCGCCGCGCGCCGCATCGCGGCGGTGAGCTCGTTCGGGGTCGGAGGCACCAACGTCCACCTGCTGGTGGAGTCCCCACCGGCCCAGGCCGCGGTGCCACCGGCCACCGCCGCGCCGATCGTGCTGCCCTTCACCGCGCGCCGGAGCGAGGATCTGGACACGGTCGAGGCGCAGCTGCGTGCCACGCTCGCCGGGGCCGACGCCGAGGCGGCTCGCGACATCGCCCACACACTGCGTCGCGGCCACCTGCGGCACGGTCTGCGCCGCGTGCTCGTCCGGCACCCGGGCGGCGAGCTGGAGTCCTTCGGCGCCGCGACGGGGACGCGCGGAGCGGCGGCGCGGGTGCGCAGCGCTCACGCGGACGGTGCGGCGTTGGACGCCCTGCTCGAGCGGCTGTCCGTGGCGGCACAGGTGCGTGACCTGGCCGCGCTCGGCACGCCCGCCGCAGTCGCCCTGGCGTTCGCGCACGTCTGGCGGCAGCACGACCTCGCGATCAGCGCCGTCGTGTCCGACCGGGACACCACGGCGGCTGCGGCGGTGCTGGCCGGGGCGCTGACGTACCCGGACGGCATCGAGGTCGTCAGCCGTCTGGCCCGCGGTGCCACACCTGCCGCCGCCGCAGCGGGCCTGACCGTCCGCCCCTGCGCCGTCGCCTGGTACGACGCCGACGGCAACCAGTTCCACGCCGAGGGCCAGACCCCCGACCTCGTCGCACTGCTGGCCGGTGCCCCGCCGGCCCCCGGGCGTCGCACCCTGCCGCCGCGGGTGGACGCGGTGGTCGATCTCGTGCCCGGCCCCGGTGCCGACCCGCTACCGGAAGCGCTCTTCCCGTACGCCGCGTCCGTGAGCGCGGCCGAGCCGGGTCCCGACGGCCTGCGGGTCGCCATGGCCGCCGCCTGGGTGGCCGGTGTCCTCGACGAACCCGGCCCGGCCGAGCCCGGCGCGGTCGTCACCGTGCCCGGGCATCCGTTCCGCCGCGAGCGGCACTGGATCCCGGCGCCCGGAGCCGACGGCGCAGTGCCCCCGGCCGCGGCGCCGACGCCCGACACCGGTGGCCCGGTCCACCCGGCGGCAGCCACGGACCCACTCGACATCGCCCTGACGGTCTTCGCCGACGTGCTCGGCCGGCCCGGCACCGGGGCCGACGACTCCCTGTTCGCCATCGGCGGTGACTCCCTCGCCGCGCTGCGGGTGGTCGCGCGCACCCGGTCGCTCGCGGGCGTGGACGTCCGCGTCGGCTCGTTCATGGCCGCCCCCACCCCCCGTACGCTGGCAGCGCTCGTCGACACCGCCGCCTCCGTGTCCGAGGCGGCCGAGGCGGACACGCCCGCCGCCCCGGGGCCGGTTCCGCTGACCGCCCTGCAGCGGCGGTTCCACTTCCTGTCCCAGCTGCCCGGCGCCGCCGAGGCCTACCACGTGCCGATCCTGGCCGACCTGCGCGGTCCACTGGACATCGAGGCCCTGCGCGCCGCCGTCGGCGACGTGGTGCGCCGGCACGAGAGCCTGCGCCTGTCCGTGACGGACACTCCGGACGGGCCCGTGCAGCAGGTGGTGCCCGCCGGCCCGGTGCCGGTGCCGGTCGTCGACTGCGGCAGCGAGCAGGAGTTGCAGGCCGAGATCACGGCGCTGCTCGACGCGCCCATCGCGCTGGACGGGTCGCCCCTGACCGCCCGCGTCCTGCGGATGGACCCGCAGCGGCACGTACTGGCCGTGGCCGTGCACCACATGTTCGCCGACGCCCGCTCCACCGGCATCTTCCTGCACGACCTGTACGCGTACTACCAGCAACGCACCGGTGGCGCGCCGGCCGGTCTGGCGCCGATCGACGGGGTCTTCCTCGAGTACGTGCGGGCCGAGAACCGCTGGCTCGACTCGGCCGAGGCCGCCCGCCAGCTCGCCTACTGGACCCGGGAGCTGCGCGGCGCGCCCGAGGCGCTGGAGTTGCCCGCGGACCGCCCTCGCAGCGCCGAACCGTCGTTCCGGGGCGGCCGGCGCGGGTTCGCGCTCGCCGGTGCCGACGACGGACTGCGCCGGCTGGCCGGCGAGGAGGGCGCCACCCCCTTCGCGGTCATGTTGGCCGCGTTCGGGTTGTTCCTCAGCCGGGTCGGCGCGGTGCGCGAGGTCGTGGTGGGGGTGCCCGTCTCGGGCCGGCACCGGCCACGCACCGAGCACCTCATCGGCAACTTCGTCAACACCCTGCCGCTGCGGCTGCGAGTGGAGCCGGACGACGACTTCCGCTCGCTGGTACGTCGCACGGCCCGTGCCCAGCGCGACGGCCTGGACAACCAGGACATCCCGTTCGAGGTGCTGGTCAGGTCGGTGCGGGGCGCCCGCGAGATGTCCGCCGCGCCGTTGTGCCAGGTGCTGTTCAACATGCTCGACACCGCCTCGTCGCGGCCCGACGGTCCCGCCGGGCTCACCGTGGAGGCGGTGCCGTTCGACACCGGCGGCAGCCCGATGGAGCTCCAGCTGGACTGGTGGCTGACGGACGACGGCGTCAACGCCCGCCTGCTGCACTCCGACATCTTCGCGGAGCAGACCGTCGCCCGCTGGGTGCAGATGCTGCGCACCATCGTCCGGGAGGCACTGGCCAAGCCCGACACCCGGTTGCGCGACCTGCCCGTCGAGCCGCCGTCCGCGCGCGCCTGGTCGGCCGCGGCCCTCACCGGGCCCCGCACCGAGGTGCCCGCGGGGCCCGTCCACGCGTGGTTCCTCGACGCCGCGGCGCGACACCCCGACAGCCTGGCGGTGACCGACGGGACGAGGTCGTTGACATATCGCGACCTGGCCGAGATCTCCGGCGGCATCGCCCAGGAGCTGCACCGGCGCGGGGTCGACCGGGGCGACGTGGTCGCGATCGCGATGCGCCGCGAGGTGCCGGCGGTCTGCGCACTGCTCGGCGTGCTGCGCGCGGGTGCGACCCCGGCCCCGGTCGACCTCAACCACCCGCCCCGGCGGACCTCGGCGATCCTGGCCGACTGCGGTGCGAGCGTGGTGTGCGTCGACTCCGGGGACACCCTCGACATCACGGCGGGCCTGAACCGGTACGACCTGTGCGAACCGGCCGCGGTCGGGCGCTGGGCCGGACGGCTGCCCGGTGACGACGTGTCGGGCGACGTCGGCGCCTACCTGACCTACACGAGCGGCACCACCGGACGGCCGAAGGGAATCCACTTCCCGCACGTGGCGCTGGCCAACCTGGTCAACTGGGAGACCGGCGGCCTGACCCGGCCCGTGCGTTTCCTCCAACTGGCGTCCTTCGGTTTCGACGCGGCGTTCCACGAGACCTTCGCCGCGCTCTGCGCCGGAGGTTCCCTGCACATCGCGACCGACGAGGTCAAGCACGACCATGACCTGCTGCTGCGCTTCATCGCCGAACAGCGGGTGAGCAAGGCGATCCTGCCGGTGTCGCTGCTGCACGCGCTGGCGGCCCGCCCCGCGGCCGACCGGGCCCTGCTGGCGTCACTGCGCGAGATCGCCTCGACCGGGGAGCAGTTGCGCGTCGGCGAGTCCCTCGTCGCGTTCTTCACGGGGCTGCCCGACTGCGCGCTGATCAACAACTACGGTCCGGCCGAGACCCACGTGGTCACGTCGTACCGTTTCGGCGCGACGCCCGAGGACTGGCCGCGGTACGCGCCGATCGGCCGCCCGATCGACAACGTGGTGCTGCGCGTCGTCGACGAGAACGGCGTGGACGTGCCGCGCGGCAGCGTCGGCGACCTGGTCATCGCCGGGCCGTGTGTGGCTACCGGCTACACCGGCGACGCCGGCCCGGCCGGGCACCGGTTCGGCCACGAGGGGCCGGGCGGGGCACGCAGCTACCGCAGCGGCGACCGGTCCCGACTACTTGCCTCCGGAGACCTGCTGTTCCTGGGCCGGGCCGACCAGCAGGTCAAGATCCGCGGTTTCCGGGTGGAGCCGGGTGAGCTGGAGGTGGTGCTCCGGCGGTCGCCGGAGGTGGCGGACGTCGCCATCGTCGCGCACGGCGACGAGGGCGACCGTGCGCTGCACGCGTACCTGGTCCTCGACGGGCCGCCCGAACCGACTGTCTCCCGCCTGCGCGAGCGGCTCCGCGAGGAACTGCCGTCGTACATGGTCCCGGCGTCTTTCACGGTCGTGCCCGCGCTGCCGGTCAACGCCAACGGCAAGGTGGACGTGGCCCGGCTGCCCCGACCGGCGGCACGGGTCGGCGTGCCGGCCGATCCCCCTGGCACCGGTCCCGGGCAGCGCGTCCTCGCGCTGTTCCGCGAGGCCCTGGAACGGCCGGGGCTCGGCGCCGACGAGGACTTCTTCGAGGCCGGCGGCCATTCGCTGCTGGCGACCACGCTGGTCCACCGCGTGCGCACGGAGTTCCGCATCGCGCTGAGCGTGCCGGAGTTCTTCCGCGCCAGCACCCCGGCCGCCGTCGCGAAGCTGGTCGAGGCGCGCAGCGGGGGCGAGCGGACCCCGCCGACCGGCGTCGAGCTGCCCGCCCCCGTACTGCCGCAGGCGCCCCCGCCCGGACTGGCGTGGCTGCTGACGACGCCGCACCCGACGCACCAGAAGACCTTCGTCTACCAGGCGGACGGCCCGGTGGACCCGGTACGCCTGCGGCGGGCGCTGGACGCCGTGGTGCGCCGGCAGACGGCGCTGCGATTGCGCCGGGTGGGTCAGCGGCTCGTGCTCGCCACCGATCCGGTCGAACTGCGCCAGGTGGACGGTCCCGACGACCCTCGGGCCCTCCACGACCTGCTCCAGGCCGACCCGCTGGACCTGAGCAGCAGCCACCCGGTCCGGCTGGTGCTGGCGCGGGCGTCGCAGGGGCGCAGCCTGCTCGGGCTCACCCTGCACAAGGCCGTGCTGGATGGGCGTGGCCTGGGCGTGTTCCTGGACGAGCTGGTCATGGCGTACGACGCGCCGACCGCGCTGGGCCCCGAGGACGACGGTTTCCTGCGTCATCTGACCTGGCGCAACGGGCCGCACGCGCCGGTCGCCCGGGCCCGGGAGGTGCTGGTCCGGGGCGGCTGGACGTCGCCGCCGGGCGGATCGCTCCCGGCAGCCGCGACGGCGGCGGTCACGCGGTCCCGATGGGCGCCCAGCGCGGCGTTGCAGTCGGCGATCCGCCATGTCTGCGGCGAGCTGCGGATCACGCCGTTCACCGTCCACCTGGCCGCGTTCGCCGCCGCGCAGGCCCGCCTGGACGGCGGCGAGGCCGCGCTCGCCGTGCCCATGGACGGCAGGACGGGTCCTGAACTCGACGCCACCGTCGGTGGCTTCGCCAGCATCGTGCCGCTGCGCGTCGCGCCGCAGTCGCAGGTGCCCGCCGGCGAGCTGTTGGCCGACGTCCGCACCCGCGTCGAGGAGTTGTTCGAACTGCGGGCGCTGCCGTTGGCCGACGCGGCCGACGCCACGACGCCGGGCGGCCACCTCGGACCGCCGGTGGTGTTCAACTACGCCCGCGCCGGGCGTGGTCCTGCCCGCCTCGGCGCGGCCACCCTGGTCCCGGTCGGTCCGGACCTGCTCGACCCCGAACTGCGCCTGCACTTCGCGGTGTACGACTCGGCGGAGTCGTTCCAGGTCGTCGCCCGGCAGGCCGGCGGCCCCGCCGTGCTCGACGCCTACCGCGAGGCGCTGTACGCGATCGTGTTCGACCCCCGCACCCCACTGCCGCAAGGAACCCGCTCATGAAGTTCAGCCTCTTCTTCTTCGCCAGCGGTGACGACGCCGCCGAGCAGCTCCGTCTGCTGCTGGAGGCGGCGAGGTTCGCCGACTCGCACGGATTCGAGGCGGTCTGGACGCCGGAGCGGCACTTCCACGAGTTCGGCGCGCCGTTCGCCAACCCGGCGGTCACCGGCGCCGCCGTCGCCGCGGCCACCCGGTCCGTTCACGTTCGCGCGGGCAGCGTGGTCCTGCCGCTGCACGACCCGCTCCGGGTCGCCGAGGAATGGTCCATGGTGGACCAGCTCTCCGGGGGTCGGGCCGGGCTCGCGTTCGCGTCCGGTTGGAACCCGCGCGACTTCGTGCTCGCGCCGCAGCGCTTCGCGGACCGCCGGGAGAACATGCGCGCCGCCATCGCCGAGTTCACCCGGCTGTGGGCCGGCGGGTCGGTCCCGCGTACCGACCCGGCCGGGCAGGTCGTCGAGGTCCGCAGCTACCCGCGGCCGGTGCAGCCGCTGCCGCCGTTGTGGCTGACCGCCGCCGGATCGCCGTCGACCTTCTCGCTCGCCGGCGAGTTCGGCGTCGGCGTGCTGACCCACCTGCTGGGCCAGTCGTTCGACCGCCTGGAGGCCAACCTCGCCGAGTACGGCGACGCCATGGAGCAGCACGGCCACGACGCCGGCAACGAGCGGGTGGCGCTCATGGTGCACACCTTCCTCGCGCCATCGGTCGAGGAGGCGGTCGCCGTGTCACGGTCGCCCATGACGGCGTACATGCGCACCTCGATGGACCTGTTCGCGGTCAACCGGCCGGGGTCGCCCGCCGTCGACGAGTTGTCCCCGGCCGAGCTGGACGAACTGCTGGAGCACGCCTTTCAGCAGTTCGTCGGCGAGCGCTGCCTGATCGGCTCGGTCGACAGCTGCGTGCCGCTGGTCGAGCGAGCCGCCGACCTGGGTGTGGACGAGCTCGCGTGCCTCATCGACTTCGGCGTCGGCGCGGACGAGGTGCTGCGAGCTCTGCACCACCTGGCCGAGCTCAAGAACCGCTGCGCCGAGCTGTGACCGGTCGGCTAGGCCGGGGCGCGGAGGTGGACCGCCGCCGCGTCGAGCTGCGCGCTGGTGCCCGCGGGCACCGTAGGGATGCCCGGGGCGATCGCGCGGCCGAGGTTGGTCAGTACGCGGCCTGCGCCGACCTCGACGAACGTGCTGACCTCCTGCTCGGCGAGCGCGCGGACGACCTCGTGCCAGCGCACGGGCGCGCAGAGCTGACGTCGCAGTGCCGCGGCGGCCGCCGGCCCGTCCATCAACGGCTGTGCGGTGACCGTGGAGACGACCGGGATCCTCGGCGTGGCGAAGGCGACCTCGGCCAGGGCCGACGCGAACTCCTGCTCGATGTCACGCATGAGGCTGCAGTGGAACGGCGCCGAGACCTTGAGCGCGACCACGTCGGCACCGAGTTCACGGGCGGCGGCGCTCGCCGCCGCGACCCCGGTCGTGGTGCCGGAGACGACCGTCTGGCGTTCGGAGTTGTAGTTGGCCACCTCGACGGTGCCGTCGCCCGTGCGCGCCACCCGGGCGCAGATCTCCTCGACGCGGGCGGCATCGATGCCGAGCACCGCGGCCATCCCGCCGGGGGCCGCCTGCCCGACCCTGGACATCATCTGCCCACGGCGGTGCACCAGCCGCAGCGCGTCGGTCCATTCCAGCACTCCCGCGGCGACCAGCGCGGTGAACTCGCCGAGGCTGTGTCCAGCCGCGACGGACGGCTCCAGGCCACGCTCGCGCAGCAGTTCGAGGGCGATCAGGCTGGTGAGCAGGATGGCCGGCTGGGCCACCGCCGTGTCGCGCAACTCGTCGGCCGAACCCTGCAGGCACAGTCGGCGCAGCGGCATGCCCAGCAGATCGTCGGCGATGTCGAGGTAGGGCGTGCGCGATCGAGCGTCATCAGCGGCGAGTTGGGCGGCCATCGCGGGCCTCTGCGAACCCTGACCAGGAAATAGCGCGGCGAACCGATATGCGAGCATGTCTCCAGCTTGGGTCGCCGGCCGGACTGTAGTCAATTGATCAGCGACAATAGCCGAAGACCGGAGGACTCCGTGACCGAGCATGAACCGGCAGACCAGCGCGGCGACGCGAGAAAGATCGTCGCAGTGGCCGCGCCGCTGTACCTTTCGATGATCGCGGCGTCCGTCAGCGCGCTGGTGAACACGGCCGCACTGGGCCGGTTCGGCACGGTGGCCCTCGCGGCGTTCGCGCTGACCGGCGCCGTCTACTTCCCGGCGACCGCCGCGGTCACCGGAGCGGTGCGCGGCGTCATGCCGTTCGTGTCGGCGTCGGCCGACGACCGTGACAGCGTGATCAGGGTGGTCCGCGACGGCACCTGGCTCGCCGTCACGATCGGCCTGCTCGGCGCGGCCGCCGTGTCCGGGGCGGGCCTGCTGGCGCGTTCCAGTGGCGTACCGGACGAGACGATCGCCGAGTTGGGCTACTTCCCGCTGCTGATGGCCGGGTCCGTGCTGCTGGGCTCGATCGCCGCCATGGCCTCCTCGAGCCTCGTCGGCCTGGGACACAGCAAGATCGTGATGCGGGCCGGTCTGGTCGCGGCCGCGTGCACGGCCGTGCTGTCGTTGCTGCTGGTCAACGGGATCGGGCCGCTGCCGGCTCTCGGACTGGTGGGTTCGGGCCTGGCCATGCTGGTGGCGAACCTGGCCACCTGTGTGATGACCATGCTCGGCCTGCGCGCCAAGCTCGACATCCCGTTGTCGGGCCTCGCCGTGGCCAGGCTGCACCCTGGCCGGGTGCTCGAGTTGGCCAAGGTCGGCATCCCCATGGCCGGCACCGTGCTGGTCAAGTTCGGCGTCCTCGGCGTGCTCGCGTTCGCCGCCGCCCGGATCAGCACGACCGCCGCCGCCGCGCACAGCATCGCCACGGCGCTGGTCGGTCTGACCTTCACCGCTGCCGTCGCGGTCGGTCAGGCGGGCATCCCGCTCGTCAGCAGCCGGGCCGCGACCGCCGACATCCCGGGGGTTCGCCGCAGCGTGCGGGCCGGACTGCTGGTCGCCGCCACCGTGGTCGGGACACTGTGCGCGCTGCTGGTCGTCCTGCGTCCCGTATTCCTCCCGCTGTTCACCGTGGACCCCGAAGTCCGCGAGGTGATGGTCGGTCTGCTGCCGGTCGTGGCCCTGGCCATCCTCGGCGACGGCCTCCAGGCCGTCCTCGGCTTCGGTCTCACCGGCCTCAAGCGCACCGTGCCGAGCTTCCTCGTGTTCTCCGTCCTCTACGGCGTGCTCGCCCTGATCGCCCTGCCGGTCGCCTCCGCCACGGGCATCATCGGGCTCTGGACCGCGCTCGTGGTGATCAACGTGCTGGTCGGGATCGGCCAGGGCACCGCGTTCCTGCGCGTCAGCGGCGGGCTGCGGAAGCCGGCGCCCGTGTGACGGGCCCGTCGCGCTCCACCGTGTCCGCAGCGGTCGCGCGAGCGGCCCGCTGCGGACACGGACGACGCACCCGATCGCCTCGGCGGACGGCGACGGGTGCGTCGTCCGCCGATCCGCGCGACGGCGGGCCAGGCATGCTGCCGGGCCCGCCAAGGCCCGGCGGCCCCGGGTCACGCCGCGGGAAGCCGGCCCGATCCGCCGGCGGCCGGCGACTTCAGGCGCTCGCCGCGACGAGGGTGAGGCGGTCGTCCGGGCCCGCGGTGATCGGCGTGGTGTCCCGCGCCACCAGGAACTCCGGCCGCGTCGGGGCTGCCGGCGCGTTGTCGACCCTGTTGTACGTGATGAGCAGCAACGCGCGTCGGTCGGGCGAGTCGTTGTTGGACGACGAGTGCAGGATGCTGGGGTGGAACGCGTTGATCGTCCCGGCCGGACCGGTCATGCGCAGGCCGCCCTTGGTCGCCATCAGCTCGGCCGCGCGCTCGTCGCTCACCGTGTAGGTCAGCGTCGTCGACACGTGCTCACGCCAGTGCTTGCCCCGTTGCGCCTCCGCCCGGGGCAGCTCGTAGATGCCCTCGTTGTGCGACCCCGGCACGACCAGCAGCGGCCCGTTGCCGTCGTGCACGTCGTCCAGTGAGATGGCGATGTTCACGGCCGCGGGCCGGGGCATGCCGTCCTCGAGGTGCCAGAACGAGAAGTCCTGGTGCCACGGCCAGGCCGCCCCCTCCTCCGCCTGCTTGAGGTTGACCTTGAACTGGTAGACGTACACCTCGCCGCCGACCAGCGTCTCAGCCAGGCGCACCAGCTCCGGCGTCCGCACCAGAGCCGCGCACAGGTCGTCGAATGCGTGGCAGCCGTGGACCGCGCGCACCGTGGCGCCGTCGTCCTCGTGGACGACCTCGGGTCGCGCCGACGCGCACAGCTCGTCGATGCGTTGGCGGACAGCCGCGACGGAGGCGGCGCTCAGCCGCGCTGCCGGCGAGCACCAGCCATGCTCCTCGTAGCGGGAGCGCAGTGCGGCAAGGTCGGTCGGGGAGAACATCATCTCTTTGCGACTCCGCTGGACGTGGGGGACGGTCATCGGTGGGACGGGGAGGCCGGTCGACCGCCGTGCTCGCGCACGAGCGCCAGCCGGTCGACCTTCCCGCTCGGCGTACGGGGGAACTCCGCCGGGAGGTGGACGAACCGCGACGGCAGCATGTAGTCGGGCACCCGGGCCGTGATCGCCCGGCGGAGCGTGTCGAGGTGGAGCTGCTCACCCGAGGCGGTGCGGTAGAAGGCGGTGAGGCGGGTGTCGCCCACCCCGAGGGTCTCCGCGGTCACCACCGCCCCGACGACGCCGGGCACTTGGCGTACCACGGCTTCGACCTCGCCCAGCTCGACGCGGTAGCCGCGGATCTTCACCATGCCGTCGCGCCGGCCCAGGAACTCGATCCGCCCGTCGTGGAGGAACCGGGCGACGTCGCCGGTCCGGTACAGCCGCCCGATCCCGGGCAGCGGGCTGTCGACGAAGCGCTCCCGGGTCAGCTCGGGCTTGCGCCAGTAGCCGTCGGCCAGCGGCAGCCCGGAGACGCACAGCTCACCGGCGACACCGACCGGCTGGGGTCGCAGCCGGTCGTCGAGGATGGTGACGCGGGCGCTGTTGATCGGATAGCCGATCGCCGGCAGCAGTGGCCACGTGGCCGGATCGCCGTCGATCCGCAGCGACGTCACGCTGTGCGTCTCGCTCGGGCCGTACTGGTTGAACAGTGTCGCGTCGTCGAGTGCGGCGAAGAACTGCCGAATCGCCGGCGTGACGTGGATTTGCTCGCCCGCGCAAACGAACTCCCGAAGGGGCGGCGGCTCCAGCCCGAGTGCGGTCACGTACTGGGCGATGCTCTGCAACGCCGCGAACGGCAGGAACATCCGCCGTACGGTGTGCTTCCCGATCACCGCCAGCAGCAGGTCGTAGTCGGCCCGTTCCTCGGCGTCGACGAGCACCAGCGTGCCGCCCGTCGACCACGTGCTGAAGATCTCCAGGAACGACGCGTCGAAGCTGAGCGCCGAGTACTGCAGGGTCCGGTCGCCGGGGCCACAGGCGGAGTCACCGCACTGCCAGGCGACCAGTCCGGCCAGCGGGCCGTGCGGCATCGCCACGCCCTTGGGCAGGCCGGTGGAGCCGGAGGTGTAGATCAGGTAGGCGAGGTCGGCCTCGGTCGCGACGGGCAGCGCGGACCCGGCTCCGTCCGGCAGGTCGTACCATCGATCCGGTTCGAGGACGGTGACGCCGTCGGGCATCGGCACCGCGTCGACCAGCCACGGCTGGGCGAGCAGGCACGCCACGTCGCTGTCGCCCAACATGTACGCCAGGCGCTCGCCCGGATAGGTCGGGTCCAGCGGCACGTAGGCGGCGCCCGACTTGAGCACCGCCAGCACCGCGACGACCATGTCGACGGACCGCTCCAGGAGAATCCCGATCGGGCGCACCGGTCCCCCGTCGCGCTGCCGATGCAGCACCTGGGCCAGCCGGTCGGCGGCGTCACCCACCTCGGCGTAGGTGACCTGCCGGTCCCGCCAGATGGCCGCGATCGCGTCGGGGGTGCGCTGCCGCTGTGCCTCGAACGCCTCGTGTGCCAGCGGTGGCCGGGTGGTGGGCGCCGGGGCCTGCGCGAAGACCCGCGTGACGAGGTCCAACTCGTCAGGGGCCAGCAGGTCGAGGTCGCCGATCGACCGATCCGGCTCGGAGAGCGCGCTCGCCAGCAGCGTCCGGAACCGGTCGACCAGGCGCCGCGCGGTCGCCGGGTGGTAGAGGTCGGTGGAATAGTCGAGCATGCCCAGCACCGGGCCGTCGGATCCACTCAGCCGTAGCAGCAGGTCGAACTTGCTCGTGCCGGTGTGCACCTCCAACGGCTCGACCCGCAGACCGGGCAGCCGCAGCTGGGTCGACTCGCCGTCGTCGATCCCGATGACCGTCTGGAACAGTGGGAAGCGATCCGGTTCGCCGGCGGTGACGGTCTGGCGGACGATCGTCGAGAGCGGTACGCCGCGATGCCGCTGCGCCGCCAGGCTCTCCTGCTTGACCGCCGCCACCAGGTCGGCGAACGACATCTCCGGCGTCACCGTGAGCCGCAGCGGCAGCAGATCCGCCAGGCAGCCCACGACCCGGTCCAGTTCGGCGGCACCGCGGCGGGCCACCGGTGTGCCGACGACGAGGTCCTGCTGCCCGCCGTGGCGGTGCAGCAGGGCGGCGTACGCGGCTGTCAGCACGGTGAACGCGGTGGTGCGCCGGGCGCGCGCGACGGCCCGCACGGCCTGCGCGGTCGCGCCGTCGAGCACGAACTCGACCCGGTCCCCTGCGTGTCCGATCTCGGCCGGGCGCCGCCAGTCGGCCGGGACCGTCGTGAACTGTGGCGGCGACTGCAATCGGTCACGCCAGTAGGCCACGGCTGCGGCGTCGGCTTCCTGCGCCCGTTGCCGCCGTGCGTACTCCCCCATGGTCAGCGCGGGCGCCGGCGGCAGCGTCGGGTCGGCGTACCAGCGGGCGATGTCGTCGGCCATGACCTCGAGCGACCAACCGTCCATGGCGATGTGGTGCAGCAGGAGGGCGAGCACGTGGTCCTCGCCCCCGAGCCGGAGCAGGAAGGCCCGCATGGGGGTCTGGTCCAGGTCCAGATCGAGTTCGGCCAGCTCACGCAGCCGCCGCTCGACCGCCTCCGGCGGACAGTCTTCGCTCTCGAGCGCCGCTCCCGTGTCCTCGATGATCTGAGCGGGCTGCCCCTCGTGCAGCCCGTACCGGGTGCGCAACCCGGGGTGTGCGGCTGTCAGGCGGTCGACCGCCAGTGCGAGCGCGCCGGTGTCGAGCGGGCCGTGGATGCGGTGCGTCCACAGCACGGTGTAGCGGGACCTGCCCTCCGCGAAGGCGTCGCTGAGCCAGATCGCCTCCTGCTCGTGGGTCATGGGGTGGACGGTCAACGCGTGCTCCGGGTTCGGGTCGTCGGGGTACGGGCCGCGTTCGCCAGTGCATCGCGGTCGAGCTTGCCGTTGGGGGTCAGTGGGAACCGGTCCAGGGCCCGCACGATCGTCGGGACGAGCGACCGGGGCAGTCGGTTCAGCAGGTCGCGGCGCAACGCCGCGGGTCCGCCCGGATCGTCGCCGGGCACGTAGAACAGCGCCAGGGCCTGGTCGACGACGGTCACCGTGCAGTCCCGTACGCCAGGTGACTGTCGGGCCGCCGCCTCGACCTCCGCGGGTTCGATGCGATGACCGCCGACCTTCAACTGGCGGTCGCGCCGGCCCCGGAAGCGCAGGAGCCCGGCCGGATCGATCAGGCCGTAGTCGCCGGTGCGGTACGCCCGCACCGTCTCGCCGCCGATCTCCACCGGCACGAACGCGCGGGCGGTCAGCTCCGGCTCGCCCAGGTAGCAGGTGGCCAGGCCGTCGCCTGCGACACAGATCTCGCCGGTCTCCCCGGGCGGGCAGGGCCGGCCCTGCCCGTCGAGCACCAGTACGGTCGTCGCCGGCACGGGTGAGCCCAGCGGGATGTCCCCACCGTCGGCGCAGTCTTCGAGCCGCACCCGGTGGGTGGTGGTGTGCATGCAGCTCTCGGTCGGACCGTACCCGTTGAGCAGCTCGGTCCGTGGGTGGCGGCGCAGGAACCGGGCCGCGTGCGGCGCGGGCAGGCGCTCCCCGCCCACCAGCACCGTTCCCAGCCCGGCGAAGCTGTCGAGGTCCTCGTCGACGAAGAGCGCGAACAGCGAGGTCGTCAGGCGCAGCGTGGTCGCGCCGTGCCGCTCGACCATCCGGCGCAGTTCTCCGGGGGTGAGGTAGTCGCCGTCGACGAGCAGCGACGTGCCGCCGGTCATCAGCTGGCCGAACAGCTCGTAGCTGTACATGTCCCACCACGGCGGCGCCCCCTGGGGCATCGCGTGGCCGGGGCCGAAACCGGGCGGCGGGGTGGCACGGAACATCCGCGTCAACGCCCGGTGCGGCAGCACCACGCCCTTGGGCCGGCCGGTGGTGCCCGAGGTGAAGACGACCGTCGCCGCCGCCTCCCCGTCGATCGCCGCGGTGGGCGGGTGTGCCGTGCCGCCCGGTCCAGGGGCCGGGTCGGTCGCCGTCAGCGGCAGGACGGTGCGGCCGCCCCAGTCCTGACCCGGATCGGTGGTGAGCACCGGGGCGGACCCGACAAGATCGGTGATGGCGAGCCGGCGCGGCGTCGGCCACCGCGGGTCGATAGTCGTGTACGCCGCGCCGCACCACAGTACGCCGAGTTGGGCGGCGACCAGCTCCGGGCAGCGGTGTGCGCAGAGCGGGACGATCGCACCCGCTCCGATCCCGTGTGCGCCGAGGCGTGCGGCCACGGCGAGCGCGCGCCGGTGCAGCTCGGCGTACTCGACCGGCGACCCCTGGTGCACGAGGGCGGTGGCGTGCGGAAACCGCTCGGCCGCCCGGGCAACAGCCTGGTGGACCAGTGCCTGCCCCGCACCGTCAGCCGGCGTCACCGGCGGACCTCGCCGACACGAGGGCGATGAAGTCGCCGAACACGTCGTTGTCCAGCAGGTCGACCGGGGTCAGCGCGACTCCGGTCGCACTCTCGATCCGCGCGCAGATCCGCAGCGCCTGCAGCGACGTGCCGTCGTGGTCGTAGAAGCTGTCCGCGGGATCGACCTCGTCCAGGCCGAGGACGTCGGCGATGACGTCCGCGACGACCTGTGCGGTGGACCGCGTCACCGGGCGGCCTCCGCACTGATCGCCGCGGCGAGCGCGACGACCGTACGGTTGCGCAGGATCAGCCGCATCGGCAGGCGGTTGCCGACGCGGTCGGTGAGTTCGACCATCACCTGCACGGCGGTCAGCGAGTTGCCTCCGGCGATCTCGAAGAAGGGGTCCTCGTCGCCGAAGTCGGCGTGGCCCAGCACCTTCTCCCACACCCCACGCACCTCGTCGACGAGGTGCTGCGGCGGATTCTGGGTGGCATTGGACATCGTCACTCCGTTCTCCACAGGCCGGTGGTCAGTCGCGGCGGGCGGCGCGGTCGAGGCGCTCCGTCAGCGCGGCGGCGAGTGCCGCGACGGTCGGGTACTTGAACAGGTCGGTGACCGGCACCTCAACCGCGAATTCCCGTCGGATCTCGCGGTGCGCCTGGATGAGCGTCATCGAGCTGGCGCCCAGCGCGAACAGGGGCACGTCGCGCGGCAGGCGCTCTGGCGCGGCGCCGAGCGCTCGGGCCCAGAGGTCGGCGAGTTTCCGCTCGACCACGCCGCGCGGCTGTGCGTCGGCGGCGACCGGGAGACCCACCTCCGGCACGGGCAGGCGGCGGGGATCGGCCTTGCCGGTGTTCCCGGTCGGGATCCGGTCGATCGCGACCAGGTAGGCGGGGACCAGTTCGGCGGGCAGTTCCCCGGCGAGGTGCGCGCGCAGCCGCGCCGCATCGAGACCGTCGAGGGTGACGGCGTACGCCACGAGCGCGTCGGGACGTCGGGGATGGACCGCGACGAGGGCGTCGACGATCCCGGGAAAGCGCAGCACGACGCGCCGCACGCCCTCCAGCTCGACGCGCAGTCCGCGGACCTTGACCTGGCCGTCCTCACGGCCCAGGAAGGCGATGTCGCCGTCACCGCACAACCGGGCCAGGTCGCCCGTGCGGTACAGGCGGCCCCGGCCCTGGCGGCTGACGGTGTCGGGCACGAACACCTTCGCGGTCAGCTCGTCGCGGTTGACGTAGCCCAGCGCCAGTCCGACGCCCCCGATGTGGAGTTCGCCGGGGAATCCCGGCGGCAGCAGCTGTCCGCCCTGGCCGAGGACGTAGGCCCGCATCCCGGCCACGGGCCGACCGATGGGCGGGTCCGCGTCGGGCTCCGACGGCCCGTCGGCGAGGACATGGAATGTCGCGTCGATGGTGGTTTCGCTTGGCCCGTAGAGATTCACCACGCGGGCGCCGGTGGCGGCGGCCGCCGCAGCGGCCGTCTCACGGGTCAGCCGCTCCCCGCCGCAGAAGAGCCAGCGCAGGCGCGGACACTCCCAGTCGGAGCGTTCCGCGAGCATCGCGCCGAGCAGGGTCGGCACGAACTGCGCCACGCTCACGTCGTGGGTGCGCAGTTCGGTGTGCATCAGGGCCGGGTCGCGGTGGGCATGGGCGGGAGCGACGACGACAGCGGCGCCGATGACCAGCGGAGTCAGGTATTCCCAGACGGAGGCGTCGAACACCGGTGAGGTCTTGAAGTAGAACCGGTCGGTGCGGTCGAGGCCGAACTCGTGCTGCTTGAAACGCAGGTGGTTGAGGATGGCGCGGTGCGGGACGATCGCCGTCTTCGGCAGTCCCGTGGTGCCCGAGGTGGTGATCAGGTACGCCGGAGCGGCGGGGTCGGCGGCGACGTGGGTGAGCGGCGCCGCCGACCCGGCCGGCGGAGGCGCCTGCGCTGCGACGACCACCGGCAGCCCGGCCGGGGCGTCGGCGGTCGCCGTGACGACTGCGGCGCCGGCCGCGGCGTCACTCAGCAGGAAGGAGCGCCGGCCGGCCGGTTGTTCCATGTCCACGGGCAGGAAGGCGTGGCCGCACCGCAGGACCGCGAGCACGGCCGCGACGAACGCCGAGGAGCGCGCCATGCACAGCGCCACCACCGAGCCGGGCGGTAGGGACAGCGCGCCGATCTCCGCGGCCAGGAGGTTGGACCACCGGTCCAGCTCGGCGTAGCTCACGGTGCGATCGCCGGCGACGAGCGCGGGCGCGTCGGGCCGGTCGGCTGCGCACGCGCGGAACGCCTCGACGATGCCGGGACCGTCGTGGGCCGGCGGCCCCACGGACCAGTCGGTGAGGATGCGCTCCTCGGTCCCGGGGCCCGCCAGCCGCACCGTGAGCGGGGTGCCGGCGTCGGCGAGGAGCTGGGCCAGCACTGTCTCAAACCCGCGGGCGATGGCGTCGGCCTCGGTGGCCTGGAACAGGTTCGTGCAGTAGTCGAGCCGCCCGGTGAGCACTCCCCCGCGCAGGTTGATGGACAGCAACAGCTCGGCCTTGCTGCCCCGGGTGGCGAACTCGACCGGCTCGCTGACGACGCCGGGCAGGGTGAGGAGGGGGAAGGACGCGTCGTTGAAGGAGAGCACCGCCGGCAGCGGAGGACGGCCCGGCTGGATCATGCGTCCGCCCGGCCCCGCCGTGGCCAGTGCGACGCCCTGGTGCTCCACCCCGTCCATGACACGGTCCTGCACCAGGCGCGCGTACTCGGCGAGGCTGGGGGTGGCCAGGCTGGGCGCGCGAAGCCGAAGCATGTCGGAGAACAGGCCGACGACGTGCCGGTACCGTGGCCGTCGCCAGTCGACGCCGGGAAAGGCGACCACGACGTCATCGCTGCGGGTGTAGTGCTGCAACACCAGCGCGTACGCGGCCATGCAGGCAGAGAACGGCGTCACCTCGATGCGGGCGGCCCGGGCGTCCAGGTCGGCGGGCAGCCGCACCGCGATCGACGCGACGCGGGGCTCGACGGCGGCCGACCCGACGGTGCTCGGGGCGATGCCGCAGCCCGGGTCGACCCCGTCCAGGGACTCCTGCCAGAACCGCTGCGCGGCCAGGCCGGCCGGGGAGGCGGCGAAGTCCTGCTGCCACCGCACGTAGGAGAAGTAGTCGGGGCCGTCGGTCTCCGGCTCGGCGACGCCCGCATACGCACGCGACAACTGGTCCAGGAACACGGGCAACGACGGCGCGTCCACCGCGAGGTGGTCGAAGACGATCAGCAGCAGTGCCGCCGCCTCGTGCTGACGCAGCAGGTGGGCCCGCAGCCGTACGGAGTCCTCGGCCACGAACGGCACCGCGCACAGTGCCGTCAGGTGCGCGTCGAGGTCGTCCGCCACCACGTCCGTGGTCCGCAGCAGCGACGCGGGTGCCGGCTGGAGCACCTGGTAGGTGACGGACTGCTCCTCCTGGAGTTGGACGCGCAGTTGTGGCTGACGCCGGACCACCTCCGTGAGGGCCCGGTCCAGGCGCCCTTCGTCCAGGGCACCTGTCAGCCGGTACGCCACAGCGACGTTGTAACCCGCGCCGTCCGAGCCGAACTGCTGTGCGACATGCACGGCGCGCTGCTGGACGCTGAGCGGCACGCGGGCGTGGTCCGGCCGCGATGGCTTCACATGCTCCCCCCGTCATGAGCGGCTCGGATGCGCCCCTCGCCAGCGGTCGTCCGGCCCTACCGTCCCATCCATGCCGAAGTGAGTGGCCCGCCCGAGCGGCGGCCGTGCGAATTATTGGGCGATTGAAGCGCGTCTTTCAATACAGTGTGAGTTGTTTCACACCGGTTGATCGTCCGCGATTCCACCTATAGCTTGACCGGAAGCGATTCACGTCAAAGTCACATGCCGAATGACGGAATCGTCGACTGCCCGGCGCGGCAAATCCGCAGCGGCATCGCGCTCTGCCGGAGGGCGTGCGTCGAATTTTGCGAAGTCAATTAAATAGCATGCGTATTACCGGTGACGCCTGCGCTACCACGGCCGGTCTTGTTGCGCGCACAACAGGCAAAGGAGACCGAACCTGATGGCACTGATCGACCTGCTGTCCGAACTCGCGGGCCTGGGCGTGCGCCTTTCCGCGCAGGGTGACAAGCTGCGGATAACCGGCCCGCGCGAGCGGCTCACCGAGCCGCTGCGAGCCCGCCTCGCCGCGCACCGCGACGAGGTGCTGCAGTTCGTTCGCGAGCAGGAGCACGAAGAGCGGCGCCGCAGCGTGCGCATCGTCCCGGTCGACCGCACCCGACCGCTGCCGGCCTCCTACGCGCAGCGGCGCCTCTGGCTGATCGAGCAACTCGCGACCGACGTGCCGATCTACAACATGTACATGGCGCGCACCATCACCGGTCCGCTCGACACCGACGCGATGCGCTCTGCCGTCGAGACCATCACGGCCCGGCACGAGATCCTGCGCAGCGCGCTCGTGGAGGACGGCGACGACCTGTTCCAGGTGCCGGACCCGGCGGGACGTCCCGCGTACACCGAGCACGACCTGCGGGAAGCCGCCGACGAGGCGGTCCGGCAACTGCTGTACGACATCGTCGCGACCCGCTTCGACCTGTCGCGGGCCCCGCTCATCCGCTTCGACCTCATCCGCACCGGCGCCACGGACTGGATCCTCGTCATCACCCAGCACCACGTCATCTCCGACGGCTGGTCGGCGGGCATCATCCGCAAGGAGATCTCGGAGCTGTACTCCGCCGCCGTCGAGGGCCGCGAGCCGGACCTGCCCGACCTGCCGGTGCAGTACGCCGACTTCGCCGCGTGGGAGCGGCAGTGGATCACCGGCGAAGTGGCCGAACAGCAGCGCGAGTTCTGGCGCGGCCAGTTGGCGCAGTTGCCCCCGGCGCTGGAGCTGATGCCCGGCCGGCCCCGGGCCGCGGTGCAGAGCTACCGCGGTGACGCGCTGGTGTTCACCTACGACGCGGAGCTGATGAAGCGGCTGCGGGAGCTGTGCGCCGAGTGCGGCACCACCCTCTACGGCGCCCTGGTCGCGGCGTACGGCCTGCTGCTGTCACGGATGACCCGCGCTGACGACCTCGCGGTCGGGAGCCCGCTGGCCAGTCGGCCCTACCCGGTGCTGGAGAACACCCTCGGCCTGTTCTTCAACTCGATCACGGTACGGATGCGGCCCGATCCACAGCAGACGGTCCGCGAGTTCCTCGCCGCGGTCCGCCGCAGCGTCTTCGACGCCTTCGCCCACCAGGATCTCCCTTTCGACCAGGTGGTCCAGGCGGTCGCGCCGGATCGCAGCGTCTCGCACTCGCCGCTGTTCCAGGCCATCTTCATCCTGCAGAGCTACCCCGAGACCGGGCTGTCGCTGACGGGCCTGGAGACCGGGCAGGCCGTCGCGCCGGTCTACGCGACGCAGTACGACATCATGTTCAAGTTGCGCGAGGACGGCGATCTGGGCCGGGGCTTCCTCGTCTACAACAGCGAGATGTTCGCCAAGTCCGACATGTCGCGCCTGGTCGACTGGTTCGCGCGGGTGGTCCGGCTGATGGCGGCCGACCCCGACGCCAGGCTCGGCGACCTGGTGCTGGCCGGTGCCGAAGACCTCGCCCACGTGGCCCGATGGAACGCCGCCACCGCTCGGGAGCTGCCCGCCCTGCCGGTGCACCGGCGGATCCTGGCCCAGCTGCACGCCGACCCCACCGCACCCGCGGTGACCTTTCGCGGCCGCACCCTCACCGGTGCCGCACTGGCCGAGCGGGCCCAGGCCATCGCGGCCGGTCTCGTCGCGGCGGGGCTACGCCCCGGCGACCGCGTCGGCGTCCTGGTCCCCCGATCCACCGATCTCGTCGCGACCCTGCTCGGCGTGCTCAGCGCCGGCATGGCGTACGTGCCTCTCGACGGCGCGGCACCGCAGCAGCGGTCGGCGGCCAGCCTGGCCATCGCCGGATGCGCCGCGCTGATCGTCGAACACGCCGCCGTGCCGTCACCGCCGTTCGACGGCCGGGTCCTGCCGCTGACCGAACTCACGGGTCACCCGCCGCTGAGCACCCTTCCCGAGGTCCCGGCGGACAGCACCGCATACGTCATCTTCACCTCGGGCTCGACCGGGGTGCCGAAGGGCGTCCGCGTCGCACAGCGCAACCTGACCAACTTCTTCGCGGCGATGGACGAAACGGTCCCGCTTCCACCACGGCCGGTATGGCTCGCGGTCACCAACGTCACCTTCGACATCGCGGTACTCGAACTGCTGTGGACCCTCAGCCGCGGTGTCCACGTCGTCCTCGGCGAGAGCATGGAGACGCTGCACCGGTTGGCGGAAGCCGACACCGAGCCGGTCAAGGTCCCCGACCTGATCGAGACCGCCGGGGTCACCGCGCTGCAGGCGACACCCACGTTCGTCCGTACGGTGCTGCGGATGCCCGGCGGGCCCCGGGCGCTCGCCCGGCTGCACACCCTGCTGGTCGGCGGTGAGCCGCTGGACCCGGCGCTTGCCACCACGCTGCGCGAACTCGGCATCCCCAAGGTGCTCAACATGTACGGTCCGACCGAGACCACGGTGTGGTCCACCGCCTGGCAGCTCGACTCCGGGCCGCCGATGGTGGGCAGGCCGCTCGCCAACACCACGGTGCACATCGTCGATGCCTTCCTGCGTCCGGTGCCCGTCGGCATGTTCGGCGAGCTCGTCATCGGCGGCGCGGGGGTCAGCCAGGGCTACGTCGGGGACCCGGAACTGACCGCGCGACGCTTCGTCTCGGCGCCGCACCTCGACGACGGAGCCACCGTCTACCGCACCGGCGACCTCGCGCGGATCACGCCCGACGGCACGATCGAACTGGTCGGTCGCTTCGACAACCAGGTCAAGCTCAACGGCCACCGGATCGAGCTGGAGGAGATCGAGCGGGCGGTCGCCGCCCTGCCCGGTCTACAGGACTGCGCCGTGGTCGTGCAGACCGACGGCGACCGGAGCCGCCTCGCCGCCCACTGCGTCACCGCCGACGGCGCAGCGGTGGACGAGGAATGGCTGCGGGTCGAGTTGGCGCGCACGCTGCCGCCCCAGATGATCCCCGGCCTGGTCGCCACCATCCCCGCGCTGCCGGTCTCTCCCAACGGAAAACTCGACCGCAAGGCGCTTCCCAGGATCGAGGCACGCGCCGTCGGGTCCGAGCCGGTCACGGCGGATGGCGACCTCGAAGAGGCACTGCTGGCGGCCTGGCGCCGGGTGTTGGGCGACGAGCGCATCGGGGTGACCGACGACTTCTTCCGCTCCGGCGGCAACTCCCTGCTGGTGGTCCGCCTGCTCAGTGAGGTGCGTGCGCAGGCCGCGCCCCAGGCGCGCATCGTCGACCTGTTCCGCTTTCCGACGGTACGGACGTTCGCGGCGCACCTGACCGGTGGGGCCACCGACGAGCCCGGCGTGGCAGCGGACCACGACGAGGCACAGCGCGCCCGCCTGCGCCGGCAGCAGCAGGTGCGCCGCAAACGGCAGGCGCGCACCGGAGGCTAGCGACACGCCGCACGATCAGCGGTAGACGACGTCCAAGCGCTCGTTCAGCTCGGCCAGAGACGCCAGGATCGCCTCGTGCGTCGTCGCCGTACCGTGCACCAGACCGATGCTGTTGGCGGTGCCGTCGCGCCAGTCCAGCGCCCGGCCCGGCTTCGAGCGCATCTCGATGCTGCGGATACCGCCGACGTCGCGGGGGCGCACGTCGTTCCAGGACACCAGGGTCTTCGCTTCGACCGGCGGTGCCAGCAAATAGGCGAACTCCATGCGCTTCCACACCAGGGTGGGCACCGTCACCGGCTCGCCCGTCGCGAGCCGCAGCACGGTCCGCACGAGGTCGAAGCCGGCCGCTCGGCGTAGCAGCACCGGAACGTAGCCGCCCATCCGGCCGTTCACTTCGATCACGCTAGGGCCGGCCGGGGTCAGCTTGACCTCGGTGTGCGTCACGCCGTGCCGGACCCCCAGTGCCCGCAGTGCGGCACTGGCGACCTCGGCCGCGGCTGCCTGGTCGCGCTCCGAAAGCGTGCAGGGAAGCACGTGCCCCGTCTCGCGGAACGGCGGCGCGAGCGGGAGCTTGGAGGTCACGCAGACGGTCTGGACGTCCTCGCCCTGCACCACGGATTCGACCGAGACGTAGTCACCCCAGCATTCTCCGGCCACCGACGGGTCTCCGGTCAGCAGCTCCTCCAGGACGAAGTCGCCGGTGCCACGTGCCACGAACTCGGCCACGTAGCTGCGGCACCGCTCCAGCGACTCGATGCGGGCGGTGTCCACACTGCCGGCACCGTTGCGCGGCTTCAGCACCGCCGGCAGTCCGATCTCGGCGAGGGCGGCCACCGCGTCGTCGACCGTACTCACCAGCCGCGCCTGCGGTGAGGGCACCGCCGCCGCGTTCAGCAGCGTGCGCTGCAGGAACTTGTCGGTCAGGGCGGGCACGGTCGCCGGGCTGTGGAACGGCAGCCCGCAGCGCTGGGCGATGCGGGCAGCCAGGTGCAGCCAGTTGTCGTTGAACGCCGCCACCCCGTCCGGGCTCAGGCTCGCGGCGAGGTCGCAGATCTCGTCCTCGGACAGTCCGACAGCGTCGACGACGCGAACGTTCTCGGGGATCACCCACATGTCCGAAGCTGCCGCGTCCTCGTGCCTCATCCGCAGGAACACGACATCACAGACGTCGCGCGCGGCCGACAGGACGGTCACCGCACTGGCCGAGCCTCTGTCGTAGACGACGAGGCACGTCGGAAGACTCATCTGGCCGGCTCCTCCAACCTTCGGCCCCGGTTTCGACGGCCGCCCCTACCGCAGGCGGGGACGGACGCGACGTCGCCTGAACGGCCCGACCTCGACGTTCCGCGCCACCGCCACCCGGTCGCAGGAGGCGCAACGCCCGCTACGCCAAGCCCGGACGGACCGACCACGTACCCGGCCGTCCGCGCTGGGCACGGTGAGCGAGACAGCCCGATGGTAGCGGTAATCGCGGGGCGGCAGGGGTCCCGAGGCGCCCCGGCGGAAAGGGCGTCGACGGCTACCCCGGCAGGGGCGATCCGGCGAGCGGTCCGCGTCGGCCCCGCAGACCTGGCCGGCCAGCCGTCGCCCTCGGTCAGCAGCCTGCGGTGCCGGATTCCCGACGAATCCGGTTGGCGACAGCCGACATCCCTTCACCACCGCTGGCGGCTCTGACACTGTGCAGTCGGTAGGCAACCCTTCGGATTGGGTGGGTCGGGAGCGATGGCGAAGCGTTGGTTGATCACGGGGTGTTCGAGCGGACTCGGTCTGGCCCTCGCGGCCCGGCTCGCCGCCGAGGGGGAACAGGTGGTGGCGACGGCCCGCCGGCCGGAGACCCTCGGCGCGCTCGTGGCCCGGCATCCGGGCAACGTGGTGGCCGCCGCGCTGGACGTACGGGATCCGGCGCAGTGCGTGGCGGCGGTCGAGCGGGCGGTGGACGCCTTCGGCGGTGTCGACGTCCTGGTCAACAACGCCGCCTACGGCCAGTTCGGCACCTTCGAGGAGGTCACCGACGAGGAACTCGCCGCGCAGTTCGACACCAACGTCTTCGGGCCGTGGCGGCTCACCCGGGCCGTGCTGCCGGTGTGGCGGGCGCAGCGCTGCGGGCACGCGGTCTTCGTCAGCTCGGTCACCGGTGTGGTCCCCATGCCCGGGCTGGCCGCGTACACGGCGAGCAAGTTCGCGATGGAGGGAGCGGCCGAGTCGCTGGCCGCCGAGGCCGGGCACCTCGGGGTGAAGGTCACCATCCTGCAGCCGGGCGGCTTCGCCACCGGGTACAGCGCCAACCTGGTCATGCCGGAACACCGGATCGCGGACTACACGCCGGTCAGCGACGGCATGCTCGGCGCGCTGCGCAGCATGAACACCTGGATCGAGGTGAACTCCCCCGAACTCTTCGCGGACGTGGTCTGGCGGCTCAGCCGGATGGAGTCGCCGCCGCTACGGCTGCCGGTGGGACCGGACTCGGCGACGTTCCTGGAGGCCGCCTACGACGCCCGGCGCAATGAGTACGACCAGGTCGTCAAGGCGGGCCACCACACTCTGGCGTGACCCGTCCGGAACCGGCCGCGTTCAGAAATGCCGCACGGCCAGCAGGCCGAGGGCGGCCACGAGCACGACGCCCGCCGTGACGGTGATCGTGCGGATCCGTACCCGCAGGTCGGCGTCCCACCTGTCGCCGGTGCCGGCGGCGCGGCGGGCCAGCGGGGTCATCGCGCGTCCGACACCGAATCCGATCCCGGCGAGCATCGCGACGTGCAGGCGCTGACCGCCGAGGAGCAGGGCGACCGCCAGCACGTACGGAGCGCTCGCCGAGACGTAGGTGCGGACCCCGGTGCCCATCTCGAAGCCGAACTGCAGCGCCCCGCGCCGCAGGCTGCGCTGAAGCACGTCCTGCGGCACCTGCCGGGCGTTCTGCGGCAGCCGGATCGGCACCAGGCCCACCTCGCGGAGCAGCCCCAGCACCGCCACCGCCACGATGCCCGCGTAGCGCCACGGGACGGGCAGGGGCGTGGACAGGCCGGAGAGCAGCCCCAGCACCAACCCGCTGAGCAGGCCACCGGCGATCAGCCCTACGACGAACAGGCTGAGGACGACGCCCTGCCGATCTCGATCCCGCCACCCGGGCGAGGCCAGCGCGTGCGCGCTGTTGTGCGTTCAAACGGAGCCGGAGAGCGTGTAACCGGCGAGCCCTCCGATCATCGCCCAGGTGAGCACGTGTCCGTACGCGGCGGCGGCGAGCGCACCGACGGCGAGCAGCACGAGGGGTACGAGGGGGTCGCCGACCCGGCGCAGTGCCGCCCGGGCGTGCCCCGGCAGCGTCCGGGTCATACGGCGGCGCCGGTCAGCGTCCGCCAGGAGTTGACCCCGATCACCCCGTCGACCGTCAGCCCGTTCTGCCGCTGGAAGTCGCGCGCCGCGCTGTCCGTCGCCGGGCCGAAGGACCCGTCGACCACCAGCGCGTAGCCGCGCCTGTTCAGCTGGCGCTGCGCGGCGCTGACGGCGTGGCCGCTGTTCCCGGAGCGGACCGTGGTCACGAGCTTCGGCCAGGTGGTCGCGTTGACGACACCGGTGGCCCCGAGGCCGGCCGCCGTCTGGAAGCTCTTCACCTTCGCCTCGGTGTCGGCACCGAAGATGCCGTCGATCTCGGTCGCGTGCCCGCGGGCGGTCAGCAGGTGCTGCACGGTGTAGACGTTCACCCCGGTGTTGCCCCGCTGCGTGGTGGGCCAGCTGGCCGCGCCCAGGCATCCGCACTTGGTGTTCCAGCGGCAGATCGACTTCACCCAGCCCGAGCTGGTCTTCTTGTATCCGTCGTGGCACCGGCGTTCGACCGAGCAGGCGCAGGCGCCGCACGCCCCGTTGTAGGCCCACAGCCAGCCGTCGTAGGTGCCGCCGTAGCACTGGTTCGGCCGCAGGATCCAGGTGACGCCGTCGTTCTTGTGGAATCCGGTGTACGTCCCGCTGGTGTTGCAGGAGTCGGCGAAGATCGTGCTCGGGCCGCATCCCGGTGAGCAGTTGTGGTCGCTGGCGTACGTCGGGCACCCGGCATAGATGGTGTAGCCATCGGCGTACGCGCGGCGGGCCGCCGGGAACACACTGAGCGCGGCCATCCCCACCGCGGTGCCCGCCCGGAGCAGGGTGCGTCGCGACAGTGCCCACCCGGCGCGCCTTCGGCCGCCCGGCTGCACCGGCACCCGCCGGACGGCGGGCCCGGTCCCCGGGTCGTCTCCGCGCAGCCAGGGCACGGTGTCGATACCGGTCATGCCCGATCTCCCTGATTCGTGGCGACCGCCGGTGCGGGGTCGCCGGGTGGGCTGTCGACTTCGTCGAGCAGGCGGTGCAGTGCCGCGCGGGAGCCGAGCGGCTCGGCGCGCAGCACCCGCCCGGCCCGGTCAACGACGGTGGCGAACGGGGTGGCGAGGGCGTCGTACCGCTCGAACAGTTCCGCCTGTCCGCCGAGCACGGTGATCGGCAGCTCCGCCGCCCGCGCCGGAGGGTCCTCCCGGTAGAAGACCCGGAACTCCAGGCCGGGGCGGACGTGTTCGCTCGCCTCGGCCAGCACCTCGGTGCACGTCCCGCAGTCGGGTTCCAGGAAGAGCAGCACCAGCGGAACCGCCGGTGCCGCCGGTGCCAGCCGGGCGAATTCGGGGGCTGGTGCGCCCGGCCGCAGACCGACCGACTCGGGACGGCGCTGGACCGCCCCGCTCGACAGCGCGTGCACCTGGCGTACCAGGCCCGAGACCGTGAACGCCAGCAGGAGAATCGCGATCCAGCTCAGGATCAGTGCGCTGGTCTGGAAGCTCATCCGGGCAGGCCTCCCTCTGTCGTGCCGATGGACCGGCGGGTCGTGGGCCGCCGGGCTGTCGCCGACGCCGGCTCGTACATCGCGGCGGGCAGGTGCCACAGCAGCGCGGTGAACGTGGCGGCGGCCAGCAGCACGACGGCCAGTGAGGCGTCGGCGCGATCCGCCGGGATGATCGAGCCGGACAGGAGCAGCGCGACCAGTGCCAGCCCGGCGAGGACCGCCGCCCGCGCCACCACCCAGCCGGTCATCGGCAGTTCCACCCGGGAGCATCCGCACGAGCCGGCGCGCCCGGTCGACCTCACGTACAGGCCGTAGCCGGCGTACAGCGCGAGTAGCGCGACGCTGCCGACGAGGACGGCGGCGAGCAGGCCCTCGCCGGCGGGGTGGAGCAGCGCCACGATCCCGGCGCCGGCGAGCAGTCCCTCGCCGGCGATGGCGATGGCGGCGACCGCGCCCGGAGCCGGAAGCACCCGGTGCGCGGCCAGGGCCTCGGCGAGCGCCGCCGGCCGTGACAGGTGCTCGGCGGTGCTGACGAGAAGGGTGAACAGGACGGTGTACGTGGCCACGCCGGCCAGCAGTCCGGACATCCCGACCTACCGGGCGGTCTGGACGCGGAGCCGGTCGACCAGAGTGGGCACCTGCTCCATGTCCGTGTCGGCGAACGGCACCAGGCTGAGCCAGGCGTCCGCCGCAGCCAGTACGAAGTAGGGCTGCCCGTCGGGCAGGACGTCCCGGAAGAGTTCGCCCGCCCGCGTCTGGAGGCCACGCCAGGTGGGCAGTTGCCCGGCACGCTGCTTGGTCAGCGGTGCGATCTCCAGCAGACCGAGCCCGGGAACCTCCTTGAGCACGGTGGCCGGTTCGACGAACTCGGCCCCGGTCTTCGAGGTCGGGCGCAGGGCCAGCCCGTCGTCGTGCTCCTCGATGCGCAGCGTCCGCAACGCGCCGAGCAGGTCGGTGGTCGCCGCGCCGTACATCTCGGTGAAGAAGCAGTGCCGCCGCCCCCGCCAGACCGCCACGAGCCGTTCCTCGGCCAGCTGGATCTGCGGGTCGTACGACCGGAGGCGCGCGGTCAGCAGCGTTCCGCCCTGGTAGGTGAGTTCCTCGTCGAACGTCTCGACGCCGAGCGTCCGGGCCACGTCGTCCGCGAGCCCGATCGCGCCGGCCGTGAACTCGTGCAGCCGACCGCCGATCGTCACGTCGGCCACGGATGTGAACGGTGCGCTGAGGTCGAGTGAACCATCGAGCGAGAATCGGCCGTGGTCGATTGCCCGATGCGTCACCGGCGCGCCTCTGGCTGCCATGCGACCGCCCTTCGTCCGGGTCCGGAACTTACCAACGGCACGGTATATGGATCTGTAAATATCTGACAAGGTCGATTGCTGTCACGGTACTGTGACAGCCCCGGCCCGGCGCTGGCGCTGCGGGTGCGCGACGTCCGGCCCGAGTGGCACGGGCCGTGGATGACGCCGACCGGCCGGTAGGGTTTCCGCGTGGACCTGGCCGACACCGCCGCCCGGCTCGGCGTACCCGTCGAGGACGTCGACCGCGTGCACCGGCTCGCCGGCGACCGGCCGTCGGCTCCGCTGCCCGCCAGGGCCGACGCGCCCGCGATCCTCGACCGGCTCGCGGTGCGCCCGGACGACGCCGCCGAGATCCTGGCGGGCTGGCCCGAGCCCGGCTCTCCGCTGTGGACTCCGGAGCTGCGCTGGCTGCTCGACCGCTCGATCGCCCTGGTCCGCGCCGATCTCGGGGGCCACGGCTGGCTGCCGCCCGGTCCGGCGCTGCCGCGCGAGCGGGGCCCCGCCTGGCGGCATCTCTACGTGTACGCGTACCTGGCCCTGGTCGACGTCGTCACGGCGTACCACCGCGACCACGGCATCGCCGACGCCGTGTCGTGGGTGACCCTCGCGGACCTGGGCCGCAACCTCGCGATCGACCGGCGGATGCACCGCGAGGGCTGGCCGGTCATGCAGAGCTGGCTCACGCTGCACGTGCGCGGCGGCATCTACGAGTTGGGCCGGCTGCAGCACCAGCGCGGCGACACCGCCATCCACCTGCACGTCCCCGAGTCGGGGCCGATGAGCCCGGAGGCGGTCGAGGCGTCGCTCGACGAGGCCCGCGCGTTCTTTCCGCGGCACTTCCCCGACGAGCGCCACACGGCGTTCTCCTGCGGCTCGTGGCTGCTCGACCCGCAGCTGCGGGAGTACCTGCCGGCGGACTCCAACATCGTCCGGTTCCAGCGGAGATTCGCGCTGGAACCCCACGAGGAGCCGGAAGGGCTGGACGCCGACGTCGAGGTGCTGCGGTTCGTGTTCCGCACCCTGACCACGCCGCTCGACCGACTGCCGCGCCGTACCCTCCTCCAGCGCGCGGTCGTCGACCACCTGCGGGCCGGCCGCCACTGGCAGTGGCGCCGCGGCACCTTCCCGGTCTAGCCACACCCCCGGCTCCGCACCGGTCAGCCGGATCGGCGGCACGGACGCGGACGTGAGGGCGGGGCCGCCGGTGTCCGGCGGCCCCGCTGGTGTGCCGTCGCTCAGACGATCTCCACCCCGTAGACGCTCAGCGCCTCGGTGACCGGCTGGAAGTAGGTGGTCCCGCCGGAGGAACAGTTGCCGCTGCCACCCGAGGTCAGGCCCAGGGCGGTACTTCCGCTGAAGAGCGCGCCGCCGCTGTCGCCCGGCTCGGCGCAGACCGTGGTGCGGATCAGGCCGCTGACGCTGCCCTCGGCGTAGTTCACCGTGGCGTCGGTCGCCTCGACCGTGCCGCCATGCAGGCCGGTGGTGCTGCCGGAGCGCTGCACCGACTGCCCGACGAAGGCGTCGGCCGCGCCGGTGATGTCGCGGGTGGTGCCGTCGTACAGGTAGACGCTGCCGTCGGCGGCGGCCGGGTTGGTGTGCTGCACGATGCCGTAGTCGTCGCCGGGGAAGCTGCCGGTGCCGCCGGTGCCGAGCAGGTTGCCCTGCCCGGAGTCGGCGTACCAGTTGGCGGTGATGTCGGTGCAGTGCCCGGCGGTGAGGAAGTATTGGGTGTCGCCGCTGCGGACGTTGAAGCCCAGCGAGCAGCGGCCGCCACCCTCGGCGTAGATGGCCTCGCCGCCGGCGGCCCGGGTGCTGAGCGTGCCGGCCTCCCGCTGGATGCGGACGGTGCCGCCGAGCCGCTCCGCGACGGCCTCGACGCGTTCCAGCTTCGCGCCGGTCACCGTGCTGTCGACGGAGACCACGACCTGGTTGGTCGCCGGATCGGTCCACCACGCGGTTCCTGGCACCCGCGCGGCGCTGTTCAGCGTGCTGGTGGCGCGGGCGAGGTCGTCGGCACCGCGGGCGACGAGCTTCGGGGTCGCGCCGGCCGCGCGGACCTTGCGGGCAGCGGCGTCGTCGGTCACGGTGACGACCATGGCGCCGTCGGCACCGGCGTACGCCCCGCCGGAGCGGTCGCCGAGTGCGGCGGCGAGCGCGGAGGCCTGATCGGGGGAAGCGGGCGTAGCGGGCGCTGCCTGAGCGGGACTGCTGGTCAACGTGCCGACGACCAACGCGCCCGCCACCGACAGTGCGGTGACGTGGCGCAGCGGAGACCCGGAGAGTCGCATGTGGTACCTCCATGGAGCTGAGCACGGGCTGCCTTTCAGGTAGCCCCGGGCACCCGATCGGTTGGTGAGGCTCACCCGACCGGAGGCGTCGATCTATTCATAGATCTCGTATTGATTGCAAGAGTGACGGTTGGCCTGACTCGGCCGCTTCTCATACCTTGGGTCCGGACAGCCCGACGAGTGGCGCGTGCGGCGATTAGTGGCTATTCGCCGCGACTTGGCAGGTCAGCGAGCCCGGCCTGCGACCCGCCGGACGGCTCCCGCCACTCACCCCGACCGGATGGCGGGACGAGGTCGCAACATCGAAAAATCCGACGGCGGCCGACGGCCGTCGGGCCCGCACCCGGCACGTCGACGCCTCCCCCGCCGGCGTGGACCGGGGCGGACTCGGCCGTGCGCCGAGCCCGCCCCTCCAGTTCCATCCGGTCCCGATCGTGAGCCCCGACAACGGCTGCCGTTCGACCCACCTCGTCGCCGCGGACGTCAGGAGCACCCGGGCCGGATTGGTGTCACGCCGTCAGCGCTGCAGTGTCAGCAGACCCGGCCGGTAGGGCAGTCGGCCGTAGTCTCCGCCGGAGTCGGGGGCACGGCCCTGGTAGAGCAGCCGCAGGTTGCAGGGATCGACGGTCATGGTCTGATCGGCGTTGCTGCGAATCAGTTCGCCGTGGCTGATGTCGTTGGTCCAGGTGGCGCCGCTGTTGGCCTTGCCGGCGAAGGGGTTACTCTCGGTCGCGGCCTGCGGCGTCCACGTGCCGCCCAGACTGGTGGCCGTGAACGAGCGGAAGTAGCGACCCTGCGAGCCGATCGCCTCGACGAGCATGAGGTACCGGTCCTGGCCCTGGAGCTTGTAGACCTGAACGGCTTCGAACAGGTTGTTCGTCGTGTCGCTCATGATCACCGTCGAGGTCGAGCCGAAGCTGCCCGGGAAGTTGCCGATCGGCATGCTGGCCCGGTAGATCCTGCCGTTGTCCCCGGCGAAGAACAGGTACATGTTGGTGCCGTCCCCGATGACAGCCTGGTCGATGGGGCCGGTGCCGGAGTCGGAGATGCTCCCGGAGAAGAGCGTCTGCGGCGCCGACCAGCTGTTCACATTGGTCGGGTCACTCGACGTCCGGTAGGAGAAGGCGGGTCCGCCCCACTGGTAGGCGAGCACCCAGATGTTCCTGGGGGCGAAGTAGAACAGTGAGGGCGCGACGGCGGAGAAGGGCATCTGGTTCTGGCTGGCCGAGGCCATGTCGGACCAGTTCGTGAAGAGGCCGAAGTTCATCGAGCCCCACGTCGTTCCCGTGTCGTGCGTGGTCGCGTAGACGAGTTGCCGGCCGTTGTAGGGGGCGTGGGTGAAGTCCTTGAGTGACACCCACCCCGCCCTCGGTTGCGCCAGCGGCCCCGTCGACGACCACCGGTACGTCGACGGCAGGGCGCACGTGCCGGGCGGCGGCGTGGTGGGGTTGCCCCCGCCGTCGACGCGGACGAGTTGCCACTGCTGGTTGTTGCCGTTCCAGTCGTCGTACTGCACGATGTTCCCGCCGTCGGCGGTCGAGGCGCCCTGCACCTCCACCACCTTGCCGCTGTTCCGGTTGATCAGGCGGACGTAGCCACCGGCGGAGTCGGCCAACCGGAACTGCTGGTTGGTCGAGTTGCCGTCGGTCCACTGCACGATGCCGGCACCGTTTGCGGTCGAGAAGTTGTAGACGTCGAGCACCTTGCCGGACAGCCGCGACCGCAACCGGTAGTAGCCCCCGCCGGAGTCCACGAACTGCCACTGCTGCTGGTTGCCGTTGTTCCGCGCCCACTGCACGATCCGTGCGCCGTCGTTCGTGGCCAGGTTGTACACGTCCAGGGCCTTGCCGCTGTTGCGGTTGACCAGCACGTACCACGCGCTCGTGTCGACCGTCGCCGCGGCGGCGGGCGCCGACGACACCACCGCCGCGACGGCGCCACCGAGCAACACGGCCATGCCAGCGGCGACGACCCGTAGCCACCAGCCACGCCCCCGCGACGGCGGCGCGACCGGTGGAGCTCCACCTGAAGCAGACATGATTCTCCTTGGTTGAGAAGTACCAACGGGAGGCCCGAGACGGGCGCACCGCGATGCGTGACCGGGCGCGAGGGCACGAAAGTTAGCGCTAACACACCTGGTGCGCCCTGACGCACGCCTGGTCCACGCCGACGAGCCCGGCTTGCCCGGTAAGCCACGCTGTCGCTGCCCTTAGCCATCGACTGTGAGCGATAACATGCCGTTCGTCAAGCGGCAACCGTTCGGGCCCATCGGCCGGGCGCGGCGCAGCGCGCGGCCGGTGGCCGCCGGAGGCGCGGCGACGGCTGGAGTCGCAGTCGCGCCCCGCTGCATCAGTTGAACGGCATCTATCCCCAGACATCGATGTAGTGCTATTAATCGTTCACCAACCGGCGGACGATGGAGGGGTACATGACCAGAACCCGGATGCTGACCCTGCTCGCAGGCGTTCTCTCCGCGACACTCGCGCTACTCGGGCTGGCCAACCCGGCACAGGCCGCCGGCCACCACTACGTGGCGCTCGGCGACTCGTACGCCTCAGGTGTCGGCGCCGGCAGCTACACCTCGGAGAGCGGCAGCTGCAAACGCAGCACCAACGCGTTCTCCGCCCGCTGGGCGGCGGCCAACGCGCCGGCCTCCTACAGATCGGTGGCCTGTGCGGGCGCGACGACGACCGACGTGATCAACTCGCAGGTCGCCGCGCTCAGCTCGCAGACCACCCTCGTCAGCATCACCATCGGCGGCAACGACGCCGGCTTCGGCAACATCATGTCCACCTGCGCCCTCCGCGGCTCCAGCGCCTGCATCGCCGCGGTCGACGCGGCCCAGGCACAGGCCCGGGCGAACCTTCCCGGCCTGCTCGACCGCGCGTACGCCGCGATCCGCGGCAAGGCCCCGAACGCCAGGGTCGTGGTGCTGAGCTACCCGGTCTTCTACCAGCTGGGCACGACCTGCATCGGCATCGGCGAGGCCGCCCGCGCCAAGGTCAACGAGGGCATCAACCTGGTCGACAGCCTGATCTCCGCCGCCGCGGCCCGCGCCGGGTTCACCTTCGCCGACGTCCGCAGCATCTTCGTGGGACACCAGATCTGCAGCGGCAACAAGTGGATCCACGCCGTCGACATCCTGAACCTGTCGAACTCGTACCACCCGATGGTGACCGGGCAGACCAACGGCTACCTGCCGGTGTTCACCCAGGCAGTCGGCCAGTCCGCCACGGCCAAGAAGGCCGGCGCGAAGGTGTAGCCCGCGGGGCCTCGGCCCCGGCGGTGGAGGTCAATGGCGGCCACCGCCGGTTGTCGGTGCGGCCGGGTCCAGCCGTCAGGCAGCCGGCGCCGGAAGCGGAGCCCGGCCGGCGGCGTCTCGCTCTCCACGTACTGCGGGGATCTGTTCCCTGGAACAGATCCCCGCATCAGCCGGTTACTGGTCCCGCCACGACGGCCTGTAGACGAGGCCCATCCGCCCACGCTCAGCCAATTCACCAGGTGGGCCATCATGTAGCAATGCCGCATCGTCTGTCCTATGCCGACGCCGTCAGGATCTTGGGTGGCTCTGGGCCTCTCGCCAAGGCCGTCGACAACCTGCTCGGCGGCGCGCTCACCGTAGCGACCGCGGGCGGCAGCGATCTCGCGATCAGCCTCTTCGACGCCAAGACCGAGGTGGTCCGGCTCGGCGGCCTACTCACAGCCAAGATCAGTGATTCCGTACGCGGTCTGGGGCGGCACGACCGCAGCGAACGGCTCCAGGCCGCGCACGCTGTCCTGGTGCTCACCGCGTTCTTCGAGGAGCTGGACGACTGCCTGACCGCGGCGGGCATCCGCGAGCCCGGCTTCACCCGGGAGGACCAGCTCCGGTTCGCCGCCAGCGGCGGAGATGAGGGGACGCTGGTCGACCGCTTTCTGCGCGCGCCAATCCCCTTGCCGGCGCCCGATCTCCCGTACGCGGGCCTCTTGGCCGCTCTTGAGGGCTGGTTCGCCGAACAGTCGGCACGAATGAGCCGCCATCTCACCGGGCTGGCCGTCTGGGACCGGGCCGACGAGCGCGAACGTCGACTGCTGGCCGACCTGCTCGACCGGCAGCTGCCCGCTGCGGCCGTCGCCCGCTACGACGAGATCCACCGCCGCCTCGCCGAGGAGATCCCCGAGTTCGCGCTCTGGACCGATCGTCTCGAGGCGCGCGCCACCGCCCGGGGCCTGGAACGTCTCGAGACGCTGCTGCTGCGGGCCGGATCGGGCCGCGACCCGGGCCTCCACCGGGCCGCGCTGTCCCTCTCCTATCGCGCCGAGCTCGACCGTCCCATCCTCGGCGGCGACGCGGGGGAACTGCTCCTGCCGACGCTCGGAGCCGCGTACCTCGATCCGCACTTTCGGGTCCGCGCGGCCGACCCGGGCGCCCGTCCCGCAGACGACCAGTGGTGGGCAGTCGCAAGCGTGCGCAACGACTTCGACACATTCCTCGCCACCCACCTGACCACTACCCAGGCAACCGAGGCTCCGATGCTGCTGCTCGGCCAGCCGGGCGCCGGGAAGTCCTCGCTGACCCGGATCCTCGCCGCCCGCCTGCCCGCCGGTGACTTCTTCGTCTGCCGGGTCCCGCTGCGCGAGGTGCCCGCCGAGGCCGAGATCCAGGACCAGGTCGAACGGGCCTTGCGCCTCGCGATCGGCGAGACAGTGTCCTGGGCAGAGCTCTCCCGCGACGCCGACGGTGCCCTGCCGGTCATCCTGCTCGACGGCTTCGACGAGCTTTTGCAGGCCACCGGCCTGCACCAGTCCGACTACCTGCACCGGGTCGCCAAGTTCCAGCAGCGGGAGGCAGCGTTGGGCCGGCCGGTCGCGGTCATGGTCACCACCCGGATCGCCGTCGCGGACCGCGCCCGTCTGCCCGTCGGTGCCCTCGCCGTGCGCCTCGAGCCGTTCGACGAGGCTCAGATCGAGCGCTGGCTGACCGCCTGGAACGAACACAGTCGGCTCGTCAGACCCCTGACGCCGGATGTGGTCCTCCGCTTCCGCGACCTCGCTGAACAGCCGTTGCTGCTGCTCATGCTCGCCCTCTACGACGCCACTGGCAACGGTTTGCGGGGCGACGCCGCGACCCTCGACGACGGCCAGCTCTACGAGCGGTTGCTGGCCTCCTTCGCCGAGCGTGAGGTACGCCGGGTACATGTGGGACAGCCCAACTCGGCCGTGCCGGGGCTGGTCGAGCAGGAACTCCTACGCCTGTCGGTGGTCGCCTTCGCGATGTTCCATCGCCTGCGACTGTGGGTCACCGAACGCGAGCTGGACGACGACCTCACCAGCCTCGGCCTCACCCCGTCGCACCCGGGCCGCACCGAGGCGTTCCGCAGCCCGCTCACCGTCGGCCAGGAGATGGTCGGGCGCTTCTTCTTCATCCAGCGCGCCCAAGCCGTGCAGGAGGACCAAACCCGGCAGACGTACGAGTTCCTGCACGCGACCTTCGGCGAATACCTCGTGTCCCGGCTCGTCGTGCAGGCCGTCCGCGACACCGAGGCGCGCGAGTCGGCGAGCACGTTGGCCCTGCGCTTGGGCCCGTCGAACGACGACGACCTGCTGCGATCCCTCCTCGGCCTCACGCCGCTGACCGCCCGCGCCACGGTTCTGCCGTTCATCGCCGGCCTGCTCGACGGCCCGGACCGCGACCGCATCCGCACGTGGCTGACCGGCCGCACCTCCCAGGCCATGACCCGCCCGCAGTACACCGAAAGCCGCTACCGCCCGGTCGACAAGCGCATCGACCACTGGATGGCCACCTACTCGTTCAATCTCTTCCTGCTGACCCTGGCCTGCGGCGGCGCACTGCGTGCGTCGGAACTGTTCACCCGGACCAACGACCCGGCGGCCTGGCTGCGCAACTCAGCCCTGCAGTGGCAGGCCGCCGTGCCGGGTGGCATGTGGATGGACTCCATGGAGGTTCTCACGGTCACCCGCACCTGGCACCACGGCCGCCGCGACATCGTTCTCAAGTACGCAGGCGGCTGGACGCCCGACCTCCCGGATCCGACAGACGTCTACTGGGCCAACGCACTGCCACCCGGCGAAAGCCGCGACAAGGTTCTCAAGGCCGCCTTCGAGATACCTCCCGCGCTCAGGTCCATGCACCTGAGCAACCGCTTGAGCGACGACATGCTGCTGCACGCCCTGGAACCGTTGATCCGCCGGATACCTGCGGCGTTGAACCAGTTCGCGGAGGGAGAGGAAGGCAGCGACATCTCGGTCGCGCACGCTCTCATCCGGATGTGGCTGGCGGTCTCGCTGGGCACCCCCTCGGAGGACCTGGTCGCCGCCTGCCGGGATGCTTCCGCCGCCGTGACGGACCTGGCCCCGTTCGACGGAAGGGACGCGCCGGCGATCGGGGACGCCACGGAGATGGTGCTGGGCACCATGCGGGCCGAAGCGCACCGTCTGCCGCCGGAGAAGGTGTGCGAGATGGTCCATGAGCTGATCGACGAAGGGAACGTCACTCCACGCACGGCCGTCAGCGCGATTCAGTGCCTGGTTGCTTCGGGGGCCACGGAAGACCGGTACGGGGCCTCGCTCACCTCGAACCTGATCGACGCGCACGCGCACAGCATCGACGGCCGCGTGCTCGTCGCGGCGTTGCGTGCGATCGTCGCTGGCAAGGAAGTCGGACCTGCGGAGCTCCCTCGCCTGGCCGCAGCCCTGACCGAGGCCGGACGCCGACCGGAACTCGAACGCGAGGCCCCAGACCTCACCGACGCCTTGTTCGCCCGCCCATGAGACAACGCCCGACCGCAGGCGGATCCGGCGAGTCGGTCAGCCGAGCGGCATCAGGGCATGTGGCGGCGAGGCGACGATCGACAGGGGTGAAGCTCCACGTCGGACGGCAGCGGAGTCCTGCGCGGCTCGGCCACCGGCGGCGTCACCGACCGGTGCGGCTCAGCGGGTCCGGTAGCGCGCGTAGATCAGTCCGCTGTCGAAGGCCCGCTCCTCGACCAGCTCGAGATCGAGGCGCACACCGTCGGGGAAGAACCGCTTGCCGCCGCCGACCACGCTCGTGGTGACGAACAGATGGTACTCGTCCACCAGGCCGGCCGCGATCGCCTGGGCCGCGAGGTTCGGGCCGTCGACGGTGAGGTCGTGATCAGCCTCGGCCTTGAGCTTGCGCACCGCGGCCGGGTCGAAGGTCCGCTCGATCCTGGTCTTCGCGCTGGACACCGACTCCAGCGTCGTGGAGTACACGATCTTCTCCGCGGCCTGCCAGTCGCGGGCGTACTGGAGGATGTGCGGCGGCTGGTCGGGCTCGGTGTGCGCGGTCTCCCAGTAGACCATCGTCTCGTACATCCGTCGGCCGTAGAGGTACGTGCCGACGGGCCGGAAGAGGTCGTTGATGAAGGTGTGCACCTCCTGGTCGTCGGCCCCGGTGCCGAGGCCGCCCTCCGCCGCCTCGGCGTAGCCGTCGAGCGAGGTGACCATCGAGTAGATGAGCTTCGCCATGCGTCTCCTTCGGTACGAGCGGGTCAGCCTGCCAGCGGTCCCGCAGGCTGTGACCTCCGCACGACGCGGAACCCATCGACCGGCTGCCCGTCCAGCTCCACCGACCGGGTCCGGCGAGGGCGCCTCACCCTACCCGCGTCTGGTCCGGGCGTTACCCACTCTGCCCGGCCGGGGCTGGCGCGACTCACCGCCGGGCCCCGTGCAGGGCCGCCGCCCTGGTGACGGCGGCGGCCCGTCACAAGGTCAGCAGGGGCCGAGGTCGCGCCACTGCGCGGTGAGCCCCGGCTCGGAGCCGAGCGTCCACCAGTTCGCCTGCCAGAGCCGGCCGTTGTGCCGCACCCGCTGGCCGCCGAGGTACACCGTGCCCCGGTCCCAGTTCGGCGCGTCGGCACAGTTCGCCGGCGGCGGCGACGAGGGGGGCGGGGACGACGGCGGCGGCGAGGAGGGCGGCGGGGTCGACGGCGGCGGTGAGCTGGGCGGCGGCGTGGGGCAGGCGCCGCCCGCGCCGACCGTGTCGGTGTGGGTGGTGCCGGCGGACCGCTGGGCGGCCACCCGCGCCGCCACCTCGGCCGGCGTCAGCACCTGCCGGTCGGCGAAGTACAGCCAGTCGACCTGCTGCTGGTAGGTGCTGCGCCCGCCGGTGTGGGCGACGAGGTCGATGAACCACAGGTTGAAGTTGATCGACATCGGTGTCTCCGGGTAGTACCGGTCGCCGTGGTCGGCCACCTGCTGACCGTCGACGTAGTACTTCACCCGCCCCTGCGCAACGGTGAACAGCAGGTCGTGCCAGCCGTCGAAGCTGCGGCGCTGCGCGGTGTGGGTGTTGTCGGCCACCCAGGGCTCGTTCTGGTACGTCTCCCAGGTGGTCTGGTAGAAGATCGGGCCCTGTTCGCCCCACCCGCCGTTGGGTAGGTACTCGAAGTCGATCTCGCCGTAGTTCGGGTCCATCGGACGGTCGAGCGGGGTGATCGTGAAGAACGTCTCGACGAGACGGTCGCCGTCGTTGCCGGCCACCGGCGCGTCGGCGAAGCGCACCCGGGCCGCGTACGTGCCCTCGAAGAACGCCCGGCGCTGGAACAGTTCGGCATGGCTGGTGCCGGCGGCTGTTCCGTCCGTGGAGGCGGCGAGCTGGAGCACCTTCTGCCCGCCGGAGGTCGGGAACGAGATGTTGGACGCCGGCCACGAGGCGCCCGGCACCCCGGGGCCGCCGGCGTTCGTGCGTACCGTCCAGTTGCGGGCGGGCAGCGCGGGGTCGGCCGACGACGCGTACGCGAAGTCGTCGAACAGCACGCCGCAGGTTTCGGCCGCGGCGGCGGCGCTGCCGCCGGGGCCGAATGCGGCGAACGCGGCGACGGCGGTGAGTGCCGCCGACGCGGCGGCGAAGGCCGCGCGGGATCTCCGTGACATGGGGGTCTCCTCACGGTGGGAGGGAAAAGGGGTACGCGCGGGCGGGCGACGACGACCGCCCGCGCGGTGGAGCCGGACGGAAGGGCCTACCTGATCGCCCCCGCGGTGAGGCCCGTGCGGATCTGCCGTTGGAAGAGCACGTACGCGGCGAGCACCGGCAGCATCGCGATGGTGAGGCCGGCGAAGAGGCCGCTCCAGTCGCTGCGGTAGCCCTGGCTGACCGACAGCGCGGCCAGGCCCTGCGCGAGCACGTACCGGTCGGGGTCGGGGTTGAGCACCAGCGGGAGCAGGTACTGGTTCCACAGCCCCAGGAAGTTGAAGATGGCGACGCTCACCAGGCCGGGGCGGGCCAGTGGCAGCATCACGCGGACGAGGACGCCCCAGTGCGAGCAGCCGTCGAGGAACGCCGCCTCGGCGAGCGCGGTCGGCAGCGAGCGGAAGAACGCGTGCAGGAAGAAGACCGTGAACGGCAGCGCGTACGCGGTGTAGACGAGGATCAGGCCCGGGTAGGTGCCGAGCAGGCCGAGCTGTTCGACCACGAAGAACAGCGGCACCAGGGCCAGGAACACGGGGAAGAGCAGCCCCGAGACGAACGTGTAGTAGACGATCCGGTTGCCACGGAACGGGTAGCGGGCCAGGGCGTAGGCGACGGTCGAGCCCAGCACCATGGTGAGGATGAGCGCCGCCCCGACGACGATCGCGCTGTTGCCGACGTACCGGCCGATGGCGGCCTGCTCCCAGGCCCGCGACCAGTTGTCGAACCGCGGCTGCGCCGGCGGCGTCCACGGGCTGGTGAGGATCTCGCGGTCGGTCTTGAGCGAGCTGACCACCGCCCAGAGCAGGGGCAACGTGACGATCGCGGCCCACGCCACGAGGAAGACGTGCGGGCCCCAGGTGCCGCCGCGGCGGCGCCGCGTCGGCGACGCGGGTCGCGCGTCGACGGGCCGTTCGATGATGGTCGTCATGTGTATTCCACCCGCTCCCGGCGTCCGGCCCGCAACGCCACGACGGCGACGGCGAGCGTGAGGAAGAACAGCGCGACGCCCATCGCCGCGGCGTAGCCGAACCGCCCGTACGTGAAGGCGTTGCGGTAGAGCCCGAGACCCATCACCTCGGTCGCTCCGTCCGGCCCGCCGGGGCCAACGGTCATGATCTGTACGACCGCGAATCCGTCCAGAGCTAGCACGCCAAGGTAGACGAACGCGACCTGGACGTTGTCCCAGAGCAGCGGCACGACGACGCGCCGCAGTACGGCGAGGCGCCCGGCGCCGTCCAGCACCGCCGCCTCCAGCACCTCGCGCGGGATCGACTCCATCGCGGCGCCGAAGAGCACCATGTAGAAGCCGACCGACGACCAGACCAGCACCGCCATGACCGCCCACAGGGCGACGGCCGGGTCGCCGAGCCAGCTGCGGGCCAGCGCGTCGAGCCCGACCCCGCGCAGTACGCCGTTGAGCAGCCCGTCGGTGGGGCCGTAGACGAACTGCCAGAGCACCGCGACGATCGGCAGCGAGAGCACCTGCGGCAGGAAGTACGCCACCTTGTACAGCTCGCCGCCCCGCACGGCGGACGGTCCGCCGGCCCCGCCGCGACCGCCGAACGAGACGAGCGCGGCCAGCAGCAGCCCGAGGGCGATGGTGACCGCCGGCACGACGAGGAGCATCAGCCCGTTGTTGCGCAGGGCGGCGCGGAACAGCGGATCCCCTGCCAGCCGGCGGAAGTTGTCCAGCCCCACGAAGCCCGCCTCACCGGAGACGCCGGTCCAGTCGGTGAGAGCCAGGTAGAACGCCTGCGCGTACGGCGATAGCACGAACACGGCGTACAGGGCGAGAGCCGGCAGGATCGCGCCGGCGAGGAACCGGTTCCGGCCGGATCGGACGGTCGTCATCGCTACCGCTCGTACTTGGTGACGGCGCTGTCGGCCGCGACGCGATCCGCCGCCCGCTGGATCCGGTCGGCCCACTGTGCCGGCGTGACGCGCCGGGTGGCCAGCTCGCCGGTGGCGTCGTCGACCGCCTTGGCCAGGGGCGCGTACCAGGTGCGGAAGCGGTACGCGAACGTGTGCGAGGCGGCCGCGTCGACGGCGGCCTTCACCGAGCCGAGCCCGCTGGAGAGGTTGAGGCCGTCGGTCGCGCCGGTCACCGTCGGCAGGGTGGAGTTCAGCTCGGCGAACCGTCGCGCGGCCGGCTTCGAGAACAGGACGCGCAGGAAGTCGAGACCGCCCCGCGGGTTCTTCGCCTTCGCCGGCACGATGAACGACTCGCTGCTGGCCGCCTGCAGCGCGCTCACCGGCATCCGGTCCCCGCCGCCGAGGGACGGCACCGGGGCCATCACCATGTCGAAGCCGTCGGGGGCGATGCCCTTCTGCTCGGCCTCCAGCCAGGACCCGCAGGGAATGATCGCGGCGCGGCCCTGGCACCAGGCGGCCTGCGCCTCGGTGTGCGACAACGCCTCCGAGCCCGGCAGGATGTAGCCGCGCCCGGCCAGCTCGGCGACGGCGGTGGCCGCGTCGAGCAGTGCCGGCTGCTTCCACGCGTGGGGTTCCAGGTTGTCGACCGCCTTGACGAGATCGGTCCCGCCGGCCTTGGCCGCCATGGCCAGCAAGGGGTCGTTGACGTACTCCGGGTACTTGCCCTGGTACGTCCATGGCGCGGCGCCGGTCTTCCTGATCTCGGCGCAGAGCGCCAGCATCGCGTCCCAGGTCGTCGGGAACGTCCAGCCGTTGCGCGCGAAGAGCGACCGGGAGTACCACAGCCCCCAGACGGTGTAGGTGAAGTTGAGCGTGCGCGGGACGCCGTCGAACGTGCCGTCGTCGACGACGCCCGGCAGCAGGGTGTCGCGCACCTTCGTGCCGCCGCCGTCGAGCGCCGGGGCGTCGAGCAGTTCGCTCAGGTCGGTGAGCTTGCCCGCGGCGACGAGCGTGGCGAGGTCCAGCCGTCCGGCGCCGGTGTTGTCGACGACGTCCGGCGGGGTGTCGGCGACGAACCTCGGTTGCAGCGCCTCGCCCACCTTCTGGATGCCCTTGTGGTCGACGGTCGCACCCGGGTGTCGCCCCTGGTAGAGCTTCTCGGCGTGGACGGCGTAGTCGTCGCCGTAACCGCCCTTGAAGATGACGACCTCGAGCGGTGTCGCGTCGGGCACGCCGAGCGGGTTCTCGGCGGTCTTCGCGCCCTCGGCCGCGGGGGCGCCGTCGGCACCGCCGCCGGCGGTCACGCATCCGGCCAGGGGCACGGCCGCGGCGACGGCCGCGCTCGCGCGCAGGACGGTGCGCCGGGTGGTGGGGTGGCGTCCGTGCGGAGAAGAGGGGTTCATGACTGGGCTCGCCTTCTCTAGGCGGCGCGCCGGATGCGCCCGGCGTACCGCGCCTCCAACTCCTGGTTGTGTCGGTCTCCGCCGGGAACGTTCGCCGACAGGTAGACCGGGGGCGTCTCCCCGGCGGCGACGAGCCGGGCCACCACCTCGCACACGACCTGCTGGGCCAGCAGCGCGCCGGTGACGGACGAGATCGCGCCGACCGCTCCCCCGCCCTCGATCGGCAGGGCGGCGTCCCCGAAGGGGGCGCCGTTGTCGAGCACCACGTCGGCGAGGTCGGCCAGCCGCAGGCCGCTCGGGTGCCGTGGCGGGACGCCGTTGGTGTGGGCGAGCGAGGTGACCGCGACCAGCCCGTGGCCGTGTTCGCGTACCAGGCGCGCCAGTTCCACCACCACGCCGTTGACGCCCGAGTTCGACGCGATCACGAACACGTCGTCCGGCTTGACGGGAGCCAGCTCGTAGAGGCGGTGGGCGACCGCCGGGTCGCGCTCGAGGAACGGGTCGTCGAGCGACGCCCGCTCGGCCCCGCCGTACAGGACGATGTCGCGCAGCGCGATGCGGTTGGTCGGCACGAGGCCGCCGGCCCGTCCGGCGATCTCCATGGCCAGGGCCTCCGAATGGCCGCTGCCGAACGCCTGCACCACGCCGCCCGCGCGCAACCCGGCCGTCAGCAGGTCGGCCGCGCGGCGCACGGCGTCCTGCTGGGTGGCGGCCACGTGCGCGATCGCGGCGTTGACCGCGGTGAGGTACTCCTGGGCGCCGATCATCGTTCCTCCGGTCGGTGACGCCGCCGGGGCCGGCGGCTCTCGTCGGGCAGGCGGTGGGCGGCGACCGCACGGGCGGTCACCTCGAAGGCCGCGGTGGTACGGCGGTACGTGCGCTGCGCGACCGCGACGTAGATCAGGTCGAGCACGAGCAACTGGGAGTGCAGCGCCGACAGCGCGGCGAGCCGGAACGTCGTCTCCTGCACCGCGGTCGTCATCACGACGTCGGCCACCTCGGCCAGCGGCGAGCGCGGGAACGAGGTGACGGCGACGGTCAGCGCGCCGTGGTCGGCCGCCTCGGAGAGCACCTCGATGACCTCGCGGGTGCGGCCGCTGTGCGACAGCCCGATCGCCACGTCGCCCGGTTCCAGCAGTGCGGCGTTGGTGAGCGCGGTGTGCGGGTCGGGGCGATGCCAGCACGGCACCCGGATCCGTTCGAGGCGGAACGCCATCTCGCGGGCCGCGTTGCCGGAACTGCCCAGCCCGAACAGCTCGACCCGGCGCGCCTGGGCCACGGCCGCGGCCACCCGGTCGACGGCGGCGAGGTCGACCTGGCCGGCCGTGTCCTGGATCGCCCGCCCGTCGGCCGACGCGACGACGTCCAGCAGATGGCCGAGCGGGTCGTCGGGGCCGATCTCGCGGTCGATGTCGGTGTCCCAGCGGGCCTGCGCCGCCCGACCGGTCTCCGTGGCGACGGCGACCCGCAGCTCGGCGTAGCCCCGGTAGCCGAAGGTGCGGCAGAAACGGGTGACCGTGGCCGTCGAGGTGCCGGCCCGTTCGGCGAGGTCGACGATCGTGGACCGCGCGGTCTCCTCCGGGTCGCCGAGGAGCCGCTCGCCGACCCGCTGGAGAGCCTCGGGCAGGGTCGGCAGCTCGGTGCGGACACGGCCCAACAACCCGGTCCCGGCCATCGGCATTCCTTTCACTTCACTCTTGTGATGAGCAAAATTATGATTGAACGTTGATGCATGTCAATACTTTGCACATCGACAATCCTCGTTCTCGGTGCCGACTGTGGCGGCTCGGCGACCAGGGCGCTCGTGTCGACGCCCGACGGGCGGGTCGTCGGCCGCGGCCGGGCCGGCGCCGGCAACCCGGCCACCCAGCCGCCGACCGAAGCAGCCTCCGCCCTGGTCGCGGCGGCGCGGGAGGCCCTCGCCGGGCACGATCCGGCGCGGGTGGCGGGCGCCGTGGTGGGACTGGCCGGACGGTCGGCCCTGGACCGACCGGCGGTGGCGGCGATCTACCTGGACGCCTGGCGGGCCACCGGGCTGACGTGTCCGCTCCGGACGGTGGGCGACGCGGTGGTGGCGTTCGCGGCCGGAACGCCGGCGCCGTCGGGCACGGTGCTGATCGCCGGGACCGGGGCCGTCGCGGTGCAGATCGTCGAGCGGTCGGTGGGCCGCACCGTCGACGGACTGGGCTGGCTGCTGGGCGACGAGGGCGGCGGCTTCTGGATCGGCCTCGAAGCGGCGCGGCTGACCGCCCGGACGCTGACCGCCGGCCGCCGCGCGGGCGGGCCACTGGTCGACGCCGTTTCTGACGCCGTGCTCCGCGCCGCCACCCCGCCCGTCCACACCGGCCCCACACCTGCTTCCCCCGGGGAGTTCGTCGAGCCACTCGCCGGATCGACGGGTACGGCGCCTCCCACGGCGGTCGACAGCTTCGTCGCCGCCTTCTACGCCTTGCCCCGCGATCGGGTGGCGGGGCTGGCCCCGCTCGTGCTCGACGCCGCCCGCGTCGGCGACCGGGACGCGCGGCGCCTGATCGAGGCAGCCGCCGACCGGCTCGCCGCCACCGTGCGTGCCGTCTCGCCCGGTCCCGGACCGCTCGTCCTGGCCGGCGGCCTGCTCACCGGCCCGTCGGAGCTTCGTGCCGCGCTGTCGGCCCACCTCGGACGACGGCCGGTGTCGGTCGCCGGAGACCCCGCCGCCGCGGCGGCCTGGCTCGCCGCCCGCGAACTCGTGCCCACCGGCACCGAGCACGGCGCATTCGTCACCCCGTCCGAGTGATGGCGGGCCCGGCGACCGGACCGCCGGCACCGCGAGCACCACCGGACGACATGGCCCGTCGACCCGCAGCCGTTGACGAACCGGCGACCGATCTGAAACATTGACGGACGTCACGCGAAAGAAGTTGGCATAGCAACGCAAGAAGACGATTGCATCGCCGGAATTTTCCGACACCCTTGCCCGCCACCGGCCGCCGCGGTCCGCGCCGCAGGTTCCAACACCGATCACACAGAACAGGGACGCCATGAAACGAAGGAAACTCGGCCGAGGGCTGCTCAGCGGTCTCCTCTCGGCCGGCCTGATCGGCCTGACGGCCGTCTCGCCCACCCCGGCGCTCGCGGCCGGGGGCCCCAACCTGTCGTCCGGCAAGGCGGTCTCGGCCAGCGGATCCAACGGCGGCTACGGCGCGGCCAACGTCAACGACGGCAACCAGCAGACGTACTGGGAGAGCCCGTCGAACGCCTTCCCGCAGTGGGTGCAGATCGACCTCGGCAGCAGCGTCACCGTCGACCAGGTGAAGCTGAAGCTGCCCCCCTCGACCGACTGGGGCACCCGTACCCAGACCATCGCCGTGCAGGGCAGCACCAACGGGAGCACCTTCAGCACGCTCTCCGGAGCGGCCGGGCGGGTGTTCAACCCGGTGACGGCCAACACCGTCACCATCGACTTCGCCGCCACGGCGGTCCGCCACGTACGGCTGACCATCACCGGCAACACCGGCTGGCCCGCCGCCCAGATCGCCGAGTTCGAGGTCTACGGCGTGGACGGCCCGGGCGGTGGCGACCCCGGCGTCCCGGGAGGCACGAACCTGGCCGGTGGCAGACCGATCGAGGCGTCCTCCTCGGTCTTCACCTTCGTCGCGGCCAACGCCAACGACAGCAGCCCCAGCTCCTACTGGGAGTCGGCCGGATTCCCGTCCACCCTGACGGTGAAGCTCGGCGCCGACGCCGACGTCACGGCGGTCGTGGTCAAGCTCAACCCGGACCCGGTCTGGGGCGCCCGCACGCAGCAGATCGAGATCCTGGGCCGCGCGCAGACGGCCACCGGCTTCACCTCGTTGAAGGCCGCGGCGAGCTACGCCTTCGACCCGGCGGGCAACCAGAACTCCGTGACGATTCCGGTCACGAGCCGGGTCGCGGACGTACAGCTGAGGTTCCTCGGCAACACCGGCGCGCCCGGCGGGCAGGTCGCCGACCTCCAGGTGCGGGGATCCTGGGCCCCGAACCCGGACCTGGTCGTGACGACGACGAGCTGGAGCCCCGCGACGCCGAGCGAGGCCAACCCGATCACCCTGTCGGCCACGGTCAGGAACACGGGGACCGCGGCCGCCGGCGCGACCAGGGTGGACTTCAAGCTCGGCGGCACCGTGGTGGGCGGCGCCTCCGTCGCCGCGCTCGCCGCCGGCGCCTCGACCACCGTCTCGGCGAACATCGGCACGCAGTCGACGGGCAGCCACACCGTCTCCACGGTGGTGGACCCCGACAACACGGTCGCCGAGCAGAACAACGACAACAACAGCTTCACCTCGGCCACGCCGCTGGTCATCACCCAGGCTCCCGGCCCGGACCTCCAGGTCGTCGGCGTCACCCCCAACCCGGCCAACCCGGCCGTCGGAGCGGCGGTCACGTTCACCGTCGCGGTCAGGAACCGCGGCATCACCGGCGCCCCCGCCGCCTCTGTGACCCGGGTGGCGGTGGGCGGCACCACGCTGAACGCCAGCACCCCCACGGTGGCCGCCGGCGCGACGGTCAACGTGGCCGTCGGCGGGAGCTGGACCGCCACCGCCGGCGGCGCGACCATCACCGCCACCGCCGACGCCACCAACGTCGTCGCCGAGACCAACGAGACCAACAACTCGTTCTCCCAGGCCATCGTGGTGGGCCGTGGCGCGGCCACGCCGTGGGTCGAGTACGAGGCCGAGGCCGCCCGCTACCAGGGCACCCTGCTGGAAGCCGACCCCCTGCGCACGTTCGGGCACACCAACTTCGCCACCGAGTCCTCCGGGCGCAAATCGGTGCGGTTGAACAGCACCGGGCAGTTCGTCGAGTTCACCTCGACCAACCCGTCGAACTCGATCGTGGTGCGCAACTCCATCCCCGACGCTCCGGGCGGCGGCGGCATCGACGCCAGCATCAGCCTCTACATCAACGACGTGTTCGCCCAGAAACTGACGCTCTCGTCGCGGAACAGCTGGCTGTACGGCACCACCGACGACACCGAGTCGCTGTCCAACACCCCGCAGGCCGACGCCCGACGGCTGTTCGACGAGTCGCACGCCCTGCTGTCGCGGTCCTGGCCGGCCGGGACCAGGTTCAAGTTGCAGCGGGACGCGACCGACACCGCGTCGTTCTACATCATCGACCTGATCGACCTGGAGCAGGTGGCGCCCCCGGCCACCAAGCCGGCCGAGTGCACCTCGATCACGGCCTACGGCGCGATCCCGAACGACGGGCTCGACGACACCGCCGCCATCCAGCGGGCGGTGACCGACGACCAGAACGGCGTGATCAGCTGCGTCTGGATCCCCGCCGGGCAGTGGCGGCAGGAACAGAAGATCCTCTCGCCGGACCCGAACCGCGGGCAGTACAACCAGCGGGGCATCCGGAACGTCACGGTCCGCGGAGCGGGCATGTGGCACGCACAGCTCTACACCCGGACCGAGCCGCAGAACGTGGTGGGCAACATCAACCACCCGCACGAGGGCAACGTCGGTTTCGACATCGACGACAACACCAGGATCTCCGACATCGCCATCTTCGGCATGACGACCAACCGCGCGAACCGGGGACACGGGCTGAACGGGCGGTTCGGCAGGAACACGAAGATCAGCAACGTGTGGATCGAGCACGTCAACGTCGGCGCCTGGGTCGGGCGGGACTACTCCGACACGCCCGCCTACTGGAACCCCGGCGACGGGCTGGAGTTCACCGGCATGCGGATCCGCGACACGTACGCCGACGGCATCAACTTCTCCAACGGCACGCGTAACTCCCGGGTGTTCAATTCCTCGTTCCGTACCACCGGCGACGACTCCCTGGCCGTCTGGGCCAATCCGCGGGTGAAGGACGCCAGCGTGGACGTCGCGCACGACAACCGCTTCCTGAACAACACCATCCAACTGCCCTGGCGGGCGAACGGCATCGCGATCTACGGCGGCCACGGCAACACGATCGAGAACAACCTGATCCACGACACGATGAACTACCCCGGCATCATGCTGGCGACCGACCACAGTCCACTGCCCTTCACCGGCACCACGCTGATCGCCAACAACGCCCTCTTCCGGTGCGGTGGCGTCTTCTGGAACGAGGACCAGGAGTTCGGAGCGATCACGTTGTTCCCGGCGACGACGGACATCACCGGCGTCACCATCCGTGACACTGACATCCACGACTCGACCTACGACGGCATCCAGTTCAAGAACGGCGGAGGCAACATGCCGAACGTCGCGATCACCAACGTGAAGATCGACAAGTCGAACAACGGCGCCGGCATCCTGGCCATGAGCGGCGCTCGCGGCAACGCCGTCCTGACCAACGTCACCATCACCAATTCGGCCGACGGCGACATCGTGAAGGAACCCGGTTCCACCTTCTCCATCACCGGCGGCTGACACCCGCCCGACAACGGTGACGCGAGGTGTCTCCGGCCGCGGCCGGGGACACCTCGCGTCGAGGCGACCGCGCGGGCGCCAGCGGCCGGGTGACAGCAACGCCAGACAGACCCGTGCCGGGGGTCCGTGCGCCCAGTGGCGTCGAGCCGCCTACGGTCCCGCCGCCAGACCCGGGCGGGGTTCGGTCGCCGAGCGGACATCCTGCCGGGGTGGGACGTGCGGCCAGGCGGATCGACGCGGTCGCCGCGCCCTCGCGAGCGCCTCTACGATCGGGGATATCGAATCCATGATCGTGGAGGTTCGCGGGATGACGGTCGGGTTCGGTCTGCTGGGACCCGTGAACCTGTGTGTCGACGGCCGTCGCGTCGCGCTGCCGACCGGCCGGCCGCAGCTCCTGCTGGCCGCGCTGCTCATGGGTCGCGGGCGGCGGGTGTCCGCCGACCGGCTCAGGGGCAGCCTCTGGGCGGAGCCACCACCGTCGGCGCAGGTCAACATGAGGGCCTACGTGGCGCGGTTGCGGGTCGCCCTGGGCCCCTACCGCGACCGGCTGACCTGGGTGAACTCCGGCTATGCGCTGAGGGTGGAGCCGGGCGAGCTGGACCTCGACCGGTTCGAGACCGACGTACGCGACGCCTCCGACGCGGGTCGTCAGGGATGCCCGGAGCAGGCCGCGGACCTGCTCGCCACCGGGCTGCGCCGGTGGTACGGCGAGGCAGCCGAGGGTCTGCCCCGCTACGGTGCGCTGGGCCACGGCCTCGACGCGCTCGACGAGAGCCGCGCGGTGGCGGTCGAGCAGTACGCCGCCGCGTGCGTCGAGGCCGGCCGGACCGATGCCGCAGTCGGCGCGCTGCGATCACTGCTCGCCGACCGGCCAGAGCGCGAGTCCGCCTGGGAAGGGCTGGTCCAGGCCCTGGTCCGCTCGGGCGACCGGGCCGAGGCCATGGCGGCCCTGGCCACGGCGAACGCCGCGCTGCTCGCCACGTCCGGCCGGGGCGCCGGATGGGTCCTCCAAGACATCGAGCGCAAGCTGCTCCATGAGACGTCAGGCCCTGCGCACCGCCCGATGCCGACGCCCGGTGCGGCGTCGCCGGACGGGCCGCCGTCCACCCTTCCGCCGCCGGTGGCCCTCGTCGGCCGGCAGCGCCTGCTGGCCCGGATCGAGGCCGAGCTCGGCATCGCCAGGATGATGGTGCTGCACGGCCCGGCCGGGGTGGGCAAGTCCGCGTTGGCCGGCAGCGTCGCCGCCCGGCTCGCCCCGTCGCACCCGGGCGGACAGCTCTACCTCGACCTGTGCGGCAGCAGCCCCGGTCTGACCCCGATGACCGTCGAGGAGGCGATCGGCAGCCTCCTTCGCGCGCTCGGTGGGGACCGGTCGGGCGGCACCCCCGGCGCGGAGGCAGCCGAGCTGGGGGTGCGGGTCAGCGGCCGGCGGGTGCTCGTCGTCCTGGACAACGTCGTCGACGCCGGCCAGGTACGACGGCTGTTGTCGGTGCTCGGCAGCGCCACGGTGATCGTGACGAGCCGGACCACGTTGCCCGCGCTGGACGTGGCCCACCTCGCAGTCGACGAACTCGGCGCCGCAGAGTCGATCATGCTGCTCGCCCGGCACGCGGGCACGCACCGGTTCACCGGCTCGCCGCGGGAGGCCGAGGAACTGGCCGCGATGTGCGGGCACCTTCCACTCGCGCTACGGATCGTGGGTGCCCGACTGGTCGGCCATCCGGAGTGGACGCTCGCCGACATGGTCGTCCGGCTCTCCGACGAGCAGTACCGGCTCGACGAGCTGAGCTGCGACGACCTGGCCGTGCGGGCGAGCCTGGCGGTGACGTGCGACGTTCTCGCCGAGCGAGCGGGCGGGCCGGAAGCGTTGGACCTGTTCGACCGCTGGGGAATGATCTGCACCCCGACGCTCGACCTCGATCTGGCCCGGGTGCTGACCGGGGCCACCGCGCGCGAGGTACGCACCGCGCTGGACCGCATCGCGGACGCGGGGCTCATCGACCCGTGCGGGACGGGCCGCTATCGCCTGCACGACCTCGTGCGGATCTACGCCGTCGAACGCGGCCGTCGTGACCCGGTGGCCCGGGCGGCTGCGTTACACGCGGCGCGCTGCTACTTCCTCGACACCGCGCGGCGCGCCCGGGACCAGCTCCGGCCCGACCCCCGTCGGCTGCCCGACGTGTTCGTCGAGGCCGTCCCCACCGTCACCTTCACCCATCAGCGGGAGGCCCTGGGGTGGCTCGAGGCGGAGCGCGACAACCTCCTCGCCGTGGCGCGCGTGGCGGCGCGGGACGGCACGGCCGAGGGCGACCTGTTCGCGGTCGGGATGTGCACGGCGCTCTACCCCTTCCTGCCGATGCGGGGCCACTACCGGGAACTGCGTGAGCTGGCCGAGAACGCGCTGCGTTGCGCCCGGCGGCTGGGCAGCCGTCCGGACGAGGCCACCTCGCTGACCTACGTCGCGGTTGCCCGGTCCCGGCTCGGCGAGACCGCACAGGCGGTCGACGGCCTCCGCAGGGCACTCGCGCTCCAGACGGCCGAAGGGGACAGCCACGCGGTCGCGGTGACCCACGACCATCTCGGAGTCGTGCTGGCCGCCGCCGGCCGCCTCGACGAGTCCCGGGTGAGCTTTCTACGGGCGCTCGAGATGCACCGCCAGCGCGACGACCGGCAGCGGGTGGGCCTCACCCTGAACAATCTGGCCGACGTGCTGCTGCAACTCGGCCAGACCGAGGCGGCGCTCGTCAACCTGCGGGAGAGCCTGCGGTTGCGACGTGAACTCGGCGACGAGCTGGGCCTCGGCATCACCATGTTGACCATCGGTCAGGTCTACGCCCGTAGCGGCCAGCCCCGGCATGCGTACGGATGGCTCGGCAAGGCCCTGACCGTCGCGCGTGCCACCGGCAACCGTGAGGCGGAGTGGCGGGTCCTCACCGTGCGGGCGCAGGTCCACCGTGCCACGGGGCAGCGGCTGGCGGCCCGCGACGACCTGCACCTGGCGCTGGCTCTCTCCGAGCGGATCGCCGACCCGAACGGCACCCGCGAGGTGCGTCGGGCTCTGGCCGAACTCGACTCCTCGGCCGACACGGGGCGGAAGGTCAGCCGACGCTGAGCCGCGTCAGGCGGCAGGTGGATCAACGGGAGAAGGCCGCAAACGGGGCTCGTACATTCCGAGTACATCATCGATGAGCGTCTTGACGAGCCGGTTCGCTGACCCGATAGTCAGGCAACCGTCCTTTGCGTCCGTGGCAGGGGATCCGGCTGCCTGACGGAGTCGAGGTATGAGGCCACGTTCCCTGCCGCTGTTCGCGGTCGCGCCTCCGCCACGGTCGGCGCGCCCTCTCCGGCGCGGTACGTCCACACCGGCTTCGACGGGTTCATCGCCGGCGTCCCGCGCCGCTGACCAACGACGTCGTGACGGATAGACAGGAGCTCAAGTGATCACGAGAAGAAGCCTGCTCGTTGCCGCGGGTGCGGCGGTGGCCACCGCCGGGCCGTTGGCCCGCCCGGTGGCCGCCGCGTTGCCTCAGGTCGACATGGAGGCGCTCATCAAGGCCGCCCAGATCGACCCCCGCCGGGCGGACACCGCCATCACGGCGGGCGCCAAGGACAGCGTTCTGCTGGTCGAGCGGGCCCTGCAGGCCAGAGGGCTGCTGTCGGCCACATACGTCGACGGGCACTTCGGCACCAGCACGATCGCCGCGTACGCGGCGTACCAACGGTCCCTCGGCTACACCGGCCTCGACGCGACCGGGCTGCCCGGGCCGTCGTCACTACGACTGCTCGGCGAGGGCCGATACACCGTCGTCCGCGCCATCTCGCCCGGCAGCGTCGTGACCCTGCGCGGCTTCCGGGTCAACACCCGGACCAGGGCGATGCTGCTCGAGGCCGAACGTCTGCTCGGGCGCCAGCTCAGCATCACGCAGGGGTCCTACAACACCGGCGTGGGGGCGTCGGCGGGCACCCACGACGGCGGCGGCGCCCTCGATCTGTCGGTCAGCGGTCTCTCCTCGGCCACCCGGACGGACGTGCTGCGCCGGCTCCGCACGGTGGGCTTCGCCGCGTGGCTGCGCACCCCGAGCCAGGGGGACTGGGGCTACCACATCCACGCCATCGCCCTCGCCGACACCGACCAGTCGACAGGTGCGCAGAACCAGGCCGGCGACTACTACCTCGGCCGTAACGGGCTGGCGAACCGCGGCCCCGACGACGGTCCCGCGGTCAGCCCCAAGCGCACCTGGGAGGAATACCAGCGGACCCTGTGACGACGACGGACCCCAGCGTCACCACGAGCTGCATCGATGCCAGTCACCAGCACGACCAGGAGGAAAGTTGTCCATCCGTAACAGCCGCCTCACGCGCGGCGCCGTCGCCGTACTCACCACGGTCCTGACGACCGCGGCGGCCGGCCTCACCGGCGCCACCGCCGCCCACGCCGCCGTGAACACCTCCCCCAACCACGTGGTGGTCTACAACAACAACATCGAGAACTGGCTGCCCGCCTCCTGCGCCGACGGGTTCATCTGGGACCGGCTGATCACCTACATCAAGGGCCGCCCGCTGAGCCCGGACATCTTCACCGTGCAGCAGGTCTCGAACCAGACGCAGCTCGACGCCCTGACCCAGCGCCTCTCCGACGAACTGCCCGGAACCTACGCCGGACAGATCGCGATCGCGAACCCCGGCTCGATGGGCTACACGAGCACCTGCGGCAAGATGAAGAACCAGCAGACCAACGCGGTCATCTACCGCTCCGACCGGTTCACCTACGAGGCCGCCACCCGCTGGCGCTCCGACGCCCCCGAGAACTACGACGCGGGCACCGGCGGATGCCAGAATCTCGAACCCACCCGCAGCAGCCAGGACCGGGTCCACAACATCGCCGTCCGACTGCACGACAACATCGCCAACCAGGACGTCTCGGTGGCCTCGATCCACTGGCCCACCAACACCTGGCACGGCCCGAAGTGCGCGGACGAGAACATCAAGGAGGCCGACGAGGCGATGACCCGCCTCGGCGGCGACCTCAAGATCGTCGCGGGTGACGTCAACACCGAACCCGACACCGAAGGCTGGTGGAACGACGGCAAGGCCTTCGGGTACCGCGACCCGATCGCCGAGAAGTGCGGCAGCCGCAACTGCTCCGCGGCGTACGACACCCTCAACAGCCGGCGCATCGACTTCCTGCTGGTCAAGAGCGGCAACGGCTTCAGCAACGTCGCCACGATCACCCCCACGATGGCCGGCGGTGAATACTCCGACCACCTCGCCCTCACCGCCTACGTCAACTACTGACGACCAGCGACAGGTGACCAGCGACCGGTGGCTGCGGAGGTCCCGCCCCCGAAATCACCGCATGGACGCCAGCCGCCACCGGAGTGGGACGCGACAGGATCGCTCGCTCGGCGGTACAGCCACGTAGCGGTCCGGCGACGGATGAACAGGTGCTGGTGATGATGTTCGCGCTTACGCCGCGGACATCATCACCAGTTCCAAGGTCAGCCGATGACCGCCGTGCCGGCACGAGCACGTAAGCACTCTCATGGCAGGGGTGCAGGGCCGGCTCCATCCGGTTGACACCGAGTGCTGACGACCCGCCCGTAGTCGGCCGGCCGGACAGTGTGCGCTTGCAAATGCAGCACCATCCTGTTCAGGGCCTGCCTGCCGGCCTCGGCGGTGAGGTCGAGCTGATACTCGTGGCCGAGCGGCGGCTCGTGGTCATCGGGGTAGAACAGGGTGTCGACGGAGACGCCCCGTGTGGCCAGGGACTCGGCGAGGGCGGCCGAGTGCCGCCGGAGCGGATCGGCGTTGCCCACGGTGAGGAAGGTCGGCGGGAACGTCGCGCTGACGTGCCGCGGCAGGGACGCGTAGGCGATGCGAGGATCGGTTCGGAAGTCCTTGACTCCCGTGTAGGCCCACAGGACGGTGTGCAGCAGCCGGGCGTGCGGCCCGTCGTAGTCGGGCAGGTCCAGGTCGTACGGCCCGCAGGCCAGAATCGTGGCGCGGACGGTCGCCCCGCGGACGGTGGTCGGCAGTCCGGCCCTGTCGGCGTAGGTGGGATCGGTGAGCGCGAGAGCTGCCTGGGCGGCGATGTGTGCTCCTGCGGAGTCCCCGGCGAGCACGATCTGCGCGGGATCGATGTGCAGTCGGTCGGCGTGGCGGACCAGATGGGCCAGTGCCGCGTCGACCTGCAGGACCGGGGTCGGGTAACGGCGCTCGGGTGCGTGGGAGTACTCAACGGCGACGGTCGTATAGCCGCGGGCGGCGAGGATGCGCAGGTAGTTGCGCACACCGGTGCGGCTCCCCCCGATGAACCCGCCGCCGTGCAGCCACACGACCGTGGGCAACGGCGAACCTGCCGCCAACGGGGTGAACACGTCGAGGAAGCCGTCCGGGTCGTCGAGATCGTAGCGTTCGTCCAGGATCTGCTCGATCCCGTCGGGCACGAGCGGCGCGAGCGTCTGCTCGATCTCCCGGCCGGACCGGCCAGGCGCACGGCGGATGAGCAGCACCGCCGGCCAGGGGCTGAGCCGGAATGCCAGCCATGCCGCCGCCCCCAGCGTGGCGAGGACGGCGGCGGCGACCGCCAGGACCATCACGTCGTTCTCCGGTGCGGCTGGAGGTCAGCGCTGGTCATCCGGCACGTCGATGTCGGCCCATCCCGACGGTTCGATGCCGAGGCAGCGCAGGTAGTCGAGCAGGGAGGCCACCATGTCGGTGGAGTTTCGGTCGAGCAGCCACTGCACCTGCAGCCCGTCGGCGAGCGCGATCAGCTGCTGGGCGCAGATGTCGGGGTCGCGGCCGGTAATTGGCGGGTCGGCGGTGGCGAACGCGTGGGCGAATCCGCGGGCCAGTGACGCGCGCAGTGTGGCGTACCGGTTGCGGAAGTAGTCGTGGGCCGGGTGGCGGCTGTCCGTCGCCTCGGCGGAGAGTTTGACGAACAGCGGCGCGATGTCGGGTCGGCGCTGGTTGCGTGCGATGTCGCGGATCAGCCACCGGATGATGACCTCGTCGACCGACTGCGGCCCGCCTTCGGCGGCGGCGGTGTCCGCCACGAAGTGTCGTATCGCGTCGACCTCGGCCCGGTCGCGTTCGATCATCATGGTCAGCAGCAGGTCGTCCTTGCCGGCGAAGTAGTGCAGAAGGCCGGCGTGGGTGATGCCGGCGCGGGCGGCGACCTCGCGTAGCGACACGCCCGCGTAGCCGTACTCGGCGAAGATCTCCAGGGCGGTCTGCAGGATGCGTTGGCGGGTGCGCTCGCCCTTGGTCGGCCGTGCGGTGCCGGAGGCTGAGTCGTGAGCCGGCGCCTGGTTCGGGGTCTGCGTCACGTGTGCTCCTTGGTCATGACCGGTGCCGGCAGCGTATGTGGCGGTCGCGCGGCCACGCACGCCGCCGGACCATATTCTACCAAGTGGTAAATTCCTTTCCGGAGGTGGGATGATTTTGCTGAGTGACTGTCTCGTCGGGCATGCCGACACTGAGATCGGACGCCATGGCGGCATTGTTCCGCTGCGGCTCCCCGCGTGGGCCGACCGGCAGCACGGTCGCGCCGACCTGCGCTGGGCGGCGCGCAACCCGGCAGGTGTGCGGCTGCGCATGCGCACCGCCGCCCGCACGGTGACGATCACTCTGCACACGACGGTGGTCGACGACGGCAGGGCGGCTGTGCCACGGATGGTCGTGTTCGACGGCGGGCCCGGCAGAGTGCACGACATCCCGCGGCCGTCCGCGTTGCGGACGAGGCCGGATGGCGCCGGGGGCGTGCAGGTCGTCGGCATCGACCCCGGCGACCCGTACGACCTCGTGATCAACCGCGACGGCGCGGAGGGCCTGCTTGAGGTGCTGCTGCCGCACAACTGCCAGATCGAGCTGCTGGACCTGGCAGCCGACGGTCCGGTTGCCCCGGCCGGCCCGGAGCGCGGACCGGTGTGGGCGCACTACGGAAGCTCGATCAGCCATGGCAGCGGCGCAGAGCAGCCGCACCAGCCATGGCCGGTGCAGGTGGCCCGCCGCAACGGCTGGGACCTGCGCAACCTGTCCTTCTCCGGCAACGCGACCCTCGACCCGTTCGCGGGCAGGGTCGCCGGCGGGATGCCAGCCGACCTGGTCACCGCGAAGGTGGGCATCAACGTCGTCAACGCGGACTGCATGCGGGCGCCCATGTTCCGCACCGCCGTGCACGGCTTCGTCGACAGCGTCCGCGAACGCCTGCCGCAGACACCGATCGTGCTGTTCTCGGCTGTCAGCTGCCCGATGCAGGAAGACACGCCCGGTCCGGTGCGCCACACGGGCGGCCGGTTCGTTCCAGCGCGCCGCGACGTGGAGGGCGAACGGGACGCGCTGACCCTGTCCATGTCGCGGCGCATCGTCGAGGATGTCGTCCGGGCTCGGCAGAGCGCCGACCCGCATCTTTTTCACGTCGACGGGCGGGCACTGCTCGGACCCGACGACACCGGGACGCTGTTCGACGGACTGCACCCGGACCAGACGGGCACGGATCTGATCGCGGCACGGTTCGTTGACGCCCTGCCGCCCGGGGTCCGCGCCGCCCTTCAGCCGAACACCTCCGCAGACCGGTAGTAGCCGCTCAGACCGAGCCGCTGCCAGACCGGAGCGTGCGCGGCGATCCGGGCGGCGGCGGCGGACCACGGAGACCGGCGTGTCGACCACATCATCTCCGCGAGCAGCGGCAGCCGGGGCAGCAGCAGGGCGGCGAGGTCGTCGGCGTCCCCGGTCGTCTCGGTCCAGAGCACCGCCTCGGCGCCGGCGATCCGGGCCGTGCCGTCCGCCACGGCCGTGATGTCGTGGGGCTGCCACGAGTACAGGTCGCTGGTATGTGCGACCGGGTATCCCGCGTGACCGAGCCGCTCCATCGACGCGGTCTGTGCGGGGTCGGTCGACGGTTCGCCGTAGCGGCGGTCCAGATAGAACGGAAAGCTCGGCGACAGCAGCAAGTGCGCTCCGTCTGCCACTGCGCGGGGCAGGTCCTGCGGGGCGCTGCGGAAGGTATCCAGCAGCGTGTCGCGCAGGAACGCGTACTGCGCAGGCAGGCGGCGGTCGAGTTCCTCGGCTCTGGGCGCATCCTGCGGGGAGATCCACAGCTGCAGGACGTCACCCGTGCCGAAGACCCGTCCCCGCGACGCCTCCTGCCAGGCGACAGGCCGCTTGCCCCGCGTGCGCACCCATTCGTGGGCCGCCCGGACGAACCGCGCGTACTCGCCGGGGTCCATTCCGAACGCCTCGTCGCCGCCGATGTGCACGTACGGGCTGGGTGACAGGCCGCACAACAGGTGGACCGCCTCCTGGGCGAAGGCTGTCGCCGCCGGGACGTCCGGGCGCAGGTGGGTCAGGCCCGGGTGCGGCGGCGGCTTGTCGCCGCCCAGTTCGGGGTAGGCCGTCACCGCCGCCAGGATGTGGCCGGGCATGTCGATCTCGGGCACGATCGCCACGTGCCGCAGGGCGGCATACCGGGCGAGTTCAGCGAGCTGGGCGGCGTCGTAGCAGGCGTCCGGGTCGGGGGTGAGTCGCGGTCGGCCTGGCATCCGCAGGCGCCAGGCCACGGCGTCGGTCAGATGCAGGTGCAGGACGTTCAGCCGGTAGTAGGCCATGAGGTCGACTATGGTCCGCAGCTCGTCGAGTGGGCAGAAGCGGCGGGCCACGTCGAGGCTCAGTCCGCGCCAGCGCAGCATCCCGGGCAGCTCCTCGGCCTCGATCAGCGGCAGCTCGGCGGTGCCGCCCATCGGGCCGGAGACCGCCTGGACGACGGCTGTCAGGGCATGGAAGGCGCCACGGCTGCCTGCTGCGCGTACGCGTAGCCGCCGGTCGACGACGGTGATCGAGAAGCCGTCGGGCGGGGCGTCGTCCGCGCCACCGGGATCCAGTCCCCGTGCCGGATCGCCGTCGATGCCACCGCGCCACTGCGGGTGGATGTCGACCACGACGTCGGCCGCTGCCGGGTCCGCCGCCGCGACGGCGAGCCCGCGGCAGCGGTCGGCCAGGGCCGCGATCGCGCCGACGAGGTCCGCCGGCCCGGCCACACGCAGGGTCGTCCCCCGCAGCGTCCTCCTGTGCCCGGCGTCGGACAGCGCGTACGGAAGCGGCACCATCGCCAGGTCGTGCCTGTGCTGGCCGGTCATGAGGCACGCTCCCCCGCGAACTCGCGTTCGTAGGCCTCGCGCCGTAGGCGTTGGGCCGCCGGGTCCGCCACCGGCGCCGACAGCAGCAGCCGCCGGGTGTACGGGTGCACCGGCGCGCCGGTGACCTGCGCCGCCGGTCCGGACTCGACGATCCGGCCGCGTTCGATCACCGAGACCACGTCGCTGACGTGCCGTACGACCGCCAGGTCGTGCGAGATGAACAGGTATGCCACCCCGGTGTCGCGCTGGATCTGGGCCAGCAGGTCCAGCACCATCCGCTGTGTGGTCAGGTCCAGCGCCGACACCGGCTCGTCGCAGACGATCAGCCGCGGCTCGATCGCCAGCGCCCGGGCTATCGCGATCCGTTGGCGTTGCCCGCCGGAGAACTCGCGCGGCAACCGGCGCATCGCGTCGCCCGGCAGGCCGACCTGGTCGAGCAGCCCTGCCACGCGTTCGCGGGCCTGGCGCGCGGACACGCCCTGGCCGTACAGCGGCTCGGCGAGCGTGTCGCCGACGGGCCGCGACGGGTTGAGCGACGTGTACGGGTCCTGGAACACCACCTGGATGTCCCGGCTGAGCCTGCGACGGGCACCGCCCTTCAGGGCGTGGATCGGTGCGCCGTCGAAGGTGATGGCGCCTGCGGCGACCGGCGCCAGGCCGAGGATGGCCCGCCCGATGGTGGTCTTGCCCGATCCGGACTCCCCCACCAGTCCGTGGGTCTGCCCCGGACCGACCTCAAGGTCGACCCCGTGCAGGATCTCGACCGGTCGGGCGCGCCAACCGTGCCCCGGATAGGCGACGCGGACGCCTGCCAGCCGCAGCAGCGGCGGCATGGACACGACCTGGGTCATGGCTGCTCCGTTCCCGACGCCGCCGCGTCGTGGTTCTGTTCCGCCAGCGGCAGGTCGAGGACGGCGTCGACCAGGCTGCGGGTGTAGTCGTGTTGTGGGCGGACGAGCACGTCGGCGACGGGCCCGCGCTCGACGATGCGTCCCTGCCGCATCACCAGCACCCAGTCGCACAGGTCCGCCACCACGCCGAGGTTGTGCGTCACCAGCAGCACCCCCATCCCCCGCTGACGTTGCAGCCGGCGCAGCAGGGCAAGGATCTCCGCCTGCACGGTCACGTCCAGCGCCGTGGTCGGCTCGTCGGCGATGAGCAGCCGCGGGTCGCACGAGATCGCGGCGGCGATGAGCACGCGCTGGGCCATGCCGCCGGAGATCTGGTGCGGGTAAGAGCGCAGTACCCGGTCCGGGTCGCGGATGTCGACCTCGCGCAGCAGCTCGACGGCGCGGCGCCGGGCCGCCTTGGCCGACGCCCCGGTCATCGCCCGGATCGGTTCGGCCAGCTGATGGCCGATGGTGAAGGACGGGTCCAGGTTGCTCATCGGCTCCTGCGGCACGTAGGCAACGGCGGTCGAGCGCAATGACCGCCAGCGCCGCTGGGACAGGCCGATGGTCTCCTGCCCGTCGATGGTGACGCTGCCGCGGCCGATCCGCCCGCTGTCCGGCAGGATGCCCAGGATCGCGAAGGCGGTCTGGGTCTTGCCGGAGCCGGACTCGCCGACCAGCCCGACGATCTGGCCGACGGCCACATCGAGGGACACGTCGCGGACGACTTCGCGCTCGCCGTCGTACCCGGGGTAGGAAACGCTCAGCGACCGCACCGACAGCAGCGCGGCCCGGTCCGGCGACTCGGCCGGCCGGTCTGCCGGGGCCGGTGGGGCGGCGCGGCGGACGCGCCGCGGCAGCGCGTCCGCGCGATCCTCGAGCGCATCGCGCAGCGCGACCGCGAGCAGTACCAGGGCCGCACTGGTCAGGCCGACCGCCAGGCCGGGCCACAGCATCAGCCTCGGTGCCCGCTGCACGAACTGGAAGCCCTCGTTCAGCATGGCGCCCCAGGTGGGCAGCTCGCCGCTCGATCCGACGCCGATGAACTCGAGGCCGGCTTGCAGGCCGAGGGCGACCCCGGCCACGAGCGCCACCTGGATGATGATCGGGGCGCGGACCATGATGAGTACGTGCCGGCTGATGATGCGCCACCAGGGCAGTCCGGACACGCGGGCGGCATCGACGTAGAGCTCGTTGCGTACGGTCAGGACGATGCCGCGCACCAGTCGGAAGAAACTCGGTGCGGCCAGGATGCCGAGGATGACCATCAGCGCCCAGACCGTCGGCCCGAGCACGGCCCGTGATGCGAGCAGGACGATCATTGCGGGCAGCGCCATCAGCAGGTTGACCACCCAGTTGGCGATGGCGTCGAACCGCTTGCCGAAGTAGCCGGCGAGAAGGCCGGTGGGGATGCCCAGCACGAGGGCGACGGCGAGGGCGAGGGCGGCGCCGCCGAGGGTGTTGCGGGCGCCGTAGAGCAGGCGGCTGAGGATGTCGCGGCCGGCGGAGTCGAACCCCAGGGGGTGCCCGGCGCGGGGCGGGCCGAAGGCGTCGCGCAGGTGGGCGGTCGAGGGCAGGTGCTCGGTCAGCAGCGGGGCGGCCAGCGCCGCGACGATGACGGCGAGCAGGACCAGTGTGGACAGCACGCCCAGGGGGTTGCGAAGCAGTCGTCGCGCGGCCGTACTCCGGCCGGGCCGGTCGGCGACGGGCGCCAGGATCTGCGGGTCGGCGCTCATGCCTGCCTCGACTTCGGGTTGAGCAGCGCGATCGCCACGTCGACGAGCAGGTTGATCGTGACGACGCCGACGACGGTCACGGTCAGCAGGCCCATGATGACGGGGATGTCGCCGCGGGTCGTGTAGGCGACTGCCATGCTGCCCAGCCCTGGCAGGCCGAAGATCTGCTCGACGAGCACGGCGCCGCCTAGCAGGCCGACGAACTGCATGCCGAGGACGGTCAGCGCCGGTGCGGAGGCGTTGCGCAGCACGTGCTTGAACAGCACGGTGCGGGCGGGCAGGCCGCGGCTGCGCAGGGTTCGGATGTAGTCCTGGCTCATCACGTCGATGACGGCCGAGCGCACCTGCTGGCTGGCGCCGGCGATCGAGCCGATCGACAGGGCGATGACGGGCAGGGTGACGGTCGACAGCCAGCCTGCCGGGGATTGACTGAGCGGGATGTAGCCGATGGCCGGAAACCAGCCGAGCCGCACCGCGAAGACCATCACGATGACGAGCGTGACCAGGAAGCCGGGCAGGGCGTAGCCGAGCACGCCGAGGATCTGCACGGCCCGGTCGACGGTGCCACGGCGTACGCCGGACCAGACGCCCAGGCCGAACGAGGCCAGGGCCGTCACCGTGGTGACGCCGATCATGAGGCTGAGCGTGACCGGGAGCCGGGCGGCGATGGCGGCCATGACGTCCTCGCTGGTGAACCAGGAGGCGCCGAAGTCGGCGCGCAGGGCGTCGCCCAGCCAGTCGGCGTACTGCGTGAGCACGGGACGGTCCAGGCCGAGCGCGGCGTTCTTGGCCGCGACGAGGTCGGCCGGCGCCTCGGGGCCGAGCAGGGTACGGCCGATGTCGTTGTCCGGCAGGGACAGCAGCACGAAGGTGATGAAGGAGATCACGACGATGAGCGCCAGCCCGGCGGCGGTCCGTCGGAGCAGGAATCCGAGCATGCCGGATCACTCCCTTTCAGGCTGGGGCCGCCCGGCGCTCCGGGCGTCGGGCGGCCCTGCGGACGTCAGGCGGCCGGGCGGTAGTTGTAGAGGGCGGGGACGGCGAGGCCGGCCTGCGGCACGGCGGTCACCGACGGGACGGTGACGTGCATGTACTGCATCCGGTACAGCGGCACGAACCATGCCTGCTCGACGATGTGGCGGTTGAGCTGCTGGGCGTGCCGCGCCGCCTGCTCCGGGCTGCCAGCCCGGATCTTGGCGGTGAGATCCTGGATCGTGGCGTCGGTGTCACCGAAGGGGTTGGCGACCGTCTTGGGCAGCAGCGAGCCGCTGATGGTGGCCCAGTCGAGGCTGGGCTGACCGCCATTCATCACCACACCGGGGTATTTGAACTGCCGGAACGTGGAGGTGAGGAAGGTTGCCCGGTCGAGGTCGTCCCATTTGAGGCGGATGCCGACCGCGCCGAGGTCGGTTCTGAGGGCCTCGGCTAGGGAGTCCGGGACCAGCGCGGCCAGGCGAGGCAGGGTCAGGTCGAATCCGGCCGCGTAGCCGGCCTCGGCGAGTAGCGCCTTGGCCTTGGCCGGGTCGTGGCGGTAGAAGGAGTCGAGTTCCTTGACGTGGCCGGGGGCCTGGACGCCCCAGATCTGGCTGGTGGCGGTGCCGCGGCCCTGCTGGATCTGCTGGACGAGGATGTCGCGGTCGATCGCGTAGTTGATCGCCTGTCGCACTCTCGGGTCGCCCAGCGCGGCGATCTTGGCGCCCTTGCGGTCGAAGATGTTGAACAGCTTGAGGTCGATCTCCTGGGATGTGGTCTTCAGGTTCGTTCCGGCGGTGGCGGCCGTCTGCTGGTCGACGGTCTGCAGGACGGCGGTGTCGATCTGGCCGGTTCTCAGGCCGTTGACGATGGCGTTCTCGTTGTCGAAGACGCGGATGACGACCTTCTCGAACGCGGCGGCGGTGCCCCAGTAGTTCGCGGCTCGGGTGTAGGTCCAGACCGAGCCCACGGTGGTGGCCTGCTGGTCCAGCTCGTACGGACCGGTGCCGTCGGGGACCGAGGCGAACGGCTTGTCCTGGCCGAACTTCACCGGGTTGGCGATGAGTCCGTAGGCGTCGGACAGGCTGTTGAGCAGCGCCGGGTCGGGGCCGGAAAGGCGGATGACGACGGTCTTGGCGTCGGGGGCCTCGACGGACGCGGTGGTCGCGGCCTGGCCTACCTCGGCGCCGCCACCGGCGCGGAAACGGTCGAGGTTGGCCTTGACGGCCGAGGCGTCCAAGGCGGTCCCGTCGTCGAACGTCACACCTTCGCGCAGGGTGAGCGTCAGCGCGGTCTGGGAGGTGTCGTAGGTCCAGGACCGGGCCAGCATCGGGGTGAGGCTGCCGTCAGGCTCGCGCTTGAGCAGCGTGTCGTAGACGGCCTGGAAATAGGGGATGCTGCCGCCGCCCGCGTCGATCGGATCCATGCTGCGGGTGGCGGTCATGGTGCCGATGGTCAGTGCGGTCTTGGCGGCGCCGGGGGTCGGGTCGCCACCAGAGCAGGCGGCTGTGGCGACGAGCACGCCGAGGGCGAGCGCGCACGTGGCGATTCTCGATGTCGGTCTCATTGGGGGACACCTCGTCGTCGTGGTGTGGTCGCGCTGTGGACGAGCGCGCCACGAGCATAGCCACAGAATCTACCAGATGGTAGATTCTGCTTCTGATCGAGGAAAGGCCAGCTCAGAGAGGCTGCGGCAATGACAATCAGCGACCCGGGCCCCCCAGCGGCGCCCCTGGACGACACCTTCACGACCGGCCCGGACCTCGCCGCAGCCGCCGAGCTGACCTCCGGCAGCGACACGTGGCACACCACCGGCGACGGCAGGGCCCTGCCCGCTCTGACCCTGGCGGACGGGCCACACGGCCTGCGGCGCCAGACCACCGGCGGCGACGCCCTCGGCATCGGCGACAGCGTCGCGGCCACCTGCTTCCCTCCCGCCGTCGGCCTGGCCTGCACCTGGAACCCCGACCTCGTCCGCCACGTCGGCGAGGCTCTCGGCCGCCAGGCCCGGGCGCTGGGTGTCGACGTCCTGCTCGGCCCCGGCATGAACATCAAGCGGTCCCCGCTGGGCGGACGCAACTTCGAGTACTTCTCCGAAGACCCGTACGTCACCGGCACCCTGGCCGCCGCGTTCGTCGACGGCGTCCAGTCCACCGGAGTCGGCGCCTGCGTCAAGCACTTCGCCGTCAACAACCAGGAGACCGACCGCATGCGCGTCAGCGCGCTCGTCGACGACCAGGCGCTGCGCGAGGTCTACCTCGCCGGCTTCGAACACGTCGTACGCACCGCCCGGCCATGGGCGGTGATGAGCGCGTACAACGCCCTCAACGGCGTGCCGGCCAGTGAGAACCGGTGGCTGCTCACGGATGTCCTGCGCGACGAATGGGGCTTCGACGGCGTGGTCGTGTCCGACTGGGGCGCCGTACGTGACCGCGTCGCCGCCGTCCGCGCCGGATGCGATGTCGAGATGCCCCCCACCGGAACCGACCACCTGGTCCTCGACGCCGTCCGATCCGGCGACCTCGAACCCGACGCCCTGCACGCCGTCGGCGAGCGCCTGCGGCTGCTGGCCCGACGCGTCCGGGCCGGCGGCCACGACGACCGGCCCGCCCACACCCCGGACCAGTTGCCCACCGACCTGGCCGCCCACGGCGCCGACCTGGCCCGTCGCGCCGCGCGGGAGGCAGCCGTCCTGCTCAAGAACGATGGCGGGCTGCTGCCCCTCGACCCCGCCACAGCCCGGATCGCCGTCATCGGCGAACTCGCCCGCACTCCCAGGTACCAGGGCGGCGGCTCGTCACGCGTGGTCCCCACCGAGGTCTCCGCCCCGCTTGACGCGCTCACCGGCCGTCTCGGCCCGGCGGTACGCTACTCCCCCGGCTACACACTTGACGGCCTCGCCGACGAGACCCTGATCGCCGCAGCTGTCGACGCCGCCCGCGACGCCGATGTGACCCTGCTCTTCCTCGGCCTGCCGCCCGAGGCCGAGTCCGAGGGCTTCGACCGCGCCACCATCGCCCTGCCCGCCGACCAACTCCGACTGCTGCGGGAGACGACCGCCGCCACCTCTCACACCGTGGTCGTGCTGTCCCACGGCGGCGTCGTCGGCGTCGCCGACTGGCACCACCTGGTGCCGGCGATCCTCGACGCGTCGCTGCTCGGCCAGGCCTGCGGCGAAGCCCTCACCGACCTCCTGCTCGGCGACGCCGCCCCGTCGGGCCGGCTCGCCGAAACCGTCCCTCTGCGGCTCGAGGACCACCCCAGCCACCTCACCTTCCCCGGCCGCAACGGCCAGGCGCTCTACGGCGAGAGCCGCTATGTCGGCTACCGACACTTCGACACCCTGCGGCTACCTGTCGCCTACCCCTTCGGCCATGGGCTGACCTACACCACCTTCGACTACCGCGACCTGACCGTCGCCGAACACCGTCCCCACCAGTGGCAGGTCTCCTTCACCCTCGCCAACACCGGATCCCGTGCAGGCTCCGAGGTCGCGCAGCTGTACGTCGGCCGAGACGAACCGACGCCGACCCGCCCCCGCAACGTCCTGCGCGCCTACGCCAAGACGGAACTCGCCGCAGGCGAGTCCCGTCGCATCACCTTCACCGTCACCGCACGGGACCTCGCCGTCTGGGACACCCGCCACCAGCGGTGGTCCGTCGAACCCGGCGCCCACTCGGTGCGGGTCGGTGCGTCCGTCGCCGACATCCGGCTCGCCGGCTCCATCACCACGGACGGCGACCGGTACCTGCCGCCGCTGACGGCCACGTCGACCGTCGGCGAGTGGCGCGCCCACCCCGTCGGCGGGCCGCTGCTCGGCGGGCTGATGGCCGGCGCCCGCGTCGGGCGCGCCGCCCGGCTCGCCCCCGAGCTCCTGCGCATGGTCGACGCCACCCCACTGATCGTGCTGCGCACGTACGACCTGGGCCTGACCGACCAGGTCATCGACCTGCTGGTCGCCACAGCCGCCGAGCAGCGCGCAGACCTCGTCCGCACCGGCCCTTACCGCGACCGATGACCGACACATGCGCCCCCGTCCCGAGGAACCTCGTGCCTGCACACACCACGCCATCGCTCCTGCCCGCCGCCGACGCGCCCGGTGTTCCCACACCGACGTCGTTCCTGTGGGGCGCGGCAACCTCCGCCCACCAGACCGAGGGCAACAACGTCGGCAGCGACCTGTGGGCCCTCGAGGTCCGATCCGACTCGCCGCTGTCCGAACCCAGCGGCGACGCCTGCGACAGCTACCACCGCTGGCCCGAGGATCTGGACATCGTCCGGGACCTGGGACTCAACGCCTACCGGTTCGGCATCGAGTGGTCGCGCATCGAGCCCGCACCCGGTCGCATCTCACAGGCCGCGCTCGGCCACTACCGCCGCATCATCGACGGCTGCCTGGAGCGCGGCATCACTCCTGTGGTCACCCTCCACCACTTCACCAGCCCCGCCTGGTTCCGAACCTCCGGCGGCTGGACGGCGCCCGGCGGCGTCGAGACGTTCGCCCGCTACGTGCGCGCCGTACGCCCGATCCTCGACGGTGTCACCTGGGCCTGCACCATCAACGAGCCGAACATGCTCGCGATGGTCGCCGCCCGTGTCGGCGGCACCGATCCCGACCTCGTCGCGGGTGCCCTGCCGCCGCCCGACCAGCCCTTCGCCGAAGCTCTCATCCGCGCCCACCATGCCGCCCGCGACGAGCTCGCCGAGGTCGGCGGCCTGCGCAGCGGCTGGACGGTGGCCAACCAGACGTTCCAGCCGCTGCCCGGCGCCGAGGAGGCGGCCCGCGAGTGGGCGTGGTCGCGCGAGGACCAGTTCCTCGAAGCCGCCCGCCACGACGACTTCATCGGCGTGCAGGCATACACCCGCGTCGTCATCGGCCCCGACGGTCCGGTCCCACCCGATCCGGCCGCCCGGCGCACCCAGACCGGATGGGAGTTCTACCCCGAGGCCCTCGAGGCCGCCGTGCGCCACACCGCCGCCCGCATCCCGACCCCCATTCTCGTCACCGAGAACGGCATCGCCACCGACAACGACGACGAACGCCGCGAATACCTGCACCACGCCCTGACCGGGCTGGGCCGGGCTCTCGCCGACGGCGTCGACGTCCGCGGATACCTGCACTGGTCCCTGTTGGACAACTACGAATGGGGCAGCTGGCATGCGACCTTCGGCCTCACCGCCGTCGACCGCCGCACCTTCCAGCGCGTCGTCAAACCCAGCGCCCGCTGGTACGGCCGCCTGGCCCAGACCTGTCGGCTGCCCGGCGCCTGAACGGACGGACGACGATGGCTCTGATCACCTGTTCCTTCTACTCCGAGGTGCTCCAGACCAGCACCTCGATGACCGTCGCGTTGCCGCACCAACCCCCGACGGCGACCCACGACCGCACGGAACCACCGCCGGTGCTCTACCTCCTGCACGGACTCGGCGACGACGAGACCAGCTGGACCCGAAACAGCTCGGTCGAGCGCCACGCCGCAGATGCCGGCATCGCCGTCGTCATGCCCCGCGCCTCCCGCAGCTTCTACACCGACGAGCACCACGGCAGCCGCTACTGGACCTTCCTCACCGCGGAACTGCCCGAGCTCGTGGCACGGCTCTTCCGGCTTTCCGGACGCCGGCAGGACACCTACGTCGCCGGGCTGTCGATGGGCGGCTACGGCGCGATGCGGTGGGCCCTGCACCAACCGGAACGCTTCGCCGCCGCCGCCAGTCTCTCCGGAGTCCTCGACGTAGCCCATCCCACCGCCCGGCAGCTGCTCGACCAGGCGGTCCCCCACGCATTCGGCCCGCACGAACTCGCCGGCACCGACCATGACCTGCTGGCCCGGATCGGCACACGCCGCCCGACGGACGACCTGCGGCTCTACATCGGCTGCGGGACCGAGGACTTCGCCTACCCGTCCAATCGGAGGTTCGCCATCCGTGCCCAGGAGGCAGGATGGCAGGTGACCGAGGCATTCGCGCCGGGCAGCCATCAGTGGGACTACTGGGATGCCGCCATCAGGAACGTGCTGAGCTGGCTGCACGGACCCGCTGCCGGCGGCCGAGATGCCTGATGGTCGGAGCCGCACTTGTCGGAGCGGTCCGCAGGGTCGTCCTGGCCGGATCGGTGTCGATCGGTCACGCGCCCTCCTGCGGCCGATTCGGCACCTCCGAGGAGTCTCCGACGCGGAACTCGCCGCGCGGTTGGGCACCCTCGCGGCGTGCTGCCGGCCCGGCTGCCCGCCGGAGTAATTGCCGGTCAGCGCTTCCGCCGCCACGGGAACCGCCGCTGGCGGAGGGGACGACGTGGGTCTGTCCTGTCGACCACGGGCGACAGGAGGCGAGACGCAACCGCGACGACCGTCTACCGTGCCCGACCTGACGGATGCACGGGGGCTGATCGAGCGCTTCAACGCCGCCTGGGAGCTCGGTGACCTGAAGGCGGTGTCAGCATGCCTCGCCGACGACGTGACGTACTGCCCCAACGCTTGGGACGGCCCGGCCGTCACCATTCGCGGTCGGGACAACGTCACAGAGGCTTTCGCCGACCATTTCGGTCCCGGCCCCGGTCCGATACCCGGTCCTGTCTGGGCGGCTGACGACCGGATGGTGTGCGAGTGGCGGTGGCACGGGCCGAGGACGGCACGGTCCTGCGGGGACTGGACGCCCATCGGATACGCGACGGCCAGATCGCCGCCATGGACGTGTTCGGCAGGATCACCGCCGGCACCGAATCGGGCTAGGGCTGCCATGTCGATCATGGGAGCCTGAGGATGGCGCCGATGAGGACGCCAGGCCCACGCCGCGGCGGGAGTCGGGGCCGCAACCCCGGTCCGAGGACCAGGCGCAGCTCACCGACCACCCCGCCGCGGCGCTTGCGACCCGGGCCATGCGGTCCGCACCGGGGCGGAGACCGGCCCCGGCCTCGTGGCCGCCGGCCCGGACCCTCACGCCCGGACGAGCCGGTCCCCGTCGGTGGGAATCGTCAGTCAGCTGTTCAGGTTGGCCAGCAGCGCGTTGGCCATGCCCTGCTCACCCCTGGCGTTGGGGTGGAACGGGGCGGCGGCGTTCTGCGGGACCAGCCCCTCGACCCACCGGGTGCTGCTGCTCTTGCACGTGTCGTGGCCGACCGACGGCCCGTAGACGTCGGCGTAGCTGGCGTTGTTCGCGGCCGCGGTGTTGGCGAGCATCGTGTTCAGGGACTTCTGGACACCGCGCAGGTACGGCACGTCCTGGTAGGCGATCGGGACCACGGGCCAGCAGCCGTAGCCGCTGTCCGGCAGGATCGCCGGGTACCCGAGCACCACGACCCGGGCACCCGGGGCGGCCCGGCGGACCGCCTGCAGCACGGCGGTCACCTTCGGCGCGGTGGCGGCGATCCTGGCCTGCAACTGGTCGACGCCTCCGGCGGTGTACCTGTTCTTGCAGGGCGAGCCGAGCGGGCTGCTCAGGCTCGCCTCCGCGCAGTCGCTGATGATGCCGGAGAAGCCGATGTCGTTGCCGCCGATCTGCACCGTCACCAGCGTCGTGTCCGGGGTGACCGCGCTGAGCTGCGGGGGCAACGAGATGCCCAGCGCGCCGCTGCCGCCGACGAGGATGTCCTCGGTGGTGGCCCCGGAACAGCTCACGTCCGCGAACGCCGACGAGCCGGCGGCGGCGGCGACCAGCGACGGGTAGTTACGGCTGGAGCGCAGGCAGTTCAGGTCGACCTGGGTGGGGATCAGCGGACCGGAGGTGTACGAGTCACCCAGTGCGACGTAGCGCCCGGTAGGTACGGCGGCGTTGGCCGGTGCGGCGAAGGCGAGCAGCACACCGGCGGTGGCCGCGGCGAGCGCGGCCAGCCGGCTGGCCCGGAGGAACGACAGGCGGGGACGGATCATGGCATCTCCCAGAGGGGATCATGGTGGGTGCCGTGATTCTGTCCGCGTCGTCGTCGAACGTCAATATCGATGGACATTGCTACAGCCGGCGGCGGATGGCCGGGCGCTGTCGGTGGTGCCTGCTTCAATGCGGCGGACGTTCGGAGTCGGGAGGGCGAGGATCGGTGGGCACCTGGGGCAGCGGAAACTTCGACGGCGACACGGCCGCCGACCACCTGTCGGGCCTGACCGACCGGCTGATCGCCGAGGTCGCGGAGGCGATCTCCGGCGACCCGGTCGGCATCGAGCCCGACGAGTACTGGGGCGTCGCGGTGCCCTGCAACCTCGAGCTGCTGCACCTCATCGCACGACAGAACTACGTCGGGGTCAGCCTGCCCGACCGGACGACGATCGCCGGCTGGAAGAGCAGATACCTGGCCGTCTGGGACCGGACCATCGACGGCTTGGAGCCCGGTCCCGAATACCGGCAGCAGCGGCGCGCGATCCTCGTGCGCACATTCGACCAGCTCGCCGAGTTGGCGAAGGAGTAGCGACGGGCCGCCGGCAGGCCCAGGCGGGTGCCGCCACGGGCGTCACGACGGGCCCGGGTCCGGCCGGCGACGCGGCCCGGGCTGCCGCCGTCCCAGACGGGGCGTCGGCCGCTGGCCTCAGCGGGCTGGGCGGTTCCCTGCCAGGACTCCCACGAGCGTGACCAGGGCTACGGCCTGCGTGACGACCACCACGACCACCAGACTCGCCAGCGAGAACTCGTACAGGAGACCGGCCGCGGCACCGCCGATCAGCGCCCCCGCCCCTTGCACGGCGGCGAAGACGCCGTACGCGGTGGCCCGACGCTCCCGCGGCACGAGATCGGCGACCAGCGCCTTGACGGTGGAGTCCTGCACCCCCACGGCCGCACCCCACACCAGCGCCCCCGTCACCGCCAGCGGCAGACCACCGCCGAACACCAGGGCGGGGACGGCGGCGACCAACGCCGGCAACGCGATCAGCACCCACGGCCCGGCCCGGTCGTAGAGCACACCCGTCAGCAGGGCGGCGAGCGCGCCCGCGGCCATCGCCGCCGCGTACACCAACGGCACCGCCGCGGCCGCGACCACGCCCGCGCGGACGAGGTGGAAACCGATCAACCCGAACGTCACCAGACCCGCCGTGCACAGCGCCATCGCTGCCGCGAACACGTGGAACCGGGCAGGCAGCGGCTTCCGGCCCGCCACCGACGGGGTGCCTGCCGCCGTGGCCCCGTCGGCCGTCGGTGAAGCGGCCGCCCGCGCGCGGATGGTGAGCAGCAGCATCATCGCGAGCACGCCGGGCACGGTCAGGACGGCCAGGCCCGGCCACAGCGACCCCGCGGCCATCGCGACCACCGCGGCGACGAGCAGCGGGCCCGCGAAGGCGCCGACCTGGTCCAGCGCCTTGTGGACACCCAGTCCCCGCCCCAGGCCGACGCGGCTGGCGGCGTCGGCCAGCAGCGCCGACTTCGCCGGGCTACGGACCGCCTTGCCCAGTCGCTCGGCGAGGATCAACGCGGCGGCGACCGCGAGTCCGGCGCCGCCCAACAGCGGGGTGACAGCGAGCAGCGGCACGCAGACCGCGGTCAGCCCGTACCCGAGGATCGTCAACGACCAGTACCGGCGGGTCCGGTCCGCCAGTGGCCCGGACACCAGCCGCAGCACCAGCGCCGCCGCCTCACCGGCGCCGGTGACCAGCCCGACGACGACCGCCGACGCGCCCAGCGAGGCCAGCAGCGGCCCGTAGATCGAGCGGGCGCCCTCGTACACCATGTCCGCGGCCAGGCTCACCACACCGAACCCGACGACCACCCGCCACGCCGACCCGCCACCCCCGGCCGCACCCACCCCGCGCGCCGGTAGGGAGTCGACCGCCGACGGCCTACCGACGACATCTGCGGCGTCATCCACACGATCCACTTCCGGAGGCATGCTGGGCATTATCCGCAGCCCTCCACCGGGCGGCCGACGAGGCCGACGCGCTCCCGGCCGCGTCGAGGTCCGTCGCGGTACGAGACGGTCCGGCCGGGCGTCGACCGCCACCCGTGCCGCCGGTGTACCTGGCCGAAACCCTCTACCGGAGACCTCGCCGTCCATCGAACACCGACACGGCGAGGCTGGCGGTGGTGTACCGCAGGGTTTCCAGCGTCCGGTCAAAATCGGGAAGCCGCGTCCGCCTTGCCAGCGCTGGCCGCGAAGCCGCCGGGCGAAGGCGCGGCCGTCCGGGGCGTCGCCCGACGGTGACGGGGCGGCCACCACAGGTCAGTCGTGACGGTGACGCACGAGGTGGTCGATGTAGCGGATCGTGTCCTCGCGGTCGTCCTCGCTGATCGAGTCCCACAGGTCCGCCAACCAGTAGAGCGAGCCCGACAGCATCCAGGCCCACCCGCGCACCCAGGTCGCCTCGTCGAACCCGAGCGCCTCCCGGTAGGCGGCCCGCGCGCGGGCATCGAACAGGCTCCAGCCCGGCCGCACCTCGACCGCCGGATCGCCGCGGCCGAGACCGCCGAAGTCGATCACCCCGGTGAGCCTGCCCCGGTCGACCAGCAGGTTGCCTTCCAGGAGATCACCGTGCAGCCACACCGGCGGTCCGGGCCACTCGTCCGCCGTCATCGCCTCGTCCCACGCCGCGCTCACCGCCCGCCCGTCGATCCGGTCGCCAAGCACCGCGATCGACCGGCGGGTCAGCTCGTCCCGCTGCGCCAGAGGCACGCCGCGCTGAATCCCCTCCTTGACCGGCCCGCCCATCGGGTCGATCGCGATCATCGCGCGCACGAAGCCGGCGAGGTCGACAGCGAGGTCGACGAGGTCCTCCCCGGCTACCGGATTGCGCCCGTCCAGCCATGGCACGACCGTCCACGGCCACGGATAGTCCCCGCCCGGCCGGCCGACCGCGATCGGCACCGGCACCGGTACCGGCAGATGCGGTGCCAGCCGCGGCAGCCAGGTCGCGTCGGTCGCCACCTGGTCGACCGCCCACTGCGCCCGCGGCAGCCGTGCCGTCAGGGAATCACCCAACCGGAACAGCGCGTTGTCGGTGCCGTTCAACGGCTGCGGAACGATCGGCAGATCCGACCATTCGGGGAACTGCTCGTCGATCAGGGCGCGTACCTGCTCGACAGCGACGACGATCTCCCCAGGGCGCATCGGCGTGACCGTAAGACCCGCTGGATCATGCGGTCAATCGAATTCCGTCCACGCCGAAGCACGCGCCGGGTCGCCCGTTCGTACCCCGGCCCCGGCTTCGGCCTCGGGCGGCCGACCCGCCGGGTTCGCCGGTCGGTGTGCGACCGACCGGCGGACACCTCGGCTGCCTCGCGTCGTACCGATGTGACGAGGCGGGGTCGTGCCAATCCGGCGTCGGCAGCGCAGATCGTCAGGACGGCGAGGGTCCGCGGTGGTTGCCCCTCGTCGTTCCGGATCGGCCCTTCGACGGCCTGGTGACGGACTGGATACGGACATTCGACGAACCGTGACGAGAGCGCCGGCTTCCCCACGAAAATCGATGGTGCCAGGCCGCTCCTTGGGTTTGGGTGCACCCATGAGCATCAGTTTGAGCACCCCGAGCGTCGATGAGCTGTCACCAGCAGTGGACGCGCTCAAGCGGTGGCAGTACGACGGGGGACCGCTGCATCTGCATTCCGGCGATCTCGGGTGGCACTCGTTATGTGGTGCCGAGGCGACGGCGGCTGCCATCCGGATGTGGTCGCGCGACGGGAAGGTTCTCGCGATCGGGCTGCTGGACGGCCCCGAACTGGTGCGCATGGCCGTCGCTCCCGACTGGCGTGATGACGAGGCGCTGGCCCGCCGGCTCGCCGCTGATCTGGACGAACCAGGGCGTGTCCTGGCTTCCGACGGTGCGACCGTCGAAGCCCGAGGTGCGGAGCTTCTCACCCAGTTACTGCTGGAGCGGGGTTGGGAGCGGGATGAGCCGTGGACGACGTTCCACCGCAGTCTCTCGGACCCGGTACAGGACTGCGGTCTGCGCATCGAGACGATCGAGCCCGATCGCGCCGAGGTGTGGGTCGCCGTCCACTGGTCGGCGTTCCGCGGCTCGCCCTTCACTGATGCCGACCGACGCCGCATGGTTGGGCGTTGGCTCGCCATGGCCGGTGGCCCGTTCTACGCTGACGCACGCTGCCTCGCCGCATTCGATCAGAACGACGACGCCGTGGCAGTCGCGGCTGTGTGGTCAGCCGGCCCGGGGCGGCCAGGACTGCTGGAACCGATGGGCGTGCACCGCAGTCACCGAGGCCATGGTTACGGCACGGCGATCACGCTTGCCGCCGCTGCGGCCCTTCGCGACATGGGTTCGTCCAGCGCGAGTGTGTGCGTGGAGAGTTCAAACGTCGGCGCCGTGGCTACCTACGCCTCGGCCGGCTTCACGCCGTCAGACGAGGTGGCCGATCTGCGCCGCGGTTCCCGGTGAACACCGCGACGCCGCCGACCAGGATCCGCCCGACACCGGACTGATCACGCTCACGGTCAGCGAGGTCCGCCGTTTGACCAACGCCTGCCCCATCCGCCCGATCAGCGGCCTCGCCCTCCGTTCGCACTGGTCAGGCTGGCGATGCCAGCATCAAGCCCGAGCCCACCCCACACGCCGGCTCAAACTCGAACGACGGCTGTCGTACTAGTACTTCATCACGCAATAGACCACGGTGGGATTCGTGAATCGGTACCAGCGGTTCCATCTCTGGTCCCGCGTGCAGCTGTTTCCGTTGGTGGCGCCGGGCACGATGTCGATGATGTGGACGGTGCCCTTCGCCTTGCACTTCGGCGCCCCGACAATCCAGCCGTTGCCCGTCGGGAACCGGTAGCAGCGCAGACGCACCAGGTGGCGCTCCAGGCAGAGCCGATAGCCGCGTTCGGTGAGGTACGCCGAACCGGGGTCGGCGCACTGGCCCTGGGCGTAGTCCACCGAGACGACCCGGTAGGTGCCGATGCTGCCGTTGCAGTTGCCGATGCCCTGGAAGCTGCCCGTCACGCTGACGGCGATGCACTGCCCGATCCTCGCCGGCGGCGGGGGCGGAGCCGCCTGCGTCGTGGGGAGGATGGGCGGCGGCGAGTACGCCGGCTCGCGCGGAAGCTCCCTCGTCGTCCCGATCGGCTCGGGCAGGGGTCTCGCCGCGGGCTGGCCCTGCTGGCCGCCATTGGCCCTGATCAGGCCCACCCCGACCAGTGCGGCCCCGCAGACGCCGATCAGGCAGAGCGCCAGCACCGCAGCGACCACACCGATGATCAGGGGCGTGTTGGTCTTCGGCGGCGACGGTGGCAGCGGTGGCGGTGGTGGCAGTGGCGGCGACATCGGTGGTGGGGCCCCGGGCGCTGGTGGCGTGGAGGTCGGCTGGCCGGGCTCGCTCGGCGGAGGAGGCGACGTCACCCGCAGAGTGTCACACAGTCCCGCCCGGGTGCTCGCCCCTCCGTCCTGTGTGGTGCGTCGCTGCGGTCGTGATCTTCCAATCGACGGCCAGGGGCACGGCGTAGGCCCGGAAGACGCGGTGCCCTCGGCGCGTTTCGGCGGCCGGGCGACGTGCAGGTGGGCGATTCGCGGGTGGGCGATCTGGCGTGCCGCCGCGCTCATGGTTGCCGGGTGCGACGGCTATCGGCTCGACGGCGAGTGCCCGGGCAGCCGACGTCGGACCCATGCCGTGGCGGCGCGTGCGCTCCAGGCCACGGGTCTCACGCGTCGCGCAGCGCGTCCTGCACCCCGGTCTCGCGGCGCCCGAGGTGCACCGGATCGCGGCCGGAGAGGAGGTCCAGGGTGGCCTTCACGCAGGCGCCGTACTCACGGGTGGAGCTGATCCGCCACGTCCTGTCGTACCGGCGGGCGGTCTCGTCGCCGACCCCGTTGGCGTCGACGCCGAGCCGCCGGCACACCGTCACGGCGCGAGGCAGGTGGAAGGACTGGGTCACCACCGTCGCCCGTTCCACCCCGTAGACCCGCTTCGCGCGGGCGCACGAGTCGTACGTGTCGAAGCCGGCAGGGTCCAGCACCACCCTCGTCGCCGACACGCCGTTGTCGACCAGCCAGCGCCGCATCGCGGCCGGCTCGTCGTAGTCGGGGTTCATGTTGTCGCCCGAGAGCAGGATGGCGCGTACCTTGCCGGCGGCGAGCAGCCGCCGGGCGATCTCCAGGCGGCCGGTGAGGAACGGCGACGGGGTCCCGTCGGGGTGGACCTTGGTGCCCAGCACCAGGGCGACCGGCGCCTCCGGGACGTCCCGCTCGGTGAAGATGTGCCCGTCCGCCCCGCCGCGGATCCAGTGCACGCTGGCCACGGTGCCGCCGGTCAGGAGCACCGCGCCGACGACGGCCGCGCCGACGGCGCGACGCAGCCAGCGCGTACGCCGGCGAGCGGCCGGGCGCGGCCTGCGGGTCAGCTTGGGGAGTCGGGGCCGCATGGGGCGAGTATCCCAGGGCCGCCCGACGACCGTTCCCGCCCCTGGCCGTGCGCGGTCGCCGGCGACGGGGAGCGGTTGACCGGCCCCGGCGGCAGTGGCAAATGTGAGGCGGATCGGCACCTGTGCCGCCGATCCGGGCGTCCAGGTCGTGCTGCCGGCCGGCCGAGCGGTCAACCATGAGGTGCCGGAGGCCGGCCCGCTTCTGATGCAGCGAGCCGGCCGGGCGTCTCCGAGGTCACCCCCGGGATGGATCAGGCAGGCACGGTCCCGTTGAGGTACGCGTTGATCTGGTCGATCTCCAGCGCGTTGAAGACCTCAGGCTGGGCGGCGGCCTGGTTCGAGTTGATGATCCGCTTGAACAGGTTGTAGTGCGCCATCGACCGCAGCCCGATGACGCGGTTGGGGGTGACCAGGTAGCCGGTGCCGCCGGTGCTCCAGATGAGGTACATCAGTCCATCCTTAGTGACGATCTCGGGGGGAGATCCGGGGGCCCCGGCGTACGGGGCACCCGTGAGAACCGACTCGGGGTCAACTCGCTGACCGTTCGGCTGGAAGATCTCAAGATGCAGGTGCGGGCCGGTGGAGTGGCCGGTGGATCCCACGTTGCCGATGTGCTGGCCTGCGGCGACCTGCGCGCCCGTCCCGACTCTGGGAGCCTCCCGCATGTGCCCGTAGACACTCCGCCAACCATCGGCGTGCGTGATGGTGGCGTTGTGGCCGAGGCCGCTCGCGCTGTACGAGACGCTGGTCACCGTGCCCGCCGCGATCGAACGGATCGGATAGCCGAGGATCCCCGAGTAGCTGTAGTCCGTGCCGTTGTGCATCCTGGACTGGCCGGTGATCGGATCTGTCCGCATCCCGTACGAGGACGTGATCGGGACCCATTTGTCGAACGGCCGGTTCCATCTCGGCGTCGCGCCGTACGCGGCTTCCGCGAGCCACGCCTCCGGAATGATGCCGGCCGCCAGCGTGGCGGTGACCAGGCCGAGCAGATGGCGACGGTCGATGCCACGCGACGCCGCCCCATCCCCCGGCGATGTTTCGTCGAACGTCTGCATTCGGCCCCTTGCTCACGATGGATGACGAACGATCCGCACCGGGGAGACCGCCGACTGTGACTTCTGCTCAGTTCCGGGCCGCTGGTTCGGGACGGGCTGACCAACCCCTTCGGGCGGCGAACCAGCGAGCCCGCGTGCATCTGGGATCTTGGATATTAGGGGATCGAACTCCATTGGTGTCAAGGCTCGGTTCCGCCCGGCCGGTACGGCCCGAAGCCGCGTCGGTCGCCGCGTCGGCGTCGGCACTCGTAGCACGCCCTCGACGGTGCTGATGGGACGGGCCGGGTGGACTCGGATGACACGCGCTTCCTGGCGGTGGGCGACATCCCTGTGGCCCCGATTCGGGGACCATCGCGTCAGCGTGTGGCGGTGGCGGTGCGGACGGTTCCGCTGTGGGTCGCTGCGAGTGGGCAGACTTCACCCCCGCGTGTCGCAGCGTGACAGCTAGGACTTACGCGGAGCGGACACGAGCTGAGATCTTGAGGGGCGACGCGACCGCTGGCGACCGACCGTGGTCACCGGATGGACCACCTGGACCCGGACCGGACGCGCCCGCGGTCGGCGACCGCCCCGCCGACGGCCACAGAGCGTCCGCAGTGGACGACGCATTGACACGGGAGCGCGTACGCGGCCAGACTGACGCCACAACTCCATCAGCGCGTATGTATGGGGGAAGTCCGGTCGAAGTCCGGCGCTGGCCCGCAACGGTAGGCCGTCGAGATGCACCTCTGACGGCAAGCCCGAATACCCGACGTACGCGCGGAATCCGCTCCCCCACCCGTCGTGGCCCACGGGTCGGAGTCCCGGTCGACCCCGTGCTGCGGCGGTCGTCGGGCTTCTGACGACCGCCGGGCCGGAAAGGCGCTTCCGATGGTCGTCCGCCTGAGCCGGCACCGCCTGCTCGCCCTGCTCTGCGGTGTGCTCACCGCCCTCACCCTCGCGACACCGGCATCGGCCCACGTCTCCCCCACCTCGCCCGCCGGGGTCGGCCGGTCGGAGGCCGCGGCCGGCTGGCTGGCCCGGCAACTCGTCGACGGCGAACGCTTCGAGGTGGTCTTCGACGGCGTCGCCTATCCCGACCAGGGACTGACCCTCGACGCCGTGTTCGCCTTCGCCGCCGCCGGCGTCGCCGACGACTCGGGGGCCCGGGCGCTGGCCTGGGTCACCCGACCGGACATCCGCGACACCTACGTCGGCGACGGCACGACCGAGGCGTACGCGGGCGCGACCGCCAAGCTCGCCCTCGCCGTCCAGGTACGCGGCGGCGACCCGACCGGCGTCGGCGGCGTGGACCTGATCGCCCGGCTGCGCTCGTTGCAGGCCCCCAGCGGCCGGTTCACCGACCGGTCGGCGTACGGGGACTACAGCAACACGTTCAGCCAGTCCTTCGCCCTCCTCGCCCTGGACCGCACCGCGCAGGGCGCGCCCCCGGCGGCCGCCGCCTGGCTCGCGGGCACCCGCTGCCCGGACGGCGGCTACCCGGCGCTGCCCGCGCAACCGGTCTGCACCTCCGACGTGGACGCCACCGCGCTCGCGGTGCAGGCGCTGCGGGCCACCGACCGCCCGACCGACGCCACCGCGGGGCTGCACTGGCTGCTTTCCGTGCAGCGCGCCGACGGCGGTTTCGCCAACGCCGCCGGCACCCCGAACGCCAACAGCACCGGCCTCGCCGCGCAGGCGCTGCACGACGGTCACCGACCGCTGGCCTGGGCACGGGCGCGGGTGTTCCTCGCCGGACTCCAGGTCGGCTGCGCCGGGGCACCGGCCGACCGGGGGGCGGTCGACTTCGACGGCGCCACCTTCGACCCGGGCACCGCCGCCCGGGCCACCGGCCAGGCTGTCCTCGGCCTGACCGGCACCGGGTACGCCCGGCTGTCCGCGGCCGGCGCCACCCCGGGCACGCCAGTCCCCGCCTGCCCGTGACCCGTCCCGTCGCTCACCCGATTCCAGGAGGAACCGTGTTCCGTCACCGATCCACCGTGCGCGCACGGCTCGCCGGCCTGCTGGCCGCTGCCGTCGCCACCGTCGCCCTCACCGCCGTCGAACCCGCCCCACGGGCCGCGCACGCCGCCGCCTGCACCGGCACCTCCGGCGTCACCGTCGTGGTGGACTTCGCCGCGCTCGGCGGCGGCGTCCAGGTCGCCTGCGCCCCGGGCGACCCGGCCACGGGGGTGGCCGCCCTCCAGGGCGCCGGCTTCACGGTGACCGGCACCCAGCGCTGGGGGCTGGCATTCGTCTGCCGGATCAACGGCAAGCCGACCGTCGCGACCGATCCGTGTGTCAACACCCCGCCCGCCACGGCGTACTGGTCGTACTGGCACGCCTCCAGCGGCGGCGCCTGGTCCTACAGCACGTCCGGCGCGAGCAGCTACAACCCGGCCCCGGGCACCGTCGAGGGCTGGTCGTTCGGCGCGGGTGCCCCGCCGAGCATCGCCGCGCCCTGACCGCAGCCCCACACGGCGTGACCGCGGCGCCGCACCGGGTGTCGGTCACCTCCCCTGGCGTCGCGAGACGTGCGGGCGGTACGGTGTCGGCACCCGGTGCACGCCGGGTCCACAACTGCATACGTCCCGTGTGGGGGGAAGCCGGTGCGAAGCCGGCGCTGACCCGCAACCGTGAGCGAGGCCTCGGCCTCGCGAGCCGGAATGCCTCGCCCGGGACGAGCGGCTTCCACTGTCGAGGTTCACAGGGTGAAGTCCGGGCCACCGAGGCCCGCTCCACCCCGCTCATCGCGTCAGGCGAGCGGGGTGTCGCTGTCCCCGGGTGCTTTCCGGAGCTTCCACCGACCGCTCTGCGAAAGGCACCTCTCATGTCCCGGTCCCGCTCCCGGCGTCTCGGTGTCGGCGTGGTCACCGCCACGGCGGCGACGATCGCCGCGCTCACCGCCGTACCCCTGACCGTCGTGGCCGCGCCCGCCCCGGCCCACGCCGCCGCCGCGCGCGACGCGGCCAACTGGCTGGCCGGCGAGTTCGCCGACGGGGTGCTGCCCGGCCCGTTCGGCGGCCCGGACTGGGGTCTGACCATCGACGGGATCCTCGCCCTGTCCGCGACCGGGGTGGACGCGCCGGTCCGTCAGGCCGCGACGGCGCAGGTCGCGGCACATGTGCGGTCCTACAACAGCTACGACGACTGGGGCATCCCGGGCTTCACCGACGGCGGGGCGACCGCGAAGCTCCTGTACGCCGCCTCCGCCGCCGGAGCTGACCCCACCGACTTCGGCGGCTTCGACCTGCGGACGGAGACCCTGTCGCTGGTCGCCGGGGCGGACGCGGGGCACCAGCGGGGGCGGATCACCAGCCGCACCACCGCCGACAGCGGCCCGGACGCCAGCAACACCTTCGACCAGTCGTTCGCGGTGCTGGGCCTGGCTCGCAGCGGCGACGTGCCGCAGGACACCGTCGACTTCCTCGTCCGGCAGCAGTGCGCGGCCGGTGGGTTCCGGCTCTACCCCGACACCGCCGACGGCCCGTCCCCGTCCTGCGACGAGCAGGCCGGCGCCACCCTCGACGTCGACTCGACCGCGATGGCGGTGCAGGCGCTGCTCGCCGCCGCTGCCGACGGCGCCACCGGCGTCACCGAAGCTGCCGGCAAGGCCGCGGACTGGCTGGTGGACCAGCAGCACGCCGACGGGTCGTTCGGCGGTTCCGGCCCGACCACCGGCGCGAACTCCAACAGCACCGGCCTCGCCGGACAGGCTCTCGCCGCCGCCGGCCGCGACACCGAGGCCGCGCGGGCCGCGGGCGCGTTGGCCGCACTACAGCTCACCGCGGCAGACGGTGGCGCGGCCGCCGCCGACGCGGGCGCCATCGCCTACAACAGCGACAGCCTGGCAACGGCCGTCGCGTCCGGGATCACGGACAACGAACGGGACCAGTGGCGCCGCAGCACCGCGCAGGCCCTGCTCGGTCTCGTCCAGGTGCCGCTGGGGCGCATCGGACTCGTCTCGCCGCCGCCGTCCCCCGGGCCGACCCCGACCGGCACGGCCTCGCCCACCGCCTCCCCGACGACCACCACCTCCCCCACGCCCACCGGGTCACCGACGCCGACCGCGCCGGCCAGCCCGACACCGAGCCCGTCCGCGACCACCGTGCCGCCGACGCCGTCCGCCACCGCATCGGCGACCGTCGCCCCGAGTGCGTCCCCGACCACCCCCGGCCTGGGCGGGCTGCCGACGACCGGCGCGGCGATCACCAGCTACGTGCTGATCGCGTTCCTGCTGGTCGGAGGCGGGGTGCTGCTCCTCGTGCTCGGCCGTCGGCGGGCGGCATGACCGTCCGGGCCGCCCGCGCCGGTCTGGTCGTCGCCCTCGCCGCCGCCGGCACGATGGCCGGATCGGGCACCCCCGCGAGGGCCGCCGGCTCGGCCGGCTACTGCCCCGACGCCTCCGGGGTGACCGTGGTGGTCGACTTCAACGAACTCGGCGGCGGGACCGTGGTGCGGTGCGCCCGGGGCGAGCAGTCCACCGGCCTGGCGGCGCTCAAGAACGCCGGCTTCCAGATCACCGGCACGCTGCGCTGGGGCGAGGGGTTCGTCTGCCGGATCGAGGGCAAGCCGTCGACGGCGTCCGAGAAGTGCGTCGACACGCCGCCCGCCAGCGCCTACTGGTCGTACTGGCACGCGGCCAGCGGCGGCAGCTGGACGTACAGCGACAAGGGTGTGCTCAACCGCAAGCCGCCGGCCGGCAGCTTCGAGGGCTGGTCGTTCTCCCTCAACCGTGCTGCCAACGACGCGCCCCGACCGGGCGCGGCGCCGAGGCGGCCCGCTCCCCCGCCCTCGCCACAGCCCCCGCCGCCACCGGCACCGCCCACCCAGGGCGGCGGCCCGGTCGGCCGACCGCCGGCAGGAGACGGCGGACCGGTCGCGCCGCCGGCCGCCACCGCGGGCCGCCCCGGTGCGGCAGGACCGGTGCCGGGCTCCTCCGGGCCCGCGCTGCTCCCCACCGGTACGCCGACGGCCAGTGGCCCGGGCCCGACGCCGAGCGCGGGAGCCGCGACACCACCTGCGGGCGGTGCCGCCGGCTCACCGTCGGGCAGCTCCGTCGACCAGCCGGTGGTGACCGAGGTCGCCGCCTCCCGTGACGGTCGCGGTGTTCCGCTGGGCACGACGGCCGGCGTGCTGCTGCTGGTCGCGCTCGGCGTGGGCGGCCTGATGGCCGCGCGGCGACGGCGGGCCGTCGAGCCGGATGACTGACCGGAGCATTCGCCAGGCGGAGTTGTCCGGAGGGGCCGACCGGAGACGGTCCGTGGGCCGGGTGCCGCGACTGCCCCGGGCGCTGCACCCCGGCGCGTGGTGGCTGTGGGCGCTCGGCCTGGCCACCGCGGCCAGCCACACCACCAATCCGTTGCCGCTGGGCCTGCTCGTCGCCGTCGCCGCGCTGGTGGTCGTCCGGCGGCGGGGAGACGCGCCCTGGGCGCTGGCGTTCCGGATGTACCTGGTGCTCGGCGCGGTGATCGTGGCGATGCGGGTGGTGTTCCGGATCGTGTTCGGCGGCGGGCAGGGCGAGCACGTGCTCGTCCGGCTTCCCGAGATTCCCCTGCCCGCGTGGGCGGCGGGAATTCGCCTGTTCGGGCCCGTCGCCGCCGAGCAGCTCCTCGGCGGGTTCTACGACGGGCTGCGGCTGGCCACGATGCTGGTCTGCCTGGGCGCGGCGAACGCCCTGGCCAACCCGAAGCGGCTGCTCAAAGCCGTGCCCGGGGCCCTGTACGCGGTGAGCACGGCCGTGGTGGTGGCGCTGTCGGTCGCCCCGCAACTGGTGGAGAGCGTGCTGCGGGTCCGCCGGGCGCGCCGGCTGCGGGGTGCCTCCGGCCGGGGAGTACGGGCGTTGCGGGGCATCGCGCTGCCGGTGCTGGCCGACGCGCTGGACCGGTCCCTGGCCCTGGCCGCGGCGATGGACTCCCGGGGCTACGGCCGCACCTCGGCGGTGCCCGCCGGGCAGCGCGCCGTCACCGGTGCGCTGGTGCTCGGCGGGCTGGTCGGCGTCTGCGCCGGCACGTACGGGCTGCTCGACGCCACCGGACCCGGTTACCTGGGTCTGCCGATGCTCCTCGTCGGCCTGTCGACCGCCGTGACCGGCATGCTGCTGGCCGGCCGTCGGGTGCGCCGCAGCCGCTACCGACCGGACCACTGGCGGGGCGCGGAACTGCTCGTGGCCGGCTGCGGGGTGGGCACCGCCGCGCTGACGGTACTGGCCGGTTCGGTCGATCCGGAGCTGCTGTATCCGCCGGTCAGCCCACTGACCTGGCCCGAGCTGACACCGCTGGTGCTGCTCGCCGTCGTGGTCGCGGCGGCACCGGCCTGGTTGGCGCCGCCTCCCGCGCTCGCCCGACCGGCCGCCGCGCGCAACGCCGGCCCGCCGCCTGGACCACGTGCTCCCGTCGGCGCCGCACCGGCGGGTGGAGCGGGTCGCCCGACGTCGTCGTCCCGCGCGCAGGAAGGCCCTTCGTGATCGACTTCGACCGGGTGACCGTCCGTTACGCCGAGAGCGACCGCCCGACCCTGCGGGACGTGACGCTCCACATCGGCGAGGGCGAGCTGTGCCTCGTCGTCGGCCGCACGGGAACGGGCAAGTCCACGCTGCTGCGGGCGATCAACGGGCTGGTGCCGCACTTCACCGGCGGCACCCTGCACGGCAGCGTGACGGTGGACGGCCGGGACACCCGCCGTCATCCGCCGCGTGACCTCGCCGACGTCGTCGGCGTCGTCGGGCAGGACCCGCTGTCCGGGTTCGTCACCGACACCGTCGAGGAGGAACTCGCCTACGGGATGGAGCAGCTCGCCCTGCCGGCGACGGTGATGCGCAAGCGCGTCGAGGAGACCCTCGACCTGCTCGGCATCGCCGAACTTCGCGACCGGCCGCTGCGGACACTGTCCGGCGGGCAGCAGCAGCGCGTCGCCATCGGGGCGGTACTCACCGCCCACCCGAAGGTGCTGGTGCTCGACGAGCCCACCTCCGCGCTGGACCCCACGGCGGCCGAGGACGTGCTCGCCGTGGTGACCCGGCTGGTGCACGACCTCGGCGTGACGGTGGTGCTGGCCGAGCACCGGTTGGAGCGGGTCGTGCAGTACGCCGACCGGCTGCTCCACCTGCCCGGTGACGGTCGGGTGGTGGACGGGGAGCCGGCCGCCGTGCTCGACGGTGTCGACATCGCACCGCCGCTGGTCGAGTTGGGCCGTCTCGCGGGTTGGACGCCGTTGCCGCTGTCGGTGCGCGACGCCCGCCGGCGGGCGGCCGCCCTGCGCCACCGGCTCGCCGACGCGGTACCGGCTGACGCGGCGGTCCCGAACGTGTCCACCGTGCTGACGGCGCGCAAGGTCGTCGTGCGCTATCCGGGGACGGTCGCCGTGGCGGGCGTCGACGTCGACCTGGCTCCGGGCCGGATCGTGGCGTTGATGGGCCGTAACGGCTCCGGCAAGTCCAGCCTGCTCTGGGCGTTGCAGGGCAGCGGCCCCCGCCACGGCGGCACCGTCGCGGTGGTCGACGCGCGGGGCACCGTCGACCCGAAGGCCCTGCCGGCGGGCCGGGCCCGTCGTCATGTGGGGTTGGTCCCGCAGACCCCCGGTGATCTGCTGTACCTGGAGACGGTGCAGGCCGAGTGCGACCAGGCCGACCGGGAGACCGGAGCGCCCGCCGGCACCTGTCGGTCGCTGCTCGACCAGCTCACCCCGGGGCTACCCGCGGACCGGCACCCCCGTGACCTGTCCGAGGGGCAGCGGCTCGCGCTCGCGCTCGCCGTCCAGCTCACCGCCGCCCCGCCGGTGATCCTGCTCGACGAGCCGACCCGTGGCCTGGACTACCGCGCCAAGCGGCAGTTCACCGCTGTCGTCCGAGGGTTGGCCGCCGCCGGCCGGGCGGTGATGATCGCGACGCACGACGTCGAGCTCGTCGCGGCCCTCGCCGACCGGGTCGTGGTGATGGCCGAGGGGGAGATCGTCGCCGACGGCACCACGGCGGAGGTCATGCTCGCCTCGCCGGCGTTCGCCCCGCAGGTGGCCAAGGTTCTCGCTCCCGCGCCGTGGCTGACCGTGGAGCAGGTCGCGGCCGCGCTGGCCACGACCCGGGAGCCGGGGTGAGCGTGCTGCGGGTCGCCCCGCGCACCGCTGCCGTGCTGGTGCTGGCCTCCGCCGCCGCACTGGCGACCTTCACCTGGCCGTTCTTCGTCCCCGCCGATCCCGAGAGCACCGCCCGCACCGGCGAGGCGCCGCTGGTGTTCCTCGTGGTGCTGCCGGTGCTCGTGGCCCTGGTGCTGGCCGAACTCAGCTCCGGCGGCATCGACAGCAAGGCGTTGGCGATGCTCGGGGTGCTCGCGGCCGTCAACGCCGCGCTGCGCCCGCTCGGCGCCGGCACCGCGGGCATCGAGACGGTGTTCTTCCTCCTCGTCCTCGCCGGCCGGGTGTTCGGGCCGGGGTTCGGCTTCCTGCTCGGCTCGACGTCGTTGTTCGCCTCCGCACTGCTCACCGCGGGGGTCGGGCCGTGGCTGCCGTTCCAGATGCTGGCCGCGTCCTGGATCGGGCTCGGCGCCGGCCTGCTACCGGGCAGGCTGCGGGGCCGGGCGGAGATCGCCGCCCTGGCCGGCTACGGCGTACTCGCGGCCTACGGCTACGGGCTGCTGATGAACCTGTGGTTCTGGCCGTTCAGCATCGGCGCGGACACCCAGCTCTCCTACGTCGCCGGAGCGCCGCTGCTGGAGAACCTGCACCGCTTCGCCGTGTTCACGGCGGTCACCTCCACCTTCGGCTGGGACACCGGCCGCGCGATCACCACCGCCGTGGCGATCGTCCTCGCCGGCCCCGCGGTCCTCGCCGCGCTGCGCCGTGCCGCCCGAAGAGCCGCGTTCGGCGCACCGGTCACCTTCGCCGCGCCCGACCCGCAGCCGGCCACGGCCACCACACCTCCGGACAGCACGCGTGAGGGGAACGTTCACGCAGAGCCGACACCACCGCCGCCCGGAGACGTGACCGGCGGCGGGGAGCGCGCGAGCCCGACGTGAAGGACGGTCGCCCTCCGCGACAGAAAGCGCGGAGGGCGACCGGGTGCGGGGGTGAGGGTTACCGGGCGTCGGTCAGGCCGTAGGCACGGTCGATGGTCTGCACGACGCGGTTGCCTGACCGGTCCCAGGCCTCGGTGCGTACGGACACCGCACCGCTGGTGTCGGCCAGCTTCGGGTGTACGACCAGCGCGTGGTAGCTGCCGCCGAGGCCCGGCACGACGACCGCCTGCTTCCAGGTGGCCCCGTCGTCGTACGACACCCAGGTACGCAGCCCGGCGATCCGGGGAGCGTTCGGCGCGGCGTGCGGGGTGACCTCGAACCGGTACGCCCGCCCGGCCGTCGTGGTGTCGGTCAGCGACAGGTCGAAGTCGTGTTCGAGCTGAATCAGCGGCTGCCAGTCGCACCGGCCGCTACCGATGCGGATCTGCTCGGTGTAGCAGGACGCCGGCTGCTGCACGGTGCCGGTCGCGCTGGCCGAGCGGAACGTCCAGTCGGTGGCGATCCGCTTCGCCAGGGTCTGCCCGGAGAAGTTGTCGTTGCGGACGGTGCGCAGCGTGTACTGGCCCGGCGCCGACGGCACGGTCCAGTGCATGAAGTTCGTCCCCCGGCCCGGCGGCGGATTCGGGGTGATCCGGACGCCGTCGCGTTCGAGGGTCGCCTGCACCCGGCGGCCGCCCGAGACGGTGCTGGTCAGGTCGGCCGCCGACGACGAGCGTTCCAGCAGGTAGATGCTGTCCCCGTCCCGGCAGCCCATGCAGGTGGTGGGCAGGCCGGAGTCGTCCGGCAGCGCACCCAACACGACCGGCGGCTGGTGGATCTTCTCCGTCCTCGTGGTCGCCCGAGGGAATCTGCCCACCTGGTCGGAACCCCGGGTGGTGCCGTCGGCGGGGTTGCGCACGGTGAAGTACCGCCCCCAGAGGACATCCGGACCGGTCACGTTGTAGTACTCGGTCCGGGCGACCGGCACGTTGTACGCGTGCGCGGCGTTGGCGCTGAAGTTCTGCCCGGGAGAGTACGTGTGGCTGACGTCGTGCGCGTTCGTCTCGTACTGCGGCGCGGAGACCTGGGCGTGCTGCTCGCTGCGGACCTGGACGAGGTCCCGGTGCCGGACGGTGCCGACCGGCTTGGCGGGCATCCGGCCTTCGGTGTGGGGGCGCAGCTTGTACGCGTACGGGCTGACGACCTGGGCGTCGATGTCGACGTAGGGACGCTTCGCGCCGGCGAGCACCTTCGCCACCTTCGCCCCCTGGTCACCGTCGAGCCACAGCAGCGGCAGCCGGGGCTTGACGACGTCGTACGGGGGGATCTGGTCGTAGGAGCCGGGATCGTCGCGGCCGGCGAAGTACTGGAGCACGCCCGCCGCTCCGGCGTCGGCGGCCCGCTCGACCTCGTCGACGTACCAGGCGTCGGCCGGGGTGTCGAGGAAGACGAGCTTGCCCCTGACGTCGCCCCCGGCCAGCAGGTCCGCCCGGCTGGCGAGCTGGAGCCGCTGGTCGGTGGTGAACTTGGGCGCGAACTCGGCGTCGGTGAGGTACGTCGGGGCGACCTTCACCCGGCCGTTGCCGTACACGGTGGTGGTGGCCTCCGGCGCGGTCAGCATCTGCTCGAACCAGGTCCAGTAGTCACCGATGGTCGGCTTGGCCGAGGTCGGCACGACGTGGGTCCGCCAGCTGTACCCGTGCCCCGGTCCGCTGTACCACACGCTGGCGTAGTTGGCACCGGACGCCGTGGAGAAGCTGCTGCCCATGGCCCGGTGCACCGCCTCGCTCGGCAGCGGCGTGTCGATCTTCTTGACCTCCACCAGGTCGCGGGCAAGGTCGAACTCGATGGTGGTGTTCCCGGTGACCTTGTACTGCGGGTCCTCGATCCAGGCCTGGTGCCGGAACGACTTCCCGTCGCCCCAGTAGGCGCCCCAGCAGCTCAGGTGGTACTCGCCGTCCGGGACGTACCCGGTGCCCTGCATGTCCTTGCCGCCCAGCGGGACGGTCATCATGACCTGGTAGTTCGTGTCGTCCCGGAGGTTGCGGAAGTCGCAGGGGGCGGCCCCGATGGCGATGGGTTCACCGGGCCGGCTGAGGATCCGGGTGGTGATCTGGCGCATCGGCGGCTGCCGGATGAGCCCGACCGCGAGGGTCAGCCGGGTGCCGGTGGCCTCGTCCGTGGCGACGAGCGACCCGGTGTAGCCGCCGATGTCGAGCCCGGCGGCGTCGAGGGTCACCGTGGCCTGCGCGGTGCCGCGAGCCGGCACGGTGACCGAGGCGGTCGTGGAGAGGGCTCCGGTGACCGCGCCGCCGCCGATCTTGCGCAGCGCCGGGGTCAGGGTGAGGGTGACCGGCGCGTCGGTGGGGTTGTGGTAGGCGACCTGCCGCTCGATGCGGGGCTCGGTGTTGGGCGACACGGTGCCGAAGTCGACGTTCACCGTGCTGGTGGTCACCCGCTGACGCACCGCGCGGGCCAGGTCGAGCCGTCCGGCGCCCTGCTCGTAGGCGGTGTGGCCGTTGTCCTTGCTGGTGCCGATCAGCGTCGGCTTGAGCTGGGCGGCGGTCCAGTCCGGGTGCTGCTGGGCCAGCACCGCGGCGGCGCCCGCCACGTGCGGAGTGGCCATCGAGGTGCCGTTCGCCGAGGTGTAGAGGTTGTCGACCGGGGTGCCCATCGAGGTGCCGGTGGCGCGGGCGGCGACGATTCCCACGCCGGGGGCGGAGATGTCCGGCTTGATGGCCCGGTCACCGAGCCGGGGGCCGCGGCTGGAGAAACTGGCGAGTTCGTCGGTCTTCGAGGTCGCACCCACGGTCAGGGCCGCGTCCGCGGCACCGGGGGCGCCGACGGTGTTCTCCTGGCCGGAGTTGCCCGCGGCGATGACGAAGAGCGTGCCCGTCTCGGCGGTCAGCCGGTTGACCGCCTGGCTGGCCGGGTCGGTGCCGTCGGTCGGCGCACCGCCGAGGCTCATGCTGACGACCTTCGCACCGCTGGTGGCCGCCCACTCCATCGCGTCGATGATCCACGACATGTCACCGTTGCCGGCGTCGTTGAGCACCTTCGCGACGAGCAGGTCCGCGCCGGGGGCGACGCCCTTGCGCGCCCCGGCCGAGCCGGCGCCCGTGCCGGCGATGGTGGCCGCGACGTGGGTGCCGTGGCCGTGCCCGTCCGCCACCGACGCGACGTCCGGCACGAAGCTCTTCGAGCCCACCACCTTGCCCCGCACGTCCGGGTGGTCGGCATCGATGCCGGTGTCGAGCACCGCCACCTTCACCCCGGTTCCGTCGAGCCCGGCGGCCCACGCCTGCGGCGCACCGATCAGTGGCACGCTCTCGGCGAGGTCGACCTTGACCTTCTGGTCCAGCCACACCTTGCCGACTCCCGAGCCCAGTACCGGTCCGGTGGCCGCCGCCGGCCGACGGGCGGCGGACCGGTCGGCGCCACCGGTCAGCGCGGCCCAGAAGTCACCCGTCCTGGCCTTGTCCACGACCAGGCCCGCGCCGGCCACGCTGGGCAGGTCACGCCGTACGGTGGTGCCGGGCAACGCGGCCGGGGAGGCCGCCCGGGCCTTCGCACCCGCGCCGTAGCTCACGATCACCGGCATCGTCCGGGCGGCGTCGTCGCCGTAACCGTTGCGGGCCAGGTACCGCACGTCGAACAGTTCCCGGTCCAGCAGGCCCCTGGCCACCAGACCCTGTGCCGACTGGGGAATCACGTAGACCCCGGTCGGGTCCGAGTAGGAACGGAACGCGTCCGCCGCGGCGGGGCCGCCCGGCGAGCTGACCACCGTGGCGCTGCTCCTGCCGTCCGCTCCTTCCGTGTACCGCACCCGGTGGCCGCTGATCAGGGTGACGGTGGCCTCGAGGCCATCGCCGGTCCCGGTGGTCACGGTGCTCGTCGCGGTCGGGTTCGACCCCGGTTCGCCCGCCGTCGGTGCGGCGGTCACCGGTGCGGGGACCCCGATGGTGGCGACGGCCACCGCGACGGCGAGGCCGCAGGCGACCCCGCCACGCCGTGATCGCCGTGGAATCAGGCTCGACATGAATATTCCTCTCCAAGAGGGTGTACGCAGGGGGAACGGATGCGTCCCGTGGAGCTTCGCAGCGGGTTCGGCGGCACGGAAGCCGCCCGTCTGCCTGGTTCACGCCACTGGCGTGAATGGGGCACGTCCTCGTCGTCGCAGGTGACGGTGGGTACGGATCGGATCACCCGCCGGACGATCGACCGCAGGACCTCTTGTCGCCACCGCCGGTCCGGGGCAGCATGGCCGGATGCCGGATGATCAATGGCCGTTCCCCGACCTCGGCCTGTCTCCCGGGCAGCAGGCCCTCTACGAGGCACTGGTCGCCAGCCCGGCCCCGGTGTCGGCCGATGTCGCCGGGACCGCCGACTTCGCGCGCCTGGCCGAGCTCGGCTTGGCCACCCAGCTGCCCGGTCAGCCTCCCCGGTGGACGGCGGTGGCGCCCGACGTCGCGCTGGGCCCTCTGCTGACCGAGCGCCGCGAGTCCCTGCGCGAGTTGCGCCAGCGGGTGACCCGGATGGCCGACCGGTTCCAGCGGGCCGCGACCGCCGAACACTCGGAACTGGTCGAGGTGCTCCACGGCCGCGACGCCATCCACGCCGCCTTCCAGAAGCTCAAGGACAGCGCCAGGCAGGAGTTGTTGATCTTCGATGCGCCGCCGTACCTGAACGCGTTCGCCCTGCCCGCCGAGGAGGCGGAGCGTCGGCAGGTGCGGATGCGCACCATCTACGACCGGGAGGGCATGGCCATCCCGGGACGGCTCGCCCAGCTTGCCCGCTTCGTCTCGGCGGGTGAGCACGCCCGGGTCGCGGACGTTCCGATGAAGTTGATGCTCTGCGACCGGCAGGTCGGCCTCGTACCGTTGCGCCCCGACCTCGCGCTGGAGACCTGTCTGCTGGTCCGTGACTCCGTCCTGCTGTCGGCTCTGTCGGCTCTGTTCGAGAGCCTCTGGGAACGGGCCGTGCCGCTGGACGTGGGGGTCCGCCAGCGGGTCGAGTCGGACCCGGACGCGCCGTCGGACCTCGAACGTGACCTGCTCGCGCTGCTGGTCGCCGGACTGACCGAACAGGACGTCGCCGAGCACCTCGGCTGCCACGCGCGCACCGTCCGCCGGCACATGAACCGGCTGTTCGCCCGGCTCGACGCCGTGACCCGGTTCCAGGCCGGCTACCAGGCCGTCCAGCGCGGCTGGCTGACCGCCGAGGACCGGGAGGATCTGTGTACGAACTGATCGGCGACGCCGAGGAGATGGCCTACGACCTGCTGCTCGAACGCCCCGGCGCCACCCTCGCCGAACTCGCCGCGATGTGGTCGGGGCCGTCTCGGTTGTCCGACGCGCTCACCCGGCTCGAGGCCGCCGGCCTGGTCGGCGTCCAGCCCGGGACCCCGCCCCGGTACACCGCATCCGCCACCGACGTCGTCGCCGGGCTCCTCCAGGAGCGCGAGGCCGTTCTGGACCGGACGCACGACCACTTCCTGCGGCTCACGGAGGCCTACCGGGACGCCCGTGCCGACGTCGACCCACACGTGGTCGAGGTGGTGCGTGGCCGGCGCGCGGTGCGGCAGGCGGTCAACCAGGTGCAGCGCAGCGCCCGGCGGGAGTTGTGCTGCTTCGACAAGCCGCCGTACGTCCACCTGGAGAGCACCGCCGCGACCGACCGGGAGCTGCTCGCCGCCGGAGTGCAGAGCCGCTGCATCTACGACCGCGCGGCCGTGGAGGAGAGCGGCGGGCTGCCCACGATCGAGGAGCTGATCCGCACCGGGCAGCAGGCCCGTGTCCTGCCTGATCTGCCGATGAAGATGTACATCGCCGACGATCAGCGGGCGATCCTGCCGATGCAGCCCGGCCCGATCGGGCAGGAGAGCGCCATCATCGTCCACCCGTCGGCGCTGCTCGACGCGCTCCGCACCCTCTTCGACAGCCTCTGGCGCCGGGCGGTGCCACTGCACCTGCCCGCCCACCGCAGTGGCGGCGAGGGCCGGAGCCGGAGCACGGAGATCGACGACGGGCGGTTGGTGGTACTGCTGCTGTCCGGGTTGACCGACGAGGCGATCGCCCGCCAGATCGGCGTCGGGTACCGCACCGTGCAACGGCGGATCGCCACCCTGATGAGCGATCTCGGCGCGCGTACCCGGTTCCAGGCCGGCGTCCAGGCGGCGTTCCGCCAGATGTCCCCCGCCCCGCAGGTGTCGGCAGGCCATCGCTGCCCGATCAGCGGCGGTCACCGACCCCGGCCGCCGGCCGCGGTGGAGACTGGCGGACCTCAGGGATCACCTCAGCTCGAGTAGCGGCGGGCGGTCGACCCCGGCCGTGGACGACCCGTCCCGGCTGCCACCGCCGGTCCGGGAGCTCGTGCGCCGCGACGACACCCTCGACGTGCGCGATCCGATCACCCTGCCGTCCGGGGCGCCAGGGTCAGGCGTCTGCGCACCTCCGGCGGGCTGTCGAGGCGTACCTCGTACAGCCGCCCCTCGGCGTGCGCCGGCGTCTGGTCCCCGTAGTGGGGCGAGAGGGGGTTGCCCGAGCTGCCGTGGCGGAGCACGTCGCGGATGCGGGTGCTGCCGGAGGGGCCGAACTCGACGACGAAGCGCCACGGCGCGCCCTCGACAACCTGGCCGTCGCGGTCGGGGTACATCAGACAGACGCTCTGCCCGCCGCCGCCCACCGGAGTCGGGGGCGATCCGTACAGCGCACGCAGCGTGTCCGACACCGCGGCCAGGGGATGCTGGTCCGCGATCCGGTTCGCCCTGCCGTAGCGCCAGCCGGTGGGGTCGTCGCCGAATCTGTCGGCGAGTCGACGCGCCGCCTCGGTGAGGGCGTCGGCGACGACGGCCGGCAGTTCCTCCGTCTCGCCGAGCCGCCGGCGGGCGTCCACATCCATCACCAGGTGGTCCACCTGAAGGGTGACATCGGTCATGGCGTCGGCGACGGCCGTACCGAGCCGGCGGGTGATCCAGCGCTCGGTCAACACCCGGGTCAGCGCCCCGAAGACCAGGGGTGCGGCCTGATCGGCGTCGTCCCTGCCGTCCCAGGTGGCCAACGACTGATGGCTGAACACGGCCAGCGGCGACTCCGGTGGATTCTCGTCGAGCGCCTTCAGCAGGGTGGGCAGGATGCGCCGGGCCCGGCCGTTGCGCAGGTCCATCTGCCACGCGCCGAAGTCGTCCGGACGGGCCGTCGGCGTCGCCGTCAACAGCTCCTCGATCCGGTCGGCCCGGTACGGTCCGCCCCAGTCGCTGCCCAGGTGCGGGGCGGCCCCGTCGGGCAGGATCTGGTGGTTGGCGCTGACCACGAAGCCCGCTGGCGGATCGACGACCTCCGGCAGCTCGTCGAACGCGAGCGTGGTGCTCCAGCGACCGGCCACCTCGGCCGCGCCGGCCGGCGCGAGGCCCTCCTGGCGGTCGCGGCGGGGCACGATTCCGGCCGTCCGCAGCGCGACCACACCGTCGCGGGTCGCGACGACGAGGTTGAGCACGGGCACGCCGAAACCCCGCAGGGTCCCGCGGAACGCCGGGTAGTCGCGCGCCCGCCACATGCGCTGGCAGCTCTCGGCCTCGGTGGACGGGTGCAGGCCACTCCAGTAGAGGGCCACCGGGTCGGCGTCCGCACCGGGTGGGCCCGGCAGGTCGACGTATCCCGTCCCGCCCGCGGCGGTCACGGGGATCTCGTTCCCGCCTCGCACCCGGACGACGCTGGGCTGCGACCACCGTTCTCCCGCCGGCTCCGTCCGCTCCCCCACGGCCAGGTCCTGGGTGTCGATGGTGGAGTTCGTCACCCCCCACGCGAGATCCGGGTTGGCGCCGATCACCAGTCCGGGCACGCCCGGCACCGTCACCCCGTACGCGCGTTCGCCGTCGAGGTCCAGTCCCAGCTGGTACCAGAGGCTCGGCTGGGTGAACAGGATGTGCGGGTCGTTGGCCAGCGCGGCGAAGCCGGTGGCGGACCTGGCCGCGGACACCGCCCACGCATTCGAACCGCTCCCCTGCCGGCCGGCGAAGAGGTCGCCGAGGTGCGCGGCGCCGGCCGCGGAGAGCAGCGCGGTGTCGCCGCGCCGTGCCGCCGGCCCCGCCGGGGCGTCGGCCCCGATGGTGACGCTGCCGCCGGGCGGGTACTTCGGCGCCAGGAAGCTGTGGACGAGGTCCGGTCGCTCCGCCAGCAGCCGGCTACGGAAGACCTCCTGTTGCAGGTTGCGGCCCAGGTGGAATCCGAGCTGCTTGACGATGGCCAGCGAGTCGCTGACCGACCACGGGCCCGGCCGGTACCTCACCAGGTGGAACTCGGGCGGGAGCTGCCCGCGGCGCCGCATCCGGCGCACCGCGGTGTCGACCCCGTGGGCGAAGGCCGCGAGGTTGGCCCGGGCAGGCGCGGAGAGCAGCGCCTCGCTCCGGCGGGCGGCCCGTTCGAAGGCGAGGGTACGGGCGAGGACGTCCGAACCGGCGGCGCGAACGCCGAACACCTCCGCCAGTCGTCCGGTCGCCCGCCGGCGCAGGACGTCCATCTGCCACAGCCGGTCGTACGCCATCGCGACGCCGACGCCCACGTAGAGATCACGCTCGTCGCCCGCACGGATCCACGGGATGCCGCGCCCGTCGCGGTCGATGTCGACGGTCCCGTGCAGGGCCGCCATGGAAAGTACCCGGGTTCGCCGGAGCGCACGACTGCTCGGCCAGGCGGCCAGGCGCAGGATGCCCGCCGCGGCTCTCATGACGCCTTTTCGGTCTCCGGGAGAGTGTCATGGCGGTTCAGGTCGGGGATGCGCCGCCCGACCAGCAGGTAGATCGCGACGCTCACCAACGCCAGGGCGCCGATGGTGAGGAACATGACCGGCCCGCCGAAGGACGCGAGGACGAGGCTGCCGAGGAACGGTCCGGTGAACCCGCCGACCTGCGCGAAGGTCTGTGCGCCGAAGTAGGCTCCGCGCCGGTCCTCGGGCGCGATGCGGTCGACGAGCGCGAACTCCGACGGCACGATCAGGGTCTCGGCGACCGTGAACACCACCATCGCCACGATGTAGTGCCACATCTGCTCGGAGATCGCGAAGCCGGCCATCCCGACGAAGGTGAGGATCCCGCCGAGGGTGATGGCGTTCAGCGGGTTGTAGCGCTGCACGTAGCCGGCGGCGAAGAGCTGGAGGATGATCACCGCCACCGCGTTGGTGGTCATGACCGCGGCGAGCACCCGGGCGCTGTCGGCGAAGTCGATGACGAAGTTCTGGGCGAGCAGCACGGAGATCCTGCTGTGCACCGTCTCCAACAGGATCGCGCCGATGAGCAGGAGGAGCAGGCGGCGGTCCGACATCACCGCCCGGGCCGACTCGCCCAGTCCGCGGGCGATGGCGCCCGTGCTGCGACCGAGCGTCGCCAGCCCGGCGTTCCCGACGGACGGTCGCGGCAGTTGCCGCGTGGCCGTCCAGATGACGGCGAAGTAGACCACGTACACGGCGGCGGCGGCGGGGAAGGAGATCCGGGCGCCGGTGAACCCGAGGGCCACGCCGATCAGCGGACCGACGGCGTAGCCGGCGTTGATCGCGAGGTACTGGTAGGAGAACCACTTCACCCGCAGCGCGACGGGGAGCAGGTCGCTGATGAGCACCTTCGCGACCGGGCTGAAGGCACTGGTGGCGAACGCCATGGACGCGTTGAAGACGAACGCCGTCACGGCGTGGCGCGCGAAGAAGAACCCGACGAAGCTGCCGATCACCAGCAGCAGGCAGGAGAGCAGGACCCGGCGGCGTCCCACGATGTCGGAGAGCGCGCCGCCGAGGAATCCGCCGGAGATGCCGAAGAGGACGGAGGAGCCGATGACCAGGCCGACCGTCGAGACGGACAGGCCGAGTTCGTTGCGGAGGAAGATGGCGAGGAAGGGAATCGTCACGCCGTTGGCCAGGCTCATCACGCCGGAACCGCCGACGAGGATCCTGGCCAGTCGCGGTGGGCGGAACGCTGCGCTCGCAGCCGGTTCCCGGGTCAACTCGGGTTTCCTTCCGTCTTGTCCTGCTGGTGCTGGAATTCGATCATTGTCTCGGCGACGATCGCCGCTCCGGGGTCACGCAGCATGCCCTCGTGGCTGGTGGCCACCACCGTCTCGGTCAGGTTCGGCAGCACCAGGTGCCAGCCCTCGGTGTGCCCGTCGTCGTCGTGGGGCCTCTCCAGACCCGCCACCAGCAGCAGTGCGGGCACGGCCAGGGCGGGCGCGGGCTCGGCCATGATCCGTCCCATCGTCCGGTAGTCCTCGAAGGCGTGGGCGAGCTCGCCGATCGTGGCAGCCAGCGCGGGCGTCGCGGTGGAGGCGGCCCAACGCAGGAGTTCCGCGTCGGCCAACCCGGCCGCGGACTGCGGCGACAGCTCGCGCCACCGGCGGGTGTGCTCGGGAAACGCGAGGGCGACGTCGGAGAGGAAGGCGACCAGCTGGGTCCGGTGGTCCTCGGAAAGACGCTGGTGGAGGCATCGTGGGCTCGGTGCGTCGAGCAGGATGATGCTCCGCACCTGGCGGCCGGCCGCCCGTATCGCGTGGGCGAGGTGCAGCGCCATCGCACCGCCCAGGGAGTGTCCGACGAGGTGGACCCCGGGATCGGCGACGGGCAGCAGCTCGGTCAGGCAGGCCTGCGCGGCGACGGCGGAGGACGGCGTGCCGTCCCGCGCCCGGAGGAGGTCGCGGGTGTGCAGGGCGTAGAACGGGCGGCCCCGCACGTGCGTCGACAGCCGCGCCATCGAGGCGCCGATCCCGAAGACGCCGGGCAGCGCCACCACGGGCGCCAGGCCCGCGACGGGGTCCCCCAGCGGCAGCAGGTCGACCGGGCGGCGGGACGCCACACCCTGTCCGGCCGGCCGGGCCCGACGGACCGCGCCCGCCACCGCCCGCATCGTCGGCGCCTTCAGGAAGTCGCGCAGCGGGACGACGACACCGAACTGTCGGCGTACGGCGGCCAGCAGGCGGGTCGCCAGCAGGGAGTTCCCGCCCTGCCGGAAGAAGTCGGTGTCTGCTTCGACCTCGGTGCCGGGCAGCAGCTCGGCCAGGATCGCCAGCAGGGACCGCGTGACGTCGTCGACGCCTGCGGGCACGTGTGGCGTCCGGACGGGGCCCGGGGCGGGCAGGGCTGCCCGGTCGAGTTTGCCGTTGGCGGTTCGCGGCAGCGCGTCGACGAGGATGAACGCGGACGGAACCGCATACCCCGGGAGCCGACCCTCCATCCAGGAGCGCAGCTCCGCCGGACCGGCGCCACCGTCGCCGACGACGTACGCCACCAGCCGCGTTCCCGTGCCGGGTGAGGTGTGCGGCACCACCGCGGCCTGCCGCACACCGGGCAGGGCGACCAGGGCGGCGTGCACCTCCCCCAGCTCCAGGCGGTAGCCGCGGACCTTGACCTGGTCGTCGTTGCGCCCGTGGTACTCGTACTCGCCGGACGGCGTCCGCCGGGCGAGGTCCCCGGAGCGGTATCCGCGTACGGGCCGGCCCTGCGCGTCGGTGACGGTGACGAACCGCTGCGCGGTGAGTTCCGGTTGGCCCAGGTAGCCGAGGGCCACGCCCGCACCCGTGACGATGATCTGCCCGATCTCGCCGTCGGCGACCGGCTGGTCGTCCTCGTCCCACAACAGGAAGTCGAGGTCGGGAAGTGGAGCGCCGATCAGGCTGGTCGTGCCGGCGACGTCGGAGGCGAGGATCCGGCGGTACGACGCGTGGACCGTGGTCTCGGTGATTCCGTACATGTTGACCAGTTCGGGTGCGGCGTCGCCGTACTTGGCGACCCAGGGCCGCAGGTCCCCGAACCGGAGAGCCTCACCGCCGAAGACCACCCACCTCAGCGGCAGCCGGTCGTCGTACTCGTCCTCCTGGGCCGCCAGCGAACCGAAGGCGGTGGGCGTCTGGCTGAGCATCGTGACCCGCTCCGCCCGCAGCAGGCGCCGCAGGGCGACCGGGTCCCGCGTGACCTCGGCCTCGACGACGACGACACACCCGCCGGTGAGCAACGCCCCCCACATCTCCCACACCGAGAAGTCGAAGGCGAACGAGTGCGCCATGGTCCACACGTCGTCCGGCCCGAACCCGAACAGTGGCTGCGTGGTGCCGATCAGGCGCAGGACGTTGGCGTGGGAGACCTCGATCCCCTTGGGACGGCCGGTCGTGCCCGAGGTGTGGATGACGTACGCCCGGTCGGTGGGCGCGATCGGGCGGACCGGTACGGCGGGCGGGTCCGGCTGCTCCTCGCCGCCGTCCGACGCGTCGAGCAGGACGGCCGCGACCGTCGCGGGCAGGGAGCCGGCCAGCGTACCCGTGGTGACCACCAGGGACGGCGCCGCGTCACCGACGATCATGCCGGTACGGACGGCGGGCGCCTCCGGGTCGAGCGGCAGGTACGCGGCACCCGTCCGGAGCACCGCCAGCGCCGCCACGATCATCCGCGCCGAGCGCGGCAGCAGCACGCCGACCGGCTGGCCGGGCGGCGCGACCGCCGCGATCCGGCCGGCCAGGGCCCGGGAGGCGCTGGCCAGCTCCCGGTACGTGAGGGCCTGCCGGTCGCAGCGGACGGCGACCCGGTCGGGGTGCCGACCGGCGACCTCATCGAAGGCCGCGACCAGGTTGCCGGCGGTGACCGTCGCGGCGGCGGTCCGGCCGAGCGCCGGTGTGGGCACGTCGCGGCGTCCGGCGAGCCGCCGGCGCAGCCGTAGCGCGCGGTCGGTCGACGTCATGAGCAGTTCTCCCCAGGTTTCGGATCGCCGGCTCTCACAGGGCGAGCACCAGCGGGACGACCAGCCCCGCCGCTTCGACCCGCGCCACGTACGCGGCCCAGTGCGGGGAGTCGATGAGCGCCGCCGTCGCGCGGTGGTCGATCTCCAGGGACTGGCCGCTCACCTCCCGCCAGATCTCCCCGAGCGCCCCGCGGTCCTCGTCGTCGACGAGCGTGGCCTCCTCCACCGGCCGGTCCGGGCTGGCGAGGAAGAACCTCAGCAGCCGGTCGGCCGCCCCGGCCAGCCGGTCGATGGCCTCCGGGGTGAACAGCGACCGGTCGTACTCGATGGTCAGCCCGATCCGGTCCTCGTCGGTGAAGTGCAGCAACAGGTCGAAGCGACTCGTCTGCGCGCCCAGCTGGGTCGCGGTCGCGTCCAGGCCCGGCAGCGCGGCGGCACCGCGCATCGACCGGGCGACGGAGACCACGACCTGGACCAGGGGGCTGACTCCGGGTCGACGGGGTGCTCCCACGAGGTCCACGATCTTCTGCAACGGCAGGCTCTGGTGATCGAGGGCGTTCAGGGCGCTGTCCCGGACCGCCGCGACGACGGCCCGGGCACTGTGCTCCGGGTCGACCTGGTAGCGGAACGGCACGGTGTTGGCGAAGAAGCCGACGAGGTCCTTCGTCTCCGCCGGGTGCCGGCCGGCGACGGCCGCACCGATCACGACGTCCGACTGCTGGGCGAGCTTGGCCATCAGCACCGCGCTGACGGCGTGCACGACCATGAAGAGCGTCACGTGGTGCTGCTGCGCGAACGCCCGCACCCCGGCGGAGAAGGTCTCGTCCCACTCCCGGCGGTGCCGGCCCGCGGCCCGCGCGCGGTCCTCGGTCCGCTCCAGGTCGGTCGCGAGGGCGAGTTCCCCGTCGTAGCCCTTCAGGTAGGACCGCCAGAAGTCGCCCTCGCGTCGGGCCGGCGCCGATTCGAGGTAGTTCTGCTGCCAGCGGGAGTAGTCGCCGTACTGGATGGGGAGCGGGGGCAGGTCCGCCTCCCGGCCCGCCCGGTGGGCCGCGTACGACTCCGCGATCTCCCGCAGGATCACCTCGTTGGACCAGCCGTCGGTGACGACGTGGTGGCTCGTCCATTCGAGCACGTGGTCCCGGTCGGAGAAGCGGTACAGGGTGGCCTCGGTCAGCACGCCACCGAGGTCGATGCGCCGCGTCGCCCGCTGCCGGACGTACTCCAGCATCGCCTCGGTGTCCCCCTGCGCGACCACCGCGTCAGTGGCCTCCCGGACCCCCAGGCGCGGTCTCGCATCGGGGTCCACGACCAGCAACGGCACGCCGTCGCGTTCGACGATCCGGCTCGACAACACCTCGTGCCGCGCGACGAGCCGGTCGACGGCCGCCCGCAGCGCCGGCACGTCGAGGTCGCCGTGAAGATGCAGGAGGTAGCCGTCGGTGTAGGCGCCGTCGGAGTCGAGCTGGTCCAGGTACCAGAGGCTCGACTGCGCCATGGACAGCGGGAACTCCCGCAGGCCGGCGGGCCTCGCCGGGATCGGCACCTCCGACTCCCGGTCGTCCGTCAGCGCTGCCTCGACCCGGGCGGCGAAACCGCGCAGCGTCGGGTTCTCGAACAGCTCCCGGATCGGCAGGCGGACCCCGAGGCGGTCCCCCAGCCGGGCGAGGACCTGCGTCGCGTGCAGGGAGTGGCCGCCCAGGTCGAAGAAGCTGACCTGGGGCCCGGGCCGGCGACCGGACAGCACGGAGGCCCAGATCCCGGCGACGGCCTCCTCCATCGGGGTCATCGGGGCGGAGTTCTCCCCGGTCGGTTCGTCGACCGGGGACAGGGCCGTCGCCGCCAGCGACCGGGTGTCGACCTTGCCGTGGCTCGTACGCGGCAACTGGTCGAGGCGGACGAGGAAGTCCGGGATGGCGTTGCGTGGCAGGACCTGGCTGAGCGCGACGCGAACCTCCTCGGGCCGCAGGTCCCGGCGGACCAGGGAGCCCTCGGGCGAACCGCCGGCGGCGCCGGAGACCACCTCCGGTACGAAGAATCCGGCGAGTTGCTTGCCGCCGTCGTCGGACCGCCGGACGGTCACCACGCTCTCCTGGACGCCCTCGACACCGGCGAGGGCGCGGCTGACCTCGTCCAGTTCGACCCGGTTCCCTCTGATCTTGAGCTGGTTGTCGATCCGGCCGAGGAACTCCAGCGAGCCGTCCGCCAGCCGGCGGCCGCGGTCACCGGTGCGGTACATGATGCCGTTGCCGTCGACGGCGAACGGGTCGCCGACGAAGACCGCGGCGGTCCGGTCGGGGTCGTTGACGTAGCCGCCGCCGACGCAGATGCCGCCGGCGTACAGCTCTCCCGGCGTGCCGGTGGGCACCGGCTCCCGGGCGCCGTCCAACACGTACAGTGCGGTGTTGCGCGCCGGCCGTCCGATGGGGACGGAGGCGTCCCGCTCGTCGACGTCGGCCGCGACGAGGTGGTGCAGGACGTCGTCGGACGTCTCGGTCGTCCCCCACATGTTCAGCAGCCCCACCTCGGGGAGCAGCCGGCGGAACGTGTTGGCGGACTGCGGGGTCAGCGTCTCCGCCTGCGAGGCGACCCAGCGCAGGCGGAACGGGGCGAACGCGTCGACGCCGTAGAACGCGAGTTCGGCGCACATGATGTTGAGCACGGAGGGCGTCACCTCCAGCACGGTGACCCCGTCCTCGGCCACGGCCCGCAGCAGCGACGCCGCGTCCTGACCGATCTCGTCCGGGTAGATCACGGTCGTGGCGCCGACGGCGAGTGGCGCGAGGAACTGCCAGACGGAGATGTCGAAGGTGGCGGCGGCGTCCTGGGCCAGCCGGTCGCCGGGCCGCAGGTCCAGCTGCTGGATCTTGGCGTCGATGTGGTTGAGCATGCCGTCGTGCCGGATCAGGGCGCCCTTGGGGTCGCCCGTGGATCCCGAGGTGAAGAGGATGTACGCGCTGTCCCGACCGCCCGGTGCGGGGCCGGGCGCGACCGGGGTGCCGGCAGCGGCGGCGAGGACGTCCGCCACGTCGACCAGCTCGACCTCACCGATCGCGGCCAGCGCGGCGCGGTGCGTCTCGTCGCACACCACCAGCCTCGCCTCCGCCCGCCCGACCATGCGGGCGACGCGTGCGGCCGGGCCCTGCGGCAGCGGCAGGTACACCGCGCCGAGGCGGAGGATGGCGAGCAGAACGACGAGGTAGTCGATGTTCCGGCCGCTGGCCAGGCCGACCACGGTGCCGTGACCGACCTGCCGTGCGCGCAGCCGTCCGGCCACCCGCTCGACGTCCGCGGCGAGTTCCCGGTAGGTGATCTCGCGGCCGTGGCAGACGGCGGCCACCTCGTCGGGGAACGTCTGCACCGAACGGGCCATCCGTTCGAGGAAGCCCGTCGCCGTCGCCGGCTCGACCGGCCCGCGTGAGATCGCCAGCAACGCCCGGTACCGCTGCTCACCGAGCAGCGCGACCTGCGTCGGCTCGTCGTCCGGCTGGTCGACGACGCTCGTCAGCGCCCGCAGGAAGATGTCCGCCACCTCGTGCAGCTGGTCCTCCGAGATCCGCTCCATGTTCGCTTCGAGGTCGAGCGTGAGCAGTCGACTGAACGGATCCTTGTTGAACTCGGCCCGCAGGGTGAAGTTCGTCTGGATGTAGCCGAAGCCGTCCACCACCTCGATGCCCGTGGCATGGGCGAGCCGTTCGTAGCCGTGGAAGTGGGTGTAGTTGAACATGATGTCGGTCAGCTCGGACACGCCGGCGAGGCGGAGCATCTCGGCGTGCGGGAAGCGCCGCACCGGCAGCAGCTCCCGCTCCTTGTCGCTGGTCGCCGCGATCAGGTCGCGCCAGGTGCGACCCCGCGGCCGGAGCCGGAAGGGTACGAGGTTGAGGTGCAGGCCGATGACCTCGGTGCCGCCCTCCTCCTCGACCCGCCCGTTGGCGGCGACGCCGAGCACGACGTCGTCGCGTCCCGTGAGCGTCATCACCACCCGCGCCTGGACGGCCATCACCACGTGTTTGACCGACACCCCGCAGGCGGCGGCGAGCTGGTGCAGGCGGTCGGAGAGTTCCGCCGGGAGGTCCACGCTGAGGAAGCCCATCCGCCCCTCGTGGACGTCGCCGGAGCCCCGGGCCAGGCGGGGCAGCAGGCTCGGCTCGACGTCGGCCAGTTCCTGTCGCCAGAAGTCCCGGACCGCCTCGTCGCGGAGCACGGCCTGTTCCTTGGCGATGAAGTCGGCGTACCGGCGCACGGGCAGGGCACGGTCGTGCGACGCGATGCCCTGCAGGTCCTGCCAGTAGTCGACGAGGATCTCCGCGAGCAGTGAGGTCTCGCTCCACCCGTCGAACATCGTGTCGTGGAAGCTCATGGAGAACATGAACTCGTCCGGCCCGAGCAGGTGCGCCGTGAACCGGACCAGTGGCGGCTGCGCCCAGTCGTACGGGTTGCTCATCTCCCGGCGTCGCCAGGCCTCGAACTCGGCCAGCTGCCGGTCCTCGTCGAACCGGCTCAGGTCCGCCACGCTCAGCGGCATTCGGGCCTGCGCGTGGACGACCTGGAGCGGTTGCGAGAAGCCGGACAGGTGGAACGACGTCCGCAGGATCTCGTGGCGCTCGGTCACCCGCGCGAGCGCGCGGCTCATGGCGTCGTGGTCGAACCTGGCACGCAACCGGAACATGAAGATGTCGCAGTACATGTTGACGCCCTCGGCGTACGCGCTGTGGAACAGCACACCGGCCTGGAGGGTGGCCACCGGGTACGCGTCCACCGTGCCGGCCGGCAGGAGCGCCCGGTCCGCCGGGTCGACGAGGCTGAACGGCTCGACCGGCGGGTCGACCGACTCGTCCGTGGCGACCGCGTTCGCGGCCAGCGCACGCGGCGTCTTCAGCTCGTAGATGTCGGCCAGGTCCAGCGTCATCCCGCGGTTCGCCGCGGCCGCGCGCAGCTGCACCGCGATGATGGAGTCCCCGCCGATGCCGAAGAAGGAGTCGTCGGGTCCCACCCCCTCGACGCCGAGCACTTCCTCGAACAGCGCGCAGATCGCCCGCTCCACGGTCGCCGAGGAGGCGTCGGCGACCGCTTCCGTGGCCATCGGCGCCCGGAGCTGGTTGGCCGCGGTCGGTGCGGGCAGGAGCGTGAAGTCGACCTTGCCGTTGGCGTTGAGGGGAATCTCCGGCACCGGGACGACGAACGCCGGAAGCATGTACGACGGCAGGCTCGCCCGCAGCAGCTCCGGAATCTCCCCCAGCTCGCAGCCGGGGTCGTGGGTCACGTACGCGACGATCTGCGTCCGGTTGCTGCCGGTGCCCGACGCCGCCGGCTGCCCGGCCCGGACGAGACTGCGGACCGAGGAGATCCGCCCGGACACCGCCTCCTGCTTCACCACCGGATTGCGCTGCGGTCGCGCCCGGCGGACGGTCACCGCGACCTGCCCGACGCCGGGTACCGCGGTCAGCGCCGCGTGGATCTCCCCGAGTTCGACCCGGTGCCCACGGATCTTGACCTGGTCGTCGGCCCGCCCCAGGTACTCGTACTCCCCGGCGGGAGTCAGGCGCGCGAGGTCACCGGAGCGGTATCCCCGCACGGGCCTGCCGTCGACGGTCAGGTCGAGGAACCGCTCTGCGGTCGCTGCGGGCTGACCCAGGTAGCCGATCGCCACCCCTGGTCCGGTCACGACGATCTCACCGGTCCGGCCCGGGGCCACCGGCCGGCCCTGCTCGTCCCGGAGCAGGAAACCGAGGTCCGACAGCGGACGACCGATGAGGCTGGCCGTGCTCGTCAGGTCGGCCGCCAGGACCCTGCGGTACGACGAGTGGACCGTCGTCTCCGTGATGCCGTACATGTTGACCAGCTGCGGCTGCTGGTCGCCGTACCTGCCCACCCAGGGCCGGAGGTCACCGAAGCGCAGCGCCTCACCGCCGAAGACCACCCACTTCAGCGGCAGCCTGTCGGGCTGGGAGACCTCGTGCGCGGCCAGGCTGTTGAAGGCGGTGGGCGTCTGGCTGAGCATCGTCACCTGTTCGTCGGCGAGCAACGCCCGGAAGGCCACCGGGTCCCGCGCGACGTCCTGTCCCACGACGACCAGCCGGCCGCCGGACAGCAGCGCCCCCCACATCTCCCAGACGGAGAAGTCGAAGGCGAACGAGTGGAACATCGTCCAGACGTCCCCGGCGCCGAAGCCGAACTGCGGCTGGGTGACCCGGATCAGGCGCAGCACGTTGCCGTGGCTGACCTCCACGCCCTTCGGCCGCCCGGTGGTGCCCGAGGTGTAGATCACGTAGGCGCGGGTGTCCCACGCCGCGGGGCACCGCCCGTCGGTGTCGTCGCTCCGGTCCTCCGCGACGTCCTGCGGCCCCATCACCGGGGTGTCCGGCGGCAGCAGCTCCGCCAGCCCGGGAGCCGTCAGCACCACCGAGGGCGCCGCGTCCGCCACGATCAGCCTCAGCCGGGCGGCGGGAGTGGACGGATCGACCGGCACGTACGCCGCGCCCACCCGCAGCACGGCCAGGCTCGCGACCACCATGTCCACCGAGCGCGGCAGGAGCAGCAGCACCGGACGCGACGGGTCGTCGACCCTCGCCCTGATCGCGGCGGCGAGCGCCGTCGACCGGGCGGCCACCTCGGCGTACGACATCCGCCGGTCTCCGCAGCACACCGCGATGCTGTCCGGGTGGCGTCGGACGACCTCGTCGAACGACTCCACCAGATTACCGACGGCAACATCGGAAGCAGTCATCATTTCCGCCTTAGCTGAGTCGAACCGGGTCGTGAGCGAGTGGTGTGGACGGCCGTCGGACCAACCGGGCGAGACTCTCGGAGAACCGCCGACACACCTCGGCTGCCGCCTCCGCGGACACGAGGTTGCGTTGGTGGACGAGGCGGAACGCGAGTCCGCCCGCGTCGAGGGCGCCGTAGAGGCTCGTCGCGAAGGCGGTGTCCACGGGCGGCAGGTCGTACGCCTCGACGTCGTGGGACCCGATCCGCCGCCGCCGGCGGAGCCAGGGCACGGACAGTCCCACGTCGCTGCCGTGCACGGGCTGCTGGAGCGTCAGCGTCGCCTGGAAGAGCGGATTCTGGCCGTGCCGATCGGCGGCGAGTGCCCGGACCAGGTCGCTGAAGGGGACGTCCGCGGTCGACAGTGCCGCCCGCAGTTCCCGCCACAGGCGTTCCTCGAGCGCCGCCGGATCGGGCCGGTCGGTCAGGTCACCGAGGATGGGCACCATGTTGACCAGGTAGCCGACGGTGCCGGCGAAGCGCTGGTCGGTGCGCCCGTGATGCGGCGCGCCGATCACGATCCGCGGCTCGCCGGTCACCTGGTGCAGGGCTTCGGCGTAGGCGGCCAGCAGCGAGACGAAGGGGGTGAAGCCGCGCCGCGCCGCGTGCCGGTGGAGGGTCCGTACGACGTCCGGGTCGACCTCGAAGTCGATCCAGCCGGCCCGGTGCCGGTCCGGGTCCGGTCGTCGTCGTGGCGACCGGGCCGAGGCGGGTCGTTCCGGAAAGAGGACGAGGTCACGCAGTGGCCGCCACTTCTCCGCCAGGGCCGTGACCCGGTCGCGCCAGTCGGGATCGAGCCGCGCCTGCTGCTGCAGCCGGGCCCAGTCGGTGGCGTCCGCCGCGCCCGGTCCCGCCGTGGCCGGCGGGGCGTCGCCCGTGATCTGGGGCAGGATCTCGGCGAGCAGGAGCTGGAGCGACCAGTGGTCGACGACCGCGTGATGGCACGCCACGAGAAGCACCGTGCCGTCCGGCGGGTACGCCACCCCGGCCCGCACCAGCGGGCCCCGCACCAGGTCGAAGGGGCGGTAGGCCCGCTCGTGCAGGTAGGCCCGTACCGCCTCGTCGGAGCCGTCCGGGAAGGCCCGGCACTCCCAGTCGACCGTGCCCTGGTCGTGCACGGTCTGGACGCCGGATCCGAGCGGTCCGAGCGTCGTGCGCAGCGCGGGGTGCCGAGCGACGGCCGTGTCGATCGCGGCACGCAGCGGTTCCTCCTCGACGCGGCCGCAGAGGCGCAGGGCGATCGCCAGGTTGTTCGCCCGGTTGCCGCGGGACACCTCGTCGTAGAAGTGCAGCTCGACCTGGCCGGCCGAGGCGGGGCTGACCGCGCCGGTCCGCGCCGGCAGCGGTACGGCGGCCGGGCCGGGATCCGCGGCGGCGGCGACCAGCTCGGCCACCGACCGGTCGCCGAAGAACAGCTCGGTGTCCAGGGTGCCGTGCACCAACCGCTCGACAGCCGCCTTGAGTTCGATCAGTCGCAGCGAACCGAGTCCCAGTGCCGCCAGCGGCAGCGACGGGTCCCACTCGTTCCCTTCGAGGTTCGCGTACCGCCGGACGAGCTGTTCCACGGCGGTGGGCAGGTCGCCGGGGTGGGTGTCGGCGGCGGCCCGATCGGGCGCCGCGGACGGGACCGCCGGCACGACGGGCTTGAGGCGTCCGCCGACGAACTGCTCCCTGGTGGCGCGCCGGCGGATCTTCCCGCTGGAGGTCTTCGGTATCGCGCCGGGCATGACGACGACCACGTCGTCGAGGTCCAGCCCGCACTCGGTGGCCACCCGGCGCCGCAGCCCGCCGGTCAGCGACGTGAGCAGCGCGGGGTCCGCGCGCAGCCGCGCCAGCCCGCTGCGGGAGGCCTCGACCACCAGCGCCACCCGCTGGTCGCCGGTCTCCGGTTGGAACGCCGCGGCACCGCCCCGGCGCAGGTGCTCGTCGCCCGCGGTGGCGGCGGCCTCGATGTCGTGCGGGTGGTAGTTGCGGCCCGCTCGGATGATCAGATCCTTCTGGCGCCCCGCGACGTAGAGTTCGCCGTCGTACATCGCGCCGAGGTCCCCGGTACGCAGGAACGTCCCCTGCCGGCCGCCGACGGTGGCGGCGAACGTCGCGGCGGAGTCGGACCTGCCCCAGTACCCGGCGGCCACCCCGCCGGAGTTCACGCAGATCTCGCCGACCTCACCCGCCGCGCAGGGTTCGCCGTCCGCGCGGCGCACGGCGACCGTCGTGCCCGGTGGCGGGGTGCCGCAGGAGACCAGGGTGACCGCATCCGTGCCCGCTGCTCCGGTCGCCCCGGTCAGCCGGCCCGTTTCGAGAGCGTGCCGATCGAAGGTGCCGGCGCGGTAGCCGGTCGACGCCTCGGGGCCGCTGACGAAGAGCGTCGCCTCCGCCAGGCCGTAGCACGGATAGAAGGCCCGGCGGTCGAACCCGAGCGGCGCGTACGCGGCGGAGAACGCGTCCATCGTCCGCCTGTTGACCGGCTCCGCGCCGTTGAACGCGATCCGCCACGAGCTGAGGTCGATCCCGTCGAGCAGCCCGGCGTCGAAGCGGTCCGCCAGGAGCTGGTAGGCGAAGTTGGGCCCGCCGGAACAGGTCGCCTTGAACCGGGACACCTCCGCCGGCCACCGCAGCGGGTCCCGGACGAACGCGAACGTGTCGAGCAGGATCGCCGGTATGCCCACGAACAGCGGCAGCAACGTGGTGCCGATGAGGCCCATGTCGTGGTACATCGGCAGCCAGCTGAGCACCACATCGTCGGTGTTGATCCCGAAACCGGCAGCGATGGCCCGGTGGTTGTCGGTGAGGTTGCCGTGGCCGACCATGACCCCCTTGGGATCGCCCGTCGATCCGGAGGTGTACTGGAGGAAGGCGAGGTCGCCCGGCTCCGGCCGGTGGGGTCCCACCGCAGCGGCCTGCGCCCGTACCGACTCGATCGGGTGCACCGCCGGTCCGTCCGGCTCGGCCGCCAGCACCGACAGTGGTTCGACCAGCTTCGCGGTGGTCAGCGCGTGGGTGGCTCCGCAGTCGCGCACGACGGTGGTGACGCGGTCGAGGCGCGTGTTGGGGCCCGGCGGGTAGAGGGGCACCGCGACCACGTTGGCGTAGAGGCAGCCGAGGAAGGCGGTGACGTAGTCGAGGCCGGGTGGGAAGAGCAGCAGCACCCGGTCGCCCGGTTCGGCGATCGACCGCAGGTGGCCGGCCACGGTACGAGCGCCCTCGTCGAGCTGCCCGTACGTGGTGCTGGTCGCCACCCCGGCACTGTCGACGAAGGTCAGCGCGTGGTCGTCCGCCCGGGTGTCCGCCCAGGCCGACAGGGCCGCGATGAGCGAGGTGTGGGTCATGGTCGTCTCTCAGTGGGCCGGGGCCAGGGACGTTTCGTCGCTGAAGGCTTCCGGGCGGTCCTCGTCGACCAGCAGCCGGACCTGGTCCACGGCGGTGTGGATCCGGCGGAGAACCTCCGCTCTGCTGGGGCCCGTGGCGATGACGTGCCCCAGGCGGTCGTAGGCGTTTCGTGGCGGTCGCACGGACGTGCCGGGGGACGCCGTCACGGTCACCTGTTCGACGCCGTCGAGGCGCGCGATCTCCGCCCCGCCCGCGGTGCCCCGCAGCGTCCCGGGCCGGGAAGCCACCAGGAACTCGATCGCGGCGTACCCGTGCGTGGTCGAGGAGAGCCGGGTCGGCTCTCCGACGGCGGCGGCCAGCTGCGCGGCGAGCAGGTCGGAGCCGGTAGCGAGGCGGTAGAGCTCGGGGATCATCCCGCCGGCCGGGCGGGGATTGATCTCGATGATGGCCGGGCCGGAGGGCGTGAGGCGTACCTCGGTGTGGGTCGCTCCGTGTGACATCCCGACCGTTCCGAGGGCCCGCAGGACGGCATCCACCATCGCGGTCGCCTGGTCCGCCGGCAGGTCCGCGGGAAAGACGTGACCGAGCTCCACGAAGTACGGCCCGCCGGTCACCCGCTTCTCGGTGATCCCGAGGCAGCGGTTCCCGATGCTCTCGCCGAACACCTCGACGCTGAACTCGGCACCCCGCACGTACTCCTCGACCAGTGCGCAGCGGGCGGTCGGCAGGCCCCGGACGTTGACGCGCATGCCCAGGACCGTCTCCACGTGAGCGGTCGCCTCCTCGACGGTGGCGCAGAGCAGCACGGCGTTCGATGAGGAGTCGTCCGCGGGCTTGACCACGCACGGCAGCCCGACCTCGCTCACGGCGGCGGCGGCCCGTGCCGGGTCCGTCACCGCGACGAAGCGGGGTTGCCGGATCCCGCTGTCCCGCAGGGCCTCCCGCAGCAGGGCCTTGTTCCGACAGGCGGCCACGGCTGCCGGCGGGTTGCCCGGCAGTCCCAGCCAGTCGGCCAGCTCGGCGGCGAGCACGGTGTAGAAGTCGCTCGTCGTCGTCACCCCGGCGAGCTGTTCACGACGGAACCTGCCCTGGATGAGCGAGCGCAGGCCCGGCAGGTCGTGGGTCTCGCAGACGAGGACCTCGCAGTCGGTGTCGGCGAGCCCCGGGTAGCGGTCGGGACGGTCGGTGAGCAGCACCGGACGCAGCCCCATCCGTCGCGCGACGCTCAGGGCGAGCACGCCGGTGCCGCTCGTGTTCGACTCCAGGAACAACAGGTACCGCTCGTCGTTCGCGCGCGGGACGTCGTCCGTCCGCGACCAGCTCACGGCGACCTCGCCGGGGCTGATCGGACGCGGTCGGTCCGCCACGTCCATCCCGTGGAGGCGGTCGGCGGCCCATCCGTCGTCGTAGACGGTCTGCGCGTACCGGTCGCCGCGATCGGGGAAGATGCCGACGATCCGGGTGCCCGGCTCCGCGCGGCGAGCCACGTCCTTCAACACCTGGTAGACCGATCCCGACGTGTTGCCGCCGAAGATCTGCTGTTCGCGGGCCAGGTCACGGGTGGCGCCGAACGCCTCCCGGTCGTTGAGCCAGTGCACCTCGTCGATCTGGCGACGGTCCAGGTTGGCGGGCTCGAGGCTGTTGCCGAGTCCGCCCTGCAACCTGTTGGGCACGTCCGGTTGACCGAACAGCACGCTGCCCACGCAGTCCACCCCCACCACTCGCAGCTCGGGCAGCGCGCGTCGCAGCGCACGGGCCGAGCCGCACAGCGATCCACCGGTGCCGACCGCCCCGACCAGGACGTCGAAGGAGGTGAGGTCCCCCAGCAGCTCGCCGGCCAGGGACCGGTACGCACCCGGGTTGTCCGGATTCCGGTACTGCTCGGGAAAGAACGCACCCGGCAGGCCTTCGAGGAGCTCGTGCAGCCGTTCGAGGCGGGCACCCTGCCAGCCCTGGCGGGACATCCGGTCGACGACGTGCACCTGGCAGCCCAGGGCGCGCAGCTTGGCGAGCGTCACGGGGTCGATCCGGGGGTCGGTGACGACATGCACCGGATGGCCCAGGGCGGTGCCGACGAGGGCGACTCCCAGCGCCATCGTGCCGGAGGAACTCTCGACGATCGGCGCGCCCGGTTTGAGCACGCCCAGCCGCCTGGCCTCGAGGATCACGTGGCGGGCGACCCGGTCCTTCATCGCGAAGAGGTTCTGCAGTTCGAGTTTGGCGTACACCTGCACGCGCGGGTCGACATCCATCCGCAGCCTGATCAACGGCGTGTGCCCGATGGCGTCGACGACGTTCTGGAAGATCACGCGCCAGCCCCCGGTCGTCCGTGGGTGCCGACGTCGTTCGCGCCCACCCGGGCTGCTCCGCTCAGGATCGTCATTCTCTCCCCGATTCGACGCTCATCGACGCCCGAGCAGTGCCCGAGCGGAACCTCGCCGTTCACGACGGTCGTCCCACTGCTGCCGGAGGAGTCGGAAATCGTCCGCCTGGCTGGCGAGCAGGTCGGCCAACGCCTCGGGATTGACCGAGCCCGTCGACCGCTTTCCACGAACTGCGCTCTCGATGTCGAAGGCGTCGGCGAGCACGCGTGCGGCGTCGGAGACCTGGAATCCGTGCCGGCCGGCGACCTCGGCCAACAGCCCGGGGTCTCCGGGATGGGGCGGGATGTCGGCGGAGATGGCGGCGGCGATGTACTGCCCGACGACGATCTGGGCGTCGCGCCAGGGGATCCCGTCGTTGAGGGTCAGGTCGTTCGCCAGTGCGAACGCGCCCAGATACTCCCGCCGGCAGGCTTCCCGCATCCGGTCGGATCGGAAACGCAGGTTGTCGATGACGGTGGAGAAGAGCCGCAGAGCGGTCCGCGTGGTGGAGACGGAGACATGGAGGTTCGCGGTCGCCTCCTTGGACACCTCCACCATGTTGGAATAGGGCGTCGCGCGTTGGGCGAGGACGATGTCCACGCCATAGGCGCCGAGATGCGCCAGCTTCCCGCGGATTCGCTCCAGGATCGGGAAGTTCTTCTTCTGCGGCATCGCCGCCGAGATGCCGGAAAGCTCGTCGGGCAGGTCGATGAAGGCGTACTCGTTGCTGCCCCAGGTCATGAGGTCGGTGACGAAGCGGCTCAGTTCGGCACCCAGGATGGAGAATTCCGCCATCATCTCCAGGGCCAGCGACCGGGACGCCACGGCGGTCAGGGCGTGCGGAACCGGCCCCGCGAAGCCGAGCAGGCGCGCCAAGCGGTGCCGGTCCCAGGGCAGTTGCTGGCCCGCCATCGAGCCCGCGCCGAGCGGCGAGAGGTCGTTGCTGTCATAGGTGGCGAGCCAGCGGCGCAGGTTGTGCAGGATCTGCTGGGAGAGGGCGGCCAGGTAGAAGCCGGGAGTGATCACCTGGGCTGCCTGGAGATGGGTGTATCCCGGCATCAGCAGGTCGGTCGTACCGCTGGCGAGTCGATGGACGGCCGCACCGAGGCCCAGCAGGTCCTCCGCCGCCCCGCCGAACCACTCGCGTGCCGCGAGAGCGTGTGCTGTCGCCTGAGAGTCGTTACGACTGCGGTCGACGTGCCAGGCCGGGACCGGCTCGGTCAGCTGACGATGCACCCACTGCTCGATGGCCATCGACGTGTCGGACATGTTGGTGGAGGGGTCCGCGCTGAGCGTGGATTCGTCGATCCCGCCAAGGATGTCCGCGATGTCTCGTCGTTGATCGCCGGTGATGACCCCCATCCGCTCGTACTCGAACAGGAGAGCCACTTCCACAGCGAGGTAGTGAGGAAGCAGGTGAGTCATGTCGAAGACGAACTGCGGCCGGAGGATCTCGTCATGCACCTGGCGGGACGGGCCGCTGGACAACCGCCCTGACATGAGGGCGGAGCCCTCGGAAACGAGCTGCACTGAAGACCCCCCGTTACAGAGTTGCGCGGCCGGACTGCAACCAGAATCCGCGCCTCGCGGCGCGTGACATCGCCTGCGGATCAGATCGCCTCGAATGAACGACGGTCAGCTGAGGGAGGTACGACGATTCATCACAGAGGCGCGATCGGCGGCGCTGGACGAATTCGACGTTCGCCGTCAGCAGACATCAGATCAACTCCCCCGTGGAGCGAATACAAAATCGTGCGAACAACGGAGCGCGAAACAACAGTTCGCGCTAATACGCGGTCTTCGATGGGGCGAGCGTAGCCGCGCACCCCGCGCCAGACAAGGGACTACATTCGCGAGCTATGTCTGGTACAGGTCGTATCCACTCGCCCCGGCATCCGGCTCCGAAGCGCCCGCCCGGGCACCCTGACGATGGTCGGAGCTTTCCCCCGACCGAGGCCGCTCCTGGCTATCGATACTGCTGGCGGGGCTGACGGCCTGGACGGAGCGAGTGTCTTTGGCGCTTGGACACTCGGAACGTGTCAGGGGTTTCAGCTCAGTGGGAGTTATGCCCGACCCATCGTCAGCTAACGCGGGACAGCACTTGTCTGCATTCGGCCTTCAAGCAGAATTCCAGGCTTCGTCAATATGCCTGACTGAAAGCAGCCCCGCGACTACCGCCCGTGCCGACAGTCGTGGCATTCCGATCCCCGGACGGCGACGACTTTCCTCGCCACCTGATCGACCGACGGCGCGCGATGCCCTGTCGGTGGTGGACGCACTCAAAGGGTCGCAGAGGACGGCCGACAGCCACTCCAACGCCGGCGGGCCGAGCCGACCAGGTCAAGCTTGCCGGCGACTGCCTCGCCGTTGGCAGCCTGGTACTGCGTGGATTTCCGTGTTCGGCCTGGGTGTGGTCGTCGGACCGGACGTCGCCCCTGTTTGGGAGACCCACGTCATGGCGGACAGGAAGAAGCCGGGTGGAAAGTTGTCTGCCGGGTGGTGAAGACACGGCCGGGGACGGTTGGCGCTGCTGCGGACGTGTCCGCAGCAGCGCCGTCAGTTCGGCGTGTCAGTTGGGGGACCGACCGAGGTCAGTCCACCAACGTGACCTGCCCGTTGTCCAGGTCGTACCGGGCGCCGACCACCTTCAGCGCGCCCGCGTGCAGCCGCTCGGCGATGATCGGGCTGCGTGCGGTCAGCGCCTGGACCTGGGCGCGGACGTTGGCGCGGACGCCGTTTTCGACCTCGTCCCCGGGCTGCCCCAGCACCGGCTCCACCACCGGCCGCAGGCTCTCGACGATGGTGCCGATGTGACCGGGGGCGGAACCACCGGTGCGGATGGCGTCGATGGTGGCGGTGATCGCCCCGCACCGCTCGTGACCGAGCACGACGATCAACGGGCTGTGGAACTCCTCCACGGCGAACTCGATGCTGCCCAGCAGCAGGTCGTCGACGATGTTTCCGGCCACCCGGTTGTCGAACAGGTCGCCCAGACCCTGGTCGAACAGCACCTCGGGGGCGACCCGGGAATCGGCGCAGCCCAGGGTGATGGCGATCGGGTGCTGACCAGCGGCCAGGCGGCGCAGGTCGGCCAGGCTCTGGTGCGGGTGCCGGCTGTGCCCGGTGACGAACCGGTGATTGCCGTGGCGCAGCCGCCGCCACGCCTCGGCCGGGGTGACGACGGGCGGCTGGCTCGGGGCGGCCGTCGCCGGCCGGGACGCGGCGAGGCCGAGCGCGACGGCGGTGGCCCCGCCGGCAGCCAGCAGCGACCGTCGGGACACGGGGTTTCGCTTCACGATGATCTCCTGAGGTGAGGTCTGCGCCTGCTTTCTACCACCGTCCGTAGGTCCACTGTGTCCCTTTTCCGACCCGGTCCGTTACGTCACAACGGCGCGCTACCCGCCCGCTCCCGGCGGGACGCCAGAACGCCGGGTCCGCGTACCAGGCCCGGTTCCGCGCGGCGCGGACGGCCGTCAGCCGGCGGGCCGGCCGGCCCTCGGCGGGGCCTCGGACCCTGGTCCGCCTTGTCGGCCTGGACGAGCCGTCGCAGCCCGGCCGCCCGCACCCAGGGTCGCCATCCGCTCCCGGTACGACAGGACGTCCAGTTCACCGAGGAACGCCTCGTCGAACTCCGCACGGCACCCATCGTGTCCAGCGTCCGGCCCGGGCGCCGACCGGTCTACGGCAGCCGTTCCCGTGTGGGTGGTGCTGTTGCTGGTCGTATGACCGTCTGCTTGCCCGCTTTCGCGTTGCGGACGGTGACGTCAGTAGGTCGTGGGCCTGGTTGCGGTGACGCTTCGCTACTGCCCACGACGAGCCACCGCGATCGTCCAGGCCGTCCTCGTACTACACCACGTCCAGACCAGCCGCGACCCACGATGAAAAGGGCTCATGGTCGGCCCGTAACGGTCAAGCCCACGCTGAATGCAACATAGCCAGAAGTGCTGGACAGAAAGGCTTGGACACTCCGATCGATCCGGCCGAGCGGAGCAGCCCCTGCACCGCCAGGACATCGCATCGATGGAGGCGCCCGATTGCTACAGTCGCGCGTCATGGGCGGGCGAGCGTTACTCATCGGTGTGCGACGGTTCGCGGACCGGGTGGGTGCCGAGTCGGAATCGCCACTGCTACTGGGAAATCGGGCGCCTCTTGGGTTCGTCGATGAGGTGCAGGCAAGGGTGCGTAAAGCACTGGAGGTGCTGGGCTTCCACGTCGACGTGAAGCTCGACCCGGACCGGGGCCAGATGGCCGGCTCCGTTCGAGATGCGTTGGAGAACGACAGCGGAAGCCTGGTTCTGCACGTCGTGTCTCACGGCGAGGTCGGCGTTGACGACACACGACTTGATGTCGTGCCCGCGTGCGGGCGTACGGGAATGGGCACGAACGTCGCTGAGTGGGTATCGTCCGGACAGCTTCGTGACCAACCTGTTCTGCTGTTGCTTGACTTGTGCCGGTCGGGTCGGATCGCCCGGCTGCCGTGGCTGCTCCAGCAAACCGGACCGGACACGAAGACCTGGGTGATCGCGGCGGCTGGCCCGGATGAGGACGCCTTCGACGGACGGTTCAGCTGGGCGGTAGCCGACGTGCTCGACCGGCTCGCCATCGACGGTCTGGGTGCCGACCCGAGCATGCGGCATGTGCCGCTGGAACTGGTTGCTCGACGGATCGCGAAGCGGGTTGCAGCCCAGAAGGGCTTGCCGCAGCGTGTGCACGCCACTCCGGTCGACCCGGCGCAGCCGCCAGGCGAGCCGCTGTTCTTCCTCAACCCTCGCTACGAGCCCGAACATCTTGTCAGCAAGGTGTCAGATCCATCGCTGCGGGAGTCTCTCGACTACGCCTACTTCATGGAGCGGGCAGGCACGCATTTCACCGGACGTCACCGCGAACTGCGCCTGCTGTCGCTCTGGCTGGACGGTGCGGCGGGCGACAGGCCCATCGTCATCACGGGAAGTCCCGGTGCCGGCAAGTCAGCGCTGCTGGGCGTGCTCGTGTGCGCGGCGCACCCCACTCTTGCCAAGGAGGTACCCGCCGTCCGCGCACGGCTGGACACCCGATCACGCCCGTCCCTCAACCCCAACCTCGCGACAGTGCACGCCCGCGGCCGCGACACACTCCAGTTCGTCCACTCCATCGCCGACCAATTGGATCTGACCGCGCCGCGATCCGGCCGCTCCGCGGACAATATCGCCGACTGGCTTGACGAGCTGGACAACGGACTGTGGCAGCTGGACGACTTCGCCGCCGCTGTGCGAGAACCGTCATCGCCGGGCTGGAACGCCGCCACGCTCGTCGAGGTCATTGCCGGGCTACCCGAGCCGCCGACAATCGTGCTCGACGCGCTCGACGAGGCACTCGACCCGATCGGCGTGGTCAACGAGTTGCTGCTGCCGCTGCTGCACGCCCACCGGCCGTCGGGCGAGCCGGCGTGTCGGCTGTTGGTCGCCACACGCCCGGACGCGAAGTTCGCCCGGCTGATCGCCCAGACCGATGTGCTCGATCTTGACAGCGTCGAGGCGGATGAGTTGAGCGCGGATTTGGAAAGCCACATCATGAATCGGCTCGCCGACGCGCCCGGCTACCGCGCGCGATCGGCGCGGCTGGTACGGGAACGCCTCGCCCGGGTGGTCGCGGGCCGCCTGGCCAGCGCATCCCGCAACTGGGGTGCGTTCCTGCTCGCGGAGGTATTCCTGCGATATCTCGAAGCGGTGCCCGTTCCGGCCGACACCGAACGCGCCTCCCAGCTTGGTCTGTCCATGCCAACCCGGTTACCTGAGGTATTCGAACTCCACCTCGGTGCGCTCGGCCCGGATCGAACTCTGCGCTGGGCGCTGGCCGCGATCGCTTTCGGCAAAGGCGACGGCATGCCCGCCGAGTTGATCGCGGCTCTGGTCGGCGTTGACGTCACCGACGTGCTTCTTCAAGGAGGACCGTATCTGCGTACCAGCGCCGACTCCGACGGAACGACGCTGTACCGGCTGTTCCACCACAGCCTCGGCGAGTATCTGCGATCACAGCACGACACCACGCGTCTCTACGAACGCATCGTCGCGGGCACACACAGCTGGCGTACCGCACCGCCGTACCTGCTGCGGCACGCGATTGAACACGCCGCCGACGCGAGTCGGGTCGACGACCTGCTCGTGGACCCCGAGTTCCTGCTCATGGCGGAGCCGGACGCTGTCATCCGTCACCTGGGAGAAGCCCGGTCTCCGGCGGCACGAGAGGCAGCGGTGCTCTACCGGACGTCGGCGAAGCGGCATCGCGAGGCGACGCCCGACGAACGTCGCGAGATCATGGCAATCGACGCGCGTCGCGTCGGTAGCCACGTACTCGTGCGGGCGTTCGCGGGTACCGGTCTCCTGACCCGCTGGGCGACCGGTGCACTGGTCAATCCCGCGCTACGGGATGACCTTTCCGGGCACATCTTGTCGGTGTCGTCAGTCGACTGCCTGCGTATCGGAGACGAGATCATCGCGGTCACCTGGGGCGGCCGCACGGTCCGGCTGTGGAACCTCCGCCAGGGCCGCCCGTGGCAGCCTGCGCGGATCACCCTCGACCATCGGTACCACGCGATTGCCGCGTTCGTCGCGGCCGGCCGGCCGGTGGTGGCCGCGCTGGACGTCCAGGCCGGAATCCAGATCTTTGATCTGATCACCGGCGAGCCGGGCAGCCGGATACAGGAGCCGAGAGGCCTCTCGTACTCTGCCGTCACGGCAGGCACGGTGGATGGCCAGGCGGTAGTCGTCGCCAGCGGCTTCGATGGGGTAGTGGACGTCTGGCCGGTGTCGTCGTCCGACGAGGTGGGCGCCGAGTCGCACGAGATCGGCTTCCACAACGAGACCGTCCGCTACGCGAACTCGTTTACCGCAGACGGAGCCACGGTCGTCGTCACCGGTGACGAGAGCGGGCAGATCAAGGTGCGCTCCCTGTCCGGCCGCCCGATCGATGCCACGCTCGCCGGACACGACGGCGAGGTTCGCGGTGCCGGCGGCGTCATGCACGGCGCCGACCTGTACGTCGTGAGCACGGGCGAGGACGGGACCGTCCGGATGTGGAATCTCAAGTCCGACAGCCCTCGCAGCGAGATCCTGACCAACGACGACGTGCTCGCCGGACCAGTCGCCTGCGCGGTCGTCGACGACCGGCCGATCGCGCTGGTCGGGCACGCCGACGACATCGAGTTATGGGACCTACGCACCCGAAGGCGCGTCGGCGCCCCGCTGCACCACACCGACAGCGTCCGGGCGATCCGATGCGTCGACCTCGATGGTGCGCCGGTCGCGGTGAGCACAGCAGCCAACGGGACCGTGCGGGTATGGAACCTGGACGTGGCGGTGACGGACGCATCGGCTGTCCTGCCAGGCCACACCGAACCGTTCAACGCGGCGGCCTGCGCCGTCGTCGACGACCGGATCGTGATCATCGCCGGCGGCGGCGAGGTAGACAGCCGGCAGGACGGCGTGGCCGTGTGGGACCTCGCGGACGGAACACTGATCGGTGAGCCGTTCGGCCGGAAGGTCGGTTGGGTGTCGGCGCTGGCGACGGTACGCACCGGCGACACGACCGTCGCCGTGCTGGCGGGAGGGGAAACGAGCTCTCTGGAACTGTGGGACATCGCGACCGCACAGACGTTCGGGAACCTACTGGAAGGGCACGAAGGCTTTGTGCACGACGTCGCCGCCGCCAACGTCGGCGGCCGGCCACTGGTGATCTCCGGGGGGTCAGACGGCGTGCCCCGGGTGTGGGACCTGGCCGACGGCAGCTGCGTCACGCTTCCAGCCGCCGGCGTCGATGTCGCCACCGACATAGCGGCCATCGACAAAGTGGCCATCGGCGACGACGGCGGCGTTCCCTACGCCGTGACCTGGTCGGAGCAGGGCAGCGAGCTCCTGGTGTGGGATGTCCTCGCCCGTGTCATGCGTTGCAGGGTCGATCCGGGGTCCACGATGGGGCTGGTGGCCTGCACGACCGTGAGCGGTGAACCGGTGGTCGTCGCGGCCGGCGAAGGCGTTGGTGTCTTCGACGCACGGACCGGCGCGTGCCTGCGCGTCATGGCGTCACCGCCGGGTCTGTACGCGCGTGCCCTTTCGTGCGGCGTACGTGGGGGACGAGCAGTGGCGGTGACGGGCTGCTTCGACAAGGTCGTGCGGGTGTGGGACCTGCTGACCGGTGAGTGCCTCGATGAACACGCGGTGCCTGACCACGTCGACGCTGTGGTGCTCGCTCCAGACGGTGCGATAGTGGTGTGCTACGAAAGGGAAATCGTCGTACTGGACCGTGGGGAGTGACCCGCACCATGCGTGTCGTGGGGGTGCACGGTGTCGGCAACTATCGTCCGTCCGCCACGTCGACGCAGGCAGGCGCGCAGCTGGCGGCGATCTGGAGCCGCGCGCTGGCCCGTGGATTTTCACAGCCGGTGGATCTGACCGTCGCCTACTACGCCGACCACCTACAGCCGCGCGGTCGTCAGGGCGCGGACGACGAACTGCCGCCAGAGGCACGTGAACTGCTCGAAGCATGGTTGGCACAACTCGACGTGCCACCTGCCGTCACCCAGGGCAACGCCACCCGGCCGTTTCGCCAGATCCTCGGGTGGATCGCCGAACGCCGCCAGCTCGCGCCGCGTCTCGTGGAGTTGTTCGTAACAACCTTCTTCCGAGAGGTCGCCCGCTACCTGCGGGGCGACGGCGTCCGGCAGACGATCCGAGACACGGTGGCCGCGACGATCCGCGCACACCAGCCCTCGGTGGTGCTGGCGCACTCCCTGGGCAGCATCGTCACCTACGAGACCCTGTGGCACCACGGCGACCTGGAGGTGGACCTGCTCGTCACGCTCGGCTCGCCGTTGGCCATGCCGCACGTGGTGTTCCCGCGGCTCGACCCCGCCCCAGTGGCTGGTCGCGGATCGCGCCCGCCAAACGTGAAGCGCTGGGTGAACATCGCCGACGCAGGTGATCTGGTTGCGATCCCCTCAGGCGGCATCCCCATGCGGTTCATCGACCTAGCGGCCGACCATACAGCGGCGATCCACGCGTTCGACTTCCATCTGGCGGCGAACTACCTTGCCTGCACGCCACTGGCGGCGGAGCTTGCGGCTCATCGTTGACAGGCGGAGCTGGCTCGGCGGATGGGTGTCTACGCCGCCGAGGTCGTCGACGTCGTCCGGAGGCCTGGACTGATGCTCCCTTCGGCGGGTGCGGCAGTACCTGTGTGGCCTGGTCTCTGTTCTGGGGCGCAGGAACTGCTGGACCCTGGCTGAGCAGACCAGGGATGTCTCACCGGACGGGACGCAAGGCAGTGAGGAGGTGGGTGTCCGGCCCGATCGCCCTGGGCCGTCGCGCCTGCCGAGCGGCAACGTGTTGTTGCAGCCGGGCGAGCCGCTCGATCACGTCGAGCATCATGATTCGCAGCGAGGCCGTGTCCGCGTCCCGACCCGGTGTCAGCTGCCGGAAAGCGACCACGTAGTACAACGCCGACAGCACGGCGGGGCAACCACCTCCGTGACGCCCACGTCCTCAACACCTCGCCGGCGCTGCCCGGATGTGCGGATGAGGCGGTCGCGGCGGTCTTTGCCGATCAGCTGGCCAGCTTCCCAAAGAACTCGTTCAGCGTGTCGTAGTACCTCGTCGTCCGGGCTCGGTGTTCTGCACCCCAGACCGTGATCAACTGCTGCCGGCGCCGTGACGTGCGGTTCTCGGTCACCTGCCGCATCGATGCGAGGATCCACGCCGCATGCAACAGCATCAACAACGGCCAATGGGCCGGCATCAAGGCACCCGCAAGCCATCCGGGACGAAGACGCCGGACACACCCGCCGACTCACCTCAGTTCGAAATGATCAATCGGCGATCGCCGCCAACCGTGTCGGTGGATCGAGGCTCAGGGCTGTCGGTTATCCCGTTGACGGACATCCCAGCCATCGGACGCGAGCGCAGGAAATTACATCCCATCGGTCATTTCCGATAAACCATCGGACATCCGTGACCATGATGCAACCCTGCGTTCCCCAAAAATCGGTAAGGATCCATGTCACTGTCTAGAGAACTGGAGCATGCGTGTCTTCGATGAACAGAAGGAAGCTGATCGCGCTCGGCGCCGGCGCGGTCGCCGCCGCGGCGACCGGCGCGGCGGCACAGGCCGCACCGTCCACCGACGGCGCGCTGGCCACCGCCCCGTCCGCCGCCGAGCTCGCAGCGACCCTTCCGGGGGGTTTCACGAGCAGGTACGCGGCGGTCAACGGAATCCGGCTGCACTACGTCGCCGGTGGGCGCGGGGAGCCGCTGATCCTGCTGCACGGCTGGCCGCAGACCTGGTGGGAGTACCACAAGGTGATGCCCGCGCTGGCCACCCGGTACCGCGTGATCGCCGTGGACCTGCGCGGTGCCGGCGGCTCCAGCAAGCCGGCCTCCGGGTACGACAAGAAGACCATGGCGGCGGACATCGCGGCGCTGGCCGGGGCGCTGGGCTACACCAAGGTGAACGTCGTGGGTCACGACATGGGGTCGATGGTCGCCTACAGCATGGCGGCGAACCACCCCGCAGTCGTCAACAAGATCGCCATGCTGGACGTGGAACACCCGAACAGCAGCTACTACGAGTTCCGCATGCTGCCGGCCCCGGGTGCCCCGTTCCACCCCTGGTGGTTCGCCTTCAACCAGGTGTCACAGCTGCCTGAGCAGCTCATCACGGGCCGGTCCCGCTTCCTCGTCGACTGGATGTTCGACAACCTCCTGGTCAACAAGGCAGCCATCAGCGACTTCGACCGCGCCGTCTACGCCCACGCGTACTCGACTCCGGACGCCATCCGGGGCGGCAACGGCTGGTACCAGGCGCTGGGCCAGGACATCATCGACAACGGGACGTACACGCCGGTGACCGCCCCGGTCCTGGGCATCGCCCACGACGTCTTCTTCCCGAGCTTCGCTGCGACGCTCAGCCAGCAGGCCACCAACGTGCAGCTGGTGCAGATCGCCAACACCGGGCACTACTTCGTCGATGAGCAGCCTCAGGTGCTCACTCAGCACCTGCGATCGTTCTTCGGCTGAGGCCGTCCGAGCCGAGGCTCCCAGCGGGGCCGGTGGGCGACGGCCGGTCGAGCCGTCGCCCACCCCTGCCGCACTCCACCGACGCCAGCCTGCCCGCCGGACAACCGTTCGGGGCGTTGCGCCAGCCCGTCGACGTCGAACTCGAAGACCTCGGGCGCGTACTGGCGAGGCACGTCGATGTCGGTACTCGACAAACGGATCATCCCCGCCATGGTTGCGTTGTGCGCAACTGCACCTGTGGCGGGGATGACGCCGTTCATGCTGTCCGTCGGGTTTGACCGATGCGGTGTGGACGGATCTCGCGCCCTTGATGCCCTGGCCGGCTACGGCCTGGCGATCCTCGCCCCGTCCTGCTGCAGATCGTCAAGGGCGTCGTCGGGACGCCGTGATGACCACTGCGCGCTGGACATGACGCTGTCCGGGCCGCAATCGCGGAGGTGCGGCAGAACTCTCCGGCTTGAAATCATCTCGGTGCGTGACCACATCGCGCCGAGATCTGCTCGAACCACCCATCAGGCCTGAAGTAACCCGATCGCCGTGACCATGTGCCGCAGCACGTGGCGACGGACGCCCGCGAAGGAGAATCACGATGGAGATCACCCAAGCGCCGCCCCGAGCGGAACTCGTCCGCCGCGCCTCCGAGCTCGTCCCGCTGCTGCGGGAAAAGGCGGTCTGGATGGACGAGAACCGGCAGCTACACCCGGACGTCATCGAGGCCATCACCGATGCCGGGCTGCTGAAGATGCGAGTTCCGGTCCGCTACGGCGGCTACGAGTCCGACATGGGCACGGTCGTGGACGTGCTGGCCGAGCTCGGGCGGGGTGACGGCTCGACCGCGTGGACCGTCGCGGTCTGGTCGATCAGCACGTGGTTGACCGGGCTGTTCCCCGACGAGGTGCAGGACGAGGTGTTCTCGACGCCGGACGTACGCGTCTGCGGGATCCTCAGTCCCGGCGCGATGGCCGTGCCGACCGACGGCGGTTACATCGTCAACGGCAAGTGGTCGTTCAACACGGGTGCGCAGCAGAGCACGTGGAACACGACGGCAGCGGTCACGCCGGTCGAGGGCGGCGGTTTCGCGCCGGTCATGCTCGCCATTCCGGTCGCGGACCTGGAGATCGTCGACGACTGGCACACGTCGGGCCTGCGCGGTTCCGGCAGCATCACCACGATCGCCAAGGACGTCTTCGTCCCGGCGGAGCGTGCGCTGCCGATGGGGCCGGTGCTGCAGGGTCAGCACAGGTCCAAGCTGAACGCCAACGCACCGATCTTCAACGCGCCGTTCATGGCCACCGCCTGCTCGATCGTCAGCGCGCCGGCTCTCGGCCTGGCCCTGGCGGCGAAGGACGCCTTCCTCGACCGGCTGCCCGGCCGCAAGATCACCTACACCAGCTACGAGAACCAGAGCGAGGCCCCGATCACCCACATCGAGGTGGCCAGCGCGATCGTCGGGATCGACGAGGTCAGGTTCCACGCACACCGCGCGGCGGACCTGCTCGACACCAAGAGCCGGGCGGGCGAGCCCTGGACGCTCGAGGAGCGGGCGCGCATCCGACTCGACCTGGGCGCCGCCTGCCAGCGGGCCGAAGAGGCGATCGGCATCCTGGCCAACGCCAGCGGCGGCTCGTCCGTCTACCGGGACGTCGCGATCCAGCGCATCCGGCGGGACGTGCAGGTGCTCAACCTGCACGCCATCCTGCACCCCAACACCAACCTCGAGCTGTACGGCCGGATCGTCTGCGGCCTGGACGCCAACACCCTCTACGTCTAGGACGGCTGTCGAGGTTCCCGGTCGAGCCGGGGCGGAGCCCAGGCGACGTCCCGGTCGGGCGGAGGTCGGTCCGGACACCGGTGTCCGGACCGACCTCCCACGCCGTCGGCGGCGATCCCGATCCCACCGCCATCGCCACCCGCGCCCGACCGTCGCCGGGGGCCCGCCGCTGGCCGGCGACACACGCCCCGGCAGACAGCGAAGCGTGTGGCCTGCCGGCCGCACCGCCGTCGCCGCGCGACCACGTCCGGCAGGTCCGCCTGCCGGGCCCGGTCACGGTCAGCCGGCGACGGTCGGCCTGCTCTTCATCGACAGTTTCGCCACCTTCGCCTTCCTGTGCAGCTGCGCCGCGATGGGCTTCGCGGCCGGACTGCCCGCCTGGGCCGCGCTGCTGATGATCGTGGTGTCCGTGTGTGTGCGCACCGTCGGCGACTGGGTGCCGTCTTCGCCCTGACGAGCATGCTGATGCCGGTCGTGGCGCGGTGGGGCGAGCGGACCAGGCCGACGTCGCCGGACGTGGGCGAGGCGGAGGCCGCCGGCGCGACGGCGTGAGCGGCACCGGCGCCCACCGTGGCAGCCGTACGCATCCGCGCCGCCGCACGTGGGCCCGACCGCCGCCCCGGCGGATCACGGATACCGATCCAGCACCCGACACCGGCAGCTGTGCGCCATGACTCCACGCCGCTTCGCCGGCAGCCTCTTCGCGATCGCTCCGGCCACGCGTCGCGCGATCAGGCACCGGCATCCCGACGGGTTCCGGTCGGCCCACAGCGCGACCTGCACCGATCTGGTGCGGGTGGCAGGGCTCATTCACCCCTCAGTCGCTCCCCCGCGGTCCGCGCCGTCCGGGATGGTGGCGGGTCGAGCACCTCCGCGGCCTCGCGGCCGACCGCCTCGCGCGTTGGGCCCGCCGACAGGATCGTCGAGGCGCGAGGTCGCCGCCGCGCCTCGACGGTGGTCGTCTCGCGCCCGGGGATTCACGGCGTCGCGGGACCGCGATACCTCAGCCGACCGCGGTCGATGACCACGGTCCCGTCCTCCTTCGCGGTTCGGAACGAGGCGGTGCCGTCGTCGCCGCGCCAGATCGAGACGACCAGCGAGTCACCCGGCGTGACCGGGGCGGTGAACCGGCCCGACATCGAGATGAACCTGGCCGGGTCGGAGCCGCACAGTTCGTGCAGCAGCGCCCGTCCGGTGAAGCCGTAGGTGCACGGACCGTGGAGGATCGGCCGGCTGAAGCCACCTCGCGCGGCGACCGCCGGATCGGTGTGCAGAGGGTTCCGGTCGCCGGAGAGCCGGTAGAGCAGGGCCTGCTCCTGCCTCGTGCGCAGCACGACCCGGCGGTCGGGATCCTGGTCGGGCGGCTGCCACGGTGCGGAGGCGCCACGATCGCCCCCGAACCCACCCTCGCCCCGGATGAACATGCCGAACCGGGCGGTGACGAGAGGCTGACCGTCGGCGGCGTCGACGGCGACGCTCTCGAACTCCACCAGCGCGCCCGAGCCCTTGTCGTACATCCCGGTGACGGTCGAGGTGACGAGAACCGTGCCAGCGACCGGCAGGGGCCGGTGCAGCTCGATGTGTTGCTCGGCCTGCACCAGCATGGCCCGGTCGAAGGCGCCGATGCTGCGCGCCGTCGGGGCTCTTGTCAGCAGCACGCCGTAGGTGGGCAGCACCTTCTGCGCGACGCCTTCGCTGTTCTCCGTGGTGAACGCGAGCTCGCGCAGCGGGTCGCCGAGACCCGCTCCGACACCGACGGCGTACAGCAGCGCGTCCGTCGAGGTCCAGGATCGCTCGTACGGTTCTCCGGGCACTCCGACGAGGCTGCGATCGAGCGGCATCAGGAGTCAGCCGGCTGCCAGCGCGGGGACGGTCACGATCGTCGCCCAGCTCACGCGGTCGCCAGTTCGAGCCGCTCGGGCCCACCGCTGATGATGTCGAGGAAACACTCCTTGATCCGGTCGACGAGGCTGGCGTCGTGCATGTCGGTCCGCAGCTGCAGGGCGATGTCGAGGCCCTCCGGGATCGGCGACACGATGAGCATGACGGGGAAGTGGGACTGCGTGGAGAGCGCGCTGCCCTCGGTCACGAGCGTCCCGGCAGCGTCGCCGAAGGTGAGCTCGGGTGTCGGGGTGTAGTTGAGCGCCACCAACCGGTCGAGGTGGATCACCTTGTCGGAGCCGCTGAGCGCGCTGCCCAGCTCCTCGGGGACGATGAGGACGTCGCGCGCGGCCATCGCCCGCAGATACGCCTCGCGCGTCCGCGCGAGGATGCTCGCATCCGAGTGGGACGGGCCGTTCGGGCGCAGCACGATGTTGCCTGCCCGGTTGGTGACGGTCCCGTCGATCACCTTGCTGGAACTGTTCGCGACGGCGACCATCACGCCGAAGTCAGGCGTCCCGCCTGCCCGGACGATGGACTCCACGTACACCGCCGCCACGCAGACGGAGGACGGCATGCCCTTGTCCCGGGCGTACTCCTCCCAGCTCTCCATCTTCGCCTGCGGCACGACGAACTCGCGCAGGGCGGCCGGCCCCGGGAGCGAGTAGCGCGAGCCCTCGGGGATCGGGGGGAGTTCCGACACCCCGTCGCTGCGCGCGGGAAGCCGGCAGGGCGGAAGCTCATGGAGCTCGTCGCGCCAGTACCGGCGCTGCGCCTCGGTGTCCGCCGACGCGAGCTGGTGCCGGAAGTCGCACGCCATCTCCGCGAGCGACGCGGTCCGGCTCGGCCACCGCGGCGCCTCCCCGGCTGCGCGCGCCGCGTACGCCACGGACAGCTCCGCCGTCACGATGACCAACGAACGGCCGTCGAACCCCGCGTGGTCCGCCGCCAGCCCGAACAGGGTGCGCCCGCTCTGCCTGCTGCGCACGACCGCGCACCGCCAGATCTTTCCCTCGTCGAGCCGGAGCGGCCTGCGCAGCGTCCGCCGCAGCGTCTCGAGCGCCGCGTCGTCACTGCCTTCCTCGCCCAGCCGGTGGAACTCCGCCTGTCCCGGATCGGCCGGCACCTCGGCCAGCCCGAGTTCCGGCCCGCTGAGATACCGGGCGTGCAGCGCCTGGTGCCGGCGGTGGATGTCGGTCGCGGCGGTCTCCAGAACCGCATTGTCGACCTCGCCGTCGACCCACCAGGCCATCTCGACCACGATGTTCTGCGGAACCGTCTCCGCCTGCACCGGAGTGATGGCCACGAGCTCGTCGCCCTCGGCGGCGAGCGGCTTGGCGGGGGCGGGCTGTTCACCGCTCGCGTCGCGGGCCGCGTCGATCCATGCCGCGAGCTGCGCGATGGTGGGGGTTCGGAAGATCTGGGTGAACCTGACCCGCACCCCGGTGATCTGCTCCAGGCGGGCGCAGGCGATCGTCACCCACATCGAGTCGAGCCCGAGATCGAACAGGGAAGCCGCGCGCGGCAAGCCAGGGACGTCGAGCAGCTCCGCGAAGACGCGCTCGACCATGACCTCCGTCTCGCCGTGGGGGCGCTCCCCACCGGCGACATTGGACGACGGAGCGGCGTGGGAGGTCTCCATGGCCTTCTGCTGGGTCATTTCCACTCCTCGTAACGCATGGAAAGGGCTGGCAACGACGATTGCCAGAAGCTGAGGATTGCCTGTCCTTCGCCGGCGTCGCACCTCTCGGGTTGCTCCCCCGCGTCCCGGCGCCGATCGGCCGGTGGTCGGGGCGGGCGCACGAGCGGAGATGCTGTCGAGCGGGCCAGCCCTGCCACGGTGGGATCTGCGAGGGATGTTCCGTTCCGGGCTTGCGGATGGCCCCCGGTCATCACCGGCCGGACACACTCAGGTGACGCCGGGGCCGGAAGTGACCGCCTTGGCGGCCGACCGCCGCAACGCTCGGTCACAGGCGGCGAGATGCCGGCCGAGGGCCTCCTCGAAACTGGTGGTCGCGGCGTCGAACATGAGCTGCCGACGGATCGCCAGTTCGGTGCCCGAGAATGTTCTCGTCATCGCCGCCACGGCGACCAGCGCGTGGGCCGGATCCTCGGCCAACTCGTCGATCAGGCCCAGGTCGACGCCTTCGGACGCCTCGATGGCGGCGCCGAAGAGGATCGCCCGGCGCATCCGTGCCCCGCCGACCTGCTGGGCGAGACGGAAGACCGCCATTCCCGGCCAGGTGGCCTCCCCGTACACCGACAGCGACAGGCGGACGTCCGGTGTCGCGATGCGATAGTCCGTGGCGAGCAGGGCGTCCAGGGCCACGCCCCCGCAGTCGCCCGAGGCGATCGCGACGGTCGTGACGCCGAGGCGCTCGAGTCGGCGCAGGCAACGTTCCCACTTGGTCACCAACGCCACGTCGAGGCGGCTCGTCCAGCCCGCGTCCGGCGCACCGGACACATGGACGGGGAGGATGGTCGCGGCCTCGACCGACTCGACCGCTGCGCAGATCGCCTCCACCGCGGCGACGCATGCCGGCGTCAGCGGTTTCGAGCCGTTGATGTGGAGTTCGAGGTCACCTCGTGCGCTGTCCACGGCGCCGGCGGCATGGTGGTCGTTGCGGCCGGTGCGGACCGTCTCCGCTGTCACCACTGGATCAGCGCCGTCTCGATCGTGGAACCTGGACCCATGGTCATGAGCACTCCGTAGTCGCCTGGGGCGGTGACGTTCTCCTGCTGGAGACGTTCATAGGAAAAGAGGAACGAGCCGCTCGACAGGTTGCCGTAGTCACGCAGCACCCCGGTGGTGTGCCGGACGTCGTACCGGGTCAGCCCCAGGTTCACCATCACGGCGTCGACGACCTTCTTGCCGCCCGAGTGCACCAGCCAGTGCCTGATGTCACTGCGCAGCAGGCCGGTCTTCGCCAGCAGGCGGTCGATGACGAGTTCCGCATGGGCGCCGACGACATAGGGCACCTGTGGATCGAGGTAGAAGCTGAACCGACTCTGCTCGCGGTCCCAGTCGTAACGCATGGCCTCCAGCGCGTCAGGGATGAGGCAACTGGCGAACTTGAGGATGCGCGGCCGACCAGGTTCGCCCAGGGCCCCGGAGCCCGGGCCGGCGACGACCGCGAGCGCGGCGGCGCCGTCGCCGAACAGGCTGTTCACCACCGCGGTCCGCATCGTCGAGTCCAGCGCGTACGCGGCCGAGCAGGCCTCCGTGCACACCATCACGGCCAGTTCGCCGGGATTGGCCATCGCCCAGTTCGACACCGCGTTCAGTGCGTTGAGTCCCGCGTTGCAGCCCATTCCGACGACATCCGTGCGCGCGCAGTGCCGGTCGATTCCCAGCTCGCGAATGAGCAGGGCGCTGATTCCGGGCGTGAGGAATCCTGTCGAGGTGACACAGCACAGGTAGCGGATGTCGGATACCGCGGCGCCCGCGTCGTCCAGGCACGCGCGCAGCGCGCGCACGCCCATGTCCACGGCCAGCGCCTTGTGTTTGTCGAGCAGGTCGCCCTGAGCCTCCGGCAGCCGGGTGCCGTCCTCCCCCAGCGGCGGCAGCTCCAGAAAGCGTCGCTGGATCGCGCTGTTGAGGAATATCGAGCGTATTCGCGGATCGGAGATGTCGAAAGCGTCCAGCACGTCCTGCTGCGAGAAGGACGTGGACGACACGGCCGAGCCCACGCCGGCCATCGAAGAGGCGTACGGGCTGGATGGAAACCACGGAGAATCTGCTGCCTGCGCCCGGCCACCCGCGTTCCGGGTACTGGCGACGTCGACCGTCATTGGCAAGCCCATGATTGCTCTCCATCTCTGCCGACGGCCGGTAGCTGGACAGCCGTGCGCCCTGACCGCATCCGAGCCACCCATGGCCTTCCGGCCAAAGTTGCGTTCGCGCCCATAAGTCGACAATGGGGCCCGAGACGCGGCGGTCGCATCTCGGAGGTTGCCCGGGCCTCGCGTCGAGGCCGTGACCGGGCTGCCCAACGGTCGGGAACCGATCCTTCTCCGGTATCCGGCACGGCAGCGTCGCGTCGCAGTCATCGTCGGCGCCTGCGCCGTGGCGGGCATCTTCCGCTGTGCGGTGCTCCCAGCTCGTCACCGTCGACACATCAGTGGCGTGCGGTTCAGGCAGGCGCGAGGATGTCGTTCCCTGAGCCGCCGAACAGGATCGGATCCGGCAATTCTGCGGGCGGACCGCACCGAATGCAGAGGACGAGCGAACGTACGACTACGCGACTGTCGGCGGCGGGCCCGCGCACCATCCGAAGCCTGACTTGCATTCCGTGATCAGCAGCCGGGAACGGCGCAATGACTCCTTGGTTGCCCGATGTCTGCTGGTACCCTGACGCGATGAGGCCGCTCCGGTATTCCATCAACGTCACACTGGACGGGTGCTGCGACCATCGTGCATCACCCGGGGGCGAGGAAATTCACCGGCACTATGCCGAGAATCTCGCCCGGGCCGACGCCCTCATCTTCGGTCGAGTGACCTACGAGATGATGGAGGAGGCGTGGCGGCCGGCGGCGGGGCCGGGAACGCGGCCCGAATCGACGGACCACTTCGCGCGGACGATCGACGCGGCGAAGAAGTACGTCGTGTCGAACACGCTGGACCAGGTCGACTGGAACGCCGAGGTGCTGCGTGGCGACCTGGGGAAGTCCGTTGAGCAGCTCAAGCAGGAGCCGGGCAACGGCTTGTTCCTGGGCGGCGTGAAACTTGCGCTCGCGTTGGCAGAGTTGGATCTGATCGACGAGTACGAGTTTGTGATCCACCCGAGAGTGGCGGGACACGGACCGACTCTGTTTGCGGGGCTCCCGAAGTCGCTCGACCTGAAGCTCGTCGGCAAGAGGCAGTTCGAGTCGGGCGCGGTCGCGATGCGGTACGAGCCGAGGAGATGACGGAAGCACCCTCTGGGATCCTCATTCGAGAGATCTTCATGCGGACGGTACTGGTTGGACGATCCGGCTGCACCAGCACGAGATCGCCAATGCGTCTCCTCCTGGTGCGGTCGGATTGTCGTGACCGCCGTCGCGGCGCGGATTCCTCGCCGCGGCGCGGCCCGCGTGGTCGACCGCTCCGACCCGATTCCGGGCGGCGCCGCCGTCCGCGGGCAGACGGCCAGGTCGACGGCCGCGGTGGGGCAGCCGGCAGCTGATCGACCTCGTCACCACCACGGGCGCGAAAGGGCCTCCGGTGTGAGATTCGGTCCGACGGAACCTCACACCGGAGGCCTCTTCAGTTGTCCATCACCGTCGCGCCGCGACCTCGAAACGCCCGGCCCGGCTCACGACACACACGCCCTGACCCGGCCGGTGCTGTCGCCCACCTTCACACGGCACTGGGGATCGTGCCGCGCTGGTCCACGCCGGGCAGCGGTGCCTGGCTGATGACGCCGTTGACCGAAGGGTTGGCGAGGAAGGTCTTGAGGGTGATCTTGATGCCGTACTGGTCTTCCAGCCGAGCCAGCAGGACGGCGGCCAGCAGGGAGTGGCCGCCCAGGTCGAAGAAGTTGTCGTCGACTCCCACCCGGTCGACGCCCAGCGCCTGGGCGAACAGCCCACACAGCTTCGCCTCGAGTGGCGTGGCCGGGTCCTGGCCGCTGGACGCGGAACTGTAGTCCGGCGCCGGCAGCGCCCGCCGGTCCAGCTTCCCGTTCACCGTCAGCGGCAGCGCGTCCAGCACCATCACCGCCGTCGGCACCATGAACTCCGGCAGCGTCCTGGCCACTTCCTGCCGTGCCGCCGCCGGATCCACCCGGGCGCCGGGTTCCGGCACGACGTACGCCACCAGCCGCCGGTCACCGGGCCGGTCCTCCCGCGCCACCACCGCGGCCTGGCCCACCCCCGGCTGCGCGACCAGCGCCACTTCGATCTCGCCCGGCTCGACCCGGAACCCCCGGATCTTCACCTGATGGTCGGCGCGCCCCACGAACACCAGCAGGCCGTCGTCGGCCCACCGGACCAGGTCCCCCGTGCGGTACATCCGTTCGCCCGTGCCGAACGGGGACGCCACGAACCGCTCCGCCGTCAGCTCCGGCCGGTTCATGTAGCCCCGCGCCATCCCGGCGCCCGCGATGTAGAGCTCGCCCGTGACCCCCACCGGCACCGGCTGCAGCGCGCCGTCGAGCACGAACAGCCGCATGTTGGCCATCGGCCCGCCGATCGGCACCGGCCGATGCGCCTCCTCGTCCGAGAAGTCGGTCATCATGTGCAGCGTCGTGAACGTCGTCATCTCGCTCGGCCCGTACCCGTTCACCATCAGCACGCCCGGGCACCGCTCGACCACCCGGCGCAGCGCGACGCCGGACACGGCGTCCCCGCCGACCACGACCATCCGCAGCCCGGCCAGCGCCGACGGTTGTTCCACCGACACCGCGTCGAACAACGCCGAGGTGAGCCACATGGCCGTCGGGGCCGTCGAGGCGATCACCTCCGCCAGGTCGGCGATGCTCATCTCCTCCGCCGGCGCCGCCACGCAGGTGCCTCCGCGCAGCAGCGCTATCCACAGCTCGTACGTCGCGATGTCGTACGAGTGCGGGGAGTGCACCAGCATCCGCTCGTGCACGTCGTCCGGCCACGCCGGGTCCAGCACCATGTCGACCACGTCCCGGTGCGCCACCGCGACTCCCTTGGGCACTCCGGTCGACCCGGACGTGTAGATCACGTACGCGAGTTGGTCCGGGTGCCGCACCGCGTCCGGGAGGTCCACCCGCGTCCCGGTGTCGGCGTCCGCGGCCGTGGCCAGTACGACCGGCGAGTCGGGGCTCGCCTGCTTGGCGATTCCCGTCAGGTCCTCGTCGCACAGCACCGCCACCGCATCCACGTCGTCGGCCACCAGGGCGATCCGTGACACCGGCCAGGCCACGTTGGCGGGCACGTACACCCCGCCGGCCTTGAGCACGGCGAGCAGCGCCACCCACAGCTGCGCCGACCGTTTCATCACGACGAGCACCGGCGACTCCGTCGTGACGCCCACGGTCGTCAGCATCGCCGCCAGTCGGCTGGACCGCTCGTCCAACTCCCGGTACGTCAGCCTCGTCCGGGCGTCGACGACCGCGACCGCGTCCGGGGTGCGGGCCACCTGCGCCGCGAAGGCCTGGGTTATCGTCGTTCCGGGAGCGTGGTGGGCGGTGTCGTTCCACTGGCCCAGGATCAGGTCCCGCTCAGCCGGCGTGAGCAGTTCCAACTCGCTGATCCGCCGGCCCGGGTCGTCGGCAGCCTGGCTCAGCAGCCGGGTCAGCCGGCCGGCGAGGGCCTGCACCGTGGACGCGTCGAACAGGTCCAGGGCGTACTCGAACGCGCAGCGGACCCCGGTCGGCGAGCCGTCGGCGGCGTACTCCCCGCGGAAGAACATGGTCAGGTCGAACTTGGCCGTCTCGCCCACCACCGGCTCGGTCTGCGCCAGCAGACCCGGCACCTGCCAGTGCTTGCTGGTGTCGTCATCGGAGGTGAGCATCACCTGGAACAGCGGGTGCCGCGAGGCGGACCGGACCGGGTTGAGTTCCTCCACGAGGCGCTCGAACGGCACGTCCTGGTTGGCGAACGCGGTCAGGTCCAGCTCCCGCACCTGGCCCAGCAGCTCGCCGACGCTCGGGTTGCCCGACAGGTCCACCCGCAGCACCAGCGTGTTGCCGAAGAATCCCACCAGATCGTGGACGGCCTCGTCGGTGCGGCCCGCCACCATGGTGCCGATCGGGATGTCGGTGCCCGCCCCGCTGCGCGACAGCAGCACCGCGAGCCCGGCCTGCAGCACCATGAACAGCGTCACCTGGTGCTCGCGCGCCAGTTCCTCCAGCCTGCGGTGCAGTTCGGCGTCCAGCTCCAGCTGGACCATGCCGCCGCGATGCGTGGGATGCGCGGGCCGCAACCGGTCGGTCGGCAGGTCCAGCTGATCGGGCAGGCCCGCCAGCGCGGAGCGCCAGAACTCCAGCTGCCGCGCCAGCACGCCGTCGCCGTCCCGGTCCTCGCCGAGCAGCCGGCGCTGCCACAGCGTGTAGTCGGCGTACTGCACCGGCAGGTCCGCCCACTCCGGCGCCCGCCCGGCCAGCCGTGCCCGGTACGCCTCGCTCAGGTCCCGTACGAGCACCCCGGCCGACCAGCCATCGCTGGCGGTGTGGTGCATCACGACGAGCAGCACGTGCTCGGCGGGCCCCAGTCGGTACAGCCACGCCCGCACCGGCAGCTCGTTGGCCAGGTCGAAGACGTGCCGCACGGCCCCCTCCAGCAAGCCCGGCAGGCTCGTCTGATCGGCCTCGGCCACCGTCACCCGCGGTACCGCCACCGCCGCGTCCACCACTTCCTGGTACGGCTGCCCCTCAGCGACCTGGAAGACCGTGCGTAGCGCCTCGTGGCGGCCCGTCACGTCCCGCAGCGCCGCGGTCAGCGCCTCCGCGTTCAGCCCGCCGCGCAGCCGCCACGCGAACGGCACGTTGAACATCGCGTTCGGGCCGTCGTACTCGTTCATGAACCACAGACGCTGCTGCGCGAACGACAACGGCAGTCGCTCCGGCCGGTCCTCCACCCGCACCAACGGCGGCCGCGCACTGTCCGCCCCCGCCAGCGACCGCGCCAGCGACCGCACCGTCGGGTTCTCGAACACCACGCGGATGTCCAGCTCCGCGCCCAGCACCGACCGCACCCGGCTGATCAGGCGGGTCGCCAGCAGCGAGTGCCCGCCCAGGTCGAAGAAGTTGTCTCCGACGCCGACGCGGTCGAGGCCCAGCACCTCCGCGAAGAGCTCCCCGAGCACCGCCTCGTGCGGGGTGGCCGGATCCTGGTCGCCGACCGCGGCACCGAAGTCCGGCGCCGGCAGCGCTCGCCGGTCCAGCTTGCCGCTCACCGTCTGCGGTAGCGCGTCCAGCACCATCACCGCGGCCGGCACCATGTACCTCGGCAGCGTCCTGGCGACCTCCCGCCGTACCGCCGCCGGGTCCAGCCGGCTGCCGGGCGCGGGCACCACGTAACCGACCAGCCGCGGCTCGCCGGGACGGTCCTCCCGCATCACCACGACGGCCCGGCCCACTCCCGGCTGCGCGGCCAGCACCGACTCGATCTCCCCCGGCTCGATCCGCAGGCCCCGGATCTTCACCTGGTCGTCAGCGCGTCCCACGAAGACGATCTGGCCGTCGTCGGCCCATCGGACCAGGTCTCCGGTGCGGTACATGCGCTCCCCGGCATCGAACGGGCACGCCACGAACCGCTCCGCCGTCAGCCCCGGTCGGTTCAGGTACCCCCGCGCCAGCCCCGCGCCCGCGAGGTAGAGCTCGCCGGTCACCCCCGCCGGAACCGGCCGCAGCTCCTCGTCCAGCACGTACACCCTCGCGCCCGGTAGCGGGCGGCCGATCGGCAGCGGTCCGTCGCCCAGTTCGAGCTCCGCCGCCATGTCCCCGGCCGTGGCGTACACCGTGGCCTCGGTCGGCCCGTACGCGTTGACCACCCGGGCGCCGGGCACCGCCGCCCGCACGGCCCGCAGCACCGGCGCGGTCAACGCCTCGCCCGCAAGCACCACCGTCTGCGCGTCCGCGGACGCGGAGGAATCCGCCGCGGCCAGCACCCCCGTCATCGCCGAGGGCGCCGTGCTGATCAGGCTGCCGGACCAGCGGCCACGCGCCAGCACCAGCACGTCCCGCACCACTTCCACGCAGCCGCCACAGGCCAGCGGTCCGAACACCTCGAACACCGACACGTCGAAGCTCAACGACGTCGACGCCAGCACCCGGCTGAACTGGTCCGCGCCGAACGTCGACGCCGCCCAGGACGCCAACCACGCCGCGGAGTGGTGCTCGACCACGACACCCTTGGGCCGCCCCGTCGACCCCGACGTGTAGATCACGTAGGCGGGGTGGCTGGGCAGCAGCGGCGCGACACGGTCCGCATCAGACAGGTCCGTGGCGGGCAGGGCTGCCACGGCAGCGTGGATCGCCGGGTCGTCGACCGCGATCACCCGCGCGCCGCTCACGCTGTTCGATGCCACGCCGAGGGTGGTCGCGGCCACGGCGCGCGAGGCGAGGATAGCCGTCGGAGCGGCGTCGGCGAGCATGAAGGCGATCCGGTCGGCGGGGTAGGCGGGGTCGACCGGCAGGTAGGCGGCACCGGACTTGAGGACCGCCAGGACCGCGACGATCAGCTCCGCGGAGCGTTCCATCGCCACGGCGACCAGCCGCTGCGGGCCGACACCCTGCTTCACCAGGTACCGGGCCAGCCGGTTCGCTCGCGCGTCCAGTTCGGCGTACGACAGCACCGTGTCCTCGAACACCACCGCGACCGCGTCCGGGGTCCGGGCCACCTGCGCCGTGAACAGCTCACCCAGGACCTCCCTCGCAGGAGCAGAAGAATCCGCCGTCACCTGGTCACTGATGTTCATCGTCACGAGTTGCTCCGCTCACCCACGGTCGGCTTCGATCAAGCTCTTGGGCCGCATGTCGGTCCAATGCTCTTCCACGTACTTGAGGCAGTTCGCGCGGGAATTCCTGTCGTACGCGGTGACCCAGCCGTCGGGAACGGCGATGGCGGCGGGCCACAGGCTGTATTGGCCCTCGTTGTTCACGAGAACCAGGTACAGGGCGTCAGGGTCTTCGAATGGATTAATCATGGCATCTCATTCCGCTAGTCGGTGACGCCGACGGATCGCTTGCCAGAGTCACAGGCAGACCGGCCTGTCGCACCTTCACGATTGCCGACGGGTGACATCCGTTCCCTGCCGAGTCCGTGCGCATCTCGGAAAGTGCGCGGGGCGGCACTCGTCCGCCCGTTCCGGTCGAGCCGTCAGGACCATCGGGCGGGCCCGATCTGAAAAGGCACTACTGGTTCACGCTGAGATAGCTGTGGAGGCGGCGGACGCCTTCGGCGACCGTTTCCTCGCCCTTCGCGAACGCGATCCGGATCTGCGGCGGGCGCGCCCGGTCCGTCGAACCGTAGAAGCACTGGCCGGGCACGACGCCGACGCCGCCCTCCCGCAGCAGGCGCTGGACCAGTTGCGATTCCTCCTCCCCCGGCAGCGCGAAGGAGGTGGCGTCACACATCACGTAGTAGGCGCCGACGGGCCGCTGGAACTCGATGCCGCATTTCTCGAGTCCGTTGACCAGGATGTCCCGTCGCCGCCGGTAGACGTCCCGCAGCTCGTCGAAGTAGCTCTCCGGCAACGAGAGCGCCGCGACGCCGGCCGCCTGGAAGGGAGTCGGGGCGGCGATCGTGAGGAAGTCGTGCACCCGGGCGACGCGCTCCATGAGATTCTGCGACCCGGTCACCCAGCCGACCCGCCAGCCGGTCACGGAGAACATCTTCGAAAGGGCGTTGATCGTGATCGACTGCTGCTCCATGCCGGGGACGTCGGAGATCCGGGCGGGTCGCTCACTCGTGAAGTACAGCTCGTCGTAGATCGCGTCGTGGATGACGACGATGCCGAGCCGCTGGCAGACATCGGCCAGGCCCTCGGTCTCGTCCCTCGTGAAGACGCGCCCCGTGGGATTGTGCGGTGAATTGACGATGACCGCGCGGGTGTTCCGGTCGGCGACGGCGGCGACAGCTGCGGGGTCGAGCTCCCAGTCGGGGCCCTTCAGCTGGACGTACCTGGCTTCCACACCGATGAGTCGCAGGTTGACCGCGTAGGACTCGTAGGCCGGCTCGATGATGATGACATTGGACCCCCGCTCCGCCACGGCGAGGAGCGCGGCCAGCATTCCTTCGGTGGCGCCGCAGGTCACGCAGATCTGCTTTTCCGGGTCGTAGGGCTCCGGCATGTTCCAGCGGCGCTGCTCGAATTCACTGATGGCCTGGAGGAACTGCTCGCTGCCACGGGGTGAGGTGTACTGGTTGTCGTTCGACCGGATGGCCGCGACGGCGGCCTCTTCGAGGCTCGACGGAAGCGGGTAGCTCGGTATTCCCTGCGCCAGGTTGACGGCGTTCGCGGTCTGGCAGGCGCGGGTCATCCCACGGATCACCGACTCGCCGACAGGAATGTTCGCTGGCGACCTGAACATGGTGTCCAGGTCCGGCGTTATCGACATGAACTGGTTCCTCTCCTGACATGGACGCAGCCTTTCGGCGCGACTGATCACGGTGCGGTACGGCGAACTGATCGAGATGCCCGCCGGACGTCACGGGCGCACCCGGCGGTCCGCACACACCCGATCGCCGTCCACGGGGGACCGCCGGTCGCGCACGGCCGCGAGATGCGCGGTGCCATGCGAGCGGATGGCCGCGCCGCGTTCGCAGGTCGCGGACCTCACCGGCACGTCGCCGGCGTCGGCGGCGGCGGAGTCGACGCCGGGGCCGCCACCCCGGGACGTCCAGCCGCGGGCCGAGCCGCTCGGCGGTCCGGTCGGGATCGGGAGTGTGGGCCCACGATTCAGTCGAGCTGAGAGCAGATCTCGTCGAGGAGGCGGTACTCCAGAGCCTCGTCCTCGTCTCGGCCGCCGAGCATGTAGTAGCCGAACTTCATGTGCTCCGTGACGCCGTTCAGCTCGGCGATCCCGTTCCGCAGATCGGTGATCGCGGCCTCGACGTCCTCGAGTTCCACCTCGGTGTTCTCGCGGATGTACAGGGCCGTCAGCCGCCTCGCCGGGAGGATCTCACCGTGCGAGGCCCGGACCTGGGGATGCGTCTTGTAGCTCTCCCAGTACATGCGCGAGCCGGGAATGATCCCGGGTGGTGCGACCGAGATACTGGTGATCAGGTCGCGATAGGTCTCGGCCATCGAGAGCCAGCTGTTCACCTCGCTGCGCAGGTTCTCCATCGTGGTCCCCGGCAGGCCCATGATCCCCGACGCGAAGAGCTTGTAGTCGAGGGATCGCGCCAGCTCCAGCGCCTCCGAGATCCGCTCCGGCCCCTTGTTGATGCCCTTGGAATCCGCCTTGAGCAGCTTGGGGTCGAATGCCTCCAGCCCCACGTTCCACGTACGCACGAACCCCTTGCACAGCTCGGCGGACTCCAGGAACTCGTACACCAGCCCGTAGGCCAGCATGAACCGCTGCTTCTGGAGGATCGGAGACTTGGCACAGGCCTCGGCCATGTCGTTGAGGTAGGAGATGTTTCCGTCCCACTGCTCGCTCGAGAAGCCGAGCGTCGAGTCACCGCAGGCGTAGACGTTCGCGCCGAGATCCCCGACGATCGTCTCCAGCACCGGGATCGCCGACGCGACGTCCACCGTCTTGGGGGTCAGTCCCTGGATCGAGCAGTGCATGCACCGGCGACCCGGCCGCTTGCCCCAGGTGCACCCGCCGTCGAGCGGAACCGTGACCATCCGCTTGAGGTCGTAGTGCTTGGCGTACCAGACGTTGAACGCGCGGTCGTAGTGGTTCTCGAGCTGGTCCAGGATCAACCGGTAGTCGGGAAGAATCCGCCGGTTCAGCGGGAAGGTCCCGGCGTCCTGGTTCACGACCTCGCCACCGGGCACCCGGTACGCCAGGGACGGAACCTTCCGCAGATCCAGCCCGCCCTGGAGGTATGTCAGCAGACCCATCATCGTGAAGGGGCCGTTGTTGCCGGTGCTGACGAAGTCCACCACGCGGCTGCCGTACTTGCCGGTCAGCGTCTCCTGGTAGAGGATCCCGGCATGGTCGTTGCCGAACACCACGACGGCCTTGGGGTTCACTCGCTTGATCTCTGCCGCCACGATCATCGCCCACAGGGTCGTCGCGGTGTAGACCGAGAACGCCGCCACGTCGGGCGGGTCCTCGTTGATCGCGGCCCGCACCTCCGGCCAGCCCAGATGCCCCATGTCCATGTAGCGCCAGGCGATGTCCGGGAAGCACCTGGCCTGATAGGTGATCATCTCGACGAGGCTGGCGTGCGGATACACCGAGCCCTCGTTGCGGTAGCGGTCCTCCTCGGTCAGTCCCTCGCCCAGGGCGTCACCGGCGTTGTGGGCGTCGCGGTGCGCGGAGGTGAGCGGCAGACCGAAATACCACACCGAGCCGAGCTTCCTCAGCGGATTCACCGCTCCCGGGCTGGGATAGTCCCAGTGGTAGCGGGGATCAGCGCCGACGAATTCCTGAACGGGCTGAAGACTCATCTTCATCGCCAGAACCTCCAGCTGTTGATTCGTGAGCCGCAGGTTTCTCGGCGGACAGTCGGTTCTCGCCAGGGCCAGGACTCCCCGTTCGGTCGTACCGGGGAATGGGCCGCCGAACCCGGCGGCCGGGGAGTCGCGGGCGTCCGCGGCGACCACACGCGCGGACGCCCTGCGATCTTCTGTTCCTGACCTGCCAGTGGAAGAACTCCCGGCCTCGTCATCGTCCTGCTCTCCTTCACCGACGGTCGTAGCGGAAGCGTGGATGGAACACCACGGGGCTGGCCGCTCCCGGCGACCGCGCGTCCATCTTCGACGCCCCGACGGGCCCGTCGCCTCTCTGAGCGTGCGGAGGTTCCGGGCCCCGACGCGGAGGCCGCTCCCCCGGCGGAACGGGACGCGACCAGCGCTTGTGGCTGGCCAGCACGGAGAGAGTTGGTCGGTCTCCGCACCGGCCCGACCATGAAGCGGTGACCTACGACGCTGTTGTGGTTGGGGCGCGCTGTGCGGGTGCGACCACGGCGCTCCTGCTGGCCCGGGCGGGACACCGGGTGCTCCTGCTGGATCGCGCGAGGTTCCCGAGCGACACCCTGTCCGGGCTGTACATCCATCAATCCGGCGTCGAGCGGCTAGCTCGCTGGGGCCTGCTGGACCAGGTGCACAAGTCGGGCGCCCCGCCGTTGCAGACCGTCACCTACCGCGTCGCCGACGTCTGCCTGAGCGGGCCGGCGCCGACGCTGCCGGGCGTGGTCGGCGCCTACGCGCCGCGTCGCTACGTCCTCGACACGATCCTTGCCGAGGCTGCCGCGGCGGCCGGCGCCGAGGTGCGCGACCGCACGACGGTCACCGGCCTGACCACCGACGACGACGGCCGGGTGACCGGCGTACGCCTGCGGACGGCGGACGGCGCCGAGGTGACCGAGCGGACCCGCCTCGTCGTCGGCGCCGACGGTATGCGTTCCACCGTGGCCAGGCTGGTCGACGCGCCCCTGTACGCCCAGCACCCCAACCTCACCTGCGTCTACTACACCTACTGGGCGGGCGTGACGGGGGCCGACTTCCAGATCTACGAGCGCCCCGGCGGCTGGGTGGCGGCGTTGCGTACGCACGACGACCTCACGCTGATCGCCGCGTACCTGCCGCAGGCGCAGTTCGACCGCGTCCGGCGCGACGCCATGACCGCCTACCGGACCACCATCGCGACCACCGCACCCGACCTGTGGCAGCGGCTGGCCGACGCGACGATCACCGACCGGCTGTACGGGACCGGCAACCAACGCAACTTCTTCCGCCGCGCCAACGGCCCGGGCTGGGTCCTGGTCGGCGATGCCGGCCACCACAAGGATTCCATCAACGCCCATGGCATCACCGACGCGTTCGTACAGTCGGAGCTGCTGGCGGGCGAACTCGGCGGCGACGACCCGGCGGCGACCATCGGCGATCCGGCCCGGCTCGACGCCGCGCTCTCCCGCTTCGCCGCCTCCCGCGACGAGCACATGGCCCCGAACTACCAGACCAACCTGGTGACGGCGCGTCTCGATCCCACCCCCGACCGGATCGCCATGCTGCGCGTCGTCCAGGACTCGCCACAGCTCACCGAGCGGTACCTCGCCGTGGTGGGCGGAATCCTGCCCCCGGAGGAGCTCTACACCAGAGACCTGCTCGCCCAGTGGTCTGCGCAGGCCGGGGGCGCGTTCGCGCGAGGCCACACTGCCCGATGAGAACCTGCGCGCCGGCGCGGGGAGAGATTTCAGCACCGTACGCCAGCTCGAGCGAAGGGGCGACATGACGCATTCAGAGATCGACGAACTGTTACTCCGGCGGCTCAGCGCCGGTGATGCCAACCCCATCCTGGTGGCCGACTTCCAGGCGTTGTCCCTGGCGCCCCGGATGAGCGAGATGCTCAGCGAGAGCGTTCAGGACAGGCCGGTGTTCCAGATCGACCCGATCGGCGTGTTGACCGGGTCGCGCCGCTACGTCCCGATGCCGGAGCTGGCAGCCACCTGCGTTGACGAGTTCCTCAGGTTCGGCGCGGACCGTGGCCCGGCCTTCGTGGTGGGGCACTGCAGCGCCGCCGCGCTCACCCTGCGCGTCGCGGACCTGCTGGCGTCCAGCCGTCCGGTCACCGCCGTCCTGGTGCAGCCGGCGTGGCCCGACGACGAGCTCGTGGCAGACAAGTTCGCCGAGTACCTCAGCAAGTTCGGCAAGGCCACCCGCGCGTGCCCGGGGCTCAACGGCGATCCGGAACAGGTCGTCGCCGAGATGGAGCAGATCTTCCGTGACGAGATGAACGCGCTGGCGGCCAGCAGGGACCTCGCCGGCTCGATGGCAGCCTTCTCGGACCTGCTCGTCTGGTACCGCGGCTGGCTCGCCTTCCTGCTGGCCTGCCGCAACGACACGTCGACCGATCGGGCCGCCGCCCGGGCGGCGGTGACGGTGATGTCCGACTCGCCGTCGACCGTCACGGCCAGGGGCCTCAGCAAGGACGAGTACCAGGTGCGCGAGCTGTCGACGCCGCAGCCGGCGGGTAAGGTCACCCGGGAGCTGGCCGACATCGTCGCCGAGTACATCGAGTCACACTGACGGCGCGTCTCGGGCGGCGGCGCGCCGCCCCCTGGCGGTAGGTCGGATCCACCGGGGACGCGTGTCGGTTCGCCAGTGGTGACTGGTGAGGGCTGGTCGTCCCGGTGCGGCTGGACAGATGGCGGCCCGGGCGGGGCGCTTCCAGTGAGTCCGCCCGTCCCGTTCCGGGGCGGGGTCGCGGCGCCGGCCCCGCCCCGCCCGGTGGCGTGACCAGAAGCTCGCCCGGCCCGTGGCTGCGGATCGTTTCAGGCCGCCGCGAAACCACGGCCGCGGGCCAGGACGACTGACCAGCGGGGATCGGACAGCTCACCACGACCCGGCTCGACCGTCGCCCGCGGCAGAACTGCACACCGCACACCGGGGGTCCGCGCCGCGGCCACGTTCGGCGCGCTCGCCGGAGCATCACCGCCACCAGGCGCCCGGCCCTCGAGGGCGACAGCGCCGCACCCGAGCTCGGGCCCGCGTCGCCGCGCCCCGGGGCAGGTCGGCGAGGTTCGCCTTGAGCGCCGCCGTGGATGTCCGGCGCCTCGCGGCGTAGGTCAGGCGGCGGGGGCTACCGCGCCGCGGTAACCGCCGTTGCCGCCGCGCTCCGGCCTGCCGGCGAGCGGACCGGCCGGTGTCCGGGCGAAGCCGGTCTGGTCCACCCCGGGTACGCGCCCGGCCATCGACCGCACGTCCGGCAATGCCAGCAGCACCGGGGGGTCGAGGAAGTGGACCGGACGCAGCCGCAGGTCGGGCAGGGTCAGGTCGTCATCGTCGCGAAGCTGCACGGGCCCGTGTCGCAGCAGGTACGGCTGCTCGTCGCCGGCGGCCGGATCGTCCACCTCGCCGGAGCGCAGGGAATGCGCCAGCAGGAACCACGATCCTCCCGGCACCTTGTCCAGCAGGAAGGGACCGGGACGCTCCAGCACGGTGTAGCTCGCGGGCCGGCCCTGCGGGATCGGCTGCGGGAACAGGCCGACGAACGTGTGGCCGATCGGGGCGTCCGGGGCGGAGAGGACCGTGCCGCTCACGGTCGACGACGGAATCCGGGCCGTGTCCGACCGATCGTCGACAGCTACTGCCGGAACGCGACCGCCGAAGCGGCGGTATGCGGTCGGCGATATGCCGACGCTGCTGGTGAAACGGGTGCTGAAGGTGCCGACACTGTTGTATCCGACCAGGTGGCTGATGTCGATGACATTCAACGAGGTCGAGACGAGGAGCTGCTTTGCCTTCTGCAGCCGCAGCGCCGACAGGAATCTCCTCGGCGACAGGCCGGTGACCCGTTGGAAGACGCGGGAGAAATAGAACTTGCTGAACATTGCGGTACGGGCCATGTCATCGATGGTCAGCGGCTCACCGAGGTTCTCCTGCATGGATCTGACGACTCGGTGGACAGCTCTCTCGACTGACTGGTCCATATCCCCTCCTGGCTCCCGAAGTGCCTGCTCCCGGGTGGCGTACGGCACTCTCGGAATGGACGTGCGGCACCGGCACATCGACTAGGAAACGCAAACAGGAACCGGGTCACGCACCCCGGACAGAAAGCCCGCAGACACCCGTGAGTCATCCCGGAGTCGCTGACTGATCACACTGAAGTTTCCTGTCCTGCCGGCTGGAGCTGCACCTTTAGAAGTGCCGTCAGCCCACTGCGGTTTCCTGCCACTTCCCCACCAGCGATGACGGCAGGGCGGGCAGGATCCACACGGGACGGTCACCGTTGCGCTGATGAGTCGGTGAGGCGCCGTCGCCCGCGCGACCGCATCGTTTCGTAAGCACAGCGGAAGGTGACCGGCACGCCGCGATCGCCGATGCTGGCTTGAACCGTGGCTCTGCCGAAGCTCGTGGCCGCGGAGGAGAAGGAGATCGAGATGCCTGAACAGCTCGTACCTCGTGCTGTGGTACTCGGCGGCAGCTTGGCCGGTCTGCTCGCCGCCAACGTGCTCTCCGAGGTGTACCCCGAAGTCCTCGTGGTGGACCGTGACGAGCTGGCGGGCGTGGAAGGCCCCCGGCGCGGCGTCCCGCACGGCCGCCACGCCCACGGGCTGGTCGCCCGCGGTCAGCAGATCCTGGAGAAGCAGTTCCCCGGCCTCCTGGCCGACATGGAGGCGGCCGGCATCCGGCCGGGTGACTTCAGCGGCAACATCCGCTGGTACTTCAACGGCATGCGGCTCAGCCCGGCGCAGACCGGGCTGCTCTCCGTGCCCTGCACCCGGCCGGTCATCGAGCGGGTCGTCCGCAGCCGGGTGCAGAAGGTCGGCGGCATCCGGTTCCTCGAGCAGTACGACATCATCGGGTTGGAGACGACGCCCGACGCAGGCCGGGTCACCGGCGTACGGGTGCAGCCGCGCAACCGGAGCGCGGACGTCGAGGTCCTCCACGCCGATCTGGTGATCGACACCACCGGCCGGGGGTCACGCACGCCGGCCTGGCTGGAGGAGCTCGGCTACCCCCGGCCCGCCGAGGACAAGGTGGCGGTCAACCTGGCCTACACCACGCGCCACTTCCGGGTGCCGCGCGACCCCTTCGGCAGCGACATCGCCGTCATCGCGGCGGCGACCCCCTCGCATCCGCGCGGTGCGTTCTACTACCGGCTGCCCGGCGACGACGGCCGCGTCGAACTGTCGCTCACCGGCGTGCTCGGCGACCATCCGCCGACCGACCCGGAGGGCTTCCTCGACTTCGTCCGGTCGCTGCCCGTACCGGAGATCTACGAGTCGGTCCGCGAGGCCGAGCCGATCGACGACGCGGTGATGTTCCGCTTCCCGGCGAGCGTCCGGCGCCGCTACGAGCGGCTGACCCGGTTCCCGAAAGGTCTGCTGGTCATCGGCGACGCGGTGTGCAGTTTCAACCCCGTCTACGCCCAGGGCATGGCGGTCGCGGCCATCGAGTCCCGCATCCTGGCCGAGCAGCTCCGCAAGGGCCCGGTGCCGGAGCCGCAGGAGTTCTTCCGGGAGATCGCCCGCCAGATCGATTCGCCGTGGGACTTCGCGGCGACCGCGGACCTCGGCTACGCGGGAGTGAAGGGTGACCGCACTCCCAAGGTACGCATGATCAATGCCTACGTCGCGCGGCTCCAGCGGGCCGCGGTCCACGACCCGAGCCTCACCGAGGCGCTCATGCGGGTCGCCGGCCTCATCGACGAGCCGACGGCCCTGCTCCGTCCCGACAGGATTCTCCGGACACTGCGGCACTCCCGCGCCCGGGGAAGCCGGGCATCCTCCCCCGCGCCGCTGCACGCGGCCCGCGACTGACACAGGAAGGTTGTGAGATGCGTCCATTCCGCATCGACGTTCCGCAGGCCGCTCTCGACGATCTGCACCGGCGGATCGATCAGACGCGCTGGCCGGACGAGATTCCGGGCGTGGGCTGGGATCGCGGTGTGCCCCTGGGATATCTCCGGGAGCTGGCCGAGTACTGGCGCGACAGCTACGACTGGCGGGCGGCCGAGGCGCGCCTGAACGCGTACCCGCAGTTCGTCACCGAGATCGACGGGGTGAACGTGCACTTCCTGCACGTCCGCTCGGCCGAGGAGGGCGCGACGCCGCTGATCCTGACCCACGGGTGGCCGGGCACCGTGGCCGAGTTCCTGGACGTCATCGGACCGCTCACCGATCCCGTCGCGCACGGCGGTGACCCCGCCGACGCCTTCCACCTGGTGATTCCGTCGATTCCCGGCTACGCGTTCTCGGGCCCGACCGGTCAAGTGGGCTGGGACACCGGCCGGGTGGCCGGCGCCTGGAAGAAGCTGATGAGCCGCCTGGGCTACGACCGGTACGCGGTGCAGGGCGGCGACTGGGGAACGCCGATCTCGCTGCGGCTGGGTCTGGCCGATCCCGAGCACGTCATCGGTGTCCACCTCAACATGTGCGTGACGTTCCCGCCGCCCGACCCCGCGGCCATGGCCGGCCTGGGCGAGGCCGACCTGGCCCGCTTGGAGTTCACCGCCAGGTTCATGCAGGACGGGACCGGTTGGCAGCGGATCCAGTCCACCCGGCCGCAGACGCTGTCGTACGCGTTGACCGACTCGCCGGTGGGGCAGCTGGCGTGGATCGCCGAGAAGTACAAGGAGTGGACCGACTCGGCGAAGGTGCCGGAGGACGCGGTGAGCCGCGACCACATCCTCACGGCGGTCTCCATCTACTGGCTGACGGCGACGGCCGGATCCAGCGCCCAGCTCTACTACGAGTCCAGCCACATGGACGCCGACTTCGTCCGTACCTGGGCCGGGCCGTGGCCGCTGACGATGCCGGTGGGCGTCGCGTCGTTCCCCAAGGACGCGGTGCGGCCGGTGCGCCGGTTCGCCGAACAGATCCTGCCGACCCTCGGCCAGTGGACCGAGTACGACCGTGGGGGACACTTCGCCGCTCTGGAACAGCCCGAGCTTCTGGTCGACGACATCCGCAGGTTCGCCCGCTCGCTCGCGCGCTGACCGACGGAGAGCCAGGACACCTGGTGGCAGAGCGCGGCTGCGTGCCGCAGCCCGCGCGGGCCCGGAGGCCGTTCGTGCCTCACCGGGCCCGCGCGGGTGTTCCGGCTTCGGACGGGGCCGACAGAGCGGCTGATGTCCGGCCGGCATGGTGGGTTTTCCGCGCCCCGGAGGACGACGGATGTCGTCGGGTGGCGTATCGGATTCGTCGATCACGACACGACACCCGCCGAGGTCGCCCTGCGGAAGCGCACTCACACGAGCTGCGGGCGGAGATCCTGCGGCGCCCGGTCAGGTGCTGACGGCGAGCAGGTCGGGGCTGCGGCGCGGCGGCCCGTCGCAGTACGCGTTGCTGGCGTCGGGGATCTGCTGCGCTCGTGCGTTCGCCTGGCGGAACCGGGCTCCCGGTTCGGCGGCGCCCGTCAGGACGTCGTGCATCGCGCCGGTCAGCTCGCCCATGATCTCGGCGTGTCCGCCGGGAAGAGGTCGGTGCGGCCGGGTGACTCCGGCGGCACCGAGCGGGGTGCGGGGCGGTCCGGATCGTCCGGTCAGCGGTACGAGCGGCGCGGGTGAGCCGTCTGCCGCTTCGAGCTGTTCGCCGGCCACGCGCACGTGCGGACGGCGAGGGAACCAGCCCTCCTGGTCGAGGACGTCGACCGCCGAGCGGTGACCGGGACGCGGTAGTGGTGCCCCGCCCGGTCGGCGGCGTTGCACGGGCTGTCGAGACGTCGCACGGATGCCAGCGTGACGTCCCGGTGCAGGCCCGGCCACCACGCGACGAAGGCTATCGTCTCGCTCGAGGCGAGGTTGGTCGTCTCCGGCCGGACCGGCCGTTGTCGTGGTCGGCGATCAGCCCGGCCCCGCTGCGCGATTTCCTGCAATACCGCGCCGAAGCTTGTGCCAAGCAGTCATCGTCCTCTCCGGTCTGGCCACTGGAGTCCTCACCGTTACGCAGAGGTGGGCGGACGATCCTCCTGCATGGCGGCCACAATCGCCATGACGACCGCGTCGGCGAACCGCGAAGAAATCGACTCCGAGCACCGCGGCAAAGGAGAGTGGGGGTGGAAATCACCATTCTCCGCAGATCGACGCGACGCAGGAGATGGACGCGGAGGCCCCGCCGATACCACGATGGCCACCATCGGTCACCAGCCGGAAGCGACATCCCGACCTCTGCAAAGGAGCGTGAGCTTCACGATTGCGCCCCGTGCTGGGCCCGTCATTGACGGTGTTGCCTTCACCCGGAGGCTCGGCTAACCTCGACGCCAGCAAAACCCGCCCCACCCCAGGAGGCAGGAAGAGGCCATTCACGGATACTCCCATAAGCCCTGGCGGCCGTGACAGCCGCCGCTCTACCGACACACCTAGCAAACCGGACTCACCTGGGCCGTCCGCTAAGCAGTGTCAACATCACGACATTTGCCGGTCATCGGGGGAACCGCAGTGGACGATCCAATCGAGAAGGCCGTGCGGCGGGCCATCGCCACCATGCACGAGAAGCTCGGCGAGCAGCTCACGGTCGACGACATGGCCCGCGCCGCCATGCTCAGCAAGTTCCACTTCACGAGGGTCTTCCAGCAGGTCACCGGCGTGACGCCGGGCCGCTTCCTGTCCGCCCTGCGCCTGCAGCGCGCCAAGCGCCTACTCGTCTCCACCTCGTTGAAGGTCGCCGATATCAGCATGCGGGTGGGATACAACAGCGTCGGCACCTTCAGCTCCCGGTTCACCCGGAGCGTGGGGATGCCGCCCACGGCGTACCGCCGGCTGGCCGGCTTCGCCGCGCGGATCGCGACCGATCCCGACTACCGGATGGGGCACCCGCACAGCGCCCGCGTGCACGGTCACGTCCGGGCGCCCGAATCGCACGCGGACAGCCCGGTGTTCCTGGGCCTGTTCCCGGACCGCATCCCGGAAGGGCAACCGGTCCGTTGCACGATCCTGCCGCGCCCGGGCCCGTACCAGCTCGACTGCGTACCGCCGGGTAACTGGTTCGTCCTCGCCCAGTCGGTCAACGGGGAACCGGACGCCGATCTGGACGCCGGTGACGGCGACCAGACCGTCTGCGTCGCCACCTGCGGGCCCCTGCACATACGAGGCGACGGCGTCGTGCCCGCCGACGTCGACCTGCAGCCGGTCCGCGCGATGGATCCTCCGGTGCTGCTGGCGCTGCTCGACCAGCGCAAGCTCGCGCTGGCCCGGGCGGCCGAGGAGCGGGTGGGCGCGGTGTCGTCGATCGGCGCCGCGACCGCGTCGGGCCGCTCCGCCGCGTGAGCGGTCCCACCTGACCGGCCTCGCAGCCGCCAGGCGCTCGCGGTGGTCGCCGGCGTGTTGCTTGCCGGCGCCGGGCTGGCCGCCGCGATGCGGCGCCGCCCGCGGGTACCGGTGCGTCCCCGCGAGGCGGGAGAGGTTGCGCAATCCGCAACACCGAAGGTGACGAACGTGCACCCCGACCCGTGCACTGGTTTGGCCGGTGCTGTCGACAGCGGGGAGCCCCATGCGTATCTCAGATCTCAGTAGGCATACAGGCGTACGAATCGCAGCGACAACGTTCCCCCTCCGGGGGCGCCCGCTCCCGCCGGGCACCCCAACCGGCCGACGGATGGCCCAGGAGCGCCACGCGACACTGCGCCTCGGCGCGATCGCGCATGTCAGCCACGCACCGATGCGAACTCCCCCGGCCGACGCCCCGGACCGGCCGGGCCGCGGCGACGGTACCGAGGCGACGGCCACCCACCTCGACGGATGTGAGCTCTCATGATCGTCACCCACACCGGCACGGTGGGCGTGCACCCGGTCGAGCGGGCGATCGAGCTGCTGCGGGACAGGTACGTCTTCCCCGAGCGGGCGGAGGCGGCCGCCACGACACTCCGGCAGCGGCTGGCCGCCGGCGCGTATGACGGTCTGGACGAGTCGACGCTGGCCAAACGCCTCACCGAGGACCTGCTCGACGTGTGCCCGGACGCGCACCTGTGGGTCCGGGTGCGTGACGAGCGCCGCGGTCCCGCCAAAGCAAGCATCCGCCGGATCGAGATCCTCGACGGCAACATCGGATACCTGGACGTGCGCCGCATCAGCGGCTCCACGGACGGCGGCCGGGCGATCGTCGGCTCGATGGAGCTGGTGTCGCGCACCGACGCGCTCATCCTCGACCTGCGTGAAAACGGAGGCGGCTCACCGGACGGCGTTGCGCTGTGGAGCAGCTACTTCCTTCCGGCCGAACCGACACACCTCAACAACATCTACGACCGGGTCACCGGCCAGACCCGGCAGTTCTGGAGCCTGGCGTGGCTGCCCGGCCAGCGATACCTCGACCGCCCGCTGTACGTGTTGACGAGCAACCGGACATTCTCCGGCGCCGAGGAGCTCTGCCTGAACCTGAAGGTGCGCGGCCGAGCCAGGCTGGTCGGCGAGACGACGCGCGGCGGAGCGAACTTCGCCACCGTCTTCGCGCTGACGCCGACGATGGAGATCGCGGTGCCGCACGCCTATTCGATCAATCCGATCACGGGCGGCAACTGGGAGAGCACCGGCATCGAGCCCGATCTCGCAGTGCCGGCGGCGACCGCGTTGGACGTGGCGTACGCGGAGCTGCTTGAGCGCACGCCGGGACAGCAGGAGCAACGCGGGCACTGAGTGACGGCGCCGGGGATCGCGGCCGGCCCTCCCCCGCCAACTGCTCGGCGGCCAGTTCGGTCCTTGGATCCGGGCGCGCACCTTCGCCCACGCCGTGTCCCGCGAGGTGGAGACGTCGTCGCTGAACGGGGCGAACCCACAGTCGTCGCACGTACCGAGCCGGCCGGACGGGCGGGCGGGATGTGCTCAGCAGCCCGCAGCAGTCGTGTACCGCCCGTCGTCGACAGGCCAGAGGCCCTGACAGGCGGTGTGCCGGCGGTGCCCGGCGCCCGCCCGTCTGCTGGCCGGGCGCCGGTCCGACGCCAGCGAGACCGACCGGGACCACCGGGCCGCGTAGCCCCGCGACGAGGTGGGAGGCCGGTCGTACGACGCGCTCGAGCTGCCGCGCCCGGGCGCGGTGCTCGGCCGGTTCGACGAACAGGGCACGTGCCCGCACCGGTCGAGGCGCTGCTGGCCGGGCGCTCGGCCGGTCGGGCGTCGGCCCGCCAGCCCGAATTCTCGTCTTCTTTTCCCGCAACTCGGTGTCGCACCTTTTGCGGGATGCACTGGGCGATACCTGGCACCACTGAGCGCGGCAACACCGGAGATGCACCGATGCGGTCGCGGTGCGACTGTCGTAACGTCGGCGGTCGCCGTCTGCGCCCGATTGCACCGAGGTCCGAGCACCACGCTACGGCCGAACGAGCCGCCACCATCCTCACGGAAGCGAGAACGGCATGACAACGAAGAGCTCCGCACCTACCGGCACCAAGACCGCGGACCAGGCCGCAGCTCAGGCGGCGGACCAGGCCGAAATCGCCGCCCTGCCCGCCCGCATGATGGAGACATGGGCAGCACACGACACCGAGGGCTTCGCCAATCTGTTCACCGAGGACGGAACGCTCATTCTGCCCGGCGTATACCTGAAGGGCCGCGCGGAAATCCAGCAGTTCATGACGACCGCATTCGCTGGCCCCTACAAGGGGAGCCGGGTAATCGGGCAACCCATCGACATCAAGCCGCTCGGTGCCGGTGTGGTCGCACTGATCACCCAGGGCGGCGTCATTCCGGCCGGGGAGACGGAACTGCCCGAGAAGGCCGCGATCCGCGCCTCATGGATTCTCGTGAAGCGCGACGGGCAGTGGCGCCTCGCCGTCTACCAGAACTGCCCGCGCAACCGTCCGGAGTAGAGCGGCCAGGCTTGGAGAACGACGACGCGCCGGCCAGCACCGCGCACACCGCGACCGCGAGGAGGCCGGTCATCGGGTGACACACCCCGCGTGGGTCGCGGGATCCGGGACTGCCGACATGGCTCGCAGATGTCCCGATGTCCCACCACCGGCGCCCACGGGCGGTGGCATTTCAAAGCCGCCGTCGAAGGTGGACAGTGCCGGGGCCGGACACTGGATCCATACCTCCGTCCCGTCCGCATCGTGGCGCTGGTGATGACCGTGATTTCCTGTCGACGGCGGGCACCTGTGTGGTGTCCGCCGCCGGCTTGCCGGCACGCACCGTCACCGGAGGCAGTCCGGTCGATCGGGCCACGCTCGCGACAGCACCCGACGCGGTCGAGCTGACCAGCTCCGGGACGCCCGACGCCGGCCGGTCCCACATAGTCGTCGTTGCCGACCATAGCCCGGGTGATCGTCAACTCCAGTCCGCTGATCGACGTCGGCAAGACCTCCGCCAGCCCCGTATTGATCGATGGGCCGGATTCCCGGACGGTCGAACACCACGTGGTCTTCCGCGACGGTGGCGACCCCTCGGCCGCCTGATGTTCACGTGGGCGCAACGGCGCAGGCGGCGGCAATGTTGGTGGCGCGGTGACGCGACCTTCCGCTTCCACGACGGCCTGGACGGCCCGGTGCTGGAGCGCGCCGACGGCGGCGTTACGCAGGGCGGCCATGACATGTATCCGGTGCCGGTGCGGATCTGGAAGCGGTCTGCGTCGTAGGTGACGGCGCGGACCCAGTGGATCTGGCTCTCGATGTGGCAGTGGCGGCGGGTCCACGCGGCGGGTTGCGCTGACCGGGATTGGTGCACGCGCAGGTTGGTGATCGCATCCACGGTTTCGGTGGTGAAGCGTTTCGGCTGGTCCAAGCGGTGTCGGCGGCGGCGGATCTGGGTGGCCAAGGTGGCGTGCGAGAAGTCCATGCCGGTGAAGACGGTCAGGATCTTCAGGGTGCGGATCTCACGGCGGCCGTGTCCGCGGCCGGTGGCGCCGGTGGCGTCCGGCACGGCCCGCAGGGAAGGCCGGCCAACTTGGCGGAGCAGGGTGGGCTGGTTGCCGGTCAGGGTCGAGGCGGCGCCGCGTTCAGCGAGGTAGGCGACGCGATCGCGTCGGCAGTGCAACGCGTCGCCGGGTCGCGCAGGTCGCCGATCTGGTTGAGCAGGAGCTGGAAGTGGGTGATGTCGTTGGTCATGCCGTCGACGTCAGTGCTCGTGGGGACGACACCGCCGGCGGGCGTCCGCCGGACGGGAGGCTCAGCGGCGGCCGCACCAGGCGCGGTGTCCTGGTCGCAGGTTACGAGGACGTGCCGGGCTGTCATGTCGGTGGTTCGTGGGCCGCGCCAAGTCTTGCCGTCGACCGCGATCGCTCTTTCGCGGCTCGTCGCCCGGGCGCGAGCTGGGTGGCGAGCCAGGCGTCGATGGCCGCGGTGAGCCGGTCCGGGTCCAGGGCTTGCAGCGACCGGCGGATCATCGCCTCGGACGGCCGGCGGTCAGGATCGATACCCAGAGCGATCACGGTCGAGTCGTCGGCTCACTCGGCGATCGCGAGGTAGGAGCGGTTGTCGGCCATGACAGCGCAGACCGCTGCGCCCGCCACGACCGGCAGGCGTTGCCGCACACCACGACGAGCGCGGATCCGGCAGATGAGCCAGCGCCGCAGGTAATCCGCCAGTGTCGGGCATGACGACACCAGGCGGCGGACCCGACAGGGCAGAGATCAGCGACGATGGTGACGCGGGCATGGCTCACTTCGGAGAGGTCAACAGGCCTCGAAGACCTCGATGATCTTCTGGACCGGTCATGCGCGCCAGGCTGCTACCACCAGGGGCGCGTTTCCACCGATCACCGCAAGCCGGGCACACCCACAACTCTGCCCGAGCCCAGGGTTCCGGCGCAGCGACCACGGGCCGGGGGCGGGCCGCCGATCCGCACCATGAGATCAGTCTTCCGTCGTTCCGGCCCCCGCCTTGATCAGATCCATGACCGCCGAGTCCAGAAGCGTGCTGACGTCGCCCAGCGTGCGGTTCTCGGCGACGTCCTTCAACAGGCGTCGCATGATCTTGCCGGAACGGGTCTTGGGCAGTTCGGCCACGAACGTGATCCGGCGGGGTTTCGCGATGGGGCCGAGGGTCGTGGCGACATGGTTGCGCAGGTCGACCTTGAGCTGGTCTCCGGTCTCGTCAGCGGTGTCCACGTCGCTGCGGGCGATGACGAATGCGGCGATGGCCTGACCTGTAGTCGGGTCCGACGCGCCCACCACGGCCGCCTCTGCGACCGAAGGGTGCGACACCAGCGCGGATTCGACTTCGGTGGTGGAGATGTTATGGCCAGAGATGATCATGATGTCGTCGACCCGGCCGAGCAGCCACAGCGCGCCGTCCTCGTCCCGTTTCGCTCCGTCGCCGGCGAAGTAGATCCACTCGTCGCCGGAATTGGCGCCGGCGCCGAACCGGGACCAGTAAGTGTCGACAAAGCGCTTGTCGTCGCCCCAGATGGTACGCAGCATCGCGGGCCATGGCTCGCGTAGCACGAGGTAGCCGCCACCGCCGTTCGGCACCGACTCGGCCTCGTCGTTGACCACGTCGGCGGAGATGCCCGGCAGCGGGGTCATCGCCGAGCCGGGCTTCGCGGCGGTCACGCCGGGCAGCGGCGAGATCATCATTCCGCCGGTCTCGGTCTGCCACCAGGTGTCCACGACGGGGACGTTGTCGTGGCCGACGTGCTCGCGGTACCACATCCAGGCCTCGGGGTTGATCGGCTCGCCGACGCTGCCGAGGACGCGCAGCGACGACAGGTCGTACTTGGCCGGGATGTCGTCGCCCCACTTCATCATGGTGCGGATGAGGGTGGGCGCGATGTACAGGGTGGTGACCTTGTACTTGTCGACGATCTCCCAGAACCGGCCGTGGTGCGGGGTGTCCGGGGTGCCCTCGTACATGACCTGGGTGGCGCCGTTCGACAGTGGACCGTAGACGATGTGCGAGTGCCCGGTGATCCAGCCGATGTCGGCTGCGCACCAGTGCACGTCGGTTTCCACCTTAAGGTCGAAGACGGACCAGTGGGTGTACGAGACCTGGGTCAGGTAGCCGCCGCTGGTGTGCAGGATGCCCTTCGGCTTACCGGTCGTGCCCGAGGTGTAGAGGATGAACAGCGGATGCTCGGAGTCGAACGCCTGCGGCTCGTGCTTGTCGTCCGCCTGCTCGACGGTCTCGTGCCACCACAGGTCCTTCTCGCCCCAGGCGACGTCCTCACCGGTGCGGCGGACGACCAGCACGTGCTCGATGCTCGAGCATCGTGCGACGGCGTCGTCGACGGTGGGTTTGAGCGCCGACGGTTGGCCGCGCCGGTAACCACCATCCGCGGTGATGACGACTTTCGCGCCCGCGTCCTGGATCCGGGTGGCGAGCGCGTCCACCGAGTATCCGCCGAAGACGACGCTGTGGGTGGCGCCGATGCGGGCGCAAGCCAGCATCGCGACCACGGCCTCCGGGATCATCGGCAGGTAGATGGCCACCCGGTCGCCGGCCGTCACACCGAGCTCGGTCAGCGTGTTCGCCGCCTGGCTGACGCTCGTGAGCAGGTCCGCATATGTGATCGTGCGGGTGTCGCCGGGCTCGCCCTCCCAGTGGATGGCGACCTTATCGCCCCTGCCCGCCTCGACGTGGCGGTCCACGCAGTTGTAGGCGATGTTCAGCTCGCCGCCGGTGAACCACTTGGCGAACGGCGGATTGCTCCAGTCGAGGACCTGGTCCCATTTCTTCACCCACGTGAGCCGCTCCGCCTGCCGTGCCCAGAACGCCGGCGCGTCGGGGGCGGCGTCGTCGTAGGTGTCCGCCGTGGCGTTGGCATCGGCGGCCAACTCAGGCGGTGGGGGGAACGTCCGCGTCTCGGTGGAGAGATTCTCCAGCGGCGTGGTCATGGTGGCAGCTCCTCTTCGGGTTTCAGCGCGCGACATCAGTCCAGCCGAAACGTCGCCGACGGGCATCTTCGACCGTGCTGGGTGCCCGGGATGGTCCAGCGGGGCCGCCGTGGGCGGGCTTCCGCTGGACCACGACGCGTTCACCCGGGCTTGCGGCCCCAGGCCTGGACGTACAGGTGCGAGATCACGGTGGTGTCCGGATCGACGAGGTGACGGCGCAAGGCCGCGTGAAGAACGTCGAACTCTTCTCTGGTGATCAACTCGCTCGTGATGAGCCGGTCACGCAGGTTCTCGGCGAAATCGGCGAGGACCTCACGCCGCGGGTGTCCGGGTTCGTGGTCGATGTAGACGACGGGTCGCACCTGGACGTCGACGAGGCCTGCGCGGCGGAGCAGGCCGGGCAGGCGCCTGCCGACGAACAGGTCGATCGTGTTCCGGTCCGCATACCGCTTGAGGACATCCATGAGCCGGCTCCACGACTCGGCGGGCGGGTCGCACACCTGGCCCACCCGATCGCCCTCGTGGAACGCGACCCATCCTCCCGGGCGGGCCAGCCGTACCGCCTCGGCGACGATCTCCTCAGGCCTCGGCACGTTGTGCAGGATCAGCCGTTCCGTGACGAAGTCGAAGCTGTCGCCGGGGAGCCCGGTCGCACGCGCGTCGCCCTGCCGGACGTCGACGTTGTCCAGCGTGCGGTCCACCACGAACTTGCGCGCGAGCTCGACCGACTCCGCCTCGCGCTCGACGCCGATGACGGTTCCGTCCGGCCCCACCCGTCGCGACAACTCGTCCAGACAGCCACGGGGTCCCACGCCGAGTTCCACGACGGCCTTACCGTCGAGCGGTCCGACCTGGTCGAACAACCAGGCCGCCTCGGACTGGAAGTCCTCCGCCTGTGCCTGTAGCCGCTCGTGCTCCGCGCTCCGGTAGCCAAGAAAGTACTGGTCCTCGAGAATCATCGATGCTGACTTCCCCTCGTTGATCGGGGCCGCGGCGCGGCCGGTCGAGTTTGGATCCGTGGCTGAGATGTCGAAGTGCCGCGCCCAGGACGTTGGCGCGTCGAGGGCTGACCGCGGCACGCCACCATGGCGTGATCCCCGCACTTGTGAGGTTCGGGGTGGCCCGCCGCGCCGTCTGACAGACGTCGAAGACCAGCGCCAACGAAGGCAAAGGCTCAGTCATGAGCGCTGGGTCTACCACCGGCTGGGAGACGAACTCAAATGCTGACGGTGTAATCGCGAGGGGTCCGACGAGGGGGCCCGTCGCAGTACGAGTTGTAAGCTTCGAGGATCTGTTGAGCCTCTTCGCTCGCACTGGCGAACCTGGCGATTGGCTCGGCATCGTTGAGCAGCACGTCGTGCATCGCGGAGGTCAACTTGCCGACGATGGCGGCGTGGTCCCCCATGAGGGGCCCGAGCGACGCTGGCGAGCCGTCCGTTTCCTCGGCCTGCTCACTGGCCGGTTGAAGATTCGGATTGCGATCGAACCAGTCCTCGGCGGCGAGGACATCGATCGACGGCTTGGTGATTGGAATGCGCCAGTGGAGCTTGGCCCACTCCGCGACGTTGCGCGGGTTGTTCAGGTACTGCATGAAGGCCAGTGCGCCGTCCTGCTTCTCCTTACTGAGACCCGAGGCGAGCCAGAGCGAGAATCCGCCTAGGCTGTTGCCCGCGAAACGGACCTCGTCGTTGTACGGCATACGGCAGGCCTCGACGGTGAATCCGTGACGCTCACCTCTCTGAATCAGATGAGTGGCATCGACGGATGACGTGATGAGTAGCGCGACCTCCTGGTTCTCGAATGCCTCGAAGCAGCCAGGGAAGTCCCCTATTACTCCGGTGTACAGATAGTGGCCGTTCCGATGGAGGCGTCGCCACCACTCGACATAGGCCATCATCTCGTTCGAGGCGAGGTCAACCTTCTCCGGCCGCGCGGACCGGCCGTTGTCGTGATCCGCGATCAGTCCGCCTTGCTGTGCGACCGACTGCAGGAAGAACCAGTAACAGTTCGGCCATGCGATACCATGCGATGGTCCATCGGGGAGTTTCGCCACCGCCTCGCACGCGGCCTCCACCTCGCGCCAGGTGCGCGGTGGCTTGGTCACCCCAGCACGGTTGAGGATACTCATGTTGGCGTACAACACCAGGGTGGACGCCGTCCGGGGCATGGCTATCTGCTCGCCGGCGTAGCGGAAGAAGTCACGCGCCGCGGGCAGCATACTCTCGAGCACGACCGGCTCGCCGAGAATCTCCGATCGCCCCGCGATGACTCGCTCAATGGGCGTGAACAGGGGCGCTCCGTCGTTTCGGAGTGCGTCCATCATGGTTCGCGTCAGAGTGAAGTGAAACTCCGCGACATCGGGCGGAGTCCCCTGCTCAGCGGCTTGGGCCACGATTCCGGGCATCGTGTAGAAGTCGTGCGCCTTGATTTCGATGAGATATTCCGGGTGCTTTTCGTTGAACTCGCGGGCAGCGGTCACCGCGATGTCTGGCTGATCTGCCATCTTGTAACTGGCAGGATCACTCAGCCACACGCTGATACGGGTCTTCGTGGTCATTCACTAACCCTCCATCATTATGATTGCGGGCCAATTCCATGGTCACAAGAAGCTAGCTCGGGCAAGCGTCTCAGTAGCGCGACACTGGCCGCAACTTCGAGTTTGCTGGGCTTACGGCTCAGCTGTGCGGCTTGCTTGCGCATTGTCGGCGACGCGATTCGGCCGCCTCGGCATTGACGACGGGCACGTCCCGACTAATGAGCCTTTCCAACCTGCTCCTGCAGTTCAGGGCGGGTGTGGCGAGCCCGGTGCTCGATGGGGCGAGGCTCCCAGGTAAGACAGCAGTCGACCAAGATCCGAAACCCTGGCCGGGGGTCGCCTGTGCTGTCTCACCCCTCCACGATTTCGCTGTCCAGCGAACTCTGAAACACCTCGTTGCCTCATCCGAGCGCACCGTAATCGGCGTCGATCCCGGTGGCGGCGTCTCGGTCCGGGCCGACAGGCACTGCTTGCCCTGGCCCATCTGCCCAACTGAGACACCTGCATCCGGCTCGCCGCCGGGTTCGAGATTGGTGTCGCCAGGGCCTGGCGCTACGTGCAGGAAGCGATCACGCTGCTCGCAGCGGTCGCCGCGGACCCTTGCCCTCGACAGGTACTGCGGAGGCTCGACGCACGACCTCACCGCCGCCCGCAACCACAGCATCATCGACGTGCTGACCAGCGCGGACGTGATGACCTTCGCCGACGAAGGCCTCCAAGACGCCCGTCGCAGCGTGCGCGCCCCGCTCAAACGGCGCCGCTCTCCGACCGGAACTGTCGCGCCGCCAGCCAGAAGACCCGCCGCGCCCCGGGAATCAGACCGCATCTGGCCTCGGTGGTCCGAAGGACCGACCGATCCGAAGCGGGGATGAGCCCACAGGCCAAGGCCAGCTCGCAACCACCGCCAAGGGCGTACCCGTCGACCCGCCCGATCAGCGGCTTGGCAGGACCGAACCGCTCGGCAGCCGGGGCCAGCCCGGCTGTCCCCGGCTGCCGAAGGTGGACGGAGCGGCCTAGCCCAGTTCAGTCAGTGCCACCACTCCTTGGCGATCCGGTCCTGCTTCCGATACCGAACGTTCACATCGGCACGATCGACAGAGCATGACGGAACACGTTCTGGGGATCGTATCGCTTCTTGATCTGCTGCAAGCGCGGATAATTGGATTTGAAGTAGAGTTCCCCCCACGACGTCCCCGACGTGTTCCAGGCCGGGTCGGCGAGATCGGCGTCCGCGTAGTTGATGTAACCCCCGGCATTTATCGCGTTCGGAACCGGAACCCCGCCAGTTTCCGAATAGACGTCGCGGTAGAGCTCGCGAATCCATTTGATGTTCTTCGCGTCATCGGCGGCCGCGTTCCATCGACCACCCGTGAAGTATGCCCGTAGGACCGAGTCCCGGTCTGCCGTCGCGGTCGCACCTGGGGCCACTGCGTTGATTTTGCCGCCGTACCCGGACATGGTGAACGCCGCGCCCGCATTTGTGGGCTCGGGGTCAGTCAGATGACGATAGATAGTCGCAATCTGGCTGTCAGAATATCCTCTACGCAGGTTGGCGGCCTTGTCCTTGGAACGCGCATAAGGCTGGTGTTGCCAGTTCCGGTCGTCCAGGTACGGCGCGAACTCGGTGCTGTCCGACACGGGCTGCACCCCCACACCGGACATGACCGCCTCGCAGTGCGCGTCGATGAGGCTCTGGGCGCCCGGCACATCACTGTCGACACCCACGATAAAGCCGACCGGACCCGCCGACTGATGGAAAGCGAAGAACCCACCCCAGAGGTTCGCATTCGGAGAATCGGGCGCGCTGTTCTGCTCGTACCAGTTGCAATAGTTTCGGAAGTACTTCAAGAACGATGCGCTGGTCAACTGCTCCCAGGTCATCGTGAGCGACCTTCTGATCATGGTCGCGGGCGCTCGGGGCAGCAGCTCGGCGGGGTCGTTCGAGTTCACACCCGGCGATCGCAACCAGTACCGCGTCACGACGCCGAAGCTTCCGCCTCCCCCACCGGTGTGCGCCCACCAGAGATCTCGGTTGGGGTCTCCCTGGTCACGCGTCGCGACAACGATACGACTCTTTCCCGATCCGTCGACGACCACGACCTCCACCGCGTACAGGTGGTCGGCCGCGAGACCGTACCGGCGCGACAAGAAGCCGTAGCCGCCGCCGGCGATGTGGCCGCCGACACCCACGCCGGGGCATATTCCTCCCGGGATGGTAACGGCCCATCCTTTGACGAGGGCATTGTAGAGCTGGCCGAGCGTCGCGCCACTTTCGACGGCGAACGCCCGCCGCTTGGGGTCGTAGTAGACGTCCGACATCTGCGAGAGATCTATCAGTTCCTGGATGTCAGGAGAGGAGGTGAAGTTCTCGAAGCAATGCCCGCCGCTGCGTACCGCAATTCGCTTGTTCGCTCCGACAGCATCGCTGACGACATCGGCGACCTGCTGTGCAGTTCGCACGAGGTGTACGTTTTGAGGATTTCCCTGGAACCGCCTGTTCCAGGGAGTGATTAGACTCGGATACCGCGGGTCATTTCTACCGACTGCCACCGCCGCGGGAGACGGCGCACAATTTCCGGTAGACAACGATCCTGCGCGGGCATCCGGCTGTGCCGCACTTGCGCTGTTCCCGTTGATCCCGAGGGTGATCCCCCCGGCGACCGCACCTGCAAGAAGCCCACGGCGACTGATCTCCGCCATCTTCGGTTTCCCCCCCAATCGTCGCATCAGCGAGTACATGCTGACAGCGGCACCCCCCAACGGTCTACTTCAAACTTGCTCAATTTGCCGATTCGCTCGGCTTTTTTGGAGGTGCACTGCGGAGATCGGCCTGCGACAGTGGCAAGCGCGAGTGGCTTCTCGACATGTGCCCCCAACGCCCAATCAAGGCCGAGTGCGAAGGAGTCGGGCGACCGTGACACCGAGCATCAATGGCCAGATGACGTCCAATCCCCACCCGGCGGAGGGGATATTGTGCGGGCCGCTGGCAGCGCGGGCGGGGACTTCCCAGATGGCCGCGGTGGTGTCCGACCCCACGTCCCTGTCGGATGCGGAGCTGGACGTGCGGGCGAATCATCCGGTACCTGTTGATGCGCGGAGCCAGGCCAGAGCGGCCGGTCGTGGTCGTGGTGGAACGGTCCGCGGAGCAGACCGTCGCGGTCTTGGCGGTGCTCATGGCCGGCGCTGCCTGCCTACCCGGCCGACCCGACCTGCCCCGCCGATCACATCGCGTTCATGCACAGCGACGCCGCTCCCACGGTCATCCTCATCTCGCGGGCCGTGGCCACGACCGTGCCCGGCGAGCTGGTGGTCGTAGTGGATGACCCAGCGGTCCAAGCTGCCGTCGCCGATCTGCCGGGACCGGCGCGTCTGACGTGGACCCGGTCGGGCGGCTGCGGCTGTGGCTTCCGGCATGAGTGATCCACACGTCGGGGTCGGCGGGGCAGCCCAAGGGTGTCGTCGTGGAGCAGCGTGCGGCGGTGTGGCTGGCGTCCTGGGCGTGCTGGGCAGCCTCGACGATCGGCGCGGACCGGCTGCGCCGAGTCCTCTCCGCCACGTCGCTGAGTCTCGACGTGTCGCTGTTCGAGCTGCTCGGACCACTGACCTGTCGTGGGTATGTGGAGGTGGTGCGGGATCTTCTGGCGCTGGCGCAGAGCAGCTCGGCGGGAAGTCTGATCAGCACGGCACCGACGGCGATGACAGGGATACCGGCCATCGCGGAGGCGCCCCCGGTCGCGCAGACAGTCGTCCTGGCGGGCGAGGCATCGACCGCGCCGGCACTACGGGCGTTGCGGTCGGCGGTATCTGGCTGCGGCATGACAAACGCGCATGGGCCGACCGAGACCACTGTGCAGGTCAAGGCCGGAGACGCGACGGAGGGACCCGATCTGGGGGACGGTCCGCTCCCGATCGGACGCCCGCTCCCGGACGTCCGGTGTTCGTTCTGGACGATGCGTCTCGGCCGGTACCGGTAGGAGTGGCGGGATACCGCTGTGAATTTCACTTTGGTCGACGTTCGGGGTCGCGCCCTGCAACACAGGAGATGCGCTTACATGAATGGTCACGGACAATTGGTGGTGCGGCTGTCATTTCCCGGCAGGCCGCGAGTCGACCTTCGATGGAGGTTCGAATGCCTGAAAAGTTTGCCATCGACGCCTGATCACCGAGGCTGACTCCCCCACCCACGTGGACGAGCTGTTCCGCCTCGCCTGTCGATGCGAGAAGGCGCACGTCGAGTGCAGCAGCCGCCCCAACATGAGCAGCGTCCTCACGTCCTGATGCTCACTCGTCGATCGCCTACTCGGAGGAACGATATCGTGGATCCGAAGAACATGAACACACCGCGGAAGACACGGCCGATGACCGGCGCCGAGTACATCGAAAGTCTGCGCGACGACCGGTGTCTCTATCTCTACGGTGATCGCGTGAAGGATGTGACCAGTCATCCTGCGTTCTACAACCCAGTACGGATGACCGCGCGGCTCTACGACGCATTGCACGACCCAGGCATGCGTGACGTGCTCACTTCGCCCACCGACACGGGCAGTGACGGCTTCACCCACAAGTTCTTCACCACGCCGCACACGGCGGAGGACCTGGTCGAACACCAGAAGGCCATCGCCGCGTGGGCCCGGATGAGCTACGGCTGGATGGGGCGCAGCCCCGACTACAAGGCGGCCTTCCTCGGTACGCTCGGCGCAAACGCGGATTTCTACAAGCCGTTCGACGAGAATGCGCGGCGATGGTACGCGGAGTCCCAGGAGAAGGTCCTCTACTGGAATCACGCGATCGCGCATCCGCCGGTCGACCGGAATCGCCCTCCGGACGAGGTGGGTGACGTCTTCGTGCACGTGGAGAAGGAAACCGACGCCGGACTCGTCGTGAGCGGAGCCAAGATGGTCGCCACCGGCTCGGCGCTCACGCACTACAACTTCATCGCGCACTACGGCCTGCCGGTCAAGGACAAGAAGTTCGCGCTCGTGGCGACTGTCCCGATGGGGGCGGCGGGGCTGAAACTGATCTGCCGGCCGTCCTACACAGCCAGTGCGGCTTTGATGGGAAGCCCCTTCGACTACCCGCTCTCCTCGCGGCTGGACGAGAACGACACCGTCCTCGTACTGGACAAGGTGCTCATCCCGTGGGAGAACGTGTTCATCTATGGCAATATTGGCAAGGTTCAGTTGTTCACCAGCCGATCGGGCTTTTCCGAGCGTTTCACGTTCCAGGGCTGCACCCGCTTGGCGGTGAAACTCGAGTTCATCGCCGGCCTGCTCGCGAAGGCGGTGGAGCTCACCGGTGTCAAGGATTTCCGTGGCGTGCAGACACGGATCGGTGAGGTGCTGGCCTGGCGCAATCTCTTCTGGGCGTTCTCGGACGCGGCGGCCCGCAACCCGGTGCCCTGGCACAACGGCGCGGTCCTGCCCAATCCTCGGTACGGTTTGGCATACCGGTGGTTCATGCAGATCGGCTACCCCCGAATCAAGGAGATAGTCCACCAGGACATCGCGAGCGGCCTGATTTACATCAACTCCAGCGCCGAAGACTTCAAGAACCCGGAGATCCGGCCGTACCTGGACCAGTATCTCCGCGGCTCCGACGGCAGCGACGCCGTCGAGCGCATCAAGCTCATGAAACTGTTGTGGGACGCCGTCGGTACCGAGTTCGGCGGGCGCCACGAACTGTACGAACGCAACTACGCGGGCAACCACGAGAGCACCCGGATCGAGCTACTCTCGGCACAGCTCGCGAACGGTGAGATCGACGACTACAAGGCTTTCGCGGACGAATGCCTCTCCGAGTACGACCTGGACGGCTGGACGGTGCCCGACCTGTCCGCGTTCGAGGAGCTCCACGAGGTGCGGGACCGGACGCTGAACGGGTGACGGCGGCCGGGGTTTCTGGTGCACCCGTGCACACACCACCTACCTGCCATGTGTTTGAGACGAGCACGGGCCATCATGATCCGGCGTCGCTGGGCGAGCGCGGCTACCAGCCCGCCCGCGACGTGATGCTCATCGAGCCTTTTCCAAGCTCACTGATTACTCACTGTTCTCGCTGTCGTTTCCCGGACGGCACGTCAGTGCCGAATCAGGCCGCCGACCGCAACCGGAGAGACGTGACCGGTCGCCGGAAGCGTCCGCGCCAGCGCAAGACCGACATCGACCAGCGACGACCGGCACAGACCGGCGACATCTGATATCGATGTCCAGACCGACTCGGCGGTCTCGCCGTTCGCCTCGGGCCGCAGGACACCATCAGTAATCCGGACCTGGTAAAAGATGCCGACGTTCTGATGCTCGATCCCCATCCGTGCCTCGGCGGCAGGAATCACCCGCGAGTCCACGCCTAGCAGGCGTTCGACCACCGAAACGCAGCCCGTTTCCTCGGCGACCTCCCGCACCACAGCATCGAACGGATCCTCCGCATGCTCAACCCTGCCACCCGGAAGGGTCCAGTTCATGTCCCCCGTCGGCGCAACATAACGGGCGAGCAGCACACGCCCCTCCTCGATGCACACGGCATACGCCGCCAGCCGGAAACTCATCCATGCACCTCCCAACCGACCCTACCGAGCCGGCGACGACCTTCGCGTGACCGGCATCCGGCGGCAGTCTTTCATCGTGCGTAGCAATTGGCTTCGACGTGGTGCAGGACGAGGATGCCCTGCACAATCGTGGTGGCTCGGCGTGGGCAGCAGCGCAGCTTGGCCAGGACCTTCCAGGTCTTGAGGGTAGAGATGGCTCGTTCGCCACGGGCGCGGATCTTGGCGTGCGTGTGGTTCACGGCCTTCTGTCGGCGTGACAGCTTCGGCCGGTAGCGGTGCCGTTTGAACGGGGTGCGCACGCTGCTGCGGGCACCTTGGTAGCCCTTATCCGCGAACGTCGTCACGTTCGCGCTGGTCAGCGCTCCGATGATGCCGTGGGCGCGGGCTGCGGTCAGGTCGTGGACCGCGCCTGGCAGCGAAGGCGAGGCCCAGACGAGCCGGCCGGCCGCGTCGGCGATGACCTGCACGTTCACCCCGTGCCGCTGATGCTTTCCCGAGTAGTAGGGCTTCTGGTCGGCGACGCGGTCGATCGGGATCAGGGTGCCGTCCAGGATCGCGTACGCCAGCCGGCGGATTCGCTGCATCGCCGCGGCCAGGTCGTCGGCGACGGCTGCGAGTAGCGCGATCGCTTCCTGTACGTAGCGCCAGGCGGTGGCCACACCGACGGCGAACCCGGCGGCCAGACGGGTGTAGGTGTCGCCATTGCGTAGATGGGCGAGGACGAGCAGTGCCTGCCGGCCCGGATCGAGGCGCCGCCAGCGGGATCGCTGCTGCTTACGACGACTGCGGATGCAGTCGGCGAGGTGGTTCAAGGTCCGGCTGGACAACGAGATTGTGGACGGGCAGGACAGCACAGGCGAGGCTCCCGGTCTGGGCATCTGGTCTTGGTCGACTGTTGTCTTACCTGGATCCTCATCCTCATCGATCACCGGACCGCCAACACCGCCCCTGGGCTGCAAGATCAGCCTGGAAAAGGCTCATCGACGCCTGTGGCGAGCTGGTCAACGACATGGGTGGATCGGCAGCGAATGGCGCGGCGGGCGTGGTTCCTCGTGACGATCGAAGGCCTGCAGGAGTCTCATGATCGATGCGAGGGCCATGCCGCACCACGGTTGAACCCGTGCGTCGTCCGACCACCCAGCCCGCCCACGTCCACGCGCGACCTTGCCGGAGCCTGCCGGGCCGCGAAGCCGATTCTGCACTCGAAGCTTGTGCAATGCATGGCAGAGCCTGCACCAGGAGCGGTGCCCAGTTCGCGGCGCGAGCCGAAAGCAGCCCAACCAGGAGCCGTGACAGCTCGCGCGGCACATCCGGCATGGCTGGATAGGAATCATGGATCCATGGCACCCAACACGCTGGGAGAAGCACTTAGGAATGTCGATCGATAGGGTCTGGATATGCGATTTGGTGTCCTCTTACCTCAGGGCTGCAACCTCGACCTTGTCGATATACCGGTGACCGAGCAGTGGTCCACGATCCGTGACATCGCCCAGGCCGCTGATGCCGGCCCGTACGAGTCGATCTGGGTCAGCGACCACCTCCAGACGGTTACGGCGCCGAGCAATGAGTCGACCTTCGAAGCGTGGTCGATGATGGCCGCGTTCGCGGCCTGCACGTCCAGGGTGCGGCTCGGGCAGTTGTGCACGTGCATGGGCTTCCGAAATCCGGCGTACCTGGCCAAGATGGCGGCCTGCATCGACGTGATGAGCGGCGGCCGGTTGGAGATGGGCGTCGGCGCGGGCTGGTTCGAGGACGAATGGCGTGGCTATGGCTACGGCTTCCCCAGCGCCGCCGATCGGCTCGGCATGCTCGATGAAGGCGTGCAGATCATGCGACAGTTGTGGACGACCGGCACGGCCACGCTGGCGGGACGCCACTATCAGGTTGATCATGCGATCAGCCGCCCACTTCCGATGCAGGACGGCGGGATCCCGTTGTGGATCGGGGGTGCCGGTGAGAAGAAGACGCTGCGGACAGCGGCGAAGTACGCGCAGTACACGAACTTCGGGACGATGACCCTGGACGAATTCGTGCACAAGTCCCAGATCTTGGCCCAGCACTGCAAGGACGTGGGCACCGACTTCGACGCGATCACACGGTCGGCCTTCTTCCTCGTGACCATCGGTGAGACCGAGAAGGACGTCGCTGACAAGATGGCGAGGTTGAGATCCCACTATCAGCCGCTGATGCCGGCCGATGCGCTCGAGGCCTGGCTGGGCGAATTTGCCCGCGGCCTCGTCGGCACACCCGAGCAGATCGTCGAGCGGCTGGCCAAGGCCGCTCAAGCCGGGGTCGGCTATGCGATCGTCTACTTCGCAGACGCCGCCTATGACCGGACGAGCATGGACCTGTTCGCCAGCAAGGTGATACCGGAGTTGATCGGTTAGGCGACTGCCGATCACGCACGCTCTACTTGCCGAGGGGCGCTGACCGTACGGCCCCTCAGCGGACAATAACGGAATCTGGACAAATCCCGAGCACGCCGACCCGGCCGGTGTCATGCACACCGATCAACTGAGACCCCTTGGTCGATTCCTTCAGTGGTAAGAGGAACGGTCGGCCAAGGCTTCGCTCACGATCAGCCGGGCGACGCCACCGAAATCACGTCAGACTTGCCGGAAAAGGGATGCCCTCGGCGTCGCCGTGCGCCTTGCGCCAGGGCCCGGCAAGGTCGTCAGGTGATGCCGAGTAGGGCCAGCGGGCGGGTGCTGTCGCGGGCGTGATGTCGGTTGGCGGCGGCGATGCTGGTGACCCCGATCAGGCGTAGGGCGCCGAGGGCTGCGTTGCGGAGGCGGCGATGGCTTCGGGTCCGGTGCCGGTGCGGATCCGGGATCGGCCTTCGTCGTAGGTGACGCCCGTGCCCAGCCAATCTTGTTTTCGACGTTCCACTGGCCGCGGATCCGCGCGGCCAGTTGCGCCCGTTTCGCTTGGTGCACGCGCATATCGGTGACGGCGTAGACGGTCTCGGTGGTGAAGCGCTTCGGCTGGTCCAGGCGCCTCTGCGGCGGGCGGGTACGCAATGCTTGGGCGGCGTGAGGGAAGGCGGCCGGTGGAGATCGTCAGGGCCTGGAGGGTGCGGATCTCGCGGCGGCCGGTTGGAAGACGTCCGGGACGGCTTGCCAGGGCACGCCGGCAAGTTGGCGGTGCAGGTTCGGCTGGTTGCCTTTGACGGCCAGGATCCAGTGCGCGCCGGCTTCGGCGAGGTAGTCGACGTGGCTCACGCTGGCAGTGCAGCGCGCCGACGGCGATCACGGTGTCGCGCGGGTCGCCGATCTGGTCGAGCAGCGGTGCGAATCGGTGATCTCAATGGTCCTGCGGCCACGCTGGCCGGCGACGGGTCCCACACCGAAGCCGGTCCCTTACCCGTGACGGTTCAGGTCCCGGGGTTGACCCAGGTCAGTCGCCACCTGGGCGATCGGCTTGTTCGTCTCGCGGGCGATCCGGGCAGCTCCCTCACGGAACTCCCGTCGAACCGCTGCCTCTTCTCCGGCATGGCACATGATCCTCGTAGTCCATGCCTTCACGATCGTGGGGGAACCTCATGCATGAGGTTCCCCCACGATCGTGGGGGAACCTCATCACTGTGGAAACGGCCTCATAACCGAGATCGCGTCACCGGGGCGTGCCATTCTTCGGATCACCCCAGTCAGCTACGCTGGCGCGGCCTCCCGAGTCGGCGACTCCTCCGATGCGGGCCTGGTCCGCTCGCCCCACCGTGCCACGGCAGGCGCCAGCAGGCCCACCAGGGCGAAGAACACGCCGATCCCGATCAGACCTGGCCTGCCGAGGGTCAGGATGAAGCTGAGGAACAGCAACGGGGCGAACGCCTCGCCGATGCCGGCGCCGATTCCGAGGAAGCCCATGTACTGGCCCTGTGCGTGCGCCGGCGGCAGACCGAAGTTGAGGGCGAACGAGCCCGCCATGTACCACAGTTCGCCGTAGGTGTGCACCAGAACGGCCGCTACCAGGAGTAGCACCGCGGCCCAGCCGGGCAGTCCGCTCGCAAAGCCCATCGCGGAGCAGCTGAACAGGAGGATCGCCCCGGCGCGCCGGATCGCAACGCCACCTTGCCGGATCGTCTTCACCTTGTTGCCGACACGGACCATGAACAAGACGATCAAGGTGTTGTTGAGGATGTAGAAGACCGCGACCGTCCAGGTGGGAGCCTTCGTGGCGTCGACCACCCACAACGGCAACAGCATATTGATCATGAAGAGCTGGAGGTTCATGGCGCCGGCCACCGCCGTGTACGCGACGAAGGGCCGGTCGGCCAACACGCCCCAGCGTGACACGGTGGGCGGCTTCGGCAGCGGCGCGTAGTCCGGCAGCCGGGTGAAGACCAGCAAGGCGACCAGGAAGCTGAGCGCGTCGAGAGCGATCATCACCTGATAGGCGGTAGGAGTGCCGATCTGGATCACCACGGCACACCCGGCAGTTCCCAGGCCCATGGCGACGAACTGGATAGCGTGCATCCTGGAGCGGAAGCTGACCGCGTCGTCGCCTGCCACCCGGCGCAACAGCGATTCGGATGCCGCCACGGACGCCTTCATCGCCAGCATGTCAAGGGTGGCCGCGATGACAAGTTCGGTGAAATTGTCGATGAAAATGAAGTAGGTTGCCGTGCATGCCTGGATCACCAGCATGACCTTGACCGTCTTCACCGGACTCCACCGGTCGGCCAGGTTGCCGACCGGGACGCCGCTGATCAGGCTGATGGCAACCCCGATGGTGAGGGCGGCTCCCACCTGTGAAGCGGGCAGTCCCACGATCCGCGTGAAATACAGGCTCATGCTCACGACCAGCAACCCGAAACCAAACATGTTGATAAAGGTCGCCAGCGCGTACACTCGCTTTGGTCCAGCCTCGGGGATAAGAGACCTGAGTTCCCCGATTGGGTTAAACTTCGGCATGCAGAACCACCATTCCTCGCCGTCCGCCAGCGGATACTACCTTGTCGGAGCCGACGATACTACAGTTTCGGAGTCGTACTCCCGGCGCAACTCCTAGATTGCTCTCCTTCGGATAAACGAGACGTGCTCCTGTTTCCATCTGCTCCATCGCGTCGGACTTCCCCGGGCAAGCCCCTGACCTGGGCAACAAGACAAAGAAGAGTCGCCGGGCTCTTGTCGGTTGACCTACCGGTCGAGCGGTGACTTACGCCGCTGAGCCTTCTTAATCGCGATCAAGGACGGTTGACCAGGGCAGGCAGCATCGGCGTGTCGATGCTGCGGATAGGAGAAGCTCCCGGTGGGACAGCAGTCGACCAAGGCGCACTTCCCAGCACGGGAGCTTCGTTACCTGTCCTGTCAGCATCCCGCTGTCCACGCGCAGCCCGACCGCCTGACGAGCTGATTCGCGACCGGCGCCGCGCGGTCGGCGGCCGCTGGCGCAGGCTACCTGCGCAGCGACAGGCGCTGATGGCTTGGCCCAGCTGCGCAACGGCGACACTCCCACCCGCCTCGCGGCCGGCTTCGGGGTGTCGGTCAGCACCGTGTGGCGCTAACTACGCGAGGCCGTCGACCTGCTCGCCGCCTGCGCCGACAGCCTCGCCACCGCGATGTGCCGGGCCGTCCGGCCCTGCGTACGCCATCCACGACGGCACGCTGATCCGATCGACCGGGTCGCCGACCAACGCCCCTGCTACTCGGGCAGACACAAGCGCCACGGGGTGAACGTGCAGGTCCTGGACGATGCCGCCGGGCGGCTGGTCCGGGCGTCGTCTGCACTGCCCGGCGCGGTCCACGATCTCACCGCCGCGCGCACCCCAGCCTGATCGACACGCTGAACAGCGCAAACGTGCATACCTTCGCGGACAAGGGCTATCAGGGAGCCGGCGGGAGCGTGCGCGGGCCCTTCGAGCGCCACCGACACCGACCAAAACTGTCCCACCGCCAGCGGACCGTCAACCGTGGTCATACCCCGCTCCACGCTCGCGGCGAGCGAGCCATCGCCACGCTGAGGACCTGGAAGGTCCTGGTCAAGCTGCGTTGCTGTCCCCGCCGCGCGACGGCGATCGTGCGGGCCATCGTCGTCCTGCGCAACGCCGAGACCAGCCCCTGTACGGGACGAAGATGGCTCGCTGTTGTGGTTGGGGCGCGTCGTGCGGATGCGACGCCGGCACTCCTGCTGACTCGGGCGGGGCATCGAGCGCCTGCTGGATCGCGAAGCTCCCGAGCGACACCCCATCCACGTCCTACATCTGTCAACCCGGCGTGGAGCGACTCGCCCTGGGGGTCTCCTGGTCCGGGTGCTTGAGTCGTGCTGCCCATTGTTGCGGACGATCTCTCCTCCGGTACGTGCTCGGACGAGATTCGAGTCGAGGCTGCCGCGTCAGCCGGGACCGAGGTGCCCGACGGGACCGTGGTGACCGGCCTTACCACCGATGGCGAGCGGGTAGCCGGCGTCCGCTACATCACGGGCGGAGGGCGAGGCGACCGAGCGGGCCGACCTCATGGTCGATGTCGATGGATCGCGCTCAACCCTGGCGAGACCCGTGGACACGCCTTGTATGCCGAGCGCCCCAGACTCACCTGCACCTATTACATCCACGGGGCGGACGCGCCGATTGACCATCAGCCGGAACGGTTCACCACCGAGCCGTCTACGCCGTCACCGACCGGCACGCGCACCACCGGCATCACTGACATCGCCACCGCCACGCGCCACAAACCCGCGACAACACCCGCCCGCTGGCACCACTCGGCATCACTTCACGACTTCGCCAAGGTCTGACTGCAGCCCCGTCTGCAAGTCGCAAGCCCTGGAAATGTGAATACGCCAATAACAACCAGTCAGGCTGCACCCGACCCGCCTCGGACCTCCGCTGGGGCGCGGGCACACACCGCTCCGCGACTGCCCCGGACCGTGGTGACCCATCGCCGTCCTCGCCCCGGCCCGACATGCGCGCGACATCCGATAAACAACAAACCGCACACACACGACGGGATACACTCAACCCACCCAAGTGGGAATTTTGGGGAGCAACTTCGGGTACTTCTACCGAGCCTTATCAACGAGGGCTGACGGGCGGAGGCGACCGGAGATCCGGCCGTCGCTTCCCGAACATCTGGCGCACCCAGCAAGGAGGGTCGGCGCCAAGCGTGCAGCGAGCTGGAGGCCACGCTGATGAATGTCCAGGTTGTTGCAGCTGATCATCGAGAGGTGGAGGCATGGCAAAGCTGATTTACGTGACGAACGTGTCGCTTGACGGCTACATCGAGGACGAACGCGGCGCCATCGACATGTTTCCAATCGACGACGAGGTGTTCGCGTTCCACACCGACCTCGTGCGGTCGGTGGGCACGTTTCTCTACGGGCGGCGACTGTACGAAGCGATGGCCGTCTGGGAGACCGACGCCGCTCTGGCCGCGAAGTCCGACCTCATGGCCGACTTCGCGAACGCCTGGCAGGCGGCGAGCAAGGTCGTCTACTCCGCGAACCTTCCCGCGGCGTCAACTGCCGACACCCGACTCGAACGCCGTTTCGACCCCGCCGCGGTACAAGAACTGAAGTCCACGGCCAGCGGCGATCTTCACGTAGGAGGCGCCAACCTCGCGACGCAGGCATTCAAGGCCGGGCTGGTCGACGAGTGCCAGCTGTTCATCCTTCCCGTTGTCGTCGGCGGGGGCAAGCCAGGGCTGCCGACCGGCATGCGTGAGAACCTCGAGCTCCTCGATGAGCGCCGATTCCGAAACGGCGTCGTACACCTCCGCTACCGCTCTCTCGGGCAGTAAACGACAGCCACCGCGGCGATGAGCGGACATCGCGCGAGCACCACTGCTGAGATCAACGCCCTGGTCAGTGCCCGCTCTGACCTCTACCACCAGATGGCCAGGGTCACCGAATTGCTGGTCGGCGGCCGGCCCGCCGCCGAGGTGCCGGACCGGGCGGCGGCCGCGCTGATTCTCGGGCGACACGGGCAGAGCCTGGCCAGGTTCTACGTGGGATTGCGGGCCGCCGCGATGGTGGCCGAGCAATACCCGCCGGCACCAGTCGTCGCCACCAGGCGCAGCAAGCCGGCCACGACGTGCAGCAGCTTCTTTGCGGGGTGCCCAGCTTCGTCGACCGGGCCGGACCCCAGGGGCGTTCGCGTGCCGGGTGGTGCAGGACCAACTCGACGGACGCATCGATCTCGGCACGGTACGTCGAGTCCGCAGCCAGGAGACCGCCGAGAACCAGGCGGCCCGTACCGATTCGGCGGAGAGTGTCGCAACCAGCAGTGAACCGGCAGCGACGGCCGCTCGGGCGTACCCCGTCTCGACCCGAGACCCTGTGGCGGGGGCGAAGACCGGCAGCGACGCAGCCGGGCAGGTGTCTGCGGTGGAAGCCGTGGAGGCGGGCCTCGACTCGCCCAGCCGGTAGAGGGCCGCCCGACTGGCAGGCTCGTGTAACCAGGTGGCAGCACTGACGCTCGCCGTAAGGCTGACGGCGGATGGGACGGTCCGCCATACCCTGACCCGGTGCTAGCTGCCGAGGCTCCGAAGATCACCGACTGGATGCAGGCATGGGGAAGCTTGGCCGGGCTGGTGATGTCGACCCTCGCCGTTGTCGTCACCGGCCTGCTGCTTCGTCACGAAATCCGGGTCCGTCGGGAAGAGAAGCGGGCCAGCGAATCTGCGCAGGCCCGCCTGGTGATTCCCGTCCTGACCTTCAAGGACGCCTCCGAGACTGAGGGCATCAGGACCTACGGCCCATCGAATCCGGCGTCGGTAACGCTCACCAACCACAGCGCCGCTCCGATCTTCGACGTTCGCATCGATGTCATGTGGAAGAAGACTCACCGTTGGCCGGGCCGCCGCCGAGACTCAGTAGAAACGGTGCTTGCAGGCGGGGCACGACGCTTCACCGTGGTGGAGAAAACCGTGGCGGTGGACTACGAGCTGTCGGCAGTTGCGGCAAGCATCGGGCAGGCAAGGGTCCAGTTCACGGACGCGGCCGGCCTGGTCTGGGAGAGGGTGGGCCTTCAGCCCCCTGTTCCTTACACGCCGCCGGAGAGCCCCATGGGCAGGGCGTTCCGACTGCTTCCCTGGCTGGTCTTCGTGATCTACGTCGTTCTGCCTGCGATCGTCATCACCGCTCTCGTCCTCATCGCCTGGCTCCTGCCGTAGTGGCCTTGACCAGCGGGGCGGGCGGCCCGCGTCCACGGTCTGCTTAGGGATTGCCTCCAGGTAGAGGCTCCGGGCGGAGCAGGGGCCGACAGCCACGAGGCGCATCTGGCCGGCGAAGGTGGGAGCGAGCCTCGTCGGCGTTGGAGACGCGCTCATCCTTGCGCTGTTTTACGTCCGGCAACTACGGGCGGCCCGTAGAGGACTGTCGCTTGCGTCAGCCACGCTGGACCGGTGGCATCGCTGCGCTGTGACTGGCGACCTGGTCCCAGTCGCGGTAGAACGTCCGCGCGCCCGGGTCGAGGTGGATGTAGCGGGCGTGGTTCGTGGTTCCCGTGGAGTCGGCGAGTAGGCCCGAGTACAGGGCGGCGGGGTTCAGGGTTCGAGTACCTGGCGGCCCTGAAGGAGCTGAACGAGAACTAGTATCCGATGCCGTGACGGAGATCATCGAGAGGGTCCTCATCGACGGCGACGCCGAACAGGTGGACGGGTACCTCGGCAACTTCAGGAACACCGCTGTGATCGACTGGCGGGCGGACGACACCGAAGTCGTCCGGGACTTCGGCCGATTCCTCGACGAGGGCGACGAACTGGGATCGGAGCACACCGACGATGGGCTCACCATCACCTACAACGGGATCCCCCACCAAGTGATGCTGCCGGGGACGTTGGCAAACCGGTACGAGACGATCCGTGCCGTCATCCGGATCCTCGCTCCGAAGTACGACGCGCGACTCGTCCGCGACTCGTACTACTCGGACACACACGTGTTCCTCGTACGCCACGCGGCCTGGTGGGCCGAGTTGGACCGCCACCACCCGGAGCGCGCGGCCGAGCTGTTCCAGCCGGTGACGGCGGAGCTGGACTTTCCCTAGCTTCAAAGGGTCACAGCCATTGCAGTAGCGCGGCGATGGTGATGGTGATAGTGGCCTGGTACGAGGTAGCGGTCATGTCGTAGCGGGTGGCGACGCTGCGGCCACTGCTTGAGCCGGTTGAAGCAGCGCTCTACGACGTTGCGCCGCTTGTAGAGCTCCCGGTCGAACATTGGTGGCCGGCCACCGCGGCTGCCCCGCCGACAGCGGCCGGCCTGCTGGTCAGCGCGTTCGGGATCGTGTGCCCGACACCGCGTCGGCGAAGCTCGGCCCGGATCGCTCGGGAGCTGTAGCCCTTGTCAGCGATGACGTGGTCCGGGCGGACCCGAGGTCGGCCAGGTCCCGACCGCCCGACGCGGATCGCAGCCATGACCTGAGTGAAGCGGCGGCTGCAGTCGTTGACGTTGCCGCCGGACAGGACCAAGATCCGTTGAAGACACCGCCTGGCCGCGGTCAAGGGACCTCGGCGTCGGCCCGATCACCATCCGGCCCGGGCCGCGGAGTCTGGTCTCCGACTTCTTCCCGAGCCGCGGGCACCAAGCCGGGTACGCCGAGCAGCTGCTGGGCGGCGCTGGCTCGACAGGCGGCGGGGCCGGGGATGGATGTGACGCCTGGAGCGCCTTCGCCGACCCCGACCACCCCGCCAACCCGCTCAACGACCCGGCGAGCGTACGTTTCCGCGGGCTGCACGCTCGCCAGCGACACCCGCCCCTGAGCAGCCGCGCGCCACTCCCGCAGTAACCAGGCAGGCGATCACCGGGCCGCCTACGAAGCTTCTACTGGCCGGGCCCGTCTCGGACGAGCCCACCGCCGCATCGCCGGGCGCTCCACCAGCGCATACAAGAGCCATGCGACGAGCACACAAGCCAGATAGGCGCCGACGAGGAACGCTATCGCGGCCACGGTACCGAACGGGCGTGACGTGAACATCCCGCCCAGGCCCCACTGGTGGTTGAACGCAGCTTGCAGCGAGAAGAACACGGTGATGTGGACGAGATAGAAGGCATAGGAGATCTCGCCCAGGAAGACCATGCCGCGGGTGTTGAACAGCGTCCGGCGCCCGGCGAGGTCCGCCGCGGCCGCGCCGGTGATCACCAGTGCGAGCGGGATGATGAATACCGCCTGGTATCCCTCCTCGTACAGTTTGAGCGGCAGGGTCGCCACGTACGCCACCACCAGCAGCACCACGATGTACAGCGGCCGCACGCCTCGCCAGCGGCCCGTCATCAGGATCTTGGCCATGATCATTCCGGCCAGGAACTCGAACACCCGCGTGACCGGGAGATAGTAGAGGAACCACAGCTGGGGCCAGGAAAGCGAGCCGGAGACGGGGGTCGACGGACTGTCGGGCAGGAACAGCCGCGAGACCACCGGCATGAGCAGAGCGGCCACGGCCACCAGCCCCGCGTACAGCCACAGTCGGCTGGGCCGGATTCGGTTGACCAGGATCAGGAGGAGCGGGAAGCACAGGTAGAACAGCAACTCGACCGACAGCGTCCACGTCGGTGGGTTTATCGCGAACAGTTGGTAGTTGAAGTCCGGCACCCATGCCTGCAGGAGGGGGAGGCTTACCAACGCTTGGGGCCACGGGACGGCGCGCCCGGCCACAAACATCAGGAGCAGCAGGATGGCATACACCACCAGGTGGCTCGGGAAGATCTTGAAGAACCGCCGCCGGTAGTACTGCTTGACATTGTCGTGCGGCTTGGCCGACCAGGTCAGGATGAAGCCGCTCAGCACGAAGAAGTACATGATACTCAGGGGGCCCAGGTTGCGGGCGAGCGCATTGTAGGCATTCTGGATGCTCTGGTCGGAGAACAGCGGCTGGTACATCGCGTGGTGGAGGTACACCAGGGTCGCGGCCACGGTCCGCAGCGCCGTCAGGGAAGGGAGTCTGGTGCCGGAGGGCGCGGGGAGCACCGTTGCCCTGTCTACCTCTTCTTGCGCTGTCATCGGCGGCTGTCCTTTCGCTCGGCACCGAGGATCCCATGAGTCCCGTGGCGAACGCGTCTTCGGAAATGCGATCATCCGACGCTCAGGGAGGTGTCCCGGGCGGCCGCTCGGCGACGAGTCATGTGGACCGATGCTGGCCGGCGATCCGACAGGCCCGGCACTCGCTGACCCCGCACATCGCCCCGCACCCGCTGGCTCGCGGAGGGTTGAGGCTTTTCAGGAAGTCGGCCTGCATCCGACATTCCCGATTCTCCCGCTCGAGCTCACAAACCGAGTTCGCTCGCTCAACTTCAGCGGCACAGGTAGTCGCGCCGCGACGATCACGTGCGCCGGTTGAGTGCTTTCTGGGGCAACGCGACGCTCGCGGTGACGTTGGGCTGCGGGTGTGACGAGCGTGGGGCTCGACGAGGGCTCGATCCTGCTGCGTCCGAAGTGGTCCGGACCACTGGCAGGAGACGTTCGCGATGCGGAGGAGCGCCTGTGCCTGCTGACTGTGAGCGCGCACTGCACGTTCGGAGTCCACGAAGCCATGCCCGGCGCACCGCCGTCGCCACGCTGACCGGCCGACTCGCGGACGTGTCCTCACAGTCCGGGAGCAGCGCGCTCGTCAGCGGACCATTCCGCGCAAGCAGTTGACCACGGAACGTCATCATGTGATGCGGGCGTGGCCGACGTGAAGGATCACTAGTGCTGCCGCGACGATCTTCCCGATCTGCCGCGAGTCCGCGCCTGCGTAGCGTCTGTGGAGAGCTCAGCTGAACGTGACCGGGCTTCCACGCCGATGAGGCGCAGGCGGGCCGCCTAAGACCGTAGTCCGGCTCGACGACGATGACGTCGGGCGGCTCTTCAGCACCACGAGAAGAATGGCCGGCGATCCCTCGACTGCCCCGCACACACGCAGACCTGCGTTTCCGGGCCGTAGGGCGTCGGGCATACCCATCGGCGCTGCCCGAACTCACTGACTGCCTGGAGAAACCGCGTGCTGCCGCGAGGGGCGTGCACCGGTTGCCGTTGCATCGAATGCCGCGACGGTGGCTGTTCTGAATTGGCCGTGCGGAAGCGGCGCTAGCGCATCCGCGTCCGGGTGAGTTCCCGCACGGCAACCGTCGGCAGCAGGATCGAGATGCCGCCGTGGCTACGTAGCATGGACATGTCGCGCCACACCCGCTCAAGGCGCTCGCCGTGCCGGATCGAACTTGCGCCGGCTGTCGGCATCAGGTAGTTCGCCACCGCGTCCCAGCACAGTTGGATCACGTGGCGACAGATTGCCGAGAGCCGCAGGTCCAGTTCCCTGGTGACCGCTGCGGGACCGCTGGAGCTAGCGTCGTGCCATTGTTTGACAGCGTTCAGCAATGCGGCCTCCGCGGTACCTATGATCCCGACAGCGTCGCCATACCAGAGCTGGTAGTCGGGATCGTTATGACGCCGCACGATTGGCGGCACCAGGGTCGATCGACTCCGCAGGAGGCCCTCGTAGATGTCAAGCGCTCCCTGCGCGATGCCCACGGCCAGGGCCGCGTTACACAGATTCGTGAAGGAGAGCGGCCCGCCGCCGTACTCCGGATTGCCGTGCAGGTCCCGGCCTGGCGTGCCCGCTGAGACGTCGGCCTCCATGATCTGCACACCGGGGAGGGCAAGGTGGTCGGGGACGTAGGCGTTTTCCATGGTGATGCTGTGCGACCCACTGCCTCGCAGGCCCAACTGCTGGCCCCAGTCGTGCAACCGCGTCCACTGGCTGCGCGGCGCGACGAAGAACAAGGGCGTCGGAGGCGCCCCGTCGTCCCCAGAGATCAGGGCATGTCCCAGGAAATGGGTTCCATAAGGAGCCCCGGAACAGTAAGGCCACTTGCCACTGATCGTCCAGCCGCCGTCCGCGGCTGGCACAGCCGATCCACTGGGGACGGCGGTGCCGGGGCAGATGAAGTCGCCGACACCGAACACTTCCGATTGAGCCTGCTCACCGAACATCGTGGCCACAATGTGCGTGTGCATGGCCCCGAGGGTGTACATCCAGCCGGTCGACGGGCATCCGCGCAGCAGGGTCGTGGAGACGCGCACGAAGGTCTCGAGGCCGAACTCGTACCCGCCGTAACGACGGGGCTGCAGAATTCGGTAGAAGCCGTTGCGTGCGAATTTCTCGTGGATGTCCTCGGCGTAGAAGCTGCGTTCCTCGACCTCTGCCTGGCGGTCGATGAGTTCGGGGACCATTGCCTCGGCTCGCGCCACGACCTGCTCTGCGGTGAGGTCAGGCTCGGCCGGCGCAGGGAAGTCGTGTTCGGCGGTGTTGCTGATTCGTGTCACGGTGCACGATCCTTCCGGCTGCTGACGGTTCTCCCGGTCAGATGTAGGGCGTGTTGGAGTCCAGTCCGCAGACGATCCGTTTCGCCGAGATGGAACTGATACCGCTTCGATGGCCTCGTAGAGTATTCCAAGCCCTCAGCCCTGCCACGTCTTTCAGATTGCTGATACCTCGATGAGGTACGCGGGCCACAGCGCAGTCTTGAAGGCGTAATCGATCGGCGTCGGCGGTACGTTCCATGAATGAGGTCTGGTCTGCGAACTAGTGGACGGAGATGAGGCGGCATGGGTTCCAGGTCCATCCAGGAGCAGTTCGCCAGGCAAGTAGCCCAGACGCCCGACGCGCCGGCGGTGTCCGGGGGCGGTGTGCGGCTGACCTATCGGCAGCTCGATGAGCACGCCAACCATCTGGCGCATCAGTTGATCAGCCTCGGCGTCCGGCCCGGAGAGCCGGTCGCGGTACTGATCACGCGGTCACCTGAGCTGGTCGTGGCGACCCTGGGCGTACTCAAGGCCGGTGCGGTCTACATGCCGTTGCACAACGCCCATCCGTTGGAGGCCAAGCAGCGGTTCATGGACAACGCCGGTCGGCCGGTGCTGCTGACCGACGAGGAAGCCCGCCGCGCGGGCCTACCGGTCAGCAAGCGGACGGTTCTCGTCGACTCAGCCTCCGCGCAGCAGGAACGGTCGGCCGTCGGCTCGAACATCGACGCACGACCCGACGACCTGGCGTCCATCATCCACACCTCGGGGTCGGAGGGCTTGCCGCGCGGCGTCTGCGTGACACACCGGGGCGTGCTGAGCGTCGCCCTGGACTCGTGCTGGGACACCAGCAGCCAGGACCGAGTGCTCATGGTGGCGCCGTACGCAGCCGCGGTGTCGACCTACGAGCTCTGGGTTCCGCTGCTGCGTGGTGGTCACCTGGTCCTCGCGCCGCCCGGTCGCCTGGATCTCGGCACTCTCCGGCGTCTGATCCGGGACAACGAGATCACCGCCGTCCAGCTCACCAGCGGCCTGTTCCGGGTGCTCGCCGACAAGGCGCCGGACTGCCTTGCCACCGTTGGTGAGGTCTCGACCGGTGGCGATGTGATCTCACCGAGCGCCGTCGAGCGGGTGCTGAAGGCGTGCCCTGGCATCACGGTGCGTCCGACCTACGGGGCGAGCGAGGTTACGTTGTTCGCCACGACCACGACGGTGACCGCGCCGTACGTTCCCTCGACGAGGGTGCCGGTCGGCCGCCCGATGGACGACGTCGAGCTGTATGTGCTCGACGAGCGGCTCCGACCGGTCGGCACCGGCCAAGTCGGGGAGCTGTACATCGCGGGTGATCGCCTGGCGCGCGGCTACCTGGGCCGACCAGGCCTGACCGCCGAGCGCTTCGTGGCGAACCGGTTCAGCGGTCCCGGGAGGCGGATGTACCGGTCCGGCGACCTGGTCCGCTGGACCACCGACGACATGATCGAGTTTGTCGGTCGAGCGAACGACCAGGTGAAGATCCGCGGATTCAGGGTCGGGATCGCCGAGGTCGAAGCAGCCCTCACCACCTACCCGGAGATCTCCGAGGCGCTCGTCGTGGCGCGGCAGGACGAGGACGGCCACCACTCCCTTGTCGGGTATGTCGTTGGCGGGACTGACGCGGTGGACCTCACCGCGCTCCGGAAGCATGCGGAAAAGGTGCTGCCCGACTACATGATCCCCGCCGCGTTCGTCGTGCTCGATTCACTCCCGCTCACGCCCAATGGCAAGGTGGACCGTCGGGCGTTGCCCGAACCGGTGCTCGCCGGCTCGTCGACCTACCAGTCCCCCAGCACCGCACAGCAGGAAACCCTGTGCTCCGCCTTCGCCAACGCCCTGGGCGTGGCAGAGGTGGGAGTCAACGACAGCTTCTTCGAACTCGGTGGGCAGTCGCTGAGCGGGATCCGGCTGATTCAGACCGTCAACGAGGCACTCGGCGTGGAGCTCACGCTCGATCACCTGTTTGAGTTTCCCACGGTCACCGAACTCGACCAGTACCTCCTGGAACAGGCGGAACCAGTTGATAGGAGCCAGGATGAGCCCAACTAAGATCACAGGCGTCGACGCGACCGAGACGCTCCCGCTGTCGCTCAATCATGAGTTTGTCGACGCATTTGATCACGGCAGTGACGACGGGCCATTCGGTTTCCGGTACCACGTGGTGGATGCGTGGCGGGTGACGGGCGGGCCGATCGACGTCGCTGCCCTCCGCGACGCTCTGCAAGACGTCGTCAAGCGCCACGAGGCGCTCCGGACGCGGATCGTCGGCGCGGCGGGGAAGCGGCACCAGGAGATCTCGCCACCTGGTCCGGTGAGCGTAGAGATCCGCGACTTTCCGGAGACGCCTGAGGCATCGCGCGCGGCGCGGGCCGAGGCGCTGCGGCGGGAAGTCGAAAAGGAAACGATGGGGGCGGACGAGACGCCCGCCCTGCGTGCCGTGCTGGGCAGGTTCGACGACCAGGACGCGGTCTTGGCGCTGATGATCCATCACATTGTCTCCGACGGAATGTCCATGGAGGTGGTCATCCGAGACTTGGCCAACCGGTACGCCGCGAGGACAGGTCACACCGTCCCGGACCTGCCGAAAGCACCGCAGTACCGCGAATTCTCTGACTGGCAGCTCACCGGGGCCGGTGCGGGCACTGAAACGGCGCGGGAATACTGGCGCCGCAAGCTGGACGGCGCTCTTTTCACGGCGCTCCCCACGGACATCCCGCGTTCCGCGAACCTTCCCGAGTCGACCGCGGCCCATCGCTTCCTGATACCGAACGAGGTAATCTCGAACATCGACCAGATGGCCAGAAAATACCGCACCACGCGGTTCATGGCACTGGTCGCGATGTACCAGCTGCTCGTGCATCGGCTGACCGGCGCCACTGACGTAGTCATCGCGACGTTCACCCCGGGGCGTGGCGGGCAGCTGTTCGAGGACACCGTCGGCCCGATCTTCAACTTCCTGCCACTTCGCACTGACATTGCCGGATGCACGTCATTCGGAGAATTGCTCGGAAGGACCCGACGCACCTGCCTCGAAGCATTCTCGCACGAGATCCCGACCCTTCACATATTCGGGCAGGCCCCGGAGCTGATGCGGCCCGCCGCGTCCGACACCGCGGCCGCGGCCGTGTTTCAGGCCCTTCCCGATCAGAAGCAGTACGTCGAGGCACCAGGAGATCTGAGGTATTCCCGGATACCGCGGATGATGGGCCCACAGTCGCAGAAGTCCTCTGTGCCTGACGGTGCACTGTGGACTTTGATCAGGGAGCCGTCGGGCGACGCTTCCGGCTGCCTTGACTACAAGCGAAACCTGTTCCGCGAGGAGACCATCGTCTCGATGGCCGCGAACTTCGAAGAGATAGCACGGAAGTTCAGCTCCTCGCCCGATGCGTCGCTGGGGCTGACCTGACGCTGATCGCGCACACGGCCGCCGAGCGCGCAGGTCTGCCGATGCCGGGCAGGCCTGCGCGCTCATTCACGCCGTGACCAGAAGCAACCCGCAAACGTAATCACCCTGCCCTGACGGTCTGGAAACGGCGCGGACGACGCGTCCGTATCCGCTCGGCGACAATGGAAGGAATGTCATGACCAACCCATTCGAAGACGAGAACGCCAGCTACCTGGTGCTGGTCAACGACGAGAACCAGCACTCGCTGTGGCCGGCAGACATCGAGGTGCCCGAAGGCTGGCGAACCGTGGTTGATGCCAGTTCCCGCCAGGAGTGCCTGGCGTACGTGGAGGAGAACTGGACGGACATGCGCCCGACCAGCCTCGTCAACGGCCACTGAAGCGGCCGGCCTGACATCCGCGCGACGCTCGACATGCCGTGGGCGCTGTCGTCGGCCCGCAACGAACTGCACGGCAGGCTCCGCTGCATGGGCGAACGCTCCAACGCACTCGGGCCTCGGCAAGTCGTCAGGTGATGCCGAGTAGTGCCATTGGGCGGGTGTTGTCGCGGGCGTGGTGGCGGTTGCGGCGGCGATGTTGGTGATGCCGGTGCTGCGGCGTGCGCTGATCGCGCGCGGCCGTGGCCGAGACGGCGGGCCGTTGACAACGTCAGCTCATGCTTCGACGCGCTGTCTACCCACAAGGGTCAGCGGGGCGGCGTGTGCCTGTCCGTCGGGCTGCCACGACAAGGCCCCCGGCGCCGGTACGCAGCGGTTGATCCTCGATCCCGGTCACAACGCAACCTTCGAACGCAGGCGGTGTGCTGGCGGTGATCGCGGACCTGCGGGTCGTCGACGTGTCGGGCTGACGTGGGAAGGGCCTTCAGGTACGAGCACGGATGACGAGGCCTCTGCCCGTACATCTGAAGGCCCAACCATGTCGTTGCACCCTGTTGCCGGTCATGGCGCAGCCACCGTCGCCGCCCGCCGGGCGAACACCTGCACGGCTCGCCCTCGCCAGTACCCGTCGGACATCAGCGACGCGCAATGGCAGATCATGGCCGGCCATATCCCGGTCGGCGGTACGGTCGACGGCCGTGGCGGCGGCCCGGGGTCCAGCGCCTACCACTACTTCCGCGCACCTGGATCGCCGACGGCACCCTGACCCGGCTGCACGACGGCCTGCGCGAGCAGATTCGCCACGCCGAAGGTCGTCATGCCGAGCCGTCGGCAGCGATCCTGGACTCCCAGTCGGTGCGCGCGGCCGAGGCCATCCAAGCTCCCCGCCCGTGCGCTCCCCCTCCGGCGCCCCGGGAGTCACCAGGTCACGGGCAGTTCGTACACACCGTAGACGGCCGCCTCGCGCGCGAAGCGGATCTGGTCCAGATCGACGGCCAGCCGCATGTCCGGAATCCGGCGCAGCAGCGTCTCGAGGACGATCTCCATCTGAATCTTGACCACGTGCTGCCCGAGACACCGGTGCAGTCCATGACCGAACGACACGTTGCCGGAGTTGCTCCGGCGCAAGTCGAGCGAATCGGGGTCCTCGAACCACTGCGGATCGAAGTTCGCCGTCGGCAGGTAGACCAGCACGGCCTCGCCGGTCTTGATCTTCTGCCCCCCGATCTCGGTGTCGCCGATGGCGACCCTGGGCAGTCCGGTGTGGAAGTTGGTGCTGTAGCGAAGCAGTTCCCCCAGACCGCTGGCGATCAGACTCGGGTTGTCGCGCAGCAACGCCAGTTGGTCCGGGTTGAAGAACAGGGCGGCCAGGCCGAGGGAGACCCCGTGCACCGCCGGTTCGTACCCGGCGACGATCATCACCCGGGTCATGGCGATGATGTCGTCCCGGGTGAGCTCACCGTTCGCCTCCTGCTGCGTGATGAGGCGGCTGAGCAGGTCACCGCCGGGATTCGCGGCCTTGGCCTCGAGGATTCCGGTGATGAAACTGGTCAGCTCGTCGCTCGCGACATCGAGCTTGTCCTGGCCGACGTAGTGGTCGGCAAACGTCGAGGCGACCCGCTGGAAGAAGTCCTCCTCGTACGGAATGTCCAGGACCAGGCACATCACCTGCGCCGCGAGCGGCTCGGCCAGTTCACCGACCAGGTCGGCGGGCGGCGACTTCGCCAGCATCTCGTCCACCAGCCGGTCGACTATCTGCTGGATCTGCGGCCGCCACCGGGCCGCCGGGCGCTGCGTGAAGTCGGCGTTGACCATGGCGCGCTGCCGGGTGTGTTCGGGCGGATCCATCCGGGCGAACGTCGGGTTGTTGTCCGTCAGCGTCTCCGACCCGCGACTCAACAGCGGGAAGCCCGGCCTGCGGTTGTCCGCGCTGAGCCGCTCGTCCGCGAGCGCGGCACGGACGTCGTCCCGCCGGGTGACGAACCAGGCCTTGCTGCCGTCCCACATGTTCACCTGGCTGACTGGACTCTGGTCGCGGAGCATCTGATACTTGACCGGCGGGTGGAACGGTGACTTGCCGTCGCGCTCGGCACGGTAGTCGAAGATGTCGGTCACGTCGGTTCCTCTGCCCTCGCTCATGCCCAACTCCATTCGCTCGCTTTTGCGTCAACGGAAAAGCGTCGCCGCACATCGGCTCGCACCGATCAGCGTGGTCGCCGGCGCCTTTCGTCCGCATCTCCGCGCTTGCGGGCGGCCCGTCGACGGCACAGCCCTCGAGCACGCGGTAACGACCTTCTTCGTCGGCCTGCAGGGGCCGGCGCGAGCGGATTCCTGCGGACACCGTGGCCGCCGACCTGCTCGCCGCAGTACGGGTCGTGTCGGCCGGCCAGTCGGTGCGCGCCAGCGGTCACCTGCCGACTCGTCGAGCACGTCGCTGCCCCCGCACCCCACACAGACGACTCCGGGGCTGTCGGTGCTGACGCTGCGCGACCGCGAGGTGCTCACACTGATCGCCCGTGGACTGTCCGGCAGCGAGATCGCCCAGACGCTCGTGCTGTCGGAGGGCAGCGTCCAGACCCACATGAACGCATCCTCGCCAGCAGGTCATGCCCGAACCGAAGCCGGGCTCTTGGGGTAGGTGCTCCCACGGGATCGGGGTGTAGACCACGAGCTGGATCCCGCACAACACCTTGCGGTCGTCGAGCGCCTTCGGCCGGTGTAGCGGCGCCGCCGTGGTGGTCGGGGTGGCAGCAGCGCGATCTCGGCCCACAGGTCGTCCGAGACGATCCACGGCGGCTGCTCACCCCTCCTCACATGGAGAGAAGACGGTTGTCGCGTCCCGAGGACACGCCCAACATCGTTTCGTCAGGAGCCGCGGCATCCCTTGCCCCCGCCGGTGCCAGATCGACTTCTTGGCGATGGTGCCTCGCTGGAAGCTACGGCTGGGCCATAAGGGCCCGCTGCGGTTCCGCACCGGGTCACCGGCCGAGCTTCTCCTGGCCGTCCCGGCCTCGGTGCTGCTGGGCGTGACCAGTCGTGTCGACGCGTAGCTACTCTGGACGCGGCGGCGAGGGGGTACTGGGGCATGGATGACGTAGGCCGTACCGTCCACGCCGGAGACGCCCCGTCCGGTTTCCGCGGCGGTCGCCCGGGTGGCCGGCCCGTCCGGCCGGTCGCCGCTGTGCTCACCGCGGCCCTTGTCGGGCTGGCCTCGACGGCCACCTGGTACATCGAGCGGCGGTCCGATTCGCTGGAGCAGCAGCAGCGCCAGGAGGAGCGGGCCCGGTTCGAACGGGCGTGCAACGACCCGATCTCCGCCGCGGCCATGGTGATCAACATGCCGTCCTTCGCGAGCCGTTGCCCGGTGGGGCTGCGGCACCTGCTGTCGATACCGGCCGACGAGGTCCGCCCGGGCCCGGCGATGGTCGACGCCTACCTGGACCGGCTGTTCGTCCTGCTCGGCGCCCAGGTCCCCGGCGGAGATGTCGGGCCGTACCTCAGCGCGCTGCACCGCGACGACGACCACGCCGCCGCCCTGCGTGTGGCGAACCGGGCCGTCCGGTCCTGCCGGGCGGTGCTGCCGACCGGCCCGCCCACGCCCACGCCGGAGGCTTCCGGGCCACCGGCGGGCCTCTGGGACGACTCGCAGCACATCGAGGTGCGCCCGCAGCGCTCGACGGTACGGGTGAGCGGCGCGCCGGGCGGCGTCACGGTGATCGACGTCCGGGTGGTCGAGACGACCCCGTCCTGCCTGACCCGGCCACCGGAGGAGGTGCCGGTGCCGCGGTACATCGGCACCACCGCCCTGAGCCTGGCCTTCAGCACCGGCACCGGTCCGAGCGGGCAGCGGGTGTGGCTGCTCGACCGTATCGAGGCCTGCCCGGTGCGTCCGGACCCGCTGGCCTCGGCCCCGATCGTCGACACCGACTCGATGCTTCGCCACAGATCGATCCGGGCGAGCGCGACCGACTCCCTCTTCGCCTACGCCGGGAGCACCTGCCCATCGCCGCCCCGCTCGCGGTGAGCCGCCCCCGGCCGCACCAAGCACAGCACCGGCGCATCGCCGACGATCACCTCAGAAGTCAATCAGGTACTCGCCCCACACCTCGACGGCCGGCTTCGGTTCCCAGGGATAGACGGAGGACCGACACTCGGCGATGGACGTACGGGAGTACTCCATCTCCTCGGTGAAGCCGTAGACGGTCTCCCCGTCGGCGCACCGCGCCACCGCTCTGTGCAAGCCGTGCCTCCTCGTACAGGAGGTCATCGAGCTGTAGACGAAGCCCTGGTGCGTGAAGACGTCGAGGTAGCAGCCGTCGGGTGGGGTCGTCGTGAATTCGGGGGCGGCCTGAGCGGGCTGGGCGATGGCCACGGTGCCGACCACCAGCGCTGCGGTCAGTGTCGATGACAGTATGCGTCCCACAGGGTTTCCTTCCTCGTCCGGATCGACGACAGTGACGGGAAAGCGCTTTCCATCAACCTAGGGCAATTAATCCACGCTCGTCAATAGAGAGTCTTCGTGGTCGGCCGTGTCGGTCGATGTGTGGGCGGCGCGGCGGTGGTCGCGCAGGATCTTGAAGCACTTCATGCGCCCGACGCGACGGAGTAGGCCGCACCGGAGGCGGACACCGGGTCGGGCCAGTGCGTGATCGACCTGCGCTCGGACGGTGCGGTGTTGCTTGTTCAGGTCGGCCAGGCCCCGACGCCGGGTGACAGCGGCAGCGGCAGCTCGACGGCGTCGCCCGCCCCGACCCGTCACCGACCGCCGGGTGCCCGCCCCAGAGCCCGCGCCGCGTTGTCGGTGGCCACCTGCCGGGCATAGTCAGCGCCCCGGTGTGCCACCGTGGCGGACGGAGCGTCGGTGCCCATCGGGAACGGCCAGTCGCTGCCGAGCACCAGCTGGTCCGCGCCGAAGACCGACACCGCCAGGTCGACCACCTGCGGGTCGTGGGCCAGATTGTCGACGTAGAGGGTGCGCACCGCCTCGGCCGGGGTGGGCGACAGCACCGGTACGCCCGGTCGCGTGGTGGTGTGACCGCGCTCCCAGCGCCCGACCACCGCCGGCACGCAACCGCCACAGTGCACCAGCACGAACCGGATCCCCGGGTGCCCGCCGAGCACCCCGCCGAAGACGAGCTGGGCCACTGCCACCGTCGTCTCGACCGGGTTGCCCAGCAGGTTGGCCAGGTAGTAGGGCTCCAGACGGGGGTCCGCCGAGTGCGCGGGGTGCAGTTGCACGGTGCGCCGGTCCGCGTCGAGACGCTGCCACAGGGAATGCAGCGGCGGACCGTCGAGCGGCCCGGCGTCTCCACCGGCGGCGCCCACCACCCCGGCCCAGCGGTCGTCGGCGGCGATCCGGTCGTACTCGGCGAGGGCCACTTCGGGATGTTCGAACGGCAGGTACGCCAGCGGGGTGAGCCGGGGCCGGTCGGCGACCACGGCGAGCAGGCCGTCGTTGACCGCACGGACCCACGCCGCCGCCTCCGGCCCGGACAGCCGCTGGCGGTAGAAGGGCGGCGGGACGCTGACGATCGCCTCGTCCAGCCCTGCCTGGTCCAGGTGGTTCTCGAGCCGGTCCGGGTGGTACAGGTCGGGCGGGCCGACCCGTTTGCCGCCGAGAACGGCGGCGCCGTCACCGTCGACCACGACCCCTGGCAGGTTGGCCGGGCGCAGGTCGGGGGCGAGGTGGGCGTGCATGTCGATGCCAGGCAACGGGGCTTCCTAACGGTTGACCCGACCGGCGGTCACGACGGGACGCGCCGACGGTACGGGATGGTGGCTGGCGTCGCCGCTCACCCGGCGGCGGACGGTCCGTCGGGGCAGAGGTGCCCCGACGGTTGGATGGATGGCGGCGCCACTACCGGCTGACGCGGTGACGCCGGCGGTCAGCTCCCGGTACGCGGGCGTCCCGGTGCCCGGGTGGCAGGCACCGCTGCGGCGTCGGTGTTCATCTTGCCGATCACCCGGTCTGCCGCATTCTGGATGTGGACCTGTACGGCGGCCACCGCCGCCGCCACGTCCCCCGCCGCGCACGCGTCGAGGATGGCCCGGTGCTCGCGGACCCGCTCCTCGTTCTGCCCCGTCGGGGTGACCGTCGCGAACCGGTACCGCTCGCTGTTCTCCCAGACCGGTTCCAGGCCGCGCAGCAGCCAACGCGATCCGGCCGCCCGGTAGATGGTGAAGTGGAACTCGGTGTGTGCCCGGCGGGCAGCCGTGGCGTCGCCGCGCGCGGACGCGGCGATGTGCTCGTCGAGTGCCGCCTCGGCCCGCCGGGCGTCCTGGGCGGTGAACCGGGTCGCCGCCCGCTCGATCAGTGCCGTCTCCATGGCGATCCGGGTCTCATGGGTGTCGACCGCGTCCTCCACGGTCAGCGGCATGACCCAGGCACCCTTGTGCTGGACCACCTCGACCAGGCCGAGCGCGGCCAACCGCCGGATCGACTCGCGGACCGGGCTCATGCTCATGCCGAGCAGGTCGGCCATCTCGTTGAGGCGCAGCGGGGTGCCGGCCGCCAGCCGGCCGGTGAGGATCGCCTCGTGCAGGACCGCGGTCGCCGAGTCGGCGAGGGTGCGGTGCTGTCTGTCGGCTCCACCGGCACCGGCCCGGCCGTCGTCGTCGTTGGCGTCGCTCAGGACGGATCGACGATGCGTTGTTACCACGGTTTGCCTCCGGATAGAGCCGCTGGTGGATGCCGTGCTCGTCCCGTTCTCGCAGGACATGATCCATGTTCATGGGGTGCTCGGGTGATCCCACAAACGCATCAGGGCCCTGGAAATGGTACCAATTTCGTCGCTGTGGAATGGTGCGGGTCGGCGCCGCGCTGCGCCGCCCCGCACCCGTCTCGGGGTTAGTGCAGCTTCGTCAGTCGCACCCGGTTGCGCAGCTCACCGAGCGCTTCCACCCGGGTCACCACCAGGTCCCCGTCGGTCAGGAACACCTGTGGGTCACGGGCGTTCCCGATGCCGCTCGGCGTGCCCGTGAGCACCACGTCGCCGGCCCGCAGGGTCATCCCCCAACTCAGTTCCGCGATGATGCGGGCGAATGGGAAGGCCATCTGCCCGGTCGACGCGTCCTGGAGCAGCACGCCGTTCACCTCGCACTGGATGCGCAGGTTCGCCGGGTCCGGCACCTCGTCCACGGTGGTCAGCCACGGCCCGAGCGGCATGGTGGCGTCGATGCTCTTGCCCTTGAGCCACTGGCCGCCGTGCGCGCGTTGCAGGTCGCGCTGCGACACGTCGTTGGCCACGCAGAACGCCGCCACGTACGACAGCGCGTCCGCCTCGCTCACCGAACGGCAGTCCGCACCGATGACCAGCGCCACCTCCGCCTCGTAGTCCCACTTGGCGGAGAGTTGCGGGTCGTAGGCGATGTCGTCGTACGGGCCGACGACCGTGTCCGGGCCCTTGGTGAAGAAGGTCGGGTGCTTGGGCCGTTCCGCGGGGTCCTGCCCTTCCCGCTTGCCGCGCGACTCCTCGAAGTGGTCCCAGTAGTTCCAACCCGTGCAGAGGATGTCCCGGTTGAGCCGGCGCAGCGGCGCGTCGAGCCGGACCTCGGCCAGCGGCACCGCCGTGACCTGCCGCGCGGCGTCGCGGACGGCTTCCAACGCGTCCGCGCCACCACGGATCGCCTCGTCGAGGTCACCCAGCTCGGCGGGGAGCACGGCGACGGTGTCGCCGTCCACCACCCCGATCCGCCGGCCGGTGTCGGTACGAACGCTGGCGAGCCTCATCAGGCGTCCTGCTCGTCGTCGATCACGCCGATCGCGTTGATCTCGATCAGGTAGTCCTTGTTCACGAACTTGGAGACCTCCACCATCGTCGAGGCCGGCGGCTCACCGGTGAAGTACTGCCGGCGCACCTCGTGGATGGCGTGGAAGTCCTCCATGTTGCGGACGTAGACATCCACCCGAACGATGTCCTCCAGCGACCCGCCGGCAGCCGTCATCGCGGCGCGCAGGTTCTGGCAGACCTGGTGCGTCTGGGCGGCGATGTCGCCGACACCGGTGACCCCGCCCTCGCGGTTGCGGGCGGTCATGCCGGACACGAACACCATCCGGCCCCGCGCCCTGATCTGGGTGGCCTGGGCGAAGTGGCCGTTCGGGGCGGCCAGCTCGGGGGAAACAATCTGCTGCTTGGGCATCGTCATCTTCTCTTCTTCGAGGTGGAGCTAGCGGGCGTCCGCCGGGTCGGTGTACCAGTCCGGCTGGGTCGGGTAGTGCGGCCCGTCGTAGATCTCCAGCAGGACGCTCTCTTCTTCGGCCAGCGTGGGCCCGTGCAGGCTGCCCTTCGGGTTCCAGTAGAAGGAGCCCGGGGTGAGGGTGAGCCCGGTGGGTACGTAGGTGTACCGGCCGCTGAGGCAGAACATGAACTGGTTGGATGCGTGTGAGTGACGCAGCGGGATGCCGGCGCCCCTGCGGAACCGGATCAGCGAGATGGACGCCTCGGTCTCCTCGTTGCGCCACAGCGCCTTGTGCGAGAGGCCGGCCAGCGTCTTGTCCGCCCAGTCCAGCTCGTCGGTCTGGAGCAGGATCTCGCGGAAGCGGGCCAGCACCATGCCGTCCGGGCCGGGCACCACTCCCTCCCGCGACCGGTCGGCCGCCTCGCCGCCGTAGTTCGACGGCTCGGAGAGGTTGTTGGCCCACTCCTGCGGGTCGACGCCGGCCGGCACCGGCGGGGTCGGTACGAGCGGCAGGTCGCTCACCGCTCGCCCTGACCGGACACGAGGTTCTCCCCCAGGCACTTCAGCTCGACGAGCCGGCTGCGGTACCGGGTGGTGCCGTTGTTGGTGAGCATGTGGATCTCCCCCGGCTCGCGGTAGACCACCCCGCCGATGGCCTCGTGCACCAGGCGGGGGTCGCCGCCGGCGAGCGCGTCGATCCGGTTGTCGGCGGCTTCCAGCGCGATCACCAGGTACGGGTTGAGGTGGTGGTGCCAGGGCTGCTGCTCGCCGGGCGCCAGGCTGATCTCCCAGACCCGCACCTGGTCGTTCTCGAAGACCACCTGCTGGCCGACGGCACCGAGCTCGACCTGGGTTCCGTCCGGGGCGGTCGCGTGACCGTAGTTACTCATTGTCATCCCTTTCGCAGACGAGGGTGTTGTCGGACCGGGTCACGGGCGGTGGGCAGCCGGTGACCCGGGCGTAGAGCTGGGCGGCCGTGTCGATGCCGCAGACGGGGTCGAACGGGACGATCGCCGCCACGTGCCCGTCCGGGCGAACCAGCACCAGTGTGTCGTTGTCGACTCCGAAGCGGCGCCGCACCCGGTCTCCCGGGTCGAACAGCGCCCGGTCCCGCAGTCCGGAGTCGTGCGGCGCGTCCCACCGGCTCACCACGTAGTGCCGCAGCGCGGGTGACTCCTGTGGCGGCAGTGCCGGGACCCGGCGCGGGTCGGTGAAGTAGAGCGCCACGAAGGCGTCGGCAGCCAGGTCGTGCAGGTGCACCGTGCCGGACTGGCCGAACAGCGGCAGGTCGGGGCTGCGCGCCCCGGCCAGCACCGGCAGCGGCTCGTCACCGGCGGCGACCATCGACCAGTCGCCCGTGCCGCTCACGTCGAGGCGTACGCCGAGCATGGCGCGGGTGAACGCGTTGCCCCAGTTGCCGGCGGTCATCACCCCCGGGTCGTCCGCGCGCCGGGCCATGTAGGCCCGCGCCGCCGCGGCCATCGCCGCGGAGCCCTTGGTGGCGACCGGTTCCTGCTCGACCTGGTAGCCGTCGAGCAGGCTCGGCTCGGCCCAGCCGCGCAGCACCCAGGCCATCCGCCAGGGCAGGTTGGAGGCGTCCAGGACACCGGTGTTCAGGCCCAGCGCCCACATCGGGGTGATCAGGTGCGCGGCGTCGCCGAGCAGGAAGACCCGCCCGTCCTGCCACCGGTCGGCCACCCGCTGGTGCACGTTGTAGACGTTGGTGCCGACGATCTCCAGGGTCTTGGTGTCCCCGATGAACCGGCGTGCCTTGTCGGCCAGTTCCTCCCGGTCCGGCTCGGCCTGCCCGGCCGGCAGCGGGTAGAGGAAGCGCCAGCAGTGCGGCTGGCGGACCAGGATCATCCACTCCTGGGGATCACCGAAGTAGGCCAGGTACGGGTAGTCGCGCGGGTTCTCCACGTCCAGGTCGACCTTCAGGTCGACCAGCATGTAGCGCTCCTGGTACGTCTCGCCCTCGACCCGCGCGCCGATCTGGTCCCGGACGGCGGACCGGCCGCCGTCGCAGCCCAGCAGGTACCGCACCGGAACCGTCCGCTCCCCCTCGGCGGTGCGCAGCCGCAGGTCCACCCGGTCCGGGTGCTGGACGAAGTCGAGCAGCCGGTGTCCCATGTGCAGCGCGCCGGGGGCGGTGGTGTCGAGCCGCTGCCGCAGGATCGGCTCCAGCTCGTGCTGCGGGATGTTGATGACGAACGGGAATCGGGTGTCCTCGGTCAGTTCGCCGGTCCGGACGCTGAGGGTCTGGGTGTTCGTGGCCCGGTCCAGCTCGCCGATCTCGTCGATGCGCAGCGACCCGGCCAGCACGTCGTTCAGGGCGCCGTACCGGTGCAGCACCTCCAGGGTGCGGGTGAGGACGGTGCCGGCCTTGGTGTCCAGCGACAGCCGCTCGTCCTCCTCGAAGATGACCACCGGCACGCCATAGTGGGCCAGGCCCAGCGCGGTGACCAGGCCGACTGGCCCGGCGCCCACGATGCCCACCGGCAACTGCTCGGTCGTGCTGCTCATTGTGCGTCGCTCCTCGGGTACGCCCGGTCACGGGTCAGGGTGGATCCGGTCATGCTCGCGGCCGCCGAGAGCAGGAACATCAGCGGACCGACCACGTCGGCCGGCGTGCCGATGCCGGTCGCCCGCGCCCAGTGCTCCCGTTCGCCGCCGCTCGGGTTGGCCCGCTGGAACTGCGGGGTGTCCACCACGCCGGGGAAGACGGTGTTCACCCGGATCCGGTGCTCGGCGACCTCGGCGGCGAGCGACTTGGCGAATGCGATCAGCGCCCCCTTGCTCGCCGCGTAGGCCGACGCCTGCGCCCGGCCGGCGGTGGCCAGGCCCGAGGCGAAGACCAGGATCGCGCCCGAGCGGCGGGCGATCATGTCCGGCAGGACCGCCTGCGCGCACCAGACCACCCCGTCGAGGTTCACCGCCAGCGTGCGGCGCCACTGCTCGGGGTCCATGTCGACCACGTCGCACCGCGGCTGCACCGCCGCACCGGCCACCAGGGCGTCGATCCGCCCGTGTTCGGCGAGCACCCTGGCGACCGCGGCGTGCACCGCGTCGCGGTCGGACACGTCCACCCGGTGCTCGTGCACCCGCCCGCTGGGGTGCGGCTGACCCGATGTCACGTCGAACACCACGGCCGTGCCCCCCGCGTCCGCGTACGCGTGGGCGAGGGCAGCGCCGATGCCGTTGGCGCCCCCGGTGACCACGAGCACCTCGCCGGTGGCGTCGAAACTGGCCTGCATGACTTCCTTCCTCCTTCGTCGACCGGGTCAGCCGGCGCTGGGCGGTGGCGGGAGCGGCACGCCCAGCCCGGCGGCGACCTCCACCAGTGCGGCGAAGACCGACGGCTGGAGCGCGACACCGTCGCGCGACGCCCGGTCGTACCGGTCGGCTTCGATGTCACCGGGCAGGTGAACCCGCTCCGTGCCGGGCGCCAGCGCGGAGCCGAGCACCTGGTCGGCCAGGTCGTCGACCCGGCGGGCGAGCTCCTCCGCGTCCTCGACAAACGCCTCGGCGTCGAGTGCGAGGAAGAAGTGCGCGCAGTCGTTGGGCACCGACACGTCGGCGTAGAGGCCCTGGACACCCCGGCCGTACGCCCCGCCGGACAGCACCCCGGTCAGCACGTCGATCATGAGCGCGAGACCGTATCCCTTGTGGGCGCCGGACGGCAGCAGCAGCCCCTTGAGCGCGGCGGCCGGATCGGTGGTGGGCCGCCCCTGCGCGTCGGTCGCCCAGCTCGCGGGGATCTCGCGGCCCTCACCGGCGGCAAGCCGGATCTTGCCGAGCGCGGCCTCGGAGAGCGCCACGTCAAGGATCACCGGCTTGCCGCCCGCGCGGGGTACGCCCACCGCGAGCGGGTTGTTGCCGACCACCGCCGAGGCGCCACCGGGGGCGGGCATCAGCGGGCGGGTGTTGGCCGCCGCGATGCCGACGCAGCCGTTGTCCGCGGCGAGGTCCACGTACCGGAACGCCCCGCCGAAGTGGAACGCCCGGCGGACGGTGACCACGCCGACGCCGTACGTCTGCGCCTTCGCCACCGCCAGCCGCATCGCCTGGTCACCGGTGAGCTGCCCCAGCGCGTGGCCGGCGTCGAGCACCGCGATGGCGCCCTTGTCGCGGACCACCTCGGCCCGCTCGGCCCGGCTGACCGAGCCGGCTTTGATCCGGTCCACGTACATCGGCAGCAGCATCACCCCGTGCGAGGGGATTCCCCGCATGTCGGCGTCCACCAGGGAGCCGGCGACCAGGCCGGCCGCCTGCTCGGAGTAGCCCAGTGCGCCGAAGACCGAGGCGACGGCGTCGGTGAGCCACCGGACCGGGACCGTCGGCGGGAAGTCCGGCGCGCTCATGACCGGTCCGCCCACGGTACGAAGAACCGCTCGACCGCGGCGAGCAGGTAGAACAGCACGACACTCATCACCCCGAGCAGGATCATCGCGGCGAAGGCCAACGCGGTGTCGGCGCTGGCGCCGGAGGCGACGATCGCGTAGCCCAGCCCCTCGGTGGCGCCGACGAACTCGGCGATCACCGCGCCGATGACCGCTAGGGTGATGGCGAGCTTGAGACCGACGAAGAGCTGCGGGATGGCGGCCGGCATCCGGATCATGCGGAACGTCTGCCACCAGTTGGTCTTCAGCGACCGGCCCAGCTCCACCAGGTCGGCCGGGGTGGAGCTGAGGCCGGCGGCGGTGGAGATGACGATCGGGAAGAAGCAGACCAGGAAGACCAGGAAGACCTTGGGGAACTGGCCGAAGCCCATCCACACCACCAGCAGCGGCGCGACGGCCACCTTCGGTACGGCGTTGAGCATCAGCAGCAGTGGGTAGACGGTCCGTTCCAGCATCCGCGAGGCGGTGACGATCAGCGCCAGCGGCACCCCGATCGCGATGGCCAGCAGGAAGCCCAGCAGCGTCTCGGCGAGAGTGACCAGGGTGTTGTCCCACAGGTAGCCGGACTGCTCGACCATGCTCTGCGCCACCTGCACCGGGGACGGCAGGATGAAGCTCTCCACGTCGAAGACGACCGTGATCGCCCACCACAGGGCGGTGGCGGCCACGACGCCGAGCACGGGCGGGAGTTGCTGGGCCCAGCGGCCTGCGGCGCGTGGTTTGTCGCGGCCGGTACGGCGGGATTCGGTGACCGTCACCGTGCCACCTCCTCGGGGGTCATGAGCAGGTCGTGCAGTTGGGCGCGCAGCACGCCGAGTTCGGCCGAGTGGCCGTCGCGTCCCAGCGAACGCGGACGGGCGATGTCGATTCCCACGATCTGCCGCAGCCGGCCCGGTCGCGGGCTGAGCACGACGACCCGGTCGGCGAGCAGCACGGCCTCGTCGACCGAGTGCGTCACGAAGAGCACCGTCGAGGCGTGCTTCATCTGGAGGCGCTGGAGCTCGACCGTGAGGTCGGCGCGGGTGAGCGCGTCGAGTGCGGAGAACGGCTCGTCCATCAGCAGCACGCGCGGCTGCTGGATGAGGGCCCGGCACAGTGAGACCCGCTGCTGCATCCCGCCGGAGAGTTCGTGCGGCAGGCGCTTCTCGAAGCCGTTCAGCCCGACCAGGTCGAGCAGTTCGTGTGCGCGGGTGCGGGCGTCCCGTCGGTCCTGCTTGAACACCTCGGTCGGCAGCAGCACGTTGTCGATGACCGACCGCCACGGCAGCAGAGCCGGGCGCTGGAACATGAAGCCGATGTCCCGCCGTGGCCCCCGGATCGGGGTGCCGGCGACGGTTATCTCGCCTGAGGTGGCCGCCTGTAGGCCCGCCACCAGCCGCAGCAGGCTGGACTTACCGCACCCGGACCGCCCGACGATCGCCACGAACTCGCCGTCGGCGACCTCCAGCGACACGTCACGCAGGGCCTCCACGTCACCGGCCCGGGTGCGGTAGATCTGCGAAACGTTACGAATTCCGATCATGGTTCGCCCCTCGCGGTGCGCGCGGCAACCGGCCGCGCGCACCGCCGTCGAAGAGGAAAGTTATGGCTTTGCGATGTCGTAGACGCCGATGTCGTCGGCGTTCGGCGTCGACTTGAGGGTGCCGGTGCCGGCGAGCAGCTTGATCATCGCCTCCACCCGCGCCCGGTCCAGCTTTCCGGCCGGTCCGCCGTCGCCCAGGACGTACGGCTTCATCTCGGTGAGTTCGGCGGCGGCGACCTTCTCGTCGGCCGTCCGGTCGTGCTTCTTGAGCAACTGGGCTGCTTCCTCGGGGTGCTCCACCGCGTAGAGCAGGCCCTTGACCAGCGCTGCCGTGAACTTCTCGACCTCGGCGCGGTTGCTCTCCAGCTTCGCGGCGGAGACCAGCAGGCCGTTGCCGTACAGGTCGGGGAGCTTGTCCGCGTACGGCAGCATGGTGACGGTCTTGCCACCGGCCGCCTTCTCCAGCAGCGGCTTGCCGGCGGCGAACTGGCCGATCGCGTCCACCGAGCCGGCGGCGAGCAACTGCGGGAGCGACTGCGGCGAGGACGGGACGAACTTCACCGACTTCGGATCGATGCCGGCAGCCTTGGCGTACGCCGGAAAGATGATCATGTTGGTGGAGCCGGAGCTGTCCGCGATGCTGGCGCCGGGCAGCTTCTCCGGCGAGTCGATCGCCTTCTCCAGCGAGGCGATGCCGGCCATCGACCGCTGGTGGATGGCGGCCACCACGCGCACCGGCATCTTCTCGTTGGCCAGTGTGGTGATGACCCCGGAGAGGTCGCCGGGGCCGTAGTCGGCCTGCCCCGACCCGATCAGCTTCATGACATCGACGGTGCCGGTGCCGGGCTTGATGGTGACGTTGAGCCCGGCCTCCTTGAAGTAGCCCTTCTCCAGGGCGACGTATGCGTACGCGTCCCGACCGAACGTCCCGAAGGAGGTCAGGTAGGTGACGGAGGCGGCACCGGGGGAATCGGCCTTCTCCGAATCACCACAGCCGGCGACGGTGAGTGTGAGAGCCGCTGCGGCGACGGCCGCGACGAAACGGGTGCGAGCTGACATGAGACCTCCTGCATCGGCGGGATTTATCAAATGTCAAACTTCCTGACTCGTCAAGACCTCGTTTCGGCAACACCGCCCCGCTCCGCGACGCCGGCCCTGCGACCGCACCCCCGCCAGGCCCACTGACCTGGCAGTACGCCCGTCGACCGCCAGCGGCGACAACAGTCGACACCGCAGGACCGCGTTACGCGCCGACAGCGAGCACGCTTCCCCACCCCGCTGTTCGACGGCCCCCGGGTCGCCGGGCGGGCGATGATCGGTCGTCGGCTCTACCTGCCGGGGGCGACCTGGCGCGACCGGCCCGACCGGAGAGCGAAAGGTCCCCGCAACCGCCTGTGGGCGTGGACCACCACCGCCACCAGCCCCGTCGAGCACCGATGGCTGCTCATCCGCCGCAACCGCACCACCGGCGAGTTGGCCTTCTACGTGTGCTGGTCACCTCGTCCGATGCCACTGCACACCCTGGTCCGGGTGGCCGCTTTCCGCTGGAGCATCGAGGAGTTGTTCCAGACCGGCAAAGGCCAGGTCGGCCTCGACCACTACCAGGTCCGCAGCTGGACCGGCTGGCACCGGTTCATCACCCTGGCCATGCTCGCCCTAGCCGTCCTGACCATCCTCACCGCCACCGCGCAGCAGCCCGACGCCAATCTGCTCTCCCAGCTCATCGCATCGCGTTACGAGGCCGGCTCGGTCATGGTCACATCGAACCTGCCCTTCGGACGCTGGGCGAGACCTTCTCCGACGACGTCGTCGCCGCAGCGATGATCGACCGTCTCGTCCACCACGCCGAAATCCTCACCCTGACCGGAGACTTCATACCGAACCCGCCAACGCCGCGAACTCCTAGCCAGAGAGCACCCGATCCGGTCGACGCGCAGCCGGCGCAGCGCCTGCTCGACCTGCGCCCGGCGAGAAGCTCCTCGTTGGCGCCCCGCCGTACAGGTAGGCGGTGTCGATCAGCGTGGCGCCCAGCTCGAAGGCCCGCCGGAGCACCGCCGGGGAGGACTCGCGGGGCGGGGCCCGCCCCGGTCGGCAGGTGCATGGCACCGAACCCGAGCCGCCGTACCTCCAGGTCTCCTCCGATACGACACGGTCGATGTCATTCGTCTCCCCAGTCCAGCTGTTGGCGGGCGGCATAGGCCCGCACCTTGGCCCGGTTGCCGCAACTGGCCATGCTGCACCAGCGCCGCCGGCCACGCCGGTCGAGGAAGAGCCAGCCGCACTCGACGGCCGGGCAGGCGCGTACCTCGGTGCGGGCGGGGGTGCTGAGTAGGTCGGTGGCGGCTTGGGCACTGGCCAGCAGCGGCAGCGGCAGACCGACGTCGTCGGGCAGTGTCCAGTGGGCGAGTCCGTCCCGGTCCGACTTCAGCACCGCCACGGCGGCGGCTCGCTGCGCCTGCTCGGCGACGTGCCGGAAGGCCGCGGTGTCGTCCGGGTCGAGCAGGACGTCGTACAGCGCGGCACGCAGCAGCCGGGTCGCCACCAGTACGTCGTGCGCGGCGGCCGGGTGGCGGCGACCGTCTGCCCGGAGCCGACCGACAGTGGTCGGGGTGAGCAGCTGGACGTGCCCGGTCCACACCGCCAGTCGATCGAAGTCGCGCAGCCACTCCCGTTCCGGACTGGGTGGTGCCGCCCAGCCGGCCCAGGTGTTGCAGAGCTCCAGGGCGGGATGCCCGCCGAGCGGGACGGGCATCGGATAGCCCTCGACGTTCACCCAGTGCATGTCGACAGTGTGCCTTGACTCGGCGCAACTAACCAGTACTGTCTTCGACACCGGTTAATGAACATTTACTGGTTAGGTGATGCCATGCGCCTGGGAAAGCTCGTCACTCGGTCTCTGCTCGGGATGCTGATGGTGTCCGCGACCCTGGTGGCCGCCCCCGCCAGCCCGGTGCCCGCGCGAGGCCCCGGCTCCACGGTGGCCGCGCGAGGCCTCGGCTCCACGGTGCCCGCGCGAGGCCCCGGCTCCGCGGTGCCCGCGTCCGATTGGCGAGGCGGGGTCGGCGACCGCCCCGAGCCCTGGCGTCCCTCGGTCCAGGAGGAATGGACCGGGCCGGCCGGCCGCTACTGCTCGTTCCCGCTCCGCGTCCGCGTGGTCTCCCAGGACGTACGGGTCCGGGTGCTCGCCCGCTACGCCACCGGGGCCGTCCGACGTGAGGAGTACGCCGGCCCACTGACCGTCGACTTCGTCAACACCCATACCGGGAGGGCCGTACGCCGGGACGTGGGCGGCTCCGGGCTGCTCGAATACCGCCCGGACGGCGGGTGGCTGCGTTACACCATCGTCGGGCCGGCGGGGTTCGGCTTCCGGCCGGGAGACCAGCACCCGCGTGGCTACTACGTCCTCGACGGGCTGCACGTCGTCTCGATCGACCCGGCCGGTACCCGCCGGCTCACCCTGGGGATCGGTCGACAGGACAACGTCTGCGTCGCTCTCGGTGACCCGACCCGCTGACCACGACGACCCGGTTAAGGCGGTGGGTGGGGATGGCCGACGTGCAGTTCTCCGTACTCGGACCACTGACCGCGCACCGCGACGGGGCGAGAGTGGCGCTCGGCGGCCGGCGACAGCGCATGGTGCTCGCCACGTTGCTGGCGGCCCGGGGTCGGATGCTGCCCGCCGAGCGGCTGCGGGACCTGGTCTGGAGCGACGGTGGGCGGCCGGCCGGGCCGGCGACCCTGCACGGTTACGTGGCCGGACTGCGGCGGGCGCTCGAACCGGACCGACCTCCGCGCTCACCGAGCACGGTGCTGCTCCGAGAAGGCCCCGGGTACGCCGTCCGGGTGCGGGCCGAGCAGGTCGACGCGGAACGGTTCACCGCGCTGGTCGCGCACGGCGTGACGATGCTGCAACGGGGGCGACCCGCTGCGGTCGTCACGACCCTGACCGGTGCCCTCGGGTTGTGGCGCGGCCCGGCGTACGCCGACCTGGCGCAGGCGTCGTTCGTGCTGCCGGAGATCGCCCGCCTCGACGGGTTGCGGGCCGCTGCCATCGAGACACGACTGACCGCCGTGCTGGCGCTGGGCCGGCACACCGAGGTGCTCGGTGAGCTGGAGGCGCTCGTGCTCGAACAGCCGTTGCGGGAGCGCGGCTGGGAGCTGCTGGCGATCGCGCTGTACCAGGCCGGTCGGCAGGGCGACGCGCTGACCGTGGTGCGCCGGGCGCGGACCCGAATCGCCCGGGACCTCGGTCTCGACCCCGGGGCGGGACTGCTTCGCCTGGAGGCGGCGATCCTCGGTCAGGACGCCTCTCTCGACCTTCCGGCCGGCCGGGCCGTACCCCCGGGGGCGCCTTCCGGCAGCGGCCGGTCGTGGTGGGTGCCGCGCCGCACCGCCGAGGATCCCAGCGGGATCCCAGCCGACGGTGACACCGTCGAGCACACGACCATCCACTGTGACGGGAGACACCATGCGTGGACTGCGACCGATGACCAGCGCCGAGCCGGAGTTCGAGGTCAACGTCAAGAACAACTACGTCGACTGCGTCGAGCTGTCGAACGGACGTACCCGGCGGCGGCTGCCCCTGCCGGACGTCGGCACGTCCGCCGAGCCGGCCGGGGCGCACCGAGACCGGGCGGCGTCCCGATTGCCGGAGTCCCGGTGACCCGGACGGCCGCCGAGCTGGCCGGGCTCACACCGCAGTGGCGAGCCTGGACGGCCGAGAACCTGGCTCTCGGGGTGCCGGCCGGGGAGGTCCGCGAGGCGCTGCTGGCGGCGGGGCTGTCCGGATCGGTGGTCGACGAGGAGCTGACCCGAGCGATCGACCACCCGTACTTCCAGGCCTGCCTGCGGCTGGCCCGGGAGTACGCCTGGCAGGAGTCGCTACTGGACTTCTACGGCGATCTCCGTTCGGCGCAGCTGGCCGGCGGGCTGGAGCGTCGGGTCGGCCTCTGCGCTGCCGAGTTCTTCGACCGGTACTACTTCGCCAACCGGCCGGTGATCCTGGTCGGGGCGGTCGACGACTGGCCGGCCCGACGGCAGTGGTCGCCGACCAGCCTGCGGGACCGACTGGGTGACGTCGAGGTCGAGGTGATGACCGGTCGGGACGGCAATCCGGAGCATGGCTGGCAGCACGACGCACACCGGACGCGGATGACGTTCGCCGACTACCTCACCATGGTCGAGACGGGTGGGGAGACCAACGACTACTACATGGTCGCGCGCAACGACAACTGGCAGCACGGTCTCAAACCGTTGACCCAGGACATCAGGCCGGTACCCGGCATCATCGATCCGGCTCTGCTGCCGGAGGCGGTGACCCTGCTGCTGGGGCCGGCCGGCACGGTCACCAACCTGCACCACGACAACATGAACATCCTGTTGTGCCAGGTGATGGGCCGTAAACACGTCCGCCTCGTGCCCTCGTACCAGCGTCCCCGGGTGTATCCCCGGGGCGGGACGTACAGCCACGTCGACGCCGAGCGGCCCGACCTCGACCAGCACCCGTTGTACGGGCAGGCCACCGTCCTGGCGGGGGTGCTGCAGCCGGGCGACGCACTGTTCGTGCCGGCCGGTTGGTGGCACTGGGTACGCGCGCTGGACATCAGCGCCACGGTGAGCCTGCACCATTTCCAGGTGCCTTCGGGCAACCACTATCTACACCCACCGCTGGTGCGTGCCGATCCCTGACGGCGGGAACGATGGGCTGCGGGGCCACCGATCTCGGTGGCCCCGCAGCCCACAACCAGCTAACCCTTGTCCCGCTCCGGTGGGGGATCCGGGATCTCGTCCGTGGTCAGGCCGGGCGGGCCGGTCGGCGGTGGATCGCGTACGTCAGCGCTGTACCGCACGTTCGGCAGTTCGTCGGCGCAAGGTGCCCCGCCGGCGGTGAGCATGGTGGCGGCCACCATCGTGACGATCAACAACCTACGCATGTGTCACCTCCTCTCCTCGTTGCCGGGTGGACACCACCAGGGGCGATGTCGAGTCCGGTGGCAACAGCAGCCGTTCCTACGCGCCCGGCGGCGTCCGCGCAGGTCGGCAGTACGGCAATCCGCCCACCGGTGCCGCGTGGACTGCCGCGCGGCTCGGCACCCTCCTCGACACCGTCACTGGCTACTCGCCGGTTGGTGGTAGGTCACCGCCGTACGCGGGGCGCGTCGCGGCAGAAGGCATGGATCGCGCTGGGCTGACATCGACCTGTACCGGGGTGCCTAGCCATCGAATGCTGTGCGCGCCCGACGAGGCTCGAACGGCGGGTCATCGCGGCAGTCGAGCGGCCACCGCCGGTACTGGACGGCTGTGCGAATTGACCAGGACACCGCGGTGGCCGATGTTCAGCGACAGGCCGGGCCTCTCTACAACCGGCGGAGAAGGAGCCGATCAGAGCGGCGTGTCCGGCGGACCTGGCACTCGTCGGGGTAGGTCGCGGTCCTGTCAGCTGACTCTGCGGCGGTAGATGGCCATGGCGGAGGCGTAGGTGACGATGAGAATGCCGAGGCACCAGGCGAGGGCGGTCCAGATGTCGTTGTCGACCGGTTGCTGCGTGAGCAGGTCGCGGATGGCGTTGACGATGGCCGTCACAGGCTGGTGTTCGGCGAAGGCGCGTACCGGGCCGGGCATGGTGTCGGTGGGTACGAATGCCGAGCTGATAAATGGCAGGAAGATGAGCGGGTAGGAGAATCCGCTGGCGCCGTCCACGGATTTCGCGGTGAGGCCGGGGATGACGGCGAGCCACGTCAGCGCGAGCGTGAACAGGATCAGGATGCCGGCGACCGCGAGCCAGGCCAGCAGTCCCGCGCCCGAGCGGAAGCCCATCAGCAGGGCGACGCCGACGACGACCACCAGCGAGATGAGGTTGGCGACCAGCGACGTCAGCACGTGCGCCCACAGCACGGACGACCGGGCGATCGGCATGGACTGGAAGCGTTCGAAGATGCCGCTTTTCATGTCGAGGAAGAGCCGGAACGCGGTGTAGGCGATACCCGACGCGATCGTGATCAGCAGAATGCCGGGTAGCAGATAGTTCACGTACGAATCAGTGCCTGTGTTGATCGCGCCGCCGAGCACGTAGACGAACAGCAGCATCATGGCGATCGGTGTGATGGCGGTGGTGATGATGGTGTCGACGCTGCGGGTGACGTGGGTCAGGGATCGGCCCAGTAGGACGGCGGTGTCGCCGAAGAAGTGCTTGGTCATCGTCGTTCCTTACCTGTCCGCGCCGACGTTGCGATCCTTGGTGGTGCCGCCCTTGCTGTCGGCACCGGTGATGGCGAAGAAGACGTCCTCGAGGGTCGGCTGCTTCTCGACGTACTCGACCTTGGCGGCTGGTAGTAGTTGCTTGAGCTCGGCGAGGGTGCCGTTCACGATGATCCGGCCCTCGTGCAGGATCGCGATCCGGTCGGCGAGTTGTTCGGCCTCGTCCAGGTACTGCGTGGTGAGCAGCACCGTCGTACCCTGCGCGGCGAGTTCCTTGACGGCCTGCCACACCTCGATGCGGGCCTGCGGGTCGAGCCCGGTCGTCGGCTCGTCCAGGAAGATCACCGGCGGGTTGCCGATGAGGCTCATCGCGATGTCGAGCCGGCGGCGCATGCCCCCCGAGTACGTCGACACCTTCCGCCCGCCGGCGTCGGTCAGCGAGAAACGTTCGAGCAGGTCGTCCGCGACGACGCCCGGGTTCTTGAGGTGCCGCAGCCGGGCGACCAGGACGAGGTTCTCCCGCCCGGAGAGGACCTCGTCGACGGCCGCGAACTGTCCGGTGAGGCTGATGGACTCCCGCACCCGCGCCGCCTGCGTGGCGACATCGAAGCCGTTCACCCCGGCGGATCCCGCGTCCGCTCTGAGCAGCGTGGACAGGATTCTCACCACGGTGGTCTTGCCGGCCCCGTTCGAGCCGAGCAGCGCGAAGATGCTGCCCCGCGCCACGTCGAAGTCCACGCCACGCAGCACGTGCAACTGCTTGTACGACTTCTCCAGACCCCGCACCTGGATCGCGGGCCCCGGAACCTGCGTGTTCGTCACCTTGACTCCTCCACCCGCTCGATGCTCTCGATCGCCTGTGTCAGCCGCGCCCGCTCCCGATCGATGTATCCGCCCTTTCGGTAGTTCCGGACCAACTCGTCCACGAACTCCACCGGGTCCTCCCCGACGATCTCGCGGATCGGCGTTCCGTCCGCCGCGGCCCGCTCGAAGAGGTCGGCGACATCCTCGAACAACGAGGCCGCGCCGTCGGCGGTCACCGGCCCGAAATGCATGAGGTACCGCTCGATCGCCTCGACCGCCGTCCGGTAGTTCGGGGGAAGCTGTTTCACCCTCGCCCTGTACTCCCGCCATCGGCGCTTGGGGCCGATGACCTTCGCGAGAAAGCCACCCTTTTCCGCGTCCGACATGACTATTTGCCTCCTTCGTGGAGCTGTTCCAGCCGTTCTGCGAGGAAGCTCCAGGTCCTCCAGAACTCTTCGAGGTATTCCCGGCCCTGCGCGTTGAGGGAGTACACCTTGCGTGGCGGCCCCTTCTCGGACGGGACCTTCTCCACGTCGACGAGGCGCTTCTGCTCGACCCTGACCAGCAGGGCGTAGACGGTGCCCTCGGCGATGTCGGCGAAGCCCTGCCCCCGCAACCACGCCGTGATCTCGTAGCCGTACGCCGGCCGCATGGCCAGAACCGCGAGCACGATGCCCTCCAGCGTGCCCTTGAGCATCTCCGTCATCTGCCTGCCCATTGACAGCCTTCCTGCGAGGTACTCAGCGTTGCTAACTACCGGTAGATAGTAGCGATGAGTACCGGTACTTAGCAACAGCGAATAGTGGAGCCGGGAGCCGGGTCAGCCATCGAGCCGAGGTCGCGGCAAGAGGTGGGCCACCGGCTGGCGCGGATGGATCGGTGACTGGTCGCCGGACCAGGCATGGATGCGGACACCGGTCCAGGCCACGTTCTCGGTCGTCGACACCGTCGAGGAACTCGAGACGCTGCTGCCCGCGGAGCTCTACGCGGTCGCGCTGCGGACCATCAGGGGCGAGCCCGTCGTGGAGGACCTCGACATCTGATTCAACGACCATGACGCCGCCCGGCCGTTGCTTGACGCTCTTTCGCAACTGACAGCCGGCGACCAGCCACGCTCGCGTCTACCCGCGGAGGTCGCCCGACCGAAGACGCGACGGCCGCACGTCCAAGCCGACAGCCACAGCGGCCCTCGCTGCGACGTCGCATGCTGCCCACACGCAAGAATGCTGAACCCGGAGGTGGCCGACCTCCGGCGGCGTGGTGGGGCGGAGGTGGTGGCCGTGCACGTCATGCTCGCCTGCCGGCGCCGCACCGGGATCCGGCGCGACGACGCGTGTCACGGCACGGACATGACCGGCCAGCCGGCGCCGTGACGGATGTGGCAGCGGCGGCTGGTCCCCAGTCGGGCTGACGCGCTGCGGACGGCCGCCAGGGCGGGGCCGCCGCCAGGGCGGGCCGCCGACGTCGCCGTGCGAGAGGACCTCAGGGCCGGTAGCGGTAGCCCATGCCCGGTTCGGTGATGAGGTGGCGGGGGCGGGCGGGGTCGTCTTCGAGCTTGCGTCGCAGCTGGGCCATGTACTGCCGCAGGTAGTTGGTCTCGTGGTCGTATTCCGGGCCCCACACGTCATGCAGCAGTTGCCGCTGGCTGATCAGCTTGCCGGGGTGGCGCAGCAGCTTGTCGAGCATGGCCCACTGGGTCGGGGTGAGGCGGACCTCGGTGCCGTCGTCGCGCGTCACTGTGCGGTCGGCCAGGTTGACGCTGTGCCGGCCGACCCGGGAGACAGCCGTCGCGGAGGGTGAGGCGGCGTCGGCTGGTGTCGCGGCGAGGCGGCGGGTGACCGCGCGGATGCGGGCGAGGAGTTCGTCGACGCCGAAGGGTTTGGTGACGTAGTCGTCGGCGCCGGCGTCGAGTGCGACGACCTTGGCTTCGCTGCCGGCCCGTCCGGAGAGCACGATGATCGGCACGGTGGTCCACCCTCGCAGCCCCCTGATGACGTCGACGCCGTCGAGGTCGGGTAGACCCAGGTCGAGCACCACCAGGTCTGGGGGATGACTGACGGCGGCCTTGAGAGCCGCCGTTCCGGTCTCGGCGATTTCGACGTCGTACCCGCGGGCGCGCAGGTTGATCCGCAAAGCGCGCAGGATCTGCGGTTCGTCGTCCACGACAAGAATCCGGCTCATTCCGGTGGTCCTTCCGGAGGCGTCTGCGCGGTGGCGGGCAGCCGCAGCACCATCGTCAGCCCTCCGCCGGGGGTGGTCTCGGGGGTGATGCTGCCACCCATCGCCTCGGCGAGGCCCCGGGACAGGGCGAGTCCGAGGCCGACGCCGGTCTGGTTGTCCCGGTCACCAAGGCGCTGGAACGGTAGGAAGACGTGCTCCCACTGGTCCTCGGGGATGCCCGGGCCGGTGTCGATGACCCGCAGTTCGACCTGCCCGGCGTGGGCGCTCGCGGTGATGGTGGGCGGCTGCCCTGGTGGGCTGTGCCGCAGGGCGTTGGCGACGATATTGACCAGGACGCGCTCCAGCAGGCCGGGGTCGGCGACGGCGGCCGGCAGGTCGGCCGGGATATCCGTGGTGACGTCGGCCGCCGCCGGACCCAGCTCGTCCAGGGCCAGGGGTACGGCGTCCTCCAGCCCGATCGCGGTGGCGCTGGCGCCCAGGACGCCGGCCTGTAGCCGGCTCATGTCCAGCAGGTTCTCCACTAGACGGCCGAGCCGGTCGAGGGACTCGTCGGCGGTGGCGAGCAGCTCGTCGCGATCGTCGGCGTCGAACTCGATGTCGGGGCTGCGCAGGCTGCTGACCGCGGCCTTCGCCGACGCCAGCGGCGTACGCAAATCGTGGCTGACCGCGGCGAGCAGCGCCGTGCGCATCCGGTCTGCCTCGGCGAGGGGGCGGGCGGTGGCCGCTTCCTCGGCGAGGCGTTCCTGGCGCAGCGCGACGGCGGCCTGGGCGGCGAACGCCTCGACGACCCGGCGATCGGCGGCCTCCAGCCGGCGGCCGGAGAGCACCACGGTGAGCCGGTCGTCGACCGGTACCGCCGTCTCCCCCGCGCTGGGGCTGCCGGGCGGCGCCTCTCCCATGCTGGCCACGATCCGCCAAGCGCTCTCGTCGCGGGACCGGCCGGGCCGTCCCTCGGCGTCCGCGGTCAGTTCCAGGACGCTGACCGCGCGCAGCCCGAAGGTCTCCCGCAGCCGGTCCAGCAGCGCCGGCAGCGGCCGTTGCCCACGCAACACGCCACCGGCCACCGTGGCCAGGGTCTGCGCGTCGGCGGATGCCCGCGCGGCCTCCCGGGTACGGCGGGCGGCGACGTCGACCACCCAACTCACCGCGAGGGCGACGCCGACGAAGACCCCGAGGGCCAGGAGGTTGTCCGCCTCGGCGATGGTCAGCGCGTAGTAGGGCGGGGTGAAGAACCAGTTCAACAGCAGGGAGCCGCCGAGCGCGGCGACGAGCGCCGGCCACAGGCCGCCGACCAGCGCCACTCCCACCACCCCGGCGAGGAACAGCAGGATGTCGTTGGTCAGCGTGAGGTCCGGCAGCGCCAGAAGCAGCAGGGTCAGCAGCGGCATGCCCAACCCGGCCAGCGCAAACCCCAGCAGCCGGCGTCGGCGCGACAGTGCCGCCGGGACCCCGGTCGTCCGCCGACCCCGACCCGCTTGGGGATGGGTGACCAGGTGTACGTCGATAGCGCCGGAGAGCGCGGTGGTGGTGACCCCGACGCCCCGGGAGAACACCTGGGCCAGGCGTCCCCGGCGGCTGGCGCCGAGGACGAGCTGGGTGGCGTTGACGCCCCGGGCGAAGTCCAGCAGGGCGGCCGGGACGTCGGCGCCGAGGACCTGGTGGTAGGTGCCGCCGAGGCTTTCCGCCAGTACCCGCTGCCGGGCCAGTTGGGCGGGGTCGGCACCGGCCAGGCCGTCGCTGCGGGCGACGTGCACGGCGAGCAGGTCCGCGCCCTTGCTGCGGGCGGCGATCCGGGCCGCCCGACGGACCAGCGTGTCGCCCTCCGGGCCGCCGGTGAGGGCGACGACGACCCGCTCGCGGGCCTCCCAGGTGTCGGAGATGCCCTGCTGGGCGCGGTAGGCGTCGAGCTGGTCGTCGACCTTGTCAGCGAGCCAGAGCAGCGCGAGTTCACGCAGGGCGGTGAGGTTGCCGACCCGGAAGTAGTTGCCGAGCGCGGCGTCGATCTTGTCGGGGCGGTAGATGTTGCCGTGGGCCATCCGGCGACGCAGCGCCTCCGGGGTCATGTCGACCAGTTCGACCTGCTCGGCGGCGCGGACGATCTCGTCGGGCACGGTCTCCCGTTGCGTGGTGCCGGTGATCTGGGCGACGACGTCGTTGATCGACTCCAGGTGCTGCACGTTGACCGTGGACAGCACACTGATGCCGGCGTCGAGCAGTTCCTGGACGTCCCGCCAGCGCTTGTCGTTGCGGGATCCCGGCACGTTGGTGTGGGCCAACTCGTCGACCACCACCACCTCGGGCCGGCGAGCGAGTACGGCGTCGAGGTCCATCTCGGTGAACTCGACGCCGCGGTAGGTGATCGCGCGGCGCGGCACCTGCTCCAGGTCGCCGATCATTGCCGCGGTGTGCCGGCGGCCGTGGGTTTCGACGAACCCGATCACCACGTCGGTGCCGCGTCCCGCGCGACGTCGGGCCTCCTCCAACATCGCGTAGGTCTTGCCGACACCGGGGGCGGCCCCCAGGTAGATACGAAGTTCTCCTCGTGACACGCCGAAGATCCTCTCTGGTCGGGCGCCGCTCGTGAGGCCGTCTCGGGCAACGCCCGGTCCGACAGAGCCAACCGGCGGGTCGAAGACGGTTCGGGCAGGGCCGACCATGCCGGCCCTGCCCGAGGGTCGTGTGTCAGCGGGCGGGGAACCGCTCGTCGAGGGCGAGGTTGAGCTCCAGGACGTTGACGCCCGGTTCGCCCATGAAGCCCAGTGCCCGGCCGGAGGTGTGCTGTTCGACCAGGCGTCGGATCGCGGCCGGGTCCGCGCCCCGCTCCCGCGCGACGCGGGCGACCTGGATCTGGGCGTACGCCGGAGAGATGTGCGGGTCGAGGCCGCTGCCGCTGGCGGTGACCGCGTCGGCCGGTACGGCCGGCTTCGCCGGTGCGTCGCCGCGGACCGGGACGATCAGAGCGCCCTCGGCGACGTAGTCCTCGTCCGGCTTGGCGAGCTCGACCGGCACGCCCTGCCAGGAGGTGACGAACGGGGTGGCCGGGGCGGTCTGGTTGACGCTGACCACCCGGGTGATCGGGCCGGTGAGCCCGTTGGTGCGGAACACGGCGAGTACCGCGCCCACCCCGTCGGCGCAGTAGGGCCGGCGCCCGTCCACGCCGTCCCGCTCGCCGACGGCCTTGCTGCGCGCGCAGACCGTCGTGAGCAGGCTCTCGGAGGCCGTCTCCGGGTCGCTGGAGAGGGTGTCGACGACGCTCTCCGGACCGAGGTTGCTGGCCGCGGTGGCGGTGGGGTCGTAGCCGTCGCCGGCGGCCGAGGGGCGGGACTGGAAGTAGCGCGGGACCGGGTTGCCGTCCGCGTCGGTGAAGTTCTGGCCGATCAACGCGCTGCCGACGGTCTTGCCGCCGACGGTGAGCAGGGACCCGTTGGATCTGCCGGACAGGCCGGGCAGCTGCCCGACGGCGACCAGGGCGAGCGGGTAGGCAAGACCGAGCAGCACGGTGAAGACGAGCAGCGCGCGCAGCGCGGCGAGGTGTTGGGTGAGCCAACTGGGAAGTCGCATGTCAGATCCCCGGGACGAACTGGATGAGCAGGTCGATGAGCTTGATGCCGATGAACGGCACGACGATGCCACCGAGGCCGTACAGGAGCAGGTTGCGGCTGAGCAGCTTCGAGGCGATGGCCGGCCGGTAACGCACGCCGCGCAGGGCGAGCGGGATGAGGGCGATGATCACCAGGGCGTTGAAGATGACTGCGGCGAGGATCGCCGATTCGGGGCTGGCCAGCCGCATGATGTTCAGCGCGTCCAGGCTCGGGTAGATGCCGGCGAACATGGCCGGGATGATCGCGAAGTACTTGGCGATGTCGTTGGCGATGGAGAACGTCGTCAGCGCGCCTCGGGTGATCAGCAACTGCTTGCCGATCTCCACGATTTCGATCAGCTTGGTCGGGTCCGAGTCGAGGTCGACCATGTTGCCGGCCTCCTTGGCGGCCGACGTGCCGGTGTTCATCGCGACGCCGACATCGGCCTGGGCGAGGGCGGGGGCGTCGTTGGTGCCGTCGCCGGTCATCGCGACCAGCCGGCCGCCCTCCTGCTCCCGCTTGATCAGGGCGAGCTTGTCCTCCGGGGTGGCCTCGGCGAGGAAGTCGTCCACGCCGGCCTCGTCCGCGATGGCCTTCGCGGTGCGCGGGTTGTCGCCGGTGATCATCACCGTACGGATGCCCATCCGGCGCATCTCGTCGAACCGCTCCCGCATTCCGGCCTTGACCACGTCCTTGAGGTGGATCACGCCGAGGGCGCGGGCCGGCTCGCCCTCGACGTGTTCGGCCACGACGAGGGGGGTGCCGCCGGTGCCGCTGATCGCGTCCACGATCTCCCCGACGTGGGCGGTGGGGTGGCCGCCGTTGTCGCGGACCCACTTCATCACCGCGGCGGCGGCGCCCTTGCGGACCCGACGCGCCGGTCCTTCACCGGCATCGGGAGTGAGGTCGACGCCGCTCATCCGGGTCTGCGCGGTGAACGGCACGAACGTGGCGTGCGGCATCAGGCCGGGCTCGCGTTCCCGCAGCCCGAACTCGTTCTTGGCCAGCACGACCACCGAACGGCCCTCGGGGGTCTCGTCGGCGAGGCTGGACAGTTGCGCGGCGTCGGCGACGGCCGCCGGCTCCACGCCCTCGACCGGGAGGAACTCGGCGGCCTGCCGGTTGCCGAGGGTGATGGTGCCGGTCTTGTCCAGCAGCAGGGTGTCGACGTCACCGGCCGCTTCCACGGCCCGGCCGCTCATGGCCAGGACGTTGCGCTGGACCAGGCGGTCCATTCCGGCGATGCCGATCGCCGACAGCAGCGCGCCGATCGTGGTGGGAATCAGACAGACCAGCAGCGAGACCAGCACCACGCCGGTAACCCCTGCGTCGGTGATCGCCCCGCTGTCCGGCGCGGCGGCCTGGTAGCCCTTGGCGAAGATCGCCAGCGGCTGAAGGGTGACCACGGCCAGCAGGAAGATGACGGTCAGCGCGGCGAGCAGGATGTTCAGCGCGATCTCGTTCGGGGTCTTCTGTCGGTTGGCGCCCTCGACCAGGGCGATCATCCGGTCGATGAAGCTCTCGCCCGGCTTCTGCGTGATCTTGACGATGATCCGGTCGGAGAGGACCCTGGTGCCGCCGGTGACCGCGCTGCGGTCGCCGCCGGACTCCCGGATCACGGGGGCGGACTCGCCGGTGATGGCGGACTCGTCGACGCTGGCGATGCCCTCGACGACATCGCCGTCGCCGGGGATGATGTCGCCGGCCTCAACCAGCACGATGTCGCCCTGCTTCAGCTCCGGGGCCGGGACGGCCTCGTCCCGGTACCGGTTGGCGGCGGCGCCGGGCGTCCAGCCCACCAGTCGGGTGGCGATGGCGTCCTTCTTGGCCTGGCGCAGGGTGGCGGCCTGGGCCTTGCCGCGCCCCTCAGCCACCGCCTCGGCGAGGTTGGCGAAGAGCACGGTGAGCCACAGCCAGACGGTGATCGCCCAGGCGAACACCGACGGGTCGGTCACCGCGAGCACGGTGGTGAAGAGCGCCCCGATCTCGACGATCAGCATGACCGGGTTGCGCCACAGGGTGCGCGGGTCGAGCTTGCGCAGAGCGTCGGGCAGAGATCTCATCAACTGCTTGGGGTCGAGCAGGCCACCGCCGACCCGGTTGCCCTGGGTGGCCGGGGTGCCGGCGATCCCCGCGTCGGCGGTGCCGTGCGGTGCCGGCGTGGACGTGGTCATGTCCTTCTCTCTCATGATGGTCACAGCCCCTCAGCGAGAGGGCCGAGCGCGAGGGCTGGCAGGAAGGTCAGCGCGACGAGGATCACCGTGACGCCGACGACCATGCCGATGAACAGCGGTCGGTGGGTCGGCAGGGTGCCCTCGGAGGCCGGGGTGGGTTGCTGGCGGGCCAGCGAACCGGCCAGCGCGAGCACGAGGATGATCGGCAGGAACCGGCCGAGCAACATGCACAACCCGAGTGCGGTGTCCCACCAGGTGGTGTTGACGGTGATGCCGGCGAAGGCAGAGCCGTTGTTGTTGCTCGCCGAGGTGAACGCGTAGAGCACCTCGGACAGGCCGTGCGGGCCGACGTTGAGCGCGGTCGAGTTGTTTCCCGTGGCGAACGCCGCCGCCGTGCCGACCAGCACCAGCAGCGGCGTGATCAGGAAGTACAGCGAGGCGAACTTGATCTCGCGGGAGCCGATCTTCTTGCCCAGGTACTCCGGGGTCCGGCCGACCATCAGGCCGGCCACGAACACGGTGATCACGGCGAGGATCAGCATCCCGTACAGGCCCGCGCCGACGCCGCCCGGGGCGACCTCACCGAGCATCATGTTGACCAGCGGCGTCATGCCGCCGAGCGCGGTGTACGAGTCGTGGAAGGAGTTCACCGCGCCGGTCGAGGTGAGCGTCGTGGCGGCGGCGAAGGTGGCCGAGTTCGACACGTCGAACCGGACCTCCTTGCCTTCGAGGGCCGCACCGACGGCCTGCGGGACGGTGCCGTTGCCGGTCAACTCGAAGACGTTGGTGAGGGTGATGCTGGCCACGGCCAGGATCGCCATGACCGCGGCGATCGCATAACCCTGCCGGTTCTGGCCCACCATGCGGCCGAAGACCCGAGGCATGCTGAACGGGATCAGCAGGATCAGGAAGATCTCCAGCCAGTTGGTCCATGAGGTGGGGTTCTCGAACGGGTGGGCGCTGTTGGCGTTGTAGAAGCCACCACCGTTGGTGCCGAGTTCCTTGATGACCTCCTGGCTGGCCACCGGGCCGCCGGTGATCGTCTGCGTGCCGCCGGTCAGGGTGGTCACCTCGGTACCACCCGAGAGGTTCTGCACCACGCCGCCGGCCATCAGGGCGAGCGCGCCGAGCACCGCGACCGGCAGCAGGATCCGCAGCGTGATCCGGGTCAGGTCGACCCAGAAGTTGCCGAGCTCGCCGGTGCGGCTGCGCGCGAATCCACGGACCAGGGCCACCGCCACGGCGATACCGACGGCGGCGGAGACGAAGTTCTGCACCGCCAGCCCGGCCATCTGCACCAGGTGACCCATCGTCGACTCACCCGAGTACGACTGCCAGTTCGTGTTGGTCACGAACGACACCGCCGTGTTCCACGCTCCGTGCGGTACCACCGGATCAAAGCCCAGTGACAGCCAGAGGTGGTTCTGGAGGCGTTGGAACGCGTAGAGGAACAGGATCGACACGGCGGAGAAGGCCAGCACGCTGCGCGCGTACACACCCCAGGACTGCTCGGCTGCCGGGTCGACCCCGACCAGGCGATACATCCCGCGCTCGACGCGGGACTGCCGCTGCCCGGAGACCACCCGGAACATGTAGTCCCCGAACGGCTTGTGAACGGCGGCCAAGGCCGCGAGCAGGGACAGGATGAAGATGACGCCGGCTGTTGTCATGGTCATCAGAACCGCTCCGGAAACAGCAGGGCGACAACCAGGAACACGGCTAGGCCGATCGCCAGCACCAGGCCCACGGCGTTGACGGCGCTCACAGCTTCTCCACCGCCCGCACCACCAGGGCGAGCGCCACGAACAGCGCCACCGTCAACACCACGAACACCACGTCAGACACGGCTGACTCCCCTTACCGGAATGAGTTCGCCACGACCGCCACCCGGTCGCGCCGGGCAATCAAAACGCCTCAGACACCGGCCCGACAGGGTCGTTAACGCAACCATGACGCCGACCGCCGATTTCTTGACGCCCTTTTCACGCCGGGCGCTGATCAGGTGAAACGGGTCACCGCCGGTGCCGGGCGAGAAGGCCGGCACCGGCGGCGGTCGGGCGCTGCAAACCATCGCCCCGCCACCCCAGGAGGGCAGAATCGGCGGCAGGTCCGACAGCAGCGCCGACGAGCCGCGCGGCGGACCGGCGCTGACTCGGTCGTCGGCGTGGTGGCGCCCGTACTGGTCGGGCAGATCGCCCCAGCCGTGATCGGGCCGTGGCAGCTGCGACGGCTCCGGCGCCTCGACGGAGGCGTCTGGGCGGCGGACGGAACACAGGTGTGTCCAGTCCTCGCCCAGGTCGAACACGTACGCGAAGGCCGTGCCGACCGCCAGGACGTCGAGCTGGCTGAACCGGCCGTCGCGGGTGCCGGGGAACGCCGGACCGTCGCGCCAGGTCGACCAGCTCACGTCCACGTCGTCGGGCAGCACGAACATGCGCAGATGGGCGAGGTCCCAGCGGCCGAAGGCGACATCGATCGCCTCCGCCAGGTGGGCGAAGGTGTGCCCGCGGTTGGCCGTGAAGACGCGGCCGGGGCGCGGCCACCAGTCCCGGCCACGCCCGGTCACCAGTTCCACGCAGATCGACAGGGCTCCGCCCGCCCCGACCGTGGGCGGCGAGGAGCAGGGCGTACCGCGGTCCGTTGCGTCGAGGTGGGTGCCCCGCCGGTCACACCTTATGAGAACCACCGAATAAGGTGTCCGGCGGCGACACCACCAGGTCGGAGTCGTCGTTGACCGGCCGCAATCCCAGCCTTGGATCAGGTTCCTCGCCGGTGACTGCGGTGTGGACCGCATCAACCGGTAGCCGGTCCCGAGCGCGCCGGCGAAGCCGATCACCACGGTGTACGACCAGGCGTTCGCGTCGCCGGTAAGCTCACCGAACCGGTTGGCCAGAAATCCGACGAACACAGCCATGCCCAGCCCGGTGACCGCCGCCACCGCACGCAGGTCCGCCACCACCGCCGCGAAGACACCCGCCGCGACGGCCATGACGAGCGCCCGCCCCGGCACCTCCGCAGGCGGAAACAACACCGCCGCCAACAGCGCCGCAGCGACCGTCACCGCCCCACCGACCGCGACACTGATACCGGCCGGCGTCGGCTGACGGTCCGTTGGGGCCCACGAATCCGGATTGACAGTCACCACGCGCCTCCTGCGACGGCGAGGGCCCACATCTCGAACCCTCGGCGCCCATGTCGACCCCGCACGCTGGCCACCGTCGACGGTTTTCACGTAAGCGCTACGACCACGGCCCGAATCTTCACGCGGCCGTGACGGCGACCGCGTTCCCGCGTCCGTTACCGGCGTGCCGCACACCGCACGCGCCGCCAGCCAGGACAGGGTTGCGGCCAAGCCGGCACGCGCGGCGAGAACCGCGCCGGCCCGAACCCGTCCGAGTCGGTCCCGCAGCGTGACCGACTCGGACGGTGACGAAGCCGAGTGGCGGTCGCCGCGCCGTACCGGGTGTCGTCACCCGCGCCGGCGTTCGCCGTGGCGCCCACCCGGCCCGCAGCGGCCGCGGCCACGCCTCCCGGCCCCGGCCGGGCAAACCTGACCGGGAGCACCCGCGGGCCCCGAGCCACACGAGCGGATCAGCCGCCCACGTGGATACCGGGGCGCCGGGTCGGGTCCGGTTCGGCCTTGCGGATGATCTCCCGCACCACCGGCGGCGTGTCACCACGGCCGAGGAGGAGGTAGCGCAGCAGATGCGCGACGGGGTTGCCCTCGGACCACTCGAAGTGCGCGTGCGGACGTAGGCCGGTGGCGTCGCGCAGGGCCAGCAGAATCGCCGCGATGGCGTTCGGCGCGGCGGGACTCTGCACCCGCAGCACCCGGTATCCGTCGACCTCGACACCGCGCACGCGCAGCACGTCGTAGGCGAGTTCGAACGCGGCCACGGGCGGCGGGCGTGGTCACGATCCTCGGCGTTCCAGATCTCGGTCAGGGCCCTCTTACCGCCGCTTGCAGCCGCGTAGCAGGTCGGCCCACGACCCGGCCGACTCGCGGGTGCCCTCGGCGAGGGCGACGAGTTCCTTGCGGCCGTCGACTCGGACGCCGACGATCACCAGCAGGCAGTTTTCGCGTCGTCGAGGGTCGTGCGGATCAGCGGGCGCCGCATTCGATGAGCAGTACATCGGTGAGGATGAGCCGAGGCCAGGGGCACTGAGCGGCTCAGTCGTGAAGAGTGACGTTGGGCAGTGCGCGGCCAGTGGCGTCGAACAACACGGCACCACAATCGCAGCGCTCGTCGGCCAGGGTCTGGGTCGCCGACAGTTGCCAGACCAGCATCTCCGAGCAGTTCGGGCAGTCCAGGCTGACCAGGGTCTCTTCGGGTTGCGAGTCCCAGGCCCGCACCGGGAGGCCCTGGTGCATCAACCCGGTCAGCTCACGCTCACCGGTCAGCGCGACCAGGACCTCGTAGGTGTCGGTGCCGTTGTCCCGCACCACAAGCGTGCAGCCGAGATCTGCCAGCACACCGGACAGATGATCGAGCTGGCGGACCGGGAAATCACCGCGGCGCAGAGTCGGGTCAGCCTCGACCGCGTGGTAGAGGACGTTGGTGTCGACGTCTGTCGGCTCTGCCCCGAAGGCCCGTACCCGACCAGCCACGAACGCCGCCAGCTGGCCCGGGTAATCCTCACCAGTCCAGTCCATCCGGAACATCACACTGTCGACTCGGACCCCCCGGACCCGCTCGCCGGGGGTCAGGACCAGCTCTTCCAGCTCTGCCACGACGAGCACGCTATCAACGGCCTGGCGGCGGGGGCCTGTCTCGCCAACGGTGTTTCCGGCGATCTTGGTTAGTAGGCTCCAGCGGCTGGGAAGCGGTCGCTGAAGGTGGTGGCGAAGGCGTTCAGCGCGGGTTTCCAGCCCATCGTCCATCGGGTTCTGCCTGCTCCGGGCGATCGAGGAGTGCCGCTCGGGTTTTCCATGATCGCCGCTGGATTCGTACTTACAACTCCTGATAGCTCCTAACGGAATGACGGTGGGCGCATCCTCGGGACGTGAGGATCGTTCCGCCTGAACGTGAGGAAGGGTCAGCAGCCGCCGTGGATCTTCTCGGACGACCTGTGGGCCGAGATCGCACCGCTGCTGCCACCCCGTCCACCACGGCGATACCGCTACCCCGGGCGCAAGCCCCTCGATGACGCAAGGTGCTGTGCGGGATCCTGTTCGTGCGCTACACCGCGATTTCGTGGGAGTACCTGCCCCAAGAGCTTGGCTTTCGGGTCGGTTCCGCCGCCTGCGCATCCGCTCGGAGATCCGCGACGGCATCCACGAAGCCTTCCTCCCTCGCCTGCGCCATCATCTGCTGGCGCCGACTCCAACGCTCAAAGAGTTAGGAGTTGTAAGGCATGCGGGTAGGACGGCTACCCGGGCGGGTTCGCCGACGCAGCCGCGGTGCGCCGCTGGCTGGACCGGCCGTACTCGGGCGCTGGCGCCGATGAGCGCGGGACCTCCGACGAACGCCGGCACCGAACCGCCGGCGCCACGCTGACCTGCCGTCCGCCCCGCGTGGCGGGGCGGTGCACCGGCCGACGTCCGGTACCAGTGGGACACCGACCGAGGTCGGGCCGGACGGGTTCGACTCAATCGTGGCGATCGGCGGGGCCACGCCCCGACGCTGACCCTGACCGCCGAGCAGGCGGCCCGCCCGGTGCTGTGCGTGCTGACCGCGCGCACCGCGGGTGGCACCGCGGAGCTCTACCGCGCACCGCGGTGACCGCCGGCGGGTCCCGCGCCGCGCTCAGCAGCCGAGGACCCGGGTGCGCAGCTCCGCCCGCCACTCGACGTACTCCACCTCGGCACCGCCGGCGTGCCGGGCGTAGAGGAACCGGCCGGTCTCGCTGGTCGCCTCCGGCGTGGTGATCGTGCCGCCGTCGGCCAGCACCAGCCGGCGGGTCTCGTCCAGGTCGTCGACCACCACCGTCGCCGAGGCGTGGGTGAATGGGGCCCGTGCGGCCGGCGGCCCGGCGATCACCAGGAAGTCGCCGATCGCGGCCAGCTCGAGCGACGCGAACGCGAAGCGCAGGTCCGGTTCGGTGCCGGTCAGCCGGCGCAGCAGCGGAAGGGTGGCGTCGAGGTCGTCGGCCCAGAGCCGGGCGTAGGTCTTGAGAATGGTCACGCCCGACGACGTTAGCCAGCGGCGCGGGCTACCGTAAGAACGCACTTCAAGGATCGGGAGGTACCTCGAGGTGATCGAGCAGCCCGACGCGGTGGCCCGCGTGCACGCGGTGGCCCGCGAGGTGTTCACGACACTCGGCGGCAAGTGGGTGCTGCCGGTGCTCGACGCGCTGGGCGACCGCACCATGCGCTTCACGGCGGTCCAGACCGCCGTACCGGGCGTCAGCCACAAAGTGCTGGCGCAGACGCTGCGCGCCCTGGAGCGGGACGGACTGCTCACCCGGCACGTGCATCCGACGGTGCCGCCACAGGTCGACTACGCGCTCACCGACGCCGGCCGGGCCGCCCACCACACGGTCTACCAGCTGTGCGACTGGAGCCGACAGCACCTGGCCGAGGTGCTGGCCGGCCGTGACCGCTTCGCGCACGCGCCCCGGTGAGCGGCGCTCAGTTGATGGATCGGCATCCCGGCCGCCGACCCCCACACGGTCACCGACGCGCTACTCGAACACGAGCTCCACGTCACCTGCGCGATCGGCGGGACACTGACCATCACACAGATTTCCGAGGCGGCCACCGCGCATCGACTGCCCGCGATCCCGCACCAGCGCAGAGCAGCAGAAACCCCCACCGAGGCGCTTCATCTACCGTGAAGACCACCCGTGGGGGGTTAACGTGTCCGAGGGGCGATCACGACCATGAATCCATGATCGCCGTCCGGGAAGAACTACAACTGGCACCCAGATAATCACCGTAGCCGATGCTGCGACGTTGGGGCTTGGTTCGTGCACGAGGATCGACATAAACCGATACCCATCGGGGGATGCGCCTTATCGGCGCTATCCCGCTCCGGCTGAAGATCAGCCTACCTTGACGGGTCCCGACCCAGGCGTTGGGACCCGATCTTGCGCGCGCGCCCTCTCAGCCGGACGCACCTCCACGACCCGACGCGGTGCGCGATCATGCCGATGAGCGTGCGTCGGCGCGCACGGTCAGGCGGTCGTTCCCGGCCACTGGGCGACGAATGCTGCGCCGGGAATCCTGTCGTCGATGAGCAGACCGACGAACTCGTCGAGCATTACTTCGAGATCGCCGTAGCCGGTAAGTTCGTAGTGCTTGTTGTCGATCCTGTCGTCAGCCAGGCGGACCGTGTCCAAGTCCGCCTCGCCGCTGAGCCAGATCGTGACTTGGGCGAGCCACGCCGAAGACTCGAAGTCGGCGCTCACGACCGGCTTGCCGTAGTTCGGTTGGATCGGGCGAGCGTGCCAGCGCATCTCAAGTCGTGCCCAAGTCTCGGCACGGGCCGTAACCGCAACGGACAGCGCTTCGAGCGGAAACGCCACGCGCGCAACTATCGCACGCCGGGCCCTGGCCGCCGCTGACATTCTCATCTGCCGCGAGTCGCGCGCCAGGCGGCCAGCATATCGGTGTGTGGGTTGGTCAGATCTGGTGCTCGACCCGATGCCGCAGGTACTCATCTGGATGGGTGCGGGCGATGCGAATCGCCTCGGCCACCGTCTCGTGCAGATCCTCGGGGTACTGCTGCCTGCCGAGGTCGAGCCCCGGAAGAATGCACCGGCGGACATCCAGGTCCTCGTTGGTGACGAACACGCGTAAGGCGGTTTCGTGCCACTCCTGGCGGAGGTCGGCGCCAGAGGAAGGACTTGTAGCAGGAGCCGTTGTCGGTGATGACCCGTCGGACGGTGATGCCGTGGATGGCGAACCAGGCGTGCGCGCGGCGCCAGAAGTCGGCGGCGGTGTCTTTGCGTTCGTCGTCGAGGATCTCGGTGTAGGCCAGCCGGGAGTGGTCGTCGATAGCGGTGTGCAGGTAGGCGTAGCCGAGCCGGGCGCCGCCCCACCGGTCGGTGGCGTGGCCTTTGGTGGCGGTGCGGTTGAGTTTTCCTTGACGTCGGCCCCGAGTGCGCCAACCGCCGCCGTCCGGGATGTTGCCCAGCTTCTTGATGTCGACGTGGACCAGGTCCCCGGGAGCGGCGTGCTCGTAACGGCGCACCGGCCGCGCGGTGGCCCGGTCCAGGTGCGCCAGTCGGGCGACTCCGGCTCGGCGCAGCACCGCATGACACGTCGACGCGGCCAGCGCGAGCCGGCCGCCGATCCGCGCCGGTCCCCACCGGCGCGTGGCCCGTAGGTGCAGCACCTTGCGTTCCACCGGCGCCGGTGTCCGCCGAGGTGACCGACGCGGCCGGCTGGACCGGTCGACCATCCCCGCGACACCCTCGACCCGGTACCGGTCGGCCCACCGCTTCGCCGTGGTCGGACTGACCTGGAACCGCTCAGCCGCCCGGCGCAGCGGCCAACCATCGTTCACGACGAGCGGGCCAGGCGCAGCCTGCCGCTCTCCGACAGCGGAGCATTACGGTGGGGCACGAGGACCTCCCTCGAGTCAGGTGCGGCTGTCTGGTAGCTCCACACCTACTCGGGAGGTCCTCACCCTTTCAAGATCCCGGACACGTCACCAACGTCCATGAGCAGAACACCTAGCCCCAGTTGCGTGAGCGCGGCGATCGCATGCCCTCGCGCCTCGGCTCGGGTTGGCTCGGCCCTCAGACCGAGCAGACGCTGACGGTGCGGTTCACCCAGCAGGAGAGTGAACAGCGCACGCGCCAGGTCGGGATCCGGCTCAGGGAGACGTTCGCCGAGTGCCCGGATGTAGGACTCGGGGCCGTCGCGGTAGAACCGTTCGGCCAGGTCGGGAAAGGCGTGGGCCTCGGTGACCATCAGCCGGTGCAGCCCGATCGCCTCATCGGAGTGCAACGCGGAGACGATCTTGGTCGCGAGCCCGGTCAGGGTGTCGTCTTCGTCACCGGCCGGGCCAAGGGTGCGGTGGCGAAGCCGTTCGACAGCGGCAACGAACATCTCGGTCCGGTCGCCGAAGTAGCTGTAGATGGTGCGCTTGGCGACATGGGCTGTCGCGGCCACGTCGTCAAGCGAGACCTGACCGAACCCGCCTGCGACGAACAGGCGCACTGCGGCATCCAGGATCTCGTCGCGCCGCCGGATCCGCTCCGCCTCGGTCGGGCGACCCCGCTTGCGACGGGGCGCCTGCGACAGGCTGGCGCTCATCACGGTTCCTCTCATCGACAACTGGTCGTCACCGATCCTATAATGAAACGGCCTACGTTTCATTAGCTGGTCGACGCTGATCTCAACCAACGTTGAGATCAGCGTCGACCCGCGGGGAGGCGCCACGATCGGCTCATCCGTCGGCTGTGGCGTGCCCGAGAAGGAGACCCACATGCCCTCGAGCACACCGGCCAGAACGGCCGTCCGGACCGACAAGTCCACGACGAGGAGCAGGCGCAGCACCTCGGCGAACACAGCACCACCAACTGTGAGTGACGAGCAGTTGCTGGCGTTCTACCGACAGATGGTGCTGATCCGCCGGTTCGAGGAGCGCGCCGCCCGCGCCTACACCGAGGCGAAGGTCGGCGGCTACTGCCATCTGAACCTTGGCGAGGAGGCCACCGTCGTCGGTCTCATGGCCGCGCTCGACGACTCCGACTACGTGTTCGCCAACTACCGGGAGCACGGGTACGCGATCGCCCGCGGCATCGGCCCAGAACGGGTGATGGCCGAGCTGTACGGCCGCACCGACGGTGTATCGCGGGGGTGGGGCGGGTCGATGCACATGTTCGACATCACGTCCCGGTTCATGGGCGGGTACGGCGTCGTCGGTGGCCAGTTACCACTCGCGACCGGGGCCGCGCTGGCCGTTGACTACCGCGGCGGATCCGAAGCGGTGATGTGCTTGATGGGCGACGGCACCACAAACATCGGCGCCTTTCACGAATCCCTCAACATCGCCGCCCTATGGAACCTGCCGATCGTCTACGTCGTGATCAACAACGGACTCGGCATGGGCACCACCGTCGAGCAGTCGTCCGCCGAACCCGAACTGCACAAGCGCGCGTCCTCCTACCGGATGCCCGCTGCCCGCGTGAACGGCAACGACCCAGTCGCCGTCCACGGAGCCGCCAGGGCCGCACTGGCCAGTGCCCGGGCCGGGAAGCCGTACCTGCTGGAGACCGTCTCCGGCCGCCTGAAGGGGCACTCGGTGGTGGATCCGGCGAAGTACCGCAGCAAGGAGGAAGCCGAGGCGTTGGAGGAGGCCGACCCCATCGCGGCCTACGCCGTCCGACTCCATGATCAAGGGCTGCTGACCGACGAATTGATCACCGAGATTGACACCGAGGCCGCCGCCACGGTTGCCGCGGCCGCCGAGTTCGCCGATGCCAGCCCGCACCCGGAGGTGTCGACATTGTTCGACTACACCTATGCGACTCCGGTGCCGAACGATTCCCGTCGGCTGCCCGGTGACGCGCTCTTCCCCGCCGCGCCGCAGCCGACCGCCCAGCAGATCGGAGCTTCGGCATGAGTGTGATCACGTACCGGCAGGCGCTGCACGATGCTCTGCGGTCGGAGATGCTGCGCGACGAGAACGTGTTCTTGATCGGTGAGGAGATCGGCCTGTTCGAGGGCTCGTACAAGATCACCGCTGGCATGCTCGCTGAGTTCGGCCCAAAGCGGGTGCGGGACACCCCGATCGCCGAGGAGGGCTTCACCGGCGCCGCGATCGGCGCCGCCATGCTCGGCTTGCGTCCGGTGGTGGAGATCATGACGATCAACTTCTCCCTGCTCGCCCTGGACCAGATCGTCAACCATGCCGCCAAGATCTACGGCATGTTCGGCGGCCAGGCGAAGGTGCCAATGGTCATCCGCACCCCGGGCGGCGGCGGGCAGCAGCTCGGCGCCACCCACTCGCAGAACATCGAGCTCTACTACGCCTTCGTCCCCGGCATGAAGGTCGTCGCCCCCTCCAACCCTGCCGACGCCAAGGCGCTGATGCTGGCCGCGATCCGCGACGACGACCCCGTCCTCGTGTTGGAGAACCTGGCGCTCTACAACACCAGGGGCGAGGTGCATGACGAGGACGTACCGGCCGAGATCGGCAAGGCAAAGATCACTCGCGAAGGTTCCGACATCAGCGTCGTCGCCTACTCCCGGATGGCAGCGGTCGCACTCCAGGTAGCCGAGCAGCTCGCCGAGAGTGATGGGATCGATGTCGAGGTGGTCGACCTACGCAGCCTCCGCCCGCTGGATCGGGAGACGGTCATCGCCTCGGTCCAGAAGACAAACTGCGCCGTCGTCCTCGAAGACGACTGGCTCACCTACGGCATCGGCGCCGAGATCGCCGCGACCATTTCCGACGGCGCCTTCGACTGGCTCGATGCCCCCGTCCGCCGCGTCGCGATGGCCGAAATCCCACTCCCCTATTCCAAGCCGCTTGAGACCGCGGCTCTGCCCTCCGCCGACGACGCGATCACCGCAATCCGCCAAACCCTCGACGCCGTCGCCCGGCGCCGCTGACCGGAGACCTTTCATGATCGACATCCTCATGCCGCGCCTGTCCGACACCATGGAGGAAGGCGCCATCTCCACCTGGCACAAGCAACCCGGCGACCCGGTCGCCGCCGGCGACATCCTCGTCGACATCGAGACCGACAAGGCCGTCATGGAGTACGGGGCCTACGAGAGCGGCACCCTGGTCGAGATCCTCGTCCCCGAAGGCGAGAAGGCCACCATCGGTACACCCATTGCCCGCCTCAACGACGGATCGGGTGACGAGACCGTCATACTCACGCAAGGGGCGCACGCCGAGCCGGCCGTCCCCGAACCAGCCGATAATCATGGCGCCACCGATGCAGCCGACGAGGCTCCGACACCGGCCGCTGCGGAACAACCACCCGCACTCGCGGCGACCGCAGTAAAGCCGGAGCACCGGGCCGCGACCCCGTTGGTACGCAAGCTCGCGCGGGAACGCGGCATCGACCTGAGCAGCGTCACCGGCACGGGTCCCGGTGGTCGGATCGTCCGCGCGGATCTCGACGCCCTCGCATCGAAGCCGACGCCTGCACCGATTGCCAACGAACCGGCCGAGACCGATTCGCCTGCCCCTGCTGCGGCCGGTGTCGCAGCACCGTCCGCGCAGGACGGGCGTGAACCGACCACGGTGCCGTTCGATCCCGTGCGACAGGCGATCGCGAGGCGGCTTACCGAGAGCGCGACAACCATCCCGACCTTCACCGTGACTGCATCCGCCGACCTGGAGGACCTCCTCGCGCTCCGGGCGCAGCTGAACGCCGCGCTGCACGAGGCCGGACGCAAGGTGACTGTCAACGACCTCATGGTGCGGGCGGTCGCGCTCGCCCTACGCGAGCGCCCCGGCGTCAACGCGTCCTACTCCCCCGAGGGCCGTGGCCAAACCCTGCTGCACGGGCGGGTCAACATCGGCATCGCCGTCGCCTCCCCGGCCGGGCTCATAGTGCCGGTGATCCGCGATGCCGACCGGACGTCGGTCACGGCGATCTCCGCGCAGACCCGAGCTCTAGCCGACAAGGCTGCGAACCGGACGCTGAACACGGCCGACATGGCCGACGGGACGTTCACAATCAGCAACCTCGGCATGTACCGAGTTGAGCACTTCACCGCGATCATCAACCCACCCCAAGGTGCGATCCTCGCCGTCGGCGCCGCGACACCGGAGCTCACGCTGACCGGGGAGACCTTGGAAGCGCGGCACCGGATGCGCTACACGCTGACCGCGGACCATCGCATCATCGACGGCGCCCTGGCCGCGCAGTTCCTCGCCACCCTCACTGACCTGCTCGAGCATCCGCTGCGGATCGTGGCGTGACCGGGATCGTGGTGACCGGCTCGACCGGTCAGATCGGCTCACGCGCAGTTACGGATGCGGCGTTGGGCATGATGTCGGGGCGACGGCGAGTGAGGTCGACGTATGGGGCTTCGGAGTTGGACCGGCTACACGCGCGGATCGCGGTCCGGTTCCGACGGGCCGAGCCGCAGGCTCGGGTGCGGCAGTAGCTGGCTGAACCAGCCACGCCGTGGAGTGCGGCATCAATCGGCTCAAACGCAACCGCGTCCTGGCCACCAGGTACGACAAGCTCGCCGTCCGCTACCAGGCCACCTTCAACGTCGCCGCGATCAACGAGTGGCTCTGAAACGACATGCGGTGCCCCGCTTGGTGCATGACGCTCATTTGACGACGTGAAAATCAGGGTGGGCGATCCAGGCAGTCATCGCTGCCGCGTCGAGGTAGACGGCATCGTCGACGCGAACGCAGCGACCCGCACTCGCCAGGTACTCGAGCAGGACTGCCGAGGGCGGAGTGTGGAACTCGACGAACACCCAGCCGTCGGTCCGCCGTGCCACTCGCTCGGCAATGCGGGCCAGGGCAGGTCGACCAGCGAGACCGCTGACGAGGATGTGCAGCACGATGTCACAGCGCATGACTCCACCGGCCGCCTGCGCGATCAGCTCGAGCTCATCGACGCCGACCTCGAAGTCCGGTGCCTGACAATCGTATCCGTAGGGCAGGCCCTCGGCGGACAGCCAGTAGTTAGGGTCGGGCTCGTACCGGACGAGGCCCTCAGCCGCCATCTCCTTCAGCAGGACTGGCTCGACGCACTTAGCAGTGCATGGACTCAGCACGCTCAACGCCGTTCCACCCACGGCATGCAGTAAACAGCATCCGACCAGGCTGGCACCGCACGATACCGAATCTTGCGTGGTACGCCGCCGACCTGAGCGTCACGACGACCTCTTTTGAAACACGCGCTAGACCCCCACCTCGCCGCGCTCACCGGCGAGTACGGGCCGTTCAGCCGGTGCAGCCCCAACAAGCACACCGAACCCCGTCCCCTGCCCGTCGAGCCAGCGCCGACAGAGGTTCTCGCCCAACTCCCCCAAGCCAATGCGGCCTGGCTGATGGAGCAGGTCAGCGGTTGGCGAGTGCCTCGCCAGCGGCGATCGCCAGAGCGCCACGTTCGATGCCGAGGGCCTTGAGCGCGCGGGCGACGGTTCCATGTTCCTGGTCGCAGACCGCGGCGACCACGTGCCCACCGCGCAGGAGCGAGGGTTTGGTCGCCTTGGACAGCTTCACCGCCGCTTGGAAAGCTTCCTGCCCGGGTGCAGTCATCCGGTAGACACCACCCGGCCGCGTTGGCGGGGGAAGTTGCTGCTCAGCGCCGTTGGGCATTGTGACGCCGACATCGTGCAGTGCCTGCCGGTGTGCGGTGTCGACGGCGGCCCGGAAGTCGTCCGGGTCGGCGCCGAGCCGTTCGAATGCCCGCCGGGCCGTGCCGTCGGGGAGCCCGAATGCGGACAGCAGGAGGTGCTCCGGTCCGGGTAGGTCGTCGCCGGCACGCCGGGCCTCGGTCTCGGCGCCGGTCAGCAGTGCCTTGATGGTGCGAACGTCCTGTATGGCGCCTGGAAGTTTCACGAATGATCCTTCTTGTGGGCGAGTTTCTTGTGGGCTGCCTGAGCGCTCACGCCGAGCGCCTGACCAATCTGGGCCCAGGTCCACCCGTCGCGCAGCGCGTGGTCGACCGCGGCCCGCTCCAACTGGTTGGCAAGTCGCCGAAGCGCCACCACCGCAGCTAGTGCCGCCTGCGGATTGTCAGGCGAGGGAAGCTCCGCGCGTGCAACCACATCATCAACCTTAGTTGATAACCGCGACCTCGTCAACCATGGTTGATGTCCGCAACCTCCACTGGGAACCGGCGGGTGACCTCATTCACGGCAGCCCGGTTGATGCCGTGCCACCAGGTCGATGCGGTCGGGCCCATGTCGACGTCGGGGTCGCTCAGCCGGTTCCGCCGAATGTCACTACGGCCAGTTCGACCAGGCCTACTGGGATGTACTGGTTCGGTCCGAACCCCGCGCCGCCGCACCCAGTTACATGCTGACCGTGCCGGAAATGTGCTCACGCGGCCCAAGGCGTCGAAGTCGACGCGCATGGCGGATCCGTCGCCGTGGGCGCGAATCCGTTAGCAACGCCCCGACAAGCCGCGCGGTGTCCGGATGACAGCATCGCCGAATCTACTGCGGTGTGCTGGGCTGGCGCTTTTCAGCCGGCCATGTCGAGGGGGTGCCCGGTTGTCGGCCTCCGATAGTTCGGTGGTCGGATCGCGGCGGGGCCGGGCTGCCCAATTGGTTCAGCAGAACGGTGGCGTCGTCTTGGAGGCGGTCGTCCTGAAAGTCGAGGATCGCGTGGACCAGCCGGCAGGTGGTTTCCGGCAGTGGCAGCTGGTCGGCGATGGCTTCGACGGCCTACCGCAACTCGGGATCCGGCTCACCTACGCGATCGACGCCGATCGAACGCGGCGCCCGAGCGGCGCGATCCGGCGTGGCCGGAACGCCACGGCCCGGCCGTGCGGCAGCCGCGACCGGAGTACGGTGTCCGGTCGCGGCTGCGCCGGCGACAGCGTCAGCGCTGCGGCAGTGGCCTGACCAGGGTCGGTGCGCCCGGCGCCGGGACGACCGCCGGCACCCGGGCGGCGGTGGCGGTCCGCGCCGCGACGGCGCTCTCACCGACCAGTGCCGTGTTCAGGAACCCGCCGACCGCCTCACCGATCGGGTCCGGCGTGCCGGGCAGCGCGTAGTGCGTCACGTTCTGGGCGAGGCTAACCTGCCGCCGACCGTCCGGAGTGTGCAGCGAGATGGCGCTGTGCCCGAAGACCAGGCCGTCGTGCCCCCAGACGTCGCCGGTGGGCCAGGTCATCCGGTAGAGGCCGAGCCCGTAGCCGCCGGCCTCCGGCTGAGCCGGGTCGAACGGCACGGTGGTCTTCATCGCGGCCAGTTGGGCCGGGCGGAGCAGCCGGCCACCGAGCAGCGCCCGGAAGAAGGTGTTCAGGTCGGCCATGGTCGACACGAGCGCCCCGGCCGTCCAGGCCCAGGACATGTTGCTGACGCTGAAATCGCGCAGCTCACCCTCGTACCACGGGACGTAGCCCCTGCTGTGCGGGCCGGCGATCCGGGGACGCACGCCGGGGAAGTACGTCTGCCGCAGCCCGAGCGGCCGGAGGATCCGCCGGTGCACCTCGTCGGTGGCGGACCGGCGGGTGACCCGCTCGATGATCAGCCCGGCCAGGATGTAGTTGGTGTTCGAGTAGGAGAATGCCGCGCCCGGTGCCCCGGTCGGCGGCTGACCGAGGCCGGCCCGGACGAGTTGACGCGGCGTGAACGTGGTGGACCGGTGTCGCTCGATGTCCTCCGGGGTGGCGAAGATGACGTGGTCGTAGTCGCTGATCCCGCTGGTGTGGTCGAGCAGCATCCGGACGGTCACCCCAGCGACCGCGAACTCCGGAAGGTACCGGCCGATCGGAGCGTCCAACGCAATCCGGCGCTCACCAACCAGTTGCAGCAGCGTGGCGGCCACGAAGGTCTTGGTGATGCTGCCGACCCGGTGCTGGAACCCGGGCAGCACCGGTCGACCGGTCGTCACGTCGGCCACCCCACTGCCGCCCCGCCACCGGTCCCGTCCGTCCCGCGCCTCGGCGAACACACCGGGCATGCCGGCCTCGGTGATCGCGCGCAGGTCGGCGGTGAGCGCCGCGTCCGGCAGCGACCCGGCGGGCGGCCGGCCGGCCGCGAGTGCCGGGCCGGCAGCGGCCAGCAGAGGCGTCGCAAGTGCCGTACCAGAGGTGGCCAGCAGGAAACTGCGGCGTGACAGGTGCATATCGCCTCCCGTGTGACGTAACCGCCGCTCATGGTGCCATCGGCCATCAACCGGAAACGTCAGTCTGCGGACCCATATCGGCCTCCCCACCGCGAATGACCCGGGCTCCGACCCAAGCGGGAGAATCGGTCCGACCAGCGATGGCATGCACCGATGCCGAAGCCCGATACGGGTCTTCGCGTGGGTCCGGTTCACGGCCTTCTGCCGGCGTGACAGCTTGGGCCGGAAGCGGCGCCGCATGAACGGAGTGCGCACGCTGCCGCGGGCACCTTGTGACGGTACGCGGCCCCTGTTCGCCGGTCTCCGGGTCAGTGGCCAGTACGACGTCACCGACCTCGATCTCTTCGATCGGCTTGGTGTCTCCGGCGGCCAGCAGGACTGCCGTGTCGCCAGCGAAGCTGTTGCACCCATGTACCCGCGCGGCGGTGGCGCACTCCTCGGCCCTGTTCTCGTATAGCTACGGCCAACGGAAATGTAGCGCTGCGTGACGGGGTGCTGGTAAGAACCGCGTCACCAGCCGCAAACGGCGGTGATCAGTCCTTGGATAGTGATCTTCCTGCGCTAGGCGGCTCCTACACTGACGAAAATGGAGGACCACACGGCCACCGGGATCGGTGCACGTCCGGCGCCCGCCTTGCGGGAGTACGTCGACTCGTATGTCGGCTTCGACCTCCGCGGGCTCCCGACGGGGGTGCACTGCGGCCCGCCGAGCCGCGCGCTCACTGCGGTGATCAGCCTGTCAGATCCTTTGGAGGTGGCGGCGGGCGTTGACGACGGGTCGCCGGTCACCCGATTCGGCAGCGTGGCCGGCGGTCTGATGTGCCGGTCCGTCGCGATTCACCACGACGGACGCCAGCAAGGTGTTCAGGTATCGCTGACACCGCTCGGGGCCCAGGCCATCTACGGCATGCCCGCCGCCGAGCTCGCCCACCGACTGGTCCCACTTGACGAGCTTCTCGGAACGCTTGCCGTCGAGCTGGTCGACCGGCTCCGATCGGCGGCAACATGGGCGGCGCGATTCACCGCGCTGGACGAATTGCTCCTCCGAGCTGTCGGCCGTGGCGCCTGCGGCGACCATGTGCGCTGGGTGCGCCCCGAGGTAGCCGAGGCATGGCGCCGCCTCGTCGCCGCACGGGGTTGCGTCCAGGTTGGTGCGGTCGCCGCGGAACTCGGCTGGAGCCGTCGGTACCTCACAGAGCGGTTTCGCGGTGAGGTGGGCCTGTCGCCGAAGACCTTCGCCCGAGTCTTGCGCTTCGAGCACGCGCACGAACTGGCGTCGGCGCAGGACCCGCTCCCGTGGGGCGATGTGGCAACCGTCTCTGGCTATGCCGACCAGGCCCATCTCGTGCGGGACTGGCGCGAGTTCACGGGCCGATCGCCGACGGCCTGGCGTCGCAGCGAAGCCCTCCTCGGAGCCGGGTAGCCGCCAACCGTCTGCCCGTCGCGTCGGCTTCTCTTCCCTTTTCTTCAAGACCGCCCGATCGCTGGCGTGGACGATCGTCGGCATGAGACTCGTCAACCACGAACGCAATGCCATGGACCTGCGGACCACCCCCGTGCACCTCGGACTGGGATCGAGAGCGAAACCCGTCGAGGGCTTCACCTGGGACCCGGAGGTGCTCCAGGCCTACAGCGCCGCGGTCGCGGCAGACGGCGCCGAGGGCCGGATGGTGATGATCTTCGACGGCGACGGGCTCGGCGACCATTGGGAGAGCCATCCAGCAGGCGACGAACTGGTCGTTTGCCTCAGCGGGTCCGTGACGGTCACCCGCGACGTGGACGGGCTGCCCGACCGCGTTCTGCTCGGGCCGGGCGAGGCCACCATCAACCCGGCCGGGGTATGGCACGTGGTTGACATGGAGGGGCCGACGTCCATCCTGGCCATCACTGCGACCCTCGGCACCGACCATCGTCCTCGGACCGACACCCGCCCGACCGAACGCGTCGGCACGCCCAGCCCGGAGGAAGCGCCGTGAGGACACGCATCGCGTGCCTCGGCGACAGCCTCACCCGCGCGCAGTTCAGCGTCGACTACCTGGATCTACTCGGACGACGCCGCCCTCCCGGTGACGTGCAGCTTGCCCGTTTCGGCGCCAACGGCGACTTCGCTTACAACCTCTTGCAGCGCCTCGATGCTGTCGTCACGAACCCACCCGATGTGATCACCGTGTTGATCGGGACCAACGACGCCCGAGCGAGCCTTGCCGGCTACCCCGTCGAGCAGGCCATGAAGCGCAAACGGCTCCCCGATCGCCCGTCGGCCGGCTGGTTCCAACAGTGCCTGGGAGCCGTCGTCGCACGGCTGCGAGCGGAGACCGACGCGACGATCGGTCTGCTGTCGCTACCGGTACTCGGCCAACAACTCGACGGAGCAGCGGCACACGCGTCGGAGGCGTACAGCCGGATGATCGCCGAGGTCGCCGCCACCAACGAGGTGGCCTACCTTCCGCTCCACGAACGCCAGATCGAGGAACTGCGCCAAGCGGACCCGCCGCCGATTTCATACCGGGAGGTGACGCCCGCAGCGGTTGTCGGCGTCCTCGTCCAGCACGCAGTGCTGCGTCGCAGCCTCGACACGATCTCGCGGCGGCGAGGTCTCGTGCTCACGACCGACCAAATCCACCAGAACAGCCGCGGCGCCGCCCTTATCGCTGAGGTCATCGACGCCGGTCTGCTGCCCCAGAGCGCGTAGCTGGTTCCGGCGTCCGGCCAGTCGGATGCCATCTACCGCGCTGAGGTGGCATCCGATCCAGGCGGTCAACGCCTACGCCATCCGGCTCGTCTGGCTGCGTGACCAGCGCGAGGGCACCTGAGTCAGGGTCCCGTGGCGGCTGCTGTCGTTGACCGCGACCCCATTCGGCGAGCCGGTGGCTCTGTCGATGACGAGAAGCAGCGCTTCTCGGGCACTTCTCGGGCAGTTCGGGAGGCACTGCCCGTGCTGGATGTCGAGGGCTTCGGGCAGCAGCTCGGTGTCGATCGGTAAGACGTCGTCCACTGGCTTCGCCGGTGCGACGCCGCATCTTGGACGAACTGAAACACTCCCCCCATACCACCGGCTCGCTCCGCGCGCTTCTGCCCGAGCTGGCGCGCCGCGACCGGCCAGTGGGCCGACAACAGCCGGATCACTCTCGACGTCGACGGCGTACGCGAGTTTGGCGACACCTACGCCTCACGCCCAAGGGCCTGGATCACGACGTCGATCGTGGTGGCCAGACGTGCGGGGTCGTGTCCGGCGCGTTCCCGCACCCGCAGGCCAAGCACCGTGGTGAACAGCAGTTCCACGGCGGCGTCGGTGTCGAGGTCGGCGGGCAGTTCGCCGCCGTGACGGCCCTCCTCGAGCAGTGACCGCAGCGCCTGCCGGGTGACCTCGAAGGCGGCCTCGGTCCGCAGGCGGACCTGGGCGTCGGTGTTGCCGAGCTCGGTCGCCGTGTTGACCACGAAGCACCCTTGCCCGGCCTCGCCGTCGGAGGGGCAGGAGACCAACCACAGCATCCAGTCCCGCAGCACCTGGCGGACCGGACGGCCAGCGGCGTCCAACCGCTGCTCGGCTTGGGCGGACTCGGTGGCCCGATAGTGGTCGAGCGCGCGCAGGAACAGCGTGTGCTTGTCGGTGAACGTCCGGTACAGGCTGCTCGGCGTGAGCTTGAGTTCGGCGCCCAGATCCCGCACCGAGGTGGCGTGGTAACCGCGACGCCAGAACAGATCGGTCGCCCTGACCACCGCGTCCTGCTCGTCGAACTGTCGGGGGCGCGCCATGGCCGCCACTCTACCAAGCTTGTGGAGCGATCGTTCCCATACTAGGGTCCACCGACGTATGGGAACGATCGCTCCCATACGAGTGGAGGAGGTATCGGTGACGACCACGGAACAGACGGCCGCTCGGGCAACCGACCAACAGGCCCCACGGAGGAACCACTGGCTGGCGGTCAGCGCGGTGGCCCTGGGAACGTTCCTGCTGGTGACCGCCGAGCAACTGCCGATCGGGCTGCTGACCACCGTGGGATGGGCCCTGTCGGTCTCCGAAGGGACGGCCGGGCTGATGATCACGGTGCCCAGCCTGGTCGCCGCAGTCGCGGCACCGCTGGTGCCAGTGCTCGTCGGCGGAATGAACCGGCGGCTGCTGCTGCTCGGCCTGATGGGGCTCATGACGCTCGCCAACGTGGCCTCGGCCCTGGCGCCGAACTTCGCCGTTCTGGTGTCCTCCCGGGTGCTCGTCGGCGTGGCGATCGGCGGCTTCTGGGCCGTCGCCAGTGGCCTGGCCGTCCGGCTCGTGGCCCCCGCGAACGTGCCACGGGCGACCGCGATCATCTTCGGCGGTGTCGGCGCCGCGAACGTCTTCGGCGTCCCGCTCGGCACACTGCTCGGCGACTTCTCCGGCTGGCGCTTCGCCTTTGCGACGCTGAGCGCCCTGGCGTTGGTCGCGCTGCTCGCGCTGCTGGCCGTGCTGCCGCCGTTGGCCGCGTCCCAGCCGGTCCGTCCGCGACTGTTGACCCAACAGTTCCGCAATTCAGGCGTACGCGTCGGCATCCTCGCGACGTTCCTCATCGTGACCGGCCACTTCTCGGCCTACACCTTCGTCAGCCCGGCACTGCAGCAGCTGTCGGGGATCGACGAGCGACTCGTCGGCCCGTTGCTGTTCGGATTCGGTCTGGCGGGCATGGTCGGCAACTTCGTCGCCGGCGCCGCGCTGGCGCGCAATCCGCACCGGACCGTGCTGGCCATCACCGTGGCCCTGGCTGCCGCGATGCCGCTCTACCTGGTGCTAGGCCGGGGGCCGGTCGGCGGGGCCGCACTGTTGATCGCCTGGGGCCTGGCGTTCGGCGGCGTGTCGGTCGGCCTGCAAACCTGGATGATCAAGACCGCGCCCCACGCTGTGGAGGCGGCCTCCGCCCTGTGGGTGGCCGTGTTCAATCTGTCGATCGGCTTCGGCGCGCTGGCCGGCGGCGTCCTCGTCGACTCACTCGCCCTCGAGGCTGTGCTGTGGCTCGGCGGCGCCTGCGCTTTGGCAGCCGCGCTGGCGGTCTGGAGCGCCCGCGCCAACGAGAACCTGCGGTGAACTGCGGAGCACATTCCGCGTACGAGCGGCGAGCACGGGTGACGCTCGCAGGGAGTCCACCCCTATCCGTCCGGCAGGGGTCCCGACGGCGTGGGAGCGGGACACGACGGATACCGGCGGCCGGCATGAGTGAACTTCCGCTGCACATCCTGACCGACGCAGGCTTCACCACCGACAAGGCGAACTCCATCGTCAATCACCTCGTCAAAGGTGTCGACACCCACGATGGGAGGAGCGAGACCGACCGGATCGACGTCGAGGCGCTCCCGCCGGAGAAGAAGGCGGCCATCGACACGTTCAACGTGGCCGTGGCCGCCGACTTCTAGGCAGGCCGGGGCGCCGGTCCCGTCCCGGCCTGCCGCAACGGGCGGGCCGGGACGGCGTCAGCGGGACCGATCGCCGGCGAGCAGCGCGAGGATCGTCTGGTTCGCCTCCCAGCCGTCCGGGAACTTCACCTGCACGTCGAGGTGCACGATCTCGGTCGACGGGTGGGCATCCAGCAGTTCGCCGATCCCGGCGCGCGCCACCATCGGCGCGCGAAAGCGCAACGAGTGCTCACCAGCCGACAGCTCCCCAACCACCAAGAGCTCGCCGGACAACCCGCTCCCAGAAGTCTCTAGGTCCAGTGTTCGCACAGAGTCCCAACCACGGGTTCTCCTGCGGCTGGGACTACTGCACCGCTGACACGGCGTCGGCGAAAACGCGATCCGGCCCCACGACTGTGCCGCCAAAAGACCATCCTCACGACGCAACCAGGCCGCCGACACGGTTCCTGCCCGCCTCGCCGACTCCCTGAGCAGACGTACCGCGCCAACGCGAGCAGGTCGCCGACGAGGTGAACAAGATGCTCGACGAGCGCTCTTCGTCCATACGCTGCGGTCTCGGTCGATGCCCGTCTCTCTTGATTGGGAGCAACTGAGCGGTAATCAGATGGGTCGGGCCGCAGGGGTGCCGCCTGCGCATGCCGCGATAAGGCCGCCACCTGCGAGAACATGCGCTCCCGTCTCCTGCGCTTCCCATTTTCGCATTCATACATCCCACATGTCGGGACCGTGGTGATCCGATGGTGCTCGGCTGCTCAGAAGCCGCTCGAGCGGCGCGACCGCGAACCAAAGTGCCTCTGAGCTGCTCAAACGTGGGTCACAACCGCGCCCCACACATGACCCATACGAAGGCAGGGAATATAGCCCATCGGCTATATTCCCTGCTCAGGTGGTGCGCCCGAAGGGACTCGAACCCCTAACCATCTGATCCGTAGTCCGAACCCGCCAGGTGCTCCCTACGCTGCGTAACCGTTCCTTCGCGCGTATCGGTGAGTGCTTCTGCATGCCGAAACAAGTGGCTGAGTATCTGCTGGTCAGGGCGATGCCGCCCGCAGAGTGCGACATCCTCCAAGGCGACGATCGGCCGCGCAGGTCGCGTTGGGCTGGTTTAGTTCCAACCGTGCTGGTCATGCGCCGAACATCCGAGCACCAACGGAGCACCATCACGGCTGGTGACCACCGGCAGCGGGCCATCGTCCTTCTACAGCCATGTATGGCGCGACGAGGCCCTTCGGGCACCGAGGGTTGCGTCCACGGGAGTGGTGTACGACTTGCCCGTGATGGGCGTGTTGCGTAGGTAAGAGACGGCCATCGCGTCGATCCTTCAAGACGACCAAGTCAGAGAAGGAAGAGAGAACGCGATGGCCGCATCAGAGAGTGCGAACCCTGTTGACCTGCTGCGCGAGCAGATCGAGGGCGCGTCGCCGGACACGTTGCAGGCGATGATCAAAACGTTCGCGCAGACGTTGATGTCCGCCGAGGCCGACGCGATCTGCGGCGCCGGTTACGGGCAGCGCAGCGACGAGCGGGTGAACTCGCGCAACGGCTACCGGCCTCGGGAGTGGAACACCCGGGCCGGGACGATCGACCTGGCAATCCCGAAGCTGCGTTCTGGCTCGTATTTTCCGGACTGGCTGCTGACTCATCGCCGGCGGGCGGAGCAGGCCTTGGTCTCGGTCGTGGCCACCTCCTACCTGCTCGGCGTGTCGACCCGGCGGGTGGAGAAGCTGGTCGAGCAGCTCGGGATCCGGCAGCTGTCCAAGTCGCAGGTGTCGGAGACGACTTCCCACCTGGACGCGCAGGTCGAGGCGTTCCGCAACCGGCCCCTCGACTCAGGCCACTATACGTTCGTGTGGATGGACGCGCTGACGATGAAGGTCCGCGAGGCAGGCCGGACCGTCAACGTTCATGCCCTGATCGCCGTCGGCGTCAACGCCGACGGAGGGCGCGAAGTCCTCGGCCTCGACGTCGCCTCAGATGAGGACGGCGCCGGCTGGCTGGCGTTCCTGCGATCGCTGACCGCCTGCGGCCTGTCCGGTGTCCGCCTGGTCATCTCCGACGCCCACGCCGGCCTGGTGCAGGCCATCGGAGCCGCCCTGCCCGGCGCGTCATGGCAACGCTGCCGCACCCACTACCTGCGCAACCTGCTGACCAAAGTCCCGAAGTCGGCGCAGCCGTGGATCGCCACACTCGTCCGCACGATCTTCGACCAACCCGACGCCGACGCCGTCCGAGCCCAGTTCGACCGAGTCGTGGCCACCATCGAAGCCAAGTTCCCGGCCGCGGCCGAGCACCTCGACACCGCCCGAGACAACCTCCTCGCGTTCACCGGATTCCCGCGTGGGATCTGGCGCCAGATCTGGTCGAACAACCCGCAGGAACGGCTGAACAAGGAGATCCGTCGCCGCACCGATGTCGTCGGGATCTTTCCGAACCGGCCCGCAATCATCCGCCTCGTCGGCGCCGTCCTCGCCGAGCAGACCGACGAATGGACCGAAGGCCGCCGCTACCTGGGCCTGGAACTACTGACCAAAGCCCGCCTCATCCCTGCCCAGCCCGACCGACACGACACCGACCAGACCGACCCAGCCCCGATCGCCGCCTAACATCAAACAGGAGAAAACCGACCGCCTTGAAGAACTTCCCCCAATGGGTCGGGTCCTTGGACCACGGTCTGCGTCTCCCGCGCGGGATCAATGACAACCTGCATCGTCATCGGCGCCAGCGCGACCAGGGCAGCACGGTCCTGGGCGAGGGAATGGGCCTCGACCCGGCGGGCCCGGGGCAGGAACGCGAGGAGCGCGGCTCGATGGCCACGTTCAACTTGATCTCTATCCGTCATGGTCAGTAGCCCCTAGTGTGACGCACAAACTACGTCACAGGCCCTCATTGAGCAGCCACCGCCGCCGCTCGATACGGGAGCCCCTCCGTGATCGTGGGCCTCAACGACCTGCGCATGTCACCGACGCCGCCTGGCGGCGTGCGACCCGCACCGCGGCCGCATGAGCCGCCGCCGCGACACCTCCAGGCGCGCCGATCTCGGCACCACATCCAGCAGCGCATCCGATGTGTACACCGTGGCGGTGTGCCGCCACTGCTGCTGAGGCACCCCGCAGGTCTCGGACTTCGACCGTACCGCCCAACTGGCACGCCTGCGCCAGAGCCTCGACGGCACCGCACGGTTTGCACCAGCGACTGCCTCAACGCCTGCGACTACGCCAACGTCATCGTCGTCCAACCATCCAGCAGCGCCGTTAGAGGGACGGCTGACGACCGTGCCGGTCCCCTATCGTCGTACCCGTGTTCAACGCGTTCATGAAGAACGAACTGCTGGCGATGCTCGAGACCGTAGCCGGGGATGATGTTGATCTGGAGCCTGCCAGGAAGGCGTTCGAGGAGACCAGGGGCGACTTCCGTGCGAAGTTCACCGCCGCAGTGCAGTCGCGGCTGGCACAGTCGGCAGTTCCTGAGGTGTTCATCGACCTACCGGAACACCCCGAGCTGCTCCGAAAGTCCGACCTTGAGGCGTTGGTCCGACCGGCCGCGGCAACCGTCAGGCACTACGGGACCGTCGCATCCCCCACGACATCCCAGAGAAAGACGATCAGAAGGCCAACCGCGCCAGGAAAGGGTCACGCGGTGGCCGCCCGCCCACCTTCCGCCCGCAGCGTTACCGGCAGCGCAACACCATCGAACGGCTGATGAACCGGCGCAAGCAGTTCCGCGCCGTGGCCACCAGGTACGACAAGCTGGCCTGCCGCTACCGGACCACCGTGCAGATCGCCGACATCCTCATCTGGCTACGCGCGAAACCGGACCGCCCCAAGCCATGATCCGGGAGACACGGCCTAGCGCCGGACAGGCATGCTGGAAGTGCTCATGCCTCAAGTGAGATGGGAAGTCACATGCTTACCAAACGGTCAGCACCGACTGGGATGCTGAACTCGTGCCCCACCGTGGCGGAGTCGAAGCTGGACGCGTGGATCGGCGATTTCAAGGCGGGACGCAATGGCATCACCCTCAAGCCGGATGCCTTTCGACGGCGACGCGGTGTTCAAGGTGCCGTTCCCGAAGGCCAAGCGCATCGCCTTCCCGGACGGGCGAGGCATCTTCGTGCAGGCGGGGCGGCAGGTCACCGTGCAGATGCCGTTGATCGAAGGAGGGTCATGGCAGCCGGATCGCTGACGCAGCTCGACGGATCTTGTCGTGGACCCGTGGCGGAGGTGGTCTGATGACGTCGCGCTTCGATGACGTCGCGCTTCGCGTCCCCGTCGATCCTGCGCTCGCCCGTGCGGAGGGTCGCGAACTGATACGTCACGAAGGCGGACGTTTCGGTGAGGCCGCGGCCGGAAGTCGGATCGTGTTCCAGGCCGCCGTACTTGTGGTCGGTGCGGGGGTGTTGGCCGCCCTATGCGTGCTGATGGTGCAGCTCATGTTCGGGGCGCCCGGCGCCGATGCCACGACGGTGGTGATCGCGGGTCTCATGGTGGTTCCGCTCGCCGTGATGCAGATCCGGGGTGTCGTCCGGGGGCGTCGGGCCTCGGAGGTCGGCTGGTACCGGCTGAGGCGTTTCGCCGAGGCGAATGGGATGTCCTACACAGCCGTCGAGAAGGACCCGGTTCGACCGGCGGCTTTGTTCCGCGTCGGAACGTCGCGTGTTGCGGGCGATCTGGTGACCGCGACCGCGCCTCGCCCGTTCGAGGTCGCGAACTACGCCTATGACACCTGGGCGGGGCGGACGCGCATGCCGCGCACGGCCTGCTACGCCATGTTCACCCTGCGGACAGCGTTGCCGCCGATGACGCTGGCGACCGCCGCGCGAGATATCCCGTCGTGCGCATGGAGGGTACCGCCAGCGCACCGGCCGCTGGTAATAGGCGGCTCGTTCGATGTGCATTTCCAGGTTCTGTGCGCACCGCAGGATGACGACGCCGTCCGGAGGCTGCTCACCCCCGCAGTGCAGGAGACGCTCGTCGGGCTCGCGGGGAACTGCGACGTCGAAATCGTCGACGGCCGCGTCTTCTTCATCGCGCGTCGGGCGCTGCCGAACACGGATCCCGTATTCTGGGAATGGATCGAGGACCTCGTCGCGCTGGTGGATGAGCAACTGGACCGACAGGGCGGTTCTGCCGTGCCGGGGATGCGAGTTGCGGATGAAGCGCGTCGATCGCGCAGGGCAACGTTGTTCGCGAGGACGAGGGTGCGTGGAACTGCGGTCGTCGGCTGTCTGATCCCGTTGCTGTTCGGAGTCGTCGCGGCGGCTGTTATCAGCGCGATCATGCGGTAATCGCATGCTCGACTACTTCAACCCCACATCAGACAGAGAAATGATCGATCAAGGCCTGTTCTCCTGATCAGCCGGGGTCGAGGACGAACTGGCCCAGCTTGGCTTTGCGATCAACCGCCGCACCGTAACCAGGAACCTCACCCGACTGGGCCTTGGCAGACGCCGATTCATTGATCCGAATGGGGACAACAACCGCAAGCCGGGGAAGATCACCGCTCGCTGGCCCGGCCACATGGTCCACCTCGACGTGAGGAAGGTCGGCCGAATCCCTTACGGAGGAGGGTGGCGCGTCCACGGTCGTGACAGCGGCCAAGCCAGAGCCGCTGGGCGGGCAAAGTCAGCCGGCGCGAAAGCCGGCTACGCCTACCTGCACTCGGCCATCGACGGCTTCTCCCGACTCGCCTACACCGAGCCACTCACCGACGAGAAGGGAGCAACCGCAGCGGCGTTCCTCGCCCGAGCGAAGGTCTGGTTCGCCGCCCACGGCATCGACCACATCCACCGAATCGTCACCGACAACGGTGCCTGCTACCGATCAGCCGACTTCGCACGCATCGTCGGTCACCAGTCCCGACATAAAAAGACAAAGCCCTACACGCCGAGACACAACGGGAAGGTAGAGCGCTATCAGCGGATTCTGGCCAAAGAACTCCTGTACGCCCGCGAGTTCACCAGCAAGGATGCCCGCTCGGCCGCGATCGCGGTTTGGAACATCCACTACAACTACCACCGGCCGCACAGCGGAGCAGGCGGCCGCCCGCCAGCCTCACGCTTGTCGGCCGGCGTCACCAACGTTTGACCCTCATACACCTAGAGCTGAGCAGCATCCCCTTCAGGACTGGTCCCGGTGTAATTCAGGGATACTTCGCGTATGCGCAGCCATGCCTTCGCCTTGATCCCCTGCCTGCTGCTGGCGGGCTGTTTCGCGGGCGAGGCCGCCGCACCGTCGGCGGCTCCCGCCACGACCGCGTCACCGGCCCCACCGCCCGCCACGTCGGCGCCGGCACCCGCGACGACCGCGATTCCGACCGAACCGCTCCGGCTGACCGATCAAATGACCCGGCCTGGGGCGCGATTGCGGTTCGGCGAGAAGGCAATCGTGCCCGTCCGCCACTATTACCCCCTGCTGAAGACCTACGCCGAGGGCGTGCTCGGCATCGTGGTGCAGCGCATCGAGACGACCCCGGGTTCGGAGGTCCAAGGCAACTTCGACGCAGACAGCAGGGCGGTACTGAAGCGCCACACCGCGTACTACGGGACACGCCGATTTCTCGGACGGGTTTTTCGGACACGATTTACCCGCCCTGACGACATATCTTGATCTTGTCCGGAAAACGATCGATTTTCAGACGGCCGGCCCCGTGTGCCCAATCTGGGGCCAGGTTCAGATTGCCGTGCATCGGACGACAAGTGGAATCCTCGCGTCGTTGGCATCGGTCTTAACGGCGCCGACGAAAGTCAGCACGCCGCCAGGCCAGAAGGTGAGGGTCCCCAGAACGTCGTAGTGCTCAAGGAAGTAGAGCGCGATGTCATAGTGGTCGAGAGCGTCGTCATCGACGGTCAGCGTCAGGGTATCGCCCGAACTTGCGAGTGGCACGTCTCGAAAGTAGAGGCGGGGAGGCTCCAACGCCCAGTCCGCGGCCTCAGGCGGAACGGTGGCGGCGTGAAGCTGGCCGGTCAGCATCCTGGAGTCGGTGACCGCTACCGTGCTGCGGCCTCGGTCAAGGCCCAAGTCGGTGTCACCCCAGCGAAAGTCCCCCCCCCACGTAACGAGAGTATCGCCCCACCGAAATCGATCGTTTCCTGGACAGCGGACACGCTCTGGTGCCGCCACCGGCAGAAACCCTCCAGGCGTGGCCGAGCAGGGCCGGGTCGGCGCCGCCTTGGAGCCGGGTGGCGGAGGTGTGGCGCAGCCGATGCGGACGACTTGGGCGATGCCGGAGTCGCTGAGCGGGCCTCGTTGGCCCGTCCCCAGTGGTCCCGGCTCGGAGCTGCAGTGGCGGGCCCAGGCAGTAAGGGAAGCCATTGGCCTGTCACCTCTGCCAAGATCCTGATGCACGCCAAAGCGCGGCACATGAGAGCCCCCTGCCACACCGCAGACCAACGGCGGGTTACGACCGGCGCCCAACCACGGGATAACCATCGCCATGCTCCGCAAAAACACCAACGCAGACCAACTCAACCTTGTTGGGACGGCCTTGCCGTCGCTGCCTCGACCTAGGCGTCCGTCGTAGGACGGCATTGACGAGGTAGCCGAACCGACCGTTGACCTGATCGGCATCTCGGGAAATCAATGGCTTCGACCGGCGCACCCCTTCATCGACAGGCTGGGCGAAGAGTGCGTCCGTCGAGACAGCTGACTGCGTTGGGGTAGCTTCGCTCATCGGCGCTACTCGAAGCGGCGTCGGCCGCCCGCCCATGGGGCCGGCAGCCCGAAAGCCATCAAGAGGCAGAGCGGTCTGAGTTGACCTGCAAGTACGCCCTGGCGTCTGTGCTGCGTGAAGGCGGCGCGGTGAGCCCGATGTGAGCCCAGACGTCTACGGATTGGACGGCACCACGGAGCATTCACCGACACCCACAGGGGCGTCTACCAGGACAGATAGACACCCCTGTGGATCGTCAATCACAGGCAATCATGACCGGGATCCAACTTCTAATCCCAAGGCCGCAGGCTGCTCCCCGCGTACACGGGGAGAATCTGGAGGGATCGACTTCGCGAAGCCCACCCCGGCTGCTTTCCGCGCCTGCGGGGCTGATCCCACGACCCGGTCGGGCCAGCTATTCACGGCCGGTGGCCATGATGAGGGCCTCGGTGAACTGCTTCCAGGTCGGCTGGTCGGGGAAGTTTTCTCCTCGGTTCAGGTAGAGGCCGGGCAGGGCTTTGAGTGAGGACTCGAGTGCGCCCAGGAAGCGTTCGAGGGTGTGGTTCTCCCACTCGGTGGGATGGGTGCGCAGGTCGGTGAGCATCCGGCGGACGATGTCGGCGGCGTCGGTATGTGTGGTGACGTGGCTGACCTCGTCGGGATCGATGTTGGTAAACCTACCGGTCTCGTAAGAGCTGCTCATCGGGTCATCGTGCCTGTTCTGTTGGAGAGACCTGTTCCGGGTCCGCTTCACGCCAACGGGTGCGGCTCACCGGCAAGTGCCGCGAGTGCGGCGGCGACTTCATGGACTGTCGCTCGGACGTAGGTAGCGGTGGTGCCGGCGTCGCCACCGCTGCCCGAGTGACCGGCATATGCACGGGCGATGGCGTAGCCGAAATTCCGTTCCACCCACGTCAACGTGGTATGCCGCAACCAGTGCGTACTGACCTGCTGGGCGTGCACCCAGGGCAGGCGCTCACCGATGCGCACCCACAGGTGGTCATATCGCCGGTAGGTGATGGGTTGCCCGCTGCGATATCGGAACAGTGGCCCTGCCTCGGTCGCGTGCCGCTGCTCCGCATGCCGCTGCAGGTACCGCATGAGCGTCGGCGACACCGGCTGCCACCGCACCGTCTCGCCATTCTCCCGCAACATGATCAGACACTGATCCCGGTCCAGATCCACCGGCCTCAACGCCAACGCCCCACCCCGCCGGCATGCCGTCTCGGTATGCAACCGCAGCAGCAGACTGTCCAACGCTGGATCATCACCCGTAGACGCCGCCACCTCATTGATCTCGGCCAGCCGGCTGTCGGCCAACGCCCGCCGCGTACTCGGCAACCGCCGCGGCTTCGCCACCCTCAACGCGGGATTGTCAGCCTCGGTCATGAGGCCGTCAGCGACCGCCCGCCGGTACAGACAGCGCAACGCCGCGATCAGATGCTCCGCTGCACTGCGCCCACCCCGCGCGTTACGCCGAGCCACCACATGCGCCCTGACATACTCCGCCAACCGCTCGATCTCCGACGGCGTCGGCTCATCGATACGCCGCTGACCCCACTGCTCGACCACCCGCTTCCAGTACGAGCCGTACGCCCGCCGCGTGCCGGCCGTGACCGCAGCCGCCACCACTGGCACGTACTCCGCGAACGTCGGCGCCGCTGGGCGATCCGACGCCGCCCCCACCAGATCCGCCGGCGAGATCCCCATCCGCGTCAGCAACAACCGCGCGGCATCCAACTCCGCCCTGCCCGCCATCGCCGCACTCATGCGTCATCAACACGCAACACCGCGCGCTGAGCCTGGGCAACCATGGCGTCCAAGGCCGTCGGCGGATACACCACGAGCAGGTCTGCGACAGGATCGGCGGTCAACAAGGCCCGATCCCCGGCTTTGAGCCCACACCAGTGCCGCACCGGCGCCGGCAGCAGCAGGTGTCCCTGACCGGTGAGAGCGAAAACTCCACCAGGATCCCGGCGCACGACAATGACGCCAGCTCTCTCGCGGATCTCCAGTCGGGCACCCGGCTCCCAAGCCAGGGCACGCACGATGCCTCGATCACGGATCCGGCCGCTGGCATCGACCGACGCGAGACGGTACACCTTGGCCTCGGACCGTTGCTGCGCAAGCGCTGGCATCGGCAACGGAGCCCGTCGCAGGGGTACGTGGGCGTCACGACGGTTGCTTCGCCCACGGTCCGGCAGAAGAACCGGGGGAACGACGGAAGCCAGAGAGGGCTCAGCCACAGCGACCGCCACCTTCGACCGACACAGGGTCGGTGAGGTTGGTCGCGAAGATCAAGTTCACGTGGTCAAGGGGCCTTGACCACCAGTACGTAAGAGACGGCATGGATGCCGCAAATTTGTGTCCGAGGGGGGACTTGAACCCCCACGCCCTATACGGGCACTAGCACCTCAAGCTAGCGCGTCTGCCATTCCGCCACCCGGACCTGCTCGTCCAGCCTACCGTGTCGACCGAGGTGACCTTCCACCCGCCGGCCGCCCTGGTGGGCCGCACGGGGAGTTACTGTACACGCCCCGGGTGGATCATGCACATCGGCTTCCGGCCGATGGACCGCCGCAGGTCGGGAGGCATCTCGCCCCGGGCGAACCGTGGCAAACGGGAGGGGCTGGGTAGCGTCCGACGGGCCTCACGCGGCAGCATGGCCACGTGTCCCATCCCTCTCCCCTGGCCGCCGTGCAGCACCGGGCCCTCGCCCTGCGCGCCGCGGGCGATCTCTATTCCGCCCGTCGGCTGCTCAACGACGCCGTCGGCTCCGCCCGGCCGCCGTACGGCAAGGACCACCCGGATGTGCTGAGCACCGCGCACCTGTTGGCCCGCCTGCACCGGGAGGCGGACGACCCGGGTGCCGCCCGCCGGGTGCTGGAGGAGGCGTTCGCCGCCGGCGAGCGCCTCTGGCCACCGTCCGATCCGCTGATGCTGGCGCTCTCCTTCGAGCTGGCCGCGGTGGCGGACGAGCTGGGCAACCGGCACGAGGCCCGCCGCAACTACACCCGCGTCGCCGCCCTCGGGCCCGCCGTGCTCGGCGTCGACCACCCTGCGGTACGCACGGCACGGCAGTATCTCGGCGACGCCGCTCCCGCCCCTCAGCCCGCGCCGCCGGCGGCGCGGCCCGACATGTCCGCGCTCTCCGAGCCGACGATGTCGCTGGCGGTGCTCTCCACCACCTGGCGTCCGCACGAGCCCGCCGCGGTCGGCCTCCCGCAGCCGTCGGCCGTGCACCCGACGCCGCACGTCACGAGCGGCCCGCCGGCCGCACCGGCGTCCCCGCACACCCCGCCGATCCCGCCGCCGCCACCCGTTCCGGGCGTACGTCAGGTGGGACGGGCCACTCCCGTCGCCCCGGCGCCGCATCCTGCGGCGGTCCCGCAGCCGCCCCGCTCGGGCGGCCACGCGCCGCAGATGCCGCCCGCGCCGCCGCAGGCGTATCCGGCCCCGCCGCAGGGTGCCCAGGTTCCGCCCCCGCCGGTGGTGCCCGCCCCGCCCCGGCAGTCGTGGGCCCCGCCGACGCCACCGCACGTGCCGGCCCCGCCGCAGGCACCGCACGCCCCCGGGCGGGGACAGGCGACCCCGTACGCCACCCCGCCGCAGCGGATCCCGCCACCACCGACGATCCCGCCGCCGCCGGTGGTGCCCGCGCCACCGGGGCCGGCCCGTGCCGCCGTACCCCCGCCTCCGGCCGTGCCGTCCTCGGCGCAGCCGCCGTACGCCCCGGCGGTGCCCATCCCACCGCCCCCGGTCGTGCCGTCGGCGTCCACCGCCGCCCCGGCGCACCCTCAGGTGCCGTCGGCGCCCGTGCCGCCGCCCCCGGTCGTCCCGGCGCAACGGCCCGCACCGGCCTCGCCGCGGTCTCCCTGGGCGCCTCCTCCCGGACCGGCCCACCCGCCGGCGACGCCGGGTCCCGCCACACCTGCGCCGCGCCCCGCTCCGCCGGCGGCGGCCGGGGTGGCCTCGGTCGTTCCGGCCCCGAGGACGGCGCAGCCGCCGGCCCCGCCGGCGACGGCGGCCCCGGTGTCGTCTCCGCCTGCCGCGACGCCCCCCGTCCCGCCGCCCCCGCGCCACGCGGCCGCCGCTCCCGTCGTCGCCGCGCCGGAGCCGCCCGCCCCACCCGTGCCGGCCGTGCCGGCCGTGCCGAAGCCGCCCGTTCCTCCGCCTGCCGCCGCCGAGCCGCCCGCGCAGGCGAGGGCTGCGGTGCCCCCGGCGGGACCCGCCGTTGCGTCGCGACACCGGGCCGCCGACGAGCCGTCCCCGACCGTCGGCGCGTCGGCCGGGACGGCGGCGTCCGAAGCCGTGTCGCCGTCGAGCACCACGCCGCCCGGAACGGCAGCGGGGCCCGCCGCCGAACCACCCTCCAGCACGGCTACGACCAGCGCCGCCTCACCCCGCCCCGGTACGCCGGATGCCGAGCCTGCCGCGCATGCCGAGCCTGACGTCCCGTCCTCGCCGCTGGCCAGGTCCGTCGGCGAGGCCGCGCGCGCGTCGGCGCCGAAGGCGGCCGCCCCGGCGCCGGAGGGAATCGCCCCGGCGTCGGAGCGCCCCGCCGGGGCGGCACCCGGATGGGCCAAGCCGACCATCCAGGTCAAGCAGATCGAGCCGCTGCTCGCCGAGGAGATCGCTCGCGCCGCCGGCACTCCCGCCACACCGGATGCTCCGGTCAGCCCCGCCCGATCGTCCGCGACGCCGCCGCCCGACACGTCACCGGCAGCGGCGCACGCCGCCCCGGTCAGTGCGCCGCCGGTCAGCGCGCCGCCGGTCAGTGCACCACCGACGCCGCCGGTCAGCGCACCGCCCGCGTACCCGACGGGCAGCCCGCCCGTCAGCGCACCGCCCGCGCCCCCCGTCAGCGCACCGCCCGCGTACCCGACGAGCAGCCCACCGGTCAGCGCACCGCCGCGGGGTGTCAGCACGCCGCCGGTGCCCCCCCTGCCGCCGATCCCGCCCCCACCGTCGGTGATGCCACCGCCGGTCAGCGCGCCGCCCGCTCTTCCGCAGCCGTTCAGCGCGCCGCCCGGGGGCCAGCCGCCGGTGAGCGCGCCGCCGTGGAGCATGTCCGCGCCGCCGTGGAGCAGCACGGCTCCCCCACAGGCGCTCACGGGAGCGACGACCGACGCCGACGCCGACCAGCCGGACGTCGAGGAGGAGCTGGAACGGGCCGAGTGGGAACGGGAACGGGAGGAGGTGGAGCAGGCGGAGCCGGAGCGGGAGAAGGTCGACGACCTGCCGCCGGCGTACCTCGACATCGACGAGACGTTCCCGATGAAGGCGCAGCCCGTGCGGGCCCGGCCGACGGTCCAGCACCCCGCGCAGCAGCAGGCGCCGGCCTTCCCGCCGCCGCCGGCGTACCCGATGATGCCGGAGCCCGAGGAGGGCGGCCGGAACCGCACGGCGGTCATCGTCGCGGTGGTCGTCGCGGTCCTGGCCGTGGTGGCGCTCGTCGGCGTGGGCGTGCTGGTGCTCAACCGGGACGCGGCGCCGCCGGCGGGACCCGCCTCGCCGGCGGCCGCCGCGCCGGCCGCGTCCGCGGCCGGCCCGCCGCCGGGCGGGCTGACGCTGAAGGACGACTCGGCGACGATCACCCTGAACTGGACGGACCCGGCGGGTGGCGGGGTGCCGTTCATGGTGGCCGGCGGCCGGACCGGTCAGGCGCTGGGCGTGATGGCCACGGTGGACCCGGGGCAGACCAGCTACACCGTCAACGGGCTGAACTCGCGGGTGGACTACTGCTTCACCGTGCTGGCGGTCTACTCGACGGACTCGTTCGCCACCTCCGGGCAGGTCTGCACGGAGCGGCAGGGCGACACGCCGTCGAGCTGACCGTCCACTGCGGCGTGGCGCACACGCACGGTGTCCACAGGGGGACGGTGCGGGTTCCCACGTCCCCGACCCGGCCATATGATGGCACCCGGCTCAGGGGAGGGTCGCCGGGCACGGCGCGCCACCTGCCAGGGACGACACGGGAGGCAGCCGGTAGTGGCCACCATCGATGACACCGGGCACGCCGGCACCGGCCCGCCGCGTCGCCGGCCCCGCCGGATGCGGGGCGGGGTCGTCACCATCGCGACGGTGGCCGCGCTGCTGGCCGCCATGGGGCTCACCCTCCACGGCCTCGGCGCGGCGGACAACGCGGTGGCGAGCCACGACGCGAGTTCCTGGCTGTGGAGCGCCGCGCGCAGCGAGTTGGCCCGCGTCAACGGCATCACCGCCCGGGTCGACACCCGGGTCGGGGTCCCGGGCGCCCGCCGGCACCCGATGCAGGTCACCCAGACCGACCGGCTGCTGGTCCTGCGGGACCTGAACACCGGGCAGGTCAGCTCGCTGGACCTGGCCACCCTCCAGATCACCGCGACCACCCGGACGACCCCGGGGCTGGGCGTCAACGTGGCCCTGCACGAGGACGCGGCGTTCGTCGTCGACGCCGTGCAGGGCGTCGTCCGGCAGCTCGACCCGCGGTCGCTGACCCCGATCGGCGAGCCGGTGCGCTACCCGCCGGGCATCACCGGCGGATCCTTCGACGGCGAGGGGCGCCTGTGGATCGCGGTGCCCAGCGAGGGCACCGTCTCGGCGGTCACCGCCGCGCCGCTGCCCTCCGCGCCCGCGTCGGCGGCCCCCGCCGGGGCCGGGCTCAGCCCGAAGAAGGTCGAGACGTACGAGGTCGCGGACGCCAGCCACGAGCTGGTGGTCTCCACCCTGGACGACGGCGTCGCGGTGCTCGACCGCACCGCCAGCGCCCTGGTGACCGTGCAGCGCGGCGAGGTGCGGACCACGCCGCTGACGATGACCGCGCCGGGCGCGCTGCCGGCGCGCACCAGCGGGCCGCACGTGCCCGTGACGGTGCCCGGCGAGCGACGGGTGCACGTGGTCGACGACGCAGGCGCGGTGCGGGCGTTCACCGTGCCGGGCGCGGGCGACAAGCTCAGCCCGGCCGTGGCGTGGGCCGGCCGTTACTACTGCGCCGACGAGGCGTCCGGCACCGTCTACGCCTTCGACTCCGGCGGGCAGCTCGTCGACACCATCCGGGGCCGGGGCACCGGGCCGCTGGAGCTGGAGGTGCGGGAGAACCACCTGTTCATCAACGCCCCCGACTCGGCCACCGCCCAGGTGGTGGACGACAAGCACCAGGTCCGCGAGGTCGACAAGTACGCCAACGACGTCCTCGGCGGCGACCCGCCGCCCGCTCCCCCGCCGCCGCCCCCGCCGAAGAAGCCCAAGGTGGGCAAGCCGGGCGCCCCGCGCGGCGTCACCGCCGCCGCCGGCAACGCGCAGGCCCGGGTGAGCTGGCGGCCGGCCCCGGCCAACGGGGCGGAGATCACCCGGTACGTGGTGCAGGGCGCCGACCAGCGCGTGGAGGTGGGCGCCAACCAGCGGGCGGTCGAGATCAAGGGCCTGACCAACGGCGAGACGTACCGGTTCTCGGTGCACGCGGTCAACGCGAAGGGCGACGGTCCCGCGCGTACCAGCAACCCGGTGACGCCCACGGCCGCGGTGCCGGACCCCCCGGCCGGCGTCACCGCCCGGGAGCGCCCGGACGGCACGGTGCTGGTGAAGTGGCCGGCCGCCAACGGGCAGGGCAACACGATCGCGAAGTACGTGGTCACGGCCACGTCGGCGGGCACCAACGCCCCGGCCGGCGAGTCCCGCAAGACCGAGCTGGTGGTGCCGGCGGGCGAACTGGAGTACGGCACGCAGTACGCGTTCACGGTGGTGGCGGTCAACGACCGGGGCGCCGGCTCGGCGGCCTCGCCGGTGAGCAACACCGTCGTGCCGTACGCGCCGCCGGAGCGGCCGACCGAGCTGCGGTCGACCACGGTGGCCGATCGGCCGGGCGCCGTCGCGGTGCAGTGGTCCCCGGCGGCGGCGAACGGCCGGCCGGTGACGAAGTACCTCGTGGACGTGGGCGGGCGCAGCAGCGAGGTGACCGACACCCGGGCCACGGTGGACGGGCTGGGCAACGGCCAGAACGTCACCGTGAAGGTGCGGGCGGTCAACGAGGCCGGGCCCGGCCCGGAGGCCACCACCACGGCCCGCACGGTGGCCGAGCCCCGCGTCACCGTGACCGGTTCCTCGGCCACCGCCACCTCGGCGACGGTGACGTTCACCGTGGACGCCGGTGGCGGCAAGGCGACCTGCTCGCTGAGCACGGCCGGTGAGCCGGCGAAGACCGGGAACTGCTCCGGCATCACGATGACGGGCCTGACGCCGGGCACGAAGTACACCTTCACGGTGACGGCGCGCAACGCCGCCGGCGACGGCACCGCCACCCGCGCCCAGGCCACGGGCGCCCTCTACGGCATCGCGACCTGCCGCAACGGCTCCTCCGGCGCGGAGGCCAGCTACTGCACCCGGGAGATCCCCGGCGAACGCAACGGCAACGAGATCTTCGAGGTCACCCGGCAGGACGACGACCGGCAGGCCGGCTGGGTCGCGAACGGCACCCGGCTCAAGGCCTACTGCAAGAAGCAGGGCGAAGAGGTCTACGCCTACATCTACAACAACGAGAAGCGCAGCACCTGGTGGGTGCAGGTCGACTACAGGGGACGCAACTACATCCCCTGGGCCTGGCTCAACCTGGAGGGCGGCGACGACATCAAGGTCCTGCCCACCTGCTGACCCACCCAGGCAAGGAGCACCACCGCCGTGAACACCCCAGAACCGCTCACCCAGCCGGAGGTGCAGGGCTTCGCCGCCCTCGCCGCCCGGCTGGCCGAGAACGTCAACGCGGTAGTGCTGGGCAAGCCGCAGGTGGTCCGGCTGGCGCTGACCGCCCTCTTCGCCCAGGGGCACGTGCTGCTGGAGGACGTGCCGGGGGTCGGCAAGACCACCCTGGCCCGGGCCATCGCGGCGACGGTGAAGGGGCAGTGGCGGCGCATCCAGTTCACCCCCGACCTGCTCCCCTCCGACGTGTCCGGGGTGACGATCTTCAATCAGGCCACCCGGGGCTTCGAGTTCCACCCGGGGCCGGTGTTCGCCAACATCGTCATCGCCGACGAGATCAACCGCGCGTCGCCGAAGACCCAGTCGGCGCTGCTGGAGGTGATGGAGGAGCGCACCGTCACCGTCGACGGGGTCCGGCACCCGGTGCCGCAGCCGTTCCTGGTGGTGGCCACCCAGAACCCGGTGGAGATGGACGGCACGTACCGGCTGCCCGAGGCCCAGCTCGACCGGTTCCTGGTGAAGCTCTCCGTCGGCTACCCCGACGAGGCGGTCGAGGTGGAGGTGCTGCGCGGGGCGACGGTCCGCTCCCCGGAGGCGCTGACCGCGGTCACCGACACGGCCACCGTCGGGGAGATGGTCCGCATGGCCCGCCGGGTGCACATCGCCGAGCCGCTCTACGCGTACGCGGTGCGGCTGGCCGCGGCCACCCGCACCCACCCGCAGGTGCGCGTCGGGGTCAGTCCCCGGGGCGTGATCGCGCTGACCAGGGCGGCGTGCGCGTACGCGCTGATCGACGGGCGGGGCTGGATCATGCCGGAGGACCTGAAGACCCTGGCCGAACCGGTCTTCGCACACCGGCTGCTGCTCACCCCCGACGCGCAGGTGCGCGGGGTGACCGCCGCCGAGGTGCTGCGCCAGGCGGTCGCCTCGGTGCCGGTGCCGCTCCCCTCGGGCCAGCCGGCCCCGGTCCAGGGCTGACCGGCGACGCCGGTGTCCGCGTTCACCGCCCGGTGTGTCGGGCTGCTCGTCGCCGCCGTCGTGCTGCTCGGCGCCGGCTTCCGCTTCGCGTACCCGGAGTTGACGCTGCTCGGGGCGGCGGCCGGCATCGCCGTGGGCCACGCCGTGCTGAGCGCGGCCTGGCGGCCGCGCCTGGAGGTGACCCGCAGCGCCGACCCGGACCGGGTGGCGCGGGGCGAGCCGGCCACCATGACCCTGACGGTGCGCAACGCGGGGCGGCTGCGGGCGGCGAGCCTGGTGGCCGAGGACCGGTGCGGCGACCGGGCGGTCCCGGTGCCGCTGCTGCGGCTGCGACCGGGCCGCGACATGACGGTCCGCTACGAGGTGCCGACCGCCCGCCGGGGCGTGGTGCCGGTGGGGCCGCTGCGGGTGACCCGGCGCGACCCCCTGGGCCTGGTGGCGCTGGCCCGCCCGTACGGCGGCACGGTGCCGGTCTGGGTGCACCCGCGCGTGCACCCGCTGAACGCGGTGCCCACGGGGGCCGGGCGCAGCCTGGACGGCCGGGTCGACAAGGTGCCGCACGGGTCGATCACCTTCGACTCGCTGCGCGAGTACGTGGTCGGCGACGAGCTGCGCCGGGTGCACTGGCGCACCAGCGCCCGGGTGGGCGAGCTGATGGTGCGGGAGAACGTGGACACCAGCCTGCCGCGGATCGTGCTGCTGCTGGACAACCGGGCGGCCGCCCACCCGCAGCGCCCCGGCGGGGTGGCCGAGTCGTTCGAGTCGGCGTGTGAGGCCGCCGCCTCGGTGCTGGTCGCCGCGTACCGCGAGGCTCTGCCGGTGGTGCTGCTGCTGGTCGCGCCGGAGCCGGCCAACCTCCCGGCGGCGGGCGACGACGCGGCGGCGCACGGGCCGCTGGACCGGCTCGCGGCGGCGGGACTCGCCGACGGGGGCGACCTTCAGCCCGCCACCACCCGGCTGCGGCGGGAGCGGCTCGGCGACACGCTGGTCTTCCTCACCGGGCCGGGGGGCCGGGACGACCTGGGGACGGTGGGCGCGCTGCGGGCCGCGTACCCGTCGGTGGTGGTGGGGGTCTTCGGAGCGGCGGAGCCGGCGCCGTCGGGCGCGGCCGGCCTGGTGGTGATCGACGCCGCGGACGGGGCGGCGTTCGCCGCCGAGTGGGACGGGGTGCGCAGGTGGTGACGGTGGCCGACGGCGCGGCGGGGCGGGCGGCCGACGGGGGCGGCACCACGGCGACCACCGGCCCGACCGGGGCCGGCGGTGGTGACGGCGGTGGCCGCGCCGAGGGCGGCAGTGGGGTTGCCCGGCTGGGACGGGCGCTGCGGGCGGTCCCGGTGCCGCTGGCACTGATCACGATGATCGGCCTGGCGGGCGCGGTGCTCGGGCGGGTCTACGCCGGCCCGCTGCTGACCCGGCTGGTGCTCGGGGCGGCGGTGGGCTCGGTACTGGTCAGCGTGGCCGCCCGCCGGCTGCCCTCGTGGTTGGTCGCACCCGTCTCGGTGCTCGCGATGGCCGGCTGGACGGGCTGGTCGCTGCGCCTCACCGCGACCCGCGCCGAGCTGCCCGGCGGTCTGGCCCAGGTGACCACGGACGCCGCCGCGAACGGCATCCCCCGGCTGCTGACGGCGATGATCCCCGTGGAGCCGACCCCCGACACGGTGCTGGTGCCGCTGGTCGCCGCGTGGCTGGCCGGCCTCGCCGGGGCGGAGGTGGCGATGCGGGCGGGCCGGGTGCTGCTCGGCTACCTGCCGCCGGTGCTGCTCTACGCCGCCGCGCTCTACGTGGTCGGCCCGAACGCCGATCCCGCGATCGGGCCGACGCTGACCCTCGTGGCCGTGGCGGTGCTCGGCCTGGCGGTGCCGGCGGGCGGCAGGGCCACGGCCGGCGTCGACCCGGCCGCCGGGCTGCCGCCGGCGGTCCGCGCCGCCGTCCGGGCCCGGCTCGCCGCCGCCTCCGCCGCCGGCCTCGCGGTGGTGGTCGGGCTGGTCGCGCTGCTCGGTCCGCTGCTCGCCGGCCAGGTCGACGGCCGGCCGGTGGACCCTCGGCGGTACGTCGAGCCGCCGCAGGTGGAGACGCTGGACGAGAACCCGCTCATCCGGATCTCCGGCTGGGCGCTGAACCCGGGCCAGCAGCTGCTCGACGTGCGTACGCAGCGCTCGGGCCCGTCGGGTTCCGTGCCGGCCGGGCAGCCGGGCGCCACCCCCGGGCCGGATGCCGGCCGCCCCGTGCCGATCCGGCTGGCGGTGCTCAGCGACTACGACGGCGTGACCTGGCGGGTCGGCGCGACGTACCGCAACGCGGGGCGGATCCTGCCCGTGACGGCGCCGGCCCCCGACAGCACCGTGGAGACGGTACGGCAGGAGATCACCGTCGCCGGACTGAGCGGCCGGCTGCTGCCCGCCGTCGCCACCCCGCGCGAGGTCACCGGCGCGCGGGTGGCGTACGACCCGGCGACCGGGACGCTGATCCGCCCGGAGGGCCTGACCCCGGGGCTGCGCTACAGCGTGACGTCGGCGCTGGAGACGCCGGACGCCAACCTGCTCGGCACGGCGGACGTACCGGCCGGCGAGGAGGTGGCCCGGGTGCTGCGGGTCGCCGACGGGGTACCGGATCCGTTGCGCCGGCTCGCCGCCCAGCTCGCCGAGTCCAACGGCGCCCCGTACGCGCGGGCCGCCGCCGTGGAACAGTTCCTCGCCGAGCACTACCGCCTCGTCGCCGACGCGCCGAGCGGCCACGCGTACCCGAACCTGAACTTCTTCCTCTTCGGACCCCGCAACGCCGGCGGCCAGCGCGGCACCTCCGAGCAGTTCGCGGCGGCGTTCGCCGTGCTGGGCCGGCTGACGGGGCTGCCGACCCGGGTGGTGGTGGGCTTCCGCGCCGCCGGCGACGGCCCGGTCCGGGCCGGCGACGCGTACGCCTGGCCGGAGGTGCTCTTCGAGGGTCTGGGTTGGGTGCCGTTCGACCCGCTGCCCCGGCCCGACGAGGAGCCGCGACCGGTGGAGGAGGACTTCCGCCCCGCTCCCGAGGAGCCACCCCCGTCGGAGGTGCCGGAGCCCACGGTCGAGCCGACCGCGACCCCGCAGCCGGCGGCGGCGCCGGGCCACCCGGCCGGCTCCGGTGGACCGTCGACGGCGCTGCTGGTCGGCGGCGGGACGGGCGGCGTGTTGCTGCTGGTCGTGGCAGCGCTGCTCGTCCTGCTGCTGATGCGCCGGGCACTGACCCGGGCGCGGCTGGAACGGGGCGACCCCGGCCAACGGATCGCCGGCGCCTGGCGGGAGGTCACCGACGCGCTGCGGCTGGCCGGTCACCCGGTCGGTGGGGACCTCTCCGCCTCCGAGGTCGCCGCCCACGCCCGTGCCGTCCTCCCCTTCGGGGCGGACGTCGGGGAGCTGGCGGGGCTGCTCAACCAGACGGCCTTCGCCCCGGGCACCGCGACGGCGGAGCAGGCGTCGCGGGCCGCCGCGACGGCCGGCGACTACGTCGCCGCGCTGCGCGCCGCCCGCCCCTGGTGGCGGCGCCTGCTCTGGTCCGTGCGCCCCGGTCCCCTCCGCTGGCACCGCTGAGCCCTCCGCGAGGTTCGGCGGTCCGGCCAGCCCACCCGGGCCGCGCTGCACGCGGCGCGATCCACCGCCGTCGCTGCCGCCGGCTGCGGGTGGTGGCCTCCGTCAACCGGACCGCGAGTGGGATTTTGCACTCGCAGTGCTACTTGTCTCGGCCTCCGGGGCTGCTTAGCGTCGCATCATGCCTGCTTCCTGGACCTTCGCCGTGGCCCGTGACGACCTGAGCCGGACCACCCTCGTCGAAGGCACGACGCCCACCCTCGCCGACGGCGAGGCACTGTTGCGAGTGGACCGTGTCGGCCTCACCGCCAACAACGTCACCTACGCGGTGCTCGGCGACTCGATGCGGTACTGGGAGTTCTTCCCGCCCGGCCCGCGTGGGCTCGGCCCGCAGTGGGGACTTCCGCCGCTGTGGGGCTTCGCCGAGGTGGTCGAGTCGACAATCGAGGGGGTCGCGGCGGGGCAGCGGGTCTACGGCTACCTCCCGCCGGCGGGTCACCTGGTGGTGCGGCCGGACCGGGTGGACGCCTCCGGATTCCGCGACGCGAGCGCGCACCGGGCCGACCTGCCCTCGCCGTACAACGTGTACCGGGCGACCACCGGCGACCCGGCGTACCGGGAGGACCAGGAGGATCTGCTGGTCCTGTTCCGGCCGCTGTTCTTCACCTCCTTCATGCTGGCCGACCAGGTCGTCGACAACGACTTCTACGGGGCGCAGTCGCTGGTGCTGTCGTCGGCATCGAGCAAGACCGCGTACGCCGCCGCCTTCGAGCTGCACGGTCGCGGCCCGCGCCTGGTCGGGCTCACCTCAGCCGGCAACCTCGCGTTCACCCGGTCACTCGGCTGCTACGACGACGTCGTCTCCTACGACGGGATCGACGCCCTCGACGCCGTACCGACCGCCTATCTCGACCTGTCCGGCGCGCCCGCCACCCGGGCCGCCCTGCGGGAGCACCTCGGCGACCGGCTCGTGCGGGACGTCGCGGTCGGGCTCACCACCCAGGTCCCGAACGCCGACGCCGCCGGAGAGGTGTTCTTCGCCCCGGTGCAGATGCGCAAGCGCCGCCAGGACTGGGGCCGCGACGGGCTCGACCAGCGGTTCACCGACGCCTGGCAGCGGTTCACCGGGGTCGTGGGCGAATGGCTCGACGTACGGACCGGATCCGGACCCGACGCCCTGGAGCGCGCCTGGCGGGAGGTCCTCGCCGGCCGGACGCCACCGCGCGTGGGTCAGATCGTCCGACTGTGAACGGCGCCGCGGCGCGAGCCCCGCACGCAGCCTTCCGGTCCGGGCCCGCGATCCTGCACGGCTAGGAGCCGAGGTAGCGCAGGATCGCGAGGACCCGGCGGCTGTAGCCGGTCACGTGGGAGAGGTCGAGCTTGTCGAAGATGGTGTTGATGTGTTTCTCAACCGCGCTCTGCGACACGTGCAGGCGTTCGGCGACGGCGGCGTTGGTGTGCCCCTGAGCCATGTGGTGCAGCACGTCGCGTTCCCGCGGGGTGAGGCGGTTGAGCGGGTCGCTGTGGCTGGTGGCGGACATGAGCTGCCGGACGACCTCGGGGTCGAGCGCCGTGGCACCGGCGGCGACGCGGTCGAGTGCGTCGAGGAAGTCCTCGACCTGGGCGACGCGGTCCTTCAGGACGTAGCCAACGCCTTCGGACCGGTCGGCGAGGAGCTTCGCGGCGTAGCGCTTCTCGACGTACTGGGACAGGACGAGCACCGCGATGTGGGGCCAGCGGCGGCGGATCTCCAGCGCGGCCCGCAGTCCGTCGTCGGTGTTGGTGGGCGGCATGCGGACGTCGGTGACGACGACGTCGGGACGGTGCTGTTCGACGGCGGTGACGAGCTGGTCGGCGTCCGCGGCGGCGGCCAGCACCTGGTGTCCCTCGTCGGCGAGGAGGCGGACCAGCCCTTCGCGCAGCAGGGTGGAGTCTTCGGCGAGGACTACGCGCACGGCAGCTCCGCTCGGATCGTCGTGGGGCCACCGGGTGGGCTGTGCACGTCGAACCGGCCGTCGAGCGCGGTGACCCGGCGGGCGAGACCCTGCAGGCCGCTGCCGTGCGGGTCGGCGCCGCCGATGCCGTCATCGTGCAGGCGCATCTCGATCGTCGTCTCCCGCGCCTCGATGTCGATGGCGATCATGGTAGCCCGGGCGTGTTTGGTGGCGTTGGTGATCGCTTCGCAGGCGACGAAGTACAGCACGGTCTCGATCGGTCGGGCGGGCCGGACGGGCACGTCGTAGCTGATCCTGACGGGGGTCGCCGATCGTTGCGCCACCATGCTCAGCACCTCGTCCAGGGTGGTGTGGTCGAGTGCGGCGGGGTAGACCCGCCAGGCCACGTCCCGCAGCTCGTCGATGGCGCGCTGGGCGTCCTCGTGCGCCTGGGCGAGAAGTGCGTGCGCCTTGTCGGGGTCGCGGCTGCGGCGTGCCCGCCCGAGCAGCATGCCGAGTGCGACGAGGCGTTGTTGCAGCCCGTCGTGCAGGTCGCGTTCGATGCGCTGGCGTTCGGCGTCGACCGCGGCGATGACGCCGGCCCGGCTGACCGCCAGCTCGCTGATCCGCCGCTGCAACGCCTGGCGCGTGTGGGATTCGAGCAGGCCGCGGGCGAGCCACCGGTCCAGTGTGGCCACGCTGGCCATCGCCTGGAGGTTCACGACCAGCAGGGCGGTCCCGATGAGCCCCTGCGACAGGAAGCCGGCCAGGGTCATGCCGCCCGCCACGAAGGACCGCACCACGATGGCGGCGAGCACGGCACCGACCACGAGCAGGCCGACGGTGAGCGCGCCGAGCGCCGCCGGCAGGAGCCGGGCGGCGAGATAGCCGAGAACCCGTGGTCCGCTCGGCCGGACCGGTGGCGGGGTGGGTTCCAGGGCGATGACGGCCAGGCGGCGCCGCTCCCACTCGGCGACGCGTCGGGCGTACCGGAGGGTGGTGGCGCCGATGCGGCGGCGCGCCGCCGGCGCCGGCGAGACCGCGACCACGGCGATCCCGGCGAGGAGCAGGAACAGCGACTCGGCCACGGCGGTCAGGACACCGACCGCCACGCCCGCCACCGGCCGGCCCCTGCGGGCCACGGCGCCGCTCCACGACCGCCGACCGTGCGCCTCGCGCTCTGGCACCAGGGCCTCCCCCACGCCCGTCATCGGCCGCCCTCCGACCGGCGCGGGGTTCCGTACACCGTGCCGCGTGCGGCTCGGGCCGGGTGACCGGAGTGACCGTACGGCTCGACGGGTGCGACCGACTCGTACGGTCCGCACCTGTCCGCCTCCACCTCGTTCTCCGTCGCCGGCCGCGGTCGGCGCGCCTTGACCAGCCGGGAGACGACGAAACACCCGACGGCGAGCGCGCAGACCGCGATGACGACGTTCTGGAACGTCCCGACGTACGGCTCGACGGAGTGCCAGTTCTCCCCCAGCAGGTAGCCGGCCATCACGAACAGGGTGTTCCAGATCAGACTGCCCAACGTGGTGTAGAGCAGGAACGTGGCGACCGGCATCCGCTCCACACCGGCCGGGATGGAGATGAGGCTGCGGAAGATCGGGATCATGCGCCCGAGGAAGACGGTCTTCACCCCGTGCCGGGCGAACCACGCCTCCGTCCGGTCGATGTCGCTCACCTTGACCAACGGCAACCGCGCCGCGATGGCGCGGACCCGGTCCCGCCCGAGCGCGACGCCGACGTGATACAGCACCACCGCGCCCACCACCGAACCGATCGTGCTCCAGAGGATCGCGGCGAACAGGTTCATCCTGCCCTGCGCGGCGGTGAACCCCGCCAACGGCAGGATCACCTCGCTCGGGATCGGCGGGAACAGGTTCTCCAGCGCGACCGCCAGGCCGACACCGGGGGCGCCCAGCCGCTCCGTCAGCTCGGTCACCAACCCGACCAGGCCACCCTGCGACGGATCGGGCTCCTCGGCCAACCGGCCAGCGTGCAGAGACACGTGCGACAAACGGATCATGTCGAAGACACTATGAACTCGGCACGGCCCGGACCATGAGGTCGACCGCCGGCCCCAGCGGGCCGACCGCAACGGCCGGGGTGCGGAAAACCGCACCGCGTGGGTCAGATCGTCCGCCGGTAAGCGGCACTGTGGCGCGGGTCCCGCGACCGGCTGCTGGCGGACGGACCACTCACCACCCTCTCGCGCGAGGGATCCACCGCCATCGTCACTTCCGCTCGAACCGCGAGACGGCACGACACGCCGGAGGCGAGTGGCTTTCGGGCTGGCGGGCCGTGACACCATACCTCTGTCGTCCGTCGCCTCGGCGCGGCTCGTCAAGGTTTCGGTGGAGTCACAATGGCTGGGCTGACAGGGGCAGCGATGCCGGGCACCGCGCCGCCGGGTCCGTGTGATCGCACGGCGGTGCCCTGCCATCTCATCGGGCGGCCGGGCGTGGGCGGCCGGGGCGCCGTCCCCCTGGGCCGGGACGGGCACGGCTGCGGGTGGCGGTCAACCCGGCAGGCCATCGCCGACGCCGCCGCCACACCCCTGGAGGGACCCGATGGTTTCAGGTCGACCGACTGCCCGTCCGTGGCTGCCGTACACCGCGGCCATCGTGGCCGGAACCGCGGTCATCGCGGCGGCCTACCTGATCGTCCGGCCGGCGGCGGACGTCGGGTGCACGCCGCTGGAGGTCAGCGCGTCGATCGAGAAGGACGTGCTGCTCGGCGAGCTGGCGGAGCGCTACAACAAGAGCGATCGGCGATTCGGCGACCGGTGCGCCGTGGTGACCGTGCACGGCCTCGCCTCCGGTGCCTCGACGGACGCGCTGGCCGGCGACTGGGCGGCCAAGCAGCCCAACCTGCCGCGGCCGCAGGTGTGGTTGCCGACGTCGAGCCTGTGGACCGGGCAGTTGACGTTGCTGGACGAGGCCGCCGGACGCCCGGCGCAGACCCCCGGCCGGTACCCGTCGATCGCGAACAGTCCGCTGGTGATCGCCATGCCGCAGTCGAAGGGCAAGCACCTCCAGCAACAGGGCCCACTCGGCTGGGGTGAGATCCTGGGCTCGTCCGGGCGCACGGGCTGGGCCACCTTCGGTCGCCCCGACTGGGGGCGGTTCAGCTTCGGCAAGGTCAACCCGAACCTGTCCACCTCCGGGCTGGCGGCCACGATCGCGAGCTACTACGCGGCCATCAACCGGGCCAGCGACCTGACCGAGAGCGACGTCGCGAACCCGGCGGTGACCCAGTTCGTCCGCCGCATCGAGGCCAACGTGTCCCACTACAGCGACGACATCGTGGACCTGTTGAAGGACCGCGCCGAGGCGGACCTGTCCAGCGCCGACACGGCGACCCCGACGGACATGAGCGCGGTCGTGACGCAGGAGGAGCTGGTCTACCAGTACAACGAGGGCAAGCTGAGCCCGACCCCGGGCGAGAAGCCGAGGGTCCCGCTGGTCGCGCTGTATCCGAAGGAGGGCACGTTCAACCTCGACCACCCGTACGTGGTGCTCCCCTCGGCCAGCCCGGAGCAGCGTGACGCCGCCGCCGACTTCCTGAAGTTCCTCCAAGAGCCGCCGCAGCAGCAGAGCCTCAGCCGGCACGGGTTCCGCGACCACGAGCGGAACGCGGCCGGCCCGCTGATCGCCGCCGTCGGCGGGCGGGGGGCCGAGAACCTCACCTACTTCGACCCGCCGGATCCCGCCGTGGTCAAGGCGATCCTCACCGGCTGGGGCACGCTGCGGAAGAAGGCCAACATCCTCGTGGCCGTCGACACGTCCGGTTCGATGAACGCGAAGATCGGTGACCTGACCAGGTTCCAGGTGGCGACCAGGGCCGCCGCCAAGGGCTTCGGCCTCCTGAACTCCGAGGACAAGGTCGCGCTCTGGTCGTTCTCGTCCGAGACCCGACAGCGGCCGAAGTCGCCGTACAGCGAGGAGGTCCGGCTGTCACCCTTCGACCAGAAGGCGCTCACCAGGGAGATCAACAATCTCCACGTCGAGGGCGGCACCGCGCTGTACGCCACCGTACGGGCGGCACACCGGCACATGCTCGATCACTACGACCAGTCCCGGATCAACGCGGTGGTCGTGCTGACCGACGGCACGAACGAGTACACCAAGGACAACAACCTCGCCCGGCTGCTGAAGGATGTCGCGTTGGATCCGGAACGACCGATCAAGATCTTCTGCATCGCCTTCGACGAGAAGTCCGACTTCGGGACGCTGGACCGGATCGCCAAGGCGTCCGCGGGCAAGGCGTTCGACGCCCGCGACCCGGCGAAGATCGACGACGCGTTCGTCAAGCTGGTCAGCAGTTTCTAGCGGCGCTCAGGCGTGATCGACCGTCCCGGGCAGGAACCGCGGGTGCGAGCCGTGCGGAGGCGCCCTGCGTCAATCGCCGTCGCCGTCGCCGCCACAGCCCCCGATGTCGCCCGGGCTCGCCAGCCACAGCAGGCCGGCCGGGGTCGCGGCCTGAGTGGTCACGACCTGGTCGAGGCTCACGCGTGCCGGCAACCGCCGGTACCTCTCCGCGCCATCGGGATCCGGCGTCCGGCGCGGCGTGTCAGGTTCCGTCATCAGTGGGTCTCCTCTCGCCCAACTCAGTGGGTCGCCGGCCAGCGACGACCCGTGTCACGTCGTCATGTCGGCGGGGCTCCTGCGGAGTTCCCGGGTCGCCCGCCCCGCGAGCACCGCCAGCGGCATGCACACCACCAGCAGCAGCACTGCTTCGGCAGCACAGACCGCCATCACGGCGGCAGGCGCACCGCCCCGCAGGACGTGATCGGCGATGGACACGCCGCGCAGCACGAGGGCGGCAAGCCCCAGGAACAGGAGAGTCAGCGGCCAGTGGGCCGCCCGGACCGCTGCCGACGGGTGCAGGACGAGGTAGGCGATACCCGCGGCGGACACCGACAACGCACACAGGCCCGGCCAGTCCAGCGCCGCGAATCGCACGTCCTGCTCCACGGGAAGTGCCCACAATCCGATGACGTGCAGAGGGCTCAGGAGGACACCGGCGACGAAGGCACGGACCCAGGTCCGGGTGCGCACAGGCGGAGCCTCCCGATGGAACGCCACCAGCGCCAGCACCAGGGCCGTGTCGACGAGCACGATGAGCCAGGCGCCGGGGGGCGTGCCACCGGGCAGGGACACCGCCTCGTAGATTCTGGCGACCCAGGCCGCTGCGAGGGGCACCACCGCCAACCAGCGGGCCGGCCTGGGCTGGTTCACCGCGAGCGCGATGAACGCGGCGATCGCGAACAGACCAACGGAATCGGACGCCAGACGCCACGCTTCACCTGGCAGGCCTGATGCCGGCTCGGTGGGCGACGACGGCAGTGGCGAAAACTCGTCGGCGAGCCACGGCATGACGCCTATTTCCGTCGCCGCCATGACGGCATGAAAGAGCAGGCCGAGCAGCGCCACCGCACGGATCGCATCGCCCCAGAGCCGCGACCTCGGCTCGGCGTCGACGCCGCCGAGTCGAAGCCGCGTAGCAAGCGTCAGGACGCTGAGGACTTCATGACCGTCCGGCCGGCCGTGGTCCCGGAGGTACGCGGCGTCCTCGGTGTCCTCCTCCGCGCCGACGCACTCCAGGAACGTGTGGGCCATGTCGTCCTCCCACCTGCGGCGATAGGAGGCTGGCAGCAGCATCAGCAGCCGGCGGTACCGCTGCTCCAGGCGACTCGTCATGCCGCACCGCCCGCGGCGGGCCGCCACACACCGAGCCTTGCAGTGGCCGCGCGGGCGTTGGCGGCCTGGCGGTCAGCCTCCTCCGCCAACGCCCGCCCGCCGGAGTCGGTAAGCCGGTAGTACCGCCGGAGCCGGCCCTGCTGCACCTCCTCGCGGTCCAGTTCCACCAGACCGTCGGTGACGAGCCGGTCGAGCACGCCGTAGAGCGTGCCCACCCTCAGGTGCACCCGCCCCTGCGACAACCCCTTCACCTCGTTGACGATGCCGTAGCCATGGCAGGGCCCACCGGCCAGCGCCGCCAGGACGAAGAACGCCGCTTCGGTCATCGGTCGAGTCGCCATGGCCATAATATATCGGGAGGCAGGATATGCGTCCAGGCCGAGATATCAGAAGTCGACGTCCGGCATGCGGAGGAGTGCGCACACCCGCGTGGCCGCACGACAGTCAGAGCACGTTGCTCGTCGACCCGGTGCGCCCACGCCGCCTCACCGTGGCGGCCGGAGTTCCCATGTCCGGGCTCCACCGTGGCGACTCGTCGGGTTGGACGGTGAGCGGCTTGCCGCCGGTCCGCAGGAGCAGGAAGGGAGCGCGGCGGCCAGGTCGTTGGACGTGATCGGCGAGCTCCACCTGACCGCATGCGCCCTGTCGGTGTATCCGGCCACGGAGCCTGCACGGAAAAGCATTCGGCGGATCGCGGTGGCCGCTGCTAGTTTCGCGGGGACCGTGCGAGAGGCCGAGGAGGTGGTACCCGTGAACGTTTCGACATGGGTGCTCCCCTCCGGGGTCACGGTCGGGCGACAGGTCGTCCGGGAGCACCTTTCGTGAGCGCTCCCCGAAAGGCACGACCATGCGATTCACTACTGAGCAGCGCCTCGATGACGGGGTCATCGAACGCGAATTCACCCTCGGCGAGATCCCCGGCATCCTGTGGACGCCAGGATCCGCATCCGCAGCGGTCCCGCTGATCCTGCTCGGTCACCCCCCGCTCGGACTGCGCAAGATGCACCCCCGCCTGGTGGCGCGGGCCCGGCACGCTGCGGCGGATGGCTTCGCCGCGGCCACCATCGAGCTTCCCGGCAGCGGTGACCGGCCCCGTTGGGCCGCCGCCGAGCGGGCCCGCGCCGACTTGCGCCGGGCGCTGGAGGCTGGCGAGCCGGTCAGCGACGAGATTGTCGACGCCCTCATCCTCCCGCTCGTCGGCGAGGCGGTCCCGGAATGGCAGGCCGCCCTGGATGCCCTGCTGTCGCTGCCGGAAATCGGCGGCCCGGTCGGGTACTCGGGGGGAGTGATCTCCGTCGGCATCCGGCTGGCGCTGGTCGAGCCGCGCATCGTGGCCGCCGGGCTGTTCGCCGGGAGTTTCGTGCCTCGCAGCATGTTCGAGGAGGCCCGACAGGTCACCATTCCGCTGCACGTCCTGCTGCAGTGGGACGACGAAGGAAACGACCGGCAAGCAGCCCTGGACCTGTTCGAGGCCTTCGGCTCCAAGGAAAAGACGCTGCACGCCAACATGGGCGGACACACGGGCGTCCCGCAGTTCGCAGGGGGGACGCAGCCGGGTTCTTCGCCCGGCATCTGCGCTAGTGCCAGGACCTCGAACGGCTGAGGCGTCGGGGTCAGGCTGCCTGGGTGGCGGGCTGGCCCCAGCCGTCGGTGGCGTTCGCTGCGGATACGGGCGCGTTCGCGACGTCGGGCCGCGAGGACGTCGGGGTGGCGGGCGTTGGCGTTGCGCCAGCGCGGGTACCTGCGCTGGGACGGATCAGCGCGGGTTGGTTGGGGTGGCCCGAGCCGGCGATGACGAAGGTGCGTAGCGGCCCGCACTGGAATCTGCCACCGTCACAGCCTGACCGCCGCAACGCCGTACGCCCGTCAGGCCGACGGCGTGTCGACCAACACCGTGACGAACCGGCCCGGGTCGGATCGTGGTGATGGACCGAGCGACACGCCCCGCCGGTCAACGGGTCAGGGACTATTGATCCGCCGGCACCAGCCGCACCCGTGTCCCTGGGCCCCTTCCCGAGGGGTCACGATGAAGCCCGTCCTCGCCCTGACGACCGAGAAGGAGGAGCCGTGACCAGGGAGCCGGAGCCGGGCATCGCGCCCGAGGACCAGTCGCCCCGCTACGCCGGTGATCCCGTCATGGTGACGGTCGACGGGCACGACTTCCGGGTGCAGGCACGTGCCGGGGAGCCCGGCACGTACGACTTCGACTGGCTCAGCGGGCCGCACGACTACGGCTTCGGCCTCTCCGGGGCTGCCGGTACCCCGATGAGCCGGGCCGCGATGGAGGAGGCCATCCGCGGCTTCCTCGCCGAGATCGACCCCGCTACCGGCTACCTGGCGCAGTGACGGCAACCGGCGGCAGCACGGACAACCCGGTTCCTGGCGCTGCTGGACGCGGTCCGGGGTCAACGAGCCCGGCCCCGCACGCACCCAGAGGCGCTGATCACCGACCGGCGCTACGCGCACGACTCGACGCCTCGGGCCCCGCGGCAGCGAGGAATCCCGCCCGTCATCCCCGAACGCAACGACCGGGTCGCCCGCCGGGTCGCCACGGACAGCGCCGACGGCAGGCCACCAGCCTCCGACAAGGTGACCCACCGCAGGCGCAATGTCGTGGAACGCCGCTTCGCCCAACTCGGCCGGCCGCGGCAGTGACGCGGTCGAGGACTGGATCCGCGCGGCCGGGTCTCACGAACGGAGGCGGCGGACGAGTTTGCGCAGGCCGGACTGCCAGCCGTCCGGGTCCTCGGCCTTGCGGCGGGCGTACCCGGCGACCTCGGGGTGCGGCAGGATCAGGAAACGCTCCTCGGCGAGGCCGGCGACCACCGCGTCCGCCACCTGGTCGGCGGTGAGCACCGCACCGGAGGCGGCCACCACCCGCGCGCCCAGGTGACCGGCGGCCAGCCCGTCGGCGAGCATCGGCGTGTCCACGCCCTGCGGGCACAGCGCGCTGATCCGGACGCCCTGGTCGCGGTAGGTGACGGAGAGCCACTCGGCGAAACCGACGGCGGCGTGCTTGGTCGTGGCGTACGGGGCGTCGCCGACCGAGGTCAGCACGCCCGCCGCCGAGCACGTGTGCAGCAGGTAGCCGCCGCCCCGGGCGAGCATCGCCGGCAGCACCGCGCGGGCCGCGTAGACGTGGGAGAGCACGTTGACCCGCCAGGCGCGGTCCCAGCCCGCGTCGTCGACCTCCATCCCGCCGCCGGAGGTGACGCCCGCGTTGGCGCAGAACAGGTCGATGCGCCCGTACCGCTGCTCAATGTCGGCGACCAGCACGCGGACCTGCTCCTCGTCGGTCACGTCCAGCCCGACGGCGTGGGCGACCGGGCCGAGGCCGTCGGCCACCGCGCGGGCCGCGTCGGCGTCGAGGTCGGCCACCACGACTGCGGCGGCGCCCTCGGCGGCGAAGCGGCGGGCCAGGGCGGAGCCGATGCCGCCGGCCCCACCGGTGATCACGACCACCCGGTCGGTGAGGTTCACCTCGACCCACCCCCGCCCAGGTGCGTGATCAGGTCCGCCAGCGCCGCCGCGCCACCGGCGGCCAGCTCGGGGGTGGGCAGCAGGGCCAGCACCGGCACGTCCACGCCGGCGTCGGCATAGCGGCGGACCTGCTCGCGGCAGTGCTCCGGCGAGCCGTGCAGCACCAACGCGTCGACCACGTCGTCGGGCACCGCCGCGCCCGCGCCGCGCCGGTCCCCGGCGGCCCAGGCCCGCCACATCGGCCCGAGCACCTCCTCCCGGCCGAGCCAGCGGTGGAACTCGGCGTACGCGGGGACGGTGAGGTAGCTGGTGATCAGCCGGCGGCCCAGGGCGCGGGCGTGCGCGGCGTCCTCGGTCGGGCAGACGAAGATCCGGGCGACCACCTCGTAGCCGGGGCGCCGCTCGCCGACCTCGGCGAGCGCCCGGGGCACGTCGGCGGCGGCCAGCCAGTTGAGGATGACGCCGTCGGCCTCGGCGCCGGCCAGCCGCAGCATCCCCGGACGCAGCGCGGCGAGCAGCAGCGGCGGCGGCACGGCCGGCTTGCGGTCCAGGGTGAAGCGGCGCACGGCGAAGGTGTCGTACTCCTCGTCGACGGTCGCCCCGGAGAGCGCCGCGCGCAGGAACCGCAGCACGTCGCGGGTGCGCCGGAACGGTTCGTCGAACGGCACGGCGTTCCAGTTGCGGACGACGACCGGCGAGGACGCGCCGATGCCGAGCGCGAACCGGCCGGGGGCGGCGTCGGCCAGCGCCGCCGCGCTCATCGCCAGCAGGCCCGGGCCCCGGGTGAAGACCGGCGTGATCGCGGTGCCCAGGCGCAGCCGGGGCTGCCAGGCGGCGGCGAGCGCCAACGGGGTGAACGCGTCCGCCCCGTTGACCTCGGAGGACCAGACGTCGGTGAATCCGGCCCGGTCGAGGGCCGCGTAGACCGCGGCGTGCTCGGCGAGCGGGATGCCGTCCAGCGGTACGGTCATGCCCCAACGCGTCGTCATCGGTCGATCGTGCCCGCTCGCCGTGGCGCAGAGCAAGATCCCGTCGGGGATCCCACACGCATCGAAGTCGAGGGATATGCACGCAGCGGGGCGAGCTAGTCTCCAGGCGTGACCTTCTCGCTCGTCGCCCGCTCCGACGACGGCCGCCGGCACGGCGTCGTCGTGGCCAGCCGGTTCCTGGCCGCCGGCGCGCTGGTGCCGGCCGCCGAGGCCGAGGTCGGCGCGCTCGCCACCCAGGCCCACGTCAACCTCGCCTACCGACCGCAGGGGCTGACGCTGCTGCGCACCGGGGTGGCGGCCGCCGACGTGGTGGCCGGGCTGGTCGCCGCCGACCCCGACCGGGACCACCGCCAGCTCGGCGTGGTCGCCGCCACCGGCGCCGGCGCGACCTGGACCGGGCCGAGCTGCCACCCCTGGGCCGGCGGCCAGGCCGGGGACGGTTGGGCGGCGCAGGGCAACATCCTGGTCGGCCCGCAGGTGATCGACGCCGTCCGGGACGCCTGGCTGGGCGGGACGGCGCTGCCGTTCCCCGACCGGCTGCTGGCCGCGCTGCGCGCCGGGGACCGGGCCGGCGGCGACCGGCGCGGCCGGCAGAGCGCCGGGCTGCTGGTGGTCGAGCGCGGCGGCGGGTACGACGGCACCGGCGACGTGCTGGTCGACCTGCGGGTCGACGACCACCCCGATCCGGTGACCGAGCTGGGCCGGCTGCTCGCCGTGCACACCCTGCTCTTCAGCCGGCCCGACCCGGCCACCCTGCTCGACCTGACGGGCGCGGTCGCCGCCGAGGTCGGCGCGCTGCTGGGCGCGCTCGGCCACCCGGTCGACCCGGCGCGGACGGAGGAGGCGCTCTTCTCCTGGGCCGGCCTGGAGAACCTGGAGGAGCGCCTGGTGCCCGGCCGGATCGACCCGGTGGTGCTGGACCACCTGCGCAAGGCCGCCCCGCACGTGCCCGCCCCGCGCCCGGAGACGGACCCGCTCGGCGCCGACGCCTGACCCGCTCGCCGGGCCCGTCCCGCGCGGCGGGCCCGGCGAGCGGGCGGCGGGCACGGGCCGCGCGGCGGGCACGGGCCCTACGGGGCGGCGGGCACGGGCCCTACGGCAAGCGCAGGCCCGGGGCCAGGCCTGGGGCCCTGCCCGGGTCAGCCGCCGAAGGAGAGCCAGCGGAAACCGGCGGCGTCGACGACGGCCCGCTCGCGATCGGTGAGGCCGGCCCGGCCGGTCGCCTTGCGAATCAGCGTGAGCCGGTCCCAGCCCAGCCCGGGCGGGACCGCCCGCCCGCCGGTGAGCAGGTCGGCGACGACCTCCGCCGCGGTGGGCGTCAGCCACGGCCGCCGGTCGAGCGCCGCCGCCAGGTCCAGGCCGTGCACGCCGACCTCCACCACGCGGGTACGCAGGAACTCGCCGAGCGCCATCGCGTCGCCGTGGCGGGTGCGTACCACCCGACCCGGCGGTGCGGCGTCGACGGCGTCGAGGGCGGCCCGCCAGGCCCGGTCGAAGTCGGCCACCAGGGCCGGACCGTCGAGTTCCCGGGCCTCCCGCCGGCCGGAGTCGACGCGGGCGGCGTCCACGGGCGGGGTGAACTTGGCGGCGCCGTAGTAGGCGACGGCGTCGACCTCGGCGCGGGGCGGGGCGGGCGCGGCGAGCATGTCGACCAGGCGGCCCGCGCCGGTACGTACGTGGGCCAGCAGTTCGCGTACGGTCCACGGCCGGCAGTCGGTCGGCCGGTCGAGATCCGCCTCGTCGACGCCGCGCAGCGCCTCGCCGAGCCGCTCGCACTCGTCCCGGAACGCCGCCCGTACGCCCTCCACGGTCCTCCCCCCGTCCGCACCTTCCGCCGTCGACCCTCTCACACCGGGGTTCGCCCGTTTCGGAGTCGCACCGGCGGGTACGCGCGGCCGGGCCGACGAGAGGAGCGCCAGGGATGGCCGGGATCATGCTGCGCAGCACCGCGTTCAACGACCACGACATGCTGCCGAGCCGCTTCTCGAAGGAGGGCGGCAACGTGTCGCCGCCGCTGGAGTGGGAGCGGGTGCCGGAGTCCGCGGCCGAGCTGGTCCTCTTCGTCGAGGACCCGGACGCGGGGAAGACGCCGTTCCTGCACTGGCTGGTCACCGGCATCGCGCCGAGCGCCGCCGGGTCGCCGGAGGGCGGCGTGCCCCTGGGTGGCCGCGAGTGGCCCAACGACTTCGGCACCACCGGGTGGGGCGGCCCGCACCCGCCCCAGGGCGACGATCCCCACCGGTACTTCTTCCGGCTCTACGCCCTGGACCGGCCGCTGGAGCTGCCCGGGACGCCGCGGGCGGACGAGGTGCACCGCCTGCTCGTCGAGCGGGACCTCGCGAGCGGGACGATGGTCGGTACCTACTCCCGCTGAGCGGGTCAGCCCTTGACCCGCGGCACCAGCCTGTGCACGGCAGCGAGCACCAGCGCCATCACCACGCCCATCGTGCCGACGATCCCGGCGGCAGTGCCGGCGTAGCCGACGAGCAGGGGCCGGCGGGCCAGCTCGCTGGGCGCGGTGCCGCGCAGGTCGACCAGCCAGGCGAGGGCCAGCCCGCAGGCCACCACCGCCAGTACGCCGCCGACGCCGAGCACCGTCGCGGCGACCCGGTGGGCGTCGGCCGACTCCACCTGCGCCTGTTCCCGCTGGGTGATCAGCAGCACCAGCCCGGCCAGCGCCGCCCAGACCCCGACCACCAGGAACGCGGCCACCGCGTCGCTGGGCCGGTGCCAGCCGGCGGAGAGGGTGGCCACCCCGGCGATCGCGGCGTAGCCGGCGCCGAGGAACGCGCCGAAGACCCGTACCGTGCGCGGCAGGACGAGCACCAGGGCCACCGCGACCGAGGCGGCGACCGTGGCGTGCCCGCTGGGCAGGCTGTTGCCGGCGTAGATCCGTTCGGGGTCGATGCCGAAGTCGGGCCGGGTCAGGCCGTACTTGAGCAACTGGGTGGTGGCGTTGGCGCCGGCGATCAGCAGGGTGGCCGTGACGGCCAGGGCGATCCGGCCCCGGATCAGGGCGATGAAGCCGATCACCGCGGTCGCCGCCAGCAGCGAGACGACCGACATGGCGTTGAGGATGCGGTCCACCGGACCGTCGATGCGGTCCTGCCCGATCCGGTTGCCGGTCAGGGCGACGGTGTCGACCCACTGGCCGATCTCGACGTGCACGGCGACCCGCCACACCGCGAGGAAGGCCGCCGCCTGGACGATCGCCAGAACGACCAACCAGACTGCCGTCCAACCTCTCGCCGTCGCTCGCACCCGCACACCGTAGCGGCAGGCGCAGCCCGGTCGGCGGGTGGCCTGTCGCTCGGGTACGGCTAGGTTGGTGGTGGACGTGAGGAGGGTGCGGTGACGCGTACACCGGAGCGTGCGGCGGCCCCGGCGGACCGGCCGGAGACGCTCGCGGACCTGCTCGGCGGGCGCCGGGGCGCGGTCGACGCCAGCCTGCCGCCGGTGGCCTTCGCCCTCGGCTGGCTGCTCGGCGGGCACTCGCTGTGGGGCGGGGTGGGGGCGGCGGTGGTCACCGGCGCCGCGCTGGCCGGCTGGCGGCTGCACCGGGGCGACCGGCCGCGTTCGGTGCTGATCGGGCTGCTGGCCGTCTGCGTGGCCGCGCTGGTCGCGTTGCGCACCGGCCGCGCCGAGGACTTCTTCCTCGTCCAACTGCTGTCGAACGCGGCGAGCACCCTCGCCTGGGTGGTCAGCATCGTGGTGCGCTGGCCGCTGCTCGGGGTGGTGGTGGGCGCCGCGCTCGGCCAGCGGACGCGGTGGCGGCGGGATCCGGCGCTGCTGCGCGCGTACGGCCGGGGCAGCTGGGTCTGGGCGGCGTCCTACGTGCTGCGGGTGGCGGTGTTCCTGCCGCTGTGGCTCGGCGGTCAGGTGGTCGCGCTGACGGTGGCCCGGGTCGCGTTGTCCTGGCCGCTGGTGGCGGCAGTGCTCGCGGTGAGCTGGGTGGTGGTGCGCCGGTCGTTGCCGGCCGGTCACCCGGGGCTGCGCCACCCGGTCGTGCCGGCCACTGCGCCGGTGGAGCCGGCGGGAAAGTAAGGGAGAGGCCGCCACGGGGGGAGCGGCCTCTCCGGTGACGTACGTTACTCCGTCCCGGCCCCGCGCGTGATCCCGTGGTAGCCGGTTTTTCGGGCGTTTTCGCACCCGGTGCATATCCGGGTGCGGTGGGGTGGGCCGGTTGCCCCGCTGCGTCGGCCGGTTGACCGGCCCACCCCGGCCTGACCGTGGGAGTCAGGCCGTCCGCCGACCGGGCGTCTCCGTTCCCCCAGGCCCGCCCGGCCGGCCTCCGGGCGGGCGGGCCGCGCCACCCACCCGGAGGAGTCGGTCAGCCGTTGGGGAACAGCTTTCCGTAGTCGGCGTACGCCATGGCGACGTCCGCCTGGGCCCAGAACCGGTGGTACTTGAACTCCGGCTCGGGGCCGCCGTCCAGGTACGCCTGGACCTTCGGCCAGGCCGGGTCGTTCTTGTAGAAGGAGCGGATGTCGAGGAAGCTCTTGCCCGCGGCGATGGGGTCACCGTTGGCCATGGTGCCCGTCCAGCCCGGCGGCACGTAGAGGCCCTGGCCAGTGCTGGCGTCGTAGACGTCGTCGAAGCGGCGGTAGTCGCCGCGCTTCTCCACCGTGGACACGCCCTGGGCGTCGCTGGCCGCGTGCAGCGCGTCCAGCAGCCCCTTGGCGGTGTTCTTCGCCGCCGCGTTGCCCGACTTCGCCGCGTACGCGATGAGGGTACGGGCGTAGGCGGCGGCGATGCCGACGTCCTGGCCCTTCACCGTGACCTCGACGTGCAGGTTGGTGTTGGGCTGCGGGTTGGCCGGGTTCCAGGTGGTCGGCTGGCCGGTCCACTTCATGTCCGACGGGATCGACCAGTTGGTGCCCAGCGTGGTGTTGGCGATCGCCCACGGCACCCACTTGTCCAGCAGCGCCTTGGCCTTGGCGTTGCCGGTCTCCAGGTACAGCTCGGCGATGCGCTGCATCGACCAGGCCTGCATGCCGAACCACTGGTTCGACGGCGGGTCGTTGTAGACCGGGTCGACGTCGTAGTACATGCCGTAGAACGTCGACGTGCCGGCCGGGGGCTGGCCGTAGTGGCCGCCCCAGCTGTTGGTCGCGCCGCCGGCGATGCCGCCCTCGGCGGACTGGAGCCAGGTGTAGAACTCCAGCTGCCGCTCCAGGCTCTTGGTCCAGTCGGTGACCGCGGTCGGCGACTTCGGCTTGAGCTCGTTGACGTTGGTCAGCGCCCAGGCCGCGAACGGGTTCTGGTAGCCGAAGTGGTTGTGGCTGGAGCCGATGCGCCACGACCAGTTCTGGTTCGGCTCGTACGCGCCGCCCCAGGCGTAGTACCAGGACATCAGGTAGTGCGCCGAGTCCTTGCCGGTGCCGGCCGGGCAGGTGGCGGCCCCGACGCAGTTGCCGATCTTCTTGAAGTACTTGTCGAACATGGCGTAGCGCAGGTAGTCACCCATCTTCGCGGCCTTGGCCACGGTGGCCGCCACGTCGGCCTCCTTGCCCTGCTCCTTGGCCCAGGTCAGGGCCCAGTACGCGGCCTGCACGGCGCGGGCGTCGGCGTCGGGGGCGTTGGTGTACTTCCACTGCTTCGCCGGTGCGTTCGCCTCCTTGACGAACAGGTCGAGGTAGCCGTTGCGGCCGCCGTGGGCGAAGGTGTCGCAGGACGGCTGCGGCACGGTCTCCCACACCGACTCCTGGGTGCCCCGCTGGAAGGTGTTGATGTACGCCGGCCGGGTGGTGCCGTCGCCGCAGCGGCCGTAGCCGTAGGTGTTGTCCACGTCGAGCAGCCAGTGCATGCCGTAGATGTCACCGGTGCCGTAGGTGGACTGCAGCTCCGAGCGCAGCGGGTCCTGGCCGACCGGCACGTTCGGCTCCAGCGCCGACGGGTACTGGCTGGGCAGGTCGTGCTCGGCGGCGTACTGGGCGGTGCCGGCGGCGCCCGCGGTGGGCTGGTCGGCGTGCGACGGGATGATGTACTTCTCCATGACGTTCCAGGCGTTGTTGAACGGCGCCCAGTTCTGGGTCACCCGCCCGTACTGGGCCTCCAGCCAGAGCCAGAAGCTGAACGCCTCGGAGGTCGTCTCGTGGCCGTGGTCGGGCGCCTCGACGATCAGCGTCTCGATCGAGTGGTACGGCACGCCCTCGGGGCTGAAGTAGCCCGAGTTCTTGATCTTGCCGTACTGGTCGAGGAACCGCTTGACGTAGGTGTTGTCCCCGCCGCCGTTGTCGTTGTCGATCTCGGTGGCGGTGATCGCCAGCGGCGCGTAGCCGGTGGCCGAGGCGGTGACGGTGGCGGTGCCGCCGAGCGTGTCGGCGTCCTCCGCCGCCGCGACGGTCACGTTCACGCCGGTGTTCCAGTTGCTCGGGGTCAGCGTCACCGAGGCCGGCGAGACGGTGATGTCGGTGTCGCCGGTGCGGGCGAGGGAGACCGGCACGTTGGCCGTCGGCGCGGCGCTGAGCTTGAGGTTGACCGTCGAGCTGCCGCCCTCGGTCACGCTCACCGCCGACGGGGTGGCGACCAGCACCGGCCCGGACGCCGCCGTGACGGTGAAGGACTTCTCCGCGGTGGCGGTCAGGTTCGCGTTGTCGTACGCCTTGGCCTGCACCGTGTACGCGCCGGCGGGCAGGTCTTCGAGCGTGTAGCCGTACGGTGCGGTGGTGTCGGTGTTGACCAGCAGGCCGTTGCGGTAGAACTCGACCTTGCTGATGGTCCCGTCCGGGTCGCTGGCGGTGGCGCTCAGCGGCACGTCGGCGGGGGCCTCGAAGGGGCCGGCCGGCACGGTGAGCCCGACCGTCGGCGGCTGCTGCTGGGTGCCGCCGCAGGTCACGCCGTTGACCGAGAAGGACGTCGGCTTCGGGTTGGTGCCGCCGTGCGTGCCGTTGAAGCCGATGCTGGTGGAGGCCCCGGTGCCGAGGTTGCCGTTGTAGGACTCGTTGGTGGCCGTGACCTGGTTGCCGGTCTGGCTCCACTTGGCCGACCAGCCCTGGGTCACCCGCTGGTCGCCGGGGAAGGCGAACTTCAACGTCCAGCCGTTGATCGGGTCGCCGAGGTTCTTGATGGTGACGTTGGCGGTGAAGCCGTTGTTCCAGTCGCTGGTCGCGTAGACCACGTCGCAGGCGGGGGCGGCCTGGGCGGCGCCGGCCGGCAGGGTCACCCCGCCGACGGCGAGCGCGGCGGCGGTGACCATCGCCAGGCGGCGACGTCTTGCCAGATTTCTCATGTGCGCGGTGTCTCCTCGGACCTGGCCGGGGACGAAGGGCCCCGGCGGGGCGCCCTCCCGCGAACGGGGATGCGGGGCGCCCGGGGATGGTGGTCGCCCCGGCCCGAGGCCGGGGTACGGCGGGCGGCGCCCCCTGCGGGGCGGCTGCTCCACCGACTGCGTCGGATGCCGTACCGGAGACGACCGGCTGCCCTCGGCGACCCACGCTTGCGCGATCTGGCTCCGCGTCGCGGTGGCGACAGTGTGCCACGCATGGAAGCGCTCCCACAATGGCCGGAGGCGCACCGAGGCAGCAACATGTTTCGATCTCGTTTTGGGGCTTTCACAAAGTCGTGACGGGCGTTACAGTCGCAGCATCGGTCGATGGGAGCGCTTCCATCGACGGAGATGCAATTAGAAGATCACCCGGGACCCGTCGACGACGGATCCCGGGGAGTCAGCCCGAGGGCTGACGGCGGGCCAGCCCGGACACCGCCGTCAGCCGTTCCCACCGACACGGAGGGAGGTGGATCCTCTAGCCACTCGCGTGGCCCGGCTCCCGCGCGACACGCACGACAGGACGCCAATTCCGCCCGTGCGTGTGCAGCAATGGTGGGGACGGGGGTTGCCCTCCCCCGTCCCCACACACTAAACCCCCCGCCACGATGGGAAAAGAGGCCGACGGGACTGGCCGTGTCGCCGTTCCGACCGGCCTCGTCCGCTGTCCGCCGTACCGCCCGGTCGACGCCCCGCGCCCCGGCGCCCCGCGTCCCGCGGCCGGCCACCCGAGCGCCGGCGCCACCGCGCGCCCCCGCTCCCCCACCGCCGCCACGGGCGCACGACGCACCCCTCCGCCGCCACCGATCGCCTCCGCCCGACCGGCCGGGCGGAGGCGACCGGCCGGCGGCTCCTGCCCTATGCTGGGAGCGCTCCCGGCCCGGCGGTGGCCACGCAGACCATGAGGAGAACCGATGTCGATGCCCACCCCGCGCCCGCCCCACGGCGCCGCGCTCTCCGCCACCGCCCCCGCCACCACGACCGGCACCGCGACACACGCCGCCGCCGTGGCGGGCGACGGGCACCGGACCGCCGGCCCCGGGCCGCGCCCCGACGAGACGCCGGCGGCCGGCCTGCGCTTCCCCCCGGGCTTCGGCTGGGGGGCGGCCACCTCCGCCTACCAGATCGAGGGCGCGGCCAAGGAGGACGGCCGGGGCGAGTCGATCTGGGACACCTTCAGCCGCACGCCGGGCCGCACCCGCAACGGCGACACCGGCGACGTCGCCGCCGACCACTACCACCGGTACGCCGAGGACCTGGACCTGATGCGCGACATCGGGCTGGACAGCTACCGGTTCTCCATCTCCTGGCCGCGCGTACAGGCCGACGGCACCGGCGCACCCAACCAGCGCGGGCTCGACTTCTACCGTCGCCTCGTCGACGGGCTGCACGAGCGGGGCATCGCGCCGATGGCGACGCTGTTCCACTGGGACCTGCCGCAGGCCCTCCAGGACGCCGGCGGCTGGGAGTCGCGCGACGTCGCCCACCGGTTCGCCGACTACGCCGAGATCGTCTTCCGCGCGCTCGGCGACCGGGTGCCGGTCTGGCTCACCGTCAACGAGCCGAAGACGGTGGTGCAGAACGGCTACCTCGAAGGTCACCACGCCCCCGGCCGGCAGGACCCGGCCGCCGCGTACCTGGTCGCCCACCATCTCCAGCTGGCCCACGGGCTCGCCGTCGCGGCGCACCGCGCCACCGGCTCCGGCCGGATCGGCCCGGCGCTCAACCTGCACCCCTGCTACCCGGCCGACGACTCGCCCGAGGCCGCCCGGGCCGCCCGGCTCTACGACGGCTACGAGAACCGCCTCTACCTCGACCCGATCCTCACCGGCCGCTACCCGCAGGACGTGCTGGACGACCTCGGCCCCGACAGCCGGCTGGTCCGCGGCATCCGCGACGGCGACCTGGCGACCATCTCCGCGCCGGTCGACCTGCTCGCCGTGCAGTACTACACGCCGTACTACGTCACCGGCGACGGCGCGACGACCGGACGCTGGCCCACCTCCCAGGCATCCTGGCAGCAGATCCACCCCGACGGGATGTACGACATCCTGACCCGGGTGACCCGCGACTACGGCCCGATCCCGCTGACCGTCACCGAGAACGGGCTGCCCACCCCGGACGTCCTCGACGCCGACGGCGCGGTCGACGACGCCGGTCGGGTCACCTTCCTGCGCGACCACCTCGCCGCGGTCCACCGGGCCATGGCCGCAGGCGTGCCGCTGGAGAGCTACCACGTCTGGTCCCTGCTCGACAACTTCGAGTGGGACGCGGGCTACGACGAGCGCTGGGGCCTGGTCTACGTGGACTACCAGACCCAGCGACGCGTGCTCAAGCGCAGCGCGCACTGGTACCGCCAGGTCATCGCCGCCAACGGCCTCTGACCCCCGGACGACAGCCGCCCTGGCGCCGCTCGGCGGCGCCGGGGCGGACCCCGTGGGCGGGCCCGCCGGGCGGGCGCGCCGACCCGCTCAGCGGGGCAGCGCCTGCTGGAGTTCCGCCCGTAGCGCCGGGGTGAGCATCTCCCCCGCCTGCTTGGCCAGCCGCGCCATCTCGTAGCCGACCACACCGATGTCGGCCTCCGACCCGGCCAGCGTGGCCAGGATGGATCCGTCACGCACCTGCATCACCAGGAAGTAGCCGCGCCCCATCTCGACGACCGTCTGCTTGACGATGTCCCCGTCGAACATCTGCGCCGCGCCCGCGGTGATGCTCATCAGCCCCGAGGTCACGGCGGCGAGCTTGTCGGCGTGGTCGCGGGGCAGGTGGTCGGAGATCGCGACCAGCAGGCCGTCGGAGGAGACCACGATCGCGTGCACCACCCCCGGCACCCGCTCCGCGAATCCGCTGACCAGCCAGCTCAGGTCGCGGGCCTCCCGGCTCAACGTCGTCATCGCTGTCCCCCTTCGCTGTGTACGCCGCCCGGCGGCATGGAAATCTCCGTGGTGTCCTCGGCCTCGGCCCGCCGTACCCCGCTGTAGAGCCGGGACAGCATTCCCCCGACCGCCTCCGGGTCCGGGTCGTGGCGTACCGCCGGCTGCTCCGGCCGCGTGACGGCGGAGAGCTGCGCCATCGGCACCCGGACGGGCAGGCCGCGCTCGTTGGTCCCACCGGTGACCGGGACGGCCGGCGGCGTGGGCGAGGTCCCCGGCACCGGGCCGGGCGACGGCCCCTGCCGGGACCACCAGCCCCCGCCGGTCGACGCGGGCGGCCGGGCCGCCGGGGCGAGCACGTCCTCGGCCCGCACCGGCACCGACCGGGCCTGCCGGGGCGGGACCTCGGGCCGGCGCCCGGCCACCGGCAGCTCGCCCGCGGGCCGCGCACCGCCCCACACCGGCAGCCGCCCGGCCACCGGCACCCCGTCCCAGGTCGTGCCGGCCGCCGAGGCGGTCAGCATCCGGGCCGGGACGGGCGTCTCCCGCTCGGGTGCCGGCGCCAGCAGGTCACCGGGCAGCCGCACCCGGGCGACGAGGCCGTCCTCGCCGCCGTCCAGGCGCACCTCGACGCGCAGCCGGGCGGCCAGGTGGCTCACCACGAACAGGCCCATCCGCTCGACCGTCGCCACGTCGGCCGCCGGCGGGGTGGCGAGGACAGCGTTCGCCTCGGCCAGCGCGGCCGGGCTCATGCCGAGCCCCCGGTCGACGATCTCGATGAGCGCGCCGGCGCCCTCGGGCCGGGCGGTGACCGCCACGACCGTGTCGGGACGGGAGAAGGAGGTGGCGTTCTCCAGCAGCTCGGCCAGGACGTGGACCAGCTCACCGACGGCGTGGCCGACGACGTGCAGGTCGGCGACCGCCCCGTGCCGCACCCGCTGGTACTGCTCGATCTCGGCGCTGGCGGCGAGCAGCATCGCGCCGAGCCCCACCGGCCGGTTCCACCGGCGGGTCGACTCGGTCCCGGCGAGCACCAGCAGGCTGTCGTCGTTGCGCCGCATGCGGGCGGCCAGGTGGTCGAGCTTGAAGAGGTTCTCCAGCTGGTCCGGGTCGCTCTCCTCGCGCTCCAGGTCGTCGAGCAGCTCCAACTGGCGCTCCACGAGCACCTGGCTGCGCCGGGCGAGGTTGACGAACATCGCGTTGACGTTGCGCCGGGTGGTCGCCTGCTCGACGGCGACGTTGACCGCGCTGCGGTGCACCGCGACGAACGCCTCCGCCAGCTCGCCGATCTCGTCGAGCGAACGGACCACCGCCGGCGGGACCTCGATGGTCGGGACGCCCCCGGTCACCGTACGCAGCCGGTCCAGGGCGTCCGGCAGCTCCAGCTGGGCGATCCGCAGCGCCTGGCCGCGCAGCAGCCGCATCGACCGGGCGATGGACCGGCCGACGAGCACGGAGATGAGCAGGGCCACCAGCAGCACCGAGAGGATGCTGCCGACGACGAGCAGCGTGGTCCGCAGCTGAGTCGCGCTCACCTCGTCGGCCTGCCGTACGGCGTCGTCGAGCACCGACGCCTCGATGCGACGGAGCAGCTCCTGACGTTGCTCGCCGGCCGCCCACCACTGTGGCGCCGGCAGCACGCTCGGCGTGGCGGACCCGGTCGCCAGGCTCTGCTCCTCCAGCCGGGTCGCCGCCAGGAACGCCGGATCCGTCGAGGTCTCGTCGTAGCGGCGGACCTGCTCGGCGGTGGCGGCGACCCGGAACGCGCCCAGGGCGGTCAACTGCTGGGCGCGCAGGTCGGTCAGGACCACCTGGTCCTCCACGCCGTACCGGCCGGCGCGGGCGGCCTCGTAGAGCTGGGCCCGGACCCGCGAGGAGAGTTCCTTGACCCGGGCGAGCTGCACGTAGCGCAGCACCGCGTCGCTGAGCGCCGGCCGGTCCTCGCCCGGCGTGGGCTCGGCGAGCAGGCGCAGCAGCGCGTCGACGGCCCGGTGGTAGTTGCTCAGGATGGTGTCACTGCCCAGCACCGCCGGGGGAATCGCGGCCCGGATGTAGGCGACCTGTTCGTAGGCCTCCAGCACCTCGGAGTAGGCGACCCGCCAGGAGGCGTCGGCGTCGGCCAGCGGCCCGGCGGCCCGGCGCAGGTCGCGCAACGCCTGGTCGGTGGCCGCCTGCAAGGGCTTCAGCACGACGATCGCCGAGTCCCGGTCGGCCCCCGCGCCACCTCGGCGCAGCTCGCCCAGCTCACCGGCCGCCCGGTCGCGTTCCTGCTGGAGCTGGTGCACCAGCGCGACGATCTCCCGGCCGATGCCGACCTGCTGGGCGAAGTCACCCAGCGCGGTCGTCCGCCCCACCAGGGTGTGGGTCTGCACGCCGGCCAGCACCAGGAACGCGACCGACGGGATGACCAGCACGGTGACGAGCTTCGTGCGCATCCGCCAGTCCCGCAGCCGGAACGGGGAGCGGCGACGGTGCGGTACCACCCGGACGTCGAACCGGCGCCGGCGATGCGCCGACGCCGTGTCGTCGGGCGGTTCCGGACCTCCCCCCACACGTACCCCCTCCCAGTCCCGCGTCCGCCGCGAGCCGGGGAGCGGAGTCCATCCAACCAGGCCCGCGAGCCGTGTCAACGGGGCGGGCTGAGGTGCCAATCAGGAGGGTGAGGCGGTCTCGTCCGTCCGGACGATGGCGGCGAGCCGGGAGGCGTCACCGACGCGGCCCAGGGCCACCAGCGCCGCGCCACTCGCCCCGACCTCCGGGTTGCTCCCGTACCACACCGGCCGGGGCGCGAGCGCCGCCGCGAACGCCGTACGCCACCAGCGGGAGGCGGCCATCGCGCCCCCGCCGAGCACCACCTCGACCGACTCGTCGACGGTGGACTCCAGCACGACGAGGTCGTCGGCGACCAAATCGCACAGACCCCGCATCAGCCCGGCCAGGATCTCCACCGCGCTGGTGCCGAAGCTCAGGCCACCCAGCGCGCCCGAACCGGCCGGGGCCAACCCGGGCGGCCGGTCCCCGCCGAAGCGGACGTTCACCGGCAGGCCGCCCTCGTGCGGCACCCGGGCCAGGGCGGCCTCCAACTCGCTGCCCCCGGGCAGCCGCAGCTCCCGGTCGGCCCAGGCGAAGAGGTTCCCACCGGAGGAGTACGCGGCGCCGGTCACCACGTGGTCGTGGTCGACCCGGTAGCGCCAGAGTTCCCCGGGCAGCGGCGGCATCGCCTGCCCCGCCGGGACGCGCTGCACCAGCCGGACCGCCGCCGACGTGCCGACCGTCACCGCGGCCCGGCCCGGCTCGACGCAGCCCGAGCCGACGTTCGACGCCGCGCCGTCGCCCACCGGGCCGGCCCAGGGTACGTCGGCGAGCTGCGGCCAGCGCCGCGCGTACGCCGGCCGCAGCCGGCCCCGCCACCCGTTCGGCGCCAGCTCGGGCAGCTCGTCGGCGCGGCTGCCGGCCAGCTCGCACGCCTCGGCGTCCCAGTCCAGCGTCCGCAGGTCCAGCAGGCCCGTGCCGGAGGCCTGGGAGATCGACATGGGCGCCGAGTCGAGCAGCTCGCCCAGCACGTACTCGGCCAGGCCCGCGAAGCGGGCGATCCGCCCGCCGGTGTGCTCGCGCAACCAGGGCAGCCGGATCGACCAGTAGCAGCGGTGCCACCACGTGCCGGTGCGCCGGTGGAAGTCGTCCGGGTCCGCCGGGCCGGCCGCCCCCGCGAGGGCCTCGGGGCGGGTGTCCAACCAGGTCAGCACCGACCCGAGGGGCGCGCCGTCGGCGCCGACCGGGACCACCGAGTGCCACTGCGCGGACGTCGCCACCAACGACACGTCGCGCAGGTGCCCGGCGGCGGCCAGCTCGTCCAGGCACGCCGCCAGGCAGGCCAGGTAGCCGGGGCCGTCCAGCGTGCCGGTGCCGTCGTCGTGCACCACGAGGCTCACCTTGCGCCGGGCCAGCGCGCCGGGCAGCGGACGGGCGTCCGTGTCCAGCACGAGTCCGCGTACCGACGAGGTGCCCAGGTCGAGCGCGAGAATGTTCATCGCGGGTCAAGTTACCCGGTGCGCCGCGCCGCGGCGTCCCAGCGGGTGGGCCGTACGCCCGATCGGCTTTCCGGTGCCCGCCCGGGGCCGTAGGGTGATCGCATGCTCGCGCACCTGTCCTGCTGGTGGCCCGCCGACCCGGCGGCCATCCCCCGCGCGTAGCTTCCCACGCGGCCGCCCGACGAGGCGGCCGCCGGTCTCTCCCCAGCCCTCCCGGTCGCCCGCCCGGCGCCGCCCGGCCCGAGGAGACCCCATGACCGACCTGACCGAGCTGCTCGCCACCGCCGTCGGCGGCGGCGAACCCGGCCCGTTCGCGCTCGTCCGCCGCGAGGGCGCCGCGCACCTGGAGCTGTTCACCGGCGCGGTACGCACGGCGGACCGGCTCGCCGACGTCCCCCTGCCCGACGGGCCGCCCGGCCCCCGGACGCTGGCGCTGGTGCCCTACCGGCAGATCACCGAACGGGGCTTCGCCTGCGTCGACGACGGCGTACCGCTGGAGTTCCTCGAGATCGCCCGGCACGAGCGGATCGGGCTGGCCGAGGCGCTCGCCGCGCTGCCCGACGTGCCCGTACGGACCGCCGACGCCGGCTTCGACGTCACCGACGACGAGTACGCCGCCACCGTCGGCCGGGTGCTCGCCGAGGAGATCGGGCGCGGCGAGGGCGCCAACTTCGTCATCCACCGCTGCCTGCGCGCCACCGTGCAGGGCCCGCCGCTGGTCGCCGCGCTGGCCGCGTTGCGCCGGCTGCTGCGGGGCGAGCGGGGGGCGTACTGGACCTTCCTGGTGCACACCGGCACCCGGATCCTGGTCGGGGCCAGCCCGGAACGGCACGTCAGCGTCGACGACGGCCTGGTCATGATGAACCCGATCAGCGGCACCTTCCGGCACACCGGCGCGGGCGCCGACCGGGCCGCGCTGCTGCGCTTCCTCGCCGACCCCAAGGAGGTCGAGGAGCTGTACATGGTGCTCGACGAGGAGCTGAAGATGATGGCCACGGTCGCCGAGCACGGCGGCCAGGTGGTCGGGCCCTACCTCAAGGAGATGTCCCACCTGGCCCACACGGAGTACCTGCTCGCCGGCCGGGGCACGAAGGACGTCCGCGAGGTGCTGCGGGAGACCATGTTCGCGCCCACCGTCACCGGCAGCCCGATGGAGAACGCCTGCCGGGTCATCGCCCGGCACGAGCGCACCGGGCGGCGCTACTACGCCGGGGTGCTGGCGCTGCTCGGCCGCGACGACGCCGGTCGGCAGACCCTGGACGCGCCGATCCTGATCCGGACCGCCGAGATCTCCCCCGCCGGCGAGCTGCGGGTGCCGGTCGGGGCCACCCTGGTGCGGCACTCGACGGCCGAGGGCGAGGTGGCCGAGACGCACGCCAAGGCGGCCGGCGTGCTGGCCGCGCTGGGCCTCGGCCCGCAGGCGCCCGCAGGCGGCCCGGAGCCCGCCGTACGCCTCGCCGACGACCCGGAGGTACGGGCCGCGCTGGCCGCGCGCAACGCGCCGCTGGCCCGGTTCTGGCTGGACCAGCGGTCGCCGGGCGCCGGTGGCCTGCCCGGGCTGGCCGGCCGGCGGGCGCTGATCGTCGACGGCGAGGACACCTTCACCGGCATGCTGGCCCACCAGTTGGGCGCGCTCGGCCTGGCCGTGACGCTGCGACCGTGGCACACCGCCGGCCCGGTGGACGGCCACGACCTGGTGGTGGTCGGCCCCGGTCCGGGCGACCCGGGCAGCGCCACCGAGCCGAAGATGCGCACGATGCGCGGGCTGCTCGCCGGGCTGCTCGCCGAGGGCCGCCCGACCCTGGCCGTCTGCCTGGGCCACCAGTTGCTCGCCGGCCTGCTCGGGCTGGCGCCGCACCGCCGGGACGCGCCCTACCAGGGGCTCCAGCGGGAGGTGGACGTCTTCGGCACGCGCCGCCGGGTCGGCTTCTACTCCACCTTCACCGCGCGCGCCGAGGCCGACCGGCTGGCCACCCCGTACGGCCCCGTGGAGCTGGCCCGGGACGCGGCGGACGGCGCGGTGCACGCGCTGCGCGGGCGGGGGTTCGCGGGGGTGCAGTTCCATCCGGAGTCGGTGCTCAGCCCCGACGGCGTGGCCGTCCTCGCCGACCTGCTGCGCGGGCTGCTGCCGGCGTCGGCGGGACATCCGTCGACGGCGGCCGGAAGGTTGTCGGGTGCGACCGAGCGCGCATAGCCGACCCGATCGGGGGTAGGGGTGCTGCGACCGGCGGCCCGGACGGGTCGAGAGCCCCCGCCCGAGCCGCCGGTCGCGCCGGCTCAGCCGACAGACCGGCAACGCGGACTCAGCCGACCGACCGGCAGCGCCGGCTCAGCCGGCCAGGCCCGCCTTGAGCGCCGCGCCGATCTGCACCGCGCGCCTGGCGGTCAGGGCGCAGGCGCCGAGCGCGATGTCGTCCGGCGCCGTCTCGCCGTTGTTGCTGGTGTGCGAGGCGCCGTAGGGGTTGCCGGCGACGAACTGGCTCGGGTCGGTGTAGCCGGGGGTCACCACGACCCCGCCCCAGTGGTAGAAGACGTTGAACATCGACAGCAGGGTGGCCTCCTGCCCGCCGTGCGAGGTGGCCGTCGAGCAGAACGCGGCGTAGACCTTGTTCGCCAGCGCGCCCTGCGACCACAGCGGCCCGGTGGTGTCCATGAACTGCTTGAGCTGGGCGGCCATCACGCCGTACCGGGTCGGGGTTCCGAAGATCACCACGTCGGCCCACGACAGGTCGTCCAGCTGCACCTCGGGGACGTCCTGGGTCTCCATGTGGTGCGCGTGCCAACCCGAGTTGGAACGGATCGCCTCGTCGGGCGCCAGCTCGCGCACCTTGCGCAGCCGCACCTCGGCGCCCGCCTCGCCGGCGGCTTCGCACGCCGCCTGCGCCATCTGGTACGTGATGCCGGTGGCGCTGTAGTAGATCACCGCGACCTTGGTCTGGGCAGCCATCGGGTGTTCCCTCCTCATGTCGGGTCAGCTCCGGCGACTACCCGATGTTTGCGCCGTCAAACGGTCATCCGGGGATCGCGCGCCCGGCCCGCCCGCCGCGGGCGATGCTGGGAGCATGGAGATCAGAGCCGCGACGACCGACGACTGGCCGCTCATCTGGCCCTTCCTGCGGGAGATCGTGGCGGCCGGCGAGACGTACACCTGGCCCCGGGACGTCGACGAGGAGCGGGCCCGGGTGATGTGGCTGGTGCCGCCGCCGGGCCGCACGGTCGTCGCGGTGGACCCGGACGGCACGGTGCTCGGCTCGGCCAAGCTGGCGCCCAACCAGCTCGGACCGGGCGACCACGTCGCCAACGCCAGCTTCATGGTCGCCCCGGCCGCCGGCGGGCGCGGGGTGGGGCGGGCCCTCGGCGAGCACGTGCTGGGGCTCGCCCGCGCCGACGGTTACCGGGCCATGCAGTTCAACGCCGTCGTGGCGACCAACACCCGCGCGGTGGCGCTCTGGCGGTCCCTCGGCTTCGAGGTGGTCGGGCGGGTCCCGGAGGCGTTCCGGCACCCCGTCCAGGGCTTCGTGGACCTGCTCGTCATGCACCGCCGACTGTGACGTCCCGCTGCCCCGACGGGGACGGTCCCGCCGCCGGCGGTAGCTCAAGATGTCCGCAAGTTTCGATGCGTTCCGGTGCCGGCCGACCGTCGGCCCGGGGATGCTGGTCCCACGGCGCCGGCGGACCGGCAACCGCCCGGCACCGGCCACCCTGAACGGGGGATCGCGCTGCGCCGGCAGCGTCGCCGGCGAAGCGCGATCAGGAAGGCCGGATCAGCGCACCAGCGCCTCCATCAGCCGCTCCAGCTCGGCCGGCGGATCGGCGGTCAGCCCGGTGTGCACCGGCCCGGTCTGGATCATCGTGCTGCGTGGGGCGGCCAGCCAGCGGAACCGCTCCCCCAGTCGCATGCCGCCCGACGGGCCGTCGCCGGCGCAGGTCCGGTCCCAGGAGTCCAGCACGGCCGCCACCGCGGCGAGGTCGACCTGCGGGGCCAGCGCCCGCACCCGGCCGGCGTCCAGATGGGTACGCACACCGAGGAAGTCCCGCCGCTGGCAGTAGAGCAGCACGCCGACGTTGACCTGCTCGCCGCGTTCCACCCGGGGCACCAGCCGCACGACGGCGTACTCGAAGGGTTCCCTCACGCCGCGCTCCCCTGCGGCAGCCAGTCCTCCCGGCGCGCGACCCGGCGGGCCAGATGGTCCACGTACGCCGCGCGGGCCGCGTCGGCGGAGTCGAAGTCGGCGCCGGCCAGCCAGCCGTCGGGCACCAGCGCCAGCACCTCGCCCAGCACGTCCCGGGTCACCCGCGGGGCCAACTCGGCATCCGCCTCGGCCACCCGGGTCGCGTAGGACGCCAGCACGTGGTCGTCGGCCCGGTACGGCCGGTGCACCGCCGCCTCGGCGCGGGGCCAGTTGTGGTGGAAGTACAGGCAGGCACCGTGGTCGATCAGCCAGAGTTCGCGGTGCCAGACGAGCAGGTTGGGGTTGCGCCAGCTGCGGTCGACGTTCTCCACGTACGCGTCGAACCAGAGCACCCGGGAGGCGAGCGCCGGCTCGACGGGGTGCGCGATCGGGTCGTAGCCCAGCGCCCCGGGCAGGAAGTCCATGCCCAGGTTGGCGCCGCCACTGTTGCGCAGCAGCTCCTGCACCTCCTGGTCGGGCTCCGCGCGCCCGATCACCGGGTCGATGTCGAGCACCACCAGCGGCGGCACCGCCAGGCCCAGCCGACGGGCCAGCTCGCCGCAGACCACCTCGGCGACCAGCGCCTTGGGCCCCTGCCCGGCGCCCCGGAACTTCGCCACGTACGTGCCGAGGTCGTCGGCCTCCACCACGCCGGGCAGCGAGCCGCCCTCGCGCAGCGGGGTGACGTACCGGATCCCGCAGACCTCTCGGAGCACGGGACCACCCTAGTCGGGCGCACGTGCCCGCACCGCGCGCCCCGGCCTGCCGCGGCAGGGGCCGCCGGGTCAGTTGTCGAGGCGGTCGCGCAGGTCGTCGACCTCCTGCTGGATCCGGTTCACGCCGCCCTCGTCGTTGAGGAAGGTGGTGACCCCGGCGGCGAAGGCCAGCCCGATCAGCACCGCCAGGGCGCTGAGCACCAGGCCGCCGATCGCGACGCCCCGGCCGGTCACCCCGGGCCGACCGGCCATCTTGAGCCCGACGATGCCCAGGATCACCCCGATGATGCCGAGCAGCAGGCCGATCCAGGACAGGATCACGGTCAGCACGCTGATCAGCGCGGCCACCCCGAAGACCAGGGCGAAGGCGGCGGCGGCGCTGGTCTTGGCGGCCGGGCCGCCCCGGCCGGCACGGGTCGGTACGCCGGCACCCCGGGCCGGCTCGCTGGACGCGGTCATGTCGCTCCCTCCGGGCGCGCGGACGGCGCGCCTGCTGGCCGGCCGCTTTCCCGCTGTGGCGGCGGTCATGCGTCGGATGTCGGGGGTGGGCCCTAGGCTGGTGCCCCACCCGAGCGGAGGAGCCTGATGCCAGCGGAGCTGACCGGGCGCCAGGCGCTCGCGCTGCGGATGACCGGCCTGCTGCTGCGCCCGCATCCCACGGTGCGCCCCGCCGGGGTGGCGGACGTGGTGGAGTGGTTCGGGGCCATGCAGGCGCAGGACCTGGCCAGCGGCATGTGGTCGCTCGGGGTGCGGCTGCCCGCGCTCGGCCACGCCGACGTGCACGCCGCGCTGGAGCGCCGGGAGGCGCTGCGCACCTGGCCGATGCGGGGCACCGTGCACCTCGTGCCGCCGGGCGACGCCCGCTGGATGCTGGAGCTCACCGGCGTACGCTCGCTGGCCGGCGCCGCCACCCGCCGCGCGCAGCTCGGGCTGACCGAGACCGACGCCGACCGCGCGCTCGACGTGCTCGGCGCCGCGCTGGCCGGCGGCGGCCGGCTCACCCGGGCCCGGTGCCTGGCCGCGCTCGAGGCCGCCGGCATCGACACCGGCGAGCAGCGCGGCTACCACCTGCTCTGGTACGCCAGCGTCCGCGGCGTCACCTGCCTCGCGCCCAACGTCGGCACCGAGCAGACCTTCGCCCTGCTCGACGAGTGGGCGCCCGACGCGCGCCGACCGGAGCGGGACGAGGCCCTCGCGATCCTCGCCCGCCGTTACGTGCGTGGGCACGGGCCCGTCACCGATCGGGAGTTCGCCGGCTGGACGGGGCTGACGCTCACCGACGCGCGCCGGGGCTTCGCGGCGGCCGGCGACGCCCTCACGACGGTGCGGGTGGACGGGCAGGAGGCGCTCGTCGACGCGGCCCTGCTCGACGCGCCCCGCGCGCCGGTCGACGACCTGCTGGTGCTGCCCGGCTTCGACGAGTACCTGCTGGGCTTCAGGGACCGCTCGCTGATGCTGGATCCCGCCCACGCCGACGCGATCGTGCCGGGGCGCAACGGCGTCTTCCAGCCCACGGTCGTCCACGACGGACGGGTCGTGGGCACGTGGAAGCGCGCGGTCGGCAGGACCCGGGTGACGGTCACGGTGTTCCCGCTGGTGCCCCTCGACGAGCCGACCCGGGCCCGCGTGGCGGAAGCGCTGGGCCGCTACGCCGACTTCCTGGGCCTGCCGCTCCGCGTCGACTGGCCCGCTTGAGCGGAGAGCCGGCAACGGCTGCTCCCACCTCCGGGCGTCTGTCACCGGGTCCCCGCCCACTCGGCGGGGCCTGCACTCGTACAGCGTCCTGGCCTGAGCCGGGGAACCCGGTGACACGCGCGCCCGGATCAGTCGCCGCGTCAGACCCAGGTCAGTTAAGGCGGGAGGATGTCCCCCATCGCAGTCGCGTCCGGTTCAGCACCGCATTGACGGCAGCCTCCGGGGACTCCTGCACCGTCCTCGCGCGCAACTGTTCGTACAACTGGGTCGGCGGGTTCAAGCGTGACTCGGACAGCCGGCCGGACTCGTCGATGACCTCCCCACCGCCACATTCTGCGAACGCCAGGGTCGCGGCGATACCCAACACCATTGACGCCGACGTCCGCCACGGGGTCACCCACGCGAACATGCCCGTCTCCGGGTCCTCCGTCCGTAGCCCGAACTGGCTGACGCTGACGAGAACCGCAGCCTCCCAGTCCGAAACCTCGAAGCACACGTCAACGACCTCGGTCAGGGCATCAGGTTGTGCCGGCTGCACAAGATCGGGATCAATTCGCCGATTTAGCACCGCCTCCCCAACCGGCTTGCTCGGACCACCATGGAGGCGGGCCCTAGTGGCATCGCACGCTTCGACGCGCCCACGGGCGTCCGGCCAGCCGGTCAGACCGGCCAACCGGACGCCCGTAAGATCGAGCGCGTCGCGAAGGAGGAATCCACGGTTCACTCGGCTAAGCCACTCGATCGACATGAACGAAGCCTAGCTGCAGGTACCAGCAACACAACGGATCCAGCCCTGGCTGGTCTTGATGTGGATCTCCTTGACCCAACCCTGGGTGGTAATTGCTTTTATAGCGTGGGCGCCCTGCGCGATGAAGTCACGCATCCTCGCCTCGTCCAGATTGTTGGCCCGGACATAGACAATCGCATCCCTGTACTGCCCATCATTGATCAACTTCTTCTCGGCCTCGACGACGTACGTCTGGACTGCAGCCGGGCTACGGGAAGTGGTGTTCTTGAGTTGGATGGGGACGCCGTCCAACCAGCCGTCGATGGCCGGGTACTTCGAGCGAGGCGGACCCTTGAATTCCTTGCCACCGAGGTGATCACCAATTTCGTGGGCCTGTGCGCGCTCGATGTCGTCCAGGTGCTCGTCATTGATCACCTTGCAGGCGCTGGTGTTGTGGACCAGCGCCGACGCGCCCGGTACGGCGATGTAGTAGGTGTGCAGGTCGGCGACGGTGAGATTGTGGACCCGGGTCACCGCCGTCTGCCGGGCGACCGCTGCCACCTGGACCTTCGTTCCCGACGACGTACGCAGCCACTGTCCCGCTCGCAACTCACCGGCGGGTAGCCACCTGGCGAGCTCCGGCACCCAGAACGGGTGGTTTTCGGTCGCCGTCACCGTGGCGGTCGCCTCACCAGCAGAGCCATCGGTGTCCACGCTGACCTTGACGAGCTTCTTCTCACCCTCGCTGTTGATGGTCCGGACGACCGGGCGTCCGACCGTCACGTCGTTGACCGGGTCCGTGGCGAGCACCTCGTCACCGATCCGCAACTGCTCGATCGGCCGCGTCGTGCCGTCAGCTAGGACCACCGGGGTGCCGGGGAGGAAGCTGCTGGCCTTCTTGCACGACTTGCTGCCGAACTTGTACAGCTCGCGCAGCAGGTCGACGCCGCGTTTGCCACCCCCGATCCAGCCGACGATGGGAACCATCGCGGCAAGTGAGGTCAACGCTCCCTCGGTATCCCCTTCCAGATAGGCGATCAGCGCGTCGACCGCGTCGCACGGCTCCCCCACCACGGGAATGAACCCGCAGATGGTCAGCAGGAGCTGGCCGACGATCTTCCCTTCCGCCGCGTTCTTCTCGTCGTAGTACTTGACCACCCCGTCACAGAGCGGCCCGTGTCCCCACTGGATGGTGCACCAGTTGTCGCCCCGCTCGATCGCGCCGAGGAGCGGATTCTTGCAGATGCCGTGCAGGTGCAGGCGAATATCGCACTCCGCGCTACCGGTGTCCGGCTGGCCGGCCTGTCGGCGGGCCTCGGCCTCCCGACGCTGCAGGTCGATGGCGGCCTGCAGCGCCTCCGTGGCGAACTGCCGGGCCTCCGCCGCGCTCTTGCCGGCCTCCTCCGCCGAGGCGCGGGCCCGCTCGGCCGAGCGTTGCGCGTCCACCGCGTAGTTCGCCGCCCGGGAGGCCGACGTCGTCGCCTGGGCCGCGGAGGTCTCGGCGGCCCTGGCCGAGGAGCGGGCTCGGGCAGCAGCGTCCTTCGCCGTCTGGGCGGATGCTGCGGCTTCCGCCGCCGACTGTTGAGCGTCCTGCGCGGACTGCCGTGCCTGCGACGCGAACTGCTGCGCAGCCTGGGACGAAACCTCCGCCTGGCGGGCGTACTCCTCTGCTTCCGCCGCTGCCGCACGGGCCCGCGCGGCAGCCTCCGCCGCCCGGGCTGCGTCGACCCGGGCCAGCGCCGCAACGCGCGCCGCGTCCGCCACCAAGGCACGCACCTTCGCCACGTGGGCGGTGGTCTCGCCGTCACGCTGCCGTGCCTTGTACTGACCCGCGTCCAGGAAGTGCCGCAGCGCCGTCCGCGGGCCGGCCAGGGCGATCGTCGCCGCCGCCTTCACCTCCGGTCCACCGTCGGTCATGATCTGCCCGACCTTGATCCGGTCGTCCGCCTCCGCCGCCGCGTACCGCCCGACCCTGAGGAATTCGTGCCGGTCCTGGTCGGTGCCGTTGAGCGCAGCCTGTCCCGCCGTCCTCATGGTCGGCCCGCCCGCGGTGATGAGTTGGCCGATCAGGATGCGGTCGTCGTCAGCCTTGCCCGGGTAGCTGTGCGTGCGGAGGAATTCCCGTACCTCCGCGTCCGTGCCGGAGAGCGCGGCCTCTGCTGCGGCCTTGAACGCCGGCTTGGGGGCGGTGTCCGCCAGATGGGTCAGCACGGCCCGGTCGTCCTGGGCCGCTGCCAGCGGCAGTTCGTGCTGCAGGAAGGCCCGGATGTCGAGCTCGGAGCCGGTCAGCGCCCTCTCGGCCGCCGTCCGGGTCCACACCCCGCCCGTCTGCGTCAAACGCGCGGCGACCCGGCGCCCGTTGGTGAGCACCACGTCGGCCGGAGCCCCTGGTGCGGTCGCTTCGGCGAGCAGCCGACGCGTCTCCTCGTCCCGCTGCTTCTCCTGGGCCTCGTCCCACGCAGCCTGGGCTAGCCGCGCCTCCTCCTCCTTGCGTTCCACCTCAGCGGCCATGACACCCTCGGCGATGATGGCCTTCAGTCTCTCGGCGTCCGCCGCGCGGGCGTCCGCCTCCACCTCGCGGGCCTGCTCAGCCGCGGTTGCTGCGGCGTCCGCCGCAGCGAGGGCGTTCGTGGCGTGTTGGGACGCCTTCTGCGCCGCGTACGCGGCGTCTCCGGCGTGCGCGGCCGCCTCCTCCGCGGCAGCGGCCGCGTTGTCGGCATGGGTCGCCGAGGCTCTCGCCGCGGTCGTCGCCTGCCCCGCCGCAACCGCCGCCCGGCGAGCCTCGGCGGCGGCCGCGTTGGCTGCCCGCTGTGACTCCTCCGCCTTTGCCCGTGCCCGTGCGGCAGCCTCCCGGGCCTTGGCCGCTTCGGCCGCCGACACATTGGACTGCGCCGCCGCCTCATCAGCGGCGTTCGCCGCCGCGATCGAGTTGGCCGCGGCGCTCGCCGCCGCGACTCCGGCCTTGTCCGCCGCCGCTGAGGCACGCTGTGACGCCGCGGACGCGTCGGCGGCCCGGCGAGCCTGCTTCGCGGCGTCCCTGGCCACCTTCGCGGCATCGCGGGCCTGCTGAGCCTTGGTCGCGTCGGACGCGGCGTTCGACGCGGCCGTGTACGCCTTCGAGGCCGCAGACCCGGCCAGGGCGGCGGCCTGCGCGGCGCGCGCCGCGGAGGCCGAGGCTACCCGGGCCGCGGAACTCGCGGCATTGGCCGCGCCGATGGCGCGCTTGGCAGCGTCCGCGGCCCGGCCGGCCGCTGCCGCGGCCCGGGCAGCGGCAGCGGCGGCGTCCTTGGCCGAGTCCTTCGCCGCGATGGTCTCGGCGGCGGCCCGCTGCGCCGCTTCCTTGGCACGACGGGCCGACTCGACGGCACGGTCCGCCGCCTGCTCGGCGTGCAGGGTCTCCTGCGCCGCGAGCTGTCCGGCCTCCCGGGACAGGTCGGCCAGCTGCGTGACGGTCAGCATCTCCTGGTCCCGCGCCCGCGCCACGTGCTGGCCGTGGAGCAGGAACTCGCGGAGATCGTCGGCGGTGCCGTTCAGCGCCGCCTGGGCGGCGGCCTTCACGTAGGGACCACCGCCGAAGAGGATCTGCCCGACCCGGATCCGGTCGTCGATTTCGCGGGCCGCGTACTGGCCGGTGGAGAGGAACTCGGTGACGGCGTCGTCGCCGCTGGCCAGGGCCGCCTGGCCCGCGCGCTTCACCTCGTTGCCCCCGGCGTCGATGACCTGGGCGAGGCGGATCCGCTCGTCGACGGCGAACGCCGCCTCCCAACCGCCGTTGAGGAAGGCACGCCGATCCGCGACGGATCCGTTGAGGGCGTTCTCGGCGGCCTGCTTCATGGTGGTACCGCCGAGACCGGCGTACTCCTCCACCTTGACCAGGTCGTCCTGTTGCCGGGCATCGAAGTAGCCCGTATCGAGGAAGGTCGTGACAGCTTGGTCGGAGCCGACGAGGGCGTCCTCCGCCGCCCGGGCGACGTTCGCACCCCCCGTCTTCAACAGCAGGACAGCCGCATAACGGTTGTCGAGAACATCGAGCGCCTCGTCGGCTCTGGCCGGTACGCCGGCCAGGCCCGCGGTAAGGGCCACAACCAGCCCGGTCACCGTCGCGCGTCTGAACCACGACGCGGTCGCCCGCGCCTTTCGTCGGTGAATCATGCAAGCCTTCCCTGGTAAGGACGGCTCAGTTCGACCACACAGAATCGAACTGCCCCGAAAACAAAGCCGGAACTCCCACAGGTGGGCACGACGAATAACGCCGCGGTCGGCGGCGCACATCATGCGGACACGAGAGTTACCGGTGCACGTCCGTGCACCGGTGACTCGGGTGACAGATCAGGAGGTGAAGGGGAACCGCAACTCGAGGACGGTGGCCTCGCCGCGCGACTGTCCCTCGCCGACCGGCTGCCACTCGCCCGGGTCGACCTGCTCGACCTCGACCACCGTCGGGTCGTCCTTGACCTCGAGCTTGGCGGACACCGTGTTGGTGTTGTCCCCCCGGACGAAGTAGACCTTCGGGATCTCCATGGTCAGATAGCCCGAGGTCCCCTTCGGACGGAAGCAGAAGTTCCGGCCGGCCGGCAGGGTGAGGTCACTGCTCTGGACGAGAATCAGGTCGTTGGGCGGAGTGTTCGGCGTCGGCCCACAATCGGTGAGCGTCAGGTGGCCGTCACCCTTGATGAGCTTGATACCCTTTTCCGCCAACACCTTCTCGGCAGCCGGGTAGCTGTAGTCCTCTTCGATACCAGGCGGCGTGTCCTCCGCCGCCGATGGAAGCTGTCCCGCGACGACCGCCGCCGCGCTGGCAAGGAGCACCGCTCCACCACCGGCGAGAGCCGCCTTCCACGACCGAACGTTCACTGACATTGCACCCCGTTCCCCGTTGTCCCTGCCACCCGACTCGGCGGCAGGAAAGGCGCGGTACCGCCACACTCGACGTCACCGCTCACATCGGCCGCCATCGTGCCACAGGCCGCCATTACGTGGGGGGCACGTCGATGTCGGTACGGGCCGGAACCGCCGTGACCCGGCGGATCGTGCCCTGCCACAACCGTCACAGCGGCCCCACCGGTCCCTGCGTGACCTGCGGCTGCCGGCGCTGCTCCTATTCGCCGTGCCGTCGACGAATCCGGGCCGGCCGGCCGGGTATCCGGGCCGTGAACCGAGAGGGAGGAATGACGACCATGAGGCTCAACGAACAGCAGGCCAACTCGCTGTACGGGCAGGACGTCAAGGACCGCTCGGGGTCGAAGATCGGAAGCGTGGGCCAGATCTGGGCCGACGCCGCCGGTGAGCCGACCTGGGTCAGTGTGAAGACCGGCCTGATGGGCCACAAGGAGTCGATGGCTCCGCTGGAGAAGGCCCGGATCACCGACAGCGGTCTCGCGGTCGACTACGACAAGTCCACCGTGAAGAACGCCCCGGCCGTGGACGCCGGCACCGACCAGCCGCTGGACACGGATCAGATCGAGCAGCTCTACGCCCACTACCGCCTGACGCCGCAGGCTCCGCCGACGGCTGGTCGAGGACGGGCGCCGGCAGCGGGCGAGGACCTGATCCGGTCCGAGGAACGGCTGCGGGTCGGCACGGAGAGCCAGCCCGCCGGTGCCGCGCGACTGCGCAAGTACGTGGTCACCGAGGACGTGCACGCCACCGTGCCCGTCGAGCACGACGAGGTGCGCGTGGAGCGGGAGCCCATCGCCGCCCGCGACGCGCGTGGCATGCGCGCCGACATCGGCGAGGCCGAGCAGGAGATGACCCTGCGGGCCGAGCGGCCGGTGGTCGCCAAGGAGACGGTGCCCGTCGAGCGGGTCCACCTGGCCAAGGAGGAGGTCGTCGAGGAGCAGCCCATCGACGACCAGATCCGTCGGGAGCGGGTGGACGCGGACATCCCGGAGCGCAGCCGGCGACGCCGCTGACCGCTGGCACGGCAGCGGGCGGGTGGGTCGGTTCGACCCACCCGCCCGTCGCGGCGTACGTCAGTCGGCGAGCGCGCCGGCTGCCCGTCCCTCGTGCAGCGTCAGGTTGCGCCCGTTGGACGGGTCGAACAGGTGGATCTTCTCCAGGTTGAACCAGACGCGCCGGGTCTGCCCCTCCTCGACCGGGGACTCGGCCGACAGCCGGGTCACCAGGCTGGTCCCCCCGCCGCTGAAGTCGGCGCCCGCGTCGGCCGCCAGTTCCTCCAGTTCGGCGGCGCTGGCCCGCTCCCCCTCGACGCTGAAGTAGACGTACTTGTCGGAGCCCATGGACTCGACGATGTCGACCGGCGCCTCGAACTCCGTGCCCCGGCGGCGGGTGTCGTCGTCGACCAGCGCGGCGTCCTCGAAGTGCTCCGGTCGGATGCCGAGGATCAGCTCGCGCGGGGCGTCCGCACTCTCCAGCTCGCGGCGGATCCGCTCGCCGATCGGCACGTCGCCCAGCGCCGTACGCAGCTTGCCGTCCTCGACGGCGGCGTGCAGGAAGTTCATCGACGGCGAGCCGATGAAGCCGGCGACGAAGAGGTTGCGCGGGTGGTCGTACAGCTCCTGCGGCGGGCCGACCTGCTGCACCGCGCCGCCTCGCATGATCACCACGCGGTCGCCGAGGGTCATCGCCTCGGTCTGGTCGTGGGTCACGTAGACGGTGGTGGTGCCCAGCTTCTTCTGCAGGCGCGACACGACGGTGCGCATCTGCACCCGCAGCTTGGCGTCCAGGTTGGACAGCGGCTCGTCCATCAGGAACGCCTTGGGCTGCCGGACGATCGCGCGGCCCATCGCGACCCGCTGACGCTGGCCGCCGGAGAGGTTGGCCGGCTTGCGGTCCAGCAGGGCGGACAGCTCCAGGACCTTGGCCGCCTCCTCGACCTTCTGGTTGATCGTCTCCTTGTCCAGCTTCGCCAGCCGCAGCGGGAACGCCATGTTCTCCCGGACGGTCATGTTCGGGTAGAGGGCGTAGGACTGGAACACCATCGCGATGTCGCGGTCGCGGGGGGCCTTGTCGTTGACCCGCTGGCCGCCGATGCGCAGCTCGCCGGAGCTGATGTCCTCCAGGCCCGCGATCATGTTGAGGGTGGTGGACTTCCCGCAGCCGGACGGGCCGACCAGGATGACGAACTCGCCGTCGGCGATCTCCAGGTCGACGTCGGCCACCGCGACGGTCCCGTCCGGGAACTTCTTGCTCACCTTGTCGAGCACGATGTCAGCCATGAGTACCACCTATCCCTTGACTGCGCCGGAGGTCAGGCCGGAGACGATGCGGCGCTGGAAGAAGAGGACGAACAGGATGATCGGAACGGTGATCACCACGGCGGCGGCGCAGATCGCCCCGGTCGGGTCCTCGAACTGCGACTCGCCGGTGAAGAACGACAGCGCCACCGGCACCGTGCGCGCCCGCTCGGTGGAGGTCAGCGTGATGGCGAAGAGGAAGTCGTTCCAGCAGAAGATGAAGACCAGGATCGCCGTGGTGAACAGCCCCGGCGCGGCCAGCGGGGCGATGACCCGCCGGAACGCCTGGGCCTGCGTCGCGCCGTCCATCTTCGCCGCCTTCTCCAGGTCCCACGGGATCTGCTTGAAGAACGCCGACAGCGTGTAGATCGCCAGCGGCAGCGCGAAGGTGATGTACGGCAGGATCAGGCCGGGCCAGGTGTCGAAGAGGCCGAGCTGCCGCTCGATCTCGAACAGCGGCGACACCAGGGACACCTGCGGGAACATCGCGATCAGCAGGGACACCCCGACCAGCAGGCGCTTGCCGGGGAAGTCCAGCCGGGAGATCGCGTACGCGGCCATGGCGCCGAGCACCACGGCGATCACGGTGGCGATCAGCGCGATGCCGATCGAGTTGACCAGGGCCCGGACGAACTGGTCGGTCTGGAAGATCGTCCGGTAGTTGTCCAGCGTCCACTCCTGCGGGATGAAATTCCCGTCGGTCAGGGTCGCCGGCGTCTTGAACGACAGCGACATGATCCAGAGCACCGGCACCAGCGCGAAGACGACCACGATGGCGTCCAGCAGGCCCCAGCGCAGCTTGGCCCGGGTGGTGGTGTCAGCCATCTCAACGCCTCTCCCCGTCGTCGCTGCCGGGGGCAGCGGTACCGAACAGCTTCACGAAGACGAAGGCGATGATCGCCACGGTGAGGAAGATCAGCACCGACATCGTCGATCCGATGCCGAGGTTCAGGCCCCGGATCAGGTTGTTGTAGGCGAGCATCGACACCGACGAGGTCTCGTTGCCGCCCGCGGTCAGCACGAAGATGTTGTCGAACACCCGGAACGCGTCCAGGGTGCGGAACAGCAGCGCGACCAGGATCGCCGGCTTCATCACCGGCAGCATCACCTTCGTGAACCGCTGCCAGGAGGTGGCGCCGTCGGTGGAGGCAGCCTTGAGCAGGTCCTCCGGCACCAGGGCGAGGCCGGCCATGAGCAGCAGCGCCATGAACGGCGTGGTCTTCCAGATCTCGGCCAGCATGATGATCGCCAGCGAGCTGGCCCGCTCGGTCAGCGGCGCGCCGTCGCTGAACAGGTTGGCCAGGTAGCCCGTGCCCGGCGTCCACGCGTACCGCCAGGAGAAGGCGGCCACGACCGTGACGATGCCGTACGGGATCAGCGCGGCGGTCCGCACGATGCCCCGGCCGACCAGCGTACGGTGCATGATCAGCGCCAGTCCCATGCCGAGCACCAGTTCGACGGCGACGGTGACCACCGTGATCAGCGCGGTGACGCCGAACGCCGTCCACCAGAACTCGTTGGTCAGCACGGTGGCGTAGTTCTCCAGCCCCACGAACTCGCGTTCGGCGGGGAAGCGCAGGTCGTAGCGCTGCAAGGACAGCCAGACCGAGTAGATGATCGGGTACGCGGTCACCAGCACCATGACCAGCGCGGCGGGCGCGCAGAGCAGCCAGCCCAGCCGGCGCTCGGCCTTCTTGTTCTCGCTCAGCGGGGCCTTGCGGCCCCGGCCGGCGCGCTGGGCCGGCACCCTGGCGTCCCGGCCGGGCCGGGTGGCCGTCTCGTCGGCGGCCACGTCGGCGCCCGCCGGCGTGGCGTTGACGCTCATGCCGCCACCTCCGGGCGGTCGGCGTCGAGTCGCCGGATGCGCTCGATCACGGCAGGACCCCCTTCGATTCGAGGGCGTCGGCGATGGCGTCGCGCAGCTCGTCGGCGGTCTGCTCGGGCCGGATCGCCGACGGCGGCGACAGGATCGCCGACATGACGGTGGAGATGCTCTGGTACGCCGGGGTCAGCGGCCGGACCGCCGGCTCCTTGAGCTCTTCGAGGATGGTGTCCCGCATCGGGTACGCCTCGGCCATCTCCGGGTCGTCGTAGACCTTCTCGATGGTCGGCGGCACGCCGTCGTTGACGGCGGAGAACTTCTGGTTCTTCTCGTTGCGGATGCAGCGGGCCGCCTCGAAGGACTCCTCGGGGTGCTTCGAGTAGGCGCTGACCGCCATGTTGATCCCGCCGATGGTGACCTTGCTCGGCGTGTTCTCGTCGACGCCCGGGATCCGGGCCCAGCCGACCTGCTTGGCCAGCTCCGGGTTGGCCTCCTGCATCGCCGGGTAGACGAACGGCCAGTTGACCTGGAACGCGCCGTCGCCGGCCTGGAACTCCAGCCGGACCGGGTCCTCGGTGGCGTTGCTGAACGACGGCGACGTCACGCCCGACGTGGCGAAGCGCTGGAGCTGCTCCAGCGCCCGGACGGTGCCCGCGTCCATCACGGCCTGCTTGCCGTCGTCGCTGAGGATCTTGCCGCCGGCGCTCTCGGCGAGGGTGTTGTAGAGGACCACGAGGCCCTCGTACTGGGCGCCCATGGTGAGCACCTGGTACGGCTTGCCCTGCTGCTTCAGCTGCTGGGCGGTGGAGATCATCTGGTCCCACGTCTTCGGCGGCTGCGGCACCAGGTCCTTGCGGTACCAGAGCAGCTGGACGTTGGTGTTCTTCGGCGCGCCGTAGAGCTTGTCCTCGTAGCGGGCGGTCTCCAGCGGGCCGGCGAGGGTGCCCTGCTCGACCTCCGCCCGGTCCTGCCCGGTCCACTCCCTGATCCAGTCGGCGCTGGCGAACTCCTGGGTCCAGGTGACGTCGAGGCCGAGGACGTCCATCCCGCTGTCCTGCGCCGCCAGCCGGCGGACCATCTGCACCCGCTGGTCGTCGGCCTGCCGGGGCAGCACCCGGTAGACGATCTTGTAGCGCCCCTGGGCCTGCGCGTTGCAGTCGTCGACGACCTTCTGCAGGTTCTGCTCCGGCGGGTAGTACAGGTTGATCGTGGGCGTACCGCCGTCCCCGCCGGAACCGCAGGCGGCCGCCATCGGCGCCACCAGCGTCAACGCCGCGGCGGCAGCCACCGCGCGCACGCGTGGCCGCCGTCGGCGTCGGGCCTTGTCAGGGTCGCTCATCACCCCTCCCCTCGTGTCGGCCAAAGGCCGGGGTGAGGCTCCGCGCCCCGGCGCACGGCGAGCCGTCCGGGCCGTCTGACCAGCGGTTCCGTCGTCCCGGACGTTTCGTGGCCCCAACACTGCCCGACCTGCGAAGTTGCGAAACCTGACGCTGGCGGGACGGCGCCGACATCACGGGGTGTGGCGCGGATCACCGCCGTGCGGATCGACCCGGCCGCCCGTAGGCTCGGCCGATGGACGCCACCTTCTTCCTCGACCCCGCCTGCCCGTGGACCTGGCGCACCTCCCGCTGGCTCGTCGCGGTCGCCGACGCCCGGGGCCTGCACATCGAGTGGCGGGCGTTCAGCCTGGCCATCCTGAACTCGGGGCGGGTGCCGCCGGAGTACGCCGACGCCATGACCGCCTCCAGCCGCGCGCTGCGGTTGGTGGAGGCGCTGCGCGCCGAGGGCCGCCACGACGACGCCGCCCGGTTCTACGCCGAGATCGGCGCCCGCAGCCACGACGCGGGCAACCCGCTGTCGGCGAAGATCGTGGACGCGGCCGTCGAGGCGGCGGGCCTGGGTGCCGCCGCGCCGGCTCTCGACGACGACCGCTGGGACCAGGCGGTACGCGAGTCGCACGCCCTGGCGTACGCCTCGGCCGGCCCGGACATCGGCGCGCCGGTGCTCATGGTCCCGGGCGCCGAGCGGGGCATCCACGGCCCGATCCTGACCGAGGTCCCCGGCACCGACGACGCCCTGACGATCTGGGACTCCCTGCTACCCCTGATCCGGATGCCCGCGTTCCACGAGGTCAAGCGCGCCCGCCACTGACCCGCGACCGCCACCTTTCTGGTTCCTCCCGGGCTGCTCGCCCGCCCGGCCCGGGGGGTGAGCGGCTCGCCCTGTCATCACCCGACCCGGCGCCGGTTGAGCATCGCGCGTACCAGCATGACCACCCAGCCGATCGCGGCGAGCGCGCCGGCCACCGCGAGCCCGGAGAAGATCAGCCAGGTGTCGCCGCCCCGGGCGGCGAAGACACCCCTGCGGGCGCCGGTGTCGCGGGCCGCCACGGTGGCGCCCGAGGTCAACCTGTCCGGCCCGTCGTAGACGATGACGTCGTGACGCGGCGTCCCGCCCCCGTCGGGGACGAAGTCGCCGTGCCAGACGCAGTTGCGGCTGCACTCCTCGCGCAGTGCGATGAAGGTGCCCGCCGTGCCGCCACCGGACTTCGCCCGCCAGGCGGCGGCGACGTCGGGCACGGCGAGGGACAGCCCGAGGAGGGCGAGGAACGGAAGCCCGGCCCAGAGCAGCACCTTCATCCCCCAGCCAGCCGTCCCATCCGCCACGACCACACGGTAACAAGATCGGCTCTCGCGTCGTCGATCATGAGGTTGGCGTCGCGCCTCGTCCGTTTCGTCGCGGCCAACCTCATGATCGACGGGGGCGGGGGCGGGAGGGCCGGGGCGGGGGGTGGTTGCCCCTATCGGTGGGTTTGTTGTGGGAATCTCTCTTCGGCGTCGGGCAGGTTGGGCAGGATCGGTCCCAACGAGGAGGTGCCGTCGTGCAGGACACCCGCGCTCTCGCCCTGACGTTCGAGGTGAGCGGCCTGCCACCGGTCAAGACCGAGGCGCTGTCCGTCTTCGCCGCCGGGCACCGGCAGGCGACGAGGGTCCGCGCCCTGCTCGATGCGGCCTGCGCCGCGGCCCAGCGCACCGGCTGGACCCCGCTGTCCGGGCCGATCGAGGTGGACCTCGTGCTGCGCTGCCCGCCGGGGCACCGCACCTCCGACGCCAGCACCCTGCTCGGCGGGGTGTGCGCGGTGCTCCAGGACAAGAAGCGGGTGACCAGCATCGGCCTGGCGCACCTCGGCGTCCTGGTGGACGTCGCCCTCTACGACGACGACCGGCAGATCCGGCGACTGTCGTACGCGGAGAAGCCGGCGGAGGACTTCTCGTACCAGGTCCGGGTCGCCGCCGTACCGCACGTGGTTTGACCGACGGCCGCGGTGGGGTACCGCGGACGCCGACGAAGGGAGCGCCGATGTCGGAGCCACATGTCACGCTGGACCCTCGCGGGCTCGATCCCGTGCAGCAGAAGCTGCAGGGCCCGCTGGAGGACCAGCTGACCTCGGCGCTGCAGGCCGCCACGGAGCGGATCAGCGCCAGCTACGCCGGCGAGCCGGTGGAGCAGATCTGCCAGCGGCTGCTCGACGAGACGCGCTCGGGGCTGCACCCCGACATCGCCGCCGGCTTCAACCCGGACATGGACGAGTTCTGCCGGGTGGCGGTGGCGATCGTGCGCGGCGAGGTCTCCTGAGCCACGCGACATCCGACCTCGCCGGCTCCTGGGCCGACGCGGTCGACGTGTCAGCTCCGGACCCGTCCACCGAGGTGACGCGCACGCTGGCATGTTCTGGGCCCTGGCCGGGGCCGCACGCCCCCCGGGCGCACCCCCTCAGGCGGCTCGCGGGTCGACCCGCGGCGTCGGGTCTCGCGCCGAGCAGAGCGAGGAGCCGACCGCGCCGCCTCGTCGTCGGCCCGGACGGCGGCGATGTCCAGGCGGGCCCGCACCGACAGGTCCTCGTAGTCCAGCAGCTCCCGCCGGGTGGAGACGATTGCCCGGGCGGTCAGGACCGGGGCCGCAACTCCCCGATCCTGCCCCCAGCCGTCCGGCGTGGTAGCGGGCGTCGCCGGATGAGCGCGCGGGCGCGGCACGCCGCCCACGCCGGGCTCAACACGACGGGCCTGCCGCCTGCACTCAGCTCCATGGTGCCCACCTACCGGACTTCGGCGCGCCCCCGCCTCACCCCGAAGAGCCGTGAGCGCCGGATCAGGTTAGGCGCGCGTCCGTGGGCCGGACAAGGACGAACCGGGGCCGACCGGCCGTGATTGATGTCAAGGTGGAAAAGCGGCATGTCGACGTAACACGGCCCCGCGGATCGACGCTGTTTCCCGTCGGGGCGACCAGTTTCCTGCCGCCTGGACGGGTGGCCGAGCGACGATTGGCGTTCGTGGTGGCCAGGGGACTCGGTGTGCGAAGGGTATCGCTCCGAAGCTGCTCTCCGGCGAGCTGACGCGCTTTCGCGCCACGTACACGATCCGTTCCCTGCCGGGCGACCACAGGAAGGTCAATGAAGAGGGCTGCGAGTCACCGTTGATCGCGTGATCGTCTACTCTGCGCCCGTCACCTCCAACCGCCTTCCTGGACGGTCACCCATGGCATGCCAGACCTGCGGGGACGCCACGTCTCCGGCCTTCAACGAGTGCCAGCGCTGCGGCACCCCGCTCGGCCAGCCGGCGATCGCTCCGGGAGTGCCGACCTACCGGGTCCGGAGCCTGGGCACGGCCGCCGGGATCGCGGTCGGCGCGGCGAGCCTGCTGTACGTGCCGAGCGGGCTGTTCCCCGTGCTCGGCGTACGGATGGCCCGCGCGGCCGCTGAGCGGAGTGACCGGGATCTGCTGCTGGGCGCGGCGGCCGCCGAGGTGCTGCTCACCCTGCTCCACGTGCTGGCGATCCTGACCGCCGCGGTGCTGGTGATCATCTGGACGTGGCGGGTGCGGAAGAACCTGGAGGCGTTTCCAGGAGCCCTGCCGACGCTGAGCCCGGCCTGGGCCATCGCCGGGTGGCTGGTCCCGTTCGCCAACCTCGTCGTGCCCGCGCGGGTAGTGGCCAACGTGGCCCGGGACAGCCTCTGGCGTCGCACCACGCCGGCACTGGTCGGGCTCTGGTGGACGGCCTGGCTGGTGTTCAGCGTCGGGGACCGGATTGTCGCTCGTCTCGAGGAACAGCGGTACGGCCGGCTGACCGAGTGGCCCCGCAGCGAGACGGAGTTCGCCACGTACGTCCGCTTCTATCAGGACGCGCTCGGCCCCCGGCTCATCCCCACAGTCGCCTGCCTGGTTGCCGGCGCCTCGTTCGTCGTGCTGATCCGCCGGATCTCCGCGGCCCAGGAGAGCCGGATCGCGAAGGCGGCTCCGCTCTGGCCGGGGCACCCGGGCGGGATCGTGGCGGGTGCGCCCTACCCGCCGCCCCGGAGCGCGTCGGCGTACCCGGTGGACCCGGCAGGCTCGATTCCCGACCTGCCGGTCGCGCCAGGTCCGGCTTCAGCGCCGCCACCGGCCCCGCCGGTGGTGGGTGGCACGACCGGGGCATGACGCAACCGGGCCGCAACGCGCCGATCGGGCGTGGGTGAGGGACCGTCATGCGGTGGCGAAGGAGACGACCTGGGCGACCTCGCGCATTCGCAGCCCCTCGTAGAGCCGGCGCGGCACCGGGTATCCGCCGTCGCCGCGCGGGCCGACAACCGCTTGGGTGGCGCCGAGGTCACGTGCCGCCCGCATGATCTCGGCGCACAGGGCGCGCCCCAGTCCACGCCTGGCGTGGTGTGGCCCGGTCCCGACCGGCTCGAACAGGACCGACCCCGACTCCGGGTCGAACCATCCCAGCCCGAAGGCGGCCAGTGATCCGTCGGCCGCCTCGGCGACCAGGTCCAGTTCCCCGCGGTATACCGGCGTGGCCATGACCGCCAGATGTTTGTCGACCGAATAGCTCGATCCGGCCTCGTCGCCGGTCACCGGCAGATCGAGCATGCGCTTGATGCGTGCCGGGTCCCAGCAGCGGCGGTGCACCTCGACCCGCTCCGCCAGCTCGTCAGGGCGGGCTGGGCGAATCGAGTAGCCGTCGGGAGTGGGGTGCGCGTCCAGGTCGGACAGATCGGCGAGGCTCCGCCACAGCTGCGCGAACCACGGCCCACCGGACTCCCGGAAGCCCCGAGCCGTCAGCGCGTCGACGAGCTCGGCCTGCTGTAGCGGCACCTCCACCGTGACGCGGGATGCGACCCGCAGTAGCTCGTCGACCGCACCCGCCAGTTGGTGGGGGGTCGTGGTCTGCGGTGCCAGGTGCAGTGACGCCGTCGCGGGCTCCACAGTCGACGCCGGCAGCCAAACGTCGGCGAAGCCCAGGAGGGGATCGCCCCAGGCGACGGTGACGTCGGGGGCCGGGCTGCCGTCCCCGTGGGTGTGGGCCCAGGCGACGTTGCCGACGTGCAACCGCTGCTGCGGGGTCCAGGTTCGCCCGACGCAGGCCAGGCGCGCGGCGAGATCAGTGGTCCGCACCACTGCGCCTCAGAAGTGGCGCAGCAGGTCGGTGAAGGCGGACAGCCGCAGCACGCCCGGGTCGGCCGGGTCCAGCTCGTCGTGCTCCAGCACCCAGGTGTTCTCGTTGGGGATGAACACGGCATTCAGCCCGGCGGCGCGGGCGGGCCGGATGTCGGACTTCGGGGAGTTGCCGATCATCCAGGTGACGGCGGGGTCGACGCCGTGCTCCCGGACCAGCCACCGGTAGGTGTCCACGTCCTTCTCCCGCACGATGTGCGCGGCCCGGAAGTGGTGCAGCAGCCCGGAGGCGTCGAGCTTGCGCTGCTGCTCTTCGCGTTCGCCCTTGGTCAGCAGCAGCAGCTCGTGCCGGGCGGCCAGGGCGTCCAGCGCCTCGGCCACCCCCGGCATCAGCTCGACCCGGTGCGCGACCAGGGCGGCGGCCAGCTCCTCGATCTCGCGCCGCTCCGCCTCGGTCGCGGGCCGCTGCCGCAACCGCTCCAGGCACTCCCCCAGGCTGCGCAGGAACACCTTGCTGCCGTAGCCGTGCGCGACCGCGTTGGCCCGCTCGATGTCGTCCAGGATGGCCCGGGTCTCGGCCCGATCGAGGGTCGGATGGTCCAGCCACTCCAGGAAGTCGTCGATCACCCGCTCGAACAGGACGTTGTTCTCCCAGAGCGTGTCGTCGGCGTCGAAGACGAGCACCTGCCCGTCGCGCCGGCGCGGCGTGTCTCCCATGCCTCCCCTCCCCGCGATGCGGCTCCGAGCCAAGCTGGCGGGGGCGCACCCATCTGATCTTGGACAGTTCCCGTGCGGTGCGCACCGTAACTGTCCAAGATTCCGCGCGGCAAGCGGGTTGTGGGGCCGCGGGTCACGGGCCGGCGAGCAGCCCCGCCATGATCATTTCCTCGCGCTGTTCCTGCACGTCCGGGCGCAGCCGCCCACCCCGGGTCAGCATGACCGTACCGTGCAGCAGCGCCCACCCGACCTCGGCGAGGGTGTCGGGGTCGCGGCCGGCAGCCAATGGCGTCAGGGCCGCACGCAGCTCGGCGAAGGCCGCCCGGGGCGCCCCGGGCCCCGGGTCGCGGCCCAGGGTGAGGTCCGAGGTGTGGGCGAGCATCGCGTCGTAGACCTCGGGACTGGCGTACGCGAAGTCCAGGTAGGCCGTCACCACGGCCGGCCACTCCCCGCGCTCGCCCCCGGTGGCGGCGGCCCGGGCGGCGGCGAGCGCGGCGGCCAGATCAGCGAAGCCGAGCACCGCCACGGCGGACATCAACGCGGCCGGGTCCGGGAACCGGCGGTAGACGACCTCGATGTCGATCCCGATCCGCTCGGCCAGCCGGCGGTGGGTCACCGCCCCCCACCCCTCGGCCTCGGCCAACTGGCGAGCGGCCAGGACGACGCGCTCCCGTTCGGCCGGCGCGGCGTCTGCTCCCTCTGCTGACGACACGCCGCCGATGCTAACGACCGTCACCACCAGTGAAGGACTCGTGACGGATTGACGACTCTGCGCCTGGCGGGCCACCGAGGAGCGGGCCGGACGAGCCGCGCCAGGACGAGCCGAAAGCGGTGGGACGCGCGCGGCGGGACGGGCGGGACGGGACGGGACGGGGCGAGGGCGGCGGGACGGGCACGGTGGGACGGGACAGGGTGGCGGGACGGGCCGTCAGCGGCGCAGGGTGAGGATCAGGTCGGCGACCAGGGCCGTCCAGCCGGTCTGGTGCCAGGCGCCCAGCCCGGCGCCGTTGTCACCGTGGAAGTACTCGGGGAAGCAGATCAGGTCCCGCCAGTCCGGGTGGGTCTGGAAGAGCTGGGCGGCGCCGTAGATCGGCCGCCGGCCCCAGCCGTCGCGGGTGAACAGCGAGATCAGCCGCGCGGAGAGGTCGTCGGCGATCTCGTCGAGGGTCCGCTTCACCCCGGAGCGCGTCGGATACTCCACCTGGAGGTCGTCGCCGAAGAAGGCGGCATAGTCGCGCAGCGCGCTGATCAGCAGGAAGTTGGTCGGCATCCAGATCGGGCCGCGCCAGTTCGAGTTGCCCCCGAACAGGCCGCTGGTCGACTCGGCCGGTTCGTAGCCGACGCTGAACTCCTGCCCGCCGAGGGTCACCGAGAACGGCTTGTCGAGGTGGGCCCGCGACAGCGTGCGCAGGCCGTACTCGGAGAGGAACTCGTCGGTGTCGAGCATCCGGGCGAGCAGCCGGACGATCTGCTCCGGGCCGACCATGGACAGCAGCCGGTGCTGGCGGCCGTCGGGGCCGAGCCGCCGGGCGCCGATGACGTCGGCGTACTCGGGGCGGTTGGCGAGGAACCAGCGCAACCGGGCGTGCAGCTCGGGCAGCCGGTGCAGCGTGTGGGCGGTGAGCCGGGTCGTCGCGGCCAGGGGCAGCAGGCCGACGACCGAGCGGACCCTCAGGGGGACCTTCGAGCCGTCGGCGAGGCGCAGCACGTCGTAGAAGAACTCGTCCTCGGCGTCCCACAGGCCCTGCTCGTACGCGGCGGCGGCGATGTAGGCGAAGTGCTCGAAGAACTTGGTGGCGGTGTCGACCCACGTGCGGTCGTGCTCGGCCAGCACGACGGCGATGTCCAGCAGGTTCAGCGCGTACATGGCCATCCAGGCCGTGCCGTCGGACTGCTCCAGCACGCCGGCCACCGGCAGCGCCGCCGAGCGGTCGAACGGGCCGACGTTGTCCAGCCCGAGGAAGCCGCCCTCGAAGACGTTGTTGCCGACGGTGTCCTTGCGGTTGACCCACCAGGTGAAGTTGAGCAGCAGCTTGTGCATCACCCGGGCCAGGAAGTCGTGGTCCCGGCTGCCGTCGATCTCGAAGACCTTCAGCGCCGCCCACGCGTGCACCGGCGGGTTCACGTCGCCGAACGCCCACTCGTACGCGGGGATCTGGCCGTTGGGGTGCAGGTACCACTCGCGGAGCAGGAGCAGCAGCTGCTCCTTGGCGAAGCCGGGGTCGACCCGGGCGATGCTGACGCAGTGGAAGGCCAGGTCCCAGGCCGCGTACCAGGGGTACTCCCACGGGTCCGGCATGGAGATCACGTCGAAGCTCGTCATGTGCCACCAGGCGCTGTTGCGCCCGTGCCGGCGCCCGGACGGCGGCGGCGACGAGCCGGGATCGCCCTCCAGCCAGCGCTTGACGTCGAAGTGGTAGAACTGCTTGCCCCACATCAGCCCGGCGATCGCCTGCCGGGCGATCAGGGCCTCGTCCGGTGTCGCGGCGGCCGGGACGACCCCGGCGAAGAACCGGTTCGCCTCGGCCCGCCGGGCCCACACCACCGCGTCGAAGCCGTCGCCGAGGTCGGCCGGCGGTGGCGGGGTGCCGCCGGGCGGCGGGGCGGTACGGGTCAGCCGCAGCCGGATGCGCCGCTGCGCGCCGGCCGGCACGTCCAGCACGTAGTGCAGCGCGCCCTTGGTGCCCTCCCGGGCCGGGTTGACCGTCGGGGCCCCGTCGACCACGTGGTCGTTGATGCCGTCCTTCGGGTACGGGGAGCGGCCGGGCAGCCCCCAGAGCCGCTCGGCGTTGGTGTCGTTGTCGCAGAGCAGCGGCGTGGGCTCGCCGTCGCCCTCGAGCAGCAGCTGGCCGAGCACCCGGTGCTCGCCGACGAGCCGCGATCCCTCGCCGACCAGCCGGGGCACCCGGTCACCGCCGGGCAGCCCCCACGCCCAGGTGTTGCGGAACCAGAGGGTGGGCAGCACGTGCAGGGTGGCCGCCCGGTCGCCCCGGTTGGCGACGGTGACGACAATGCACAGGTCCGTCGGCGTGGCCTTGGCGTAGTCGACCGTCACCGCCCAGTACCGGTCGTCGTCGAAGATGCCGGTGTCGACCAGCTCGTACTCGGTGTCGTCCCGGCCGCGCAGCGCGTTGACCGCGACCAGCTCGTCGTACGGGAAGGCGGCCTGCGGGTAGTGGTAGCGCCAGCGCATCCACGAGTGGGTGGGGGTGGAGTCCTCGTACCACCAGTACTCCTTGGCGTCCTCGCCGTGGTTGCCGCCGTCGCCGCCGAGGCCGAACATCCGCTCCTTGAGGATCGGGTCCCTGCCGTTCCACAGGGCGAGGGCGAAGCAGAACGTCTGCCGGTCGTCGCAGACGCCCGCCATGCCGTCCTCGCTCCACCGGTAGGCTCTGGACCGCGCGTGGTCGTGCGGGAAGTAGTCCCAGGCCGTACCGTGCTCGCTGTAGTCCTCCCGTACCGTCCCCCACGCCCGCTCGGACAGATAGGGACCCCATGCGCGCCAGTCCTGCTCCCCGGCGTCGGCCTGAGCCAGCCGGAGCCGTTCGGGGTCGGGCGCGGAGTCGTCGGGGGTCGGCACGTCGGTGATCACTCGCACATCTTCGACGCCGACGGGGGACTTCACCACAGGAGCCATTCTCGTCGTGGTGTGTTGCACCCCGCCGCCGGTGGAGGAAAGTTGATCGACATTCGCTTCGGCCCGCAGGTCTGCGGCGACCCGACCGGCGGCGCCGCCCGGGAGTGGCTGGTCACCGACGGTCTCGGTGGCTACGCCACCGGCACGGTGAGCGGGCTGCGCACCCGCCGGTACCACGGACTGCTCGTGGTGGCCGGCGAGACGCCGGCGTCCCGCCGTGTGGGACTGGTCGGCCTGGACCCGGCCGTGCTGTTCCCCTCCGGCGCCCGGGTCCGTCTGGGCGCGCACGAGTGGGCCTCCGGCGACGTCGACCCGCGCGGCTTCGAGCTGCTGGAGCGCTTCGACCTGACCGACGGCCTGCCCCGGTGGCGCTGGCGCATCGGCGACGTGGTGATCGAGCGGGAGCTGGCGATGACGCACGGCCGCTCCTGCGTCGCCGTCGTGCACCGGCTGGTCTCCGGCGGGCCGGTGCGCCTCGACCTGGCGGCGGTCTGCACCTGGCGGGACGCGCACGGCGAGCGCCGCGCGGACGGCCCCGATCCACGGGTGGAGCCGGTGCCGGGCGGGGCCGTGGTCGAGGGCGCGTTCCGGCTCGCCGGGCCGGACTGGACCCCGCAGGGCCAGTGGTGGCTCGGCGCGCACCACCGGGAGGAGGCGGCGCGGGGCCTGAACCCCGACGAGGACCTCTGGTACGCGGGCCGGTTCTCGGGCGGGCTGGAGCGCCCGGGCGACACGGTGTCGGTGCTCGCCTGGGCCGGCGAGCTGGCCGAGGAGCCGCCACCGGCGACCGAGGTGGTCGCGGCGGCCCGGGTCCGCAACCGGCGGGTGGTGGCCGCGGCGAAGCCGGCCGACCCGGTCGAGGCGACGCTCACGCTGGCCGCCGACGCGTTCGTGGTCCGCACCTCCACCGGTCCGGACGTGGTGGCCGGCTACCCGTGGTTCGGCGCCTGGTCGCGCGACACGATGATCTCCTACGAGGGGCTGTTCCTCTGCACGAACCGGGCCGACGAGGGCCGGGAGCTGCTGCGGGCGTACGCGGCGACGCTGTCGGAGGGGATGCTCGCCAACACCGCCGACACCGGGCGGGTGGAGTACAACACCGTCGACGCGACCCTGTGGTTCCTGCACGCGGTCAGCCGGCACGTCACCGTCACCGGCGACACCGACCTCGGCGACGAGCTGCTGCCCGCGCTGCACGGGGTGGTCGACGCGCACCTGGCCGGCACCCGCTTCGGCATCGCCGTCGACCCGGCCGACGGGCTGCTCACCCAGGGCGGCACCCCGGGCACGGCGCTGACCTGGATGGACGCCCGGGTGTACGGGGTGCCGGTCACCCCGCGTACGGGCAAGCCGGTGGAGGTCAACGCGCTCTGGGTCAACGGGCTGGCCGGCCTGGCCGAGCTGACCGAGCTGGCGGGGCGGGACGCGGGCGAGCTGTGGCGGCTGCACGAGCGGGCCGGCGCCGCGTTCCGGGACCGGTTCCCCGCCCCGACGGGCTGGCTGCACGACGTGGTGGACGCGCCCGCGCCGGCGTACCCGCTGGGTGGCGCCGCGCACCACGACGACGACCTGCTGCGCCCCAACCAGCTGCTGGCCTGGTCGCTGCCGTACGCCCCGCTGGAGCCCGACGAGGCCACCGTGCGCCGGGTCGCCGGCGGGCTGCTCACCCCGCTGGGCCCGCGCAGCCTCTCCCCCGACGTGCCCGAGTTCGTCGGGCGGCACCGGGGCGGTCCGGCCGAGCGGGACGGCGCCTACCACCAGGGCACCGTCTGGCCCTGGCTGCTCGGCCCGTACGCCGACGCCGCCCGGCGGGCCAAGATGCCGGTCGATGACCTTTTCGTCGGCATCGAGGCCCATCTGACCGAATATGGCCTAGGATCGGTGAGTGAGACGGCCGACGGCCTCGCGCCGCACGCCGCCACCGGGTGCCCGTTCCAGGCGTGGTCGGTCGCCGAGCTGCTGCGCGCCCGCAGGAACGGCCGGTAGCGCTTTACACGACCGCAACGGCGGCGTCTCCGCCGGTTAGCCAGCCACCAGCAGGATGGGTCCCGATCCAGTCGCGACCGTCACGGGCACCGCTCCGGTGCCGTCGGCGCGCACCCGGGGACAACTCAAAGGGGGCCGCATGTCACCTGACGCCGACGTGATCGACATCCATCCCGCCCGGCCGCAGCGGGTGCTGATGCTCTCCTGGGAGTACCCGCCGGTCCTGGTCGGCGGGCTCGGCCGGCACGTGCACGCCCTGTCGGTCGCCCTCGCCGCCGCCGGGCACGAGGTCACCGTCGTCACCCGGCACAGCGAGGGCGCGCCCCTGGAGGAGTACGCCGACGGCGTCCGCGTCGTCCGCGCCGCCGAGGACCCCGTCACCTTCCCCCTGGCCACCTCCTCCCTGCTCGCCTGGACCATGGCCTTCAACCACACCCTCACCCGCGCCGCACTACGCGCCACCGAGGCCGGCACCTACGACGTCATCCACGCCCACGACTGGCTCGTCGCGCACACCGCGACGACCCTGCGCGAACACCTCGACCTGCCCCTGGTGACCACCATCCACGCCACCGAGGCCGGCCGGCACCAGGGCTGGCTGCCCGAGGAGATGAACCGCACCATCCACGGCGTCGAACACTGGCTGAGCAACGCCTCCGCCCGGGTGATCGCCTGCTCGGGCTACATGCGCGACCAGGTCACCACGCTCTTCGACGTGCCGGCCGGGCAGATCGACGTGGTGCCCAACGGCGTCGACGACCGGGCCTGGCGCGCCCGGCCGGGGGCGGTCACCGCCGCCCGGGCCCGGTTCGCCGGCGACGGCCCGCTCGTCGGGTACGCCGGCCGGCTGGTCTACGAGAAGGGCGTGCAGCACCTGGTGCACGCCGTGCCGTACCTGCGCGACCGGCACCCCGGGCTGCGGGTGGTGATCGCGGGCGACGGCCCCTACCGCGCCGAGTTGGAGGAGCAGACCCGCAGTCTCGGGCTCGGGCAGACCGTACGCTTCGCGGGCTTTCTGGACTCGACCCGGCTCCCGGCGCTGCTCGGCGCCACCGACGCGACCGTGGTGCCCAGCCTCTACGAGCCGTTCGGGATGGTGGCCCTGGAGGCCGCGGCGGCCGGCGCGCCGCTGGCCGTGGCCCGCACCGGCGGCCTCGCGGAGATCGTCGAGCCGGGCGTGACCGGGGTGACCTTCCCACACAGCGACCCGGGCGCCCTCGGCGAGGCGGTCGACCAGATCCTCGGCGACGAGGTCTTCGCCCGGCGGGTGGCCCGGCGGGCGCGCGCCATGGTCGGCCAGCGGTACGGCTGGGCGACCATCGCCGCCCGGACCGCCGGTACGTACGCGACGGCGTGCCGCGAGCACGGCCCGACGCAGGCCCGGCGCGCCGCCGCCCGGCTCGGTGGAGCCCGTCGAAAGATCACCATCCCGGAGGGGAACCTGCTCGCCGTCGGCGGCGCCGTCCGCTGAGCGGCCGGGGCGGCCTCCCCGCCGTCCGGTGGCCGACAGAACGGTCCCGTCCGCCGCCCGGCGGCGGCATACTTCCTGCCGGTGACCCACCCCTCCCCGCCACCGTCCCAGGTGGACCGTCCGGGCGATGCCCTGCGGAGCGCCGGCGAACTACAGTGGCGTAGTTTTGGCGCTCAAGATCCCTGGGGAGGGTGAGCCGACATGATGGGACCGTCCCACGCGCTGTCCGGCGCGGCGGTGTGGCTGGCCGGGTCCTGGGCGCTGCAACAATTCGCCGACTACCACCAGTCGCCGCTGGAACTCGCCGTCGGCACCGCGGTCTGCGCCGGTGGGGCGCTCTTCCCCGACCTCGACCTGTCCGGCAAGGTGACCCGCAACCAGGGCGGGGCGACCGTCGCCCGCACCTTCGGCGTGTTCTCGCTCTTCATCGCCGAGGTGATGGAGAAGGTCTCGCTCGGGGTCTACTACGCGACGAAGCTCAGCAAGGATCCGCGCCGCAACAACGGCCACCGCACGTTGACCCACACCATCCCGTTCACCCTGCTGGTCGGCTGGGGAACCACCACGCTCTGCGCCGCGTACGGCAAGTGGGCGGTCATCGGCATCCTGTTCTTCATGTTCGGCCTGGCGCTGCGCGGCCTGTTCGACAAGTGGGCGGAGCGCGCCGGCTGGGTCATCGTCACCCTCGCGTCGGCCGCCGCCGCCTGGTACACCTTCGCCAACCTGCCCGGCGGCCGGGGCTACCCGCTGATCGGCACCGCCGTGGGGGTGGGCTGCTTCGTGCACATCCTCGGCGACATGATCACCCGGGCCGGGGTGCCCATCCTCTGGCCCATCCCGATCAAGCGTCGGATGTGGACGCCGATCGGGCTGCCGAACAAGATCGCCCTGCGGGCCGGCGGCAAGACCGAGGTGGTGGTCGTCCGGACCGTGCTGACCGCGATCTCGGTGCTCGCGGCGGCCGGGCTGGTCGCCCCGTCGGTGCTGCAACGCTTCAACATCGACGTCTGACGGCCTTTCCGCGCCCGGTCAGCCCAGCGCCCCGGCGGCCCAGCGGACGAGCAGTTCCAGCACGGGCCGGCGGCCCGCCATCATCTCCGTCTCGCCGCGGGCGTCGTAGGTCTGGCTGATGGCGGAGCGGCCGAGCCGACCGAGCATCAGGGGCGCCAGCCAGAAGTACTTGGCCGCCCCCGTGAGCCGGACGGCCCGGGCCACCGCCTCCGGCGCGACGGCGCCGCGCAGCCCCTCGGCGTAGCGGTCGACCACGGTCGCGGCCACCTCGTCGAGCAGCGCGACGTCGACCAGCCCGTCGAGGAAGGTGTCCAGCACCAGGTTGGCCGCGTCCTCGCCGATCGGCCCCGGGCCGACGCCGGACCAGTCCAGCAGCACCGGGCCGTCGGCGGTGAACACCAGGTTCATCGGCCAGCAGTCGTGGTGGCAGAGCGTGCGGGGCAGCCGGTCGGTGGCGGCGAGCACCTCGTGCCGCCGGTCCCACAGCGCCCGCAGCGCGTCGCGCAGGGGGCCCGGCCAGGCGGCGACGGCGACCGGGTGCTCCCACGGCACCGGCGCGGCCACGGGCCGGCTCAGCGTGTAGTCGCGCAGCCAGTCGCGCGCCAGCCAGTCCGGCGGACGACCGTCGGGCGCCAGTTCCCGCGCCTCGGGGTCGCCGAGCCACCGGGCGTGCCCGGCGCCGAGCCGGACGGCCACCTCGCCGAGGTCGGCCGGCGTGCAGGCGATGCCCGGCCGACCGTCCGCCTCGGACAGCCACAGCGCCACCGAGCCGTCCGGCCGGTCGTCGACCGCCAGCGGCGTCGGCGCGGCCAGCCCGGCGTCGGCGTACGCGGCGGTGGCCAGGCCGCTGCGGTACGCCTCGACCTCGCGGCGCCAGTAGTTCCAGTGCCCCGGATCGTCGCTGCCGGCCCAGTGTGCCGGGGCGGGGCGGCCGGGCCGGGTGAGGAGTTTCAGCACGGCCGACCGCCCGTCCCGGCGGGTGCGCCAGATGCCGCCGGTCACCCCGTTGAGCGTGTTGTGGGTGAGCTGCTCGGCCGGCGCGTCGGCGGGGACCAGGTCGGTCGGCGGGCGGGACGCGGTCACGGGGCCCCAGCATCGCCGGGACGGGCCACCGGGGACGCGGACGGAGCGCCCGTGACCGGCGGGCCGGGGCGGCGCCAGCGGGCCAGCCACCCGGTCGCCGCCCGTGCCCACCGCACCACGGCCGAGTGGGCCACCACCGGGCAGAGCACGACCGCCGTCGTAAGGAACCAGGCCAGCGCCGCGTCGGCGACGACCGCCCCGGTGACGGCCGCGATGCCGACGACGTACAGGCCGACGAGGAGCACGGCCACCCCGCAGGCCGCCAGCGTGCGGGCGAACGCGCCACGGCGGGCGAGGGCGACGTCGCCGATGACGACCGCCGGCACCACCACGAGCAGCACCAGGACGGCACCCGGCAGGGCGGCGTCCAGCACCATGAAGGGCCTGGCCAGTGGCCCGCCCGGGCCGGCGTCGGCGACCAGGGCCAACGCGAGCCGCGCCAGGAGGCCGACCGACCCCTCGGCGACGTACACCAGCCAGGCGGCGACCGCCCCTGCGACGTGCCGGATCAACGTTCCGATCATCGGCGGACCTCCCCCGCGTCAGCGGGCCGCCGCAATGTGCCACGGCGGCGGACGCCGCGTCCGCCGACGCTAGCGGAACAGGGGCCTGGCGTGGGGGCAGTGGCGGTACCGGACGGCCGCCGACGGGTCTAGGCGCCGACGCGCTGGGGTGGGACGGTCAGCCCGTAGAGCGCCATCAGTTCCGGGGTGTCGACCCGGCTGCCGTCGGCCACCGAGTCGCAGGAGATGTCGACGATCTGGTCCTTGTGCGCGAGCAGGTAGGGCCGGGCGCCCACGTCCGCGCTGGCCAGGGTGGCGATGCCGGACCAGTGCCGGCGTCCGAACAGCATCGGGTAGCCGCGCAGCCCGTCGTAGGTGGCGCAGACCAGCACGTCGGGGTACGGCAGCGCGACCACCCGACGCACGGCGGTGGCGGTCAGGCCGGGCATGTCGACCGGCACCACCACGACCGCCTCGATGCCCTCGTCGTCGAGTGCGGCCAGGCCCGCCCGGATGGACGAGCCGACGCCGGTCCCCCACGCCCGGTTGATCACCACCGTGGCCCGGCTCAGGTCCGCCGTCTCGCGGACCTGGTCGGCCGCGGCGCCGAGCACGACCACGATCCGCTCGCAGCCCGCCTCGGTCATCGTGTCGATCATCTGGTTCACCAGGGGCTTCTCCCCCTGGTGCAGCAGCGCCTCGGGGCCGCCGATGCGGCGTCCCCCGCCCGCGGCGATGATCATTCCTGCGATCCGGTTCAGCTGGGCCCCCTCCACCGTGGAGCGGGCCGTGGCGCGAGGACACGGCCCGCTCCGTCGTACGGACATCGGGAGCAACGAGGACAAGGCGGACCGGGTAGCGGGGCGAAAAGGGAAAATAGTGCAACTGTTACCGGCCTGGAACCGCACCGCACCGCCCGTCACGGGCTGTGCGTACGGTCAGGACGGCGCCCCGGCGGCGGCCACCGCGACCGGCAGCGGGTCGCGGGGCGGACGCGACAGCAGGCGCGCCAGGTCCCCGTCAGTCCGCGCGAGGAACCCGGCCGCCGTGGCGGAGTAGATCGACATGAGCATGGCCGGCTGGAACGGCAGCAGGCCCGGGCCCGCCAGGGCGGCACGCCGCTCGCCCAACGACACCGGGCGGTACGGCACGCCCCACTCGGCGGCCAGACCGGCCGCGGTGAGCGCGACGGGCCCGGTCAGCTCGTACGTGCGGCCGCGGTGGGCGGCGGGGTCGGCGGCCACCCGCACGGCGGCGTCGGCCAGATCCTGCCGGGCCACGGCGGCCAGCGCTCCCGTGCCGAACGGGGCCGTGACCGCGCCGTCGACCGGGGCCGCCAGCTGACCGAACAGCTCGGCGTAGAGCCCGTTGCGCAGGATCGTCCAGCCCAGCCGGCTCTCCCGCAGCCGACGCTCCGTCCACCGGTGCGCGAGCGCGAAGGCCAGGTGGTCGCCGGCGCCGACCAGGCTCGTGTAGACGACGTGAGCCACCCCGTGCCGCTCCGCGGACGCGATCGCCCGGTCGTGGCGGGCGAGGACGACGTCGTCCTCGCCGTAGCCGGCGGAGACCAGCACCAGCACGCGTACGCCCGCCAGGTCCGGCCCCGCCGGGTCGTCGAAGTCCACGACCCGCCCGGCGGGGCCGAAGCGACCGGGGGTACGGGTGCCGGCGAGCGGGGCGAGGCCCCGCTCGGCCAGCCCGGCGTGGATGAGGGAACCCAGGTGCCCGGAGGCGCCGGTGACCAGCAGCATGAGGGGAGCCTTTCGGTGGTACCGAATCAGAACTAACCTCATCGTCGGGAACCACGGCAGCGGCCACAAGGAGGCACTTCGATGTCGGCAGGGCACACGGCGGTAACCGACGCGCTCGCACCCTGCGGCCTGCCGGAGCATCCGGACTGCGGCATCCGCGACGTGCTCGACCGCATCGGCGACAAGTGGTCGGTGCTCGCGATCGTCGAACTCTCCTCCGGCGTCCGCCGGTTCCGGGAGCTGCAACGGGCCATCCACGGCATCTCGCAGCGGATGCTCACCCTGACCCTGCGCCGCCTGGAGCGCGACGGCCTGGTGCTGCGCACCGCGTACCCGACCGTCCCGGTGACCGTGACCTACGAGCTGACCGAGCGCGGCAGGAGCCTGACCCACCTGGTGCGGCAGTTGGCTGACTGGTCGCTGGCGCACAAGGACGCCATCGCCGAGTCGCGGCACGCGTGGGACGCCGCCAACCCCGGATCCGGCGTCTCCTGACCCGGGCGGGAGCCGTCACGCCGCGTCGGCGTAGCAGTCCACGATGGACAGATCCAGCGGGAAGCGGACCGGGGTGTCGCCGAAGAGCAGCGCGGCGGCCTGCGCACCGCACCGGGTGACCGCGTCGGCGACGGCGTCGGCCCGCTCCGCCGGGCAGTGCACGATCACCTCGTCGTGCTGGAAGAAGACCAGCTCGCCGCCGGCGTCGGCGAGCCGGCCGCGCAGCGTCGCCAGCAGGGTCGAGGCCCACTCGGCGGCGGTGGCCTGGATGACGAAGTTGCGGGTGAACCGCCCCCGGGAGCGGGCCGCCCGCGCCCGCGGCGACTGCGGATCGCCGCCGCCGTCGGGGAGGTCGGCCTCGGCGTCGCCGAACCCGGCCGTGCCGGGCGGGCAGGTGCGCCCCAGCCAGGACCGCACCAGCCCGCCGGCCTCCCCCGTGCGGGCGGCCGCCTCCACGTAGCCGAAGGCCGTCGGGTAGTTGCGCCGCAGCACCGCCAGCGCCGGCACCGCCGCCCCGCCGGTCTGCCCGTACATCGCGCCGAGCAGCGCGACCTTGGCCCGGGGCCGGTCGCCGCCGAAGGCGTCCTGGGCGAGGGCGGCGTAGAGGTCGCCGGCACCACCGGCGGCGGCGAGCCGGGCGTCGCCGGAGACCGCGGCGAGCACCCTCGGCTCCAACTGGCCGGCGTCGGCGACCACGAACCGCCAGCCCGGATCGGCCACCACCGCCCGCCGGATCACCTTGGGGATCTGCAACGCGCCGCCGCCCCGGGTCGCCCAGCGGCCGGAGACGACCCCGCCCGGGACGTACTCCGGCTGGAACCGCCCGTCGCGCACCCAGGCGTCGCGCCAGGCCCAGCCGTGCGCCGTCCAGATCCGGTAGAGCTCCTTGTATTCCAGGACCAGCGGCACCGCCGGGTGGTCCACCCCGCGCAGCACCCAGGCCCGGGTGTTGGGCAGGTCCACCCCGGCCCGGGCGAACGCCCGCAGCAGCTCCGCCGGGGAGTCGGCGTGCAGCTGGCGTACGCCGAACGCGTCGGCGATCCGCGCGGCCAGTTCGGCCAGCCGGCGCGGCGGGCCGCCCACCGGCGACGGCTCGCCGAGCAGCTCGGCGAGGATCTCGTCGTGCACGTCGGCCCGCCAGGGCAGCCCGGCGACCCCCATCTCCACGGCGATCAGCGCGCCGGCCGACTCGGCGGCGACCAGCAGCCGGAACCGGCCGGGATGCTCGGTCGCGGCGATCCGGGCGAGCTGGTCGGCGTAGACGCGGGTCAGCGCCTCGACGCCGGGGCCCGGCGGGCCGGGCAGGGCGTCGAAGAGCGCGCCCTGGCCGTGGCCGGGCGGCGCGGCCGGACGGGGCGGCGGGTCGGGCGGCACCGGTGCGCCGGTCAGCCGGGCCCAGGCCGCCGCGAACGAGCGGGGCTCGCCCCAGCGGCCGGCGTGGCCGAGCAGCAGGGCCTCGGTCAGCTCGACGTCGTGGCAGCGCTCGACCCGCACCCCGGCACGCAGCAGCGCGGGGTAGACGGTCGCGCCGGAGGCCCACACCCAGCGCGGCCGCTCCGCCGCCTCGCGCGCCGCGACGGCCGCGGCCAGGTCGCTGACCGGCCGCACCGGACCGACGGGCAGCCCGGCGGCGTCGAGGGATTGCAGCGCTCCCCCGCCGCGCTCGTCCGAGACCACCGCCACCAGCACGGATGCGATTCTGCCTCGCCCCTGCGACACTTCACGCGCCGGCCACCCGCCGCGTCCCGGGCCGGGCGGGTCGGCGCGACCGCCGGCGACGAGACGTCGGCCGGCGGCCCGGCGGAAACGGGGCGGTGCGACGGTGCCCGGCTCGCTAGCGTAGGCCGAGTGCCACCACGGATCCCCCACCCCGAGCCCGGCACTCCGGACGTCCGGGGCCCGTTGCGGTACCTGTGGTGGCTGGTCCGCTGCCAGCCGTGGCGGGTGCTGCGCGGCAGCCTGTTCGGCACGGCCTGGATGACCGCCCTGTCGGTCCGGCCCTACCTGATCTCCCGCGCCGTGGACGACGGACTGCGCACCGGCGACACCCGGGCCCTGGCCCAGTGGGTGGCGGCGATCGTCGTCGCCGGCGTGGCGCTGTCCTGGCTGGGCATCATGCGGCACCGCACGATGACCTTCATCCGGGAGGACGCGAAGGCGCGCTCCGCCGCCGTGGTGCTCCGCCAGCTGTCCCGGGTCGGCGCCGTGCTGCCGCGCCGGGCCGCGGCGGGCGAGGTGGCCACGGTCGGCGGCACCGACATCGACCGGGTGGCGCAGGTGATGACGGTGACCGGGCCCGGCGTCGGCGCGGTGGTCGCGTACCTGGTCGTCGCCGTCGTGCTCTGGTCGATCTCGCCCCTGCTCGCGCTCTGCGTGCTGGTGGGCGTGCCGTCGGTCGTCCTGGTCGTCGCTCCCCTGCTGCGCCGGCTGGAGCGGGCGGAGTCGGTCTACCGCCAGCAGCAGGGTGAGCTGACCGCCCGGTCGGGCGACATCGTGGCCGGGCTGCGGGTGCTCGCCGGGGTGGGTGGCCGGGGCCTGTTCGCCCACCGGTACGCGGCCCGCTCCCGCGACCTGCTCGTCGAGGGTTACCGGGTCGGCGCCGTGAACAGCTGGATCGACGCGGCGACGGTGGCCGTCCCCGGGCTGTTCCTCGCGGCGGTGGTGTGGCTGTCGGCCCGGATGACGGTCACCGGCGACATCAGCGTCGGGGAACTGGTCGCCGTCTACGGCTACGTCGCGACACTCGTCGTGCCGGTCTGGTTCCTGCTGGAGGGCGGCCACCAGCTGATCCGGGGCCGGGTCGCGGCCCGCCGGATCGTCGCCCTGCTCGCCGTCACGCCGGACGACGTCGGCGGGCCACGCGACACGCCGACGCGTGCCGGCGCGGCGACGGTTCCCGGCAGCCGGCAGCCGGCCGGCCCCACCGCCCCGGTCCCGGCCCCCGCAACCCCGCCCACGGTCCCCGGCAGCCCCGCCATTCCCGTCCCGGCCCCCGCCGGCCCCGCCGGTCCGCTCACGGCCCCGGGCGGCCCCGCCGACCTGCACGACCGGTCGAGCGGGCTGACCGTGCGGGCCGGCCGCCTCACCGCGGTGGCCGCCGCCGACCCGGCCGACGCCCTCGCCCTGGCCGACCGGCTCGGCCGGTACACCGTCAGCGACGCCACCTGGGGCGGCGTGCCGCTGACCGGCGTCGGGCTGGAGCAGGTGCGGGCCCGCATCCTGGTCGCCGACCACGACGCCTACCTGTTCGCCGGGACACTGCGGGAGGTGCTGCGCGGGGCCCGGCCCGACGGTGACCGCGACCGGATCGCCTCCGCCCTGCACGCCGCGTCGGCCGAGGACGTCGTCGACGCCCTGCCGCGCGGGCTCGACACCCCGCTGGACACCCGCGCCCGCTCCCTCTCCGGCGGCCAGCGGCAACGGATCCGGCTGGCCCGGGCGTTGCTCGCCGAACCGGAGGTGCTGATCCTCGTCGAGCCGACCTCGGCGGTGGACGCGCACACCGAGGCGCGCATCGCCGCGCGGCTGCGCCACGCGCGGGCCGGACGGACGACCGTCGTGCTCACCACCTCGCCGCTGCTGCTGGGACGGGCCGACGAGGTCGCCCACCTGGTCGCGGGGCGGGTCGCCGCCACCGGCACCCACGCCGACCTGCTCGACCGGGACCCGGGCTACCGGCGGCTCGTGGCCCGTGGCGACGCCGACGCCGAGCAGGCGCTGCGGTGAGCGGGCTGCCGGTCGCCGACCGGGCCACCGTGCGCCGGGCGACACGCGGGCTGATCGCCCGGGACCGGCGCGCCGTCGCGGTCGTGCTGGCGCTGCACGCCACCGCCACGGTCGCCGGGCTCGCCCCGCCGTGGCTGCTCGGCACCATCGTCGACCGGGTGTCCGCCGGGGCCGGCGTCGCCACCGTCGACCGGCTCGCCCTGGCGATCGGCGGGGCCGTGCTGGTCCAGACGCTGCTGTCGCGGTACGCGCGGTACACCGGCCACCGCTTCGGCGAGCGCGCCGTGGCCCGGCTGCGCGAGGAGTTCGTCGAGCGCACGCTGAACCTGCCCGTCGACGTCGTCGAGCGCGCCGGCTCCGGGGACCTCGCGACCCGCAGCTCGGTCGACGTGGCGACGGTCGGCACCACAGTCCGGGACGTGGTGCCCACCATCGTCATCGCCTCGGTGCAGCTGACGCTGCTGTTCGGCGCGGTGTTCCTGCTGCACCCGCTGCTCGGGCTGGCCGCGCTCGCCGGGCTGCCGACGATCGCGCTGGTGACCCGGTGGTACCTGCGGCGCGCCAGCCCGGCGTACCTGGCCGAGGGGGCGGCCGCCGCCGAGCTGACCGAGACGCTGACGACCACCGCGGAGGGCGCCCGTACGGTCGAGGCGTTGCGCCTCGCCGACGAACGGATCGGGCACGGCACCGCGCGCATCGCCCGGGTCTGGGGCGCCCGGCGGGCGACCCTGGCGCTGCGCACCGTGTTCTTCACCGTGGTGGAGGCCAGCTACCCGCTGCCCGTGGCCGCCCTGCTGCTGGTCGGTGGGCTCCTGCTCACGCGGGGTGAGGTGTCCCTCGGCGCGGTGGTCACCGCCACGCTCTACCTGCAGCAGGCGATCGAGCCGCTGGACCGGATCCTCCAGTGGACGGAGCAGGCGCAGCGCGGCTTCGCCTCGTTCGCCCGGGTGCTCGGTGTCGGCCAGGTGCCGCCGGAGCGGCCCGGCCGGGCCGCCGCGCCGGTGGACGAGCGGCTGGTCGTCCGGGGCGCCCGGTTCGCGTACGGCGGCGGACCCGACGTGCTGCACGGCATCGACCTCGAGGTGCGGCCCGGCGAGCGGTTGGCGCTCGTCGGGCCGTCGGGGGCCGGGAAGTCCACCCTGGCGCGCCTGCTCGCCGGGATCGACGCGCCCCGGGAGGGGGTCGTCAGCGTCGGCGGCTGCCCCGTGACCGACCTGGACCCGGCCGAGCGCCGGCGGCGCATCGCCCTGGTCACCCAGGAGCACCACGTCTTCATCGGCTCGCTACGCGACAACCTCGCGTTCGCCGCCCCGGACGCCTCCGACGACCGGATGCGCGCGGCGCTGGCCACGGTCGGCGCCGACTGGTACGCCCGCCTGCCCGACGGCCTGGACACCCCCCTCGGCGACGGGGCACACCAGCTCGGGGCGGCCGAGGCCCAGCAGCTCGCGCTGGCCCGGCTGGTGCTCGCCGACCCGCACACGCTGATCCTCGACGAGGCGACCGCCGCTCTCGACCCGACCACCGCCCGGCGCACCGAGCGGGCCCTGGCCGCCCTGCTCACCGGGCGGACCGTCATCGCGATCGCGCACCGCCTCAACACCGCCCACGACGCCGACCGGGTGGCGGTGCTGGAGGGGGGCCGGATCACCGAGCTCGGCAGTCACGACGAGCTGGTCCGGGCCGACGGCCCGTACGCCGCCCTGTGGCGTTCCTGGCACCCCTGACCCGCCCGGTCTACTTCACCGCCCCGGAGGTGAGACCGGACTGGATCTGGCGCTGGAAGATCGCGTACACGACGATCATCGGGAGGATGGCGATGGTCAGGGCGGCGAAGAGACCGGACCAGTCCGCCTCGTAGCCGGCGTTCACCGAGATGTCCGCGATGCCCTGGGTGAGCACCCACTTGTCCTTGGCGTTGGAGAGCAGCACGAGCGGCAGCTGGTACTGCCCCCACTGGCCGATGATGTTGAAGATCCCGACGCTGATCAGGCCCGGCTTCGCCATCGGCATCATCACCTGGAAGAACAGCCGGGTGTGCGAGCAGCCGTCGATCATCCCCGCCTCGGCGACCGACGACGGCAGCGTCTTGAAGAACGCGGCCAGGAAGAACACCGTGAACGGCAGCGAGTAGGCGATGTAGACCAGCACCACCCCGGTGTGGGTGTCCAGCAGTCCCAGGTTCTTCACCACGAAGAAGAGCGGTACGAGGGCGAGGAAGACCGGGAACGCCAGCCCCGAGACGAACAGGTAGTAGATCGCCCGGTTGCCCCAGAACTTGTAGCGCGCCAGCACGTAGGCGGCCATCGAGCCGAGCAGCATGGTGCCGAAGGTGCTGCACGCCACCACGATCACGCTGTTGAGGAAGTAGCGCCCGACGTTGGCCTTGGTCCACGCCCGGGCGTAGTTCTCGAACCGCAGCTCCGCCGGCAGGGTCCACGGGCTGCTGAAGATCTCCGTGGTGTTCTTGAACGAGGCGAGGAAGGTCCAGAGGATCGGCACGATCACGATCACCGCCCAGACCGCGAGCGCCACGTGCCCGAGGTTGGCGAACAGCCGTACCTCCGAGCGTCGGCCCCTGCCGCCGCGCCCACCCGCGGCGCCCGGCTTCACGGTCTTCGGCGGTAGCGCCGCCGGTGTCGGCGGCAGCGTCGTCTGCGGGTTCATCAGTACTCCACGCTTTCCCGCTTGGTCAGCCGCAGCGTCAACGCCGCGAACGTGAGGGTGAGGAAGAACAGCGCCACGCCCATTGCCGAGGCGTAGCCGTACTTCGAGTAGACGAAGGCGTTGCGGTAGATCTCCATCGCCAGGACGGTGGTCGCGCCGTCCGGGCCGCCGCCGTCCACCGAGAGCACCGAGACGATGGCGAACGCGTCGAACGCGGCGATGCCCAGGTAGACCCAGGCGACCTGGAGGGTGTCCCAGAGCAGCGGCAGGGTGACCCGGAAGAAGAGCGTCACCCGGCTCGCCCCGTCCATCTCGGCGGCCTCGTAGATCTCGCCGGGGATGGAGGCCATGCCCGCCGAGAAGAGCACCACGTAGAAGCCGACCGCCTGCCAGACCAGCACGCCGATGATCGACCAGAGCGCCAGGTTCGGCCGGACCAGGAAGAGCACCGGGTCGAAGCCGAGCTTCATCAGCACGCCGTTGATCAGGCCGGACTCGTTGGGCCGGTAGACCGTCTGGAACAGCACCGCGATGATGGCCACCGCCAGGACCTGGGGGAAGAAGAACACCACCCGGTAGAACTTCGACCCCCAGACCCCCTGGCGTTGCCCACCGCTGCTCTTGCCGCCCACGTTGAGCAGGAACGAGAAGAACAGCGCGATGGCGATGGTGATCAGCGGCAGGGCAAGCAGCAGTACGCCGTGGTGCTGGACCGCCTTCCAGAAGTTGTCGTCGTCGAACAACCTCCGGAAGTTGTCGAAGCCCACCCACTGCGGGGCCGAGAGCCCTCGCCAGTTGGTCATCGAGATCTGGAACGCCTGCGCGTACGGCGCGATGACGAAGACCACGTACAGCGTGACCGGGACGAAGAGGAACCCGATCACGAACGGATACTTGCCGTGCCGCATGACCCCTACGCTCCGATCGATCAGCGCTTGAACTTGGTGATGGAGCTGTCCTTCTTGATCGCGTCGGCGCGCTTCTGGATGCGCTCCGCGAAGGCGTCCGCCTTGATCCGGCCGAACATCAGCTCGTTGGTGGCCGTGCGGACCTCCGTGTCGAGCTCCTTGTACCAGCCGTCGAAGTAGATGTTGAACACGTCCTGGCCGGCGGCCTTGAGCGCGGCCTGCGAGCTGGCCACGCCGGGCGGGAAGGCGAAGCCCTCCGAGCCGGCGGTGACCACGGTCGGGGCCTTGACCACCTCGGTGAAGCCCTTCGCGCCGGCCACCGAGAGCATCTGGCGCATGTACTCCAGGCCGCCCTTGGGGTTCTTGCTCTTGGCCGAGACGAAGTAGCCCTCACCGGCGGTCGCCCGCAGCGCCGTCGCCGGCAGCTTGTCCGAGGCGGACAGGCTCGGCACCGGCATGAGCTGGTACTCGAAGCCGGACGGGGTGTCCTTCTTCTGCTCGCCCTCCAGCCAGTCGCCGCTGGGGTAGAACGCCAGCTTGTACTGGTTCTGCCGCAGCTGCACGTCGGTGTGCTTGAGCCCCTCGAAGCTCTTGTCGACGTACTTGGCGCCGATCTCGGCCCACGCCTCGGCGGCCTGCTTGACCGCGTCCTGCTGCCAGGCGCCGTCCTCCAGGTTGTCGATGTTCTTCAGCACGTCCGTGCCGCCGATCTTCGCCGCGTGGGTGAGGATCACGTTCCACTGGTAGTACGCGGCGTTCGCCCCGGCGTAGCCGTACGGGGTGATGCCCTTGGCCTTGATCTTGTCGAGCAGGGCCGTGAACTCCGACCAGTCCTTGGCCGGCGCCCAGCCGTTGTCCTTGAACAGCTTGCCGGAGTACCAGATGCCGAAGACGGTGGAGACGTAGTACAGGACGTACGGCTTGCCGTTGAAGGATCCGACGTCGACGGTGCCCGGCACCACGGTGTCGCGGACCTTCTTGTTCGGGTCGTCGACCGACGGGGCGTCCCACAGCTCGGTGAGGTCCTGGAGCTGGCCGTCGGCGACCAGGGCGCCGAAGTCCATCAGCTTCTCGCCGGAGTTGTTCACGAACTCCGGCGGGTTGCCCGAGGCGAACCGCGGCTGGAGCACCGTGGACACGGCCTGGGTCGACTGGTGCTTGACCTCGGCCTTCGGGAACGCCTTCTTGTACAGCGGCTGGTGCACGTCGGTGGCGTACTTCTCGCCGTAGCCACCGTTGAAGATGACCACCTCGATGGGGGCGTCCTCGGCGACGCCGAGCGGGTTGGTGGCGCTCTTGGTGCCGCCCGCGACCTGCTCGTTCTTCTCGTCGCCGCCGCTGGTCGCGCAGGCGCTCAGCAGGCCGGCGGCCGGGGTGGCGAGCAGGCCCACCGCGGCGGCCCGACGCAGCACGGTCCGGCGGCTCAGGTCGGCCGGGTTGTCGGGGGTAATCGACATCGTCGTCTCTCCTTGTGTGTTCGGGTCAGGCGGTGCGCCGGAGGCGCCCGGCGTACCGCGACTCGAGGGCGTGGTTGTGCTCGTCCCCGCCGGGGACGTTGGCGGAGAGGTAGATAGGGGGTACCTCCCCGGCCTGGTGGAACCGTCGTACGACCTCGGCGGTCAGCAGCTGCGCCAGCAGCGCCGCGGTGACCGAGGAGACCGCACAGACCGCGCCGCCGCCCTCGAGCGGCAGCAGTGCGTCGCCGTACGGCGCGCCGTTGTCCAGCACGACGTCGGCGAGGTCGGCGAGGCGCCGGCCGGACGGGTGCCGCGGGGCGACCCGTGCGGTGTGCGCGACCGAGGTGACCGCGATCAGCGGGTGGCCGCGTCCGGTTGCCAGCGTCGCCAGCTCGACCACCGAGCCGTTGATGCCGGACTGGGACGCCACCACGAACACGTCCTGCGGCTGCGGGGCCGCCAACTCGTACAGCTGGTGGGCGACGGCGGGGTCGCGCTCCAGCTTCGGGTCGGCGAGCACGTCGCGCGGGGCGTCGCCGTGCAGCACCAGGTCGTGCAGGGAGAGCCGGTTGGTGGGCACCAGCCCGCCGGCACGGGCGACCAGTTCCGCGGCGAACGCCTCGGAGTGGCCGGCGCCGAACGCCTGGAGCACCCCGCCGGCGCGCAGACTGGTGGCGACCAGGTCGGCGGCGGCGCCGATCCCGTCGGCGCTGGCGTCGACGAGCCGGTCGAGCACCGGGCGGACGGCGTCGGCGTACCCCTGGGCGCTGATCATGCGGTGGCCCCCTTCGCGGCCTTGTGCCCGTCGACGGCCTGGGCGGTACGCCGGAAGGCCGCGTGGGCGCGGTCGTGGGTGCGCTGGGCGACGGCGATGTAGAGCAGGTCGAGCACGACCAGCTGCGGGTGCCGGGCGGAGAGCGCGTCGGGGCGGAAGGTGGTGGCCTGGCTGGCGGTGAGCAGCACGATGTCGGCCAGCTCGGCCAGCGGCGAACGCGGGAACCCGGTCAGCGCCACGGTGGTCGCGCCCCGGCTGCCCGCCTCGGCGAGCATCTCGATGGTCTCCCGGGTCTGGCCGGTGTGCGAGATGCCGAGTGCCACGTCGCCCTGGCGCAGCAGGGCCGCGCTGGCGAGGCCCTCGTGCACGTCGTTCCAGGCCCAGGCCGCCACCCCGATGCGGTGCAGGCTGAACTGCATCTCCTCGCCGACCAGGGCGCTGCCGCTGGCCCCGAAGATGTTCACCCGAGACGCCCCGGCGATGGCGACGGCGGCCCGTTCCACCTCGGCGAGGTCGAGCAGCGCGGCGGTGTCGTGCATGGCGCGGGTGTCGGCGGCCATGATCTGGTCGAGCACCCGGGAGAGGGGGTCGCTCGGCTGGATCTCGCGGCCGATGTCGACGGTCCAGCCCGCCGAGCGGGCCCGGCCGGTCTCCGCGGCGATGCCGAGTCGCAGGTCGGCGTAGCCCTCGAAGCCCATCGCCCGGCAGAACCGGGTGATCGTCGCCGGGGAGGTGCCGCTGCGCTCGGCCAGCTCCACGATGGTCGCCCGGGCGGCGGCCTCCGGGTCGCTGAGCACGTGCTCGGCGACGCGGCGCAGTGCCCCCGTCAGCTCGCCCGCGCCGGCCCGGACCCGCGCCAGCACGCCGTCGGAGCCGACCCCGAGCGCACCCCGCCGGTCGACCGCGCCGGCGTCGACCACCGCGGTCCCCGCGGAGGCGTCCACCTCGTGATCAACCATCGGGCACCTTTCCGAAAAGAGTGTTAACTGTTAGTGGTAAAAGTTCTTACTGAAAGCCCCTCCGTGTCAAGGCCGTGGGCGAAGTTTTCAAACTGTTACCTGGCGCACAGCCCCGGAACCTGTCCGCCCCTTGCCCGCCGCCGCCGGGCCGACCAGCATGAACGCGGCGTCGATCGAGGGGTGGGTGCGGATGTCCGACAGCGTCGTGGTCGGTCTCGACGTCGGGGGTACGTCCACGCGGGCGACCGCCCTGGCCCTCGACGGGCGGCGGCTGGGCAGCGGCCGGGCGGGCGGCGGAAACCCCACCAGCCACGGTGCCGAACGGGCGGCGGGCGAACTCCTGGCCGCCCTGCGGGAGGCGCTCGCCGACGTCGATCCCGCCCGGGTGCGGGGCGGCACGATCGGGTTGGCCGGGGCGGGCCGGCTGCTCGCCGATCCAACGGGCCGGGAAGCCTTCGACCGGGCCTGGCGCGACGCCGGCCTGCGCTGCCCGTACGCGGTGCACGGCGACGCGCTGGTCGCGTACGCCTCGGGCACCGCGAGCCCCGACGGCACGGTGCTGATCGCCGGCACCGGGGCGATCGCCGCCGGGGTCCGGGAGCTGCGGCTGGACCGGGTCGCCGACGGACACGGCTGGCTGCTCGGCGACGCGGGCTCGGGTTTCTGGCTCGGCCGGGAGGCGGTCCGCCGGCTGCTGGCCGACCTCGACCGGGGGCACGCGCCCGGCCGGCTGGCGGCCGGGGTGCTCACCGAGCTTCTCGGCTGCGCCGCCGTGGCGGCCCGCCCCCGCGACACCGTCGACGCCCTGGTCCAGGCGGTGACCCGGCGGCCGCCCGTGGAACTGGCCCGGCTCGCGCCCCTCGTGGTCGCCGCCGCCGTCGACGGCGAACCGGTCGCCCGCGGGCTGATCGACGAGGCCGCCGCGCACCTGGCGGAGAGCGCGGCGCGGATCCGACCCGCCGGCGACGGCTCCCCCATCGTCCTCGGCGGCGGCCTGCTGACGGGTGACACCCCGCTCGCCTCGGCGGTCCGGGCGCAGGTCGGCCGGCAGTGGCCGGACGCGCCGCTGCACTCGGCGGGCGACGGGGCGGCCGCGGCGGCCTGGCTCGCCGCCCGGGACCTGCCCGAGGTGACGGATCCGCAGGCCCTGCACGCCCTGCTGGTCCCGCCGGCCTGACGCTGCGCGCGGGGCGGGCAAGGGGCACACACGGCACTCGTGTCGCCGCCCCGCCGTCGACCCGCGCTCCCGCCGCGGGGGCGAGGGGTGCCTCGCACGGCGCTTTGGAGCTGAATCGTCTACGTCATCACGCGGTCGGCACCAGCGCCGCCTGACATCGGCGCCGCGTCGGCTGCACCGGTTCAGGTGAGCCGCCCGCGCCAACCGGCTGGCAAAGCAGGTCGGGTGAGTTGCTCCGCGTCGCCCGCGCCCGACGCCGGTCAGCCGCTCACACCATCAGCCCCACGGCGCGCTCGTCGCAGCGGACCGGACCACGCGCCCACCGCACCACCGTCGAGCGAATCGTCTACGACATCAGCTCGACAGCGCGCAGACCGCAGCCGGCGGACCAGCTCCGCACGCGCCGCGACGCGCTGCTGAGCTGATCAGAACCGGTCCAGTGCGAATGGGTTCACTTGAGCTGGCCGGCGGTCAGGCCGGACTGGACCTGGCGCTGGAAGAGGATGTAGACCAGCAGCACGGGGACCACCGCGATGGTGAGGCCGGCGAAGAGCTGGGCGTAGTCGCCGGCGTAGCCCTGGTTGACCGAGAGCGCGGCGAGCCCCTGGGCGAGCACCCACTTGGACTCGTCGCCCTGCATGAGCACCTGGGGCAGCAGGAACTGGTTCCAGTGGCTGAGGAAGTTGAAGATCGCGACGCTGATCAGTCCCGGACGCGCCATCGGCAGCATCACCTGGAAGAAGAGCCGGAAGTGACCGCAGCCGTCGACCAGTGCCGCCTCCGCGACGGCGGTGGGCAGGGTACGGAAGAAGGCGGTCAGGAAGAACACCGTGAACGGCAGCGAGTAGGCCGCGTAGACCAGGATCAGCCCGGTCCAGGTGCCGAACAGGCCGGCGTTGCGCACCACGAAGAACAGCGGCACGAGGGCGAGGAAGACGGGGAACATCAGCCCGCCGACGAACAGGTAGTAGACGACCTGCTTGCCCCGGAACTCGTAGCGGGCGAAGACGTACGCGGCGGTGGCGCCCATCAGCATGGTGAGGGTGACCGAGCCGGCGACCACCACCAGGCTGTTGAGGAAGTACTGGCCGATGTGCGCCCCGCTCCAGGCGCGGGACCAGTTGTCGAAGCGCAGCGCGCCGGGCAGGCTCCACGGGTCGGCCAGGATCTCCGCGTTGCTCTTGAAAGAGCTGACGAACATCCAGAGCAGCGGCAGCACGGTCAGCGCGCCCCAGAACAGCAGGAAGCCGTGCGACAGCACGTTGGCGACGCCGAGTTCGCGGCGTACCGGGCGGTCGGCGGGGCCGGGAGGCTCGGGCAGCGCCACCGGGGCCGGCTTGTCCAGAGTCGTCACGAGTACTCGATCCTGTCTCGCTTGCTGGCCCGCAGCGCCAGCACCGCCACCGTGAGGGTCAGGAAGAACATCACCACGCCGATCGCCGAGGCGTAGCCGAACTTGGTCTCGCTGCCGAACGCCGTGTCGTACATCCGCACGCCGATGACGTCGGTGGAGAAGTTGGGGCCGCCGTTGGTCATCAGCTGCACCAGGATGAACCCGTCCAGGGCGAAGATGGCCAGGTAGACCCAGGCGACCTGGACGGTGTCCCACAGCAGCGGGATGGTCACCTTCCACAGCGTGGTCAGCCGGGAGGCGCCGTCGAGCATGACGGCCTCGTAGATCTCCTTCGGGATGGCCGACATGGCCGCGCCGAAGAGCACCACGTAGAAGCCGACGTTGCTCCAGATCATCACCGCGAGGACGCACCAGAAGGCGGTCCTCGGATCGCCCAGCCAGGTGGGCGCGCCCAGACCGACGCTGTTCAGGGCGCTGGTGAGCAGGCCCTTGTTCGGGTGGTAGACCTCCTTCCACAGCAGCGCGATGATCACGACCGAGAGCACCTGGGGGAAGAAGTAGACCGTGCGGTAGAACGACGAGCCGCGCACCCCGCTGACCCCCGCCCGGCCCTTGCGGCCGCCCATGTTGAGCATGGCGGCGAAGAAGAGGCCGAGCACGATCGTCAGCACCGGAACCAGCGCCAGCAGGATCGCGTTGTTCTTCAACGCGTTCCAGACGTAGTCGTCGTTCCACAGCGTCTTGAAGTTCGCCAGCCCGACCGAGTTGGCGTCGGCCGAGTAGCCGAGCCAGTCGGTGGTGGAGATCTGGAACGCCTGCAGGTACGGCGACACGACGAAGATGACGTAGAGCAGCACCGGCGGCACCAGGAAGGTGACGATCAGCGGGTACTTGCCATGTCTCACGATGAGGTCCTACCTCTTCAGCGGCGGCCCGGTGGGGGCGGGGTGGTCCACCCCGCCCCCACCGGCCGGGGTGTCAGGCGGCCCGCTTGTACTTCTTGATCGAGCTGTCCTGGGCGATCGAGTCCGCGCCCTTCTGGCACTGGTCGAGGAACTCCGCCGGGCCGATCCGCCCGCTGAAGAACTCGCCGCACGCGGCGTCGACCAGGTTGCGCTCCAGCTTGCGGTAGTAGTTGTTGTAGACCCAGTTGAAGCCGTTGCTGCCGGAGGCCTCCAGCGCCTTCACCACCGTGTTCAGCCCGAACGGCAGCTCGACGCCCTCGCTGGCGCCGGCCACCACGGTCAGGCTGGAGACCTTCCTGGTGAAGTCCTGCGCGCCCTTCTTGGAGAGCATGACCCGGAAGAACTCCAGGCCACCGGCGAGGTTCTTGGCCTTCGCCGGGACCATGAACGGCTCGCCGGCGGTGCCCCGGACGGCCTCGAACGGCAGCTTGTCGCCGCTGCCCAGGCTCGGGGTCGGCTGGACGGTCATGTTGAACCCGGCCGGGGTGACGTCCTTCTGCTCGCTCTCCAGCCAGGAACCGCAGGAGATGAAGGCCGCCTTGCCCTGGCACCACGCGGTCTGCGACTGCTTGTGGTCGAGGCCGGGCGAGCCCTCGAGGATGTACTTGTCCTTGACGATCTGGTGCCAGGCGTCGGCCGCGGTCTTCATCGCGTCGGACTTCCAGGCGTTGGGCTCCAGGTTGTCGATCGCCGTGGCGACCGAGGGGCCGCCGAACTTGATGGCGGTGGAGATCAGCGGCCAGCTCATGTAGCGCGGGTGCAGGCCCGCGTACGTCCAGGGGGCGATGCCGGCGGCCTTGATCTGCTTGCACAGCGCGATGTGCTCGTCCCAGGTCTTGGCGTACTCCCACTTGCGCTCGCTGAAGAGCTTGGTGGAGTGCCAGATGCCGTAGACGGTGTAGGTGTAGTTCATCACCAGGAACTTGCCGTCGTACGAGCCGACCTCGACGGCGCCCGGCAGCAGGGTGTCCTTGACCGTCTTGCCCGGGATGTCGAGGCTCGGGGCGGCGAGCAGCTCGCCCAGGTCGGCGATGGCGTTCTGCGACACCAGGCCGTTGAAGTCGATCTGGTTGGCGCCGGAGTTGTTGACCACGTCCGGCGGGGTGTTGTCGACGAAGCGCGGCTGGAGGGTCTTCGCGATCTCCTGCGTCGCCGAGTGGTTGATCTTCGCCTTCGGGTACTTCTCGGTGTACATGGCCTCGTGGGCCTTCGCGTACTCCTCGCCGAAGCCGCCGTTGAAGATCACCACCTCGAGGGGCGCGTCCTCCTTGACACCGAGCGGGTTCTGCTCGCTCTTGGTGCCCTTGTAGGTGCCGGCGTCGCCCTTGTCGTCGTCACCGCCGCCCGTGGCGCAGCCGGTCAGCAGGCCGGCGGCGGGGGTGGCCAGGAGGCCGGCGGCGGCGGTGCGCCGCAGGATGTCACGCCTGTTCATGGTCTCTCCTCGGATCGGTCCGGGCGGTCGCCGGCTGGGGGTTGGTGACCGCCGCACGAGGCGCAGGGGGAATTTGTCTTCAGTTCGCAATATGTTGCTGAAGAATTTCTACGGCAGGAGGGCGCGGACTTCAACCCCCGGGGACCGAACCGTTATCAGCAGCGGCCAGCCCACGCCTGACGTACCCTCGGGGCCATGCGCCGCCTGCGGCAACTCGCCGCGCGCACCCCCGCTGGTCGGCAACGTTACGTCGACCTGCTCCGGGCGCTCGCCATCGGCATGGTCGTTCTCGGCCACTGGGCGGTCGCCGCGATCGGCGAGGACGCCGCCGGCCGGCCGACGGGGCGCTCGGCGCTGCCCGACCTGCCGTGGGCGTACCCGCTCACCTGGGTCGCCCAGGTCATGCCGATCTTCTTCCTGGTCGGCGGGTACGCCAACGCCGCCTCGCTGACCGCCCGCCGGGCCGCGGGCGTGGACGCCACCGCGTGGCTGCTGGACCGGGGCGCCCGGCTGCTGCGCCCGACCACCGCGCTGCTGCTGGTGATCACCGGCGGCGCCGCGCTCGCGTCGCTCGTCGGGGTCGGGGCGACGTTGGTGCGTACCGTCGCCTGGTTCGCCACGATCCCGCTCTGGTTCCTCGCCGCCTACCTGATCGTGGTGCCGCTGACCCCGGCGATGCACGCCCTGCACCGGCGCTTCGGCCTGCTCGTGCCGGCGGCGCTGGCCGCGCTGGTCGTCGCCGGCGACGTGGGGCGGGCGCTGGGCCCGGCCGAGCTGGCGCTGCCGAACTACGTCTTCGGCTGGCTGGCCGTGCACCAGCTCGGCATCGCCTGGCGCGAGGCCGACGCCGGGCGTCACGACGCCCACCCCGCCTCCGGGCGGGAGGGGATCCCGCCGCGCCCCGGATCCGCGCGGAACCGGCAGCGCGGACGCCGGCTGCCGCCGTCCCGGCGCGCGGGCGCGGCGGCGCTGCTGGGCGGCTTGGCCGCGACGGTGCTGCTGACCACCGTCGGACCGTACCCGGTGAGCATGCTCAACGTGCCGGGCGAGCGCCTGGACAACGCCGCCCCGCCCAGCCTGGCCCTGCTCACCCTGACCGCCGCCCAGTTCGGGCTGATCCTGCTGCTGCGCGACCCGGCGGAGCGCTGGCTGCGCCGCCCCCGCCCCTGGCAGGCGGTGATCGCGGTGAACGCGGTCGTGCTCACCGTCTTCCTCTGGCACCTCACCGCCGCGATCCTGCTGGTCGGCGCGCTGGACGCGGCCGGGTGGCTGCCGACCCCGCCCGTGGGGTCGGCGGCCTGGCTGGCCTGGCGGGTGCCCTGGGTGCTGATGCTGACCGTGGTGCTGGCCGCCCTGGTCGCCGTCTTCGGCCCCGTCGAGGCCCGCACCGGTCGCGCCGGCAGCGCCGGACGCAGCGACAGCGCCGGGCGCCACGGGGACGCCCGGCGGGCCGACAGCACCGGGCCTGCCGGGGACCCCGGGCGGGCCGGCGACGGGGCCGCGTCGGGCCGCGCGCCGGCCGGCCGCGGGTGGCGGGCCACCGCGCGCAGCGCGCTCACCGCGGCCGGTTTCGCCGCCGTGGCGTACGCCCTGGTGGTCAACGCGGAGACGCCCAGGTCGGCGCCCGAGCCGCTGGGCGTGCCGGCTCCGGCGCTGGTGGCGTACCTGGCCGGGGCCGGCACCCTGCGCCTGCTCAGGTCTGGGTGGGGAAGCCGAGGTTGACCCCGCCGTGCCGGGGGTCCAGCCAGCGGCTGGTGACCACCTTGCCCCGGGTGAAGAAGCGCACCCCGTCCTCGCCGTGCGCGTGCAGGTCGCCCAAGAGCGAGGCCTTCCAGCCGCCGAAGGAGTAGTACGCCGTCGGCACCGGGATCGGCACGTTGACGCCGACCATGCCGACCTCCACCTCGTGCTGGTAGCGCCGGGCCGCGCCGCCGTCGTTGGTGAAGATCGCCGTGCCGTTGCCGTACGGGTTGGCGTTGACCAGCTCCACCGCCTCTTCGTACGAGCCGACCCGCACGACGCCGAGCACCGGGCCGAAGATCTCGTCGGTGTAGATCGACATGTCCGGGGTGACGCGGTCGAACAGCGTCGGGCCCAGCCAGAACCCGTTCGCGTCGCCGTCGGGCTCGACGTCGCGGCCGTCCACCACCGGCACCGCGCCGGCGGCCACCCCCGCCTCGACGTACGACCGCACCCGGGCGGCGTGCGCGGCGGTGACCAGCGGGCCCATGTCGCAGCCGCGCCGGCCGTCGCCGATGCGCAGCCGGCCCATCCGCTCGGCGATCCGGGCGACCAGGTCGTCGGCGACCGGCTCCACCGCGACCAGGGCCGAGATCGCCATGCACCGCTCCCCCGCCGCGCCGAACCCCGCGTTGACCGCCGCGTCGGCGGCCAGGTCCAGGTCGGCGTCGGGAAGGACCACCATGTGGTTCTTCGCCCCGCCCAACGCCTGCACCCGCTTGCCGGCGGCGGTGCCGCGCTGGTGGACGTGCCGGGCGACCGGGGTGGAGCCGACGAACGACACGGCCTTCACCCCCGGATGCTCCAGCAGCGCGTCCACGGCCTCGGCGTCGCCGTTGACGACGTTGAGCACCCCGTCGGGCAGGCCCGCCGCGGCGAACCACTGCGCCAGCAGCAGCGCCGCGCTCGGGTCCTTCTCGCTCGGCTTGAGCACCACCGCGTTGCCGCAGGCCACCGCGATCGGGAGGAACCACAGCGGCACCATCGCCGGGAAGTTGAACGGGGAGATCACCGCGACCACGCCGAGCGGCTGCCGCAGGCTGTACGAGTCGACCTCGGTGGAGACGTTCTCGCTGAACCCGCCGCGCAGGGCGGAGGGGATGCCGCAGGCGTACTCGATGATCTCCAGGCCGCGCTGCACCTCGGCGGCGGCGTCGGCGAGCACCTTGCCGTGCTCGGCGGTGATCACCTCGGCGAGCCGGTCCCGCCGCGCGTGCACCAGCTCCCGGAAGGCGAACAGCACGGCCGTCCGCCTGGCCAGCGACGCGTCCCGCCAGAGCCGGGCCGCGCGCCCGGCGGCCTCCACCGCGACCGCGACGTCCGCCGCCGAGGCCAGCTCCACCCGGGCGGTACGCCGACCGGTCGCCGGGTCGAAGACGTCCCCGTGCCGACCGGACGAGCCGCTGAACGGCTTGCCGTCGACGAAGTGGCCGATCACGTCCACGCCGTGCTCCGCCGCGCTCACGCCGCCACCTCCGCTGCACCGGACCGGATCGCCTCGACCCCGACGACCCGGCCGCAACCGGAGACCGGCTCGATCGGCTCGTCGTGGTGGAGCGGCATCCGGGACGGGAGCACGGCCCGGTGCCGGGCCGGCAGATCGTCGGTGGTCATCGTCGCACCCTCTCAGCGGCGTTCGCGGTAACCGCACGCTGCCACCAGCCGGCGGCGGGGACAAGAGCCGGTAGGGGGCGCGGCACCGTCGTCACCGGTCCGGTCGTTCGTCGCCGGCCCGTCCGCGCGCCGCCCGGGCACCGGTACGATCCGGCGGTGCGGACCGGTGAGGAAGCGCCGCGTGGGACGCCGGCGTTGCCGACCGGCGCGGCGGGCGCGAGCGTCGAGGCGCTCGCGGCCGGCGTACGGGCCTGGGTGGGCTCGGCGCCGCTGCGCGACCTCGTCGGGCACTTCGGCGGGAAGTGGCCGGACGGGGACGTGGCGGGGGTGCTGGCCGGCCTCGACGACTTCTCCGCCCGGCACTGGGACTTCCGGGGTGGCCGGGAACGCCCGGACGCCCGGGAACCGGCCTTCGACCCGGTCACCGCGCGGCTGGTGCTCGCCACCGCCGCCGCGCTCGGCATGGTGCGTCCGGCGGCGCCGGCCCGCTCGCGGTACGCCCACGTGGTCGTGCTCGGCGGGTTGGCGCACGCCTGCCAGCGCCGGGTCGCGTACGCGGCGCACCTGCTGCGCGGCGGCACCCGCATCGGCGGCGAGGTGGCGGTGCTGGGCAGCTTCCGCCCGCTGTCCGACGTGGAGTGCCGGGCCCTGGACGCGGCCGGCGTCCCGCCCTGCGACACGGAGGTGGCGGCGCTGGACGCGGCGGTGCGGCGGGAGTTCGCGGTGGCCGCCCCGGCCGAGGAGGACGGCCACGACGCCGAGCACCCGCACCGCTCCTGGTCCTCGCGCACGTACCGGCCCGTGGGCGGCCCGCCGGTCCGGGTACTGGCCGCCCCGTCCGGCGATCCCGCCCGGCGCCGCGCACACACCGCCGACACCCAGCGGTTCTGGGCCGAGCACGTCCGCCTGCGCGCGGGCGACCCGGTGCTGATGGTGACCGCGCCGATCTACGTGCCGTTCCAGCACTGCGACGCGCTGCGCACCCTCGCCGTGCCGTACGGCTGCGCGATCGAGACCGTCGGCGTCGACCCGGCCCTGCCCGACCTGGCCGGGCTGCCCGAACCGGCGCTCACCCCGGGTCGCTACCTCCAGGAGATCCGCTCGGCCATCCGGAGTGTGCGGGCCCTGCACACGGCGCTGGGCGACGGCCGGCCGGCGCACGGCCGGGGGCCGGCGCACGACGGATCGCCGCACGCCGGCCCGGTGGACCGCGGTCAGTTGACGTAGACGGGTGCGTTGCCCTTGCTGGCGTCCTGCACGGGCGAGTACGCCGCGGAGAAGTACGCCGTGCCGAAGCAGAGGCTGGGGCCGGAGAACTTCGTCAGCGTCTGGTTGGTGAAGGTGATCGAGTTGTTGGCGTTGGTCGCCGTGCCGGTCAGGCTGTTGGTGCTGGTCCGGTAGACGCAGGTGATCGCGCCGAGCAGCGAGTTCAGCACGACGGTGCTCTGGATCGGCGCCGTCGCCGTGCCGCTGATCCGGACCACGCCGGCGCTGGTGACCGAGGTGGCGTACGGCAGGTTCTGGACGGTCACGCTCTGCACGCCGGTGGTGCCGATCACGTTGGTGGTGCAGTTGGTGAAGGACTGCGCGGTCAGGCTCTCGGTGGCGGTGCCCGGGGCCGCCGGGTTGCTCAGCACCGTGGCGCTGAAGCTGGACGCGGCGCACTTCACGCCGGTGGTGCCCGTGGCGGAGGAGTAGAAGGTGGCGTTGGTGCCGGTCCTGAGGCTGGCCCGGATCACGTCGTTGACGGCGACGGCGGTGCCGCCCGGCGTCGGGTAGGTCAGCACGTTGTTGGCGAACGGTGCCGGGATGGCGGAGCGCGGAGCGGCGGCTGAGCCCGGGGCGGCGGCGAGGCCGGTCAGCAGCGCGAGGGTGGTGAGGCCCACGCCGATTCGTCCGTACCTGAGCATGGTGGGTCCTTTCCGGGGCGGGGGAGATCGACCCGCGCGGGCGGGGGTGCCCGCGTGGCGACCGGGGCCGTCGCGTCATGGACGGCGGTGGAGGGTGCCGGGCGGCCGTCGGGGCCGGACGGCGGTGGCGGTGGTGGTGCGGCGACGTCAGCGGGCAGGCCGGCGTGGGGCGCCGCGGCGTAGCGGCGTCACCTGCTTCTTTCCGACCTTGGGAGGGCGCTCCTGTTCCGCGATAATGGCAGCCATCGAGCCCTCCTTCGATGAGTCGACGGGTGACCATCCGGAAGATCACCCATGGTGACGGGATCCCAACTGAGCGTGCAGAAAGTTATAAACCTCGGAGGGTCGCAAAGTCAATCGAATGGAGAGGTGGACGCGGTGACCACGCAGCGCCGTCCGCATCCGGCGCCGACGCCCCTGCCGGGCGCACGCCCCGGCCGCGACCCCGATCGCGCGATCAAGCGTGGTCCGCGCCGGCTCTCCGCCGAGGCGGTGGCCGCGACCCAGCGCGACCGCCTCTTCGACGGGCTCGTGCGGGAGGTGGCGACGAAGGGCTACGACAACGCCCGGGTCACCGACATCTGCCACGCCGCCGGGGTGACCCGGCCGGCCTTCTACGCCCTCTTCAGCGGCAAGGAGGACGCCTTCCTCGCCGCGTACCGGCACGGCGTCGCCGTGCTGTCGCAGCTCATGGAGGGCGCCTACCGGGAGGCCGGACCGGAGTGGTCGGACGCCGCCCGCGCCGCCCTGCGCACCCTGCTGGAGGTGCTGGCGAGCGTGCCCGCCTTCGCCCGGATGGCGCTCGTCGAAGTGGACGCGGCGGGCCCGGACGCCCGCCGGGAGCGCGACGCCCTGCTCGGCAGCTTCCGCCGGTTCTTCGCCGACGCCGGCCCCGGCCCGACGGCGGACGTGGACCGCGACGCGCTGGTGTCCACCGTGGTCGGCGGGATCCACGCCACCGTCCGCAACCGGGTGGCCCAGGGCCGGGCGACGGAGCTGCCCCTGCTGCTGCCGGTGCTCACCTACGCGGCCACCGCGCCCTTCCTCGGCACCGACGGCGCGGCCCGGGCGACACGGCTGGCACGTCCGACCGACGGCCCGGGCACGACCGCGCCGTGCGCGCCGACCGGCGAGGCCGCCCCCCTCCCCTGACGGCGCGGTCGGAAACCGCAGCGGTTTTTCACTTTGGCCGCATTTGGCAGATACCGCCTCAACCAGTCCCCACCTGCCGTTGACCCGCCATTTACTCGGCGGTAACTTCAGCCTGCGCAGACCCTTCAGCCGATTTCCCATTGTCGTCGATGAATCGATCTCGAAAGGGAGCCCGCCATGTCGGAGCAGATCGCACCGATCGAACCCGATCCGCCGCGCAGCGGCGTGCGCTGGCGCCGGTTCGCCGCCACGCTGGGCACCGTCGTGGCGGGTGCCGCCGGCATGGTCGTGCTGACCGCCCAGGGCGTGCTGGGCGCGCAGTTCGCCATCTCCGGCATGCCGTTCACCGTCACCGCCGACCGGCTCACGGGCACGGGCTTCGAGCAGTTCGCCACCATCGACCACATGATTCCGGACAGCCCCAACCAGGGCGACACCGGCGGGCAGGTCCTGGTGATGGTGTCGGCGATCGACAAGGCCGAGCTGACGAACCTCTGCCAGAGCATCAACCTGGGCGGCGTCTACCTGAAGATCACCGCCGGCGGCGGCGGAACACCGGTCACCGCCCGCACCCTGGTCGTCGACGGTGACGAGGTCGCCGGCAACGCCTCGTTCAAGAACATCAACGTCGGGCAGGACGCCAGCACCCTCGACCAGGTGCCCGGGGTGCGGGGCAACCCCGGCGTCTTCGCCCAGCAGTCGGACACGGTGACCATCACCAACCTGCGGCAGAACAACTACGCCACCACGGCGGCCGTGTTCAACCTGCCCGACCTGCGCATGGCGTTCACCTCCGACGGATGCTGACGTGACCGCCGGAGAACAGCACCCGGCGCCGGCCGCCCGCCGACCCGGCGGGCGCTGGCGCCGCTGGCGGCGGGGCCGCCCGTTCACCGCCGGGGTGCTGATCGCGCTCGGCGGCCTGGAGATGCTCGTGACCCTGCGCGCGCCGCTCGGGGTGCTGCTGCACGTCGGGCCGCAGGGGCTGGCCGCGTACCTGGTGCCGGCCGTCCTGGTGCTCTGCGGGGTGCTGCTGGTCGCCACTCCGCAGCAGCGGGTCTTCTACGCCGTGCTCTCGCTGCTGCTCGGGCTCGTCTCCTGGTTGACCTCGAACCTGGGCGGCTTCCTGGTCGGGATGTTGCTGGCCCTGGTCGGCGGGGCGCTCGCCTTCGCCTGGACGCCCGACAAGCGGCCCCGGCCGACCGGTGCCACCGGGGCGCCTGGCGCGCCGGACCCGGCGGCCGGGGACGGGGACGGCAGCGCGCTGCTGCCGGGCGCGCGCACGCCAGACCCGACCCCCGCCGACCGGGGCTGAGTCAGCCGGCGGTGTCGCGTACCGCCTGGGCGAAGACCTCGGAGCGGTGCTCGAAGTTGCGGAACCGCCCGTAGCTCGGCGCGGCCGGGGAGAGCAGCACCACCCCGTCGGCCGGGGTCAGCTCGCGGGCCAACCGCACGGCGTCGGCCAGGTCGTCGACCACCTCGGTGCGTACCTTCGGCAGGCCGGCGAGCGCCTCGACGATCCGGGCGCCGCTGTCGGGAATGCCGAGCACGGTGAGCTCGCGCTCCGCGAGGTGCTCGCGCAGCGGCGCGTAGTCCAGGCCCCGGTCGGTGCCGCCGACGATCACCGTCAACGGTCGCCCCTCGTACGCGTCGATGGCGTGCATGGCCGCGTACGGGCTGGTGGCGAGGGTGTCGTCGACGAAGGTGAGACCGGACGGGTCGGCGATCTCGGTGAGCCGGTGGGCCAGTCCCTGGAACCCGGCGACCGCCACGGCCAGGGTGTCTCTGCGGGCCACCACGTCGACACCGAGCGCGTCGAGCACGGCGAGGGCGACGCAGAGGTTGCCCTCGTTGTGCCGGCCGACCAGCGGCAGCACCGCGCGCGGGAACAGCGGCCGGTCGCCGAGGTGGAACCAGGGCGTGCCGTCCGCGCCGCCGGCCACGTGCGCGGTGTCCGGCAGGCCGGCGCGTACCGCCGCGCGGTCGCCCAGTTCGAGGGCGAGCCTCGGGTCGGCGCCGTTGACCACCACGGTCCGCGGCCCGTGCGCCAGCAGGTTGAGCTTGTCCCGGTAGTACTCACGCTCGCCGCCGTGCGCGTCGAGGTGCTCGGGGAAGAGCGCGGTGACGACCGCGACCCGGGGCGAGTCGGTCAGGTCGCTGCACTGGTAGCTGGAGAGCTCCAGCACGTACAGCTCCGCCTCCGGCAGGTCCAGCGTCGGCACGCCGATGTTGCCGCCGAAGACGTTCGGCCGGTCCACGGCGGCGAGCAGGTGGCTGATCAGGCTGGAGGTGGTGCTCTTGCCCTTGCTGCCGGTGACGCCGACGGTGCGGGCGGCGTGGTCGGCCATCCACAGCGCCGTGCCCTGGGTCACGGTCACGCCGCGCCGGCGCAGCTCCACCAGCCACGGATGGGTCTGCGGCACGCCGGGCGAGCGGACCACCACGTCGGCGGCGGCCAGCCGGGCGAAGCCCTCCTCGCCGGTGACCAGCGGCGCCGCCTCGGCCAGCGGGCCCTCCCAGGGCAGGCTGAGGAAGTTGGCGCTGTCGTCGACGGCGACCAGGTCGGCCGGGCCGTGCGCGGCGATCGCGGTCACCGCGGCCCGGCCCTCCCGGCCGGCCCCCCAGACGGCGACGGTACGTCCGCGCAGGTCAGACAGGCGCACGGGCTCTCCTCAGGGGGTGTTGGCGGGTGGGGCAGGGGCGGGTCCGGCGCAGCCGGACACGGCCGGACGAACCAGGGCCTAGTATGGCGTGTGCCCAACGAGCAGCTCCGGCGGATGGACGCCTTCACCTTCCCGTCCTACTCGATCGACCTCTCCACCGGGGAGGTGTTGTTCGACTACGCCCTCACCGGCCCCGACGGCGAGCAGCGGTTCACCGAGGTGGTCACCCTTCCGCTGCCGGACGCGCCGCCGTCGGACGAGACCGTGGCGACCCTGGGCCGGGTGCTGGAACTCCTGCACGTGGTCGCCGGCGTCAGCTACTACAAGGCCGCCGCGCCGCCCCGCCTGGTGCTGCCGGCGCCGCTGGGGACGGCCGCCACCGAGCTGGTCACGGCCGTCTACACCAAGGGCCTCGCGGAGTACGCGTACCGCAACCAGCTGCCGCACGTGCTCGAACTGCGCCCGGAGGTGCCGCCCGGCTCGGTCTCCCCGGCCCGGGAGTACGACGACTCCGACCGGCGTCCGCTCTCGGCGGTCGGCGGCGGCAAGGACTCCATCGTCAGCCTGGAGGCCCTGCGCCGGGCGGGCTTCGACCCGGTGCCCTTCTCGGTCAACCCGAACCACGTGATCGTCGCGGTGAACGAGGCGTCCGGGCTGGCCCCGCTCGCCGCCCGGCGGCGCATCGACCCGGTGCTGTTCGAGCTGAACGCCGCCGGGGCGCTCAACGGCCACATCCCGGTCACCGCGATCAACTCACTGATCGCCGTCGCCACGGCGGTGCTGCACGGGCTCGGCCCGGTGGTGATGTCCAACGAGCGGTCGGCGTCGGACCCGAACCTGGTCTGGAACGGCCACGAGATCAACCACCAGTGGTCCAAGGGCGTGGAGGCGGAGGGGCTGCTGCGGGCCGCGCTGGCCGCGCACGCCGGGCTGACCGAGCCGTACTTCTCGCTGCTGCGCTCGCTGTCGGAGCTGCACATCGCCCGGTCGTTCGCCGAGATCGACCGCTACGACGACGTCGTGACGAGTTGCAACGCCGCGTTCAAGCTGCGCGACGCCAGCGAGCGCTGGTGCCGTGACTGCCCGAAGTGCCGGTTCGTCTTCCTCGCCATGGCGCCGTTCATGTCGCGCGAGCGGATCACCCACATCTTCGGCGGCGACCTGCTCGCCGACCCCACGCAGATCCCCGGCTACCGGGAGCTGCTGGGCGTGGACGGGCACAAGCCGTTCGAGTGCGTCGGCGAGGTGGAGGAGTCGGTGGTGGCGTTGAGCCTGCTCGCCGAGCAGGACCAGTGGCGCGACGCCCCCGTCGTGCGCGCCCTCGTCGACGCCGTACCCGAGACGGCCTGGTCGGCCGCCGCCGGCTCCGACGTCTTCACCCCGGGCGGCCCGAACCACGTCCCCCCGCCCTACGCGAAGGCCCTCACCACCCTCACCTGACCCACCCCACCCACCCCGCCCCGGCCCGCCCCGGCCCGCCCCGGCGTCGATCATGAGGTTGGCGGGTGCGGTTCGGGCGGTTCCTCCCCGCCAACCTCATGATCGACAGCGGACGGGAGGTGGCGGCGGGAGCGGCGGGGTCAGGGGGTGCGGATGGCGTCGAGGGCCAGCAGGGCCACGTGCAGGGAGAGGCAGGCCTCGACGGAGTCGAGGTCCACGTCCAGGACGCGGCGGATCCGGGCCAGCCGCTCATAGAAGGCCGGGCGGGACAGGTGTGCCGCTCCGGCCGCCGCCGACTTGTTGCGACCCTGCTCCAGGTAGGCCCGCAGGGTGCCCAGCAGCTGCTCCCGCGGGTGCTGCGCGTCGTGGGTCAGCAGTGCGCCGAGTTCCCGCTCGACGAAGGTCTGCAACCGGGGCTCGTCGCGCAGCAGGTGCAGCAGCCCCGCCAGCCCGACGTGCGGCAGCCGGAAGACCGGCAGATCCCGTCGGTCCCGCCGGGCGGCGTCGGCGACCTGCCGGGCCTCGATCAGCGACCGACGCGCCTCCCGCAGGCCGGGCACGCCGGAACCCGCCGCGATGAGCAGTCCGCCGCCTGCCGGCCGGGCCACGCCGTTCGTCCGGCCGTTGGGCCGGGCCGGTCCGTCCCCACGGACGGGCCCGACCAGGCGAACCTGGGCGTCGGGACGCGCGGAGCCACCCGGGCGGGGAGGACTGTCCGGGCGGACATGGCCGTCCGAGCGCGCGGGGGTGTCCGGGCGGGTGCGGTGCAGCGCGGTGACGAACGCGGCCAGCGACCGCTCCTCGGCCGCCGGCTCCGGCAGGGCGAGCAGCACGCCGACGGCGTGGTCGTCGATGGCGCTGGACAGCCCGGTCAGCTTCGCCTCGTGCAACGCCTGCCCGACCGCCTCGGCGAGATCACGCAGCCGTGCCGGGCCAGCCTCCGGACCGCCCGGGTGCCCCTGGTCCGGGGCCGCGCCGCCCTCCCCCGCCGGGTCGTCGGCCCGGTGCCGGACCACCACCCCGACCAGGTGCCGGCGCTCCAGCACCACGCCGAGCGCCCGGGCCCGCAGGGCGACCTCGTCCACCGGCAGGGAGTGGTCGAGCAGGGCGGTGAGCAGCGTCCGGTGGATCTGCCGCTCCAGGCCCTCGGCGTCGCGCCGGATCAGCCGGCCCAGGGCCAGCGTCGAGGCGGCCCGCTCGACGAGGATGGTCAGCCGGGTGGGCGGGACCACGGGCGGCGCGGCGACGCCGACGGGCGCGCCGCCCTCCTCGGCGGGGTCGAACACGCGCTGGCCCGCCGCCAGGTCACCCCCGCCGGGCCAGCGCAGCAGCAGCCGCCCCCAGTCCTGCCCCCGGGCGCCCACCGTGGTCACCAGCCACCCGTTGTCGCCGTCGTACGCCGTGCGCCCCGCCGGCCGGATCCGCCGCGAGTGCTGCTCCCAGCAGTCCAGCAGCAGCTCGGCGCTCTCCCCCGCCGGGTCGTACGCGAGCACCTGCCGGGAGAGGTTCTCCAGCACCACCGGGCAGCCGGAGAGGTCGGCGGCCTGCCGCACCACCTCGCCGGGGCCGGCGCCCTCCACCGACAGCTCCGTGAAGCGCTGGTGGATCTCCTCCGTGGCCCGCAGCTCGGTCAGCTGGGCGTCGACGATCAGCGCGTGCACGGCCTCGGTGATCCGGACGAACGGGGTGGCCCGCCGCAGCTCGACCAGGGGCAGCCCGCGCCGCTCGGCGGCGGCGGCCATCACCCGGGGCACCCCGCTGACATAGCGGCGGCCCAGCTCGACGACCAGCCCCGAGACCCCCACGTCCGCCAGGTCGCCGATGAAGGCGCGCAGCCCGGCGTCGTCGGCGGGCAGCCCGATCCCGGTGGTGAGCACCAGCTCGCCACCGCCGAGCAGGGGGGCGATGTCGGGCACCTCGGTCACGTGCACCCAGCGCACCGGGCGGTCGAGGCCGGCCTCCCCGGCGACCAGGCGCGGGGCGCCGTGGCGGACCGGGTCCAACGCGAGGACCTCACGGACGGTAGGGAACACGGGCGACACGCTACCGTCCGTGACGTCGATTCCGCACCGCCCAGGCTTGCGCTCTGCGGCGGTGGCGCGCCCGGGGGCCGGCGTGGCCCGTCCCGGCTCTCCGTCGGCGGGAACGGGCCGCCCGGGAGCGGACGGCTGGGGCGGATGCGGGTGAACGGGCGGACGAGGTGCTCCACCTGGCGACCTACTCGTGGCGCTGCTGCGGATCGCCGAGCACGACCGTGGGCCCTCCTGGTTCCGGCCGTGGCTGGAGGCCGAGCGCGCCGCCAGGCAGCTCCGCTACTTGAACCCGGCGTTGCTTCCCGGCCTGTTCCATCCGCCGACGGCGGGTGGGTCGGGCACCTGGAGCACCAGCTCGGCGGGGCCGTGGTCGACGACGAGGACGGGGTGGCTGCCACGACCGCCCGCTCGCGGCCGTCGGTTCCGGCCCGGTGCAAACGGGGGCGCGCACGCGCGTCAGCCCAGCGCCTTGCGCAGCAGCGCCGTCAACTGGTCCTGCTCGTCGGGGGTGAGTCGTCCGACCGCCGTGCGGGCGAAGGTGAAGGCCGTGGCGAAGCGTCGGTTGACCTCGTCCCCCCGGGGGGTCCGCGTGACGAGCCGGGCGCGGCGATCCCGGGGATTCGGCTCGCGGGTCACCAGGCCGAGCGCTTCGAGACGTACGACGATCTGGGTGATGTTGGAGGCGTCGCAGCCGAGCTCCTCGGCCAGGGCGCCCATGCCCCGGCGCTCGTCGAGTCGCCCGAGCACACATGCCTGCGCCGGGCTGAGCGACAGCTCGGCCGCCGCCGCCTCGTAGGCGCGGTCGTACACGTCGACCAGGTCGAACAGGACGGCCTCGGCCGCGGACGAGGTGGTCACGGGTCCGTTCGGCAGCGCCATACCCCCAGCCTAGAGGCATTGCTTGATTCGCTCAAATATCCGTGCTCCAATAATCCTTGATTCACTCAAGTAACCGAGGGGGGCCGATGGAGAGCAGAGTCGAGCGCGGGGCGGGCGGCGCGAGCGTGGCGCCGGGGATGAACGCGGTCGTTCTCGACCGGTTCGGCGGCGTCGACGAACTCACGGCACGCCGGATACGGCTTCCCCGGGTCGGCGACGACGACGTCCTCATCCGGGTGGAGTTCGCCGGGGTCGGGTCCTGGGACGCGGGTGAGCGGGAGGGGGACTACGACGGCGTCTTCGGCGTCGCGTCGACCTTCCCGTACGTCCTCGGCTGGGACGCGGCGGGCACGGTGGCCGCCGTCGGGCGCGACGTCACCCGGTTCGAGGTGGGCGAGCGGGTCTACGCCGCGACGATGCCGGTGCCGCGGGGCGGCTGCTACGCCGAGTACACCGTCGTCGAGGCGGAGTTCGTGGCCCGCGTACCCGACCGGATGCCGACCGAACAGGCCGGCGCGATGGCCTGGGACGCCCTGACCGCGCTGAGCGGCCTCGACCTGCTCAACCTGCGGCCGGGCGGGACGCTCATGGTCTTCGGCGCCAGCGGGGGCATCGGGCACATGGCGGTGCAGCTGGCGCGGCACCGGGGCATCCGGGTGCTGGCCGTGGCCTCCGGCGCCGACGGTGTCGCCCTGGCCCGGCGACTGGGCGCCGATCACGCCGTTGACGGCCGCAGAGACGACGTGCTGGCCGCCGCGTTCGAGTTCGCGCCGGGCGGGCTCGACGCCGCTCTGGTCACCGTGGGAGGCGAGATCGCCGAACGGTCTCTCCGCGCGGTCCGGGAGTCGGGACGGATCGCCTGGCCGAACGGCGTCCTGCCCACGCCGGTGGCGTCGCCGGGGGCGACGGTGTCCCACTACGACGGGGATCGCAGCCGCATCGCCACCGACCGGCTGAACGCGATCATCGAGGCGAGCTCCTTCGAGGTCCACGTCGCCCGGACATTCCCGTTCGAGCGGGCCAGGGACGCGCACCGCGCCCTGGACGACCACTACGTCGGGAAGCTGGCCCTCAAGGTCGGATAGGACGCGACAAACGGCCCACAGTTACCTGAGCGACGCGGCCCGGAAGCCCCCGACGTGAGGGACTTCCGGGCCGCGTGACGATCATGTCCAGAGGCGGCGCTCAGTCGACGCCGAACTCCATCGCGGCGCGGTCGAGTGCCTCGTCGTCGGCGGAGGAGACGCCCCGGGAGGCGATGGCTTCCGCGCCGCCCTGCGGCATCGCACCGATCAGCCCGGTCGAGGCCGCCTGCGCGGCGCCGACCATCCGCTGCGGGGCCCCGCCGCCGACCATGCCGAGGTTCGCGTACTGCTCCAGCTTCGCCCGCGAGTCGGCGATGTCCAGGTTGCGCATGGTGAGCTGGCCGATCCGGTCCGACGGGCCGAATGCGGAGTCCTCGGTACGCTCCATCGACAGCTTGTCGGGGTGGTAGCTGAACGCCGGGCCGGTGGTGTCCAGGATCGAGTAGTCCTCGCCCCGGCGCAGCCGCAACGTCACCTCGCCGGTGACCGCCGTGCCCACCCAGCGCTGCAACGACTCGCGCAGCATCAGCGCCTGCGGGTCCAGCCAGCGCCCCTCGTACATCAGGCGCCCGAGGCGGCGGCCCTCGCTGTGGTAGTTCGCCAGGGTGTCCTCGTTGTGGATGGCGTTGACCAGCCGCTCGTACGCGGCGTGCAGCAGCGCCATGCCGGGCGCCTCGTAGATGCCCCGGCTCTTGGCCTCGATGATCCGGTTCTCGATCTGGTCCGACATGCCCAGGCCGTGCCGGCCGCCGATGGCGTTCGCCTCCAGCACCAGGTCGACAGGGCTGCCGAACTCCTTGCCGTTGATCGTCACCGGGCGGCCCTGGTCGAAGCCGATCGTGACGTCCTCGGTCGGGATCTCCACCGACGGGTCCCAGAACCGGACTCCCATGATCGGGCTGACCGTCTCGATGCCGGTGTCGAGGTGCTCGAGGGTCTTCGCCTCGTGCGTGGCGCCCCAGATGTTGGCGTCGGTGGAGTACGCCTTCTCGGTGCTGTCCCGGTACGGCAGGCCGCGTTCGAGCAGCCACTCCGACATCTCCTTGCGCCCACCGAGTTCGGTGACGAAGTCGGTGTCGAGCCACGGCTTGTAGATGCGCAGCTGCGGGTTGGCCAGCAGGCCGTACCGGTAGAACCGCTCGATGTCGTTGCCCTTGAAGGTCGAGCCGTCTCCCCAGATCTGGACGTCGTCGGAGATCATCGCCCGGACCAGCAGGGTCCCCGTCACGGCCCGGCCCAGCGGGGTGGTGTTGAAGTACGCCCGCCCGCCCGAGCGGATGTGGAAGGCCCCGCAGGTCAACGCCGCCAGGCCCTCCTCGACCAGGGCGGCGCGGCAGTCGACCAGCCGGGCGACCTCGGCGCCGTAGCTGAGCGCGCGACCGGGCACCGAGGCGATGTCCGGCTCGTCGTACTGGCCGATGTCGGCGGTGTAGGCGCAGGGGACGGCGCCCTTGTCGCGCATCCACGCGACCGCGACCGAGGTGTCGAGGCCGCCGGAGAAGGCGATGCCGACACGTTCGCCGATGGGCAGGGAGGTGAGAACCTTGGACACGGGGAAGATTATGCACCTGACCGCATGGCCATGCAAATGGAACCCGCCGTCACCACCTTCCCGGGCAGGACACCTAGGCCGGGTCGTCGCGGCCCAGCTCCCAGCAGGCCACGGCGGTGGCCGCCGCGACGTTGAGCGAGTCGACGCCCCGGCGCATCGGGATCACCACGCGGACGTCGCTGGCGTCCATCGCCGCCCGGGTCAGGCCGGCGCCCTCGGCCCCCATGAGCAGCGCCGCGCGGGCCCGCTGCGCCGCGTCGAGCCGCTGGATCGGCACCGCGTCCGGCGCAGGGGTCATCGCCAGCACGGTGAAGCCGGCCGCGCGGACGTCGCCGAGCGCGTCCGGCCAGGGGTCCAGCTTCGCGTACGGGATCGCGAAGACCTCGCCCATGCTGACCCGGACGCTGCGCCGGTACAGCGGGTCGGCGCAGGTCGGCGAGAGCAGCACGGCGTCCACGCCGAGCGCGGCCACCGCCCGGAAGATGGCCCCCAGGTTCGTGTGGTTGTTCACGTCCTCGAGGATCACCACCCGGCGCGCGGCGGCCAGCACCTCGGCGGCGGTCGGCAGCGGCTTGCGCCGGAACGACGCCAGCACGCCCCGGTGCACGTGGAACCCCGTGGCCCGTTGCAGCACGTCCTGGGTGGCGGCGTAGACGGGGGCGTCGCCGGTGTCCAGGTCGGCGAGCTGGTCGACCCGCTTGGCGTCCACCAGGTACGACCGGGCCGGGTAGCCGGCGCGCAGCGCCCGGCGCAGCACCAGCTCGCCCTCGGCGATGAACAGGCCGTGCGGCGGTTCCCAGCGGGTACGCAGCTCGACGTCGGTCAGCGCGCGGTAGTCGGCGATCCGGTCGTCGTCGGGGTCGGTGATCGGGTGGATGGGCACCCGCCCGATTCTGCCGGACGCGCCGCCGCCGCCCCGGGCCGCCCGACGGCGGAGCAACCCGTGGCGTTTTGTCCGGGTAGGACCGGGAATGGCGGGCCGGAGCGGCGGACCGACGGAAGGACAGTCAGGTGAACGCACGTCCCATGGGCACGCCGGGGCCGGCCCGCACCGACCACCCGGACGGATGGCGCGTCGACCTGGGCCCCCTGCCCCGCGACGCCACCGTCGCGGACCACATCGTGCACCGGTTGGCCGGCTGGGGCGTCCGCCGCTACTTCGGCTATCCCGGCGACGGCATCAACGGCCTGACCTCGGCGCTGCAACGCACCGGGGAGCGGGCGCAGTTCGTCCAGGTCCGGCACGAGGAGACCGCCGGCTTCGCGGCCTCGGCGCACGTCAAGTACGGCGGCGGGCCGCTCGGCTGCGCGCTGGTGACCAGCGGCCCCGGCGCGATCCACCTGCTCAACGGCCTGTACGACGCCAAGCTGGACCACCAGCCGGTGGTCGCCCTGGTCGGCCACACCGCGCTCACCGCCGAGGGCGGCGGCTACTACCAGGAGGTGGACCTGCTCGCCCTCTACAAGGACGTCGCGGCCGCCTTCCTGGCCCAGCTCGACCACCCCAGCCAGGTCCGCCACCTGGTCGACCGGGCCTGCCGCACGGCGCTGGCCCGGCGCACGGTCACCGCGCTGGTGCTGCCGTCCGACATCCAGGACGCGCCGGCCGTGCCGGAGCCACCGCACGCGCACGGCTTCTACCGCACCAGCGACGTGCCCGGCACCGGACCGACCGCGCCGCCGGAGGCGGACCTACGCCGGGCCGCCGAGGTGCTGGGCGGCGGCGAGCGGGTCGCCATGCTGGTGGGGCAGGGCGCGCTCGGCGCGGTGGACGAGGTCCGCGCGGTCGCCGACCGGCTCGGCGCGGGGGTGGCGGCGGCGCTGCTCGGGTTCGCCGCGGTGGACCACCGGGAGCCGTGGGTGACCGGCGCGATCGGCCTGCTCGGCACCCGACCCAGCTGGCAGCTGATGAACGAGTGCGACCGGCTGCTCATCGTCGGCAGCAACATGCCGTACTCGGAGTTCTACCCGCCGCAGGGGCAGGCCCGGGCGGTGCAGATCGACCGGGACGGCACGCAGTTGGGGCTGCGGTACCCGACCGAGGTGAACCTGACCGGGGACGCCGCCCTCACCCTGCGGGCCCTGCTGCGCGAGCTCGGCCCCGGGCCGGGACCGACCCGCTGGCGGGCGACGATCGGAAAGGCCACCACCGCCTGGCGCCGCACGCAGCGGGAACTGGCCGGGCAGGCCGCCGATCCGGTCAACCCGCAGCTGCTCTTCGCCACGCTCAGCGACCGGCTCCCCGACGACGTGATGATCTCGGTCGACTGCGGCACCACGACCGCCTGGTACGCCCGGCACCTCCAGGTCCGCCCCGGCATGCTGGCCAGCCTCTCCGGCACCCTGCTCTCGATGGGCGGCGCGATGCCGTACGCGCTGGCCGCCAAGTTCGCCCACCCGGACCGCCCGCTGGTGGCTCTGATCGGCGACGGCGCGATGCAGATGAACGGGGTCAACGAGCTGATCACGGTGGCCAAGTACTGGCGGAGCTGGTCGGACCCCCGCTTCGTGGTGCTCGTGCTCAACAACCGGGACCTGGCCTTCGTCAGCTGGGAGCAGCGCTCCAGCGAGGGCACGCCGATGTTCCCGGACAGCCAGCAACTGCCCGACATCGGCTACCACCGCTGGGCGGAGGTGCTGGGCCTGCACGGCGAGCTGGTCGACGCGCCGGAGCAGGTGCCGGGCGTCTGGGAGCGGGCGCTGAGCGCGGACCGGCCAGTGGTCGTCAACGCGCTGGTCGACCCGGCCGAGCTGATGCTGCCGCCGCACTTCACCGCCGAGCAGGCCCGCAACACCGCCGCCGCCGTGCTGCGCGGCGACACCGACTGGGCGGGCATCATCCGGCGGGGCCTGCCTACGGCGGTCGCCACCCTCCGGCCGGGGCGCGGCCGGGGCTGAGCCACGTCCCCCGGGGCTCAGTCCGCACGGCGGTAGCGCAGCAGCACCGACCTGCCGTCGAAGGTCCGCGACTCCACCAGGTGCAGTTTGATCCGCCCCGGGACCGAGAAGACCGGCTTGCCGCCGCCGAGCATCACAGGGTGGACGAAGATCTGGTACTCGTCGACCAGGCCGAGGTCGGTCAGCGCGCCGGCGGCCCCGGCACCGCCGTTGAGCAGCAGGTCGCCGCCCGGCTGCTCCTTGAGCGCGGTGACCTCCTTGCCGAGGTCACCGCCGCCGACCACCTGCGCGCCGTGCTCGGCGGCGGTGAGGGTGCGCGAGACCACCACCTTCGGCGTACGCCGCCAGATGGGCGCGAACGCGAGGTCGTGCGGGTGATCGGAGATCGACTCGGCCTGCGGCCAGTAGGCGGCCATGAACTCCCAGACCCGGCGACCGTAGAGGAACGCACCGGCCCGGTCGCACTGCGCCAGCGAGTACGCGGACAGCTCCGGCCCCATCTCCGGCCAGTCGAACTCGCCGTTCGGCCCCTCGATGAACCCGTCGAGCGACTGGTGCACCCCGTAGATGATCTTCCGCATGCCGCTGCTCCTCCTGGCCTCGGTCGCCCCTCGCGGGCGTTCTCGCCAAGTGGTCGGAGCGGCGTCGCCGGATCCGACAGCCCGGGACGACTTCTTCCCGGGCGGTCCCAAGGGTGGGGCAGCTCGACAGCGCGCGGTCAGCCGCGGCGCTCCAGCCAGCGGCGCAGGTCGGACAGGCGCTGGTCGTCCGCGGGCGACGGCCGCCGCTCCTCGGGCGGGCGGCGCTGTTCGACCGGCGGACGCTCCACCGGGCGGCGCGGGTCGCCGACCAGCTCTCGGCTCGGGGCGGCGAAGGCCTTCTCCGGCTCCTCGGCGACGGCCGTGCCGATGACCCGGGCGACCGCGTCGATCACCCTCGCCTGCACCGCCGCGCCCACCGAGTCGGTCGGGTCGTCCGGGTTGGCGGCGATCCCGGCGACCGCCACCTGCGGGGTGAAGCCGACGAAGGTCTCGGTGGCGTTCTTCTCCGAGCTACCGGTCTTGCCGGCCACCGGCCGGCCGTCGAGGATCCGGTTCACCGAGGTGGCCGTGCCCCCGTTGCACTGCCCGGACGCGGACTGCTGGCCGACCGGGCAGCGGGCCGCGTCGGTGGCGGCCCGGGCCACGTCGGCGTCGAGCACCCGGCGGCAGGACGGGTCGCCGACCGGCACCCGCTGGCCGTCGGCGGCGGTCACCGAGACCACCGGCAGCGGCGCGCAGTACGTGCCCTCGGCGGCCACCGTGGCGTACGCGTTGGCAAGGTCGAGCGGGGTGGTGGCGGTCACACCGAGGGTGAACGAGCCCCAGTCGGCGGCGTCGTTCTCGGCGAAGGTGGCGTCGGCGTCGGCCCGGAAGGTGATGCCGAGGCGCTTCGCCATCTCGACCACCTTCTCCTGCCCGACCTGTTCGGCCAGCCAGACGAAGTAGGTGTTCACCGAGCGGCCGAAGCCGTCCCACATCATCCGGTAGCCGTCCATCCACTCCGGGTTGGCGTTGGCCGGGCACCACCGGCCGTCGCAGCTGCCCTCGCCCTCGGCGGCGTACCGGGTGGGCAGCCGGCTGGGCGCGTCGAAGCCGGTGGCGAGCGGCTTGCCGGCCTCCAGCGCGGCGAGCATGGTGAAGAGCTTGAACGTCGAGCCGGCCTGGTAGCCGTCCACGCTGTCGCCGCCGGAGATCAGCGGGTTGACGGTGTTGGGGCGGTTGGCCTGCCCGGCCGGGTTGGCGTCGAGGCTGTAGTGCCGGTTGACCGCCATCGCCAGCACCCGGCCGGTGCCCGGTTCGACGGCGGCGATCGGCAGGGCGCGCTTGTTGTCGTAGGAGTAGACGCCGGTGGCCTGCTTCTGCGCGGTGGCCTGGATCCGCGGGTCGAGCGAGGTCACCACCGTGTAGCCGCCGCGGCGCAGCGCCTGCTCGCGCTCCTCGACGCTGGCCCCGAACTCGGGCTGCGCGAGCCACCACTGCCGCAGGTAGTCGCAGAAGAAGCCCCAGTCGTCGTGCCCCTGCGCGACGGCGGTGCAGCCGTTGGGCTGGGCGGTGGGGCGCAGCGTCAGCTTCTCGGCCCTGGCCCGCGCGGCCTCCTCGGCGCCGATCGCGCCGGTGGAGACCATCGAGTCCAGCACGTAGCCGCGGCGCTCCAGGGCGGCGTCCGCGTCACCGTCGATCGGGCTGTACGCCTCCGGCGACTGCACCAGGCCGGCGAGCAGGGCCGCCTCGCCGAGGGTCAGCTCCGCCGGGGACTTGGCGAAGTAGCGCTGGCTGGCGGCGGCGATGCCGTACGCCCCGGAGCCGAAGTACGCGATGTTCAGGTACCGGTTCAGGATCTCGTCCTTGCTCAGGCGCTGCTCCAGCGCCGTGGCGTACCGGATCTCCTGGATCTTGCGCCCGACGGTCTGCTCGGTGGCCGCGGCGCGCTCCTCGGCGGTGCGGCCGGGGTCGGTCTTGAGCACGTTGCGGACGTACTGCATGGTCAGCGTGGAGCCGCCCTGCTGGCCGCCGCCGGAGACGTTCGACACCACGGCCCGCAGCAGCCCGCGCAGGTCGGCGCCACCGTGGTCGTAGAAGCGCCGGTCCTCGGCCGCCACGATCGCCTGCCGCATCACCGGGGCGATCTCGTCGAGCGGCACGTCGGTGCGGTTGACGTCGTAGAACGTGGTGATCAGCGTCTTGCCGTCGTTGGCGTAGAGGTAGGAGCGTTGCGGCGTGACCGGGGTGCGCAGCGCCTCGGGCAGCGCGGCGTACGACCCGACCGCGGCCTTGGCGGCGAACCCGAGCAGCAGGTTTCCCGGTAGCGCGGCGACCGCCAGCACGAGGCCGGCGAGCACGCCGGCGAGCAGCACGGTGAACAGCCGCGACAGCGGCGGGCGGGGTGGGGCCATGGTCCCCAGGATTGCCACGTAAGGGGCCAACCGACCACCCCCGCAGCCCGGTTGTCAGCAATTTCACCGCCCGCGACCAGGGACTTCCCATCCACCCGCCCCCTCGGCCACCGCCCGCCCCGTGGGTACCGCCCGCCCCGGCGGCGCCCGCCGGTTCCGGTGGCCGTCGGTTCCGGTGGCCGGCGGTTCCGATGGCCGGCGGAGGCGATGGCCGGCGGAGGCGGTGCGGCGGGTCAGGTGGGCAGCGGGCCGTTCGGGCCGGGAGCGGCCGGGGCGGCGGCGAGGCTCGCGCTGGCGGCGTCGCGGGCGATGTCCCGGGGCACCAGGCGGCCGGAGCGGTAGCCGATGCCGATGCCGGAGATCAGCACGAAGATCGCGCCGAAGGTCTGCAACGAGCCGATCAGCGCGCCGCCCACGCCCAGCAGCGGGGCGGCGATCATCAGCATGGCGCCGTCGCCGATGCTGAACGTGCCAGACCGGGCCACCGACCAACCGGTCAGCAGCCAGCCCAGGCTGTAGCAGGTGGCGCCCACCAGCACGAGCGCCCGGGCGGTGGTGCCGAAGACCGGGGTCTGCTCCGCCAACCCCGCGAAGGGAAGCATGAGCACCGTGCCCGCGATGGAGACGAGCAGGCCGGCGACGGCCGCCCGGCGGCTGCGGGTCGCCGCCAGCAGCCCGGTCAGCGCCAGCAGGGCGAGCAGCCCGAGCCACACCGCCGCCACCCAGCCCACCAGGTAGAGGGGCCGGCCGTCGGCCGGGTACGGGTCGTTGCCCACCCCGCCGTCGCTACCCATCGCCACGACGGCGTAGAGGATGGCGTACGCGGGGAGCAGCCACACCGCGCCCCGGGCGAGCCGGCGCAGCGACCAGGCCCAGGTGGCGTTCGTGGCCGGCCCGATCGGCGTCGGCTCGACGAAGGGCAGCACCCCGAACCCCCCGCCGGTACGCCGACTGCCGAGCGGCCCGGCGGGATCGTGGGCACCGGGCACCGGGGCCGAGGACCGTACCCGCTTCGCCGGATCCTTCATGCGTCACCTCGCTCGTCCGACGAGCGGTGCGGGACGCGCCGGGGCGCCCCGATGCCTGCTCACCGCCCGTCCTAGGACCGATGGTGGCAGGCGACGGAGCGCCCCATGAGTGGTTCTCGCATTTCCGGGCCATCGCGCCCGGGGCCGGTCAGCCCCGTTCGCGCTGGTCGGCCGGGTCGTTCAGCAGGCTCGCCGGGGAGACCGGCTCCGGCGCCGGCAGCCCCTGCGGCCGGCCGCCGGTGGCCTGCGCCTCGGCGACGCGTACCTCGTCGTGGATCTGCTGCGCGGCGGCCGCCGCGGCCTGCGCGGCCTCGGCCGCCTCGCGCTCCACCTCGCTCGCGCCGTCGGCCGCCTCCGGCGCCGGCTCGTCGCCGACCATCCGGCTCAGCCCGCCGAGCGCGCCGCCCATGCCCTCCAGCGCCTTGGTCAGCTCGGCCGGCACGATCCAGACCTTGTTCGCGGTGCCGTTGGCGATCTGCGGCAGGGCCTGGAGGTACTGGTAGGCGAGCACCTTCTGGCTCGGGTTCGCCTGGTGGATCGCGTCGAACACCGTCTTGATCGCCTTGGCCTGGCCCTCGGCCTGGAGGATGCGGGCCTGCCGGTCACCATCGGCGCGCAGCACCGCGGACTGCTTCTCACCCTCGGCCGTGAGGATCTGCGACTGCTTGTGCCCCTCGGCGTTCAGGATCGCGGCCCGGCGGTCCCGCTCGGCGCGCATCTGCTTCTCCATCGAGTCGCGGATGCTCGCCGGCGGCTCGATCGCCTTGAGTTCGACCCGGGTGACCTTGATGCCCCACCGGCCGGTCGTCTCGTCCAACACGCCCGACAGGTGACGGTTGATCTGGTCGCGGCTGGTCAGCGCCCGCTCCAGGTCCAGCGAGCCGATCACGTTACGCAGCGTGGTGACGGTGAGCTGCTCGATGGCCTGGAGGAAGTTGGAGATCTCGTACGTGGCCCGGACCGAGTCGACGACCTTGAAGTAGAGGACCGTGTCGATCGAGACGACCAGGTTGTCGGAGGTGATCACCGGCTGCGGCGGGAAGCTGACCACCTGCTCGCGCATGTCGACCTTGGTACGCACCGCGTCGACGAACGGGACCAGGATGTTCAGCCCCGGGTTGAGCGTGCGCTTGTACCTGCCGAGCCGCTCGACCACGTCCTGACGCTGCTGCGGCACGATCCGCACCGCCTTGGCCAGGGTGATCACCCCGATCAGCGCGATGGCGATCAGTAGGACCGGGATCACAAGTTCCATGTACTCACCTTTTCGCTTCGGGTAGCTCGCCGGAAGGGGAAACGTCGTCCCGCCACACCAGGGCGGTGGCGCCCCGCACCTGGATCACCTGCACCCGGTCGCCGGGGGCGAAGTGCTGGCTCGCGTCGTAGGAGCGGGCCTGCCACAGCTCGCCGTCGATCTTCACCATGCCCTGCCCGGCGTCGACCTGCTCCAGCACCAGCGCCGTGCTGCCCTCGATCGCCTCCACGCCGAAGGGCAGCTCGCCGCTCTCGAGCGCGGAGCGGCGGTGCCTGCGCAGCGTGGGCCGCACGCCCAGCACCGTCAGCGCCGACACGCCGGCGAAGACGATCGCCTGCACCCCGACCGGGGCGCCGAGCGCCGCCGCTCCCGCGGCGGCCAGGGCCCCGACCGCGAACATGATCAGAAACAGCGTCGTCGTGAAGATCTCAGCGACCGCCAGAACGACACCCAGCACGATCCACAGCACGGCGTCCACCACCCGATCGTGACACGTCGAAGCACGTGGAGCCCACTGTCGAAGATCAGTAAGCTCGGCGGCACGCCGGCGGCCCACCCCGACGGCACCGGAATGCCCCGAGGAGAGCCCGTGTCCCTGTTACCCGAGACCACCCGCCAGGTCGATGCCCTCGTCGCCGGGGCCCAGTCCGCCGGCCGTACGCCGTCGCTGCTGATCGGCGTGGTGCGGGACGGCGCGCTGACCCACCTCGCCACCGCCGGCGAGCACCCGCGACCCGACGCCGACCTCCAGTACCGCCTCGGGTCGATCAGCAAGACCATGACCGCCACCCTGGTCCTGCAGGAGCGCGACGCCGGCCGGCTGGCCCTGGACGACCCGCTGGAGAAGCACCTGCCCGGCACCGGTGTGGGCACGCGCACGCTGCGGCAGCTGCTCGGCCACGCCAGCGGCCTGCGCCGCGAGCCGGACGGGCAGTGGTGGGAGCGCGCCGAGGTCGGGGACCTGACCACCCTGCTGGCCGGGGTGAGCGCCGCGAAGATCGCCTATCCCCCGCACCGCTCGTACCACTACTCCAACCTGGCGTACGGGCTGCTCGGCGGCGTGCTGGAACGGATCACCGGCACCCCCTGGGCCGAGCTGCTGCGCCAGCGCGTGCTGGAGCCGCTCGGCATGCGCCGCACCACGTACGCGGCGACCGAGCCGTTCGCCCGCGGCTACGTGGTGCACCCCTGGCACGACACGCTGCGGGAGGAGCCGCGTACGGACACCGGGGCGATGGCCCCGGCCGGGCAGCTCTGGTCCACCGCCGAGGACCTGGCCCGGTGGGCGGCCTTCCTGGCCGACCCGGCGCCGCAGGTGCTGGCGGCGCAGACGCTGACCGAGATGTGCGTCCCGGTGTCGATCAGCGACGTCGACTCGTGGACCGGCGGGCACGGCCTCGGGCTGGAGCTCTACCGGCAGGGCGAGCGGGTGTACGTCGGGCACGGCGGCTCGATGCCCGGCTACGTGGCCGCCCTGGCGGTGCACCGCCCGTCGCGCACCGGCGTGATCGGCTTCGCCAACTCGTACGGCTTCCGCACCGGCGGGATCGGCGGGCTCGCGCTCCGGGTCCTCACCACCGTGCTGGACGCCGAGCCGGTGTTCCCGCAGCCCTGGCGGCCGGCCGCCGCTCCCCCGCCCGCCGAGGTCGACGAGGTGACCGGCCGGTGGTGGTGGATGGGGGCGTCGCTCGACGTCACCTGGGACGCGGCCGCGGGTGAGCTGGTCGCGTACGTGCGCGGCGAGCGGGTCAGCGTGTTCGTCCCCGAAGGGCCCGACCGCTGGCGGGGTCGCTCCGGCCCGGAGAACGGCGAGATCCTGTCGGTGCTGCGCGACGATGCGGGGCGGGCGGTGGCGCTCGACATCGCCACCTTCGTCTTCACCCGCACCCCCGATCAGGAGCCCTGACCGTCCACGTTCCGCCCTGCGGCAGGCGACGACCCTTGACGCGGGGCGGGGCGGGCCGGGCTCCGGCTCTCCGCGCTCCGGCTCGCCACGCTCCGCGCTGCGGCTGCGGCTGCGGCTGCGGCTGCGGCTGCGGCTGCGGCTGCGGCTGCGGGAAACGACGCTCAGGCCGGTTCGGTGACGAAGTCGATCAGTCGTTCCATCGCGTTGATCAGCGGGGTCTCCACGTCGGCGAAACTGTCGACCCGGGACAGGATGTGTCGCCACATGTCCGCCGGCTCGGCGACCCCGAGCGCGGCGCAGACGCCCTCCTTCCACGGCCGCCCCGGCGGCACCACGGGCCACGCCGGGATGCCCAGCGCCGCCGGCTTCACCGCCTGCCACACGTCGACGTACGGGTGCCCGGTGACCAGCACGTGCGGGGAGGTCACCTTCGCAACGATCCGGCTCTCCTTGGAGCCGGCGACCAGGTGGTCGACGAGCACGCCGAGGCGCCGGCCGGGACCCGGTGCGAAGTCGCGCACCTCGGCGTCGAGCGCGTCGATGCCGTCCAGCGGCTCCACCACCACGCCCTCGATGCGCAGGTCGTCGCCCCAGATCCGCTCGACCAGGGCGGCGTCGTGGATGCCCTCCACCCAGATCCGGCTGGCCTTGGCGACCTGGGCGCGTACGCCGTCGACGGCGATCGAGCCGGAGGCGGTGCGGCGGCGGGCGGCCGGCACCGGGGCGCGGGTCGGCCGGCGCAGCGTCACGGGCCGGCCGTCGAGCAGGAACGCCGCCGGCAGCAGCGGGAAGTTGCGCCGGCGTCCGTGCCGGTCCTCCAGCACCACCGCGCCGGCCTCGAAGCCGACCACCGCCCCGCAGAAGCCGGAGTCGGCGTCCTCGACCACGAGGTCCGGCTCGGCGTCCACCTCGGGCGTGACCTTCCGCCGCCGCCAGTCCCCCGCCAGCACATCGTCCGCGTACCGCCCCATGCCGATCAAGCTAACCTCCCACCCCGCCCCCCGCACCCGACACGCCGCCACCCCGCCCCTCCCCGCCCACGTCGCGGCGATCATGCAGCTGTGGTCCCCCGCAAAAAGGGCAGAGATCGACGATCCGCCCGCCACAACTGCATGATCGACGGGGCTGCGGACAGTCGGAGCGGCAGTCGAGACAGGGGCGGCGGTGACCACGTACCCTTTCGGCATGTCCACCCCCGCAGCGGGCGCGGCCACTCTCACACCGCGCCGGTCGAGCCGGTTCGTTGCCTGGGTACGCGCGTGGCGTGCCGGGCTGGTGCCCTTCGACGAGGTCGCCGACGCCATCGCCGGCGACGAGGAGCACCTCGTCGCCGACGCGCCCGGCACCTGGACCGACGTCCCCCTGCCCCAGGCGCTGCCCACCCTCGCGAAGCTCTCGCCCGACGAGATCCGGCTCGTGCTGCCCGCACCCGGTGATCCGCGCGGGCTGCCCGGGCCGGGCGACTTCGCCGGCGCGGCGCTGGTCGCCGGTGAGGCGGTCGTCGCCGGGGGTCTCGGGCTGATCCCGCACGTGCGCACGCACACGTCCGGCTCCGGCGACACCTTCGAGACGGTGCTCTGGCGGGTCTACCCGCTGCCGGCCGACGCCCCGGCCGCCTCCCTCGCGTTGCCCGGCGCGGCCGAGGCCGAGGCCGAGCTGGCGGTGGCCCTGGCCGACACGACCGCCGCGCTGACCCGGTTGGACGTCGCCCAGTGGCGACCCGAGCTGGCCGGGGCACTGGAGGCGCTGCGCCGGCCGGACGGCGCCACCGACCTGCCGCCCGGTTTCGACCCGCGCGCCCGGCGGCTCTTCGCCCGGGCCGCCGTGCTCGACCGGGTGCTCGCGCTGGCCGGGCACGCCGCGCCGGGCGGCGCGATCAACAACTACGAGGCCCAGCAGCGCGACGCCGCGCTGCGCCCGCTGACCACCGCCTGCCGGCAGGCGCTGGTGGCCGCCTGCAACGCCCCGCTGCGGCCCTGAGCGCCGGTCAGATCTCGTCGACCAGGTCGGCGACGGAGTCGACGATCCGCGACGGACGGTACGGGTAGCGCTCCGCCTCGGCGCGGCTGCTGATGCCGGTCAGCACCAGGATCGTCTCCAGCCCGGCCTCCAGCCCGCAGAGGATGTCGGTGTCCATCCGGTCGCCGATCATCGCGGTCGTCTCGGAGTGCGCGTTGATCGTGTTCAACGCCGAGCGCATCATCATCGGGTTCGGCTTGCCGACGAAGTACGGCTCGATCCCCGTCGCCTTGGAGATCATCGCGGCGACGGAGCCGGCGGCCGGCAGCGCGCCCTCCACCGACGGGCCGGTCACGTCGGGGTTGGTGCAGATGAACCGGGCCCCGTCGTTGATCAGCCGGACCGCCTTGGTGATCGCCTCGAAGCTGTAGGTGCGGGTCTCGCCCAGGACCACGTAGTCCGGGGCGAAGTCGGTCAGCACGTAGCCGACCGCGTGCAGCGCCGTGGTGAGCCCGGCCTCCCCGATCACGTACGCGGTGCCGCCCGGGCGCTGGTCGGCCAGGAACTGGGCGGTGGCCAGCGCGGAGGACCAGATCGCCTGCTCCGGCACGTCGAGGCCCATCCGGCTCAGCCGGGCCGTGAGGTCGCGGGGCGTGTAGATCGAGTTGTTGGTGAGCACCAGGAACGGCTTGCCGGAGGCGCGCAGCCGGGAGACGAACTCCGGCGCCCCGGGCACGGGCTGGCCCTCGTGCACCAGCACGCCGTCCATGTCGGTCAGCCAGCTCTCCACCGGCTTGCGGTCCTGCATCGTCACTCGTTCCAGGGGTGTCGGGGCCGCCGGCGGGGCCGGCGTGGCGGTCAGGAGGCCGGATTCCCGGGTAGCGGGGCGGCGGCGGGGCGGCGGGCCGGGACGCAGCACACCGTGGGGCAGGTGTCCCACATGGGCAGCTCGCCGAGGCGGCGGCGCAGGGCGACCCCGTCGGGCTCGGTACGCTCCCGGACCAGCTCGCGGACCATCGCCACGAACCGGGGGTCGGTGCCGGGGGTGGCGGCCCGGACGAAGTCCAGCCCGAGCTGCCCGGCCGTCTGGCGCGCCTCGGTGTCCAGGTCCCACACCACCTCCAGGTGGTCGGAGACGAACCCGATCGGGCTGACCACCACGGCGGTGGTGCCGGCCTCGGCCAGCGTACGCAGGTGGTCGTTGACGTCCGGCTCCAGCCACGGCACCTGCGGCGGGCCGGAGCGGCTCTGCCAGACCAGGTCCCAGGGCAGGTCCGGGGCGGCCGCGGCGTGGACCAGCCGGGCGACCTCGGCGAGCTGCGCCTCGTACCGGCCGCCGTGCGGGCCGGCGTTGGCGGCCATCGAGTTCGGGATCGAGTGCGCGGTGAACACCAGCCGGGTGCCGCTCCGCTTCGCCGGGTCGAGCCGGCCGAGCGCCGCCCGCACCGCGTCGGCGTGCGGCTCGACGAAGCCGGGGTGGTCCCAGAACTGGCGGAGCTTGTCGATCAGCGGGGCGTCGGGGCCCACCGCCGCGCGGGCGGCGGCGATGTCCTCCTGGTACTGCCGGCAGGAGGAGTAGCCGCCGAAGGCGCTGGTCACGAACGCCAGGGCGTGGGTGACGCCGTCGTCGCGCATCTGCGCCACGGTGTCGGCGAGCATCGGGTCCCAGTTCCGGTTGCCCCAGTAGACGGGCAGGTCGACGCCGTTGGCGGCGAAGTCCTCCCGGACCGCCGCGAGCAGCTCCCGGCACTGCTGGTTGATCGGCGAGACGCCACCGAAGTGCTGGTAGTGCTCGGCGACCTCCGCCAGCCGCTCCGGCGGCACGCCCCGCCCCCGGGTCACGTTCTGCAGGAACGGCATCACGTCCTCGGGCCGTTCCGGTCCGCCGAAGGACACCAGGACCACCGCGTCGTACGCCATGACCGCATTCTCCCCGGTGGCCGCGCCGGCCGGGCGGGCCCCCCTGATGCCGCCCGTCCGGCGATGGTGCGCGGCGGGCGATCGGAGGGGCCCCTACCCCTCAGGCGCCGATGGCGTGGTAGCCGCCGTCGACGTGCACGATCTCGCCGGTGGTGGCCGGGAACCAGTCGGACAGCAGCGCCAGGCAGGCCCGCGCGGCCGGCTCCTGGTCGGTGAGGCTCCAACCCAGCGGCGCGCGCTCGGCCCAGGCCTGTTCGAACTGGTCGAAGCCGGGGATCGACTTGGCGGCGATGGTGCGCAGCGGCCCGGCGGCCACCAGGTTGCTGCGGATGCCCTGCTTGCCCAGGTGCAGCGCCAGGTAGCGGGAGGCGGACTCCAGCCCGGCCTTGGCCACGCCCATCCAGTCGTAGACGGGCCACGCCTTCGTGGCGTCGAAGGTCAGGCCGACCACCGCGCCGCCGGCGGACATCAGCGGCAGCGCCGCCATGGCCAGGGACTTGTAGGAGTACGTGGAGACGTGCAGCGCGGTCGCCACGTCCTCCCAGGGGGCGTCGAGGAAGCCACCGCCGAGGCAGCTCTGCGGGGCGAAGCCGATCGAGTGCACCACCCCGTCCAGGCCGTCGACGTGCTCGCGCACGCGGTCGCCGAGCCCGGCGAGGTGGTCGGCGTCGGTCACGTCCAGCTCGATCACCGGGGCGGGCTCGGGCAGTCGCCTGGCGATCCGCTCCACCAGGGAGAGCCGGCCGTAGCCGGTGAGCACGACCTGCGCCCCGTTCTCCTGGGCGAGCTTCGCCACCGAGAAGGCGATCGACGCGTCGGTGATGACGCCGGTGACCAGCAGCCGCTTACCGGCGAGCAGTCCGGACATGCAGGGATTCCTCCGTAGTTCTCAGTGACCGCTTGTCAGTGGCCGGTGCCGCTTGTCAGTGGCCCATGCCGAGGCCGCCGTCGACCGGGATGACGGCGCCGGAGACGTAGCCGGCGGCGTCGCCGGCCAGCCAGGTGACCACGCCCGCGATCTCGTCCGGCTGGGCGAACCGGTTGGCGGGGATGGCCTTGCGGTACTCGGTCCTGCGGGCCTCGGGCAGGCCGGCGGTCATGTCGGTCTCCACGTAACCGGGCGCGACCACGTTGGCGGTGATGTTGCGGCTGCCCAGCTCGCGGGTGATCGAGCGGGCCACGCCCACCAGGCCGGCCTTGCTCGCCGCGTAGTTGACCTGGCCGGGGCCGCCGTAGAGGCCGACCACCGAGGAGATGAAGATCATCCGGCCCCACTTCGCGCGGAGCATCTTGCCCGACGCGCGCTTGGCACAGCGGAACGCGCCCGTCAGGTTGGTGTCCAGCACGCGGGTGAACTGCTCCTCCGACATCCGCAGCAGCAGCGTGTCGTCGGTGATCCCGGCGTTGGCCACGAGCACCTCCACCGGCCCCAGCTCGGCCTCGACCGCGGTGAACGCCGCGTCGACCGACGCGGAGTCGGTCACGTCGCAGCGGACCCCGAACAGCCCCTCGGGTGCATCGCCGCTGCGGTGGGTCACCGCCACCCGGTCGCCCTGCTTGGCGAAGGCCTGCGCGATGGCGAGGCCGATCCCCCGGTTGCCGCCGGTCACCAGGACGGTACGGGCCACGGTTCCCCCTGTAGTTCAGTGATCTCCCGGTCGGTCGGAGCCTAGGCGTTACCGGCAGGTAAGCGCTAACGGCGGGCACGTCCGGCCCGGCGCGGCGTCGCCCGGCACCGGCCCGCGCCCCGCCCCGAAGTCCGGGCGGCGGGCCCCTCGGACGAGGCCCGTCCGGCCGCTCGGCCGAGTGCGGCGACGGCGACCGGCGGGTGTACGATGATCCGCGTTTGCGGGCCGTGCGGTCCGCTTCCGGGCCCCGCCGACCGCAGGAGGTGATCGCTGTGCGAGATAGCGATCCTCCCAGTCGTGGCCGGGCCGAACGTCAGCCCCGCTGAGCCACGACTCAGCAGGTGAGCTGACCCAGCTCCGCTCCCCGCCTCCGCCCGGTCACCGGCCCCGCGCCGGACGACCGCGCCGCGCCGCCCGTCGCCCGGGCGGTCGCCGGGAGCCGCCCGGTCACGACTTCGTGTGCGCGTCCTGATCCACCCCCTGCGGTCCGCCCCGCACGCGCGGACCGTCCAGTCGCCACCCGGAGCCGTCCATGAGCCGCTACGTCGCCCCGCTGGGCTTCACCCTCGCCGCCGTCTGGGTGGCCGTCGTCTTCGTCCTGGCCGGCGGCGGCGCGCACTGACCGCCACCGGCCCCGCCTCGCGGGTCAGAGCATCCGCGAGGACCACAGCAGGTTGAGCGCGCCGGCGCAGAGCGCCAGCAGCAGGGCCACCCCCGCGTACCACTGGGTGACCTCGCGGGGTTCCGTGCGGAACCCGATCGAGCTGCCCATGTCCTGGTAGACCTGCTTCAGCTCGGTCACCGAGGCCGCCTCGTAGAAGTAGCCCTCGGTGGCCTCGGCCAGGTCCGCCAGGGCCAGCCGGTCCACCGGCACCCGTTGCAGCTGACCGCCGATGTCCACCTGCCCCGAGTCGGTGCCGAAGGCGATGGTGGAGACCGGCACGTTCGCCGCCTGCGCGGCCGCGGCCGCCTCCTCCACCGACCGGCCCGAGGTGCGGTACCCGTCGGAGAGCAGCACGATGCGGGCCGGCGGGATCCCTGCCGCGCCGTCCGCCGGCACCGACCGGATCGCCTCCAGGCAGGTGAAGACCGCCTCCCCCGTCGCCGTCGCCTCCGCCAGCACCAGCCCGTCGATCGCGCTGGTCACCGCGTCGCGGTCCTTGCCCGGCGGCACCAGCACGTTCGCCGACTTGGCGAACGAGACCAGCCCCAGGTTGTAGCTCTCCGGCAGCTCACCGACGAACTGCTTGGCCGCCTCCTGCGCCGCCTCCAACCGGTTCGGCGCCACGTCGTCGGCCTGCATGGACAGCGACACGTCGATGGCGAGCATCACCGTGGCCCGCTCCAGCGGCTCCCGGGTGTCGACCGACGGCCGGGCCAGCGCGGTCGCCAGCACCAGCAGGCAGAGCAGGAACGCCGTGGCGGGCACGTGCCGCCGCCAGCCCAGCCCCTTCGGCGCCAGGGTGCGCAGCAGGTCCACGTTGGTGAACCGCATCGCGTACGCCCGGCGGTGCAGCTGCCGCCAGACGTAGAGGGCGGCGAGGGCGAGCACCGGCAGCACGGCCAGCAGCCACCACGGTTGCAGAAAGCGGATCATCGTGTCGTCCCCCTGGTGCGCGCGTGCCGCTGCGCGGCCACGAAACGCACCATGTCGAGCAGCCAGTCTCGGTCCGTACGCAGTCGCAGGTGGGCCGCACCCGCGCCGCGCAGCGCCGCGGAGATCTCCGCCCGCTGGGCGGCCGCCGCCTCGGCGTAGCGGTGGCGCAGCCGCGGGTCGGCGGTCTGCACCTCGTGCAGCTCGCCGGTCTCCGGGTCGACCACCGGCAGCACCCCGACGTCGGGCAGCTCCAGCTCCCGGGGATCGACCACCTCGATCGCCACCACGTCGTGCCGGACGCGCAGCTTACGCAGCGGCCGGGCCCACCGGTCCGGCGGGGCGAGGAAGTCGGAGATGACCACCGCCACGCCGCGCCGCCGGGGCGGCCGGTTGAGCATGTCGACAAGCGTGCCGAGGTCGCTGCGCCCGGGGCGGATCTCGGTGCCGGCGATCGCCCGCAGCAGCGCGTGGGCCTCCTTGCGCCCGGAGCGCGCGGGCAGCCGGGTGTAGACGTCCGGACCGGCGACCGGCGGCGCGGCGCGCCACCGGCGGACCGGCGCGTCCACGCCGCCGCCGCTGCCGATCACCGCGCCGATCCGGTTGCCGCCCCGGACGGTCAGGTGGGCCAGCGCCGCCGCGGCGGCCACCACGACGTCGCGCTTGAGCCACCGGCCGGTGCCGAAGTCCAGGCTCGCCGAGAGGTCCACCGCCAGCCACGTCTCCAGCTCCCGGTCGGCCACCGTACGCCGCACGTGCGGCATCGTCGTGCGGGCGGTGACCGGCCAGTCCATCCGGCGTACGTCGTCGCCCGGGCGGTACTCCCGGGACTCCCCCGCCTCGCTGCCCGGCCCGGGCAGCAGGCCGGCGTAGTCGCCCTGGAGCAGGCCGTCGAGTTTGCGGGTGACCATCAGTTGCAGCCGCGACAGGACGGCTTCGGTGCGGTCGGAGGGGACGTCGGCAGGCCGACGGGCGGGTGAGGTCACGGGCGCTGCCCGGGCCAACCGGCGCCCGGCGGCGCGGTGGTCGGCGTGGGGCTGGACTGCTGCCGGGGCGCGACCGAGGGCAGCGGGATGGTGGACATCACCCGGTGCACCACGTGGTCGGCCGGCACATCGTCGGCGAGCGCGTCGTAGCTGAGCACGAGCCGGTGGCGCAGGATGTCCGGCGCGATGTCCTGCACGTCCTGCGGCAGGGCGTAGTCCCGGCCGCGCAGCAGCGCCAGCGCGCGGGTGGCCCGGACCAGGCCGAGCGAGGCGCGCGGGCTGGCCCCGTACTGGATGAGCTGGGCGACGTCCGGCATCCCGTGCTCCGCCGGGGCGCGGGTGGCCAGCACCAGCCGGACCGCGTAGTCGACCAGGGCGTTGTGCACGAAGACCTGGTCCGCCTTGCGTTGCAGGGCGATCAGGTCGGGGGTGGTGAAGACCGGCGCCGGCTGCGGCGGGGCGACCCCCATCCGGTAGACGATCTCCCGTTCCTCGGCGTCGGTCGGGTAGCCGACGACGATCTTCATGAGGAAGCGGTCCCGCTGGGCCTCGGGCAGCGGGTAGACCCCTTCCTGCTCGATCGGGTTCTGCGTCGCCATCACCAGGAACGGGTCGGGCACCCGGTGGGTCTCGCCGCCGATGGAGACCTGCCGCTCGCTCATCACCTCCAGCAGCGCCGACTGCACCTTGGCCGGCGCCCGGTTGATCTCGTCGGCGAGCAGGAAGTTGACGAACACCGGGCCCAGCTCGACGTCGAACTTCTCGCTCGACTGCCGGTAGATGCGGGTGCCCATGATGTCGGCGGGCACCAGGTCGGGGGTGAACTGCACCCGGGCGAAGGAGCCGCCGACCACCTTCGCGAGGGTCTCCACCGCGAGGGTCTTCGCCACCCCCGGCACGCCCTCCAGCAGGCAGTGGCCCCGCGCGAGCAGCGCGACGAACATCCGCTCCACCATCCGGTCCTGCCCGACGATCACCCGTTTGATCTCGAACAGCGCCCGCTCGAGCAGGGTCGCGTCCTCGGCCGGCGTGGTCACCGGCTCGGGTGTCTCCGGGCCCGTCCCGTTCGGCGTCGGGGCGTCGGGCGTGGTCGGCTGGGCCACCGGTCCTCCACAGCATGATCGGTTGTCGCGCGGCGTGGTGCGTATCAAGACTCGCATGCCCGGCTGAGTGCCGAGGTGGGGAGAAGCCGATTCTCGCCGCCCCGTCCCCGATGCCGTGTCCCGGGCCCGCCACGCCGTCGCGCGGTACGGAATCGCCGCTCACGGGTGGACAGGGACGGGCCCGGCGCGTGTACCATTCACCCGTCGCCGGGCGGCTCCCCCCGTGGTCGCCCGGCGCTCAACCTCCGGCGCCGCCGCCCTAGACTGGCCGGGATGAGCAGCCCCCTCCCCGCCGACGAGCCGCTGGTCTGCTCGTCCCGCGGGTGTCGTGCCCCCGCCCACTGGGCGCTGAGGTGGAACAATCCCCGGCTGCACGCCCCCGACCGGCGCAAGACCTGGCTCGCGTGCACCGCGCACCGCGCCACCCTCGGTGACTTCCTCGACGCCCGTGGCTTTCTCCGGGAGGTCGTACCGGTGCCCGGATCGCCTACGCTCGAAGGGTGAGCGCGCACAACGGATGTCTCCGGTGAGCGGTGACGGGTCCGCCGGCCCGCCGCCGGCGCCACCCCTTCCGCCGGCGGGCCCCCTGGAGCCGTGGCCGGACACCGTCCGCTGGCAGTCGATCTCGGCCGACCTGATCTGGGTGGAGCTGATCCGCCTGGCGATGGTGCTGGTCGTCCTCGCCCTCGGGCTGGGCGTCGGCTGGGCGGTCAGCGGCAGCGGGTTCCTCGGCGCGGCACTCGGCGTGGTGCTGCTGTTCGGCGTCCTGCGGGCCGTGACGATCGTCCGCGCCGTACGGGCCTGGGGCTACGCGGAGCGGGAGGACGACCTGCTGGTCCGGCACGGGCTGCTGGTGCGGCGGCTCTCCATCGTGCCGTACTCGCGGATGCAGTTCGTCGACGTCAGCGCGGGGCCGCTGGAGCGCGCGTTCGAACTCGCCACCGTCCAGCTGCACACGGCCGCGGCGGCGAGCGACGCCCGGGTGCCCGGGCTGCGCCCGGCGGAGGCGTCCCGGCTGCGCGACCGGCTCACCGCGCTGGGCGAGGACCGGGCGGAGGGCCTGTGAGCGACCCGGCCGCCCGGGGCACGGACCGCCCCGGGCCGACGCCGGCGGAACCCGGCGTCCGACCGGAGCCGGCCGGGCACCTCGCGCAGCCCGACGTGCCGCCGGAGCCGGCCGGGCACCTCACGGAGTCCGGCGTCCGACCGGAGCCGGCCGGGCACCTCGCGCAGCCCGACGTGCCGCCGGAGACGGGCGGGCACTTCGCGGCGGCGGGGCCTGCCGGGCCGGCGGGGGGTGCCGAGCCGCGGCAGCGGCTGCATCCGCTCAGCCCCGCCCTGCACGGCGCCAAGTCCCTGGTCGTGGTGATCGCCGGACTGTCGTGGTCGACGCTGTCGCGGGTCGGCTTCGGCTGGTTCGCCCTGATGGCGGTGGTGCTGGCCCTGGGCGCCACCGTGCTGGCCGTGGTGAGCTGGTACTACACCGGCTACCACGTGGTGGGCCGCGAGCTGCGGGTGTACGAGGGGCTCCTCTGGCGGCGTACCCGGGCGATCCCGCTGGAGCGGCTCCAGGCCGTCGAGGTGGTCCGCCCGCTGCTCGCCCAGCTCACCGGCCTGGCCGAGCTGCGGCTGGAGGTGGTGGGTGGGGGCAAGACGGAGGCGCCGCTGGCCTACCTGAGCGTCGCCGAGGCGACCGCGCTGCGTCAGCGGCTGCTCGCGATCGCCGGGCGGGTCGCGGCCGAGACGAGCGCGCCGCCGCCCGGGGTGCCCGCGGGTCCGGCGGGCACGCCGGCGCCACCGCCCGGCCGGCCGCTGCACGCCGTGGGCAACAACGACCTGCTGATCAGCCAGCTGCTGACCCCGCAGGCGTTCATGATCCCGTTCGGCGTCGCGTTCGTGGTGGCGCAGTTCCTCTCCGAGGACTCCTGGTCGTTCATCGCGGTGGCGAGCACCCTCACCGCCATGGCCGGGGTGCTGCTGCAACCGGTGCGGCGGGTGCTCGACGACTGGAACTTCCGGCTCGCCCGGGACGAGGGCACCCTGCGGATCCGCAACGGGCTGCTGGAGACCCGCGCGCAGACCGTGCCGCTGGACCGGGTGCAGGCCGTCGGGGTGACCTGGCCGCTGCTGTGGCGGGTCAAGGGCTGGTTGCGGCTGCGCCTGGAGGTGGCCGGCTACTCGGCCGGCGAGGCCGACGAGCGCAACCGGCCGGACCGTCTGCTCCCCGTCGGGGACCTGGCGACCGGCGAGGCGATCGTGGCGGAGGTGCTGCCCGGGGTGCGGCTGGCCGCGCTGCCGCTGAGCGCGCCGCCGACGCGGGCCCGCTGGCTCAACCCGCTGAGCCGGGGCGTGCTCGGCGCCGGGCTCGACGCCCGGGTCTTCGCCGTCCGCTCCGGCCTGCTCACCCGGCAGTTGGCGCTCGTGCCGTACGCCCGGATCCAGAGCGTGCGGGTCGTGCAGGGGCCGGCGCAGCGGCGGCTGCGGCTGGCCACGGTGCACGCCGACACCGCCGGCGGCGCCGGCGCAGCCGCCCGGGACCGGGACGTCGCCGAGGCGTGGGCCCTGGCGGCCGAGCTGACGGCCCGCGCGCACGCCGCCCGCCGGGCGGGCTGACCCCGCCCGGACCGGTCAGCGGGCCGCCGTCACCGGCGGCGGCTCGGCCGACGCCGGCGGATCGGTCGGCGCGGCGTCGGGCTCCTCCGCCGGGGCCCGGCGGGCCCTGCGGGCCGCCCACCAGCGCTCGGCCAGGCCGACCGCGAGGAAGGTCATCCCGACGTACGCCCAGCCGACCAGCACGTCGATGACGTAGTGCTCGCCCGAGTAGACCAGGGTGAACGTCATCGCCAGCGGGTACGCCAGCAGCAGCGGCCACCAGCGGCGGCGGGTCTGCCGCAGGAAGAACAGCACCACGAACAGCGCGAACGCGGTGTGCAGCGAGGGCATCGCGGCCACCGGGTTGGAGGCGATCTGCCCGGCGTTGAGCAGGTTGCCGGCGCCGTGCATGCCGAACGCCTTCCACCCGCGCGTGGAGATCCGGGCGACCTCCTCCAGCAGCCCGTTCTGCGCCGCCCACCAGGGCGGGGCGGCCGGGTAGAGGAAGTAGGTGATCAGGCCGGTGGCGCACAGGAAGCCCCAGCGGCGCATGAAGGCCGCCCACCGTGCCCGGTCCCGCAGCCAGAGCACCGCCGCGGCGGCCAGCGCCACCACGAAGTGGGAGAAGTAGACCCAGCTGACGGCGACGTCCCACCAGTGCACCTCGGGCCGGTAGAGGTGCTCCTGGAGCCAGGTCGTCGGCACCTGCCCGCCCGTCGCCCAGCCGAACATCACCCGGTCGGCGACGATCAGCTCGTACGCGTGCGGGGTGGCGCCGTTGTCGGCGAAGCCCCGGGACAGGTTGTAGACGGCCAGCAGCAGCACCACCGGCACCCAGTCCCGCGCGAAGCGCAGGTGGCTGCGCCACGGCCGGCTGCTGTTCCAGGCGACCGTCGCCGCCCAGATCCACAGGAACGCGTACGCCGGGTCGGTCGGCAGGCCGATGCCGAGCCAGCCGGCGACGAAGGCGACCCCCCACACCGTCATCGCGACCACACGGCGACGCCCGCCGTCGGGCGAGGCGGGCGGCTCGGTCCGGGCGGGGGGCTGGGGGTCGGTCGCGACAGACATCGCGGTCAAGGTTAACGGCGCGGACGGCATCGACCGACGCCGACCACCGGTCCCTCGCGGGCCGCCCGCCGCCCGGTGCCGTCTCGTCTAGGCTTTGACCATGCAGGAGCAGCCGGAGTCCGCGCTGACCCCGGGCCTGACCGCCCGGGTGGAGCTGACCGTCACCGACACCGACACCGCCGAGGCGGTCGGCTCGGGGGACGTGCCCGTCCTGGGCACGCCCCGCGTGCTCGCCCTCGCCGAGGCGGCCACGGTGGCGGCCACCGCCGACCGGATGCCCGGCGGGTCGACGACCGTCGGCACCCGGGTCGAGCTCGACCACCGGGCCGCCACCCCCGTGGGGCGCACGGTGGTGGCGCAGGCGCGGCTGACCGCGGTCGACGGGCGGCGGCTGCACTTCGAGGTGAGCGTCAGCGACGGCGACGAGACGGTCGCCGAGGGCCGGGTGGAGCGGGTGCTGGTCGACCGGCAGCGCTTCGTGGAACGCGCCGCGCGGTCGTCGTGACCGCCCGCTTCGTGGCGGTCGCCGACGGGGTGCACGTGCTGCGCGAGCCGTTGCTGCACGTCAACGTCACCCTCGTCGTCGGCGACGGGGCCGCGCTGCTGGTCGACACGCTCTCCACCGCCGGGCAGGCCGCCGCGCTGGCCGACGCGGCCCGGGCGGTCACCACCGCCCCGTGGACGGTGGTGAACACCCACCACCACTTCGACCACTGCTTCGGCAACGCCACCCTCGCCGCCGACCCGCCCCGCCCGGTGTACGCGCACGAGATCGCCGCCGAGGCGATGCGCGATCCGGACCGGCTGCTCCGGGAGGCGTACGAGGAGCTGCGCGACGAGCATCCCGCGCTGGCCGGGGAGGTGGCCGGGACCGCGCTGCTGGCGCCGACGCACACCGTGCACGGCGAGACGGTGCTCGACGTGGGCGGCCGGCGGGTGGTGCTGCGCCACCCCGGCCGGGGGCACACCGCCGGCGACCTGGTGGTGCACGTGCCGGACGCCGACGTGCTGGTCGCCGGGGACCTGGTGGAGCAGAGCGGCCCGCCCGCCTTCGAGGAGTCGTACCCGTTGCAGTGGCCCGACACGGTGGCGGAGCTGCTGCGGATGACCACCCCGGCCACGGTGGTCGTGCCGGGGCACGGGGACCCGGTGGACGCCGGGTTCGTCCGCGCCCAGCACGCCCAGCTCGTCGAGCTGGCCTGGCTCATCCGCGCCGGGCACACCGGCGGCGCACCGCCCGAGCGCATCGCCGCCGAGGCGCCCTTCGGCGCCCGTCCCGCCCTGTACGCCGCCCGCCGCGGCTACGCCGAGCTCGACGGCACCGCCTGACGCGCGTGATCGCGGCGGGGCGGGTCAGCGGGGGAAGCGGGCGAGGACCTCGGCGCGGGTGGGCATGGCGGTCGCGCCGCCGGGTGACTCGCAGACCAGGCCGGCGACCCGCAGCGCGAACGCCACCCGCCCGGGCCAGGCCGCCGGGTCGGTGGGCTCGCCGTCGACCAGCAGGTCCGCGATGAGCGCGCCCACCACCGAGTCGCCGGCGCCGGTGGCGTCCACCGCGTCGACCTTCGGCGCGGGTACGCGTACCGGATCGGCACCGGCGGCGGCGAGCACCGCGCCGGCGGCGCCGAGGGTGACCACCACGGTGCCGGCGCCGAGTTCCCGCAGGTACGCCGCCACGCCCTCCTCGGGTTCGCCGGGATAGAGCAGCCTCGCGTCGGCGGCGCTCAGCTTGACGAGGTGGGCGCCGGCGGCGAACTCGGCCACGACCTCGCGCAGCCCGGCCAGGGCGGCCGGCCCGTCGAGCAGCCGGGGGCGCACGTTCGGGTCGAAGACCCGCAGCCCGGAGGCGAGCCCCCAGGCCCGGCGCGCGGCGGCCAGCACCGGTGGCTGGAGCAGCACGATCGACCCGCAGTAGACGACGCCGGCGCCCCCGACCAGCTCGGCGTCGAGGTCGTCGGGGCCGAGCAGGCCGTAGGAGGGCGGCTCGCCGTAGAACCGGAAGTCGGGCTCCGGACCGGCGAAGGTGGCCACCGCCAGCGCGGTCGGCGCGGGGACGGTGACCGCCCCGGCCAGGCCGACGCCCGCACGGGTCAGGAAGTCGCGGATCCGCCCGGCCAGGAGGTCGTCGCCGAGCGACCCGACGAACTGCACCGCGCCGCCGAGCCGGGCGACGGCGACCGCCACGTTCAGCGGCCCGCCTCCGACGGCCTGCCGGTAGACCGGCTCTCCGTCGCGCTCGGTGTCGAGCAGGTCGACCAGTGCCTCGCCGAGCACCACCGCGTATCCCATTCCGGTCCTCCGTCCACGGCGCGCGCCGACCGATCTTGTCGCACCAGGCTGGCACAGTACGGGCCGTGACGAGCGCTGAAGCCACCGTATTGGCCTACTGGGCGGCGTGCGAGGCGCGGGACTGGGCGGCCTTCGGCCGGCTGCTCGCCGACGACGTCGTCTACCACCTGCCGCAGACCCGCGAGCGGATCACCGGCCGCTCCGCGGTGGTGCGGTTCAACCGGGAGTACCCCGACGGCTGGCACGTCACGGTTACCCGGGCGGTCGGCGTGGGCCGGCACGCCGCCACCTGGATCACCTGCGCCCACGAGGGCGCGCAGCTCGCGGCCACCAGCTTCTTCGACCTCGACGAGGCCGGTCTCGTCCGCGAGGTCACCGAGTTCTGGCCCGAGCCCTACGAGCCGCCGGCCGGCCGCGAGCACCTCGCCGAGCGTTACTGACACATCGAGCAACGGCTATTGCGCGCGGTCGTCGTCCGTGGTGGGATGGCGCTTGCCGGGCGGTGCGGGGGCTGCCGCGCCGCCGGCGCCGGGTTCACTCCACGCGAGGGCACCGGCCCGTCAGTCGGGCCGCCGACGGCGCACGTACGCCGGCCATCCGCGCCGGGGCACGTCCGCCGCGACCGTTCTTACCCGCGTCGCAGCGGGGCGGCCGGAGCCGCCCCCGCGCGTTGCCCGTGGGACGCCCGCGTCCCGCGAGTGAGGAGAACCCGTGTCCCACCGATCGCGTACGGCCGCGTTGCTCACCGCGGCCGCGACCCTTCTCGCGGGTGCCGTCGTCCTGACGGCGGGGCCTGACCCCGCCGCCGCGCACGGCACCCCGATGGCCCCCGGCAGCCGCACCTACCTCTGCTGGAAGGACGGTCTCACCAGCACCGGCGAGATCAAGCCGAACAATCCCGCCTGCTCTGCCGCCGTGGCCCAGAGCGGGACCAACTCGCTCTACAACTGGTTCAGCGTGCTGCGCTCCGACGCCGGCGGCCGGACCGTCGGCTTCATCCCGGACGGCAAGCTGTGCAGCGGCGGCAACCCGGGCTTCGCCGGCTACGACCTGGCCCGCACCGACTGGCCGCTGACCCACCTGACGGCCGGGGCCCGGATGGAGTTCCGCTACAGCAACTGGGCCCACCACCCGGGCACGTTCTACTTCTACGTCACCAAGGACAGTTGGAGCCCCGACCGCCCGCTGGCCTGGAGCGACCTGGAGGAGCCGTTCCTGACGGTGACCAACCCGCCGCAGCGCGGCTCGAGCGGCACCAACGACGGGCACTACTACTTCAGCGGCAACCTGCCCACCAACAAGAGCGGCCGGCACCTCATCTACTCGCGCTGGGTCCGCTCCGACAGCCAGGAGAACTTCTTCGGCTGCTCGGACGTCACCTTCGACGGCGGCAACGGCGAGGTCACCGGCGTCGGCCCGGGCGGCACGCCGCCGCCCAACCCGACCACTCCCCCGCCCAACCCGAGCACGCCCCCGCCGAACCCGACGACCCCGCCGCCGAACCCGACCACGCCGCCGCCGCACAGCGGTGACTGCATGCCGGTCTTCAAGGTGATCAGCTCCTGGTCGGGTGGTTTCCAGGGCGAGGTCATGATCATGAACCACAGCGCGTCGACCTGGTCTGGGTGGACGGCCAACTGGACGTGGCCCAGCGGGCAGACCATCAACAGCCTGTGGAGCGGCACGCTGAGCGGATCCGGCTCCTCGGTCACCGTGACCAACGCGCCGTACAACGGCACGATAGCCCCGGAGGGCACCACGACCTTCGGCTTCGTCGCCACCACCAACGGCACCAACACCCTGCCCACGGTCACCTGCTCCGGCCGCTGACCCGCTGCCACCCCGCCCACGGGCCCTTGGCCCCCTGAAATGATCAAGAGGTTTGCGTCCTCCGGGAACGCTTCCGGGGACGCAAACCTCTTGATCGACAGCGTGGCCGCCAGGCGGGGCCCGGCGGGGGTCAGCGGACCATGGAGCCGACCACGGGCTTGGTGAGCAGGGCGGACTGGTTGCGCTGGATGCCCGGGTCGAGGGTCTTGGCGACGAAGATGGCGTGCCAGATGCAGAAGATCAGCACCGTCCACACCTTGCGGGAGTGGTCGGCCTCCTCCCGCTTGTGCTCCTCCAGCAGCCGCATCGCGTACGACAGGTCGAGCAGGTCGCCGGCGCCGGAGGTGGACAGCACGTGCCGGGCCCACTCGTACATCTCGCCGCGCAGCCAGACCCGGGTGGGGGTCGGGAAGCCGAGCTTCTTGCGGTTGACGATGGCCGGCGGCACCACGCCCTGCAACGCCTGGCGCATCGCGTACTTGGTGGCGTCGGAGCGGGGCGGGAGCTTGAGGTCCACCGGGATCCTGGACGCCACGTCGAAGACCGCCCGGTCCAGGAAGGGCACCCGCACCTCGAGCGAGTGGGCCATCGAGATCCGGTCGGCCTTGACCAGGATGTCGCCGCGCAGCCAGGTGTAGAGGTCGACGTACTGCATCTTGGTGACGTCGTCGAGTTCCGTGCACTCGGCGTAGATGGGCGCGGTGACGTCGGTGTAGCGGACCGAGGGGTCGTAGCGGCGCAGCAGGTGCTGCTTCTCCTCCTCGGTGAACATCCGGGCGTTGCCGTAGTAGCGCTGCTCGATCGGGGTGGTGCCGCGCTCCAGGAAGCTCTTGCCCTTCACCCCCTGCGGGATGGCCTTGGAGACCGCCCGCAGCCCCTTCTGCACCCCGTCGGGCAGCCCGTTGACCGAGCTCAACGACAGCGGCTCGCGGTAGATGGTGTAGCCGCCGAAGAACTCGTCGGCGCCCTCGCCGGAGAGCACCACGGTGACGTGCTCGGCGGCCTTCTTCGCCACGAAGTAGAGGGGCACCAGCGCCGGGTCGGCCACCGGGTCGTCCAGGTGCCAGACGATCTTCGGCAGCGCCTCGATCATGTCGTACGGCCCGATCTTGGTCGGGATGGTGGTCACGTCGAGGTGCCGGGCCGAGTCCTGGGCGACGTCGATCTCCGAGTAGCCCGGCACGTCGTAGCCGACGGTGAAGGTGAGGATGTTCGGGTTGAACTCCCGGGCCAGGGCGACCACGGCGGTCGAGTCGATGCCGCTGGAGAGGAACGAGCCGACCGGCACGTCGGAGCGCATGTGCATCCGGACGCTCTCGCGCAGCGTCTCCCGGATCTCGTGGTAGAGCCGCTGCTCGTCGTCGACCGGGGTCGGCCGGAACACCGGCCGGTACCACCGGCGCACGTCGATCCGCCCGCCCGGGGTCCAGGTCAGGTACTCGCCGGAGCCGATCCGGCTGATGCCCTTGTGCAGGGTGCCGGGCTCGGGCACGTACTGGAGGGTCAGGTAGTGGCTGAGGTTGGCCGTGTCGATGCCGGCGTCGCCCTGGTAGTTGGAGTGGGCGAAGGGCAGCAGCGCCTTCTTCTCCGAGGCCAGGTAGAGGCCGTCGGCGGTCTCCAGGTAGTGCAGCGGCTTGATGCCGAAGTAGTCCCGGCCGCCGAACGCGCGGCGCTCCTGCCGGTCCCAGATGACGAAGGCGAACATGCCGCGCAGCCGGGTGAGCACCTGCTCGCCCCAGAAGTGGTAGCCGGCGACGATCACCTCGCCGTCACCGGCGGTGGCGAACTGCGCGCCGAAGGTCCGGATCAGCTCCTCGCGCAGCTCGATGTAGTTGTAGATCTCGCCGTTGAAGGTGAGCAGGTAGCGCCCGTTCGCGTAGGACAGAGGCTCTTGGCTGGAGGCCACGTCGATGATCGCCAACCGCTTGTGCGCGAACACCCCGTCCGCGTACCGGCCGGAGGCGTCGCCGACCACTTCGACACCGGTCTCGTCCGGTCCGCGGTGGTGCAGGCATTCCAACGCCCCGGCGATGTTGTCGCGGTGGGCGGCGGCGTCGCCGCGCGCGCTGAAGAAGGCCAGGAGTCCGCACATGGTCGTCATCTTTCCACGCGGCCCGAGCGGCCGTCGCGGCACCGCTGGGCTCTCCCCCGCCGCGGCGCCACGCGGCCGGCCGGGACCGCGTCCGGAGCCGGCCGGGGCGGCGGGCGGCGCGTACGGGTGGCATCCGTCGCGTACGACACCCGCCACCGTCGGGGCCCGGCCGGGCCCCGACGGCGCGCGGTACCGTCTGACCTGCGACGACGCGGAGGGAGCGCAGCATGACCGAGGGACGTACGGACAGCCGGCCGGCGGACGGCACCGAGTCGCACGACCCGGACTTCCCCGAGGCGTTCCTGGCGTTCATGCGGCGGGGCTGGCGGGACACCACCCTGCCGGTCGGCCCGCGACCCGAGGTGCCGAACCACGCCAAGCGACGGGCCGCGCTCTCGGCGGCCTTCCCGGGCGAGACCCTGGTGATCCCCACCGGTGGCGAGAAGGTACGCGCCAACGACACCGACCACCCGTTCCGCCCGGGCAGCGACTTCGCCTACCTGACCGGCGACCACGACCCGGACGGCGTGCTCGTGCTGCGGCCGAACGGGTCGGGCCACGACGCCACCCTGTACATGCGGCCCCGCTCGTCGCGACGCACCGACGAGTTCTTCCGCAGCCGGCACGGCGAGCTGTGGGTCGGCCGGCGGCACACCCTGGCCGAGAAGTCGACCGAGCTGGGCCTGCCGACGGCGGACCTGACCGAGCTGGACGCGACGCTGGCCGACCTGGCGCCGGGGCGCACCCGGGTGCTGCGCGGCTTCGACGCGCGGGTGGACACGGCCGTGCGCCCGTACGACGGCCACCGCGCCGAGGGCCAGCCGGCCCGCGACCGGGAGCTGGCGATCGCCATCGCGGAGCTGAAGCTGGTCAAGGACGAGTGGGAGATCGCCCAGCTCCAGGACGCGGTCGACGCGACCGTCCGGGGCTTCGAAGACGTGGCCCGGGCGCTGCCGGCGGACCGGGGCGTGTCGGAGCGGCTGTTGGAGGGGATCTTCGCGCTGCGCGCCCGGCACGACGGCAACGACGTCGGCTACGGCTCGATCGTCGGCGCTGGCGAGCACGCCACGATCCTGCACTGGGTGCACAACCACGGCACGACGCGGCCGGGCGAGCTGCTGCTGATGGACATGGGCGTGGAGAACCGCAACCTCTACACCGCCGACGTGACGCGGGTGCTGCCGGTCGACGGCCGGTTCACCCCGCTCCAGCGCCAGGTCTACGACGCCGTGCACGCCGCGCAGCAGGCCGGCATCGACGCCATCCGGCCCGGCGTGGCGTTCCGGGAGGTCCACCTGGCCTCGATGCGGGTGCTCGCCCAGGCGCTGTCCGACCTGGGTCTGCTGCCGGGGAGCGTCGACGAGGCCATGGACGGCAGGTCGACGGTGTACCGGCGCTGGACGTTGCACGGCACCAGCCACATGCTCGGCATCGACGTGCACGACTGCGCGAACGCCCGCAAGGAGAAGTACCGGGACGGCACGCTGGGCGAGGGCTACGTGCTCACCGTCGAGCCCGGGCTCTACTTCCAGCCGGAGGACGAGCTGGTTCCCGAGGAGCTGCGCGGGATCGGCGTCCGGATCGAGGACGACATCCTGGTCACCGCGACCGGCGCGGTGAACCTCTCCGCGGGGCTGCCGCGCGCCGCCGACGAGGTGGAGAGCTGGCTGGCCGAGCAGCGCGAGGCCGGTCCGCGCCTGCCGGGCTGATCCCGGTACGACCACACGACGGGACCCGCCGCCACCGGCGGCGGGTCCCGTCGTCGTTTGCGCTGCTCAGCCCCTTCCTGCCCGGACCGGCCGGGTTGACGCGTCACGCCCAGAGTGAGGGGAATACGGGCTTTTCTCGGATTAGCGCATCTCGCGAGGATCCTTCTCATACGGTGGCTATCAGAGGCTACAAACCCATTTGTGGCTGGTCGCGCCGCTTCGGGTGGTGCGACCCCGTCTGGCAGCAGGAAAGGGCGGAAGGCTCTGATGTCCAATGACGTAACGACTCCCGACGGTGGCGCCCCCACGGGCGCACCGACCCGAGGTCGGCGCAAACTCTGGGTGGCTGCGGGCGTTGCCGGCCTGACCGGCGTGGTCGGCCTGGCGGCACTGGGCGGCCTGGCCGCCCGCGATGACAAGTCCGGCGGCGCGGACCGGCTGTCGGACGCGCAGGCGTCGTCCCTGCGGCAGAACGTCAGCGACGCCGGCACGGCCGACCCGGGCTCCGGCGAGAAGGACGACAAGAGGGGTGACCACGACGCCCGCGGTGGCGGCCAGGACGACTGGCAGGGCCACGACGCCCGTGGTGGCAAGGACGACTGGCAGGGCAAGGACGGCAAGGACGGCAAGGACTGGCAGGGCAAGGACGGCCGTGACGGCAAGGACAAGGACGACCGCGACGGCAAGGACGCCAAGGAACTGCCCTGTGACACCGACGTGCTGGTCGAGGCGGTGAACAGGGCCACCGAGGACAACGGTGGGGTGTTCAAGCTGGCCAAGGACTGCACGTACAAGTTCACCGAGCAGACCGCCAACAACGCCTTCCCCGTCATCGACCAGCGCATCACGATCCTGGGCAACAACTCGACGCTGTTCCACGACGGCAGCGAGCTGTTCCGGTTCTTCACCGTCGCCTCCGGCGGCGACCTCACGCTGAAGGACCTCACCCTCAAGGGCGGCCAGGTCACCGCGCCCCCGCCGCCGCCAAGCGGCGCCAACGGCGGCGCCCTGCTCGTGCAGGAGGGCGGCGAGGCCACCCTGAAGCACACCAAGCTGATCGACAACCGGGCCACCGGCGTCGGCACCGAAGGCAACGGCGGCGCCATCGCCAACTTCGGCAAGGTCGAGATCGACAAGAGCATCCTCGCCAACAACCACGCCCGCGGCGTCGGCAACGGCGGCAACGGCGGCGCCATCTACAACGAAGGCGAACTGACCGTCCACGACACCCGCATCGACGAGAACACCGCCACCGGCAACAGCGCGGTCAGCGGCAACGGCGGCGGCATCGCCAACGAAGGCGACGGCATCACCACCATCGCCTACAGCCAGATCACCAACAACAAGGCCAGCAACGACGGCGGCGGCATCAACAGCGAAAACGACGCCCGCCTCACCGTCACCCGCACCAAGATCGCCCACAACACCGCCTGCGACGACGGCGGCGGCATCCACAACGACGGCGACTCCACCATGCTGCTGGAATACGTCATCGTCACCGGCAACAAGGCCACCGACGACGGCGGCGGCGTCTTCCACGACAGCGACAACATCGCCACCATCAAGCACGCCGTCTTCACCGACAACACCGCCGGCGACAACGGCGGCGGCCTGTTCAACGGCGACACCCTCAACCTCTACGACAGCGAGTTCAAGGGCAACCACGCCGAACAGGGCGGCGCCATCTACAACGACAACAACGCCACCCTCACCATCCGCAACAGCAAGATCGTCGGCAACTTCGCCGCCGAAACCGCCGGCGCGGGCGGCATCTTCAACACCAACAACGCCACCGTCACCCTCGACAACAAGACCATCATCAAGAAGAACGAACCCCGCAACTGCACCAACGTCACCGGCTGCGCCAACTGAACCACCACATAACGAAGGGATCCCTTCCCCCGGGCACGAGGGAAGGGATCCCTTCCGTGCTGGCGCGGTCCAGGACGATCCCGCGCCGACGCGGTCCAGGACGATCCCGCAGCCCGTCCGGGGCGCCGACCGTCGGGATCGGGTCGGCAGGCGCCAGCGCGGGTTTTCCGGACCGGTTGCGCCGACCCGTGGCGCAAGCCGCCGGTTCGGCACGACTGCGGGGCCTGACTCCTCGCCGTCCGGACCGTCCCGCCCTGATCCGTGTTACCCCTAACGTGGGCTTCTTTCGGATATGGCCGTGAAGAGAAAAAGATTCTCATACGGTGGGCCTCAGTAGCTACAACCGATTTGTAGCCAGGGCAGCCCGCGGTGCCGGAGCGGCCCTGTCTGGTACGAGGAGAGAGCAGAGAGCTCCGATGTCCAACTACCTTCGCAAGAACGCCGAGAACACCGCGCCGAAGAGCCGGCGCAAGCTGTGGCTCGCCACCGGCGTCGCCGGGCTGACCGGCGTGGTCAGCCTCGCCGGCGTCGCCGCCGCGAGCAGCGCGGGCGCCGTCGGGGTCGACCGTCTCGCCGACCTGAAGTGGTCCACGGCCGAGCAGGTCGCCAAGGACGACGTCGCGGGTCGCGACGACCGTGCGGGCGAGACCGGCAAGGGCCAGGAGGGCCACGACGCCCGTGGTGGCAAGGACGACTGGCAGGGCAAGGACTGGCAGGGCAAGGACGGCAAGGACGGCAAGGACTGGCAGGGCAAGGACGGCCGTGACGGCAAGGACAAGGACGACCGCGACGGCAAGGACGCCAAGGAACTGCCCTGTGACACCGACGTGCTGGTCGAGGCGGTGAACAGGGCCACCGAGGACAACGGTGGGGTGTTCAAGCTGGCCAAGGACTGCACGTACAAGTTCACCGAGCAGACCGCCAACAACGCCTTCCCCGTCATCGACCAGCGCATCACGATCCTGGGCAACAACTCGACGCTGTTCCACGACGGCAGCGAGCTGTTCCGGTTCTTCACCGTCGCCTCCGGCGGCGACCTCACGCTGAAGGACCTCACCCTCAAGGGCGGCCAGGTCACCGCGCCCCCGCCGCCGCCAAGCCGCGCCAACGGCGGCGCCCTGCTCGTGCAGGAGGGCGGCGAGGCCCCCCTGAAGCACACCAAGCTGATCGACAACCGGGCCACCGGCGTCGGCACCGAAGGCAACGGCGGCGCCATCGCCAACTTCGGCAAGGTCGAGATCGACAAGAGCATCCTCGCCAACAACCACGCCCGCGGCGTCGGCAACGGCGGCAACGGCGGCGCCATCTACAACGAAGGCGAACTGACCGTCCACGACACCCGCATCGACGAGAACACCGCCACCGGCAACAGCGCGGTCAGCGGCAACGGCGGCGGCATCGCCAACGAAGGCGACGGCATCACCACCATCGCCTACAGCCAGATCACCAACAACAAGGCCAGCAACGACGGCGGCGGCATCAACAGCGAAAACGACGCCCGCCTCACCGTCACCCGCACCAAGATCGCCCACAACACCGCCTGCGACGACGGCGGCGGCATCCACAACGACGGCGACTCCACCATGCTGCTGGAATACGTCATCGTCACCGGCAACAAGGCCACCGACGACGGCGGCGGCGTCTTCCACGACAGCGACAACATCGCCACCATCAAGCACGCCGTCTTCACCGACAACACCGCCGGCGACAACGGCGGCGGCCTGTTCAACGGCGACACCCTCAACCTCTACGACAGCGAGTTCAAGGGCAACCACGCCGAACAGGGCGGCGCCATCTACAACGACAACAACGCCACCCTCACCATCCGCAACAGCAAGATCGTCGGCAACTTCGCCGCCGAAACCGCCGGCGCGGGCGGCATCTTCAACACCAACAACGCCACCGTCACCCTCGACAACAAGACCATCATCAAGAAGAACGAACCCCGCAACTGCACCAACGTCACCGGCTGCGCCAACTGACGACAGCCACGCGGCACCGGCCGCAACGGGCGTCGGCTGACGCAGAGAACGGTCCGGCCCCCTTCCGCACGGCGGAAGGGGGCCGGACACGTGTGACACCTACCGCTGCACGAACACCGCCACGCTGCGGGCCGGCACGGTGAACGTGCCGCTGGCCCGGTCGAACGAGGCCGTCCGCAGCGCCTCGTCCGCCGAGGTCCGCAGCACCGGATGCAGCGCGACGTCCGCCCCGCGCAGCCCGGTCAGCCGCTGCGTCGCCGCGCCGCCGGTGGCGTTGAAGACCACCGTCACCGACGTCCACCGCCCGTCGAGGCCCCGACCGTCCAGCGTCATCGTGAGCACGCCGGGGGTCTCCCCCGCCCCGGAGAGCGGGAAGGCGACCCGCTTCTGCACCTGCTCCGCCGTGGTCAGCCCGAAGACCGGCGAGGAGGCCCGGATCTTCAGCAGTTCGGCGTAACGGGCGTCGGCCAGGTCGATCGCCGCGCAGTCCGGCACCAGCGCCGGGTCGGCCAGCAGCGGTTTGGCGTACGGCCACTTGTCGCGGTTGTCCTGCTCGGGCGGCAGGCCGGCGCCGAAGCCGTTGCCCTGGGCGCAGTCCCAGCGGATCTGGTTGAACCAGTCACCCGAGTTGTACGAGTTGCGGTCCAGCGACTTCGAGCGCAGCCGCTCGGTGCCGGTGGTGGCGAACCCGGGCCCCTGCCCCATCACCACCGTGCTCAGCGCCAGCACCTGCATCCGGGCCCGGTCCGCCGCCGGGGTGTCCTGCGGCAGCTTGTACGCCAGCGCGTCGTACAGGATCTCGTTGTCGTGCGCGTCGACGTAGGTCACCGCCTCCCCAGGCGCGGCGGTGTAGCCGGCGGGCGAGCCGTTGTAGTCGACCTGCGCCCCGGTCACCTGCCGGCCCGACGAGTCGGTGAACCGGTACCCGCGCAGGTTGCCGGTGAGCCCCACCTTGATCAGGTCGTGCTGGTGCAGCAGGCGGGCCCGCTGCTCGGCCGTGGACCCGTTCACGTCGTCGCCGTTGGGGTCGGTGAACAGGCCGGAGGCGAAGCCCTGCACCCGGGGGTTGGCGTCGAAGGGCCCGCCACCGCGTACCGCGTCGCGCAGCCGGTCGTTGAACGTGCCGATCCCGGTGCCGGCCATGTTGGCCTGGGTGGCCTGCACGAACCGGGCGTCGTCGGCGACCTCGCCGAAGTTCCAGCCCTCGCCGTAGAGCAGGATCTTCTTCCCGTCCACGCCGTCGCGGGCGACGGTCAGCTCGTCGAGCGCCTTGCGGACGGCGAGGATGTTCGCCTTCGGGTGGTGGCCCATCAGGTCGAAGCGGAAACCGTCCACCTTGTACGCCCTGGCCCAGGTGACCAGCGAGTCCACCACGAGCTTGCCCATCATGGCGTGCTCGGGGGCGGTGTTGGCGCAGCAGGTCGAGTTGGCGACGCTGCCGTCGTCCAGCAACCGGTGGTAGTAGCCGGGCACGATCTGGTCGAGCACCGACTTCGGGTCGGCGCCCGCCGCCGAGGTGTGGTTGTAGACGACGTCCATCACCACGCGCAGCCCGGCGCCGTTGACGCCGGCCACCATCCGCCGGAACTCGGTGGTGCGCTTCGCGCCGGCCGGGTCGACGGCGTAGCCGCCCTCCGGCACGGTGTAGTGCAGCGGGTCGTACCCCCAGTTGTAGCCGTCGGTGTCGGCCACGGCCGCGACGCACTTCTGCTGCTGCTCGGAGTCCGGCGGCAGCGCGGCCAGGTCGCAGGCCGGCTGCCGCTGGTCGGCGCGCCGCTCGGGGATCGTGGCGAAGTCGAACGCGGGCAGCAGGTGCAGGTGGGTCACCCCGGCGTCGCCGAGCGCCTTCAGGTGCTTCATGCCGGCGGTGCCCGGGTCGGTGAAGGCGAGGTAGGTGCCCCGCCGCTCCGCCGGCACGGTGCTGTCGGCGATCGAAAAGTCCCGCACGGACAACTCGGAGATCTGCACCTTCGTCGACGGCACCGCCGCCGGCTTGCGCAGCGAGGCCCACCCGGCCGGCGCGAGCGTCGGGTCGGCCAGGTCCACGATCTGGCTGTGCGTGGAGTCCGGCGCGAGCGCCAGCGAGTACGGGTCGGTCACGGCGGCGGTGGCCATCTTCTGCGTCGCCGGCTGCCACGCCTGGACCTGGTAGCGGTAGTACCGCCCGGTCCAGTCGCGGGAGCCGCGCACCGACCAGACGCCGGTGCGGTCGTCGCGGCGCATCGCCACCGTCCGCGGCGTCGCGGTCGGCGAGTCGAAGAGCTGCAACGACACCTGCCGCGCCGTCGGCGCCCAGAGCGCCAGCGTCGGCACCCCGCCGGCGAAGGTCGGCCCGAGCCGCGCGCCGGTGGCGCGGGCGTAGACGTCGTCGAGCACGCCGGGGATCTGCACGCCGGTCGCGGCGAGCAGGGCGCCCGCCGCGTCCCGCTCGGTCACCAGGAGCTGCCCGCGCAGGGCCGCCGGTACCTTCGCCAGGTCCCGCCGGTCGAGCGTGAAGGCGCCGTGCGCCCACAGGTGCGGGAAGGCCGCGCGCTGGGCCTCGGTGAGCCCGTTGCGCTGCGCGGTCAACGGCAGCGTCGTGTACGTCCCGACCAGCTCGCCGTCGGCGACGGTCACCCCGCCGGCCGGGGCGGCGACCAGGGCGTACGTCCTGCCGTCGGTGGGCCCGGCCTGCCAGGCGACGGTCGAGCGGTCGATCCAGTGCGCCTTCTGCTTCGTGATGTCGACGTCGCCTGCGGCGCCGGAGGCGGTGGACGGCAGCAGCCGCCCGGGCGTGCCGGCGAGCAGCCACACCTCGCGCCCGGCCTCGGCGAAGTCGAGTCGCTGGTCGGTCGGCAGGTCCTTCTCGTCCCCCTTGTGGATGATGTAGCTCAGCCCGGTCGCCCCGGCGGCCAGCGGCACCCGGAAGACCGCGCCGAAGGCGTCGATCCGGGCCGGGGCGAGCGGAGCAGCCCAGTCCGTCGGGTTGGCGGCGCCGTCCCACAGGTGCAGGCCCCAGCCGTCGTAGTTGCCGTCGGCGCGGCGGTAGTGGATGAGGGCGGTGCCGTCCTCCACCGGCGGGTCGGGTTCGCCGGTGGCGGCCTGCCGGCTCGGGTACGTCGCCGGGTCGCCCTGCTTGACCCAGACCTCGCCGGTCTTCGTCACGTCGATCGTCCGATCCTGTTCCACGTCCTTGTTCCCGGACCTGTCGACCACCAGGAAGCCGACCGACTTCGCGCCCGGCTTGAGCTTCACCCAGGCGAACCGGCCGTAGGAGTCCTCGCCGGCGAACGGCTGGCCCTTGGGCCACTCGGTGGCGTACGCGGGGTCGATGTCGCCCCAGGCGTAGAGGCCCCAGTCGTCGTAGCCGCCGGCGGGGCGCTGGTAGTGCACCACGGCCCACTCGCGGGAGGCGGACTGCGCCGGGGTGCCCACGGTCGCGGTGGACCGGGCGGTCGCGGTGCGGCCCTTCCCGTCGCGGACGACGGCCTTGTACTCGACCTTCGTGCCGCCGGCCAGCCCGGTCAGGTCGTGGTGCACCGTGTACGGGGCCCGGTCGGCGCTGCCGAGCAGCGTCCACCTGCCGCCGGCGACCCGGGCGGCGACGGTGACGGTGGCCAGCGGGTCGCCGGTGACCTGCGCGGTGACGGCGGCCTTCGTGGCGACGGGCTCGCCGGGCGCCGGGGCGGTGATCGTGATCCGGGGCGCGGCGTCGGGCGACGCGATCGGGGTGCCGGCGCGGTGCACCACGGCCGACAGCGGCGGCACGGTCAGCGTGAGTTTGCCGTCCGCGCCCGCGACCGGGGCCGCCGATGCGCCGTAGACGCCGGTGAAGGTGGCGCCGGCCGACCAGGTGTCCACGGTGACAGTCTGCGCCGTCGCGGCGTTGTTCACCGCGACGACGTACTCGGTGCGCTGCTTCGGGTCGATGCGGGAGAACGCGAAGACGCCGGGGCCGTCGGCGGCGTACCGGCCGACCTGCACGCCGTCGCGCAGCGCCGGGTGCGCCTGACGCAACGCGCCCAGCTCGGCGATGGCCCGGTAGAGCGGGTGGGTGCGGTCGAACTGGTCGCTGGCGTGCGTACGGTCGGTGCCGAGCAGGTCGTCGTCGAGGTAGTCGGGGGTCTTCGAGGCGAACATGTCCTGCCGGGCGTCCTTGTCGCCGCCCGGGCCGGTGAAGCCCTGCTCGTCGCCGGAGTAGACCACCGGCTGGCCACGGGTGAGGAACATCAGCTCGTGTGCGAGCTGGTCGCGGCGCAGGTGGGTCGCCGGGTCGGTGCCGCCGCCGGCGATGAACGAGCCGATCCGGCCCATGTCGTGGTTGCCGAGGAAGGTGGTCAGCCGGCCCGCGTCGGTGTCCCGGGCACGGTAGAGGTCGTCGCGGGCGTACACGTCGGCGAGCGCCCTGGCGGAGCCGTCGCCGGCGGTGTAGCCGCGCGCCGCCTCCTGGAAGGCGAAGTCGAGGGTGGCCGGCAGGCCGCCGCGCCGCACGTACGTCGAGGTGATCTCCGGGTCGGCGCTGTAGACCTCGCCGAACATGAAGAAGTCCTTCTTGCCGGCGCGGGCGGCGGCGCGCTCGACGCCCTGGCTGAACTGCGGCCAGAATTCGAGGTTGGCGTGCTTGACGGTGTCCAGCCGGAAGCCGTCGACGCCGGTGGAGGCCACCCAGTCGGAGTAGACCTTGGTCAGGCCGCGCACCACCTCGGGGCGCTCGGTCCACAGGTCGTCGAGGCCGAAGAAGTCGCCGTACTCGCTGTTCTCCCCGGCGAAGGTGGAGTCGCCCCGGTTGTGGTACATCGTCGGGTCGTTGAGCCACGCCGGGACCTTGACCTTCGCGTCGGCCGGGTTCGCGAACGTCGGGGTGTACGGGAACGACGTGGTGTCCACCTTCGGGAAGCCCCGGCTGCCGTCGGCGTAGTTGCGGTCCTCGAAGGGGCGCCCCTGCGCGTCGGTGTACGGGGAGGTGGCCTTGTCCACGTAGCTGTACTTGTCCTCGGCGTACTTGATGACGTCGGCGGTGTGGTTGACGATGACGTCGAGGTAGACCTTGATCCCCCGCCGGTGCGCCAGCGCGACCAGCCGCTTCAGGTCCTCCCTGGTGCCGAAGTGCGGGTCGACCTGGGTGAAGTCGGTGATCCAGTAGCCGTGGTAGCCGGCGGAGACGTCGGCTCCGGTGCCCTGCACCGGGCGGTTCTTGAAGATGGGCGCGAGCCAGATGGCCGTCGTGCCGAGCCCCTCGATGTAGTCGAGCCGGTCCATGACGCCCTTGAGGTCGCCGCCGTGGTAGAAGCCCTTGTCCTTCGGGTCGAGGCCGGTGGAGAGGCGGTCCCCGGTGAGGCCGCCGGTGTCGTTGCGCCGGTCGCCGTTGGCGAACCGGTCCGGCAGGACGAAGTAGAACTGCTCGGCGCGGGCCTGGCGGCTGCCGGCGGCGAGCAGCGCCTCCGCCGAGGGTTCGGTGCGCCACTGCGCGGCGCCGGTGGTGACCAGCGGGCCGGTGCCGTCGGGGGCGTCGGCGCCGAGCTGGCGCACGGCCAGCGGGGTGCCGACGAGGGTGAGGGTGAGCAGGGAGACGAGGGCGAGCAGGGCCTTGCGCGGTATCGGCGGGGGTTTCATCGACGCCTTCCTCTGGTCGCTGACTGGCCCGCACGCTAGCTCTTGCCGAAACGTTCTGCAATACCTTGCAAACAAAGTCGTAACACGGCAGGACGCTTGCAAAAGGAACGGCCCGGCGGGTTCGCGCCGGGCCGTACGGGAAGAGGATGGGCTAGACGCGGCAGGCGCCGCCCTCGACCGTGCAGCTCGCCGGGCGGCTCTGCGTGCCCTGGACGTAGAACCGCAGCGTGGCCGACGCGCCCCCGGGCAGGTCATCGCCGCTGCGGTAGGTGAAACCGTCGTCGATCCGCTGCGCCGTCCCCTGTGGCGCGCCCTCGATCCACGCGCTGCCCAGCCGCGCTCCCGGGAAGGTCAGTCGCGCCGTCCAGCCCCGTCCGGTCGACGACGTGTTGTTGACCAGCACCTCCCCGACGAACCCGTCCGCGTACGACTCCACCACCCGGTACCGGCCCGTCAGCGGGGACGCCGACGACGACGGCGGCGCGATCAGCGCAGTCTCCTCGCTCCCGCTGGGGGTCGGGGACGGCGGGGCGCTGCTGCGGGCGGGCGTGGACCGCGTCGGGGTGGGCCGGACGGTGGAGCGGCCGGACGACGTGGCCGGCGCCCGGGACGAGCGCGTGGCCGTCGGGCTGGTCGCCGACGGCTGCGGGTCGGTCAGGCCGACGGTCGGCAGCGGCGGGCCGGGCTGCGCGTCGAACGCGGGGCCGCGCCCCCGGTAGGTGCCGAGCGCGATGGCCAGCAGGACCACCATCACCGCGACGCCGACGGACACCACGATCCACGGCGAGGACGCGATGGCGGTCGTGCCGTAGGACTTGCTCGACGTTCGGCGCGTGCCGGACATGCCCCTCCTCCCGCGGTCCTCCCGGGCAGCGTAGCGGTCCGTGGCGACCTGGTGCGACCGTCCGCGCGCGGCGCGTACCGGCATCGCGTGGGCGGGATCGCCGCCGTCGGAGGGTGCCGCGGTCCTGCCGTGGTCAGGCGGTCCGCAGGACCGTGCAGATGACCGGGCCGTCGTCGGTGGAGCGCAGCAGGTAGCGGTAGCGCTCGCCGGGGACCGCCCGGCCCTGGCTGTCCAGGAACTCCCACTCCACGGCCACCATGGTCAGCAGCGCCGACACCGGGTGCACGTCCTCGATGGCCGCGTGCGCCGCGACCAGCTCGCGCTCCTGGTAGTCGGGGGCCGCGCCCACGAAGGACAGTGCCACCGCCGCCGGCGAGGTGAACGAGAAGCTGTACGTGTCGGCCACCACCATCCCGGGCAGGGCGTAACAGCCGGCGATGGCGGCCACGTCGCCGGTGGTCAGCGCCACGCCGTACCGGTCGAAGAAGTCGGTCAGCGTGTCCAGATCGGTGGGGGCTCTCACGGGGACAGCAATTGCCGGCCGGACGGCGGGCCAAACCTCAGCGCGGCGGGATGCGCACCTCGATCTCCGCCCCGAGCCGGGCGCCACCCGCGAGGCCGAGGTCGTCGCCGCTCCAGAACCGGCCCGGGTCGTACCAGTTGGGACGCCGCCCGGCCGGCAGCAGCCCCATCGCCTCGTAGGTCACCGCGACCACCTCCGCGCAGTACGCCGTCTCCAGTGCGCGGTCGCGCACGGCGAGACCGGCGCGGTCGGACTCGGCCGCCCCGGCGCGGTCGGGCGCCGGGCCGCCGGGGCGGTCCCCCGCCCGGCCGGGCAGGGCCGGCAGCCGCACCGCCGGGACCCGGCCCCGCAGCCAGCGCCAGGCGAGCTGGGCGGTGGACGGGAACGGGGTGCCGTCCAGGCGCGCGACGGTGCGCAGCACCGCCTTCTCCATCTCCGCGTCGGCCGGCGGGTCGAGCTGGCGCAGCCAGCCCCGCTGGCCGTACCGGTTGGCCCAGACGCAGACCGCGTCGCGCAGGTCGTGCAGCTGCACGCCGCGCTGGTGGGTGCCCGTCCACATGTCGGGCAGCGACCTGCCCAGCTCGGCGTGCCACATCAGGGGCGGCATATCGTCCAGCACGACCGCCATGCCGACGTGGTTCACCGGGCTGTTGGTGGTGAACTGGATGGCCCGGTCGGGCACGCTGCGGCCCCGGAACACCCACACGTCGCCGGTACGGGTCAGGTCCACGGCCTCGTCCAGGCTGATGCTCATGGGGGTCTACCCTAGGCCGATGCGGCAACGGATGCGGTGGTGGAAGGTGCTCGGGCTGGCGGGCCTCGCCGGCGTGGCGGCGTCGGGCGTGGTCATCGCCCGGGCCGAGCGGCGGCGCCGGGCGTACACCCCGGAGGAGATCCGGGCCCGGCTGCGCGACCGGCACGCGGAGGCGACGGCGCCCGCCGACGACGCGCGCTGAACGCCGTCGGCGTCAGTCGACGTCGTGGTGGTTGCGTTCCCAGCGCCCGCCGACGGGCGGGGTGTCGAGCCGCACGGCTCCGGCGGCGTTGCCGGCGAGGTCGTTGTCCTCGACGCGGCAGGACAGGCAGCTGCCCGCCGGGGTTATCCAGATCCCGTAGGTCTGGGTCTGCTCGTCGCGGTGGTCCCAGATCCGGTTGCCCCGCACGGTGGCCGAGTCGAACGGCGCGTTGACGGTGATGCCGGCCCGGATCGGCGGGGCCGCCGGCAGTTCGTACGCCGCTCCGGGCGGCGGCGTGTCCTCGTTCCAGCCGGTGGGGGAATCCGCCCGCACCTCGGCGAGGGTGAGGACGGTGTCGGTGTTGGACACCACCACCGCCGTGCGTGACCCGACCCGCACCGCCTTGCCCCGGTGCCCGTCGTGCGGCCAGTGCGCCCCCAGGTCGGTGACGGACCGGTGGTGGTAGCGCACCGACTCGCCACTGCCGGTGGCGGCGGGGGCGCACCGCCGGCCGTTGTTGCGGATCCGGTTGTTCACCACGATCGCGTCGGTCATCGGCCGGTCGATCCGGATGGCGTCCAGGCCGTTGTCCCAGAACTCGTTGCCGTCGACGACCACGTCCGCCGCCGCGCCCCGGTAGCCGTGCCCCAGGTCGTGCTCGTGGTAGCCGTGCGCCCCGTTGGCGCTGATCCGGTTCCCGCGCACCGCGTACGGGCCGGGCGTGTTGCCCATGCTGATCCCGTCGCCGACGTTGCGGTCGATGACGCAGTCGCTGACGATGCCGCCCCGGCCGGCGACGCCCGCCGTGCCGTTGCCGGAGACGTCGAAGCCCGCCTCCAGGTTGCCGGTGAGGGTGCAGGCGGAGACGATCAGGCCGTCGGCGCCCCAGTCGGAGATGCCGAAGCGGTTCGCCTGGCTGTGGCAGCCGATGATGCGGTAGCCGCGCGGCGGCGTCCAGTAGTCCTTCTGCAGTTCGAGGAAGATCCCGTTGGTGCCGTTGCCGAGGGCGGTGCAGTTGGCGATCGTGAGGCGCTCCACGTCGCCCCACCCGCCGATGCCGACGCCGATGCCCGCGCCGCCCATCTCCTCGCCGTTGTCCAGCCGTCCGCAACCGACCACGACGACGCCGTCGATCAGGCTGTCCTGGAGGAAGTCGCAGCCGAGGCCAGTGGCGCCGGTGTGGTGGATGTAGAGGTTGCGGAAGACGCCGCGCACCACGTACTGGAGGCCGAGCCCCTTGGCGAGGTAGTTGTACTCGACCATCGCCACGCCGGAGCCGTCGATCTCGAAGTCCGCGAAGGTGCAGTCGGCGATGTGCCGGTCGCGGCTCGCGCCGTGCTGAACCGTGGTCCAGAACGCCAGCGGCGTCGGGTCCGCCCGGTTTCCCTCGTTGCTGAGCAGGAACCGCGTCGTCCCCGGTCCCGCGCCGATCAGCGACACCCCGCTGCGCCACACCGTGCCGGCGTCCCGGATCGAGTAGATCCCCGGCGGGCAGTAGATGACCCGGGCCCGCCCGTCGGCGGCGTAGCCCTCGCCGAGGCGGTCGACCAGGGCCGACAGCGCCGGCTGGTCGTTCGTCACGCCGTCGCCGCGCAGCCCGAACTCCCGCGCGTCGCACCACAGGGGCGCGCCGGCGACCGGGGTGAGCCGCTGCGCGGCGGTGGACAGGCCCTGGCGCGGCATCCGACCCTCCTCTGCGACGTACGGTCGTTCACCTGCGACCGGCGCATTCCCGCCGCACCCGGCCGGAAACGCGCTACCCGGCCGGCGTGGGCCGCTCCGACGCGGTCGCCGGGGAGCCGGGCTCCGCGCCGGTGCCGGTCGTCGCGCCGCTGCGGCGCACCGCCTCCGCCAGCGCCCCGGCGGTACGCCCCACGAGCGCGCCGCCGTCGTCGAGCAGCAGCAGGGGCCGCTGGATCAGCTCGGGGGCGGCCACCATCGCCGCGATCCAGCGCGGCTCGGCCGCCTCGTCGCGCGGCCAGTCGGCCATGCCGAGGGCCACCGCGGCGGGCTCCTGCGTGCGGCAGACGTCCCAGGGGCGCGCGTCGAGCCGGCGCAGCACCTCGGTCAGCTCCGCCGCGCTCGGCGGCCGGTCCAGGTACGGGCGCAGCGCGTAGCCGACCCCCGCCTCGTCGAGCGCGGTACGGGCGGCGGCGCACTTCGAGCAGGACGGGTTGTTCCAGATCTCCATGCCGGCCATGGTCGCAGCTACCCAGCCTTTGCTCGGCCCGCCCCCGCCTCCACTCCGCCCTCTCCGCGAGCCGTCCGAGTGCGCCGCCTGCCACCGACTTGCCACCGTCGCCCGCCGGCTCTCCGCCCTGTCCACCACGCTCCGCAGCAACGCCCCCGCCGCCTCCGGATGCTCGCCAAACGTGATCAGGACCCCGTGGACCTCAAACCGGGCAGATAACGTCCATGGGGCCCTGATCACGAATGCGCTCGCGCCTCGCGCCTGCCGCGCGAAGCCGGCGCCGCCCAGCAGCAGCACGCCCCTGCGGCGTTCGGCGCGCTGTCCGTGGTGTCGTGCCGGCTCTGGCACCCGGCCGACGAGTGCACCGGCCGCCCCGGCGGATGTGCGATTCGGGCACGGTGTCCGGTTCGGGGCAGCCCGCTCGGACGGCCCATCCGGTTTGCACGGGTCTGCGGTGGCGGGCGCCACCGGCCCGGCCGGCATGGGTCGGGGGCCCGGGTCGTTGTAACCATCGTGAACGCGTAACCCCCCGGGGCCCCGGCGGTCGGGGCGACGGTCGGAATGCCGGCCGGGCCCGCGTCGTTACATCCCCGGGACGCGCCCCACCGCCTCAGCGAGGGCGTACCCCTGGTTCGACCTTTCTCATCCGTGGCGCACCCGCCCCCCTTTGGTGTGTGTCGCGTGCCCCCGATCGAAAGGTGCAGACGAATCATGCGTACCGACATGCTGCGTAAGACCGCTCTGACCGCTGCCGGGCTCGCCTTCACCGGTGGCGCCATCGCCGGCCCCGTCACCACCGCCTACGCCGCCCCCGCCGACACCAAGCCCGCCCCGGCCACCGGCCAGGACCGCAAGGGCGGTGAGCGTGAGCTGGGCGTGCGCTACGAAGCCCAGCCCAACTTCTACTACTGCGGCCCCGCCGCCGCCCGCAACGCCCTCAGCGTCCAGGGCAAGAA
>NZ_JBEYRY010000004.1:216367-575771 GCF_040704175.1 Micromonospora sp. NPDC047812 | reverse complement strand
GAGGGTCAGGTGGTGGTGGCGGATGTGCGGTGGGATCGGTTCGTGCCGTCGTTCACGGCGTTGCGTCCGTCTCGGCTGTTCACCGACATCCCCGAGGCGCAGCCCGCGCAGGGCGGGGAGGCGCCGAAGAACGAGGACCGTGGCGCGGCGTCGGCGCTGCGCGAGCGCCTGGCCGCCGCCTCCGGGCCGGAGCGCGACCGCATCCTGCTCGACCTGGTCCGCGGCACCGCCGCGGCGGTGCTGGGCCACGCCACGCCGAGCGGGATCAGGCCCACCCGCGGCTTCCTCGAACTGGGCTTCGACTCGCTCACCGCCGTCGAGCTGCGCAACCGGCTGACCGCCGCGACGGGCATCGGGCTGCCCGCCACCCTCGTCTTCGACCACCCGACGCCGGCCGCGCTCGCCGGTCACCTGCGGGCCGAGTTGGCGCCCGATCAGCCGGCGTTGCCGATCGCGGCGGAGATCGAGCGCCTCGACAAGCTCCTCGGCGGGCTGCCGGGCGACCAGGTCGACGACGCCGTCATCGGCCGGCTGGAGGATCTGGTGGCCAGGTGGCGGGGACGACCCGCCGCCACCCCGGCGCCGGCCGCCGGGGAGGAGTTGGAGTCGGCGAGCCGGGAGGAACTCTTCGACATCATCCAGCGGGAGTTCGGCAAGTCCTGAGCGGACGGTCGGCGCCTCTCGACGCGTACGCCGTGACCTGGCCGACGCCGGCCAGGCCCACGGTCGCCTAGGGGTGCGCGGGGCCCGTCTAGGGGTGTGCCTGTGCGGGCCCGGCTCCGTAGGGTCAAAGCCCGTCAGGCCGTCTCGCCCTGCCCACCGGCAGCCGAGCGGTACGGATGTGGGTGCGTGCGGTACCCCGGATGGACGGGAGGTCCGCATGGCCGGATCCGGCCTGCCTCAGTTGCTCGCCATCAGTGACCTGCACGTGGTCCACGCGGAGAACAAGGCCATCGTGGAACGGCTACGGCCGGAGCGCGACGGCGACTGGCTCATCGTCGCCGGCGACGTCGGCGAGTTCGCCGCCGACATCGAGTGGGCGCTGGGACTGCTCAGCCGCCGGTTCGCCAAGGTGATCTGGGCTCCCGGCAACCACGAGCTCTGGACCCCCCGCGAGGACCCGATCCAGCTGCGGGGAGACGCGCGCTACCAGCACCTGGTGGAGCTGTGCCGCGGGCTCGGGGTGGTGACTCCGGAGGACCCGTACCCCGTCTGGGACCCGCAGGGCGACGACCCGGTCCTGATCGCGCCGCTGTTCCTGCTCTACGACTACAGCTTCCGGCCGGCCGGGACGTACACGAAGGAGCAGGCCCTGGCGCGGGCCCACGAGGTCGGCGTGGTCTGCACCGACGAGATCCTGCTGCATCCGGACCCGTACCCGACGCGCGACGCCTGGTGCCGGGCGCGGCTGGCCCTGACCGAGCGCCGCCTCACCGCGGAACGCGGTGGCCTCCCCACCGTCCTGGTCAACCACTTCCCGCTCGTCCGCGAACCCACCCGGATCCTGCGGTACCCGGAGTTCGCGCAGTGGTGCGGCACCGAGGCCACCGCCGACTGGCACGTCCGTTTCGACGCCCGCGTCGCCGTCTACGGCCACCTGCACATCCCGCGCACCACCTGGTACGACGGGGTCCGGTTCGAAGAGGTCTCGGTGGGCTACCCACGGGAGTGGCGTCGCCGCTCGACGCCTCCGGGACGACTGCGCCGCATCCTGCCGGCGGTCGCCGGACAACCCGCCTGAGTGGTCCTCGCCGCTGGTCACCGCTGCCTCGGGGGCCCGCCGCGACGGCCCGAGCGGGCCGGTCGATCAGGGGTTCTCTAGGGGTTGGGCGCGTGATGGGCGCTCAGTACCGTCCAGTCACGGTGGCGGGCATGTGTCGGCGGGACGGCCCGGCGTGGCGGGCTCCTGAGCAGGCACGACAACCGGAATCGGGAACAGGTGTCGGGATCGTGAGCCGAGCGGCCATGTCTCCACCCACCTGTGCACGAAGCCGGTCCGTCGGCGGTGGTGTGGTCAACGAATCGGCAGATTCCGATCGATAGCAAGCTCTGGGCGGGTGGGTCATGGCGGACGAAGACAAGCTCCTCGAACACCTGAAGTGGGTGACCTCCGAGCTCCGCCTGGCGCGCCGTCGCCTGACCGAGCTGGAGAACGAGGACGCCGAGCCGATCGCGATCGTCGGCATGGCCTGCCGCTTCCCCGGTGGGGTGGCCTCGCCGGAGGACCTCTGGGACCTGGTCGCGGGCGGGGTGGACGCCACCGGCACGTTCCCCGACGACCGGGGCTGGGACCTCGACGGGCTCTACGACCCCGACCCGGACCACCCCGGCACCACCTACAGCAACCGGGGCGGCTTCCTGCGCGACGCCGGCCTGTTCGACCCGACCCTGTTCGGCATCTCGCCGCGCGAGGCGCTGGCCATGGACCCGCAGCAGCGGCTCCTGCTCGAGGTGACCTGGGAGGTCTTCGAGCGGGCCGGCATCGACGCCGCGTCGGTGCGGGGCAGCCGTACCGGGGTGTTCGTCGGCACCGCGGGGCAGGACTACACGTCGGTGCTGCGGCAACTGCCCGAGGGCACGGAGGGTTACGTCCTCACCGGCACGGCCGCGAGCGTCATGTCCGGCCGGCTGGCGTACTCCTTCGGGCTGGAGGGCCCGGCCGTCACGATCGACACCGCCTGCTCCTCGTCGCTGGTCGCCCTGCACCTCGCCGGTCAGGCCCTGCGCGACGGCGAGTGCTCCCTCGCCGTCGCCGGCGGCGTGACCGTGCTGGCCACGCCCGGCGCCTTCGTCGAGTTCTCCCGCCAGCGGGGGCTCGCCTCCGACGGCCGGTGCAAGGCCTTCTCCGCCGACGCCGACGGGACCGGCTGGTCCGAGGGCGTCGCCATGCTGCTCGTCGAGAAGCTCTCCGACGCCCGGCGCAACGGCCACCCGGTCCTGGCGGTGATCCGGGGCAGCGCCGTGAACCAGGACGGCGCCAGCAGCGGCCTGACCGCTCCCAACGGCCCCTCGCAGCAACGGGTCATCCGGCAGGCGCTGGAGAACGCCCGGCTCAGCCCGTCCGACGTGGACGTGGTCGAGGCGCACGGCACGGGCACCCGGCTCGGCGACCCGATCGAGGCGCAGGCGCTGCTCGCCACGTACGGTCAGGGACGCTCCGCCGACCGACCGCTCTGGCTGGGTTCGCTGAAGTCGAACATCGGTCACCCGCAGGCCGCCGCCGGCGCCGGCGGCGTCATCAAGATGGTGATGGCGATGCGGCACGGCGTGCTGCCGCCCACCCTGCACGTGGCCCAGCCGTCCCCGCACGTCGACTGGTCGACCGGCGCCGTGTCCCTGCTGGACGAGGCCCGCCCGTGGACGGGCGGCGACCACGTCCGCAGGGCCGCCGTGTCGTCCTTCGGCATGAGCGGCACGAACGCCCACCTGATCCTGGAGCAGGCCCCGGCCCCCGACGCGGCTGCCGACGAGGCCGCCCCGTCCCGCCGTCCCGTCGTCGCGCCGGTGCTGCTCTCCGCCGCGCAGCCGGCCGCGTTGTCCGCGCAGGCCGAGCGGCTGGCCCGTTGGCTGGGCGACGACGAGGAGCCGCGCCCGCTCGACGTGGCCTGGTCGTCGGTGGTGTCCCGGTCGACGCTCGACCGGCGCGCGGTGCTGCTCGCCGAGGACCGGGCGGGCCTGCTGGCGGGCCTGGAGTCCCTGGCGGCGGGAGCGCCGTCGGGCACGGTGGTCACGGGCCAGGCCGGGGACCGGGGCCCGCTGGCGGTGCTCTTCTCGGGCCAGGGCGCGCAGCGTGCCGGCATGGGCCGGGAGCTGTACGCCGGGTTCCCCGTCTTCGCCGCCGCCCTCGACGAGGCGTGCGGGCACCTGGACCGGGTGCTGCCGCGCCCGCTGCGGGAGGTGCTGTTCGCGCCGGAGGGTTCCGCCGAGGCGGAGCTGCTCGACCAGACCGCGTTCACCCAGGCCGGGCTGTTCGCCGTCGAGGTGGCGCTGTTCCGGCTGGTGGAGTCGTTCGGCGTGGTGCCGGACTTCGTGGGCGGGCACTCGATCGGTGAGATCGCCGCCGCGCACGTGGCCGGGGTGCTGTCCCTCCAGGACGCCTGCCTGCTGGTGGCGGCGCGGGGCCGGTTGATGCAGGCGCTGCCGGAGGGCGGCGGCATGCTCGCCGTGGCCGCCGACGAGGCGGCGGTGGTCGAGTCGATCGCCGGGCTGACCGACCGGGTCGGCGTCGCGGCGGTGAACGGCCCGACCTCGGTCGTGGTCTCCGGCGCCGTCGACGCGCTCGACGAGGTGGAGCGGACCTGGCGGGAGCGGGGTGTGCGTACCCGCCGGTTGACCGTCAGCCACGCGTTCCACAGCCCGCTGATGGAGCCGGTGCTGGAGCGCTTCCGCGGCATCGTCGAGCGGTTGACCTTCGCCGCGCCCGCGCTGCCGATCGTGTCGAACCTGACCGGGGCGCTGGCCGACGCCGAGGAGATCCGCACCGCCGACTACTGGGTGCGGCACGTGCGCGAGGCGGTGCGCTACGCCGACGGGATCGCGGCCCTGCGCGACGCCGGGGTCGACACGTTCCTGGAGGTCGGCCCGCAGAGCGTGCTGACCGCGATGACGGCGGACGTCCTGCCCGACGACGACGTGCTGACCGTCGCCACCCAGCGCCGGGACCGGCCGCAGGCGCAGGCGCTCCTGGCGGCGCTGGCCGAGCTGCACGTGCACGGGATCCCGGTGACCTGGCAGGAGTGGTTCGCCGACACCGGGGCGCGGCGGGTGGACCTGCCCACGTACGCCTTCCAGCGGGAGCGGTTCTGGCCCGAGGTGGTGCCGTGGCGGGTCGGCGACGTGTCGGGCGCCGGCCTGGGCGTGGCGGGGCACCCGCTGCTCGGTGCGGCGGTGCGCCTCGCCGGCGACGACGAGGTGGTGCTGACGGGCCGGCTGTCGACGTCGACGCACCCGTGGCTGGCGGACCACGTGGTCGGCGGTGCCGTGGTGGTGCCGGGCACCGCGCTGGTCGAGCTGGCGGTGCGCGCCGGCGACGAGGTGGGCGCGTCGCGCGTACGGGAGCTGACCGTGGCGGCGCCGCTGGTGCTACCGGAGTCCGGTGCGGTACGCGTGCAGGTGCGCGTCGGCGCGGCCGACGACTCCGCCGTCCGGTCGGTGTCCGTGTACTCCCAGCCCGAGGACGACGGCGACGGCGAGTGGGTGCGGCACGCCGACGGTGCGCTCGAACCGGTGTCGACCGACGAGCCGGGCGTGGGTGCGTGGCCGCCGGCGGGCGCGACCGAGGTGGACCTGACCGGCTGGTATCCGGCGTTGGCGGAACACGGCCTGTCGTACGGGCCGGTGTTCCAGGGCGTGCGGCGGGCCTGGACGGCCGACGGCGCGGCGTTCGCCGAGGTGGCGTTGCCGGACGGGGCGGCCGCGGACGCGGGCGCGTTCGGGGTGCACCCGGCGCTGCTGGACGCCGCGCTGCACCCGGTGGCGCTGCTGCTGGCGTCGGAGGCGGCGGGCGGGCCGCGCGTGCCGTTCGCGTTCGAGGGCGTGCAGGTGCACGCCTCGGGGGCCAGGACGCTGCGGGTGCGCCTGACCCGGGACGGCTCCGGGGTGCGGCTGGTCGCCTGCGACGGCTCGGGCGCGCCGGTGGTGTCGGTGGACTCCCTGGTGCTGCGGGAGATGACCGGTACGGCGACCCGGGGCGCCACCGCCCGGTCGCTGTTCGAGGTGGCCTGGCAGGCCGACGAGATCACCGGCGTCGACGACCTGCCGGGGTGGGCCGCGCTGGGCCGGCCGGCGCCGGCCGCGCTGCCGGAGCTGCCGGTCTTCGCGGACGTGGCGGCGCTGGCGGCGAGCGGGGCCAGGGCCCGGCAGGTGCTGCTGACGGTGCCCGCCGGCGATCCCGGCGTCGCCGTGCCGGAGGCCGTGCGGGCGGTCACCAACGACGTGCTGGAGGTGCTGCGGTCCTGGCTCGCCGCCGAGCCGCTGGCGGACACGAAGCTCGTGGTGGTGACCCGGGGCGCCGTGGCCGCCGGGGACGACGACCGGGTCACCGACCTGGCTGCCGCCGCGGTCTGGGGACTGCTGCGCTCGGCGCAGTCGGAGCACCCGGGGCGGATCGTCCTCGCCGACGTCGACGGCGAGCTGACCCCCGCGACCCTCGCCGTGCTGGCCGGTGCCGCGGCCGACCCGTCGGTCTCCGGCGGCCAGCTCGCGGTGCGGGGCGAGCGGACCCTCGTGCCGAGGCTGGTACGGCCGGTGGGCGACGAGCTGACGCCGCCGCCCGGGCCGTGGCACCTCGCCCCCGTCACGCCCGGCACCCTGGACGGGATCGGGCCGGTTCGGGCCACGCCCGTGGAGCTGGGCGCGGGGCAGGTGCGCATCGCCGTGCGCGCGGCCGGGGTGAACTTCCGGGACGTGCTGATCGGTCTGGGGATGTACCCGGACCCGGCGGCGGTGATGGGCAGCGAGGGCGCGGGCGTCGTGGTCGAGGTCGGCCCCGGCGTGACCGACCTGGCCCCCGGCGACCGGGTGATGGGCATGTTCGAGCTCGGGTTCAGCCCGCAGGCGGTCGCCCACCGGGAGCGCATCGCCAGGATGCCCGCCGGCTGGTCCTTCACCCAGGCCGCGTCCGTCCCCCTGGTCTTCCTGACCGCGTACTACGCGCTGCGTGACCTGGCCGGGCTGCGGGCGGGCGAGTCGGTGCTCATCCACAACGGCGCGGGCGGCGTCGGCATGGCCGCCATCCAACTCGCCCACCACCTGGGCGCCACCGTCCACGCGACGGCGAGCCCCGGCAAGTGGGGCGTGCTGCGCGGCCTGGGGGTGGCCGAGGAGCGGATCGCGTCGTCGCGGACCACCGAGTTCGAGCAGACCTTCGGCGCGGCCACCGGCGGCGCCGGGGTCGACGTGGTGCTCGACGCCCTGGCCGGCGAGTTCGTCGACGCGTCGCTGCGGCTGCTGCCGCGCGGCGGCCGGTTCGTGGAGATGGGCAAGGCCGACCTGCGCGACCCGGAGGCGGTCGCCGCCGAGCACCCGGGCGTGACCTACCGCGCGTTCGACCTGAACGAGGCGGGCAGCACCCGCATCGGCGAGATGCTCGCCGAGGTCCTCGCCCTGTTCGCGCGGGGCGCGCTGCGGCCGCTGCCCGTCCGGGCGTGGGACGTGCGCCAGGCCCGGCAGGCGCTGCGGCACGTCAGCCAGGCCCGCCACGTCGGCAAGGTCGTCCTGCGCGTCCCCGCGCCCGTGGACCCCGAGGGCACCGTGCTGCTCACCGGCGCGTCCGGGACCCTGGCCGGCGTGCTCGCGCGGCACCTCGTCGCCACCGGCCAGGCCCGCCACCTGCTGTTGGCCTCCCGCCGCGCACCCGGCCGCGACGGTGCCGACGACTACGCCACCCTGGTCCGGGAACTGACCGACGCGGGCGCCACCGTCACCGCCGTGACGGTCGACGTCAGCGACCCCGCGCAGGTCACCGAGCTGGTCGCCGGGATCGACCCGGCGCACCCGTTGACCGCCGTCGTGCACACCGCCGGGGTGATCGCCGACGCCACCATCGGCTCGCTGGACGAGTCCGCCCTGCGTACGGTGATGGCGCCGAAGGTCGACGCCGGCTGGGCCCTGCACGAGGCGACCCGGCGCCTGGACCTGTCGGCGTTCGTGCTGTTCTCCTCCGTCGCGGCCACCCTCGGCTCCCCGGGGCAGGGCAACTACGCCGCCGCGAACGCGTTCCTCGACGCCCTCGCGCAGCACCGCCGGCAGCAGGGGCTCCCCGCCACCAGCGTCGCCTGGGGCATGTGGGCCACCGACAGCACGATGACCGCGCACCTCGACGGCGACGACCGGCAGCGGCTGCGGCGGGTCGGCATGAGCCGGCTCTCCCCGGCCGAGGGCGCCGAACTCTTCGACGCCGCACTGCCGGCGGTCCAACCGGTCGTCGTCGCGGCCCGACTCCACCTCACCGGCGAGGCGAGCGGTGTACCGCCGCTGATGCGGCACCTGCTGCGCGGCGGCGGCCGACGCCGCACCGCCACCGACCAGCCGACCGCCGGGACGTCGTGGCGGGACCGCCTCGGCGGCCTGTCCGAGGCGGACGCCCGGCAGGCGCTGGTCGACCTCGTCTGCGGACAGGCCGCCACGGTGCTGGGTCACGCCTCGGCGCAGGCGGTCCCCGCCGCCCGGGCGTTCAAGGACCTGGGGTTCGACTCGCTGACCTCGGTGGAGCTGCGCAACCGGCTGGGCGCCGCGACCGGGCTGCGGCTCTCCGCCACGCTGGCCTTCGACCACCCCACCCCGGCCCGGCTGGCCGAGCACCTGTTCGCGCAGCTCGGCCCGTCCACCGGCGCCGGCACCACGGTCCGTACCGTCGTCACCGCCGACGCCGACGAACCGATCGCCATCATCGGCATGGCCTGCCGCTACCCCGGCGGCGTGACCACCCCCGAGCAGCTGTGGCAGCTCGTCACCTCCGGAGCCGACGCGATCGGCGGGTTCCCCACCGACCGCGGCTGGGACCTCGACCGGCTGTACGGCACGGACGGCGACCAGGCCGGCGGCACCGTCACCGACCAGGGCGGCTTCCTCTACGACGCGGCCGACTTCGACGCCGGCTTCTTCAACATCAGCCCCCGCGAGGCCCTCGCCATGGACCCGCAGCAGCGGCTGCTGCTGGAGACCGCCTGGGAGAGCTTCGAGTACGCCCGCATCGACCCCACCGCGCTCGGCGGCACCGCCACCGGTGTCTTCATCGGCGCGGCCTCCTCCGGCTACGCCACCAGCGGACGCGACGACCTCGACGGCCTCGAGGGGCACCTGCTGACCGGAACGGCGGGCAGCGTCGCCTCCGGGCGGGTCGCCTACACGTTCGGCCTCGAAGGCCCGGCGGTCACCGTCGACACCGCCTGCTCCTCGTCCCTGGTGGCGCTGCACCTCGCCGCCCAGGCACTGCGCGGCGGCGAGTGCGACATGGCGCTGGCCGGCGGGGTGGCGCTGATGGCGCAGCCCGGCATGTTCTCCGAGTTCTCCCGGCAGGGCGGCCTGGCCCCGGACGGGCGGTGCAAGGCGTTCGCCGCCGGCGCCGACGGCACCGGCTGGTCCGAGGGCGTCGGAATGCTGCTGGTGGAGCGCCTGTCCGACGCCCGGCGCAACGGGCACCGGGTGCTCGCCGTGCTGCGGGGCTCCGCCGTCAACCAGGACGGCGCGTCCAACGGGCTTACCGCCCCGAACGGCCCGTCCCAGCAGCGGGTGATCCGGCAGGCCCTGGAGAACGCGCGGCTGACTCCGGCCGACGTGGACGCCGTCGAGGCGCACGGCACCGGCACCACCCTCGGCGACCCGATCGAGGCGCAGGCGGTGCTGGCCACCTACGGGCAGGACCGCGACGGCGGGGAACCGCTCTGGCTCGGATCGATCAAGTCGAACATCGGTCACGCGCAGGCCGCGGCGGGTGTCGCCGGCGTGATCAAGATGGTGCTGGCGATGCGGCACGGCGTGCTGCCACCGACCCTGCACGTGGACGAGCCCTCGCCGCACGTCGACTGGAGCGCCGGGGCGGTCGCCCTGCTCACCGACGCGCGGCCGTGGCCGGCGGTGGAGCGGCCGCGCCGGGCGGCGGTGTCGTCGTTCGGCATCAGCGGCACCAACGCGCACACCATCATCGAGCAGGCGCCCGACGAGCCGACCCCGGCGGCGCCCCCGCCGGCCGGGGACCTTCCCGGCCTGGTCGGGCCCGCCGCCGTGCCCCTGCCGGTGTCCGGCAGGAGCCCCCGCGCGCTCCGGGCGCAGGCGGCCCGCCTCGGCGAGCTGCTCGCCGGCGACGCCGCGCCGGAGCCGCTCGACCTCGGGTTCTCCCTGGCCACCCAGCGGGCCCACCACCCGTACCGCGCGGTCGTCGTGGCCGCCGACCGCGACGACGCGGTCACCCGACTGGCCGCCCTCGCCTCCGCCGACAGCCCGCCGGCCGGCGTGGACGCCACGCCGAAGGTCGTCTTCGTCTTCCCCGGCCAGGGCTCCCAGTGGCAGGGGATGGCGCTGGACCTGCTGGAGACCTCCCCGGTCTTCCGGCAGCGGATGGCGGAGTGCGCCGAGGAACTGTCCCGGCTGGTCGACTGGTCCCTAGAGGACGTCCTCCGGGAGGCGCCCGGTGCGCCGCCCCTGGACCGGGTGGACGTGGTCCAGCCCGCGCTCTTCTCCGTCATGGTGTCCCTCGCGGAGCTCTGGCGCTCGTGCGGCATCGAACCGGCCGCCGTCGTCGGGCACTCGCAGGGGGAACTCGCCGCCGCCTGCGTCGCCGGCGCGCTGACCCTCGCCGACGCGGCGCGGCTCGTCGTGGCGCGCAGCCGCGGCCTGCTGGCGATCGCCGGCCGGGGCGGCATGGTCTCCGTCCCGCTCCCGGCCGCCGACACCGAGCAGCTCATCGCGCCGTGGCGGGGAAGCCTCTCCGTCGGCGCCCTCAACGGCGCCGCCGTGACCGTGGTGGCCGGCGACTCGTCGTCGGTCGCCGAACTGCTCGCGCACTGCGCCGAGCGCGGCATCCGCGCCCGGCAGGTCGCCGTCGACTTCGCGGCCCACAGCGGCCAGGTCGACGCCATCCGCGACGACGTGATCGCCGGGTTCGGCACGGTGCGGACGCGGTCCACCACGGTGGCCTTCCACTCCACCGTCACCGGCGAGCTGATCGACACCGCCGAGCTCGACGCCGACTACTGGTACCGCAACCTGCGCGAGACCGTCCGGCTCGCGCCGGTCGTGGACCGGCTGATCGAGCAGGGCTTCCGGGCCTTCGTCGAGGTCAGCCCGCACCCCGTGCTCAAGGTGGCCGTCCAGGACGCGCTCGACCGGGCCGCCGGCACCGGCGTGGTGGTGGGCTCGCTGCGCCGCCACGAGAACGGTCCGCACCAACTGCTCGCCAACCTCGGCGACCTGCACGTCGCGGGCGTGTCCGTCGACTGGACGAGCGTGTTCGCCGGCTCCGGCGCCACCCCGGTCGACCTGCCCACGTACGCCTTCCAGCGGGACCGGTTCTGGCCGGCGGTCGACCGGTCCGCGACCGGCGACGTGTCGGGCGCGGGGCTGGGCGCGGCCGGACACGGGCTGCTCGGCGCGGCGGTGCGCCTCGCCGGCGACGACGAGGTCGTGCTGACCGGCCGGCTGTCGGCGTCGACGCACCCCTGGCTGGCGGACCACGTGGTCGGCGGCGCGCTGGTGCTGCCGGGCACCGCCCTGGTCGAACTGGCGGTGCGCGCCGGGGACGAGGTCGGCGCCTCGCGGGTGCGGGAGCTGACCGTCGCCGCGCCGCTGGTGCTGCCGAGTTCGGGCGCGGTCCGCGTGCAGGTGCGCGTGGGCGCGGCCGACGGCTCCGGCGCCCGGCCCGTGGCGGTGCACTCGCAGCCCGACGGCGACCCCGAGGACACGTGGACGCGGCACGCCGACGGCCTGCTGGAGCAGGCCACCGACGAGCCGACGTTGGGCCCCTGGCCGCCGACCGGGGGCACCGAGGTGGACCTCGCCGGCTGGTATCCGGCACTTGCGGAGCGCGGCCTGGCCTACGGGCCGGCGTTCCGGGGCCTGCGGCGGCTGTGGACCGCCGGCGACGAGGCGTACGCCGAGGTCGCCCTGCCGGACGAGGCGGCCGGCGACGCCGCCAGCTTCGCCGTGCACCCCGCGCTGCTGGACGCCGCGCTGCACCCCGTCGGGCTGCTGCTGACCGAGCGGTCCGGCGGGCCACGCGTGCCGTTCGCGTTCGAGGGCGTGCAGGTGCACGCGTCGGGCGCCAGGGCGCTGCGCGTACGGCTGACCCGGTCGGGCTCGCGCGTGCGGCTGGTGGCCGGCGACGAGTCCGGCGCGCCGGTGGTGTCCGTCGAGTCGCTCGCCCTGCGGGAGATGACCGACGCCAGCGGCGCGGAGGCCGCGGAGCGGTCGCTGTTCGAGGTGACGTGGCAGCCCGAAGCGGTCACCCCGGCGGGGGACGTCTCCGGCTGGGTGCTGCTCGGCGACGGGGACGCGCCGGCGGGCCTGACCACGCCGGTGTTCCCGGCCGTCGACGAGCTGACCGCGGCGGTCGCGGCCGGGTCGGTCGAGGCGCCCCGCGCGCTGGTCCTGCCCGTGCCCGCCGGCACGGCGGAGGGCGACCTGCCCGACCTCGTCCGTGCGGCCACCGCCCGGGTCCTGGCCGTGGTGCGGTCCTGGCTGGACAGCGCGGCCCTGGCCGACACGACCCTGGTGGTGCTGACCCGTGGCGCCGTGGTCGCCACCCCCGCCGACGCGGTGCGGGACCTGCCCGGCGCGGCGGTCTGGGGCCTGCTGCGCTCCGCGCAGTCCGAACACCCGGGCCGGATCGTCCTCGCCGACGTCGACGGCGAACTCACCCCCGCCACCCTCGCCCTGCTGGCCGCCGTGGCCGACGACCCGACGCCCACCGGCGGGCAGGTGGCCGTACGCGGCGACGAGGTGCGTACCCCCCGCCTGGGCCGGTCCACCGGTCCGGCCGCCGACGAACTCGTCCCGCCGGCCGGCCTGTGGCAGGTCGGGGCGGTGAGCCCCGGCACCCTGGACGGCATCGGCATGGTGCCCGCCACGGCCGTCGCCCTGGACGCGGGCCAGGTACGCATCGCCGTGCGCGCGGCCGGTCTCAACTTCCGGGACGTGCTGATCGGCCTGGGCATGTACCCGGACCCGACGGCGGTGATGGGCAGCGAGGGCGCGGGCGTGGTGGTCGAGGTCGGCCCCGGCGTGACCGACCTGGCGCCCGGCGACCGGGTGCTCGGCATGTTCGAGCCCGCCTTCGCCCCCGAGGTGATCGCCACCCGCGACCTCGTCGCGAAGATCCCCGTCGGCTGGTCCTTCGCGCAGGCCGCGTCGGTGCCGGTGGTCTTCCTGACCGCGTACTACGCGCTGCGTGACCTGGCCGGGCTGCGGGCGGGCGAGTCGGTGCTCATCCACAACGGCGCGGGTGGCGTCGGCATGGCGGCGATCCAGCTCGCCCGGCACTGGGGCGCGACGGTGTTCGCCACCGCCAGCCCCGGCAAGTGGGGCGTGCTGCGGGGCCTGGGGGTGGCCGAGGAGCGGATCGCGTCGTCGCGGACCACCGAGTTCGAGCAGACCTTCGGCGCGGCCACCGGCGGCGCCGGGATGGACGTGGTGCTCGACGCCCTGGCCGGCGAGTTCGTCGACGCGTCGCTGCGGCTGCTGCCGCGCGGCGGCCGGTTCGTGGAGATGGGCAAGGCCGACGTGCGCGACCCGGACGTGGTCGCCGCCCGGCACCCGGGCGTGACCTACCGCGCGTTCGACCTGAACGAGGCCGGGCACCGGCGCATCGGCGAGATGCTCGCCGAGGTCCTCGACCTCTTCGCGCGGGGCGCGCTGCGGCCGCTGCCCGTACGGGCGTGGGACGTGCGGCAGGCCCGGCAGGCGCTGCGGCACATCAGCCAGGCCCGGCACATCGGCAAGGTCGTCCTGCGGGTGCCCGCGCCCGCCGACCCGGACGGCACCGTGCTGATCACGGGCGCGGGCGGCGCCCTCGCCGGCGTGTTCGCCCGGCACCTCGTCGCCACCGGCCAGGCCCGGCACCTGCTGCTGGCCTCCCGGCGTGGCCCGGAGCAGTACCGGGACCTGGTCGAGGAGCTGACCCGGGCGGGCGCCCGGGTCACCGTCGGCACCGCCGACGTGGCCGACCCCGCGCAGGTGACCCGGCTGCTGGAACTGGTGGAGCCGGCGCACCCGCTGACCGCCGTCGTCCACACCGCCGGGGTGATCGCCGACGCGACCATCGGCTCGCTCGACGCGCCGGCCCTGCACGCCGTGCTGACGCCGAAGGTGGACGCCGGCTGGGCGCTGCACGAGGCGACCCGGCACCTGGACCTGTCCGCGTTCGTGCTCTTCTCCTCGGTCGCGGCCACCCTCGGCTCCCCTGGGCAGGGCAACTACGCCGCCGCCAACGCGTTCCTCGACGCCCTCGCCCGGCACCGCCGGGAGCAGGGCCTGCCCGCCACCAGCCTCGCCTGGGGACTGTGGGCCACCAGCAGCGCCATGACGGCCCACCTGGGCGGCACCGAACACCGCAAGGCGATCCGCGCCACCAGCGCCCCGCTGACCGACCAGCAGGGCGTCGCGCTCTTCGAGCTGGCGCGGCAGCGCGGCGACGCGCACCTCGTCCTGATGAACCTGCCGGCGGCGTCACGGTCGACCGGCCAGACCGTGCCCAGCCTGCTGCGGGACGTGGTCCGGGTCAGCGGCCCGGCCCGGCGCGCGGTCGGCCGCGGCCTGGCGGACACCGCCTCGGTGCGGGACCGGCTGGCGATGCTCAGCCCGGCGGAGCGGCGCGGGCACCTGCTCGACCTGGTCGCCGGCAGCGTGGCGGCCGTACTCGGGCACCGCTCGGCGGAGAGCGTCGACGCCCAGCGCGCCTTCAAGGAACTGGGCTTCGACTCGCTCACCTCCGTGGAGCTGCGCAACCGGCTCTCCGCCGCGACCGGGTTGCGGCTGCCCGCGACCGTGGCGTTCGACTACCCCACCCCGGTGGTCCTCGCCGAGTTCCTCGACGAGGAACTCGGTGGCGCGGCGGCCGTGGACCGGCCCGCCGCGGTGGGCACCGCAGCCGCCCTCGACGAGCCGATCGCCATCATCGGCATGGCCTGCCGGTTCCCCGGCGACGTGCAGACGCCCGAGCAGCTCTGGGACGTGGTCACCAACGGCGCCGACGTCATCTCGCCCTTCCCCACCGACCGGGGCTGGAACCTCGACGACCTGCGCGCCGGCGGCGAGGACGCCGTACCGCGCCAGGGCGGCTTCCTGCACGACGCCGCACAGTTCGACGCCGCCTTCTTCGGGATCTCCCCCCGGGAGGCCCTCGCCATGGACCCGCAGCAGCGGCTGCTGCTGGAGACGTCCTGGGAGGCCTTCGAGCGGGCCGGCATCGACCCCCACGCGGCGCGGGGCAGCAGCACCGGCGTCTACGTCGGACTCATCTACCACGACTACGCCTCCCAGGCCGCCGGCACCGACGACGAACTGGGCGGCCACGTCGGCAACGGCAGCGCCGGCAGCGTCGCCTCGGGCCGGATCTCCTACCTGTTCGGCCTGGAGGGCCCCGCGGTCACCGTCGACACCGCCTGCTCGTCGTCACTGGTGGCCCTGCACCTGGCCACCCAGGCGCTGCGGCAGGACGAGTGCCGGCTCGCGCTCGCCGGCGGGGTGAGCGTCATGTCCACCCCCGGCATGCTCACCGAGTTCTCCCGGCAACGCGGCCTGTCGCCCGACGGGCGGTGCAAGGCGTTCGGCGCGGGCGCCGACGGCACCGGCTTCGCCGAGGGCGTCGGCATGCTCCTGCTGGAGCGCCTCTCCGACGCACAGCGCAACGGTCACCGCGTCCTCGCCGTCGTCCGCGGCAGCGCGGTGAACCAGGACGGCGCCAGCAGCGGCCTGACCGCGCCGAACGGCCCCGCCCAGCAGCGGGTGATCCGGCAGGCGCTCGCCAACGCCCGGCTCGCCACGACCGACGTGGACGCCGTCGAGGCGCACGGCACCGGCACCGCCCTCGGCGACCCGATCGAGGCGCAGGCGCTGCTGGCCACGTACGGGCAGGGCCGGCCGCAGGACCGGCCGCTGTGGCTGGGGTCGGTCAAGTCGAACATCGGCCACGCCCAGGCGGCGGCCGGCGTCGCCGGTGTGATCAAGATGGTGCTGGCGATGCGGCACGGCGTGCTGCCGCCGACCCTGCACGCCGAGAAGCCGTCCCCGCACATCGACTGGACGACCGGGTCGGTCGCCCTGCTCACCGAGGCGCGGCCGTGGCCGGCTCAGGACCGGCCCCGCCGCGCGGCGGTGTCGTCGTTCGGCATCAGCGGCACCAACGCGCACACCATCATCGAGCAGGCCCCGGAGCCCGCCCCGGCGCAGCCCGCACCGCCCGCCACGGGCGTCCCGGGCGACCTCGTCGCCTGCGTCCTCTCGGCCCGCGACGACGCCGCCCTGCGTGAGCAGGCGCGCCGGCTGCGGACCCTGGTCGACGCCGAGCCGGAGCTGACCGTCGCCGACGTCGGCCGGGCGCTCGCCACCGGCCGGACCACCTTCGAGCACCGCGCGGTGCTGCTGCCCGGCGACCGCGCCGGACTGCTCGCCGCCCTCGGCGCGCTGGCCGACGACGAGCCCTCGGCCGCCGTCGTGCGGGGGGTCGCCCGGACCGGCCGGACCGCCGTCCTCTTCTCCGGTCAGGGCGCGCAGCGTGCCGGCATGGGCCGGGAGCTGTACGCGGCCTTCCCGGTCTTCGCGACCGCCCTGGACGAGGTGTGCGCGCACCTCGACCCGCTGCTGCCGCGCCCGCTGCGGGAGGTGCTGTTCGCACCCGAGGGCTCCGCCGAGGCGGAGCTGCTGGACCAGACGGTCTTCACCCAGGCGGGGCTCTTCGCCGTCGAGGTGGCGCTGTTCCGGCTGGTGGAGTCGCTCGGGGTCGTGCCGGACCTGGTGGCCGGGCACTCCATCGGCGAGATCGCGGCGGCGCACGTCGCCGGCCTGTTCCGCCTGGCCGACGCGTGCGCGCTGGTCGCGGCACGCGGCCGGCTCATGCAGGCGCTGCCCACCGGCGGCGGCATGCTGGCCGTGGCCGCCGCCGAGGAGGCGGTGGTCGAGTCGATCGCGGGCCTGACCGACCGGGTCGGCGTGGCGGCGGTGAACGCCCCGACCGCCGTGGTGGTCTCCGGTGCCGTCGAGGCCCTCGACGAGGTCGAGCGGCTCTGGCGGGACCGGGGCGCGCGCACCCGCCGGCTGACCGTCAGCCACGCGTTCCACAGCCCGCTCATGGAGCCGATGCTCGACGAGTTCCGGCAGGTGCTCGACGGGCTGACCTTCCACTGGCCGGTCCTGCCGATCGTGTCGAACCTGACCGGCCAGGTCGTCGACCCCGACGAGATCGGCACCCCTGACTACTGGGTCCGGCACGTCCGGGAGACGGTCCGGTTCGCCGACGGCGTCGCGAGCCTGCGCGAACGCAACGTCCGCACGTTCCTCGAACTGGGCCCCGACGCGGTGCTCGCCGGCATGGTGGGCGCCTGCCTGCCCGACGAGGACGCCGCGCCGTCGGCGGCGGTCGTGGCGACGCTGCGCCCCGGCCGGGCCGAACCGGCGTCGCTGCTCCACGCGCTGGCGGAGCTGCACGCGCACGGCGTGCCGGTCACCTGGACCGCACTCCTGCCGGGCGCGACCCGCCCGGTCGACCTGCCGACGTACCCGTTCCAGCGGCAGCGCTTCTGGCCGGCCGTGGGCCGGCTGCGGGCCGGCGACGTCAGCGGCGCCGGTCTCGGCGTGGCGGAGCACGGGCTGCTCGGCGCGGCGGTGGACCTGGCCGGCGACGACGAGGTCGTGCTGACCGGCCGGATCTCCCTGACCACCCACTCCTGGCTGGCCGACCACGTGGTCTCCGGCGTGACGCTGGTTCCGGGTACGGCGCTGGTGGAGCTGGCCGTGCGCGCCGGCGACGAGGTGGACCTGCCCCGGCTGCGTGACCTGACGGTGCTCGTGCCGCTGGTGCTCCCCGAGTCCGGCGCCGTACGGATCCAGGTGCGGGTGTCCGCGTCGGAGTCGCCGCAGCGTCCCGTCGCCGTCTACTCCCGCCCCGACGACGACCCCGAGGCGGGCTGGACCCGGCACGCGGAGGGCGTGCTCGAACCGGCGACCGCCGACGAGCCGCGGACGACCGCCTGGCCGCCGGCCGGCGCCACCGAGGTGGACCTGACCGGCTGGTACCCGGCGCTGCTCGGGCACGGCCTGGCGTACGGGCCGGCGTTCCAGGGGCTGCGTCGGGTGTGGACCGGCGGTGACGACGTGTACGCCGAGGTGGTGCTGCCGGAGGAGGCGGCGGCGGAGGCGGCGCGCTTCGGCGTGCACCCGGCGTTGCTGGACGCGGCGCTGCACCCGATCGGGCTGCTGCCGGGTGCGGAGGAGTCGGGTGGGCCGCGTGTGCCGTTCGCGTTCGAGGGTGTGCAGGTGCACGCCTCGGGCGCGGGGCTGCTGCGGGTGCGACTGACCCGCGACGGTTCGGCGGTGCGGCTGAGCGCGTACGACGAGTCGGGCGCGCCGGTGGTGTCGGTGGACTCCCTCGTCCTGCGCGAGCTGACCGGCGTGGCCGCCGCGAGCGCGGCGTCCCGCTCCCTGTTCGAGGTGGTCTGGCAGGCCGAGGAGGCCGAACCGGCCGACGACGCGTCGGGCTGGGCGGTGCTGGGCGGGCCGGCCCTGCCGGGCGTGCCCGGCGGCCCCTCCGCCGAGACGATCAGGCAGCTGCGCGCCGCGATCGACGCCGGCATCGCGCCGCCGCGCCTGCTGCTGTTCACGCCGGCCGCGTCGAGCGCCGACGACGCCGACCCGGCGCAGGCCGTACGCGCGGTGACCGCCGACGTGCTGGGCCTGGTGCGGGCGTGGCTGGCCGTCGACGCGCTGGCGGACTCGAAGCTCGTGGTGGTGACCCGGGGCGCGGTGGCCGTCCGCGACGAGGACCGGGTGACCGACCTGGCGGCGGCGGCCGTGTGGGGCCTGCTGCGCTCCGCGCAGTCCGAGCACCCGGGCCGCATCGTCCTGGCCGACGTCGACGACGCGATCAACCCCGGCGTGCTCGGCATCCTGGCCCGGTTCGCCGCCGACCCGGCCGGCGGCCAGCTGGTCGTCCGCTCCGGCGCGGTGTTCGTGCCGCGCCTGGTGCGTGCGGTCGCCCCGGCGCCGGCGGACGGCGCCGTGGTGGGTGACGGCACGGTGCTGGTGACCGGCGGTACGGGCGCGCTGGGTGCGCTGGTGGCGGAGCATCTGGTGTCGATGCACGGCGTGCGGTCGCTGGTGCTGGTGTCGCGGCGTGGCCCGGAGGCCGCGGGCGCTGCTGAGCTGTCCGAGCTGCTGTCGGCGTCGGGTGCGTCGGTGCGGGTGGTGGCCTGTGACGTGACGGACCGGGACCAGGTGTCCAGGCTGGTCGGCGAGGTCGTCGCCGGGGGCCGGCTGGCGGGTGTGGTGCACACCGCCGGTGTCCTGGACGACGGGGTGATCGAGCGGGTCACCGACGAGCGCCTTGCCGGAGTGTTGGCGCCGAAGGTGTCGGCCGGGTGGCTGCTGCACGAGGCGACGGCGTCGCTGGACCTGGATCTGTTCGTGATGTTCTCGTCGGTGGCGGGGGTGTTGGGTTCGCCGGGTCAGTCGGCGTACGCGGCGGGTAACGCGTTCCTGGACGGGTTGGCGGTGTACCGGCGGCAGTTGGGGTTGCCGGCGGTCAGCCTGGCGTGGGGCATTTGGGACACCGCCGGCATGGCCGCCTCGATCGGCGGCAACGACCGGGCCCGGACCGCGCGCGCCGGACTCCGGCCGATGAACGCCCGCACCGGGCTGGAGCTGTTCGACGCCGCCGTGGGGGCCGAGCGGGCGGTGCTGGTGCCGGCCGTGATCGACGTACCCGCGCTGCGGGCGGCGGCCTCCGGTGCGGTCGTACCGCCGATGCTGCGCAACCTGGTCGACGTGGCGACGACCCGCCGCCGCGCCGGGCAGGGCGCCGGCGGCTGGGCCGACCGGCTAGCCGGCCTCGGCGCCGAGGACGGCCTCGCGCAGGTGGACCAGCTGGTGCGCGGCCTGGTCGCGCAGGTGCTCGGGCACGGCGGCGCGGAGGCGGTGCCGGCGGACCGGGCGTTCAAGGACCTGGGCTTCGACTCGCTGACCGCCGTCGAGCTGCGCAACCGGGTGAACGGCGCGACCGGCCTGCGCCTCACCTCGACCCTGGTGTTCGACTACCCGTCCCCGCAGGCCCTGGCGGCCCACGTGTACGCGGAACTCGCCGGCACCCGGCCCGGCGTCGTCGCCGCCGACGAGTCGACGGCCGGTGACGCCGACGAGGCGATCGCGATCGTCGGCATGGCCTGCCGCTACCCGGGCGGCGTGGAGTCTCCCGACGAGCTGTGGCGGCTGGTCAGCACCGGCGGCGAGGGCATCGGGGAGTTTCCGGCCGACCGGGGCTGGGACCTGGAGTCGCTGTACGACCCGGATCCCGACCACGCCGGCACCTCGTACACCCGACACGGTGGCTTCCTGTACGGGGCGGCGGACTTCGACCCCGGCTTCTTCGGCATCTCGCCGCGCGAGGCCCTGGCGATGGACCCGCAGCACCGCCTGCTGCTGGAGGCGTCGTGGGAGACGTTCGAGTCGGCGGGTCTGGACCCGTCGGGCCTGCGGGGCAGCCGGACCGGCGTGTTCGCGGGGGTCATCTACCACGACTACTCGACGCGACTCATGGAGACGCCCGAGGTCGAGGGCTACATCGGCACCGGCAACTCGGGCAGCGTGCTGTCGGGCCGGGTGGCGTACACCTTCGGCCTCGAGGGCCCGGCGGTGACCGTCGACACGGCGTGTTCGTCGTCGCTGGTGGCGCTGCACCTCGCCGTGCAGGCGCTGCGCAGCGGTGAGTGCGACCTCGCGCTGGCCGGTGGCGTGACGGTGATGGCGACGCCGGGCACCTTCGTGGAGTTCTCGCGGCAGCGGGGCCTGTCGGCCGACGGCCGGTGCCGGTCGTTCGCCGCGTCGGCCGACGGCACCGGCTGGTCCGAGGGCGTCGGCGTGCTGCTGGTGCAGCGGCTGTCCGACGCGCGACGCGAGGGCCGCCGCGTCCTGGCGGTGGTACGCGGCAGCGCCGTGAACCAGGACGGCGCGTCGAACGGCCTGACGGCGCCGAACGGCCCGTCGCAGCAGCGGGTCATCCGCCAGGCCCTCGCGTCGGCGCGGCTGTCGGCGTCCGACGTCGACGTGGTCGAGGCGCACGGCACGGGAACGACGCTCGGCGACCCGATCGAGGCGCAGGCCGTGCTGGCCACCTACGGGCAGGACCGGCAGGGCCGGGAGCCGCTGTGGCTCGGCTCCATCAAGTCGAACATCGGCCACGCCCAGGCGGCGGCCGGCGTGGCCGGCGTGATCAAGATGGTGCTGGCGATGCGGCACGGCCTGGTGCCGCCGACGCTGCACGTGGACGAGCCGTCGCCGCACATCGACTGGGCTTCCGGGGCGGTGGCCCTCGCCACCGAACCCACCCCGTGGCCGCAGGTGGACCGGCCGCGCCGGGCGGCGGTGTCGTCGTTCGGCATCTCCGGCACCAACGCCCACGTGATCATCGAACAGCCGCCCGCCGAGGCGATCGAGGGCGAGATTGTCGCCCGCGACGTGCCGCCGGTCGTGCCGGTGCTGCTGTCCGCCCGCGACGCCGCCGCGCTGTCGGCGCAGGCCGGCCGGTGGGCGCGCTGGTTGTCGGCGGACGGGCAGCTGCGCGCGGTGGACGTGGCGTGGTCGTCCGTGGTGTCGCGCTCGGCGTTGGAGTACCGGGCGGTCGTCTCCGGTGCGAGCCGGGACGAGCTGCTGGCGGGCCTCGCGGCGGTGGCGGCGGGCGAGCCCTCCGGTGCCGTCGTGACCGGTTCCGCCGCCGCGCGCGGTCAGCTCGCGCTGTTGTTCTCGGGTCAGGGCGCGCAGCGTGCCGGCATGGGTCGGGAGCTGTCGGCCGAGTTCCCGGTGTTCGCCTCCGCCCTTGAAGAGGTGTGCGCGCACCTCGATCCGCTGCTGCCGCGTCCGTTGCGGGAGGTGCTGTTCGCGTCGGCGGGCAGCCCCGAGGCGGAGTTGCTGGATCAGACCGTCTTCACCCAGGCGGGGTTGTTCGCGGTCGAGGTGGCGCTGTTCCGGTTGGTGGAGTCGTTCGGGATCGTGCCGGACCTGCTGGCCGGTCACTCGATCGGTGAGGTCACGGCCGCGTACGTGGCCGGGGTGTTGTCGCTGGCGGACGCGTGTCAGCTGGTGGCGGCGCGGGGCCGGTTGATGCAGGCCCTTCCGGCCGGCGGCGGGATGCTGGCGGTGGCGGCGGACGAGGCGGCGGTGGTCGAGTCGATCGCCGGGCTGGGCGACCGGGTCGGCATCGCTGCCGTCAACGGGCCGACGGCCGTGGTGGTCTCCGGTGCGGTCGATGCCTTGGACGAGGTGGAGCGGGTCTGGCGGGAGCGGGGTGTCCGCACCCGCCGGTTGACCGTGAGCCACGCGTTCCACAGTCCGTTGATGGAGCCGATGCTTGACGAGTTCCGTACGGTCCTGTCCGGACTCACCTTTGCGGCGCCGATGCTGCCGGTCGTGTCGAACGTGACCGGTGCACTCGCTGACGCCGACGAGATCCGCACGGCCGAGTACTGGGTGCGGCACGTGCGCGAGGCCGTCCGCTACGCCGACGGTGTCGCCGCGCTGCGGGCCGCCGGTGTGGACACGTTCCTGGAGGTCGGTCCGCAGAGTGTGTTGACGGCGATGGCGGCCGACGTGTTGCCCGGCGACGACGGCGTGCTGGCCGTCACCGTGCAGCGTCGCGACCGGCCGGAGACGCAGGCGCTGCTGCACGCCCTTGCCGAGCTGCACGTGCACGGGGTTCCCGTGTCCTGGCAGCCGTGGTTCGCCGAGAGCGGCGCGCGGCGGGTGGACCTGCCCACGTACGCCTTCCACCGGGAGCGGTACTGGCCCGAGCCGGCAGGCCGGCGGCGGCAGACGGCGACCCACGGCGGCGACGCCGACTTCTGGACCGCCGTCGAACGTGGCGACCTGAGCGCCCTCGCCGCGCAGTTCGGCGACGACGGCGCGGCCCTGGACGCCCTCACCCCGGCCCTGCCGGTCCTGTCGACCTGGCACCGGGCGCGCACGCAGCGGGCGGTCGTGGACGCGTGGTCGTACCGGGTCGGATGGAAGCGGACCGACATCACCGCCGAACCGGCGCGGCCCGGCACGTGGCTGCTCGTGACGGCGCAGGACGACCTGGCCGACGGCACCCGGGCGGAGGCGGTCACCAAGGCCCTCGCCGAGGTCGGCGCCGACGTGGTCCGGCTCACCGTCGACCCGGTCGGCACCGAGCGGGCGGACCTCGCCCGCCGGCTGACCGACGCGCTGGCCGACGGGCCCGTCACCGGCGTGCTGTCCCTGCTCGGCCTCCGCGACCAGCCGCACCCGGCCCACCCGGCCGTACCGGTCGGGACGGCCGCCACGCTGCTGCTGCTCCAGGCCCTGCACGACACCGGGGCGACGACCCGGCTGTGGTGCCTGACCCGGGGCGCGGTCAGCACCGGCGACGGGGACCCGGTGCACGGCGTCGCCCAGAGCGGGCTCTGGGGCCTGGGGCTCGTGGCGGGCCTGGAACACCCCCAGCTGTGGGGCGGACTGGTGGACCTGCCCGACCAGGTCGACGCGACGGCGTGGGACCGGCTGGCGCGGGTGGTGACCGGTTCCGGCGACGAGGACCAGCTGGCCGTACGTCCCTCCGGGGTGTTCGTCCGCCGCCTGGTCCGCTCGGCACCCGCCGCCCCCGACACGGCGGAGCGGTGGCGGCCCTCCGGCACGGTGCTCGTCACCGGCGGCACCGGCGCCCTGGGCGCCCACGTGGCCCGCTGGGCGGCGGCCAACGGCGCCGCGCACGTCGTGCTGACCAGCCGCCGCGGCGAGCACGCCCCGGGGGCAATGGAGCTGCGCGAGGAGCTGACCGCACAGGGCGTACGGGCGTCGGTCGTCGCCTGCGACGTGGCCGACCGCGACCAGGTGGCGGCACTGCTCGCCCGCCTCGACGAGGACCCCGCGCCGTTGACGGCCGTGGTCCACGCGGCGGGCGCCGGCGAGTCCGGCCTGATCGCCGACACCGACCTGGCCGCGTTCGCCGGCGTCCTCGACGGCAAGGTCGCCGGCGCGCTGCACCTGGACGCCCTGCTCGGCGACCGGCCGTTGGACGCGTTCGTGCTCTTCTCCTCCATCGCCGGCGTGTGGGGCAGCGGCGGGCAGTCCGCCTACGCCGCGGGCAACGCCTTCCTCGACGCGCTGGCGGGGCACCGGCGTGGACGGGGCCTCACGGCGACGTCCGTGGCCTGGGGACCCTGGGCCGACGGCGGCATGGCCACCGGCGAGGCCCAGCAGTTGCTGGCCCGGCGCGGCCTGACCGCGATGGCACCGGCCGACGCCGTGCACGCCATGCGGTACGCCGTGGGCCTGCCCCGGGCGGCGCTGACCGTGGTGGACGTCGACTGGGCGGTCTTCGCCCCGGCGTACGCCTCGGCCCGCCCCCGGCCGCTGCTCGACGACATCGCCGAGGCCCGGGAGGCGCTGCACGCCCACGCCGGGGAGCAGCAGCCGGGCGGGGTCGCCGACGCCCTCCGGGAGCACCTGCTCGCCCTGCCCCGCCCCGAGCGGGTCCGGCACCTCGTCGACCTGGTCCGTACCCACGCCTCCGCCGTGCTCGGCCACGCGGGCACGGACCGGGTCAAGCCCCAGCGGGCCTTCAAGGAACTCGGGTTCGACTCGTTGACGGCGGTTGAGCTGCGCAACCGGCTGACCGGAGCCACCGGCCTGTCGCTGCCGGCGACCCTCGTCTTCGACTACCCGAACCCGGCCGTGCTCGCCGAGAACCTGCTCGACGGCCTGCTGCCCGAGGCGGCACAGGCGGACGACGGCGACCCGGCGGAGGCGGCCGTCCGGCAGGCGCTCGCGGCGATCCCGCTGGCCCGCCTCCGCGAGGCCGGGCTGCTGGACCTGCTGCTCAACCTCACCGACGCTGACGGCGGTGCCGGTGACGAGTCCACCGACGAGGCCCTGGACCTCGACGAGCTCGACACCGACACCCTCGTCAGGCTGGCGCTTGACGGAACCGATTCCTGACCGTTGTCCCCAGTACGGAGCTCATGATGTCTACGTCCGCAGACAAGGTCGTCGAGGCGCTTCGCGCGTCGCTCAAGGAGACGGGCCGCCTCCGCCAGCTCAACCAGCAGCTGACCGCTGCCGCCCGGGAGCCCATCGCGATCGTCGCGATGTCCTGCCGCTACCCGGGCGGTGTCGCCAGCCCCGAGCAGCTCTGGGACCTGGTGGCCTCCGGCGGCGACGCGATCGGCGGCTTCCCGACGGACCGCGGCTGGGACCTGGACAACCTGTACGACCCGGACGCCGACCGGGCCGGGCGGTCCACCACCCGCGAGGGCGGCTTCCTCTACGACGCGGCCGACTTCGACGCCGAGTTCTTCGGCATCTCGCCCCGCGAGGCCGTGGCGATGGACCCCCAGCAGCGGCTGCTGCTGGAGACGTCGTGGGAGGCGTTCGAGCACGCCGGGATCGCACCCGCCTCAATGCGCGGGCAGAAGGTCGGCGTCTTCGTCGGCACCGCCGCCAACGGCTACGGGATGGGCCCGCAGAGCGAGGCCGAGGGCACCGACGAGGGCTACCTGCTGACCGGCACCGCCACCAGCGTCGTCTCCGGGCGGATCGCGTACGCCCTCGGCCTGGAGGGCCCGGCGGTCACGGTCGACACCGCCTGCTCGTCGTCGCTGGTCGCCCTGCACCTGGCCTGCCAGGCGCTGCGGCAGGGCGACTTCGACCTGGCCCTGGCCGGCGGCGTGTGCGTCATGGCCACCCCCGGCCCGTTCGTGGGCTTCTCGCGGCAGCGGGGGCTCGCCCCCGACGGCAGGTGCAAGTCGTTCGCCGCCGCCGCCGACGGCACGGGCTGGTCCGAGGGCGTCGGCATCCTGCTGGTGGAGCGGCTGTCGGACGCGCAGCGCAAGGGGCACCCCGTCCTCGCCGTGATCCGGGGCAGCGCGGTCAACCAGGACGGCGCGTCCAACGGCCTCACCGCGCCCAACGGCCCCGCCCAGCAGCGGGTGATCCGGCAGGCCCTCGCGAACGCCCGGCTGACCACGGCCGACGTGGACGCCGTCGAGGCGCACGGCACCGGCACCGTCCTCGGCGACCCGATCGAGGCGCAGGCGCTGCTGGCCACGTACGGGCGGGACCGGCCCGCCGACCGGCCGCTGCTGCTCGGCTCGATCAAGTCGAACATCGGTCACAGCCAGTCCGCCGCGGGCGTGGCCGGTGTGATCAAGATGGTGATGGCGATGCGGCACGGCCTCGTCCCGTCCACCCTGCACGTGGACGAGCCGACGCCGAAGGTGGACTGGTCGGCCGGCGAGGTGTCGCTGGTGACCGAGGCGCGGCCGTGGCCGGCGACCGACCGTCCCCGGCGGGCGGCGGTCTCGTCGTTCGGCATCTCCGGCACGAACGCGCACACCATCCTGGAGGAGCCGCCCGCCCCCGACGCCGACGCCGCGGCCCCCGCCGACGCCGGCCCGGCCCCCGCCCTGCCGGCGGTGCCCGTGCTGCTGTCGGCCCGGTCGGAGGCCGCGCTGACCGCGCAGGCGGGCCGCTGGGCCCGGTGGCTGGACGCCGACGAGACCCTCCGCACGGTGGACGTCGGCTGGTCGTCGGTGGTGTCGCGGTCCGCGCTGGAGCACCGCGCGGTCCTCACCGCCACCGACCGCGAGGACCTGCTGGCCGGCCTGCGCGCCCTCGCCGCCGGGCAGCCGTCCGGCGCGGTGGTCGCCGGGCAGGCCGCCGACCGGGGCCCGCTCGCGGTGCTCTTCTCGGGCCAGGGCGCGCAGCGCGCCGGCATGGGCCGGGAGCTGTACGGGACCTTCCCGGTGTTCGCCGCCGCGTTGGACGAGGTGTTCGGTCGGCTGGACCCGCTGCTGCCGCGTCCGCTGCGGGAGGTGCTGTTCGCTGCCGAGGGTACGGCCGAGGCGGGGCTGTTGGATCAGACGGTGTTCACCCAGGCGGGGCTGTTCGCCGTCGAGGTGGCGTTGTTCCGTCTGGTGGAGTCGTTCGGGATCACGCCGGACTTCGTGGGCGGGCACTCGATCGGCGAGATCACGGCCGCGCACGTGGCCGGGGTGCTGTCCCTGGTCGACGCGTGCGCGCTCGTCGCGGCGCGCGGCCGGCTCATGCAGGCCCTGCCCTCGGGCGGCGGGATGCTGGCCGTCGCCGCCGCCGAGGCCGACGTCCTCGCCACGCTGGACGCCCTGGCCGACGTGGGGATCGCGGCCGTCAACGGGCCGACCTCGGTCGTGGTCTCCGGTGCCGTCGACGCCCTCGACGAGGTGGAGCGGCTCTGGCGCGACCGGGGCGTCCGCACGCGCCGGCTCACGGTCAGCCACGCGTTCCACAGCCCGCTGATGGAGCCGATGCTCGCCGAGTTCCGGGCCGTCCTGGACGGGCTGACCTTCGCCGCGCCGTCGCTGCCGGTCGTGTCGAACGTGACCGGCGCGCTCGCCGACGCCGAGGAGATCCGCACCGCCGACTACTGGGTGCGCCACGTCCGGCAGGCCGTCCGGTACGCCGACGGAATCACCGCGCTGCGGGCAGCGGGTGTCGACGCGTTCCTGGAGATCGGCCCGCGCAGCGTGCTGACCGCGATGACCCGCGACACGCTGAGCCAGCAGGAACCGGCCGACGACGACACCCCGGTCATCGCGGTGCCCGTCCTGCGCGCCGACCGTCCCGAGGCCCGGGCCCTGCTCGCCGCCCTGTCCGAGCTGCACGTCAACGGAGTGCCCGTCGACTGGACGGCCCTCTACTCCGGCGCCGGCGCGACCCCGGTCGCCCTGCCCACGTACGCGTTCCAGCGGCAGCGCTACTGGCCCGAGCAGATGCCGGCGTCGGTCACCGGCCCGGTCAGCCCGGACGTGGTGGACGTCGAGTTCTGGTCGGCCGTGGAGCGCTCCGACGTGGCGGCGCTGGCGGCGCAGTTCGGCGACGACGGGGCGGACGTCCTGGCCCCGGCCCTGCCGGTCCTGTCCTCCTGGCGCAAGGCCCGGCTGCGGGACGCGGTCGTCGACGGCTGGTCGTACCGGGTGGTGTGGAAGCGGACCGCCGCCCCCGCGCCGGTCACCCCGTCCGGCCGCTGGCTGCTGGTGGAGCCGGCCGGCGACGCGCCCGCGACGGAGTGGGCCGAGTCGCTCGCGGGGGCGCTGACCGCCGCCGGCGGCGAGGTGTCCCGGCTGGCGGTGGACCCGACGGCGGAGCGCGGGCACGTGACGACGCGGGTGGCCGAGGCCGTGGGGGACGACCGGTTCTCCGGGATCGTGTCCCTGCTGGGTCTGCTGGACCGGCCGCACCCCGGCCAGCCGGCCGTGCCGCTCGGCACGGCGGCCACGATGGCGCTGGTGCAGGCCCTGCACGCGGCCGACGTCGCGGCGCCACTGTGGATGGTGACCCGGGGCGCGGTCGGCACCGGGGACACGGACCCGGTCCGCAGCGTCGCCCAGGGCGGCCTGTGGGGCCTGGCCCGGGTGGCCGGGCTGGAACACCCGCAGCTCTGGGGCGGCCTGGTCGACCTGCCGGACGGGCCCGACCGGAACGACTGGGACCACCTGGTGGGCGTCCTGACCGGCGGCGGTCACGAGGACCAGGTCGCCGTACGGCCATCGGGCGTGTTCGTGCGCCGCCTGGTGCGCGCCACGCCGGCGGCCGTGGGCACCGTCGAGCGCTGGCAGCCGTCGGGCACGGTGCTGATCACCGGTGGCACCGGGGCGCTCGGCGCCCACGTGGCCCGCTGGGTGGCGGCCAACGGCGCGGCGCACGTCGTGCTGACCAGCCGCCGGGGTGAGCGCGCCCCGGGGGCGGCGGAGCTGCGCGACGAGCTGACCGCGCTCGGCGCCCGGGTGACCCTGGTCGCCGCCGACATGGCCGACCGCGCCCGGGTCGAGGCGCTGCTGCGCGACGTCGACGCCGACGAGGCGCCGCTCACGGCGGTGGTGCACGCCGCCGGGGTGGGCCAGCTGAACATGCTGGCCGACACCGACCTGGCCGGGCTGGCCGGGGTGCTGGACGGCAAGATCGCCGGTGCGGTGCACCTGGACGAGCTGCTGGGCGACCGGCCGCTCGACGCGTTCGTGCTCTTCTCCTCCATCGCCGGCATCTGGGGCAGCGGCGGACAGGCCGCGTACGCCGCCGGCAACGCCTTCCTCGACGCCCTCGCCGAGCGGCGCCGGGCCCGCGGCCTGGCCGCCACCGCCGTGGCCTGGGGACCCTGGGCCGACGGCGGCATGGCCAGCGGCGAGGGTCAGGAACTGCTGGCCCGGCGCGGCCTCAGCCCGATGTCGCCGGCCCAGGCCGTGTACGCGCTGCGCAGCGCGGTCGGTCGTGCCGTGCCGTCGGTGACCGTGGCGGACGTCGACTGGTCCCTGTTCACCCCGGCGTTCGCCGCCGCCCGCGCCCGCCCCCTGCTCGACGACATCGCCGAGGCCCGCGACGCCCTGCGGGTGGTCGACGCCGAACCGGAGGACGCCGCCGGCGGCGGGCTGCGGCAGCACCTGCTGACGCTGCCCCGCGCCGAGCAGGACCGCTACCTGACCGACCTCGTACGCACGCACACCGCCGCCGTGCTCGGCCACTCCGGCACCGAGCTGGTCAAGGCGAACCGGGCGTTCAAGGAACTGGGCTTCGACTCACTGACCGCCGTCGAGCTGCGCAACCGGCTCGGCGCCGCCACCGGGCTCACCCTGCCCACCACCCTGGTCTTCGACTACCCGAACCCGGCCGCCCTCGCCGACCACCTGTCGGCGACGCTGCGCCTGCACGAGGTCGACACCGTCACCACCTGGGGCCCCGCCGGGCCGGTGGACGACGACCCGATCGTCATCGTCGGCATGAGCTGTCGGTACCCGGGCGGCGTGGCCAACCCGGACGACCTGTGGGACCTGGTCGCCACCGGACGCGACGGGATCAGCGGCTTCCCCGAGGACCGGCACTGGGACATGGGCCGGCTGCTGGCCGTCGACGCCGACGGGCAACCCGTCTCGCACACCCGCGAGGGCGGCTTCGTCGACGGCGCCACCACCTTCGACCCGGGCTTCTTCGGCATCTCGCCGCGCGAGGCGGTCGCCATGGACCCGCAGCAGCGCCTGCTGCTGGAGGCGTCCTGGGAGGCCATGGAACAGGCCGGGATCGACCCGGACGAGCTGCGCGGCAGCCGTACCGGCGTCTTCGTCGGCGCCTCCCCGTCGGGCTACGGCACCACCGACACCCCGGCCGAGCTGGCGGGCTACCAGCTCACCGGCGGCGCGCACAGCGTCATCTCCGGCCGGGTGTCGTACACCTTCGGCCTCGAAGGCCCGGCGGTGACGGTCGACACCGCCTGCTCGTCGTCCCTGGTCGCGGTGCACCTCGCCGCCCAGGCGCTGCGCAGCGGCGAGTGCGACATGGCGCTGGCCGGCGGCGTCACCGTCATGGTGACCCCGGGCGCCTTCGTCGAGTTCTCCCGCCAGGGCGGCCTCGCCCCGGACGGGCGCTGCAAGTCCTTCGCCGCCGACGCCGACGGCACCGGCTGGTCGGAGGGGGTCGGCGTGCTGCTGGTCCAGCGGCTCTCCGACGCCCGGCGGCAGGGCCGCCAGGTGCTCGCCGTGATCGCCGGCAGCGCCGTGAACCAGGACGGCGCGTCCAACGGCCTCACCGCGCCCAACGGCCCCGCCCAACAGCGAGTGATCCGGCAGGCCCTCGCCAACGCCCGCCTCACCACGGCCGACGTGGACGCCGTCGAGGCGCACGGCACGGGAACGACGCTCGGTGACCCCATCGAGGCGCAGGCCCTGCTGGCGACCTACGGCCAGGGCCGCCCCGCCGACCGGCCGCTGCTGCTCGGCTCGATCAAGTCGAACATCGGCCACAGCCAGGCCGCCGCCGGTGTCGCCGGCATGATCAAGATGGTGCAGGCGATGCGGCACGGCCTGCTCCCGCGGACCCTGCACCTCGACGAGCCGACCCCCCACGTGGACTGGACCGCCGGCGCGGTGTCCCTGCTCGCCGAGGCGCGTCCCTGGCCGGCGGTGGACCGGCCGCGCCGGGCCGCCGTGTCGTCGTTCGGCATCAGCGGTACGAACGTCCACCTGATCCTGGAGCAGCCGCCCGCCCCGACCGGCGGGGACGAGCCGGACGCCGGCGACGAGCCGTCCCGGACGCCGTCGGCGGTGCCGGTGCTGCTGTCGGCCCGTGACGCGGCCGGGCTGTCGGCGCAGGCCGACCGCTGGGCGGCCTGGCTGAGCGGGCACGAGACCCCGCGCCCGCTGGACGTGGCCTGGTCGTCGGTGGCGTCGCGCTCGGTGCTGGAGCACCGGGCGGTCGTGTCCGGGGCGAGCCGCGACGAGCTGCTGGCGGGCCTCGAAGCCGTGGCGACGGGCGAGCCCTCGATCGGCGTGGTCACCGGCCCGGGCGGCCAGCGCGGCCAGCTCGCCCTGCTCTTCTCGGGTCAGGGCGCGCAGCGTGCGGGCATGGGCCGGGAGCTGTCGGCTGAGTTTCCGGTGTTCGCGGCGGCGTTGGACGAGGTGTGTGGGCACCTGGATCCGTTGCTGCCGCGTCCGTTGCGGGAGGTGCTGTTCGCGTCGGCGAGCAGCCCCGAGGCGGAGTTGTTGGACCAGACCGTCTTCACCCAGGCCGGGTTGTTCGCCGTCGAGGTGGCGCTGTTCCGTCTGGTGGAGTCGTTCGGGGTCGTTCCCGACATGCTGGCCGGTCACTCGATCGGCGAGGTGACGGCGGCGCATGTCGCGGGTGTGTTGTCGCTGGCCGACGCGTGCCAGCTTGTCGCCACGCGAGGTCGCCTGATGCAGGCGCTGCCCACCGGCGGCGGGATGCTGGCGGTGGCCGCCGACGAGGCTGCGGTGGCGGAGTCGATCGCGGGGATGATCGACCGCGTCGGCATCGCGGCGGTCAACGGTCCAACGGCGGTGGTCGTGTCCGGTGCCGTCGAGGCGTTGGACGAGGTGGAGCGGGTCTGGCGGGACCGGGGTGTCCGCACCCGCCGGTTGACCGTGAGCCACGCGTTCCACAGCCCGTTGATGGAGCCGATGCTGGCCGAGTTCCGGGCGGTCCTGTCCGGGCTGACCTTCGCCGCGCCGTTGCTGCCGGTCGTGTCGAACGTGACCGGTGCACTCGCTGACGCCGACGAGATCCGCACGGCCGAGTACTGGGTGCGGCACGTCCGCGAGGCCGTGCGCTACGCCGACGGGGTCACCGCCCTGAAGGCCGCCGGCGTCGACACGTTCCTAGAGATCGGCCCGCAGAGCGTACTGACGGCGATGGCGGCCGACGTGCTGCCCGAGGACGACGCCGTGCTGGCCGTCGCCGTGCAGCGCCGCGACCGACCGGAGACGCAGGCGCTGCTGCACGCCCTGGCCGAGCTGCACGTGCACGGGGTTCCCGTGTCCTGGCAGCCGTGGTTCGCCGACACCGGCGCGCGCCGGGTCGACCTGCCCACCTACGCCTTCCACCGCGAGCGGTACTGGCTGCCGCCGGTCGGCCAGTCGGCCGACGTCTCGGGAGCGGGCCTCGGCGTGGCACGGCACCCGCTGCTCGGCGCGGCGGTGTCCGTCGCCGGCGAGGACATGGTGGTGCTGACCGGCCGGCTGTCGGTGTCGACCCATTCGTGGCTGGCCGACCACGTCGTGTCCGGCGCCGTGATCGTGCCCGGCACCGCACTGGTGGACCTCGTCGTCCGGGCGGGCGACGAGGTCGGTGCCTCCCGTGTCCGTGAGCTGACCGTGCTCGCCCCGCTCGTGCTGCCCGCCAGCGGTGGCGGGGTACGGGTGCAGGTGCGGGTCGGTCCCGTCGACGGGACCGGCGCCCGGTCGGTGACCGTGCACTCCCAGCCCGAGGACGACCCGGAGTCGGGCTGGACCCGGCACGCCGACGGCCTCGTCGGCACCCCCACCGCCGACGAGCCCACGCTGGGCGCGTGGCCACCGCCCGGCGCGTCCGAGGTGGACGTGACCGGGTGGTACGCGACGGTGGCCGAGCACGGGCTCTCCTACGGGCCGGTCTTCCAGGGCCTGCGGCGGGCGTGGACCGCCGGGGGCGAGGTGTTCGCCGAGGTCGCCCTCCCCGACGAGGTGATCGGGGACCCGGCGGGCTTCGGGGTGCACCCGGCACTGCTGGACGCCGCCCTGCACCCCGTCGGACTGCTGCCCGCCGACGAGACCGGCGGTGGGGCCCGGGTGCCGTTCGCGTTCGAAGGCATGCAGGTCCACGCGGTCGGGGCCCGGACGCTCCGCGTCCGCCTCACCGCCTCGGGCAGCTCCGTGCGGCTGGTCGCCGTCGACGAGACGGGTGCGCCGGTGGTGTCGGTGGACTCGTTGACGCTGCGCGAGCTGACCGGCATGGCGGCACCCTCCGACGAGGCGCACCGCTCCCTGTTCGAGGTGTCCTGGCAGCCCGAGCAGATCACCGCGCCCGACGGCGCGTACGGCTGGGTCGTGGTCGGTGACCGCCCGATCGACGGCGTCCCGCAGCTTCCGGCGTACGCCGAGGTGGCGGCGGTGGCCAGGGCGGTGACGGACGGAACGGCCCCCGCTCCCGCGGCGCTGCTGCTGCCCGTTGCTCCGGCGGCGGCCGGGGCGGACGTGCCCGACGCGGCGCGGTCCGTGACGGCGGACGTCCTCGGCGCGGTGCAGGCGTGGCTGGCCGCCGATTCCCTGGCGGACTCGCGGCTGGTCGTGGTGACCCGTGGCGCGGTGGCCACCGGCACGGCCGACCACGTCACCGACCTGGCGGGGGCGGCGGTCTGGGGCCTGCTGCGCTCGGCACAGTCGGAACACCCCGGCCGGATCGTGCTGGCCGACCTCGAACCGGGCGTCGACCTGGACCCCGACCTGCTGGCCCTGCTCGCCGCAGCCGCCGACGACCCGGGTGTCGACGGGCAGCTCGCGGTGCGGGCGGGCACGGTGTACCTGCCGCGGCTGGTCCGCGCCACCGGCGACGCGCGCACCCCGGCGACCCTCGGCCGGGGGACCGTCCTGGTCACCGGTGGCACCGGATCGCTCGGCGCCCTGGTGTCCGAACACCTCGTCACCGCGTACGGCGTGCGTTCGCTGGTGCTGGCGTCCCGCCAGGGTCCGGCGGCCCCCGGCGCCGACCAGTTGACGCAGCGGCTGAACGCGCTGGGCGCGGCCGTCCGGGTGGTCGCCACGGACGTGACCGACCGCGCCCGGGTCGGCGAGCTGGTCCGGTCGATCACCGACGGGGACCGTCTGGCCGGGGTGGTCCACACGGCCGGCGTCCTGGACGACGGCGTGGTCAGCGGGATCACCCCCGAGCGGCTGGCGGACGTGCTGGCCCCGAAGGTCACGGCGGGCTGGTGGCTGCACGAGGCGACCGCCGAGCTGGACCTCGACCTGTTCGTGCTCTTCTCCTCCGTCGCCGGGGTGCTCGGCTCTCCCGGTCAGGCCGCCTACGCGGCCGGCAACGCCTTCCTGGACGCCCTCGCCGTGCTGCGGGCGCAGCGGGGGCTGCCCGCCGTCAGCCTCGCGTGGGGCATGTGGGACACGGACGGCATGGCCGCGTCGATCAACGACGCCGACCGGGCGCGGGTGACCCGGGCAGGTCTGGTCCCGATGACCGCCCCGGTCGGGCTCGGGCTGTGGGACGCCGCCCTGGCCCACGGCGGCGCGGCGCTGGTGCCGGCCGTGGTCGACCTGCCCGCCATGCGGGCGCAGACCGCCGCGGGCCGGGTGCCCATGATGCTGCGGGCCCTGGTGGGGTCGGCCACGAAGCGTCGCCGCTCCGGCTCCGGAGCCTGGGTCGACCGGCTGGCCGGGCTCGACCCGCAGGAGGCGCGCACCCAGGTGGCCCTGCTCGTGCGCGGGATGGTCGCGCAGGTCCTCGGTCACGGCGGCGCCGACCAGGTGCCGGCGGACCGGGCGTTCCGGGAGCTGGGCTTCGACTCGCTGACCGCCGTCGAGCTGCGCAACCGGATCAACAGCGCGACCGGGCTGCGGCTCACGTCGACGCTCGTCTTCGACTACCCGACCCCCGGCGCCCTGTCGGAGCACCTGTACGAGCAGCTCTCCGGCCAGGTCGCCGACCAGCGGCACGCCGTGCGGGCGACCACCGTCGACGAGCCGATCGCCATCGTGGGCATGGCCTGCCGCTACCCGGGCGGCGTGACGAACCCGCAGCAACTGTGGGACCTGGTCGCCGCCGGGGCCGACGGCATCGGCGAGTTCCCCACCGACCGGGGCTGGGAACTCGACCGGATCTTCCACCCCGACCCGGACAACCCCGGGACGTCGTACACCCGGCACGGTGGCTTCCTGTACGGGGCCGCCGAGTTCGACCCGGACTTCTTCGGCATCTCGCCGCGCGAGGCCCTGGCCATGGACCCGCAGCAGCGGCTGCTGCTGGAGACCTCGTGGGAGACGTTCGAGTCCGCCGGCCTCGACCCGCAGCGGCTGCGCGGCAGCCGGACCGGCGTCTTCGCCGGCCTGATGTACCACGACTACGCCTCCGGCGTGCAGGACCTGCCCGAGGGCGTCGGCGGCTACCTCGGCACCGGCACGTCGGGCAGCGTGCTGTCCGGTCGGGTCGCGTACACGTTCGGGCTGGAGGGCCCGGCGGTCACCGTCGACACGGCGTGCTCGTCGTCGCTGGTGGCGCTGCACCTCGCGGTGCAGGCGTTGCGTAGTGGTGAGTGTGATCTGGCGTTGGCCGGTGGTGTGACCGTCATGGCCACGCCCGGAACGTTCATCGAGTTCTCGCGGCAGCGTGGTCTGTCGCAGGACGGCCGCTGCAAGTCGTTCGCGGCGTCGGCCGACGGCACCGGCTGGTCCGAGGGCGTGGGCGTGCTGCTGGTGCAGCGCCTCTCCGACGCGCAGCGCGAGGGCCGGAAGATCCTGGCGGTGGTACGCGGCACGGCGATCAACCAGGACGGCGCGTCGAACGGCCTGACCGCACCGAACGGCCCGTCGCAGCAGCGCGTGATCCGGCAGGCCCTCGCCAACGCGCGGCTCACCACGGCCGACGTGGACGCCGTCGAGGCGCACGGCACCGGCACGACGCTCGGCGACCCGATCGAGGCGCAGGCGTTGTTGGCGACGTACGGGCAGGACCGCCCGGAGGACCGGCCGCTGTGGCTGGGATCGATCAAGTCGAACATCGGGCACACCCAGGCCGCCGCCGGGGTGGCCGGCATCATCAAGATGATCATGGCGATGCGGCACGGGCTGCTGCCGTCGACGCTGCACGTCGACGAGCCGTCCCCGCACATCGAGTGGAGCGCCGGGGCGGTCTCCCTGCTCACCGAGGCGCGCGACTGGCCCGCGGCGGGCCGGCCCCGCCGCGCGGCGGTCTCGTCGTTCGGAGTCAGCGGCACCAACGCGCACGTGATCATCGAGCAGCCGCCCGCCGAGGCGGAGCCGACCCGGGGCGAGGGCGTCCCGACGCCCGGCGGGCTGCCGGCCCCGGTGCTGCTGTCGGCCCGGTCCGAGGCCGCCGTCGCGGCGCAGGCGGACCGCTGGGCCCGCTGGCTCGCCGTCGACGAGGACCTGCGCCCCGTCGACGTCGCCTGGTCGTCGACGGTCAGCCGGGCCGTGCTGGAGCACCGCGCGGTGGTCACCGCGACGGACCGGGACGAACTGCTGGCCGGGCTGCGTGCCCTCGCCGCCGGCGAGTCGGCCGCCACCGTGGTCACCGGCACCGGCGCGACGCGTACGCAGCTGGCCGTGCTCTTCTCCGGTCAGGGTGCGCAGCGCGCCGGCATGGGCCGGGAGCTGTCCGCCCTGTTCCCGGTCTTCGCGACCGCCCTGGACGAGGTGTGCGCGCAGCTCGACCCGCTGCTGCCGCGTCCGCTGCGGGAGGTGCTGTTCGCGTCGGCGGGCTCCGCCGAGGCCGAACTGCTGGACCAGACCGTCTTCACCCAGGCCGGCCTGTTCGCGGTCGAGGTGGCGCTGTTCCGGCTGGTGGAGTCGTTCGGCATCGTGCCCGACGTGGTCGCCGGGCACTCGATCGGCGAGGTGACCGCCGCGTACGTCGCCGGGGTGCTGTCCCTGGCGGACGCGTGCGCGCTCGTGGCCGCGCGGGGCCGGCTGATGCAGGCGCTGCCCACCGGCGGCGGCATGCTGGCCGTGGCCGCCGACGAGGCCGCGGTGGCGGAGTCCATCGCCGGCCTGACCGACCGGGTGGGCATCGCCGCCGTCAACGGGCCCGCCGCCGTGGTGGTCTCCGGCGCGGTCGACGCCCTCGACGAGGTGGAGCGGCTCTGGCAGGACCGGGGTGCGCGCACCCGCCGGCTCACCGTCAGCCACGCGTTCCACAGCCCGCTGATGGAGCCGATGCTCGACGAGTTCCGCGCGGTCCTGGCGGGGTTGACGTTCCGGGCGCCGCTGCTGCCGGTGGCGTCGAACCTGACCGGGGCGCTCGCCGATCCGCAGGAGATCACCCGCGCCGAGTACTGGGTCCGGCACGTGCGGGAGGCCGTCCGCTACGCCGACGGCATCGCCGCCCTGCGTGCCACCGGCGTCGACACCTTCCTGGAGATCGGCCCGCAGAGCGTCCTGACCGCGATGAACGCCGACCTGCTCGCCGAGGACGCGCTCGCGGTGGCCGTCCAGCGCCGGGACCGTCCCGCCCCGCAGGCGCTGCTGCACGCGCTCGCCGCACTGCACGTCCACGGCGTCCCGGTGACCTGGACGCAGTGGTTCACCGACGTCAGCGCCACCCGGGTCGACCTGCCCACGTACGCCTTCCAGCACCAGCGGTACTGGCTCGGCGCGGGTCAGGCGCGTACCGCCGACGTGTCCGGCGCGGGCCTCGGCGTGGCCGGGCACCCGCTGCTCGGCGCGGCGGTCACCGTCGCCGGCGCGGACATGGTGGTGCTGACCGGCCGGCTGTCGCTCGCCACCCACGCGTGGCTCGCCGACCACGTCGTCTCCGGCGTGGCGATCGTGCCCGGCACCGCCCTGGTGGAGCTGGCGGTGCGGGCGGGTGACGAGGTGGGCGCGTCGCGGGTGCGGGAGTTGACCGTGGCCGCGCCGCTGGTGCTGCCGGAGGGCGGCGCGGTGCGGGTGCAGGTGCGCGTCGGCGCGGCCGACGAGTCCGGCACCCGGGTCGTGGCGGTGCACTCGCAGTCCGAGGGCGACCCGGAGGCCGAGTGGGTCCACCACGCGGAGGGCGTGCTGGAGCCCGCGTCGGCCGACGAGCCGGGCGTGGGGGAGTGGCCCCCGGCCGGCGCGTCCGAGGTGGACCTGGCGGGCTGGTACCCGACGCTGGCGGAGCGCGGCCTGGCGTACGGGCCGACGTTCCAGGGGCTGCGCCGGGTGTGGACCGGGGGCGACGACGTGTACGCCGAGGTGGTGCTGCCGGAGGAGGCGGCGGCGGAGGCGGCGCGCTTCGGCGTGCACCCGGCGTTGCTGGACGCGGCCCTGCACCCGATCGGGTTGCTGCCGGGTGCGGAGGAGTCGGGCGGGCCGCGGGTGCCGTTCGCGTTCGAGGGTGTGCAGGTGCATGCCGCGGGCGCGCGGGCGCTGCGGGTGCGGCTGACGCGCGCGGGCTCGGCGGTGCGGTTGGTCGCAGGCGACGAGTCGGGCGCGCCGGTGGTGTCGGTGGACTCCCTCGTCCTGCGGGAGCTGACCGGCGTGGCCACGGTGGGCGCCGCGTCCCGCTCGATGTTCGAACTCACCTGGCAGGCCGAGGGGATCGCCGCTGCCGGGGACCTGTCCGGGTGGGCGCTGGTCGGCTCGCCCGCCGCCGTCGACCTGCCGGCGTTCGGCGACGTCGAGGCGCTCGTCGCGGCGGTCGACGCCGGCCGGGCGGTCGCGCCGAAGGGTCTGCTGCTGACGCTCGACGCGTCGCAGGTCGCCGTCCCCGACGCCGTTCGCGCGGCGACGTCGCACGTGCTGGCGACCGTCCGGTCCTGGCTGGCGGCGGACGCGTTGGCGGATTCGCGGTTGGTGGTGGTGACGCGGGGCGCGGTGTCGGTCGGTGCCGGCGACCGGGTTTCGGATCTGGCGGGTGCGGCGGTGTGGGGTCTGCTGCGTTCGGCGCAGTCGGAGCATCCGGGTCGCATCGTGCTGGCGGACGTCGATGGTGACGTGGATGCCGGGCTGCTGGGTGTGCTGAACACGGTGGCGGATGAGCCGGTGGCGTTCGGTGGTCAGGTGGCGGTGCGCTCGGGTGGGGTGTTCGTGCCGCGTCTGGTGCGTGCGGTCGCCCCGGCGTCGGCGGACGGTGCCGTGGTGGGTGACGGTGCGGTGCTGGTGACCGGTGGTACGGGTGCGTTGGGCGCGTTGGTGGCGCAGCATCTGGTGTCGGTGCACGGGGTGCGGTCGCTGGTGCTGGTGTCGCGGCGTGGTGCGGAGGCTGCGGGTGCGGCTGAGCTGTCCGAGCGGCTGTCGGCGGCGGGTGCGTCGGTGCGGGTGGTCGCCTGTGACGTGACGGACCGGGACCAGGTCGGTGCGTTGGTTGCCGAGATCGCAGCCGGGGGCCGGTTGGCGGGTGTGGTGCACACCGCCGGCGTTCTGGACGACGGGGTGGTCGAGGGGCTGACCGCCGAGCGGCTCGGTGCGGTGCTGGCGCCGAAGGTGTCGGCCGGGTGGTTCCTGCACGAGGCGACGGCGTCGTTGGACCTGGATCTGTTCGTGGTGTTCTCGTCGGTGGCGGGGGTGTTGGGTTCGCCGGGTCAGTCGGCGTACGCGGCGGGTAACGCGTTCCTGGACGGGTTGGCGGTGTACCGGCGGCAGCTCGGGTTGCCGGCCGTCAGCCTGGCCTGGGGCATGTGGGACACGGCCGGCATGGCCGCCTCGATCGACGAGGCGGATCGGGCGCGCTCGGCGCGCGCGGGTCTGACGCCGATGAGCGCCGAGGTGGGGTTGGAGTTGTTCGACGCCGCCCTGGTGGCGGAGTGCCCGGCCCTGGTGCCGGCCGTGATCGACGTACCGGCGATGCGGGCAGCACTCAACGCCGGCCCGGTGCCGGCCGTGCTGCGTACCCTGATCGGGTCGACGGTGGCCCGGCGACGGGCCGCGCGCGGCGGCGACTGGGCCAACCATCTGGCGGGCCTGGCGCCCGACGAGGCGCGCGCCCAGATCGACGTGCTGGTGCGCGGCCTGGTCGCGCAGGTGTTGGGGCACGGTGGTGCGGAGGCGGTGCCGGCGGACCGGGCGTTCCGGGAGCTGGGCTTCGACTCGCTGACGGCGGTGGACCTGCGCAACCGGTTGAACGCGGCCACCGGGCTGCGGCTGGCCTCGACGCTGGTCTTCGACTACCCGACCCCGGCCGTGCTCGTCGACCACCTCCACGAGCAGGTCTCCGGGCAGATCACCGCCCGCCAGACGGCGGTGCACGCCGTCAGCACCGACGAGCCGATCGCGATCGTGGGCATGGCCTGCCGCTACCCGGGCGGCGTCGAGTCTCCCGACGAGCTGTGGGCGCTGCTGGCTGGCGGTGGCGACGGGATCTCGGAGTTCCCCACCGATCGCGGTTGGGACCTGGAGAGCCTGTTCGATCCGGACCCGGAGCACAGCGGCACGTCGTACACGCGGCACGGTGGGTTCCTGTACGGGGCGGCGGACTTCGACCCCGGGTTCTTCGGGATCTCGCCGCGTGAGGCCCTGGCGATGGATCCGCAGCAGCGGCTGCTGCTGGAGGCGTCGTGGGAGTCGTTCGAGTCGGCGGGCCTGGACCCGCAGCGGTTGCGGGGCAGCCGGACGGGCGTCTTCGCCGGCGTCATGTACCACGACTACGCCTCGCGCCTGATGGACCTGCCGCCGGACGCCGAGGGCTTCGTCGGCACCGGCACGTCGGGCAGCGTGCTGTCCGGCCGGGTGGCGTACACGTTCGGGCTGGAGGGCCCGGCGGTCACGGTCGACACGGCGTGCTCGTCGTCGCTGGTGGCGCTGCACCTTGCGGCGCAGGCGTTGCGCAGCGGTGAGTGCGACCTCGCGCTGGCCGGTGGCGTGACGGTGATGGCGACGCCCGGCACGTTCATCGAGTTCTCGCGGCAGCGTGGTCTGTCGCAGGACGGCCGCTGCAAGTCGTTCGCCGCCTCGGCCGACGGAACGGGCTGGTCCGAGGGCGTCGGCGTGCTCCTGGTGGAGCGGCTGTCGGACGCGCGGCGCAACGGGCACCGCGTGCTGGCGGTGGTACGCGGCACGGCCGTGAACCAGGACGGCGCGTCGAACGGCCTGACCGCGCCGAACGGCCCCTCGCAGCAGCGCGTGATCCGGCAGGCCCTGGCGAACGCCCGCCTGACCGCCGCCGACGTGGACGCGGTCGAGGCCCACGGCACCGGCACCACGCTCGGCGACCCGATCGAGGCGCAGGCGTTGTTGGCGACGTACGGGCAGGAGCGTCCGCAGGATCGTCCGCTGCTGTTGGGGTCGGTGAAGTCGAACATCGGGCACACGCAGGCCGCCGCCGGTGTGGCCGGTGTGATCAAGATGGTGCTGGCGATGCGGCACGGCCTCGTCCCGCCGACGCTGCACGTGGACGAGCCGTCGCCGCACATCGACTGGTCGGCCGGGGCGGTGACCCTGGCGAGCGAGGCGACGCCGTGGCCGGCGGTGGGCCGGCCGCGCCGGGCGGCGGTGTCGTCGTTCGGGATCTCCGGTACCAACGCGCACGTGATCATCGAGCAGCCGCCGGCCGAGGCGGTCGAGGGCGAGATCGTCGCCCGCGAGGTGCCGCCGGTGGTGCCGGTGCTGCTGTCGGCCCGCTCCGACGCGGCCCTGGCCGGCCAGGCGGGCCGGTGGGCGCGCTGGCTCGCCGCCGACGAGGCGCCGCGTCCGTTGGACGTCGCCTGGTCCTCCGTCACCACCCGGCCCGCGCTGGAGCACCGGGCGGTGGTGACCGCCGCCGACCGGGACGGCCTGATCGCGGCGTTGACCGCCCTCGTCGACGGCGACCCCACCGGTACGGTCGTCTCCGGCGCCGCCGGCCAGCGCGGCCAGCTCGCCCTGCTGTTCTCGGGTCAGGGCGCGCAGCGTGCCGGCATGGGCCGGGAGTTGTCGGCCGGGTTCCCGGTGTTCGCCGCCGCGTTGGACGAGGTGTGCGCGCAGCTCGACCCGCTGCTGCCGCGTCCGTTGCGGGAGGTGCTGTTCGCGTCGGCGGGTTCGGCTGAGGCGGAGTTGCTGGATCAGACCGTCTTCACCCAGGCCGGTCTGTTCGCGGTCGAGGTGGCGCTGTTCCGGCTGGTGGAGTCCTTCGGCGTCGTGCCGGACCTGCTGGCCGGCCACTCGATCGGCGAGGTCACGGCCGCGCACGTGGCGGGGGTGTTGTCCCTGGCGGACGCGTGCGCCCTCGTCGCCGCGCGGGGCCGGTTGATGCAGGCGCTGCCCACGGGTGGCGGGATGTTGGCGGTGGCTGCCGACGAGGCGGCGGTGGCGGAGTCGATCGCGGGCCTGGGCGACCTGGTCGGCATCGCTGCCGTCAACGGTCCGACGGCCGTGGTCGTCTCCGGTGCAGTCGAGGCCCTGAACGATGTGGAGCGGGTCTGGCGGGACCGGGGTGTCCGCACCCGCCGGTTGACCGTGAGTCACGCGTTCCACAGTCCGTTGATGGAGCCGATGCTGGCCGAGTTCCGGGCGGTCCTGTCCGGACTCACCTTTGCGGCGCCGCTACTGCCGGTCGTGTCGAACGTGACCGGTGCGCTGGCCGGCGACGAGATCCGCACGGCCGAGTACTGGGTGCGGCACGTCCGCGAGGCCGTCCGCTACGCCGACGGTGTCACCGCGCTGCGGGCCGCCGGCGTCGACACGTTCCTGGAGGTCGGCCCGCAGAGTGTGTTGACGGCGATGGCGGCCGACGTGTTGCCCGGCGACGACGCCGTGCTGGCCGTCGCCGTGCAGCGCAGGGACCGGCCGGAGACGCAGGCGCTGCTGCACGCCCTTGCCGAGCTGCACGTGCACGGGGTTCCCGTGTCCTGGACGCAGTGGTTCGCCGAGACGGGCGCGCGGCGCGTGGACCTGCCCACGTATGCCTTCCAGCACCAGCGCTACTGGCCCGCCGCCAACCGGGCGCGTACGGGCGACGTGTCCGGGGCCGGGCTCGGCCGCACCGCGCACCCGCTGCTCGGCGCGGCCGTGGACCTGGCCGGCGACGACGAGATGGTGCTGACGGGCCGACTCTCCCTCGCCACGCACCCCTGGCTGGCCGACCACACGGTCTCCGGGCTGACGCTGGTACCGGGTACCGCCCTGGTCGAGCTGGCCGTGCGGGCCGGCGACGAGGTGGGCCTCTCCCGGCTGCGGGAGCTGACCGTGGCCGCCCCGCTGGTCGTTCCCGGAACGGGAGGCGTGCGGATCCAGGTGCGGGTGTCCGCGTCGGAGTCGCCGCAGCGTCCCGTCGCCGTCTACTCCCGTCCCGACGACGATCCCGAGGCGGGCTGGACCCGACACGCGGAGGGCGTGCTGGAGCCGTCCAACGCCGACGAGCCCGACCCGGTCGCCTGGCCCCCGGCCGGCGCGGCGGAGGTGGACCTGGCGGACTGGTATCCGACGCTGGCGGAGCACGGCCTGACGTACGGGCCGGTCTTCCAGGGGCTCCGGCGCGCCTGGACCAGCGGCGGCGAGGTGTACGCCGAGGTGGTCCTGCCGGACGGTGCCGCGACGGAGGCCGTCGGGTTCGGGGTGCATCCGGCGCTGCTGGACGCGGCCCTGCACCCGATCGGGCTGCTGTCCGGTGCGGAGCAGTCGGGCGGGCCGCGGGTGCCGTTCGCGTTCGAGGGTGTGCAGGTGCACGCCTCGGGCGCGGGGGCGCTCCGGGTACGCCTGACCCGCGACGGCTCGGGCCTGCGGCTGGCCGCGTACGACGAGGCGGGCGCGCCGGTGGTGTCGGTGGACTCTCTCGTCCTGCGGGAGCTGACCGGCGTGCCCGCGCCGGGCACGGCATCGCGGTCGCTGTTCGAGCTGCGATGGCCGGCCGTGGAGGAGACCCCCGCCGGGGATGTCTCCGGATGGGCACTGGTGACCGGCGGCCGGGACCTGGCGGCACCGGTCGGAATGCTCGCGTACCCCGACGTGGCGACGATCCCGGGGGAGGAGTCCGTCCCCCGCGCGGTGCTGCTTCCGCTGTTCCCCGGATCGGGTTCGGCGGCGGAGACGCCGGAGTCCGTCCGCGCGGTGACCTCGGAGATGCTGGCGACGGTGCAGTCCTGGCTGGCGGCGGACGCCCTGTCGGAGTCGCGGCTCGTGGTGGTGACCCGGGGTGCCGTGTCGGTCGGTGACGAGGACCGGGTGACCGACCTGGCCGCTGCGGCCGTCTGGGGCCTGCTGCGTTCGGCGCAGTCGGAGCACCCGGGACGCATCGTCCTCGCGGACGTCGACGGCGAGCTGGATGCCGCGCTGGTGGCGCTCCTGGACGGCGCGCTGCGCGAACCGGCCGCGACCGGCGGCCAGTTGGCAGTCCGTGACGGCGCGGTGTACTCGCCGCGCCTGGTCCGGGCCGGCGTCACGGTGGCGGCGCCGCCGACCGTGGGTGACGGTGCGGTGCTGGTGACCGGCGGTACGGGTGCGCTGGGTGCGCTGGTGGCGGAGCATCTGGTGTCCTCGTGGGGCGTGCGGTCGCTGGTGCTCGTGTCGCGGCGTGGCCCGGAGGCTGCGGGCGCTGCTGACCTGTCCGAGCGGCTGTCGGCGTTGGGTGCGTCGGTGCGGGTGGTGGCCTGTGACGTGACGGACCGGGACCAGGTGTCCGGGCTGGTCGGCGAGGTCGTCGCCGGCGGCCGGCTGGCGGGCGTGGTCCACACCGCTGGCGTTCTGGACGACGGTGTCGTGGAGGGGCTGACCGTCGAGCGGCTCGGTGCGGTGCTGGCTCCGAAGGTGTCGGCGGGTTGGCTGTTGCACGAGGCGACGGCGTCGTTGGACCTGGATCTGTTCGTGGTGTTCTCGTCGGTGGCGGGGGTGTTGGGTTCGCCGGGTCAGTCGGCGTACGCGGCGGGCAACGCGTTCCTCGACGGGTTGGCGGCGTACCGGCGGCAGCTCGGACTACCGGCCGTCAGCCTGGCCTGGGGCATGTGGAACACCGCCGGCATGGCCGCCTCGATCGACGAGGCGGATCGGGCGCGCTCGGCGCGGGCGGGCCTGACGCCGATGAGCGCCGAGGTCGGGTTGGAGCTGTTCGACGCCGCCGTGGCCGCCGACCGGGCGGCCCTGGTGCCGGCCGTGATCGACGTGCCCGCGTTGCGGGCGGCGACCTCCGCCGGCCCCGTGCCGGCCGTGCTGCGCACCCTGATCGGCGTGACCAGCACCCGCCGCCAGGCGGGGCAGGGCGGTGGCGGCTGGGCCGACCGGCTCGCCGGCCTGACCGAGGACGAGGGACGGGCCCAGGTCGACGTGCTGGTGCGCGGCCTGGTCGCGCAGGTGTTGGGGCACGGTGGTGCGGAGGCGGTGCCGGCGGACCGGGCGTTCCGGGAGTTGGGCTTCGACTCGCTGACGGCGGTGGACCTGCGCAACCGGTTGAACGCGGTCACCGGGCTGCGGCTGGCCTCGACGCTGGTCTTCGACTACCCGACCCCGGCCGTGCTCGCCGACCACCTGTGGTCGGAGTTGGCCGGGGTGCGTCAGTCCACCGGAGACCTGGTCGCCGGTACGGTCGTCGGCACCGACGAGCCGATCGCGATCGTGGGCATGGCCTGCCGCTACCCGGGCGGCGTCGAATCGCCCGACGAGCTGTGGGCGCTGCTGGCCGGCGGCGGCGACGGGATCTCGGAGTTCCCGGCGGACCGGGGCTGGGACCTGGATTCGCTGTTCGACCCGGACCCGGACCGCAGCGGCACGTCGTACACCCGCCACGGCGGATTCCTGTACGGGGCCGCCGAGTTCGACCCGGGCTTCTTCGGGATCTCGCCGCGTGAGGCCCTCGCCATGGACCCGCAGCAGCGGCTGCTGCTGGAGGCGTCGTGGGAGTCGTTCGAGTCGGCCGGTCTGGACCCGCAGCGGTTGCGGGGCAGCCGGACGGGCGTCTTCGCCGGCGTCATGTACCACGACTACGCCTCGCGACTGATGGACCTGCCGACCGAGGTGGAGGGCTACGTCGGGACCGGCACGTCGGGCAGCGTGCTGTCCGGCCGGGTCGCGTACACGTTCGGCCTGGAAGGGCCGGCGGTCACCGTGGACACGGCGTGTTCGTCCAGCCTCGTCGCGCTGCACCTTGCGGCGCAGGCGTTGCGCAGTGGTGAGTGCGACCTTGCGCTGGCCGGTGGTGTGACGGTGATGGCGACGCCGGGGACGTTCATCGAGTTCTCGCGGCAGCGGGGTCTGTCGCAGGACGGCCGCTGCAAGTCGTTCGCGGCGTCGGCCGACGGCACCGGCTGGTCCGAGGGCGTGGGTGTCCTGCTGGTGCAGCGGCTCTCCGACGCCCAGCGGGAGGGCCGGCGGATCTACGCCGTGGTACGCGGCACGGCCGTGAACCAGGACGGCGCGTCGAACGGGCTGACGGCGCCGAACGGTCCGTCGCAGCAGCGGGTGATCCGGCAGGCCCTGGCGAACGCGCGGCTCACCCCGGCTGACGTGGACGCGGTCGAGGCGCACGGTACGGGCACGACCTTGGGTGATCCGATCGAGGCGCAGGCGTTGTTGGCGACGTACGGGCAGGAGCGTCCGCAGGATCGTCCGCTGCTGTTGGGGTCGGTGAAGTCGAACATCGGGCACACGCAGGCCGCCGCCGGTGTGGCCGGTGTGATCAAGATGGTGCTGGCGATGCGGCACGGCCTGGTGCCGCCGACGCTGCACGTGGACGAGCCGTCGCCGCACATCGACTGGTCGGCCGGGGCGGTGGCCCTCGCCACCGAGCCCACCCCGTGGCCGCAGGTGGACCGGCCGCGCCGGGCGGCGGTGTCGTCGTTCGGGATCTCCGGCACCAACGCCCACGTGATCATCGAACAGCCCCCCGCCGAGGCGATCGAGGGCGAGATCGTCGCCCGGGACGTGCCGCCGGTGGTGCCGGTGCTGCTGTCCGCGCGCTCCGACGCGGCCCTGGCCGGCCAGGCGGGCCGGTGGGCACGCTGGCTCGCCGCCGACGAGGCGCCGCGTCCGCTGGACGTCGCCTGGTCCTCCGTCACCACCCGGCCCGCGCTGGAGCAGCGCGCCGTCGCCGTGGTGGCCGACCGGGACGACCTGCTCGCCGCGCTGCGGGCCCTCGACGCGGGCGAGCCCTCCGGTGCCGTCGTGACCGGCTCCGCCGCCGCGCGCGGCCAGCTCGCGCTGTTGTTCTCGGGTCAGGGTGCGCAGCGCGCGGGGATGGGTCGGGAGCTGTACGGCGAGTTCCCGGTGTTCGCCGCCGCGCTGGACGAGGTGTGCGCGCACCTCGACCCGCTGCTGCCGCGTCCGTTGCGGGAGGTGCTGTTCGCCGAGGCCGGCAGCCCCGAGGCCGAACTGCTGGACCAGACCGTCTTCACCCAGGCCGGCCTGTTCGCGGTCGAGGTGGCCCTGTTCCGGCTGGTGGAGTCCTTCGGCGTCGTGCCGGACCTACTGGCCGGGCACTCGATCGGTGAGGTCACGGCCGCGTACGTGGCCGGGGTGTTGTCGCTGGCGGACGCGTGTCAGCTGGTGGCGGCGCGGGGCCGGTTGATGCAGGCCCTTCCGGCCGGCGGCGGCATGCTGGCGGTGGCGGCGGACGAGGCGGCGGTGGTCGAGTCGATCGCCGGGCTGGGCGACCGGGTCAGCATCGCTGCCGTCAACGGTCCCGCCGCCGTGGTGGTCTCCGGTGCGGTCGAGGCGTTGGACGAGGTGGAGCGGGTCTGGCGGGGCCGGGGTGTCCGTACCCGCCGGTTGACCGTGAGTCACGCGTTCCACAGTCCGTTGATGGAGCCGATGCTTGACGAGTTCCGTACGGTCCTGTCCGGACTCACCTTTGCGGCGCCGATGCTGCCGGTCGTGTCGAACGTGACCGGTGCGTTGGCCGGCGACGAGATTCGCACCCCGGAGTACTGGGTGCGGCACGTCCGCGAGGCCGTGCGTTACGCCGACGGTGTCACCGCCCTGAAGGCCGCCGGTGTGGACACGTTCCTGGAGGTCGGTCCGCAGAGTGTGTTGACGGCGATGGCGGCCGACGTGTTGCCCGGCAACGACGCCGTGCTGGCCGTCGCCGTGCAGCGCAGGGACCGACCGGAGGCGCAGGCGCTGCTGCACGCCCTCGCCGAGCTGCACGTGCACGGGGTTCCCGTGTCCTGGCAGCCGTGGTTCGCCGACAGCGGCGCGCGGCGGGTCGACCTGCCCACGTACGCCTTCCAACACCAGCGCTACTGGCCGGAGGGCACGCCCGCGAAGCAGGCCGCCCCGGACGGCGGCGACGCCGAGTTCTGGGCCGCCGTCGAGCGCGGCGACCTGGCCGCCCTCGCCGCCGAACTCGGCGACGACACCGAGGACCTGGACGCGCTCGGCCCGGCCCTGCCGCTCCTGGCGCGCTGGCGTCAGCACCGGTCCCGGGACACCGCCCTGGACGGGTGGTCGTACCGGGTCGGGTGGGAGCCGGTGCGGCCGGCCCCGGCAACCCGGTTGTCCGGGCGGTGGCTGGTCGTCACCGTCGACAGCGGCGCCGACGCGGGCGTGGCGAAGACCCTCACCCAGGCGGGCGCCCGGGTGGACACGCTCACCGTGTCGTCCACCCTCGCCCGCACCGACCTGGGCGAACGGCTGCGCCGGATCAGCGGGGAGGGCTGGGCCGGGGTGCTCTGCGTGCTGCCCCGCCAGGACCGGCCGCTGACGCACACCCCGGCGGTGCCCGCCGGCACGGCGGTGCTGCTCACCCTCACCCGGGCGCTGACCGACACCGGCCTGCCGGGACGGGTGTGGGCGCTCAGCCGGACCGCGATGCCGGTCACGGCCGGGGAACGGGTCGGCGACCTCTGGTCGGCCCTGGCCTGGGGTCTGGGCCGGGTCGTCGCCCTCGAACAGCCGGACCGCTGGGGCGGCCTGGTCGACCTGCCCGACCGCGCCGACCGGAGCACCCGCGCCGCGCTCGTCACGGTCCTGGCCGACGGCACCCTGGACCAGGTGGCCGTCCGCCGCAACGGCCTCTTCGGCCGGCGGCTGGTGCCGGCCGCGCCGCCCGCCGGGTCGGGTTGGCGGCCCGCCGGGACGGTGCTGGTGACCGGCGGTACGGGCGCCCTGGGTCGGCACGTGGCCCGCTGGTTGCTGGCCAACGGGGCGGCCGAGGTGGTGCTCGCCTCGCGGCGGGGCCCGGCGGCGCCGGGCGCGGCCGAACTGGTCGACGAGTTGGGTGCGGTGTGGGTGGTGGCGTGCGACGTCACCGACCGGGCGGCGGTCGACGCCCTGGTGGCCGGGCTGCCGGAGCTGACCGCCGTCGTGCACACCGCCGGCGCGTCCGGCGGCACCACCCCCGCGTACGAGGTGACCGACGGCGAGCTGTCGGAGACCCTGGCCGGCAAGGTGCTCGGCGCCGTCCACCTCGACGCCGCCTGCCGGGGCCGGGACCTCGACGCGTTCGTGGTCTTCTCCTCGGTCGCCGGTGTCTGGGGCGGCGGCGGCCAGGCCGGCTACGCGGCCGGCAACGCCCTGCTCGACGCGCTCGTCGCCACCCGCCGGGCGGCCGGCCTGCCCGCCACCGCCCTGGCCTACGGCCCGTGGGCGGAGGACGGCATGGCCGCCGGCGAGACGGCGGACGGCCTGCGCCGTCGCGGGTTCACCCCGCTCGCGCCCGACGCCGCCGTCGCGGCGCTGGGTCGCTGGGTGAACGCCACGGAGGCGGCGCCGGTGATCGTCGACGTCGACTGGTCCCGGTTCGTCACGGCGTTCACCGTCGCGCGGCCGAGCCACCTCTTCGACCGGGTCGCCCCCGCCGTCGCCGAGGAGCCGGAGCGGCCGGCGAGCGCCGCCGCCACCGACGGGCTGCGGGCCAGGCTCACGGCGCTGCCGGCGACCGGCCAGGAGGCGCTGCTGGTCGACCTCGTCCGCGCGGAGGCGGCGGCTGTCCTCGGCCACCCCACCACCGACCAGGTGCCGGCCGGCCGGGCGTTCCGCGAGCTGGGCTTCGACTCCCTCGCCGCCGTGCAGCTGCGCGACCGGCTGGGCCGGGTCACCGGCCTGACCCTGCCGTCGACCGTGGTCTTCGACCATCCGTCGGCGGCGGAACTGGCCCGCTTCCTGCGTACCGAAATCGTGGTCGGCGCGGACGGCGGCCCCGCCACCGGCGGCGTGGTCTCGGCCCGGCCGCCGGCGGACGAGCCGATCGCGATCGTCTCCATGGCCTGCCGCTTCCCCGGCGGGGTGTCCTCGCCGCAGGAACTGTGGCGGCTGCTGGCCGACGGCGTGGACGCCGTCACGCCGATGCCCGCCGACCGGGGCTGGGACCTCGACGCCCTGTTCGACAGCGACCCGGAGCGGGTGGGCACCAGCTACACCCGCAGCGGCGGGTTCCTGCACGACGTGGCCGGCTTCGACGCGGCGTTCTTCGGCATCAACCCGCGTGAGGCCCTCGCGATGGACCCGCAGCAGCGGCTGCTGCTGCACACCACCTGGGAGGTCTTCGAACGCGCCGGCATCGACCCGCACCGGGTGCGCGGCTCCGCCACCGGCGTCTTCATGGGCACCAACGGGCAGGACTACGCCACGCTGCTGCTGGGCGCGCGGTCCCAGGTGGAGGGCTACCAGGCGACCGGCAACGGCGCGTCGGTGGTCTCCGGTCGCCTGGCGTACTCGTTCGGGCTGCACGGCCCGGCGGTCACCGTCGACACGGCCTGCTCGTCGTCGCTGGTGGCGCTGCACCTGGCCGCGCAGGCCCTGCGCAGCGGCGAGTGCGACCTCGCCCTGGCCGGCGGCGTGACGGTGATGTCGACCCCGGGCGCGTTCCTGGAGTTCTCCCGGCAGCGCGGGCTCGCCGCCGACGGGCGGGTCAAGGCGTTCGCCGAGGCCGCCGACGGCACCGGCTGGGGCGAGGGCGTCGGCGTCCTGCTGCTCCAGCGGCTCTCCGACGCCCAGCGCGACGGCAACCGGATCCTCGCCGTCGTACGGGGCAGCGCCGTCAACCAGGACGGCGCGAGCAACGGCCTCACCGCGCCGAACGGGCCCGCGCAGCAGCGGGTAATCCGGCAGGCGCTGGACAACGCCGGCCTGACCCCGGGCGACGTGGACGTGGTCGAGGCGCACGGCACCGGCACCACCCTCGGCGACCCGATCGAGGCGCAGGCGCTGCTGGCGACGTACGGCAGGGACCGCTCCGCCGACCGGCCGCTGTGGCTCGGGTCGGTGAAGTCGAACATCGGCCACACCCAGGCCGCGGCGGGCGCCGCCAGCCTGATGAAGATGGTGCTGGCCCTGCAGCACGAGGTGCTGCCGGCGACCCTGCACGTCGACGCGCCGACCCCGCACGTCGACTGGACGTCCGGCGCGCTGGCGCTGCTCACCGAGGCGCGGCCGTGGACCGCCGAGGACCGGCCCCGCCGGGCCGGCGTCTCCTCGTTCGGGATCAGCGGCACCAACGCCCACGTGATCCTGGAGCAGGCCCCGCAGCGGCCGGAACCGGTCGCCCCCGACGGGGAACGGTCCGGGACGGCCCTGCCGTGGCCGGTCTCCGCCGCCGACCTGCCCGCGCTGCGCGAGCAGGCCGGCCGGCTGGCCGACCGGGTCGCGACGGGCGACGACCCCGCCGACCTGGTCGCCTGGGCGCTCGCCGACGGCCGGGCCCACCTCGGCCAGCGGGCCGCCGTGGTCGCCGCCGACCGGGAGACCCGGCTGGCCGCGCTGCGGGCGCTGGCCGGCGGCGAGGACCACCCCGCGCTGGTCACCGCCCGTCGGCGCGGAGGCGGCCTCGCGATCCAGTTCTCCGGCCAGGGCGCCCAGCGCCCCGGCGCCGGCCGGCAGCTGTACGACACGTTCCCGGTCTTCGCGGCGGCCCTCGACGAGGTCTGCGCGGCGCTGGACCACCAGCTGCCGCAGCCGCTGAAGCCGGTGCTGTTCGCGGCCGACGGCAGCGCCGAGGCCGCGCTGCTCGACGAGACGGTGTTCACCCAGGCCGGGCTCTTCGCGCTGGAGGTGGCCCTGTTCCGGCTGGTCGAGTCGTTCGGGGTGGTGCCCGGGCACGTCGCCGGGCACTCGATCGGCGAGATCACCGCCGCACACGTCGCCGGCGTGCTGTCCCTCGCGGACGCCGCCACGCTGGTGGCCGCCCGGGGACGGCTCATGCAGGCCCTGCCCGCCGGGGGCGGAATGCTCGCCGTCGCCGCCGACGAGGCGGCCGTGCTCGACTCCCTGGCCGGGCTGGGCGACCGGGTCGGCGTCGCCGCCGTCAACGGTCCCACCGCCGTGGTCCTCGCCGGGGCCCTCGACGCCCTCGACGGGCTGGAGCGGCTCTGGCGGGAGCGCGGGGTACGCACCCGGCGGCTGCGGGTCAGCCACGCGTTCCACAGCCCGCTGATGGAGCCGATGCTGGCCGGGTTCCGGGCCGTGCTCGACGGGCTGACCTTCGCCGCGCCGCTGCTGCCGATCGTGTCGAACCTGACCGGGCGGCTCGCCGGGCCCGACGAGATCCGTACGCCCGACTACTGGGTGCGGCACGTCCGGGAGGCCGTCCGGTACGCCGACGGCATCGCCGCGCTGCGCGAAGCGGGCGTGGACACCTTCCTGGAACTCGGCCCGCAGGCGGTGCTGACCGCGATGACCGCCGGCCTGCTGCCCAGCGACGAGGACGGGACGGCCGTGGCGGCGCTGCGCGCCGGCACCGACGAGCCGACCGCCCTGCTCTCCGCGCTGGCCGTCCTGGACGCCACCGGGCGCGACGTCGACTGGGCGGCGGTGCTCGCCGTGCTGGCCGGTCCCCGTCCGGGTCCCCGCCGGCTGCCCGAGCTGCCGACGTACGCGTTCCGGCCGCAGCGCTACTGGCCGACCCTCGACGCGGCCCCGACCCCGGCCGCCGACCCGGTCGACGACGCGTTCTGGCGGGCCGTCAGCGACGGTGACCTGGGCCGCCTCGGCCTCGACCCGGACCAGCCGATGCGTGAGCTGCTGCCGGAACTGGAGTCGTGGCGGCGCCGCCAGCAGCTCGACGGCACCCTCGCCGGCTGGCGGTACCGGGTCACCTGGGAACGCCGGACGCTGACCGGCGCCGACCCCGGCACGTGGCTGGTGGTGGCCCCGCCGCACCAGGTCACCGACCGGGTGCTCGCCGCCCTCACGGCCGGCGCCGCCACGGTGCACCTGCTGACCGTCGACCCGGCCACGGTCACCCGCGACGGCCTGGCCGCCGACCTCGACCGGCTCGCCGCCGCGCACCAGCCGACGGCACTGCTCTCCCTGCTGGCGCTGGACGAGGCGCCGCACCCGGAGCAGACCGCGCTGCCGACCGGCCTGGCGGCGAACCTGCTGCTCGTGCAGGCGCACACCGGCCGCTCCGGCCCGGCCGTGCCGCTGTGGCTGGCCACCACCGGCGCCGTCGCCGTGCACGACGAACCGGTCGTGCACCCGACCCAGGCCACCACGTGGGGCCTCGGCCTCGTCGCCGCCCTGGAACACCCCCGGCACGTCGGCGGAGTCGTCGACCTGCCGGCGGGCCCGGACGAGGCGGCGTACGCGGCCCTGGCCGGGGCCCTGGTCAACGTCGACGGGGAGGACCAGCTCGCCGTACGGGAGGCCGGCGTGCACGCCCGGCGCCTGGTCCGCGACACCGCACGGCCGGCGGCCGGCGGCGGGTACCGGCCGAACGGCACCGTCCTGCTCACCGGCGGGACCGGGGCGCTCGCCCGGCACGCGACCGACTGGCTGGGCCGCAACGGCGCAGAGGTGCTCCCGCTGGCCGAGCCGGCGACGGGCAAGCTCGGTGACCTGATGGAGCAGCTCGACGCCGAGAGCCGGCCGGTGACCGCGCTCGTGCACGTCCCGGCGGAGACCGGCTCGGTGCCGCTGGGCGAGCTGACCCTCGCCGGCCTGGCCGCCGACCTGGCCGCCACCGTCGGCGACGTGCCGAGGTACGCCGACGAGCTGGCGCACCGGCCGCTCGACGCGTTCGTGCTGTGCACCTCCACCACGGGGGTGTGGGGCGCGGGCGGCCGGGCCGGCCAGTCCGCCGGCGACGCGCTGCTGCACGCGCTCGCGGCGAACCGGCGGCACGGCGGACTGGTGGCCACCGCCGTGGCGTGGGGCCCGTGGGACGACGACCCCGAGTCGGTCGAGCTGGCGCAGCTGCGCCGGCGGGGCCTGCCGGGCCTGCCCCCGGAGCTGGCCGTCGAGGCCTTCGGCCAGGCGCTGCGGGAGGAGGCGGCCCTGGTGCTCGCCGACGTGCGCTGGGACCGGTTCGTGCCGACGTTCGCGTCGATGCGGCCGTGCCCGCTGCTGACCGGGGTCCCCGAGGCGGGCGCGGCGATGCCCGCCGACGACGACCGCCAGCCGGCGGACGACGAGGCGGCGACCGCGCTGCGGGAACGGCTGCGCCCGCTGGGCCCCGGCGAACGGGAGGGCGTCCTCGTCGAACTCGTGGGCAACCTGGCGGCGGCCGTGCTCGGCCACACCGGGGGCGCAGGGCTGGAGCCCGACCGCGCGTTCCGCGAGGTCGGCTTCGACTCGATGACGGCCGTGGAGCTGCGCAACCGGCTCCGCGCCGCCACCGGCGTCCAGCTGCCCGCCGCCGTGGTCTTCGACTACCCCACGCCCGCGGCGCTCGCCCGGCACCTGCGCGACCAGCTCGTCGAGGACGGCGCCGCCGCGGCCGCGCCGCTGCTCGCCGAGCTGGAGCGGCTCGACGGGGTCTTCGCGGCCGACGCGCCGGACCGGCTGACCCGGCAGAAGCTGCTGGTGCAGTTGCAGGCGTTCGTCGCCCGGTGGGGCGACGAACGCGGCCCCGTCGAGGAGAAACCGGCCACGCACACCCTCGACGACGCCACCGACGCCGAGATCTTCGATTTCATCCACCGCGAGCTGGGCGGCCCCGGCGGCAATTTGCCGGGCATCTAGAAATGGTGCCGCGCGACCGTTGTCGACGGTCGTGACGCGCGCGGCCGGGCGGGCCTGGACACCCGCCCGGCCGCACCCCGCGAGGGCGGTGCGCCGGGCCGCTCGGAGGGCGGGTCGGCCCAGCCTGCGCCCCCGCCGCCTAGGGGCACCCGTAGGGGCACGCTAGGGGTTGTGACCGCCGTCCGACGACAATTACCTTTCGTCCGGCGCGTAAGACCTGGTGGGGGCTGAAACGCTTTTTGTCTGGCAATTCGTGGTCGGCTGAATGGGCTTAGATCTTCGCGGCTTGTGGCGTCTGTGGACGGTATTGGGTCGCCTGTTTCTTTCCGGCCCGAAGAGGTGGCGTCAATGGCGACTGAAGATACGCTCCGGGAGTACCTGAAATGGGTGACGGCGGACCTTCACCAGACCCGGAGGAAGCTCGGCGAGCTTGAGGCGGCCAACCGGGAGCCGATCGCCATCGTCGGCATGGCCTGCCGGTTCCCGGGCGGGGTGGGCTCGCCCGAGGAGCTGTGGGAACTCGTCGACTCCGGCCGGGACGCCGTCTCCCCGTTCCCCGCCGACCGCGGCTGGGACCTGGCGCGGCTGTTCCACCCGGACCCCGACCACCCCGGCACGTCGTACGTCGCCGAGGGCGGCTTCGTCGACTCGGCCACCGACTTCGACGCCGCGTTCTTCGGCATCTCGCCGCGCGAGGCGCTCGCCATGGACCCGCAGCAGCGGCTGCTGCTGGAGGCCGCCTGGGAGGCGTTCGAGCACGCCGGGCTCGACCCCTCGGCGCTGCGTGGCCACCAGGTGGGGGTGTTCGCCAGCACCACCGGCCAGGACTACGTGGGGCTGCTCCAGCAGCCGCCGCCCGGCACCGAGGGCTACATCCTCACCGGCACCGCGGCGAGCGTCGTGTCGGGCCGGATCTCGTACGCGCTCGGCATCGAGGGCCCCGCCGTCACCGTCGACACCGCCTGCTCGTCGTCGCTGGTCGCCCTGCACCTGGCCTGCCAGGCACTCCGGCAGGGCGAGTGCACCCTGGCGCTCGCCGGCGGGGCCACCGTCATGTCCACCCCGTCGGCCTTCATCGGCTTCAGCCGCCAGCGCGGCCTGGCCAGGGACGGCCGGGTCAAGTCGTTCGCCGCCGCCGCCGACGGCACCGCCTGGGGCGAGGGGGTCGGCCTGCTGCTCGTCGAGCGGCTCTCCGACGCCCGCCGCAACGGCCACCCCGTCCTCGCGGTCGTACGCGGCAGCGCGGTCAACCAGGACGGCGCGAGCAACGGGCTGACCGCCCCCAACGGCCCGTCCCAGCAGCGGGTCGTGCTCCAGGCACTGGCCAGCGCCCGGCTCGCCCCGGAGCAGGTCGACGTCGTGGAGGCACACGGCACCGGCACCACCCTCGGCGACCCGATCGAGGCCCAGGCGCTGCTGTCGACGTACGGGCAGGGCCGGCCGGCGGACCGGCCGCTGTGGCTCGGCTCGGTCAAGTCGAACATCGGGCACACCCAGGCCGCCGCCGGCGTGGCCGGCGTGATCAAGATGGTGATGGCGCTGCGGCACGAGACCGTGCCCGCCACCCTGCACGTCGACGAGCCCACCCCCAACGTGGACTGGACGGCCGGCGCGGTGGCGCTGGCCACCGAGCCGCGGCCGTGGCCCGCCGGGGAGCAGCCCCGCCGCGCGGGCATCTCCTCCTTCGGCATGAGCGGCACCAACGCCCACGTGATCATCGAGGAGGCGCCCGCCGTCGACCCGGCCCCGGCCGAGGCCCCGGACGGCCCCGCCGCCGCGAGCGACGCGGGCACCGCGACGGACGGGGGTACCGTCACCGACACCGCCGCCGACCCCGCCCCCGTCACCGGTGCCGGCCTCGTGCCGGTGCTGGTCTCCGCCCGCGACGCCGACTCCCTGGCCGCGCAGGCGACCCGCTGGGCCGACTGGCTCGACGACCGCCCCGAACTGCGGCTGACCGACGTCGGCTGGTCGTCGGCTCGCACCCGGGCCAGCCTGGAGCACCGGGCCGTGCTGCTCGCCGCCGACCGCGCCGACCTGACCGCCGGCCTGCGCGCGCTCGCCGCCGGCGGCGACGCCCCCGGCCTGGTCGCCGGCGCCGGCCCGCGCGGCGGCAAGCTCGCGTTCCTCTTCTCCGGTCAGGGCGCGCAGCGCAGCGGCATGGGCCGCGAGCTGGCCGCCGCGTTCCCGGTCTTCGACCGGGCGCTGGCCGAGGTCTGCGCCGAGCTGGACCGGCACCTGCCCCGCCCGCTCACCCCGGTGCTCTTCGCGCCCGAGGGCGACGAGGCCGCCGCGCTGCTCAACCAGACCCTCTGCACCCAGGCCGGCCTGTTCGCCGTCGAGGTCGCGCTGTTCCGGCTCCTGGAGAGCTGGGGGATCGTCCCGGACGTCCTGCTCGGCCACTCGATCGGCGAGCTCTCCGCCGCGCACGCGGCCGGCGTGCTGTCGCTGCCCGACGCCGCCGCGCTCGTCGCGGCCCGGGGCCGGCTGATGCAGGCACTGCCGGCCGGCGGCGCGATGCTGGCCGTCCAGCTGCCCGCCGACGCCGTCCGGGCCGCCCTGGCCGGCGTCGAGGATCGGGTCGCCGTGGCCGCCGTCAACGGGCCCACCGCCGTGGTCGTCTCCGGCGCGGCCGACGCCGTCGAGGAACTCGAACGCCGCTGGGCCGACCAGGGCGTACGCACCAGGCCGCTGCGGGTCAGCCACGCCTTCCACAGCCCGCTGATGGAACCCATGCTCGCCGAGTTCGCCGCCGTGGTGCGCGGGCTGGAGCTGCACCCGCCGGCGCTGCCGATCGTGTCGAACCTGACCGGCGCGGTCGCCGACGCCGACGAGATCCGCACCGCCGAGTACTGGGTCCGGCACGTGCGGGAGGCCGTCCGGTTCGCCGACGGCGTCGACCAGCTGCGCGCCCTGGGCGTGCGTACGTTCCTGGAGGTCGGCCCCAGCGGGGTGCTCACCGCGCTGGCCCGCGACGTCCTGACCGCGGCCGGCGCGGACGACGACACCGCCGCCGTGGCGCTGCTGCGCCGCGACCGCCCCGAGCCCGCGTCCGCGCTCACCGCCCTCGCCGAGCTGCACGTCGGCGGCGTCGAGGTGGGCTGGGCGGAGCTGTTCGCCGGCGCCGGCGCCGCGCGGGTGCCCCTGCCCGCGTACGCCTTCCGGCGGCAGCGGTTCTGGCCCGAGCCGCCGCCCACCGCCCCGGACGGCACCGCGCGCGACGGCGACGACGAGTTCTGGACCGCACTGGAGCAGGCGGACGTCGAGACCCTGCGCGGCGAGCTGGGCGACGACGACGAGCAGGTGCGGGCGCTGCTGCCGGCCCTGCCCGTGCTCACCTCCTGGCGCCGGTCCCGGCGGGAACGCTCCCTCGTGGACGGCTGGTCGTACCACGTCACCTGGCAGCCCGTGCCGGTCGAGGACGCCGACGGTCCGGCGGGCCGCTGGCTGGTCGTGCTGCCGGCCGACGACGTGCCGGCGTGGGCCGACGGCCTGGCCGGGCTCTTCGGCGACGCCGAGCCGCTGGTGCTGCGCATCGGCGCGGCGGACCTCGACCGCGCGGCGCTCGCCGCCCGGCTGCGGGCGGAGATCGACGGCCGTCCGGTCGACGGCGTGCTCGCCGTGGTCGCCGGCCAGGACCGGCTGCTGCCCGAGCACCCCGGCGTGACCCTCGCCGCGGCCAACACCCTCGCCCTGGTCCAGGCGATGACCGACCTGGACCTGGTGGCGCCGCTGTGGTGCGTCACCAGCGGCGCGGTGGCGGCGGCCCCCGGCGACCGGGTCGCGCACCCCCTCCAGACCGAGGTCTGGGGCCTCGGCCGGGCGGCGGCGGTCGAACAACCGCACCGCTGGGGCGGCCTGGTCGACCTGCCGACCACCGTCGACGACGCCACCACCCGGCGGCTCGCCGCCGTGCTGGCCGGGCACCTCGGCGAGGACCAGGTGGCCGTGCGGCCCGGCGGGACCTGGGCCCGCCGGCTGACCCCGGCCCCGCCGGCGGCGGACGAGCCCCCCGCCGGCGACTGGTGGTCCGGCACCGTCCTGGTCACCGGCGGCACCGGCGCCCTCGGCGGCCACGTCACCCGCTGGCTGCTCGGCCGCGGCGCCGGGCGGGTGGTCCTGGCCAGCCGCCGGGGCACCGCCGCCCCCGCCGTGGCGGACCTGCTCGACGCGTACGGCGCCGACGGGCGGGTCACCGTCGCCACCTGCGACGTCACCGACCGGCGGTCCGTGGCGGACCTGGTGGACGCGCTGCCCGACCTGACCGCGGTCGTGCACGCCGCCGGCACCGACCAGCTCACCCCGCTGACCGACACCACCCTCGGCGAGTTCTCCCACGTCGTCGCGGGCAAGGTGCTCGGCGCCCTGCACCTCGACGCCTGCCTCGCCGAGCGCGAACTCGGCGCGTTCGTCCTCTTCTCCTCCATCTCCGGCGTGTGGGGCAGCGCCGGCCAGTGCGCCTACGGTGCCGGCAACTCCCTGCTGGACGCCCTGGCCGTCAACCGGCGTGACCGGGGCCTGCCGGCCACCGCCGTCTCCTGGACGGCCTGGGGCGGCGAACACGGCATGGCCGCCGAGAACGTGGCCACCGAGCAGCTCAACCGGATGGGCCTGCCGCCGATCGACCCGGAGAAGGCCCTCGTCGCACTCGACCGGGCGCTGCGCCGCCCGACGCCCTGCGTGACCGTCGCCGACGTCGACTGGACCCGGTTCCACCCCGCGTTCACCGTGGCCCGGCCCAGCCCGCTGCTCGGCGACCTGCCGCAGGTGCGGGCGCTCGTCGCGCAGGAGGAGGCCGCCGCGCCGGCCGCGGGCGCGGTCGCCGCGCCGCTGCGTCACCTCGCGGCGCTGCCGCCGACGGAGCAGGAGCGGGAACTGCTGAAGCTGGTCAACGAGCAGACCGCGGCGGTGCTGGGCCACGCCACGCCCGACGAGCTGCGCGGACGCCCGTTCAAGGACCTCGGCTTCGACTCGCTGACCGCCGTGGACTTCCGGGGACGGCTGAACACCGCCACCGGCCTGCGGCTGCCCACCACGCTGGTCTTCGACTACCCCACCCCCGCCGAGCTGGCCGCGCACCTGCGCGAGCTGGTCTCCGGCGCCGCCCCGGCCGACGCCCCGCAGACCGTCGTCGTCGACGCCGACGAGCCCGTCGCGATCGTCGGGATGGCCTGCCGCTACCCCGGCGGCGTCGACGGGCCGGAGGCGTTCTGGCGGCTGGTCGCCGACGGCGTGGACGCCATCTCGCCGTTCCCCACCGACCGGGGCTGGGAGATCCCCGAACCGGCGGAGGGGACCCACCCCCCGGCGGGCGGCTTCCTCTACGACGTGGCGGACTTCGACCCCGCCTTCTTCGAGATCTCGCCCCGCGAGGCCCTCGCCATGGACCCGCAGCAGCGGCTCACCCTGGAGACGTCCTGGGAGGCGCTGGAACGGGCCGGGGTCGACCCCGCGACGCTGCGCGGCACCCGTACCGGCGTCTTCGTCGGCGCCTCCACCTCCGGCTACGGCACCGGCCTGACCGAGGTCCCCGAGGGGGTCGAGGGCTACCTGATGACCGGCGCCGCGCACAGCGTGATCTCCGGCCGGGTCGCGTACGCGCTGGGGCTGGAGGGACCCGCCGTCACGGTCGACACCGCCTGCTCGTCGTCGCTGGTGGCGCTGCACCTCGCCGGGGCGGCGCTGCGGCGCGGCGAGTGCGACCTGGCGCTGGCCGGCGGCGTGGCCGTGATGGCCACCCCCACGGCGTTCCAGGAGTTCTCCCGCCAGGGCGGCCTGGCCTCCGATGGGCGGTGCAAGTCCTTCGCCGCCACGGCGGACGGCACCGGCTGGTCCGAGGGCGTCGGCATGCTGCTCGTGCAGCGGCTCTCCGACGCCCGGCGGCAGGGCCGCCGCGTCCTCGCCGTGGTACGCGGCTCCGCCGTGAACTCCGACGGCGCGTCCAACGGCCTGACCGCCCCCAACGGCCCCTCCCAGCAGCGGGTGATCCGGCAGGCGCTCGCCAGCGCCCGGCTGACGACCACGGACGTGGACGTCGTCGAGGCGCACGGCACCGGCACCGTCCTCGGCGACCCGATCGAGGCCCAGGCCCTGCTGGCGACGTACGGGCAGGACCGGGGCGACGCGGGCCCGCTGCTGCTGGGCTCGGTCAAGTCGAACATGGGCCACGCGCAGGCCGCTGCCGGCGTGGCCGGTGTGATCAAGATGGTGCTGGCGATGCGGGAGGGCACCGTCCCTGCGTCGCTGCACGCGGACACCCCGTCGCCGCACATCGACTGGTCCGCCGGCGACGTGGAGCTGGTGACCCGGTCCCGGCCGTGGCCGGCGGTCGACCGGCCCCGCCGGGCGGCGGTCTCCTCGTTCGGGATCTCCGGCACCAACGCCCACGTGGTCGTCGAGCAGCCCGTCGACACCGACGTGACCGGCGAGGCCGAGCCGGCCCCCGAGCCGGCCGCCGGGCTGCTCGCCGCCGACACGGTGGTGTGGCCGGTCTCGGCCCGCTCGACCTCGGCCCTGGCCGCGCAGGCGTCCCGGCTGGCCCGGCACCTGCGGGCCCACCCCGGCCTCGCCCCGGCGGCGGTCGGCTGGTCCCTCGCCGCGACCCGCTCGGCGTTCGACAGGCGCGCCGCGGTGCTCGGCGCGACCCCCGGCGAGCTGCTGGCCGGCCTGGACGCGCTCGCCGCCGGCACCCCGGCGGGCAACGTGGTGACCGGCACCGTCGCCAACCACGGCGCGGGCCCGGTGTTCGTCTTCCCGGCCGCCGCCCCGGCGGGCGCGGCGGCCGGACTGGTGGGCCGCTGCCCAGTCTTCGACGACACCCTCGCCGAGTGCCGGCAGGCCCTCGCGCCCTGGGTCGACGTCGACCCGGCCGGCCTGCTCACCGGCGCGGACGCCTCCTGGGCCGCGCGGCCGGAGCTGGCCCGGCCCGTGCTGTTCGCCGTCGGGGTGGCGCTCGCCGCCGTCTGGCGGCACGCCGGGCTCACCCCGGCCGCGGTCGTCGGCGACGGTGACGGCGAGGTCGTGGCCGCCCACGTGGCGGGCCTGCTGTCCCTGCCCGACGCCGCCCGGACGGTGGCGCTGCGGGCCCGGGCCGCCGCCGGCGAGCTGGACCCCGCCGGCCTCCGCGCCGCCCTGGCGGGGCTCGCCCCGCAGCCCGGGACCGCCCGGCTGGCCTCCACCGTCACCGGCGACTGGGCCGATCCGGCCGCCCTCGGCGCCGACCACTGGGCCGACCCGGCCACCCTCGGCGCCGGCCACCAGGTTGGTGAAGCCGGGGGAGCGGAGCAGCTCGATGCCGCCCTCCGCACCGCCGTCGACGCGGGACACGTGACCTTCGTGGAGGTCTCGCCGGAGCCGGCGCTGACCGCCCGGGTCGCCGCCGTCCTCGACGCGACCGGCGCCACCGGCCACGTCCTGGCCACCCTCGGTGGTTCGGGCGACGCCGCCACCCGGCTGCTGACCGGCCTCGCCACCGCGCACACCCTCGGCCTGGCGGTGGACCACCGCCGGCTGCTGCCCGAGGCCGAGCCGGTCGACCTGCCCACGTACGCCTTCGACCGGCACCGCTACTGGCTGGAGCGCACCGGCGCCCACCGCTCGGTCCTGCCCGCCGTGGGCCTCGACGTGGTCGACCACCCGCTGCTCAGCGCGGTGGCCGACCTGCCCGGCGACGAGGGCCTGCTGTTCACCGGCCGGATCACCCTCGCCACCCACCCGTGGCTGGCCGACCACGCCGTGCTGGGCACGGTGCTGCTGCCCGGGACGGCCCTGGTGGAGCTGGCGTCCTGGACCGGCCGGCAGGCCGGCGCGGCGACGGTCGCCGAGCTGAACCTGGAGGCGCCGCTGGCGATCCCCACCGAGGGCGGCATCGACCTGCGGGTCCGCGTCGGCCCGCCGGACGAGACCGGGCACCGGCCCGTCGCCATCCACACCCGGCGCGACGACGACACCGGACCCGACGGCACCCGGTCCTGGCAGCGGCACGCCTCCGGCCAGCTCGCCGACACCGTCGACCCGGAGCCCGCTCCCGCGGCCGTGTGGCCGCCCGCCGACGCCGAGCCGATCGCCCTCGACGGGCTCTACGCCCGGCTCGCCGCCCAGGGCTACCACTACGGCCCGGTCTTCCGCGCGCTACGCGCCGCCTGGCGGTCGGGTCCGGACATCCTCGCCGAGGTCGCCCTGGACGCCGACGCGTCCACCGACACCACGGCCTTCTCGGTGCACCCGGCCCTGATGGACGCGGCGCTGCACGCCATCGGCGCCAGCGCCACGGCCGGCGCCACCGACGCCCCGGCCGGCGGCGCGACGCCGACCCCCGACGGCGGCCCCGACATCCGCCCGGGCCTGCCGTTCACCTGGTCGGGCGTGACCATCCGGCCCACCCGCGCCCGCGAGCTGCGGATCCGGCTGCGCGCCACCGACGCCGGATCCGTGGCCCTGACCATCACCGACACCGGCGCGACGCCGGTGGCCTCCGTCGACGGTCTGGTGCTGCGGCCCATCTCCGGCGAGCAGCTCAGCGCCGCCCGCCGCTCGGCCAGCCGGTCCCTGCACCGCCTCGACTGGGTCGCCCCCGCCACCGGTCGCGCCGACGGCACGTCCCGGCTCGTCGCCCTCGGCGACGACTGGCCCGGCGCCGACCGGCACCCGGACCTCTCCGCGCTGGTCGCCGGGGTGCGCGCGGGCGCTCCGGTGCCCGACGCGGTGGTGGTTACCTGCGCCGGACCGACCGCCGACGAGCCGCACCCGGCCCGCCAGGCGCACCGGGTCGCCCACCGCACGCTCGCGCTGGCCCAGCAGTGGCTCGCCGAGGAGTCCCTCGCCGCCGCCCGGCTGGTGGTGGTCACCCGCGGCGCGGTCCGGGTCGAGCCGGACGAGCGGATCGCCGACGTGCCGGCCGCCACCGCCTGGGGCCTGCTGCGCTCCGCGCAGTCGGAGAACCCCGACCGGATCGTGTTGCTCGACGTCGACGACGACGCTCCGGCCGCCGCGCTGCTGCCGGCGGCCCTGGCCACGGGCGAACCCCAGCTCGCGGTACGCGCCGGCCAGCTCCGGGTGCCCCGGCTGACCCGGCTCGGCCCGCCCCCGGCCGAGGCGCCCGGCCCCGACCTGGCCGCCGGCACCGTCCTCGTGACCGGGGCGACCGGCCTGCTCGGGCGGCTCGTGGCGCGACGCCTGGTGACCCGGCACGACGTACGGCACCTGCTGCTGGTCAGCCGCAGCGGGGCGGACGCCCCGGGCGTCGCCGCGCTGGTCGACGAGCTGGCCGGACTGGGCGCCACGGCCCGGGTGGTCGCCTGCGACGTCACCGACCGCGACGCGCTCGCCCTGCTGGTCGACCAGATCCCCGCCGACCTGCCGCTGACCGGCGTGGTGCACGCGGCCGGGGTGCTCGACGACGGCGTCCTGCCCGCGCTCACCCCGGACCGCTTCGACACCGTGCTGCGCCCCAAGGTCGACGCGGCCTGGCACCTGCACGAGCTGACCGAGAAGCTGGACCTGGCCGCGTTTGTGCTCTTCTCCTCGGCGGCCGGCCTCTTCGGCGGCCCCGGGCAGGCCAACCACGCGGCGGCGAACTGCTTCCTCGACGCACTCGCCCAGCACCGGCGCGACCGGGGGCTCCCGGCGCTCTCGCTGGCCTGGGGCCCGTGGGTCAACGACACCGGCGACGGCCAGACCGGGCACGTCGACGAGGCGCGGATGAACCGGGGCGGCTTCGTCCCGCTCGGCGCCGACGAGGGCATGGACCTGTTCAGCGAGGCGCTGCGCTTCGCCGAGCCGGTGGTCGTACCGGTCAACCTGGACCTCGCGCTGATCGGCCGGCACGGGCCGGCGGCGGTGCCGCCGGTGCTGCGGTCGCTGGTCCGGCCGGCGACGACCGGCGCGGTGCGGGCCGCCGAGCGCGACCCGGCCGAGGCGCTGCGGGAGACCCTCGCCGCCACGGCGGAGGCCGACCGCGACCAGGTGCTCTCCGATCTGGTCCGCACCCACGCCGCCGCGGTCCTCGGCTACGCGTCGATCCGCTCGATCGACGTCGAGCGCGGCTTCGTCGAGCTGGGCTTCGACTCGCTGACCGCCGTCGAGTTCCGCAACCGGCTCAACGCGGCCACCGGGCTGCGGCTGCCGTCCACGCTGATCTACGACCGGCCGACCACGGCCGCGCTGGTCGAGTACCTGCGCGGCGCGCTGCTGGCGGAGCGGAGCACGTCCGCGCTGACGGTGCTCGGCGAGCTGAACAAGCTGGAGCACGCCATGCGGGCGGTGGCCACCGGTGACACCGACCGGGCCGCCGTCGGCGCCCGGCTGCGCGAACTGCTCTCCCTGTGGACCTACACCGAGTCCGGTGCGGACTCCGCGGCCGACGACGGCGCCAGCCTCGAGTCGGCCTCCGCCGAAGAGATCTTCAGCCTGCTGGACGAAGAGTTCGGCTCGGCCTGATCCGGCATGTCGCACACCTCGAACCCCGATACGGAGTGGCCCGATGCCCACTGAGGCAGAGTTCCTCGACTACCTCCGGCGTGCGACTGCCGACCTGCGCGACGCGCGCCGGCGGGTGCGCGAGGTGGAGGCCAAGGACCGCGAGCCGATGGCCGTCATCGGGATGGCCTGCCGGTTCCCGGGCGGCGTGTCCAGCCCGGCGGAGCTGTGGGACCTCGTCGACCGGGGCGGCGACGGGGTGGGCGACTTCCCGACCGACCGGGGCTGGGACCTGGAGCGGCTCTTCCACGTCGACCCCGACAACCCGGGCACGTCGACCAGCAACCAGGGTGGCTTCCTCTACGACGCGCCGCAGTTCGACCCGGGCTTCTTCGGCATCAGCCCCCGCGAGGCCCTGGCGATGGACCCGCACCAGCGGCTGCTGCTGGAGACCTCCTGGGAGGCGTTCGAGCACGCCGGCATCGACCCGCAGCGGCTGCGCGGCAGCCGGACCGGCGTCTTCGCCGGGGTGATGTACCACGACTACGCGTCGCGGGTGCTGGATCTGCCCGAGGGCGTCGAGGGCTACATCGGCACCGGCAACTCCGGCAGCGTCGTGTCGGGGCGGGTGGCGTACACCTTCGGGCTGGAGGGGCCGGCCGTCACGGTGGACACGGCGTGCTCGTCGTCGCTGGTCGCCGTGCACCTCGCGACGCAGGCGCTGCGCCAGCGCGACTGCGACTTCGCGCTCGCCGGCGGCGTCACGGTCATGTCGACCCCCGGCACCTTCGCCGACTTCTCCCGCCAGCGGGGCCTCGCCTCGGACGGCCGGTGCAAGTCGTTCGCCGCCGCCGCCGACGGCACCGGCTGGTCCGAGGGCGTCGGCGTGCTGCTGTTGCAGCGGCTCTCCGACGCCCGCCGCGACGGCCGGCGCATCCTCGCCGTGGTCCGGGGCAGCGCCGTCAACCAGGACGGCGCCAGCAGCGGGCTCACCGCGCCCAACGGCCCGTCGCAGGAGCGGGTGATCCGGCAGGCCCTCGCGAACGCCCGGCTCTCGCCGGCCGACGTCGACGTGGTCGAGGCCCACGGCACCGGCACCACGCTGGGCGACCCGATCGAGGCGCAGGCGCTGCTGGCCACGTACGGGCAGGACCGGGGCGACGGCGGGCCGCTCTGGCTGGGCTCGGTCAAGTCGAACCTGGGGCACACCCAGGCCGCCGCGGGCGCCGCCGGTCTGATCAAGATGATCGAGGCGATCCGGCACCGCACCATGCCCGCCACCCTGCACGTCGACGAGCCGTCCCCGCACATCGACTGGTCGGCCGGGCAGGTCTCGCTGCTGACCGAGGCCCGCCCGTGGTCGGCCACCGACCGGCCGCGCCGGGCCGCCGTGTCGTCGTTCGGCATCAGCGGTACGAACGCGCACGTCATCCTGGAGGAGGCGCCCGTCGACGACGCCCCCTCCACGGACGGGGCCGCGCCCGTCGCCGACGCGCCGGTGACGCTCCCGCTCGCCCCGGTGTTCCTCTCCGCCCGTACGCCCGAGGCGCTCGCCGGGCAGGCCGGCCGCTGGGCCGACCACCTCGCCCGCGTCGACGCCCTCCGCCCGGTGGACGTCGCGCTCTCCTCGGTCAACCGCGCGGGGCTCGAGCACCGCGCGGTGGTCCTGGCCGGCGAGGCGGGCGACCTGCTCGCCGCGCTGCGGGCCCTCGCCGCCGGCGAGCCGAACGGCACGGTGACCACCGGGGCGTCCGCCCCGCGCGGCCGGTTGGCCTTCCTCTTCTCCGGTCAGGGCGCGCAGCGCGCCGGCATGGGCCGGGAGCTGTACGCGGTCTTCCCGGTCTTCGCCGCCACCCTGGACGAGGTGTGCGCGCACCTCGACCCGCTGCTGCCGCGGCCGCTGCGGGAGGTGCTGTTCGCCGCGGCGGGCACTGCCGAGGCGGAGCTGCTGGACCAGACGGTCTTCACCCAGGCGGGGCTCTTCGCCGTCGAGGTGGCGCTGTTCCGGCTCGTCGAGTCGCTCGGGGTCGTGCCGGACCTGGTGGCCGGGCACTCCATCGGCGAGATCGCGGCGGCGCACGTGGCGGGGGTGCTGTCCCTGGCCGACGCGTGCGCGCTGGTCGCGGCGCGCGGCCGGCTCATGCAGGCCCTGCCGGCGGGCGGCGGCATGCTCGCCGTGGCGGCCGACGAGGCCGCGGTGGCCGCCTCCCTGGCGGGGCTGACCGGCCGGCTCGACGTGGCCGCCGTGAACGGTCCCGCCGCCGTGGTGGTGGCGGGCGACGTCGAGGCCCTCGACGAGGTGCAGCGGGTGTGGTCCGAGCGGGGCGTGCAGACCCGCCGGCTGCGGGTCAGCCACGCCTTCCACAGCGCGCGGATGGACCCGATGCTCACCGAGTTCGCGGCCGTCGCCGAAGGGCTGACGTACCGGCCGCCGACGATCCCGGTGGTGTCGAACCTGACCGGCCGCATCGCCGACGCCGACCAGCTCTGCGACCCGGGCTACTGGGTGCGGCACGTACGCGGCACGGTGCGCTTCGCCGACGCCGTCGACTGCCTGCGCGCCGAGGAGGTCGACACCTACCTGGAGGTGGGACCGAACGGCGTCCTGACCGCCATGGCGCAGAACTGCCTCGCCGAGCGCGCGGAGGACGAGACCGAGCCCCTGCTGGTGCCGGCATCGCGCCACGACCGGCCCGAGCCGCAGGCCCTCCTGGAGGCCCTCGCGTCGCTGCACGTGCACGGCCTGACCGTCGGCTGGGCGGACCTGCTCGACCGGGCGGGCGGCCGGCACCTGGACCTGCCGACGTACGCGTTCCAGCACCAGCGCTTCTGGCTGGAGCCGGCGGGCCGGTGGACGGACGTCTCCGGGGCGGGCCTCGGGGCGGCCGGGCACCCGCTGCTCGGCGCGGCCGTCTCCGTGGCCGGCGAGGACATGGTGGTGCTGACCGGCCGCCTGTCCACGTCGACGCACGCGTGGCTCGCCGACCACTCGGTCTCCGGCGTGGCGATCGTGCCCGGCACCGCCCTGGTGGAGCTGGCGGTGCGGGCGGGCGACGAGGTGGGCGCGTCGCGGGTGCGGGAGTTGACCGTGGCCGCGCCGCTGGTGCTGCCGGAGGGCGGCGCGGTGCGGGTGCAGGTGCGCGTCGGCGCGGCCGACGAGTCCGGCACCCGGTCGGTGACCGTGCACTCCCAGCCGGAGGAGGCCGTCGACCCGGAGTGGGTCCGGCACGCGGAGGGCGTGCTGGAGCCCGCGTCGGCCGACGAGCCGGGCGTGGGGGAGTGGCCGCCGGTCGGCGCGTCCGAGGTGGACCTGGCCGGCTGGTACCCGGCGCTGGCGGAGCGCGGCCTGGCGTACGGGCCGGTGTTCCGGGGGCTGCGTCGGGTGTGGACCGGCGGCGGCGACGAGGTGTTCGCCGAGGTGGCGCTGCCGGACGAGGTGGCGGGCGACGCGGCGGGGTTCGGGGTGCACCCGGCGTTGCTGGACGCGGCCCTGCACCCGATCGGGTTGTTGTCGGGTGCGGAGGAGTCGGGCGGGCCGCGGGTGCCGTTCGCGTTCGAGGGTGTGCAGGTGCATGCCGCGGGCGCGCGGGTGCTGCGGGTGCGACTGACCCGCAACGGTTCGGCGGTGCGGTTGGTCGCGTGCGACGAGTCGGGCGCGGCCGTGGTGTCGGTGGACTCCCTCGCCCTGCGGGAGCTGACCGGGGTGTCGTCGTCCCCGGACGCGTCGGCCCGCTCGCTGTTCGAGGTCGCCTGGCAGTCCCAGGAGGTCACCCCGGCCGGCGAGGCCTCCGGGTGGGCGCTGGTCGGCTCGCCGGCCACCGCCGACCTGCCGGCGTACGCCGACGTCGAGGCGGTGACCGCGGCGTCGGACGTGACGCCGCGCCTGCTGCTGGTGCCGGCGGGCGGCGCGCAGCGGCCCGACCACGCGGGCGCGGCGGACGCCGGCCACGACAACGACCCCGAGGCGGTACGCGCGGCGACGTCGCACGTGCTGGCGACCGTCCGGTCCTGGCTGGCGGCGGACGCGTTGGCGGATTCGCGGCTGGTGGTGGTGACGCGGGGCGCGGTGTCGGTCGGTGCCGGCGACCGGGTTTCGGATCTGGCGGGTGCGGCGGTGTGGGGTCTGCTGCGTTCGGCGCAGTCGGAGCACCCGGGTCGCATCGTGCTGGCGGACGTCGATGGTGACGTGGATGCCGGGCTGCTGGGTGTGCTGGCTGCGGTGGCGGATGAGCCGGTGGCGTTCGGTGGTCAGGTGGCGGTGCGCTCGGGTGGGGTGTTCGTGCCGCGTCTGGTGCGTGCGGTTGCCCCGGCGTCGGCGGACGGTGCCGTGGTGGGTGACGGTGCGGTGCTGGTGACCGGTGGTACGGGTGCGTTGGGCGCGTTGGTGGCGCAGCATCTGGTGTCGGTGCACGGGGTGCGGTCGCTGGTGCTGGTGTCGCGGCGTGGTGCGGAGGCCGCGGGTGCGGCTGAGCTGTCCGAGCGGCTGTCGGCGGCGGGTGCGTCGGTGCGGGTGGTCGCCTGTGACGTGACGGACCGGGACCAGGTCGGTGCGTTGGTTGCCGAGATCGCAGCCGGGGGCCGGTTGGCGGGTGTGGTGCACACCGCCGGCGTTCTGGACGACGGGGTGGTCGAGGGGCTGACCGCCGAGCGGCTCGGTGCGGTGCTGGCGCCGAAGGTGTCGGCCGGGTGGTTCCTGCACGAGGCGACGGCGTCGCTGGACCTGGATCTGTTCGTGGTGTTCTCGTCGGTGGCGGGGGTGTTGGGTTCGCCGGGTCAGTCGGCGTACGCGGCGGGTAACGCGTTCCTGGACGGGTTGGCGGTGTGGCGGCGGCAGCTCGGGTTGCCGGCGGTCAGCCTGGCGTGGGGCATGTGGGACACCCCCGGCATGGCCGCGTCCCTCGACGAGGCGGACCGGGCGCGATCGACCCGGGGCGGCGTCACCGCGATGAGCGCCGAGACCGGACTGCGGCTGTTCGACGCGGCGCTGACCGCCGACCGCCCCGCCCTGGTGCCGGCCGTGATCGACGTGGCCGCCCTCCGGGCCGCCGCAGGCGCCGGCCTGGTGCCGCCGATGCTCCGCAACCTGGTCGGCGCGACCACGACCCGCCGCCAGGCGGGACAGGGCACCACCTGGGCGTCCCGCATCAGCGGCCTGACCGCCGACGAGGCGCGCGCCCAGATCGACGTGCTGGTACGCGGCCTCGTCGCGCAGGTGCTCGGGCACGGCGGCGCCGAGGCCGTGCCGGCCGACCGGGCGTTCCGCGAGCTGGGCTTCGACTCGCTGACCGCCGTGGACCTGCGCAACCGCGTCAACGCGGCCACCGGCCTGCGGCTGCCCTCGACGCTGGTCTTCGACTACCCGACGCCCCAGGCGCTCGCCGCACACGTGCACGCCGAACTGGCCGGCGCCGCCAGCGGCCCCGCCGCGCCGGGCGCGCGGACCACGACCCGGGCCGACGAGCCGCTCGCCATCGTCGGGATGGCCTGCCGCTACCCGGGAGGCGTCGAGACGCCCGATCAGCTGTGGGCGCTGCTGGCCGCCGGCGGCGAGGGCATCGGGGAGTTCCCCACCGACCGCGGCTGGGACCTGGAGAGCCTGTTCGACCCCGACCCCGACCACCCCGGCACCTCGTACACCCGGCACGGCGGATTCCTGTACGGGGCCGCCGAGTTCGACCCGGGCTTCTTCGGCATCTCGCCCCGTGAGGCCCTCGCCATGGACCCGCAGCAGCGGCTGCTGCTGGAGGCGTCGTGGGAGAGCTTCGAGTCGGCCGGTCTCGACCCGCAGCGGCTGCGGGGCAGCCGGACGGGCGTCTTCGCCGGCGTCATGTACCACGACTACGCCTCGCAGTTGATGGAGCTGGCCGACGAGGTCGAGGGCTACGTCGGCACCGGCAACTCGGGCAGCGTGCTGTCCGGCCGGGTGGCGTACACGTTCGGGCTGGAGGGCCCGGCGGTCACGGTCGACACGGCGTGCTCGTCGTCGCTGGTGGCGCTGCATCTTGCGGCGCAGGCGTTGCGTAGTGGTGAGTGTGATCTGGCGTTGGCCGGTGGTGTGACGGTGATGGCGACGCCGGGGACGTTCATCGAGTTCTCGCGGCAGCGTGGTCTGTCGCAGGACGGCCGCTGCAAGTCGTTTGCCGCGTCGGCCGACGGGACGGGCTGGTCCGAGGGCGTCGGTGTGCTGCTCGTGCAGCGGCTGTCGGACGCCCAGCGCGAGGGCCGGCGCATCCACGCTGTCCTGCGCGGCACGGCCGTGAACCAGGACGGCGCGTCGAACGGGCTGACCGCCCCGAACGGCCCGTCGCAGCAGCGGGTGATCCGGCAGGCCCTGGCGAACGCCCGCCTGACCCCGGCCGACGTGGACGCGGTCGAGGCCCACGGCACGGGCACCACCCTTGGCGACCCGATCGAGGCGCAGGCGTTGCTGGCGACGTACGGGCAGGAGCGTCCGCAGGACCGTCCGCTGCTGCTCGGGTCGGTGAAGTCGAACATCGGGCACACCCAGGCCGCCGCCGGTGTCGCCGGTGTGATCAAGATGGTCCTGGCGATGCGGCACGGCCTGGTGCCGCCGACGCTGCACGTGGACGAGGCGTCCCCGCACGTGGACTGGTCGGCCGGGGCGGTGGCTCTCGCGACCCAGGCGACGCCGTGGCCGCAGGTGGACCGCCCGCGCCGGGCGGCGGTGTCGTCGTTCGGCATCTCCGGCACCAACGCCCACGTGATCATCGAGCAGCCGCCCGCCGAGGCGGTCGACGGACGCGCCGCCGACCGTCCGCGCGCCGGCGTCGTACCCCTGGTGCTCTCCGCCGTGGACGCCCCGGCGCTGCGCGACCAGGCGGCCCGGCTGGGCGCGCACCTGGCGGCGCACCCGGAGCTGGAACCGGCCGACGTCGCGCACGCCCTGGTCACCACCCGGGCCGCGTTCGGACACCGCGCCGTGGTCCTCGGCCGCGACACCGTCGGCCTGACGCGGGCACTGGAGTCGTTCCACCTCGGCGAGGCCACCCCCGACACGGTCACCGGCACCGCGCTGCGCGCCGGCGACCCCGTCCTCGTCTTCCCCGGCCACGGCAACCCGTGGCCCGCCACGGCCGTCGAGCTGCTGGACCGGTCGCCGGAGTTCGCCGCCGCGATCGCCGAGTGCGAGGCGGCCCTCACACCCCACGTGGACTGGTCGCTCACCGCCGTGCTGCGCGGCGCGCACGGCGCCCCGCCCTCGACGGACCCCCGGGTGACGCACCCCGTCCGGTGGGCCCTGGCGGTCTCGCTGGCCCGCTGGTGGCGTTCGCTCGGCGTCCGGCCCGCCGCCGTGGTCGGACACGCCCACGGCGAGGTCGCGGCCGCCTGCGTGGCCGGCGCGCTGTCGCTGGCGGACGCGGCGAGGACGATCGCCCTCGGCAGCCGCGTCGAGGCCGACCCGGACGCGCTGGCCGGGATCACGCTCCGGGCGGCCGAGCTGCCGCTGTACTCGGCGGCGACCGGCGGACGGGTCGACACCGACGGCCTCGACGTCGCCCTCTGGTACCGGGGACTGGCCGACGGCGTCGACGTCGACCCGGTCGTACGCGCCCTGCTCGACGAGGGCCACCAGGTCTTCGTCGAGGCCACCCCCGGGCCCGTGCTCGCCGCCGGGATGCGGGAGATCGCGCGCGCCGACGCCGTCGTGGTGGCCGCCGACGACACCGACGCCGGCGGTTGGCTCCGGATGCTGACCGTCCTCGCCGGACTGCACGTGCACGGTGTGCCCGTGGACTGGACGGCGATCCTGGGCGCCCGCCCCGGCCCGCCGGTGCAGCTGCCGACGTACGCCTTCCAGCGCCAGCGCTACTGGCCGCAGGCGCCGGTGGCGACCGGCCCCGCCCTCGCCGGTTCCGACGAGACGGACCGGCACTTCTGGGAGGCCGTGGAGCGCGCCGACCCGCAGGCGTTGGCCGCCGCGATGCGGATCGACGAGACGGCGGCCCGGTCCCTCGACCCCGCGCTGCCGCTGCTCTCCTCGTGGCGCCGCCGCCGCCGGGACGAGTCCACCGTGGACTCTTGGCGGTACCGGGTGACCTGGAAGCCGGTGACCGTCGCGCCGGAGGCCACCCTCTCCGGCGCCTGGCTGCTGGTGGTGCCGGCGGCCGGCGCCGAGCACCCCCTGGTCGACGGCGCCGCCCGGGCGCTGGGCGAGGGCGGGGCCGAGGTCGTCCGGATCGACGTGACGGAGACGGACCGGCAGGCGCTGGCCGACCGGCTGGCCCGTACCGGCGTCGCCCCCGGAGCCGTCGCCGGCGTGCTCTCCCTGCTCGGCCTGGACGACGCCGCGCACCCGGTCCACCCGGTGGTGCCGGCGGGCCTCGCCGGCACGTACGCCCTGGTCCAGGCCCTCGGCGACGCCGGTGTCACCGCCCCGCTGTGGTGCGCCACCGCCGGCGCGGTCTCCACCGGCCGGGCCGACCCGCTCGACCGGCCCCGCCAGGCGATGCTCTGGGGGCTCGGCCGGGTGGTCGCCCTGGAGCACCCGGACCGCTGGGGTGGCCTCGTGGACCTGCCCACCGAGCCGGACCCACGGGACCGGGCCCGGCTCGTGGCGGTGCTGGCCGGCGTCGGCGCCGAGGACCAGCTGGCGCTGCGCCCCTCCGGGGTGTTCGCCCGGCGACTGGTCCGGGCCCACACCGACCGGACGGCGACCGGCGACTGGCGTCCCGCGAGCGGCGCCGTCCTGGTCACCGGCGGCCTCGGGTCGATCGGGGCCCAGGTGGCGCGCTGGCTGGCCCGCGAAGGCGTCGGCGAGCTGGTGCTGACCGGCCGCCAGGGCCCCGCCACGCCCGGCGCGGACGAGCTGGCGGACGAACTGCGCGCCGCCGGCGCCACGGTCACCGTGGCCGCCTGCGACGTCGCCGACCCCGACGCCCTGCGGGCCCTCGTCGAGCGGCTCGCCGGGCAGGGCACCCGCATCGGGGCCGTGTTCCACACCGCCGGGGTCGCCCACGCCGCGCCGGTCGCGGCCACCGGCGTGGCCGACCTCGCCGACGCCCTGCGGGCCAAGGTGGCCGGCGCGGTCAACCTCGACGAGGTGTGCGGCGACGACCTGTCGGCGTTCGTGCTCTTCTCCTCCGGGGCCGGCGTCTGGGGCGGCGGGCACCAGGGCGGCTACGCCGCCGCCAACGCCTTCCTCGACGCGCTCGCGGAGGACCGGCGACGACGTGGCCGGGCCGCCACCGCCATCGCCTGGGGCGCCTGGGACGGCGGCGGCATGGTCGACGCCGAGGGCGCTGCCGACCAGATGTTCCGCTCGGGCGTGCGGGCCATGCGTCCCGACCTCGCGGTCTCCGTCGTGGCCGAGGCGCTCGACCACGGCGACACCACGCTCACCGTGGCGGACATCGCCTGGGACCGGTTCCTCCAGACCTACACGCTGGCCCGCCCCCGGCCGCTGATCGCCGACGTCCCGGAGGTGGCCCGGCTGCTCGCCGCCGGGCAGCCCGACGACGACGCGCCCGACGCGGCCTCGCCCCTGCGCGGCCGGCTGGCCGGACTCGCCGCACCGGAACGGCGCCGCGTCCTGCTCGACCTCGTACGGGTCCACGCGGCGGCGGTGCTGCGCCTGTCCTCGCCGCAGGCGTTGGCGGCGGACCGGTCGTTCCGGGAGATCGGCTTCGACTCGCTCAGCGCCGTCGAGATGCGCAACCGGCTCGCCGAGGCGGTGGGGCTGAACCTGCCGGCGACCCTGGTCTTCGACCGCCCGACGCCCGAGGCCCTCGCCGAGCACCTGGCGACCCGGCTCACCGGCGACGACGCCCCGGCGAGCGCGCCCGTGCGGGCCGCCACCGCGCTGGACGAGCCGATCGCGATCGTCTCGATGAGCTGCCGCTACCCCGGTGGCGTCGCCGGTCCCGAGGACCTCTGGCGGCTGGTCGCCGAGGGGCGGGACGGGATCGCGGAGTTCCCGGCCGACCGGGGCTGGGACCTGGAGGCGATCTACCACCCCGATCCCGACCGGCCCGGCACCTCGTACGTGCGGGAGGGCGGCTTCCTCACCGACGCCGCCGGCTTCGACGCCGCCCTGTTCGGCATCTCCCCGCGCGAGGCGATGGTGATGGACCCGCAGCAGCGGGTGCTGCTGGAGAGCGCCTGGGAGCTGTTCGAGCGCTCCGGCACCGCGCCGGCCGACATGCGGGACACCAACACCGGCGTCTTCGTCGGCACCAACGGCCAGGACTACGCGACGCTGCTGATGGCCGCCCGGGTCGAGACCGAGGGCTACCAGGCCACCGGCAACGTCGCCGCCGTCATCAGCGGTCGGCTGGCGTACCACTTCGGGTTGCAGGGCCCCGCCGTCAGCGTCGACACCGCCTGCTCGTCGTCGCTGGTGGCGCTGCACCTGGCCTGCCAGTCCCTGCGGCAGGGCGAGTGCGACGTCGCGGTCGCCGGCGGGGTGACGGTGATGGCCACCCCCGGCCCGTTCCTGGAGTTCGCCCGGCAGCGCGGGCTGGCCCTCGACGGCCGGTGCAAGTCGTTCGCCGGGGCCGCCGACGGCACCGGCTGGGGCGAGGGCGTGGGCCTGCTGATGTTGCAGCGGCTCTCCGACGCCCAGCGCGACGGCCGGCGGATCCTGGCCGTCGTGCGCGGCTCGGCGATGAACCAGGACGGCGCCAGCAACGGACTGACCGCGCCCAACGGCCCCGCCCAGGAACGGGTGATCAGCCAGGCGCTGGCCAACGCGCGGCTGACCGCCGCCGACGTGGACGCCGTCGACGGGCACGGCACCGGCACCCGGCTCGGCGACCCCATCGAGGCGCAGGCGCTGCTGGCCACGTACGGGCGGGACCGGCCCGCCGACCGGCCGCTCTGGCTCGGCTCGGTCAAGTCGAACATCGGCCACACCCAGGCCGCCGCCGGCGTCTCCGGCGTGATCAAGATGGTGATGGCGCTCCAGCACGACCTGCTGCCGCCCACCCTGCACGTGGACGAGCCCTCGCCGCACGTGGACTGGTCGGCGGGCGCGGTCGCGCTGCTGACCGAGGCGCAGCCGTGGCCGGAGGTGGACCGGCCGCGCCGGGCCGGCGTGTCGTCGTTCGGAGTCAGCGGCACCAACGTGCACGTCATCCTCGAACAGGCACCCGCCGTCGCACCGGCCGACACCGGCACGCCCCGGCCGGCCGACGGGCCGCCGGTGCTGCCCTGGGTCGTCTCGGCGGACACCGCCGACAGCCTGCGGGCGCAGGCGGCACGGCTGGCCGACTGGCTGCCGCGCACCGCGACGCCCGCCGCCGACGTGGCCCGGGGGCTGGCCACCGGGCGGTCCCCGCTGCGGCACCGCGCGGTGCTGCTCGCCGCGGACGCCGACGCGGCCCTCGCCGGCCTGCGGGCGCTCGCCGCCGGGCAGGACCACCCCGGACTCACCCGGGGCGTCGCCGAGCCCGGCGGCGCGCTGGCGGCGCTCTTCTCCGGCCAGGGCGCCCAGCACGCCGGGATGGGCCGCCGCCTGTACGAGACGTTCCCGCTCTTCGCCGCCGCGGTCGACGAGGCGTGCCAGCACCTGGACGCGTACCTGCCGCGACCGCTGCGCACGGTGCTGTTCGCCGAGCCCGGCACCGCCGAGGCCGACCTGCTCGACCAGACGGTCTTCACCCAGGCCGGGCTCTTCGCCGTCGAGGTGGCGCTGTTCCGGCTGCTCGAACACTGGGGGATCCGGCCCGACTTCGTGGCCGGCCACTCCGTCGGGGAGATCAGCGCGGCCCACGTGGCCGGGGTGCTCTCCCTGCCCGACGCCTGCGCGCTCGTCGGCAACCGGGGCCGGCTGATGCAGGCACTGCCCGCCGGCGGCGGGATGCTCGCCGTCGCCGCACCCGAGGTCGACGTGCTGCGGGCGCTGACCGACACGCAGGGCCGGGTCGCCGTCGCCGCCGTGAACGGGCCGGCCGCCGTCGTCGTCGCCGGCGCGGAGGACGCGCTGACCGGGCTGGCGGCCCACTTCGCCGGCCTCGGGGTGCGCACGAAGCGGCTGCGGGTCAGCCACGCCTTCCACAGCCCGCTGATGGAGCCGATGCTCGCCGAGTTCGCGGCCGTGGCGGCGACCCTGGAGTACGCCCCGCCGACGGTGCCGCTGGTGTCGAACCTGACCGGCGCGGTGATCGACGCCGACCAGCTCTGCACCCCCGACTACTGGGTCCGGCACGTCCGCGAGGCGGTCCGCTTCGCCGACACCGTCACCCACCTGCACGCCAACGGGGTGACCCGGTTTCTGGAGATCGGGCCGGACACCGTGCTGACCGCCCTGACCGCCGACGCGCTGCCGGCGGACGCCCCGGTCACCGTGACCGGCGTGCAGCGGCCTGGCCAGGACGAGGTGGCCACCCTGCTCGGCGCGGTGGCCCGACTGCACTGCCAGGGCGTGGCCGTACGCTGGTCGCGGCTGCTGCCCGGCGCCGGCCCCGTGGACCTGCCCACGTACGCGTTCGACCACCAGCGGTTCTGGCCGACCCTCGCGGCGGCGACGGCGGACACCTCCGCCGCCACCCACGACGACGTCGACTCGGCGTTCTGGCGGGCCGTGGCGTCGGGCGACGGCGACGCGCTCGCCGGCCGGCTCGGCCTCGACGCGGACCGTCCGCTGCGGGAACTGCTGCCGGACCTGGCCCGGTGGCGGCACCAGCAGCAGGAGGACGCCCTCGCCGGCGGCTGGCGGTACCGGATCACCTGGCGTCCGCAGGCACTCGCCGCGGGCACCGCCGACGGCACGTGGACCCTGGTCCACAGCGGCACGGACCAGCCGGTCGTCGACCGGCTCGCCGAGCTCGTCACCGCCCGGGGCGGCACCGTGCGGCAGCTCGCCGTCGACCCGGCCACGACCGACCGCACGGCGCTCGCCGCGCAGCTGGCCGGCGCCGCGCCGACCCGGATCGTGTCGCTGCTCGCCCTCGACGAGCGACCGCAGCCCGACCGGCCCGCCGTGCCCCTGGGCCTGACCGCGAACCTCGCCCTGGTGCAGGCGGTCACGGACGCCCTGCCCCCGGTGCCGCTGTGGCTGCTCACCCGGCAGGCCGTCAGCACCGCAGACGGCGACCCCGTCGCCCGCCCCGCCCAGGCCACCACGTGGGGCCTCGGCCTGGTGACCGCGCTGGAACACCCCCGGCACTGGGGTGGCCTGCTGGACCTGCCCGCCACGCTGGACACCGCCGCCGCCGAGCACGTCCTGGCGGCGCTCACCGCCGCCGGGCACGAGGACCAGCTCGCGGTGCGCGACTCCGGGACGTACCTGCGCCGGCTGGCCCGCGCGCCCCGCGCCGAGGCGCCGGCCGACTGGCAGGCGCCGGACACCGTCCTGGTCACCGGCGGCACCGGCGCCGTCGGCCGGTACGCCGCCGGCTGGTTCGCCCGGCACGGCGCGCGGCGGCTGCTGCTGGTCAGCCGGCGCGGCGCGGCTGCCCCCGGGGCCGACGAGACGGTGGCGGAACTGGCCGCCCTCGGCGCCCAGGCCCGGGTCCTGGCCTGCGACCTGGCCGACCGGGACGCGGTCGCCGAGCTCGTCCGCGGGCTGCGCGCCGACGGCGAGACCGTGCACGCGGTGGTGCACGCCGCCGGGGTGGGCCGGCTCAACCCGGTCGCCGCGGTGACCGGGGAGGAACTCGCCGACGTCGTCTCCGGCAAGATCGCCGGCGCCCGCCACCTGGACGAGTTCCTCGACCCGGAGCCGCTCGACCTCGTCGTGCACTTCTCCTCCATCGCCGCCGTCTGGGGCGTCGGCGACCACGGGGCCTACGCCGCCGGCAACGCCTTCCTGGACGCCTGGGCGCAGTCCCGGCCGGCCGGGGGTCCCCGGCACCTCTCGGTGAACTGGGGACCGTGGGCCGGCGGCGGCATGGTGACCGACGCGCACGCGGCGGCCATGAGCCGGCGCGGGGTGTCCCTGCTGGACCGGGAACCGGCCATGGCCGCCCTGCGCGCCGGCCTCGACGGCGACGACACCGCCCTCACCGTCGCCGACATCGACTGGGACCGCTTCGCGCCGGTGTTCGCCTCCGCCCGGCCCCGGCCGCTGATCAGCGAGATCGCCGAGGTGGCCGCCCAGGCCGCGGCCGCGCGGGCCGACGCCGAGGACGGCGACCAGGTCGCCGGCGAGCTGCGCAAACGGCTCGGCGAGCTGTCGCAGGCCGAACAGGCGCGGCTGCTGGTGGACCTCATCCGCACCGCCGCGGGCGAGGTCATCGGCCACGACAGCCCGTACGCGGTGGAGGCCGGCCGGCCCTTCCGGGACCTCGGCTTCGACTCGCTCACGGCCGTGGAGCTGCGGGGCCGGCTGGCCCGGTCGACCGGGCTGAGCCTGCCCAGCTCGGTGGTGTTCGACTACCCGACCCCGCAGGCGTTGGCCGAGCACCTGCGGGCCGAACTGCTCAGCGAGGCGTCGGTGGAGGCGCTGCCGACGCTGGCGGAGCTGGACCAGTTGGAGAGCGCCCTCGCGCTGCGCGACCCGGACGACATCGGCCGGGTGCGGATCACGATGCGGCTGCACAGCCTGCTCGAACGGCTCGGCACGGTCGAGGAACGCCGGGAGGAGACCGCCGAGGTGGCGGACCGGCTGCGGGTGGCCAGCAACCAGGAGCTGTTCGACCTCATCGACCAGGACCTCGGGCTCTCCTGAGCCGCCCGGGGACCTGTGGTGTCACGAGAAAGCGAGATGTCATGGCGGACGAAGAGCGGCTGCGCGAGTACCTGACGCGGGTCGTCGCCGAACTTCAGCAGACCCGCCAACGGCTGCGCGAGGTCACCGCCGAGGAGTCCGAGCCGGTGGCGATCGTGGCGATGAGCTGCCGCTACCCGGGCGGCATCACCTCGCCCGAACAGCTGTGGGAGTTCGTCTCGTCCGGTGGGGACGCCATCGGCGACTTCCCCACCGACCGGGGCTGGGACCTGGAGCGGCTCTACCACGCCGACCCGGACAACGCCGGCACCTCGTACACCACCTCCGGTGGGTTCCTGCACGACGCGGGGCAGTTCGACGCCGCGCTGTTCGGCATCTCGCCGCGCGAGGCGGTCGCCATGGACCCGCAGCAGCGGCTGCTGCTGGAGGTCACCTGGGAGCTGTTCGAGCGGGCCGGCATCGCCCCGCTGTCGCTGCGCGGCAGCCGCTCCGGCGTCTTCGTCGGCACCTCCGGCCAGGACTACGCAGCCGTGCTGCACCGGGCGCCCGGCGTCGAGGGGTACGTGCTGACCGGCACCGCCGCCAGCGTGGTCTCCGGCCGGCTGGCGTACACGTTCGGGCTGGAGGGCCCCACGGTCACCGTGGACACCGCCTGCTCGTCGGCGTCGGTCGCCATCCACCTCGCCTGCCAGGCGCTGCGCCAGCGCGAGTGCGGCCTCGCCCTGGCCGGCGGGGCGACCGTGCTGGCCACCCCCGGCCCGTTCGTCGAGTTCTCCCGGCAGCGTGGGCTCGCCGCCGACGGCCGGTGCAAGTCGTTCGCCGCGTCCGCCGACGGCACCGGCTGGTCCGAGGGCGTCGGCATGCTGCTGCTGGAACGGCTCAGCGACGCCCGCCGCAACGGCCACCCCGTGGTCGGGATCATCCGCAGCTCCGCGGTGAACCAGGACGGCGCGTCCAACGGGCTCACCGCCCCCAACGGCCCGTCCCAGCAGCGGGTCATCCGGCAGGCCCTGGCCGGCGCGAGGCTCACCCCCGACCTGGTCGACGTCGTCGAGGCGCACGGCACCGGCACCACCCTCGGCGACCCGATCGAGGCCCAGGCCCTGCTCGCCACGTACGGCCGGGAACGCGGCGACGCCGCGCCGCTGCTGCTCGGCTCCATCAAGTCCAACATCGGCCACACCCAGGCCGCCGCCGGCATCGCCGGGGTGATCAAGATGGTGGAGGCGATGCGGCACGGGATCGTGCCGGCCACCCTGCACGTCGACGAGCCCACCCCGCACGTGGACTGGTCCGCCGGCGCGGTCACCCTGGTCACCGAGGCCACGCCGTGGCCGGCCGTGGACCGGCCGCGCCGCGCCGCCGTGTCCTCCTTCGGCATGAGCGGCACCAACACCCACCTCATCCTCGAACAGCCCGAGCCGGCCCGCGCCGAGGCCGACCGGCCGGAGGCGCCCGCGCCCGCGCCGGTGCTGCTCACCGGCCGCACCCGCACCGCGCTGCGCCGCCAGGCCGAGCGCTGGTCGGCCTACGTCGCCGACGACGCGGACCTGCGCCCGGCCGACGTCGCCTGGACCTCGGTGGTCTCCCGCTCGCCCCTGGAACACCGGGCTGTCGTCCTCGCCGACGACTCCGAAGGGCTGCTCGCCGCCCTGCACGCCCTCGCCGAGGACCGGCCCGCCCCCGGCCTGGTCACCGGCGCCGCCGCCGAACGCGGCGGGGTCGCGTTCCTCTTCTCCGGCCAGGGCGCCCAGCGCGCCGGCGCCGGCCGGGAACTGTACGAGACGTACCCGGTCTTCGCCGAGGCCCTCGACGAGGTCTGCGCCCACCTCGACCACCGGCTGCCCCGCCCGCTGAAGCCGCTGCTGCACGCCGAGCCCGGCACCGACGAGGCCGCGCTGCTCGACCAGACCGTCTTCACCCAGGCCGCCCTGTTCGCCGTCGAGGTGGCGCTGCACCGGCTGCTCGGCTCCTGGGGACTGGCCCCCGACATGGTCGCCGGGCACTCCGTCGGCGAGCTGACCGCCGCCCACGTCGCCGGCGTGCTCAGCCTCGACGACGCCTGCGCCCTCGTCGCCGCCCGGGGCCGGCTCATGCAGGCGCTGCCCGCCGGCGGCGCGATGCTCGCCGTCGCCGCCGACGAGGCCCGCGTCGCCGAGTCGATCGCCGCGCTGACCGACCGCGTCGCCGTCGCCGCCGTCAACGGCCCCGCCGCCGTCGTCGTCTCCGGCGACGGCGCGGCCATCGACGAGCTGGCCGACCTCTGGACCGGCCGGGGGGTGAAGGTGCGGCGGCTGCGGGTCAGCCACGCCTTCCACAGCCCGCTGATGGAGCCGATGCTCGCCGAGTTCGCCGCCGTCGCCGCCGGCCTCGACCTGCGCGCCCCCACCCTGCCGGTGGTGTCCAACCTGACCGGCGAGCTGGCCGACCCGGCGCAGCTCACCGACCCCGGCTACTGGGTGCGCCACGTCCGGGAGGCGGTCCGCTTCGCCGACGGCGTACGCACCCTGCGCGCCCACGGCGTCGGCACCTTCGTGGAGGTCGGCCCCGACGCCGTCCTCACCGCCAGCATCGAGCAGACCCTCGCCGGGGCCGAGGCCGGTGACGCCGCCCCCGCCGTGGTGGTGCCGGTGCTGCGCCGGGACCGCCCGGACCGCCGCGCCCTGCTCGCCGCCCTCGCCCAGCTCCACGTCGCCGGCACCCCGGTGCGCTGGGCGGACCTCCTCGCCGACCGGCCCGGGCGGCTCGTCGGCCTGCCCACCTACCCGTTCGAGCGGCAGCACTACTGGGTGCCGGCCGAGGCGCCCGCCGACGAGACCACCGCCGGCGGTGCCGGCGCGCTCGACCGGCGGTTCTGGGCGGCCGTCGAACGCGCCGACCTCGACGCGCTGCGCGACACCCTCTCCGTCACCGACCCCGCCGCCGCCGAGTCGCTGCGTACCCTGCTGCCCGTCCTCGCCGACTGGCGGCGGCAGCGGCAGGAACACTCGGTCATCGACGGCTGGCGCTACCGGGCCGACTGGCAGGTCACCGCCGAACCCGCCCCCGCCCGGCTGGCCGGCACCTGGCTGCTGGCCCTGCCCGCCGGCGGCGCCGACGACCCGGCGGCGCGGGCCGTCCGGGCCGCGCTGACCGGCGCCGGTGCCGACGTGCTGCCGCTGACCGTCGAGCCGGACGCCGACCGGGCCGGCCTCGCGGCGTCCCTCGCCGGCACCGACCCCGCCGGCGTCGTCTCCCTGCTCGCCGCGCAGCCGCCCGCCGACGACGCCGTCCTGCCCGGCCTGGCCGCCACCCTCGCGCTCGTGCAGGCGCTCGGCGACGCCGGCCTGGACGCGCCGCTGTGGCTGGTCACCCGGGGCGCGGTCGCCGCCGCCTCGTACGACCGGCTCACCGATCCGGCGCAGGCCGCGATCTGGGGCCTCGGCCGGGTGGTCGGCGTCGAGGCGCCGCACCGCTGGGGCGGCCTGGTCGACCTGCCGCCGGAGCCCGACGACCGGGCCGCCACCCGGCTCGCCGCGATCCTCACCGGATCGACCGGCGAGGACCAGCTCGCGGTACGCGGCCCCGGCGTCTTCGCCCGCCGCCTCGTCCGCGCCGCCCTCGGCGACCGCCCGCCGGCGCGCCGGTTCACGCCCACCGGCACCGCCCTGATCACCGGCGGCACCGGCGGACTCGGTGCCCGCGCCGCCCGCTGGCTCGCCGCCGCCGGAGCCGAACACGTCGTGCTGGTCAGCCGGCGTGGACCCGACGCCCCCGGCGCCGCCGAGCTGGAGGCCGAGCTGACCGGCCTCGGGGCCCGGGTCACCGTCGCCGCCTGCGACATCGCCGACCGGTCCGCCCTCGCCGGGCTGCTCGACCGGATCGAGGCCGACGGCCCGCCGGTGCGTACCGTCCTGCACACCGCCGGCATCGCGCAGGCCACCCCGCTGGCGGAGGTCACCCCCGCCGAGCTGGCCGAGGTGACCGTCGGCAAGACCGCCGGCGCCGCCCACCTCGCCGACCTGCTCGCCGACCGGGAACTGGACGCCTTCGTCGTCTACTCGTCCATCGCCGCCACCTGGGGCAGCGGCGGGCAGGCCGGGTACGCGGCCGGCAACGCCTACCTGGACGCGCTGGTGCAGCGGCGGCGGGCCGAGGGCCGGGCCGGCACCGCCATCGCCTGGGGACCCTGGTCCGACGGCGGCATGCACGCGGCGGACGCCGAGCGCGACCTGCGCCGCCGGGGCCTGCCCGCCATGGACCCGACCGTGGCCATGGGCGCGTTGCAGCAGGCCCTCGACCACGATGACGTCACCGTGACGGTGGCCGACGTGGACTGGTCCCGGTTCGCCCCCGCGTACGCCTCCGCCCGTCGTCGGCCGCTGCTGGAGGGCGTACCGGAGGCGCGGGCCGCCCTCGACGGCGGCGTCGCGGTCGACGACGGCGACGAGGGCCCCGCGGCGACCCTGCGCCGGCGCCTCGCCGGCCTGGCCCCGGCGCGGCGTGAGGAGGCCGTCGCCGACCTGGTCCGGGAACTCGCCGCCGACGTGCTCGGCCACGACGGCGGGGCCGCGGCCATTCCCGCGACCACCGCGTTCCGTGACCTCGGCTTCGACTCGCTGACCGCGGTGGAGCTGCGCAACCGGCTCGTCGCCGCCACCGGGCAGGCGCTGCCCACCACCCTGGTCTTCGACCACCCCACCCCGGTCGTACTGGCCCGGCTCCTGTTCACCGGCCTCTTCGGCGCCGACGCCGACGCCGGGTCGGCCCACGTCGCCGCCCCGGCCGCCGTCGACGACGACGAGCCGGTGGCCATCGTCGCCATGGCCTGCCGCTACCCCGGCGGCGTCGACGACCCCGAGCGGCTGTGGCGCCTCGTCGCCGACGGCGTCGACGCCATCGGCGACTTCCCGACCGACCGGGGCTGGGACCTCGACCGGCTCTACGATCCCGACCCGGCCAACCCCGGCACCACCTACGCCGACAAGGGCGGCTTCCTGCACGGGGCGGCGGAGTTCGACCCGGGTTTCTTCGGTATCTCGCCCCGCGAGGCGGCGGCGATGGACCCGCAGCAGCGGTTGCTGCTGGAGGTCTCGTGGGAGGCGGTCGAGCGGGCAGGGGTTGAGCCTGGGGTTCTTCGGGGTTCGCGAACAGGGGTGTTCGTGGGCACGAATGGTCAGGACTATGGGGCCCTGCTCATGGCTGCGGGGGAGCAGGCCGAAGGGTTCGGGGCCACGGGCAACGCCGCCAGTGTGGTGTCGGGTCGGGTGGCGTACGCGTTGGGGTTGGAGGGGCCGGCGGTGTCGGTGGACACGGCGTGTTCGTCGTCGTTGGTGGCGTTGCACCTGGCGGTGCAGTCGCTGCGGCGCGGCGAGTGCGACCTCGCCCTCGCCGGCGGCGTCACGGTCATGGCCACCCCCGGCACCTTCTTCGAGTTCTCCCGGCAGCGCGGCCTGGCCGCCGACGGCCGGTGCAAGGCGTTCGCGGCGGCCGCCGACGGCACCGGCTGGGGCGAGGGCGTCGGCGTGCTGCTCGTGGAGCGGCTGTCGGACGCCCGGCGCAACGGCCACGAGGTACTGGCGGTCGTGCGGGGCAGCGCGGTCAACCAGGACGGCGCGTCCAACGGGCTGACGGCCCCGAACGGCCCCTCCCAGCAGCGGGTGATCCGGCACGCCCTCACGGGTGCCCGACTGGCCACGGCGGACGTGGACGTGGTCGAGGCGCACGGCACGGGCACGACGCTCGGCGACCCGATCGAGGCGCAGGCGCTGCTCGCCACCTACGGGCAGGGCCGCGACGGGCACGCGCCGCTGCTGCTCGGCTCGATCAAGTCCAACATCGGGCACACGCAGGCCGCCTCGGGGGTGGCGGGTGTGATCAAGATGGTGCTGGCGATGCGGCACGGCATGGTGCCGGCGACGCTGCACGTGGACGAGCCGTCCCCGCACATCGACTGGACCTCCGGCGCGGTGGAGTTGGCGACGGAGTCGCGGCCGTGGCCGGCGGTGGACCGGCCCCGTCGGGCGGCGGTGTCGTCGTTCGGCATGTCCGGCACGAACGCCCACGTCATCATCGAGCAGGCCGACGAGCCGTTCGAGGTCGCCGCTCCGGCCGAGCCCGGCCCGGGCCTGGTGGCGTCGGACGTCGTGGTGTGGCCGGTGTCGGCGCGGTCGAAGGGCGCCCTGTCCGGTCAGGCGGCCCGCCTGGCGGAGTTCGTGCGTGGGCGCGGCGAGATCGATCCGGCGGCGGTGGGCTGGTCCTTGGCGACGACCCGGTCGGTGTTCGACCAGCGCGCCGCCGTGGTCGGGTCGACTGTCGAGGATTTGCTGGCGGGGCTCGACGCTCTGGCGTCGGGGTCGCCGGCCGGCAACGTGGTCGCCGGCGCGGCCTTGTCGCACGGTGCGGGTGCGGTGTTCGTGTTCCCGGGTCAGGGTGCGCAGTCGGCGCGGATGGCGGCGGGCCTGGTGGGTCGTGCGCCGGTGTTCGACGCGCGCCTGGCGGAGTGCCAGCGGGCCCTCGCCCCGTACCTGGACGTGGACCTGGTCGCGGTGCTCACCGGCGACGACGAGTCGTGGTTGGCGCGGGTCGAGGTCGTGCAGCCGGTGCTGTGGGCCGTGGGCATGGCCCTGGCGGCGGTGTGGCAGCACGCGGGGGTGTCCCCGGCTGCGGTGATCGGTCACTCGCAGGGCGAGATCGGTGCGGCGTGCGTGGCCGGGATCCTCAGCTTGGAGGACGCGGCGAAGGCCGTGGCGTTGCGCTCCCGCGCTTTGACGGTGCTGCGGGGCACCGGCACGATGGCGTCGATCGACTTGTCCGCCGGTGCCGTGGCCGCGCGGCTGGGCGCGTTCCCGGGCGTGGGTGTCGCGGCCGTCAACGGCCCGTCCACCGTGGTGGTGTCGGGTCCGCCGCAGCCGGTCGCGGACCTCGTGGAGTCCTGCCTGGCCGACGGGGTGCGGGCGCGGTTGATCCCGGTGGACTACGCGTCGCACTCGGCGGCGGTGCAGGAGGTCGCGGAACAACTCCGCGCCGACCTGGCCGACGTCACCCCCCGCCAGGGGCACACCCGGCTGGTGTCGACGTTGACCGGGGACTGGGTCGACCCGGCGTCGATGACGGCGGACTACTGGTACGACAATCTGCGGCAGACGGTGCGCTTCGACGCCGCCGTCCGCGTGGCGGTCGCCGCCGGGCACACCACGTTCGTGGAGATCTCCCCGCATCCGGTGCTGACGATGCCGGTCACGGCGATCCTCGACGACGCCGGCGCCACCGGGCACACTTTGGGCAGCCTGCGACGCGGCGACGACGACGCGACGCGGCTGCTGACGAACCTCGCCACCGCCCACGCCATCGGCCTGCCCGTCGACCTGACGGCCGTCCTCGCCCGGACCGGCACCGTCGCGCTGCCCACGTACGCGTTCGAGCGGGGACGCTTCTGGCTGGAGGCCCCCGCGCACCGGGTGCGCGACGTCGGCTCCGCCGGCCTCCAGGACACCGACCACCCGCTGCTCAGCGCGGCCGTGCCCGTCGCCGACGACCAGACGGTGGTGCTGACCGGGCGGCTGTCGGTGCGTACCCACCCGTGGCTGGCCGACCACGCCGTCGGCGGGACGGTGATCGTCCCCGGCACCGGCGTGGTCGACATGGTGGTCCGGGCCGGCGACGAGGTCGACGCCGGACAGGTGGGCGACCTGACGCTGATCAACCCGCTGGTGCTCCCGCCGGCCGGCGCGGTGCAGGTGCAGGTGCGGGTGGGCCCGCCCGGCGACACCGGCGAGCGGAGCGTCACCGTGCACTCCCGCCCCGAGGAGGACGCCGACGCCGAGTGGATCCGGCACGCCGAGGGCCTGCTGCTGCCGCACCTGCCCGCCCCGACGGTCGTACCGGGGCAGTGGCCGCCGGCCGACGCCGTCGAGGTCGACGCCGACCTGGACGCCTGGTACGCCGAGATGACCGACGGCGGCCTCGGCTACGGCCCGGCCTTCCGCGGCCTGCGCCGGGTGTGGCGCGGCGACGACGAGGTCTACGCCGAGGTGGCCCTCCCCGAGGAGGCGACCGCCGACGCGTCCCGGTACGGGCTGCACCCGGCCCTGTTCGACGCGGCCCTCCAGGCCAGCGGGATCACCGCCCTGCTCGGCGACCCGGCGGACGCCTCCGGGACGGGCTGGATGCCGTTCGCCTTCCGCGCGGTCGCCTTGCACGCCCACGGCGCCACCCGGCTGCGGGCGCGGCTGCGGTCGCTCGGCCCGGACACGGTCGCGGTCACGCTCGCCGACACCGCCGGCCAGCCGGTCGCCACCGTCGAGTCGCTGACCTTCCGTCCGGTCGCCGCGGGCCGGGCCGACGAGGCCGCCGCCCTGCGCCGCACGTCGGTGTTCCACCTGGACTGGACGCCGCTGCCGCGCACCGACGCGCCGGCGGGGGAGCCGGTCCGCTGGGCGCTGCTCGGCGACGACACCCTCGACCTCGCCGGAGCGCTCACCGCGGCCGGGCACCGGGTGCGGGCCCACGCCGACCTGGCCGCACTGGTCGCCGAGGCCGGGGACGTACCCGACGTGGTGCTCGACCTGCGCTTCGGCGCGGAGCCGGACCCGGAGCGGGCCGGCGAGGCCGCGCACGACGCGGCCCGCGACGCGCTCGCGCTGGTGCAGCAGTGGTTGGGCGAGCCTCGGCTGGAGGGGGCCCGGCTGGTCCTGCACACCCGGGGGGCGGTCGGCGCCGCCCCGGGCGAGGCCCCCCGCGACCTGGCCCGGGCGAGCCTGTGGGGCCTGGTGCGCTCCGCGCAGTCCGAACACCCCGGCCGGTTCACGCTGCTCGACACCGACGACGCCGCCGCCTCCCTGGCGGCGGTCCCGGCGGCCGTCGCCTCCGGCGAGCCGCAGCTCGCGGTCCGCGACGGCGCGCCGCTGGTGCCCCGGCTGGCCCGGGCGCGCGACGCCGGGGTGCTGCCGCTGCCCGCCGACGAGGTGCCGTGGCGCCTCGACGTCACCGAGAAGGGCACGCTGGAGAACCTGGCCCTGCTGCCCGTCCCCGGAGCGACCGGGGAACTGCCGGCGGGCCACGTCCTGGTCGGGATGCGCGCCTCCGGGCTGAACTTCCGCGACGTCGTGCTGGCCCTCGGCATGGTCCCCGACCAGGAGGTGCTGGGCAACGAGGGCGCCGGCGTGGTGCTCGGCGTCGGACCGGGGGTCACCGACCTCGCCCCCGGCGACCGGGTGATGGGCATCTTCTCCGGCTCGTTCTCCTCGGCCGCGGTCACCGACCGCCGGCTGCTCACCCACATCCCCGACGGCTGGTCGTACACCGACGCCGCCGCCGTGCCCGTGGTCTTCCTGACCGCCTGGTACGGCCTGGTCGAGCTGGCCCGGCTGCGTGCCGGGGAGTCCGTGCTCGTCCACGCGGCGGCCGGCGGCGTCGGCATGGCCGCCGTGCAGATCGCCCGCCACCTCGGCGCGGAGGTCTACGGCACGGCCAGCCCCGGCAAGTGGCCGGCGCTGCGCGCCACCGGCTTCGACGACGCGCACCTCGCCTCATCCCGCAGCCTCGACTTCGCCGGGGAGTTCACCCACCGCACCGGCGGGCGGGGCGTCGACGTGGTGCTCAACGCGCTCAGCGGCGAGTACGTCGACGCGTCGCTGCGGCTGCTCGCCGACGGCGGCCGGTTCGTCGAGATGGGCAAGACCGACAAGCGTGACCCGGAGCAGGTCGCCGCCGCGCATCCCGGCGTCAGCTACCAGGTCTTCGACCTCATCGAGGCCGGCCCGGAGAAGATCGGCGCGATGCTGGGCGAGCTGATGGCGCTCTTCGCCGCCGGGGCGCTGCGGCCGCTGCCCCGGCGTACCTGGGACGTCCGGCGCGCCCCCGAGGCGTTCCGCTTCCTCAGCCAGGCCCGGCACGTCGGCAAGCTCGCCCTGAGCGTCCCGCAGATGCCCCGGCTCGACGGCACGGTCCTGGTCTCCGGGGCGACCGGCACCCTCGGCGCGCTGCTCTGCCGCCACCTGGTCACCGCGCACCACGCCCGGCAGCTGCTCCTGGTCAGCCGGCGCGGCCCGGACGCCGAGGGCGCCGACGAGCTGCTCGCCGACCTCAAGGCGCTCGGCGCGGATGTGTCGATCGTCGCCGCCGACCTGGCCGACCCGGACGCCGTGGCGGACGTGTTGTCCATGGTGGACCGACGGCACCCGCTGCGCGCCGTCGTGCACGCCGCCGGGGTCCTCGACGACGCCACCGTCGAGTCGCTCACCCCGGACCGTCTCGACGCGGTGCTGCGGCCCAAGGTCGACGTGGCCTGGAACCTGCACCGGGCGACCCTCGGCCACGAGCTGAGCGCGTTCGTGCTCTTCTCCGCCGCCGCCGGCGTCTTCGGCGGCCCCGGCCAGGGCAACTACGCCGCCGGCAACGCGTTCCTCGACGCCCTCGCCGAGCACCGGCGGGCCCTCGGCCTGCCGGCGGTCGCGCTGGCCTGGGGCCGCTGGGCCCAGGCCAGCGGCATGACGGGGCACCTCGACTCGGCCGACATCCGCCGGCTCGACCGGGGTGGCATGGCCGCACTGTCCAACGACGAGGGCCTCGCCCTGTTCGACGCGGCCTGGCGCTCCGAGCGGGCGACGCTGATGCCCGCCAAGATCATGACGGGGGTGGCGGCGCCCGGGGCGCCCGTCCACCCGCTGCTGACCAACCTGGTCCGCGCCGCCGGCCGCCGGGCCGCGGCCGGCGAGGCCGCCGACGGGCAGGCGTACGCCGAGACGCTGCGCGCCCTGCCCGACGACAAGCGGGTACGCGCCCTGCGCGACCTGGTGCTGTCGCACGTGGCGGTCGTCCTCGGCCACGGCGACCCGGGCGGCATCGAGCCGACCCGCGCGTTCCGGGAACTCGGCTTCGACTCGCTCACCGCCGTCGAGCTGCGCAACCGGCTCGGCGCGGCCACCGGGCTGCGGCTGCCGGCGACGCTGGTCTTCGACAACCCGACGCCCGAGGCGCTCGCCGCCCACCTGGCCGGGCAGTTCGCCCCGGCGGCCCCGGCGGGCGAGCCGTCGACGGCGGGCCGGGAACTCGACCGGCTGGAGGCGGCGCTCGTCGGGCTCGACCCGACCGACGACGAGTTCCGCCGCATCACCGACCGGCTGCACGGCCTGCTGGACCGGCTGACCGAGCGGCAGGCGGACGCGGACGGCGACGACGACGACCTGGAGTCGGCCACCGCCGAGAACATCTTCGACCTGATCGACCGCGAGCTGGAGACGTCGTGACCACCAGCCGCAACGACATCGGCATGCCGAGTGAGGTAGGTCCACGGTGAGCAACGAGGACGAGAAGTACGTCGAGTACCTGAAGCGTACGACCTCGGAGCTGCGGCGTACCCGGCGTCGGCTGCGCGAGCTGGAGACCCGGGACTCCGAGCCCATCGCCATCGTGGCGATGAGCTGCCGCTACCCCGGCGGGGTCGACAGCCCCGAGGCGCTGTGGCAGCTCGTGCGCGACGGCGGCGACGGGATCGGGCCGTTCCCCGCCGACCGGGGCTGGGACCTGGAGAACCTCTTCCACCCCGACCCCGACCACCCGGGCACCAGCTACGTGCGCGAGGGCGGCTTCGTCTACTCCGCCGCCGACTTCGACGCCGACCTGTTCGGCATCTCGCCGCGCGAGGCCGTCGCCATGGACCCGCAGCAGCGGCTGCTGCTGGAGACCTCCTGGGAGGCGTTCGAGCGGGCCGGGCTGCCGCTGCCGGCCGTACGGGGCAGCCGCACCGGCGTCTTCGTCGGGGCGTCCTCGCACGGCTACGACGGCATGATGGCGCAGGCCGAGAACGGCGAGGGGCACCTGCTCACCGGCAACGCCACAAGCGTCATCTCCGGCCGCGTCGCGTACACCCTCGGGTTGGAAGGGCCGGCGGTCACCGTCGACACCGCCTGCTCGTCCTCGCTGGTCGCCATCCACCTGGCCGCCCAGGCCCTGCGCAACGGCGACTGCGAGCTGGCGCTCGCGGGCGGCGTGACGGTGATGCCCACCCCGGCGGTCTTCGTCGGTTTCAGCCGGCAGCGCGGCCTCGCCGCCGACGGCCGGTGCAAGGCGTTCGCCGCCGGCGCGGACGGCACCTCCTGGTCCGAGGGCATCGGCATGCTGCTGCTCACCCGGCTCTCCGACGCGCAGCGGCACGGGTACCCGGTGCTCGCCGTGGTGCGCGGCAGCGCCGTCAACCAGGACGGCGCGTCCAACGGGCTCAGCGCCCCGCACGGCCCGTCGCAGGTGCGCGTCATCCGCCAGGCCCTGGGCAACGCCCGGCTCACGCCCGAGCAGGTCGACGTGGTGGAGGCCCACGGCACGGGCACCCGGCTCGGCGACCCGATCGAGGCGCAGGCGCTGCTGGCCACGTACGGGCAGGACCGCGACGACGCCGCGCCCGTGCTGCTCGGGTCGGTGAAGTCGAACATCGGCCACACCCAGGCCGCCGCCGGCGTGGCCGGCGTCATCAAGATGGTGATGGCGATGCGGCACGGCGTCGTGCCGCCCACCCTGCACGTCGACGAGCCGTCCCCGCACATCGACTGGACCGCCGGGGCGGTCACCCTCGCCACCGCCGCGACGCCCTGGCCCGCCGTGGACCGGCCGCGCCGGGCCGCCGTGTCGTCGTTCGGGGTGTCCGGCACCAACGCGCACACCATCATCGAGCAGGCCCCGGCCGACGCCGAGGCCGAGGCGGAGCCGACCGCGCCGACGAAGCGCACGGTGGCGCCCGTGCTGCTCTCCGCCCGCTCCGACGCCGCGCTCGCCGCCCAGGCCGGCCGCTGGGCCGCCCGGTTCGCCGCCGACGACACCCTGCGCCCGCTCGACGTGGCCTTCTCGTCGGTCACCTCCCGCTCCACCCTGGACCGGCGCACCGTGGTCGCGGCGACCGACCGCGACGACCTGCTCGCCGGGCTGCGCGCCCTCGCCGCCGGGGAACCGGCCGGCACCGTCGTCGCCGGCGCCGGGTCGCCGCGCGGCCAGTTCGCGGTGCTCTTCTCCGGCCAGGGCGCGCAGCGTGCCGGCATGGGCCGGGAGCTGTACGCCGAGTTCCCCGTCTTCGCCGCCGCCCTCGACGAGGTGTGCGGGTACCTGGACCGGGCCCTGCCGCGCCCCCTGCGCGAGGTGCTCTTCGCCGCCGAGGGCTCGGCCGAAGCCGAGCTGCTGGACCGGACGGTGTTCACGCAGGCCGGCCTGTTCGCCGTCGAGGTGGCGCTGTTCCGCCTCGTCGAGTCGTTCGGCATCGCCCCCGACCTGGTCGCCGGCCACTCGATCGGCGAGGTCACCGCCGCGTACGTGGCCGGGGTGCTGTCGCTGGAGCACGCCTGCGCGCTGGTGGCGGCGCGGGGCCGGCTGATGCAGGCGCTGCCCTCGGGCGGCGGGATGCTGGCCGTCGCGGCGACCGAGGCCGAGGTGCTGGCCACCCTGGACGGTCTGGCCGACGTGGGGATCGCCGCGGTCAACGGGCCGTCGTCGGTCGTGGTCTCCGGCGCCGTCGACGCCCTGGACGAGGTGGAGCGCGGCTGGCGGGAGCGGGGCGTACGCACGCGCCGGCTCACGGTCAGCCACGCGTTCCACAGCCCGCTGATGGAGCCGATGCTCGCGAGGTTCCGCGCGGTCCTCGACAGGCTGGAGTTCGCCGCGCCGTCGCTGCCGGTGGTGTCGAACGTGACCGGGGCGCTCGCCGACGCCGACGAGATCCGCACCGCCGACTACTGGGTGCGGCACGTCCGCGAGGCCGTCCGCTTCGCCGACGGGGTCGCCGCGCTGCGCGCCGCCGGGGCGGACACGTTCCTGGAGATCGGGCCGCGCAGCGTGCTGACCGCGATGGTCGGCGACGCCCTGCCGGGCGGGGACGGCGTGCTCGCCGTGCCGGCGCAGCGCGGGGACCGGCCCGAGGCGCAGGGGCTGCTGGCCGGGCTGGCCGAGCTGCACGTGCGCGGGGTGGCCGTGGACTGGCGGCCGTGGTTCGCCGACACCGGCGCCCGCCGGGTGGACCTGCCGACGTACGCCTTCCAGCACCAGCGCTACTGGCCGGAGGTCGGCGGCACCGCCGGAGTGGCCGCGCCGACCGACACCGCCGAGGGGGACTTCTGGGCGGCGGTGGAGCGCGGCGACCTGACCGGGGTCGCCGCCCACCTGGCCGTGCAGGACGACCCCGCGGCGGTCGAGGCCCTCGCCCCGGCCGTACCGGTGCTGTCGTCGTGGCGGCGGGCCCGGCAACGCGACGCCGTGGTGGACGGCTGGTCGTACCGGGTCGACTGGGAGCCGGTCCGCCCCGCCGCCGCGCCGGCGCTGACCGGCCGCTGGCTGGTCGTCACCGCCGACGCCGACGACGCCGGGGTGGCCGGGACGCTGACCGGCGCCGGTGCCCACGTCGACGCCCTCACCGTCGCCCCGGGCGTCGCCCGCGCCGAGCTGACCGGGCTGCTGCGCCACCACGGCGACCAGGGCTGGACCGGGGTGCTCTGCGTGCTGCCCGCGCACGATCGGCCACTGCCGGACGCCCCGGCCGTCTCCGCCGGCGCCGCGCTGCTGCTCACCCTCACCCAGGCGCTCGCCGACGCCGGACTGCCCGGCCGGCTCTGGTGCCTCACCCGAGGCGCCGTCCGCGTCGGCGGCGGCGAGACCCTCGCCGACCCGTGGCCCGCCCTGGCCTGGGGCCTGGGCCGGGTCGTCGCCCTCGAACAGCCCGACCGCTGGGGCGGCCTGGTCGACCTGCCGGCCCGCGCCGACCGCACCGCCGCCGACGCGCTGCTCGCCGTCCTCGCCGACGCCGGCCACGACCAGGTGGCGATCCGCCCGCAGGGCGTCCTCGGCCGGCGGCTGGTGCCGGCCGCGCCGCCCGCGGGTGCGGGTTGGCGGCCCGCCGGGACGGTGCTGGTGACCGGCGGTACGGGTGCGTTGGGTCGGCACGTGGCCCGCTGGCTGTTGGCCAACGGGGCGGCCGAGGTGGTGCTCGCCTCGCGGCGGGGCCCGGCGGCGCCGGGCGCGGCCGAGCTGGTCGACGAGTTGGGTGCGGTCCGGGTGGTGGCGTGCGACGTCACCGACCGGGCGGCGGTCGACGCGCTGGTGGCGGGGCTGTCGGACCTGACCGCCGTCGTGCACACCGCCGGGGTGGTCGACGACGGCGTCCTCGACGGGCTCGACCTGACCCGGATGCAGACCGTCCTCGACGGCAAGGTCCGCGCCGCCCGGGTGCTGCACGAGGCCACCGCCGACCGGAACCTCGACGCGTTCGTGCTCTTCTCCTCCCTCGCCGGGGTCATCGGCAGCGCCGGACAGGGCAACTACGCGGCCGCCAACGCGTACCTCGACTCGTTCGCGGCCTGGCGACGCGACCAGGGACTGCCGGGCACCGCCATCGCCTGGGGCGCCTGGGCCGAGGACGGCATGGCCGCCGCGCTGACCGCCCGGCTCGCCCGGGGCGGGGTCAACGCGCTCCCCGTCGCCGAGGCCGTCACCGCCCTCGGCCGGCTGGTCAACACCGCCGAGCCGGCCGTCACCGTCGCCGACGTCGACTGGGGACGCCTCGCCGCCTCCTGGGGCCGGCCGACGCCACTGATCGCCGCCCTGCCCGGCGTGCCCGCCGTGCCCACCGGCCCCGCCCGCGCCGTGGTGGTCGGCCGGTCCCTGCCGCAGCTCGCCGACCTTGTGCGCACCCAGGCCGCCGTCGTGCTCGGCTACCCGGCCGGGCAGCCGCTGCCCGACCGCACCTTCCGCGACCTCGGCTTCGACTCGCTCACCGCCGTCGAGCTGCGCAACCGGCTGACCGCCGAGACCGGCATGACCCTGCCCGCCACGCTGGTCTTCGACCACCCCACGGTCGCCGAACTCGCCGCGCACCTGCACGGCCTCACCGCCGGGCACACCACCGGCGAGGTGGTCGCCGACGGCACGGGCCGCGACCGCGAGCCCATCGCCATCGTCGCGATGAGCTGCCGCTTCCCCGGCGGCGTCACCTCGCCCGAGCAGCTGTGGGACCTGGTGGCCACCGGCACCGACGCGATGAGCCTGATGCCCGGCGAGCGCGGCTGGAACCTCGCCGAGCTGTACCACCCCGACCCCGAACACCTCGGCACCAGCTACGTCCGCGAGGGCGGCTTCGTCGCCGGGGCCGGCGAGTTCGATCCGGCCTTCTTCGGCATCAGCCCCCGCGAGGCCCTCGCCATGGACCCGCAGCAGCGGCTGCTGCTGGAGGCCACCTGGGAGGCGTTCGAGCGGGCCCGCATCGACCCGACCGCCCTGCGCGGCAGCCGCACCGGCGTGTACGTCGGCACCAACGGCCAGGACTACGGCTCGCTGCTGATGGCCACCGGGGACGTCGACGAGAACTACCTCGCCACCGGCACCTCCGCCAGCGTCATCTCCGGCCGGCTGGCGTACACCTTCGGGCTGCACGGCCCGGCCGTCACCGTCGACACCGCCTGCTCGTCGTCGCTCGTCGCGATGCACCTGGCCGCGCAGGCCCTCCAGACGGGCGAGTGCGACCTCGCCCTGGCCGGCGGCGCCACCGTGATGGCCACCCCCGGCATCTTCGTCGGCTTCTCCCGCCAGCGCGGCCTCGCCGCGGACGGCCGGTGCAAGCCGTTCGCCGGGGCCGCCGACGGCACCGGCTGGGGCGAGGGCGTCGGCCTGCTGGTGCTCCAGCGCCTCTCCGACGCCCGCCGCGACGGCAACCCGGTCCTCGCCGTGCTGCGCGGCAGCGCCGTCAACCAGGACGGCGCCTCCAACGGCCTCACCGCCCCCAACGGCCCCGCCCAGCAGCGGGTGATCCGGCAGGCCCTGGCCAACGCGGGCCTGACCGCCGACCAGGTGGACGCCGTCGAGGCGCACGGCACGGGCACCACGCTCGGCGACCCGATCGAGGCGCAGGCGCTCATCGCCACGTACGGCCAGGACCGTCCCGCCGACCGGCCGCTGTGGCTCGGCTCGGTGAAGTCGAACATCGGGCACACCCAGGCCGCCGCCGGTGTGGCCGGGGTGATGAAGATGGTGCTGGCGATGCGGCACGGGGTGCTGCCGCCCACCCTGCACGTGGACGAGCCCACCCCGCACGTCGACTGGAGTGCCGGCAGCGTCGAGCTGCTCACCTCGGCCCGGCCGTGGGAGCCGGTCGACGGCGTACGCCGCGCCGCCGTGTCCTCGTTCGGCATCAGCGGCACCAACGTGCACACCATCCTCGAACAGGCCCCCACCGACGAACCCGAGCCCGAGCCGGCGGCCGACGGGCCGACCGGGGAGCTGCCCTGGGTGCTCTCCGGGCGCACCGTCGACGCCCTCACCGCCCGCACCCGGGACCTGCTCGACCACCTCGATACGGTCGACGACGACGAACTCGCCGACGTCAGCTGGTCGCTGGCCGCCACCCGCGCGTCCCACGACCACCGCGCCGTCGTCTTCGCCGCCGACCGGGACGAGCTGACCGCGGCCCTCGACTCGCTCGCCGCCGGCCGGCCCACCCCGCAGACCGTCACCCGTGCCCCCGGCACGCCGGGCGAGGTCGCCTTCGTCTTCCCCGGCCAGGGCTCCCAGTGGGTCGGCATGGCCGCCGAACTGCTCGACACCGCCCCGGTCTTCGCGGAGAAGTTCGCCGCCTGCGCCGAGGCGCTGCGCCCGTACGTCGACTGGTCGCCGACCGACGTGGTACGCGGCGCGCCCGACGCCCCGTCCCTGGAGCGCGTCGACGTCGTGCAGCCCACCCTGTTCGCGGTCAGCGTCTCGCTCGCCGCGCTCTGGGAGTCGTACGGGGTGCGCCCCTCCGCCGTCGTCGGCCACTCGCAGGGCGAGATCGCCGCCGCGTACGTCGCCGGTGGCCTCACCCTGGACGACGCGGCCGCCGTGGTCGCCCTGCGCAGCCGGATCATCGCCGGCATCGCCGGGGACGGCGGCATGGTCTCGGTCGCCACCACCGCCGACGAGGCCACCGCGACGATCACCCGCTGGGCCGGCCGGGTCGCCCTGGCCGCCGTCAACGGGCCCACCTCGGTCGTGGTCTCCGGCGACAGCGCCGCCCTCGACGAGCTGGTCGCCCACTACGAGTCCCGCGAGGTGCGGGTGCGCCGCGTCCCGGTGGACTACGCCTCCCACTCCGCCCACGTCGAGCAGCTGCGCGAGCAGCTCCTGGAACTGCTCGCCGGGCTGCGGCCGGCCACCGGCGAGGTCCGGTTCCGCTCCACGGTCGAGGGGGACTGGCTCGACACCGCCGTCCTCGACGCCGGCTACTGGTACCGCAACCTGCGGCAGACCGTCCGCTTCGACGAGGCGGTGCGCAGCCTCGTCGCCGCCGGCTACCAGACCTTCGTCGAGGTCAGCGCCCACCCGGTGCTGACCATGGCCGTGCAGGAGAGCGTCGAGCTGGCCGCCGCCGACCCGGGCGCGGTCACCGTCACCGGCAGCCTCCGCCGGGGCGAGGGCGGCCTCGGCCGCTTCCTGCGCGCCGTGGCGGAGGTCTGGACCGGGGGCACGCCGGTGGACTGGCGGCCCGCGTTCACCGGCCTCGCCGGACGCCGCCGCGACCTGCCCACGTACCCGTTCCAGCGGCAGCTCTACTGGCCGCAGCCGTCCGCCACCCCCGCCCCGACCGCCGGCGTCGCCGGCCCGGTGCCCGACGACGAGGTCGACGCCCGGTTCTGGGCGGCCGTCGAGGCGGAGGACCTGACCGCGCTCACCGCCGAACTCGCCGGCGCGACCGAGTCGGAGCCCGTGCCGGACGCCGCGTTCGCCGACGTGCTGCCGGTCCTCGCCGCCTGGCGTCGCCGGCACCGCGACCAGGCCACCGTGGACTCCTGGCGGTACCGGGACAGCTGGACACCCGTCGCACCCGACGCCGCCGGCGAGCCCGCCGTCACCGGCACCTGGTGGCTGCTCACCGGCCCCGACGACACCGGCGCGGCCGAGGCCGCCTTCTGCGCCGAGGCCTTGCGGCGCCACGGCGGCACCGTCGTACCGCTGGCGCTGGACACCGACCGCACGGACCGCGAGGCGCTCGCCGCCCGGCTGCGCGACCTGGCCGACGGTGGCGCCCGCCCCGCCGGGATCGTGTCGCTGCTGCCGCTCGACGAGACGCCCGCCCCGGCGCACCCGTCGGTGCCGGTCGGCTTCGCCGGCACCGTGACCCTCGTGCAGGCGCTCGGCGACGCCGGCGTCCGCGCACCGCTGTGGTGCCTCACCCGGGGTGCCGTCGCCACCGGCCCGGCCGACCCGCTGCCGCACCCGCTCCAGCAGCTCACCTGGGGCTTCGGCCGGGTCGCCGCGCTGGAGCACCCGGACCGCTGGGGCGGCCTCGTGGACCTCCCCGACGAGCTCGACGACGCGGCCGGCCGCCGGCTGGTGCGCGTCCTCGCCGGCGCCGACGGGGAGGACCAGGTCGCGCTGCGGTGGGCCGGCGCGTTCGGCCGGCGGCTGCTGCACGCCCCGCTCGGCGACGCCCCCGCGCCGCGCGCCTGGCGGCCCTCCGGCACCGCCCTGGTCACCGGCGGCACCGGCGCGCTCGGCGGCCACATGGCCCGCTGGCTCGCCGCCAACGGCGCCGCGCACCTGGTGCTGGTCAGCCGGCGCGGCCGGCAGGCCGAGGGCATCGCCGACCTCGAGGCCGAGCTGGTCGCGCTGGGCGCCCGGGTCACCGTCGCCGCCTGCGACGCCGCCGACCGGTCGGCGCTGGCCGCCGTCCTCGCCGACCTGCCGCCCGAGCACCCGCTGACCACCGTCGTGCACACCGCCGCCGTCCTCGACGACTCGGTGATCAACTCGCTGACCCTGGAGCAGGTCGACTACGCCCTCAGCGCGAAGGTCACCGCCGCGCTGAACCTGCACGAGCTGACCCGCGAGCTGGACCTCGACGCGTTCATCCTGTTCTCCTCGATGGCCGGCACCGTCGGCAGCTCCGGCGTGGGCAACTACGCCCCCGGCAACGCGTTCCTCAACGCCCTCGCCGAGCACCGGCGTGCCCTCGGCCTGCCCGCCACCTCCATCGGCTGGGGTGCCTGGGGCGGCGGCGGCATGGCCGACGGCGAGTTCGGCCGGATGCTGCACCGCCACGGCGCGCCCGAGATGCCCCCGCGGCTCGCCGTCGCGGCCCTGCACCAGGCCGTCGAGCACGACGAGACGTTCCTGACCATCTCGAACATCGCCTGGGACCGGTTCTTCGTCGCCTTCACCGCCACCCGGCCCGGCCCGCTGATCTCCGAGATCCCCGAGGCGCAGCGGTTGCAGGCCACCAAGGGCCTGGCCGAGACGAAGGAGACCGACGAGGCCGGCCCGGCCGGCGCGTTCACCCGGCTGAGCGCCGCCGAGCGCCAGCAGGCGCTGCTCGACCTGGTCCGCGACCAGGCGGCCACCGTCCTCAAGTACGCCGACGGCCAGGCCGTCGACCCGCACCACGCGTTCCGGGACCTCGGGTTCGACTCGGTGACGGCGGTGGAGCTGCGCAACCGGCTCGCCACCGCCACCTCGCTGCGGCTGCCGGTGACCCTCGTCTTCGACTACCCGTCGCCGACCGCGCTCGCCCGGCACCTGCACGAGGAGTTGGGCGGGGAGGCCGCCGTGGCGGCGGAGACCGCCCCGGTGACGCTCGGCGACGACGAGCCGGTGGCCATCGTCGCCATGTCCTGCCGCTTCCCCGGCGGGGCGAACGACCCCGAGCGGTTCTGGCAGATGCTGCACGCCGGCCGCGACGCCGTGTCCGACCTCCCCGGCGATCGGGGTTGGGACGTCGAGCGCCTCTACGACCCCGACCCCTATTCCACCGGCACCTCCTACGTCCGCAGCGGCGCCTTCCTCTACGAGGCGGCGGAGTTTGATGCCGGTTTCTTCGGTATTTCGCCCCGCGAGGCGTTGGCCATGGATCCGCAGCAGCGGTTGTTGCTCGAGGTTTCGTGGGAGGCGGTCGAGCGGGCAGGGGTTGAGCCTGGGGTTCTTCGGGGTTCGCGAACAGGGGTGTTCGTGGGCACCAATGGTCAGGACTATGGGGCCCTGCTGATGGTGGCGGGGGACGAGGTGGAGGGCTTCGCGGGGACGGGCAACGCCGCGAGTGTGGTGTCGGGTCGGGTGGCGTACGCGTTGGGGTTGGAGGGGCCGGCGGTGTCGGTGGACACGGCGTGTTCGTCGTCGTTGGTGGCGTTGCACCTGGCGGTGCAGTCGCTGCGGCGCGGCGAGTGCGACCTCGCCCTCGCCGGTGGCGTGACCGTGATGTCGACCCCCGGGTTGTTCGTGGAGTTCTCCCGGCAGCGAGGCCTGGCCGCCGACGGCCGGTGCAAGGCGTTCGCGGCGGCCGCCGACGGCACCGGCTGGGGCGAGGGCGTGGGCATGCTGCTCGTGGAGCGGCTGTCGGACGCCCGGCGCAACGGCCACGAGGTACTGGCGGTCGTGCGGGGCAGCGCGGTCAACCAGGACGGCGCGTCCAACGGGCTGACGGCGCCGAACGGCCCGTCGCAGCAGCGGGTGATCCGGCAGGCGCTAGCGTCGGCACGGTTGTCGACGGCGGACGTGGACGTGGTCGAGGCGCACGGCACCGGCACGACGCTCGGCGACCCGATCGAGGCGCAGGCCCTGCTGGCCACGTACGGGCAGGAGCGCGACGAGCCGCTGCTGCTGGGATCCGTGAAGTCGAACATCGGCCACACCCAGGCCGCCGCCGGCGTCGCCGGCGTGATCAAGATGGTGCTGGCGATGCGGGAGGGCGTGGTCCCGGCGACGCTGCACGTGGACGAGCCGTCCCCGCACATCGACTGGACCTCCGGCGCCGTCGAACTGGCGACCGAGTCGCGGCCGTGGCCGGCGGTGGACCGGCCGCGCCGGTCGGCGGTGTCGTCGTTCGGCATCTCCGGCACCAACGCCCACGTCATCATCGAGCTGCCCGAGGACCTGCCCGCCGAGAGCGCGGAGCCCGACGGCGAGGCCGCCGCGGACCGCGGCCCGGGACTCGTGGCCTCCGACGTCGTCGTGTGGACGGTGTCGGGGCGGTCGAAGGGCGCCCTGGCCGGTCAGGCCGCCCGCCTGGCCCGGCACGTACGCGAGCGCGGCGAGGTGGACCCGGCGGCGGTGGGCTGGTCCCTGGCCACGACCCGGTCGGTGTTCGACCAGCGGGCCGCCGTGGTCGGTGCCAACGTGGCGGACCTGCTGGCGGGGCTGGACGCCCTGGCCGCCGGCGCGCCGGCGGGGAACCTGGTCACGGGTACGGCCTCGGGGACCGGTGCGGTGTTCGTGTTCCCGGGTCAGGGTGCGCAGTCGGCGCGGATGGCGGCGGGCCTGGTGGGTCGTGCGCCGGTGTTCGACGCGCGTCTGGCGGAGTGTCAGCGGGCCCTCGCCCCGTACCTGGACGTGGACCTGGTGTCGGTGCTGACCGGCGACGACGAGTCGTGGTTGGCGCGGGTCGAGGTCGTGCAGCCGGTGCTGTGGGCCGTGGGTATGGCCCTGGCGGCGGTGTGGCAGCACGCGGGGGTGTCGCCGGCTGCGGTGATCGGTCACTCGCAGGGCGAGATCGGTGCCGCGTGCGTGGCCGGGATCCTCAGCTTGGAGGACGCGGCGAAGGCGGTCGCCCTGCGGTCGCGGGCGCTGACGGTGCTGCGGGGCACCGGCACGATGGCGTCGGTCGACCTCTCCGCCGATGCCGTGGCCGCGCGGCTGGGCGCGTTCCCGGGTGTCGGGGTGGCGGCCGTCAACGGCCCGTCCACGGTGGTGGTGTCGGGTCCGCCGCAGCCGGTCGCGGACCTCGTCGAGTCCTGCCTGGCCGACGGGGTGCGGGCGCGGTTGATCCCGGTGGACTACGCGTCGCACTCGGCGGCGGTGCAGGAGGTCGCGGAGCGGTTGCGCGCCGACCTGGCCGACGTCACCCCCCGCCAGGGGCACACCCGGCTGGTGTCGACGTTGACCGGGGACTGGGTCGACCCGGCGTCGATGACGGCGGACTACTGGTACGACAACCTGCGGCAGACCGTGCGGTTCGACGCCGCCGTGCGCGTGGCCGTTGCCGCCGGGCACACCACGTTCGTGGAGATCAGCCCGCATCCGGTGCTGACGATGCCGGTCACGGCGATCCTCGACGACGCCGGCGCCACCGGGCACACTTTGGGCAGCCTGCGGCGCGGTGACGACGACGCGACGCGGCTGCTGACCAACCTCGCCACCGCCCACGCCATCGGCCTGCCCGTCGACCTCGGCACGGTCCTCGCCGAGACGGACCCGGTGGCGCTGCCCACGTACGCCTTCGACCGGAGCCGCTTCTGGCCGACCGCGACGACCGGGCAGGACGGCGCCGAGGAGACCCCGAGCGGCGTCGACTCCGCGTTCTGGGCGGCCGTCGAACGGGAGGACCTGGCCGCGCTCGCGGAACTCACCGAGCAGGAGGCGGCGGAGTCCCTGGAGCGGCTGGGCGCCGCCCTGCCGGTGCTCGCCTCCTGGCGGCGCCAGCAGCGCAACCGGTCCACCCTGGACGACCTGAGGTACCGCAGCGTCTGGCAGCCGTACACCGGGACACCGGTCAGCTTCCTCCCCGGCGCCTGGTGGGTCGTCGCCGACGAGCGGCACCCGGAGGAGGGCGAGGCCGCGGTGGTCGAGCTGACCCGCCGGGGCGCCGACGTCCGACTGGTGCTGGTGCCGGAGAACCTGACCGACCGGGCCGCCCTCACCGCGCACCTGACCGGCGCCACCCGCACCGCCGACGGCGAACCGGCCCCGGTGGACGGGGTGCTGTCGCTGCTCGCCCTCGCCGACGGCGCGGTCGACGACACCCAGCCGGTGCCGCCCTTCCTCGCCCGCTCCCTGGCGCTGATCCAGGCGCTCGGGGACCTCGACGTCGCCGCGCCGCTGTGGTGCGTCACCCGGGGCGCCGCCGGCACCACCCGGAGCGGAACGCCCGGCCGGCCGGAGCAGTCGCTGCTCTGGGGCCTCGGCCGGGTCGTGGCCCTCGAACACCCCGAGCGGTGGGGCGGCCTGGTCGACGTCCCAGCCACCCTCGACGACCACGGCTGGGACCTGCTCTGCGCCGCGCTCGCCGGCCTCGACGGCGAGGACCAGCTCGCGGTCGACGGCGCCACCATCCTCGTACGCCGGCTGGTGCGCTCGCCTGGCGGTGAGACCGCCACCGACGAGGCCGGCTACCCGGGCACGACCCTGGTCACCGGCGGCACCGGCGCGCTCGGCGCGGAGGTGGCCCGCTGGCTGGCCGCCCGGGGCGCCGAGCACCTGATGCTGGTCAGCCGTCGCGGCGCGGACGCCCCCGGCGCCACCGAACTGGCGCGGGAACTGACCGAGGCGGGCACCCGGGTGACCGTCGCGGCCTGCGACGTGGCCGACCGGGCGGCGCTGGCGAAGCTGCTCGACGAGGTGCCCGCCGACGCGCCGCTGACCAGCGTGGTGCACGCGGCCGGCGTCCTGGAGGACGGGGTGCTCGACGGGCTTACCGCCGACCGCCTCGCCACCGTCCTGCGACCCAAGGTGCTCGGCGCCCTGCACCTGCACGAGCTGACCGTCGGGCGGGAACTGCGCGCGTTCGTGCTGTTCTCCGCGATGGCCGGCCAGCTCGGCGCCGCCGGTCAGGGCAGCTACGCCGCCGCCAACGCCTACCTCGACGCCCTCGCCGAGCAGCGGCACCGGCAGGGCCTGCCGGCCACCTCGGTCGCCTGGGGTCCCTGGGCGGCCGGCGGGATGGCCGCCACCGACCAGGCCGTGGAGGAGCGTCGTCGGCGTACCGGCGTGGCCCGCCTCGACACCGGGCCCGCGCTCACGGCGCTCGCGCAGTGCGTCGCGCGGGGCGAGCCGGCGACGATGGTGGCCGGCATCGACTGGGCCCGGTACGTGCCCGGGTTCGTCGCCGTCCGGCCCAGCCCGCTCATCGCGGGCGTGGCCGAGGCGCGGCGGGCGGTCGCCGAGCGCGCCGAGGACACCGGCGTGTCCGCGGAGTCCCTGGCCGCCCTGCTCGCCGGGCAGACCGACGCCGAACGACGCAAGACCCTGCTGGAGCTGGTACGCGGGCAGGCCGCCGCGGTGCTCGGACACGCCTCGATGGACGCCGTGGAGCCGGACCGGGCGTTCCGCGAACTCGGCTTCGACTCGCTGACCGCCGTGGAGCTGCGCAACCGGCTCACCGCGGCGACCGGCGTCCGGCTGCCCGCCACGGTCGTCTTCGACTACCCGACCGCCGCCGGGCTGGCCGAGTACGTGCGGGCCGCGATCGTCGACGGCGGCGTGGTCGGGGTCGCACCGGTCTTCGGTGAGCTGGACAGGTTGGAAGCGGCGCTCTCCGGCTCGGCGCCGGACCGAAGCGCCCGGATTCGGATCACCGAGCGGCTGCGGGCGCTGCTGGCCTCCCTCAACGAGGCCGACGCGCCGGCGGACGGCGACACCGTCGCCGAGAAGCTCCAGGACGCGACGCCGGACGAGGTCTTCGACTTCATCGACCGCGAGCTGGGGATGTCCTGACGTGATCGCTGCTGCGACGACGGGTCAACACAAGGAGTGCGCGGTCCATGGCTGACGAGGCGAAGCTTCTCGACTACCTCAAGCGGGTCACCGCTGACCTGCACCAGGTGCGCCAGCGCCTGCGCGAGGTGGAGGCCGGCGAACAGGAACCGGTCGCCATCGTCTCCATGAGCTGCCGCTTCCCCGGCGGGGTGCGGTCGCCCGAGGACCTGTGGGAGGTCGTCGCGTCCGGCCGGGACGTGGTCTCCGACTTCCCGACCGACCGCGGCTGGGACCTCGGGTCGCTCTACGACAGCGACCCGGAGCAGAGCGGCACGTCGTACACGCGGCAGGGCGGCTTCGTCCACGACCTGGCCGACTTCGACCCGGGCTTCTTCGCGATCTCCCCCCGGGAGGCGCTGGCGATGGACCCGCAGCAGCGCTGGCTGCTGGAGACCTCGTGGGAGGCCCTGGAGCGGGCCGGCATCGACCCGCACTCGCTGCGCGGCAGCCGCACCGGCGTCTTCGCCGGCAGCACCGGCCAGGACTACGGCACCGTGCTGATGGGTGCCGCGCAGGGCCTGGAAGGGCACCTGATGACCGGCAACGCCGGCAGCGTGGTCTCCGGCCGGATCGCCTACACCTTCGGGCTGGAGGGGCCGGCGGTCACCATCGACACCGCCTGCTCGTCCTCCCTGGTCGCCCTGCACCTCGCGGGCCAGGCGCTGCGGCAGCGGGAGTGCACCCTGGCCATCGTCGCCGGGGTCACCGCCATGTGCACCCCGGCCGCCTTCGTCGAGTTCTCCCGGCAGCGCGGCCTGGCCGCCGACGGCCGGTGCAAGGCGTTCGCCGCCGCCGCCGACGGGACCGGCTGGTCCGAGGGCGTCGGCGTCCTGCTGCTGGAGCGGCTCTCGGACGCGCAGCGCAACGGCCACCCGATCCTCGCCGTGGTGCGGGGCAGCGCGGTCAACCAGGACGGCGCCTCCAACGGCCTGAGTGCCCCGAACGGGCCGTCGCAGCAGCGGGTGATCCAGCAGGCCCTGGCCAACGCCGGTCTCGCCGCCGGCGGCGTGGACGTGGTGGAGGCGCACGGCACCGGCACCCGGCTCGGCGACCCGATCGAGGCGCAGGCCCTGCTCGCCACGTACGGGCAGGACCGGGGGGACTCGGCGCCGCTGCTGCTCGGGTCGGTCAAGTCGAACATCGGTCACGCCCAGGCCGCCGCCGGTGTCGCCGGTGTGATCAAGATGGTGATGGCGATGCGGCACGGCGTCGTGCCGCCCACCCTGCACGTGGACGAGCCGACCCCCGAGGTCGACTGGTCGGCCGGCGAGGTGTCGCTGGTGACCGAGGCGACGCCGTGGCCGGCGGTGGGCCGGCCGCGCCGCTCGGCGGTCTCCTCGTTCGGGGTGTCCGGCACCAACGCGCACACCATCCTGGAGCAGGCCCCGGCGCCCCAGCAGCCCCCGTCGGGCGCCGCCGCACCGGTGGTCGAACGGCCGGTCGTGCCGGTGCCGGTGTCGGCCCGGGACGCGGCCGGTCTCGCCGCGCAGGCGGGCCGCTGGGCGGCCCGGCTGGCCGCCGACGAGACCCTGCGGCCCCTGGACGTGGCGTTCTCGTCGGTAACCTCCCGGTCCACCCTGGACCACCGGGCCGTGGTCGCCGCGACCGGCCGCGAGGACCTGCTGGCCGGGCTGCGCGCCCTGGCCGCCGGGGACCCGTCGGGCGCGGTGGTCACGGGCCAGGCCGGCGGCCGAGGCTCGCTCGCGGTGCTCTTCTCGGGCCAGGGCGCGCAGCGCGCCGGCATGGGCCGGGAGCTGTACGCCGGGTTCCCGGTGTTCGCCGCCGCGTTGGACGAGGTGTGTGGTCGGCTGGACCCGCTGCTGCCGCGTCCGCTGCGGGAGGTGCTGTTCGCTGCCGAGGGTACGGCCGAGGCGGGGCTGTTGGATCAGACGGTGTTCACCCAGGCGGGGCTGTTCGCCATCGAGGTGGCGTTGTTCCGTCTGGTGGAGTCGTTCGGGATCACGCCGGACTTCGTGGGCGGGCACTCGATCGGCGAGATCACGGCCGCGCACGTGGCCGGGGTGCTGTCCCTGGCCGACGCGTGCGCGCTCGTCGCGGCGCGCGGCCGGCTCATGCAGGCCCTGCCGGCCGGCGGCGGGATGCTCGCGGTGGCGGCGGACGAGGCGGCGGTGGTCGAATCGATCGCCGGGTCGACCGACCGGCTCGGGATCGCGGCGGTGAACGGGCCGACCTCGGTCGTGGTCTCCGGTGCCGTCGACGCCCTCGACGAGGTGGAGCGGCTCTGGCGCGACCGGGGCGTCCGCACGCGCCGGCTCACGGTCAGCCACGCGTTCCACAGCCCGCTGATGGAGCCGATGCTCGCCGAGTTCCGCAGCGTCCTGGACGGGCTGACCTTCGCCGCGCCGACCCTGCCGGTCGTGTCGAACGTGACCGGCGCGCTCGCCGACGCCGAGGAGATCCGCACCGCCGACTACTGGGTGCGCCACGTCCGGCAGGCCGTCCGGTACGCCGACGGGGTCGCCGCGCTGCGGGCCGCCGGCGTGGACACGTTCCTGGAGATCGGGCCGCAGAGCGTACTGACCGCGATGGCGGCGGACATCCTGCCCGGCGACGACGGCGTACTGGCCGTCGCCGCGCAGCGCAAGGACCGGCCCGAGGCGCACGGGCTGCTGGCCGGGCTGGCCGAGCTGCACGTGCACGGGGTGGCCGTCGACTGGCAGCCGTGGTTCGCCGACACCGGCGCCCGGCGGGTGGACCTGCCCACGTACGCGTTCCAGCACCAGCGCTACTGGCCCGAGGCGGGGGCCGGGTGGACCGGCGACGTCACCGCGGTCGGCCTGCGGCCCGCGCAACACCCCCTGCTCGGGGCCGCCGTCGGCGTCGCGCACGCCGAGGGCTTCCTGTTCACCGGCCGGCTGGCCCGGCGTACCCACCCGTGGATCTCCGACCACGTCGTCTTCGACACCGTGCTGCTGCCCGGCACGGGCTTCGTCGAACTCGCCCTCCAGGCGGGCGCGCACGTCGGTGCGGACCACGTCCGCGAACTCACCCTGGAATCGCCGCTGATCCTGCCGGAGACCGGGGGCGTGGACATCCAGCTCTGGATCGGCCCGGCGGACGAGACCGGCTGCCGGTCCGTGTCGCTGCACTCCGCCCAGGACGGCGAGCCGGCCGAGGGCGAGCGGGCCTGGACCCGCAACGCCAGCGGCGTGCTGGCCAGCGGCCCGGCCGCGCCGAGCGGCCCCGTCGGCTGGTCCGACCTGACCACCTGGCCCCCGCCGGGCGCGACCGAGGTCGGCACCGACGACCTCTACCTGAACCTCGCCGCCCAGGGCTACGACTACGGCCCGTCGTTCATCGCCCTGCGCTCCGCCTGGCGGCGCGGCGACGACCTCTTCGCCGAGCTGGCGCTGCCGGAGGCCCCCGCCGCCGAGGCCGGCGGGTACGGCCTGCACCCGGCGCTGCTCGACGCGGCGCTGCACACCCTCGGCCTGACCACGCCGGCCGGCGAGCCGTCGGGGGCGGACATGCCCCCCGGGTACGGTCGGCTGCCGTTCTCCTGGAACGACGTCGCCCTGCACGGCGCCGGGGCCGCGGCGGCCCGGGTCCGGGTCTCGCACACCGGCCCCGACAGCATCTCGCTGCTGCTCACCGACGTCACCGGCGCGCCCGTCGTCTCCGTCGGCTCCCTGGTGCTGCGGCCGGTCTCCGCCGACCAGCTCCGCACCGCCTCCGGCGGCGGCACCGAGTCGCTGTTCCGGGTCGAGTGGGCCCCGCTCGCGCTGCCCGTCGGCCCGTCCACCGTCGACTGGGCGGTGGTCGGCGACGCGGCGGCGCTCACCGACGCGATCGCGGCCACCGGTACGGCCGTGGCGGCGTACCCCGACCTGACCGCCCTGGCCACGGCGATGGACGAGGGTGCGGACGCACCCGGCGTGCTGGTCGTGCCGTTCCTCGACCCGCCCGCGTCGGCGGACGTGCCCCGGGCCGTCGCCGAGGTGACCCACCGGGCGCTCGCCGTGCTCCAGCAGTTCCTCGCCGACGACCGCTACACCGCCTCCCGGCTGGTGGTGCTGACCTCGGGCGCGGTCGCCACCGACCGGGACACCGACCTGACCGACCTGGCCGGCGCCGCCGTGATCGGCCTGCTCCGCTCCGCCCAGTCGGAGAACCCCGAGCGGTTCGTGCTGGTCGACGTCGACGACGTGGCCGGCTGCGCCGCCGCGCTCGTCCCGGCCGTCGCGACCGACGAGCCGCAGGTCGTCATCCGCGCGGGCGTCGCCGCCGGCGCCCGGCTCACCCGGGTCCCCGCCCCGGGCGAGCCGCCGGCCGTCCCGTTCGACTCCGACGGCACCGTCCTGATCACCGGCGCCACCGGCACCCTCGGCCAGCTGATGAGCCGGCACCTGGTGAGCACGTACGGCGTCCGGCACCTGATCCTCACCAGCCGGCGCGGCCGCGCCGCCGGGGGCGTCGCGGAGCTGTGCACCGAGCTGGAGGCGCTCGGCGTGAGCGTCACCGTCGCCGCCTGCGACGTCGCCGACCGCGACGCCGTGGCCGAGCTGCTGGCCGGCATCCCGGCGGAGCACCCGCTCACCGCCGTCATCCACGCCGCCGGCGTCCGCGACGACGGGGTCATCTCCTCGCTCACCCCCGAGCGGATGGACGGCGTGCTGCGGCCCAAGGTCGACGCCGCCTGGCACCTGCACGAGCTGACCGCCGACCTCGACCTGAAGGCGTTCGTCTCGTACTCCTCGCTCGCCGCCACCGCCGGCGGCCCGGGCCAGGGCAACTACGCCGCCGCCAACGCGTTCCTCGACGGGCTGGCCCAGCACCGCAAGGCGCGCGGCCTCGCCGCCCTCACCCTCGCCTGGGGCCTCTGGGCCGACCGCAGCGGCATGACCACCGAGCTGGACGACGTCCACCTCAACCGGATCTCCCGCTCCGGCGTCGCCGCCATGGAGGCCGAGGAGGGGCTCGCCCTCTTCGACGCGGCCTGCCGCACCACCGACGCCGCGCTCGTCCCGGCCCGGCTGGACCTCGCCGCGATGAAGGTGCAGTTCGCCAGCGGGAGCATCCCGCCGCTGTACCGGGCGCTGATCCGCACGCCCGCCCGCGCCGCCGCGGCCACCACCGGCGCCTCGCTCGTGCAGCAGCTCGCCGGGCTCGGCGACACCGAACGGGCCGCCGCGCTGGTCGAGATCGTCCGGGGCCAGGCCGCCGCCGTGCTCGGCTACCCCGACCCGGCGGCCATCGAGCCGCGCCGCGCGTTCAGCGAGTTCGGCTTCGACTCGCTCACCGCCGTCGAGATGCGCAACCGGCTCAACAACGCCTTCGGGATGCGGCTGCCGGCCACCCTCGTCTTCGACTACCCGACCCCGCACGACCTGGCGGCCTTCCTGGGTACGGAGATCGCCGGCACCCCCGTCCCCGTGCGGCCCGCGACCCCCACCGTGTCGGTCGGCGACGACGAGCCCCTCGCCATCATCGGCATGGCCTGCCGGCTGCCCGGTGGGGTGTGGTCGCCCGACGACCTGTGGCGGCTGGTGGTCGACGGCGTCGACGCGATCAGCGACCTGCCGACCGACCGCGGCTGGGACCTCGACAGCCTCTACAGTCCCGACCCGGACGCCCCCGGCACCTTCTACGCCCGCGGCGGCGGCTTCCTCAGCGGCGTGGACAAGTTCGACCCCGGCTTCTTCGGCATCTCGCCCCGCGAGGCCCTGGCCATGGACCCGCAGCAGCGGCTGCTGCTGGAGACCACCTGGGAGTCCTTCGAGTCCGCCGGCATCGATCCGGCCGACGTACGGGGCAGCAGCACCGGCGTCTTCGTCGGCACCAGCGGCCAGGACTACGGCTCGCTGCTCGCGTACTCGCCGGAGGCCGCCGAGGGCTACATGCTGACCGGGATGACCAGCAGCGTCATCTCGGGACGGGTGGCGTACACGTTCGGACTGGAGGGGCCGGCGGTGTCGCTGGACACGGCCTGCTCGTCGTCCCTCGTCGCGCTGCACTGGGCCGGCCAGGCGCTGCGGCGCGGCGAGTGCGACATGGCCCTCGCCGGTGGTGTCATGGTGATGGCCACCCCGACCGCGTTCGTCGAGTTCTCCCGGCAGCGCGGCCTCGCCGCCGACGGACGGTGCAAGTCGTTCGCCGCGTCCGCCGACGGCACCGGCTGGTCCGAGGGCGTCGGCATGCTGCTCGTGCAGCGGCTCTCCGACGCCCGCCGGCAGGGCCGCACCGTGTACGCGGTGGTGCGCGGCTCGGCCATCAACCAGGACGGCGCCTCCAACGGCCTGACCGCGCCGAACGGCCCCTCCCAGCAGCGGGTGATCCGGCAGGCGCTCGCGGCGGCGCGGCTCTCCACCGCCGACGTGGACGTGGTCGAGGCGCACGGCACGGGCACGACGCTCGGCGACCCGATCGAGGCGCAGGCCCTGCTCGCCACGTACGGGCGGGAGCGGCCCGCCGACCGGCCGCTGCTGCTCGGCTCGATCAAGTCGAACATCGGCCACGCGCAGGCCGCCGCCGGTGTCGCCGGTGTGATCAAGATGGTGCAGGCCATCCGGCACGGCATGGTGCCGGCGACGCTGCACGTGGACGAGCCGTCCCCGCACATCGACTGGACCTCCGGCGCCGTCGAACTGGCGACGGAGTCGCGGCCGTGGCCGGCGGTGGACCGGCCCCGTCGGGCGGCCGTGTCGTCGTTCGGCATCTCCGGCACGAACGCCCACGTCATCATCGAGCAGGCCGACGAGCCGTTCGAGGTCGCCGCTCCGGCCGAGCCCGGCCCGGGCCTGGTGGCGTCGGACGTCGTGGTGTGGCCGGTGTCGGCGCGGTCGAAGGGCGCCCTCGCGGGGCAGGCGGCCCGCCTGGCGGAGTTCGTGCGTGGGCGCGGCGAGATCGATCCGGCGGCGGTGGGCTGGTCCCTGGCGACGACCCGGTCGGTGTTCGACCAGCGCGCCGCTGTGATCGGTGCCGGCGTGGAAGACCTGCTGGCGGGGCTGGACGCTCTGGCGTCGGGGTCGCCGGCCGGCAACGTGGTCGCCGGCGCGGCCTTGTCGCACGGTGCGGGTGCGGTGTTCGTGTTCCCGGGTCAGGGTGCGCAGTCGGCGCGGATGGCGGCGGGCCTGGTGGGTCGTACGCCGGTGTTCGACGCGCGTCTGGCGGAGTGTCAGCGGGCCCTCGCCCCGTACCTGGACGTGGACCTGGTCGCGGTGCTCACCGGCGACGACGAGTCGTGGTTGGCGCGGGTCGAGGTCGTGCAGCCGGTGCTGTGGGCCGTCGGTATGGCCCTGGCGGCGGTGTGGCAGCACGCGGGGGTGTCCCCGGCTGCGGTGGTCGGTCACTCGCAGGGCGAGATCGGTGCGGCGTGCGTGGCCGGGATCCTCAGCTTGGAGGACGCGGCGAAGGCGGTCGCCCTGCGGTCGCGGGCGCTGACGGTGCTGCGGGGGACCGGCACGATGGCGTCGGTCGACTTGTCGGCCGACGCGGTGACCGCGCGGCTGGGCGCGTTCCCGGGTGTCGGGGTGGCGGCCGTCAACGGCCCGTCCACGGTGGTGGTGTCGGGTCCGCCGCAGCCGGTCGCGGACCTCGTGGAGGCGTGTCAGGCCGACGGGGTGCGGGCGCGGTTGATCCCGGTGGACTACGCGTCGCACTCGGCGGCGGTGCAGGAGGTCGCGGAGCGGTTGCGCGCCGACCTGGCCGACGTCACCCCCCGCCAGGGGCACACCCGTCTGGTGTCGACGTTGACCGGGGACTGGGTCGACCCGGCGTCGATGACGGCGGACTACTGGTACGACAACCTGCGGCAGACGGTGCGGTTCGACGCCGCCGTGCGCGTGGCCGTTGCCGCCGGGCACACCACGTTCGTGGAGATCAGCCCGCATCCGGTGCTGACGATGCCGGTCACGGCGATCCTCGACGACGCCGGCGCCACCGGGCACACCCTGGGCAGCCTGCGACGCGGTGACGACGACGCGACGCGGCTGCTGACCAACCTCGCCACCGCCCACGCGATCGGCCTGCCCGTCGACCTCGGCACGGTCCTCGCCGAGACCGACATCGTCGCGCTGCCCACGTACGCCTTCGACCACCAGCGGTACTGGGTCGAGCCTCCGGCCCGCCGGGCGCAGGACGTCAGCTCCGCCGGCCTCCAGGACGCCGGGCACCCGCTGCTCAGCGCCACGCTGACCTTCCCCGACAGCGAGCGGATGGTCTTCACCGGGCGGCTGTCGGTGCGTACCCACCCGTGGCTCGGCGAGCACCGGGTGATGGACAACATCCTGCTGCCCGGCACCGCCTTCGTGGAACTCGCCACGTACGCCGGTGAGCAGGCCGGCTGCCCGACGGTGGAGGAGCTGACCCTGCTCGCCCCGCTCGTCCTGCCCGAACTCGGCGCGCTCCAGGTGCAGCTCATGGTCGGCGACCGGGACGACGACGGGCGGCGTACCGTCCAGCTCTACTCCCGGCCCTACCGGGACGGCTCCGACGAGATCCTGGCCGACGTCGCGTGGACCTGCCACGCCACCGGTCTGCTCGCCCCGCAGCCGGCCGACGCCGCGCCCGCCTTCGACCTGGGGGTGTGGCCGCCGCCCGGCGCGACGCGCGTCGAGGCCGACGACTTCTACTCGGGCATCGAGGCGACCGTCTTCGGGTACGGCCCGGCGTTCCGTGGCCTGCGCGCCGCGTGGACCCGCGACGACGAGGTCTTCGCCGAGGTCGAGCTGCCCGCCGACCACCACGCCGAGGCCGGCCGCTTCGGCGTGCACCCGGCGCTGCTGGACGGCGCGTTGCAGGCCATGTCGATCGGCGGCTTCCTCGGCCGGATGGGCGACGGCGCCGACGCCACCGTGCCCCGCCTCCCGTTCGCCTGGACCGGGGTCTCCCTGCTCGCCGCCGGGGCCACCGCCCTGCGCGTACGCGTCGCCGCCGCCGGCGAGGTCGGTGTCTCCTTCCAGGTGGCCGACGCCACCGGCGCCCCGGTGCTGCACGTCGACTCGCTGATCATGCGCCGCGTCTCCGGCGACTCGCTCGGCGCGGCCCGCTCCGGCCGGCACGAGTCGCTGTTCCAGGTGGACTGGCCGGTGCTGCCGGTGCCCACCGGCCCCGTGCCGGCGGCCACCCGCTGGGTGGCGCTCGGCGACGACCTGGCCCTCAGCGCCGCCTGCGAGGCGGCCGGTGCCCGGGTGCGTACCGACGTCGACCTCGACTCGCTGGGCGACCTGCTCGCCGGGGGTGAGCCGGCGCCCGAGGCGGTGATCGTGCCGATCGGCGACGCCGGGGACCCGACGGACCCGGCGCTGGCCGGGCAGGCGCGCGCCACCACGCACCGTACCCTCGCCGCGTTGCGGACCTGGCTCGCCGACGACCGGTTCGCCGAGTCCCGGCTGGTGCTGGTCACCCGCGACGCGGTCGCGGCAGGCGAGCAGCAGGTCGTCAACCTGCGCCAGGCCCCGGTCTGGGGCCTGCTGCGCACCGCTCAGCTCGAACACCCGGGCCGGTGCCAGCTCGTCGACCTCGACGACACCCCGGACAGCGCCACCGCGCTGGCCGCCGCGATCGCCTCCGGCGAGCCGCAGCTCGCCGTGCGGGCCGGGCAGGTCCGCACGCCGCGGCTCGGGCGGGTCCCGGCCGGGGTGGAGCCGCTTCCCGGCGGCATCGACCCGGACGGCACCGTGCTGATCACCGGCGGGACGGGCGTGCTGGGCCGCATCCTGGCCCGCCACCTCGCCACCACCCACGGCGTACGGCACCTGCTGCTGGCCGGGCGGCGCGGCGCGGCGGCCGAGGGGATCGACGACCTCGTCACCGAACTCGCCGGCACCGGTACGGAGGTGACCGTCGCGGCCTGCGACGCCGCCGACCCCGACGCCCTGTCGGCGCTGCTGGCGGGGGTGCCCGCCGCGCACCCGCTCACCGCCGTGGTGCACGCCGCCGGCGTCCTCGACGACGGCGTGCTGGAGTCGATGACCCCCGACCGGGTGGACGCCGTCGCCGTGCCGAAGATCGACGCGGCGTGGCACCTGCACCGCCTCACGGCCGGGGCGAACCTCGCGGCCTTCGTCCTGTTCTCCTCGGCGGCGGCCACGCTGGGCAGCGCCGGCCAGTCCAACTACGCGGCGTCGAACGCCTTCCTCGACGCCCTCGCGGCGCACCGCCGGGCTCGCGGGCTCGCCGGCATCTCGCTCGCGTGGGGCCTCTGGGAGCAGGCCAGCGGCATGACCGGCCACCTCGGCGACGACGACGTGCGGCGGATGGCCGAGCAGGGCGCCGCCGGGCTGGCCACCGAGCAGGCGTTGAACCTGTTCGACGCCGCGTGGCGGCTCGACGCGGCAGCCGTCGTGCCGATGCGCCTGGACGTCGGGACGCTGCGGGGGCAGGCGGAGGCCGGCACCCTCGCGCCGATGCTCCGGGCCCTGGTCCGGGTGCCGCTGCGGCGCTCGGCCGACGCCACCGGCGCCCGCTCCGGCGGGGTGCAGCTCAGCCAGCGACTCGCCGGCCTGGCCGGTCCGGAGCGGCACAAGGTGGTGCTCGACGTGGTACGGGCGAACATCGCCGCCGTCCTCGGCCACGCCGGCGCCGACGCCGTCGACCCGAACCGGCTCTTCACCGACCTGGGCTTCGACTCGCTCACCGCGGTCGACCTGCGCAACCGGCTCAACGGCCTGTCCGGGCTGCGGCTGCCGGCGACGCTGGTCTTCGACTACCCGACGCCGACCGCGCTCGCCGAGAAGCTGACCAGCGAGATCGCCGCCGACGCGGCGCCCTCCACGCAACCCCTCTTCCAGGGCATCGACACGGTCGAGAGCCTGCTCAACGCCATCCCGCTCGACCCGGCGGCCCGGGCCCGGTTCACCGCCCGGATGCAGGACCTGCTCGCCAAGGCGTCCGACCTGGCGGCGGGGCCCGCCGCCGAGCCGGACCGGCCCGACCTCGACTCGGCCAGCGACGACGAGATCTTCGACTTCATCAGCAAAGAGTTTGGAATCTCCTGAGATGACCAACCTTCCAATCGAGGCAGGTGCCCCCCGATGAGCGATGACAAGCTGCGGTACTTCCTCAAGCGGGTCACCGCCGACCTGCACGAGACCAAGCGCAAGCTGCAGACCGTCGAGGCCCGCGACCAGGAACCCCTGGCCATCGTCTCGATGAGCTGCCGCTTCCCCGGTGGCGTCCGGTCGCCGGAGGACCTGTGGGAGCTTGTCGCCGACGGCCGGGACGCGCTCACCGAGTTCCCCGACGACCGGGGGTGGGACCTGGAGGCGCTCTACGACCCCGACCCCAACAAGCCGGGCAAGAGCTACACCCGCATCGGCGGGTTCCTCGACGGTGCCGGTAACTTCGACCCGTCCCTCTTCGGCATCTCCCCGCGTGAGGCCCTCGCGATGGACCCGCAGCAGCGGCTGCTGCTGGAGACGTCCTGGGAGGCCGTCGAGCGGGCCGGCATCGACCCGCTGTCGCTGCGCGGCAGCTCCACCGGTGTCTTCGTCGGGTTGAGCACGTCCAACTACGGCATGGGTCTGCCGAACGTGCCCGAGGGCGTCGACATGTACATCGGCACCGGCAACACCACAAGCGTCGCGTCCGGCCGGATCTCGTTCACCCTCGGCCTCAACGGCCCGGCCGTCACCGTGGACACCGCCTGCTCCTCCTCGCTGGTGGCCCTGCACCTCGCGGTGAACGCGCTGCGCCGCGGCGAGTGCGACCTGGCCATCGCCGGTGGCGTCACCGTCATGGTCACCCCCGGCGTGTTCGTCGTCTTCTCCCGGCAGCGCGGCATGTCCGTGGACGGCCGGTGCAGGGCCTTCGCGGCCGGCGCGGACGGCACCGGCTGGGGCGAGGGCGGCGGCGTGCTCGTCGTGGAGCGGCTGGCCGACGCCGAGCGCAACGGCCACCCGATCCTCGCCGTGATCCGGGGCAGCGCCCTCAACCAGGACGGCGCGTCCAACGGGCTCACCGCCCCGAACGGCCCCTCCCAGCAGCGGGTCATCCGGCAGGCCCTCGCCAACGCCCGGCTCGGCACCGCCGACGTCGACATGGTCGAGGCGCACGGCACCGGCACGACCCTCGGCGACCCCATCGAGGCGCAGGCGCTCATCGCCACGTACGGGCAGGACCGCCCGGCCGACCGGCCGCTGTGGCTGGGCTCGGTCAAGTCGAACATCGGCCACACCCAGAGCGCCGCCGGCGTCGCCGGACTGGTCAAGATGGTGATGGCGCTGCGCAACGGCGTCATGCCGGAGACCCTGCACATCGACGAGCCCTCCCCGCACGTGGACTGGACGGCCGGGGCGGTCTCCCTGCTCACCGAGTCCAAGCCGTGGCCGGAGCTGGACCGCCCCCGCCGCGGCGGCGTCTCCTCGTTCGGCGTGAGCGGCACCAACGCCCACGTGATCCTGGAGGAGTACCGGCCGCGCGTCGCCGACCCGGTCGCCGTCGAGGGCGACGAGGCCGTCGAGGCCACCGCCGTCGAGCCCGCGCGACGCCCCGGCCTGGTCGCCTCGGACGTCACCGTCTGGCCGGTCTCGGCCCGGTCGAAGGCCGCCCTCGCCGGCCAGGCCGCCCGGCTCGCCCAGCACGTGCGCGAGCACGGCGACCTCGCCCCGGCGGCGATCGGCTGGTCGCTCGCCACCACCCGCTCGACGTTCGACCACCGCGCCGCCGTGGTCGGCGTCGGCACCGACGAGCTGCTCGTGGGGCTGGACGCCCTCGCCGCCGGCCACCCGGCCGGCAACCTCGTCACCGGTACGGTCACCAGCGCCGGCGGCGGCCCCGTCTTCGTCTTCCCGGGTCAGGGCGCGCAGTCGGCGCGGATGGCCGCCGGCCTTGTCGGTCGTACGCCGGTGTTCGACGCGAAGCTGGCCGAGTGCCAGCGGGCCCTCGCCCCGTACCTGGACGTGGACCTGGTGTCGGTGCTGACCGGCGACGAGTCGTGGCTGGAGCGGGTCGAGGTCGTGCAGCCGGTCCTGTGGGCCGTCGGCATCGCCCTCGCGGCCGTGTGGCGCGCGGCGGGCGTCGTCCCGGACGCGGTCGTCGGCCACTCGCAGGGCGAGATCGGCGCCGCCTGCGTGGCCGGCATCCTCACCCTGGAGGACGCCGCCCGGACCGTGGCGCTGCGCTCCCGCGCGCTCGCCGTGCTGCGCGGCACCGGCACGATGGCGTCGATCGACCTGTCCGCCGACGCCGTGGCCGAGCGGCTGCCGGCCTTCCCGGGTGTCGGGGTGGCGGCGGTAAACGGCCCGTCCACCGTCGTGGTGTCCGGCCCGCCGCAGCCCGTCGCCGACCTGGTGGCGGCGTGCGAGGCCGAGGGCCTGCGCGCCCGGCTCATCCCGGTCGACTACGCCTCCCACTCCGAGGCCGTGCAGCAGGTCGCCGAGCAGCTCCGCGCGGACCTGGCCGACGTCACCCCGCAGGCCGGTCACACCCGCCTGGTCTCGACGCTGACCGGGGAGTGGGTCGACCCGGCCTCGATGACCGCGGACTACTGGTACGACAACCTGCGGCAGACCGTGCGCTTCGACGCCGCCGTGCGGGTCGCGATCGCCGCCGGGCACACCACGTTCGTGGAGATCAGCCCGCACCCCGTGCTGACGATGCCGGTGACGGCCATCCTCGACGACACCGGGGTCACCGGCCACACCCTGGGCAGCCTGCGTCGCGGCGACGACGACGCGACCCGGCTGCTGACCAACCTCGCCACCGCGCACGCCATCGGTCTGCCCGTCGACCTGGCGAACGTCCTGGCCGAGACCGAGGTCGCGCCGCTGCCCACGTACGCCTTCGACCACCAGCGGTTCTGGCTCGACGGCAGCGGCGGCCCCGACCTGGAGAGCCTGCTCCAGGCCGCGGCGGCCGACCCGGGCGACGCGAGCTTCTGGGCCGCCGTGGAACGCGGGGACGTCACCGCCCTCGCCGAGACCATCGCCACCGAGGAGACCCCGGCCCACGAGGTCCTCGACGCGCTGCTGCCGGCCCTGCCGATGCTCACCTCCTGGCGCCGGCAGCGGCGCCGGCAGTCCGACATCGACAGCTGGCGCTACCAGGACACCTGGAAGCCGCTGACCGGCGTCGCCAACCGGGGCATGAGCGGCACCTGGGTCGTCGTCATGCCGACCGGCGACATCATCGAGCCCTGGCAGGACGCCTGCGTGGAGGCGTTCACGGCGGCCGGCGCGACCCTCGTCGAGGTTCCCGTCTCCACCCCCGACGTCGACCGCGACCAGTTCGGCAAGCTGCTGCAGGAGGCGCTCGCCGCCGCACCCGGCGGCGACGCCGCCACCGAGGTGACCGGCGTGGTCTCGCTGCTCGCCTTCGACGAGCTGGCCCACCCGCTGCACCCGTCCGTGCCCGGCGGCTTCGCCGCCACCGTCGCGCTCTTCCAGGCCCTCGGCGACATCGGCCTGCGCGCCCCGATGTGGAGCGTCACCTCCGGTGCCGCCTCCGTCGGCATGGCGGACCTGCTGCGCTCCCCGGTGCAGTCGCTGGTCTGGGGCTTCGGCCGGGTCGCCGCGCTGGAGCACCCGCAGCGCTGGGGCGGTCTCGTGGACCTGCCCGAGGCCGTCGAGGAGCGCTGCGCCGACCTGCTGGTCGCGGCACTCACCGCCGCCGGGGAGGAGGACCAGATCGCGGTACGCCCCAGCGGCCTGCTCGCCCGCCGGCTCACCCGGGTCCCGCTCGGCGACAGCCAGCCCGCGAATCCGTGGCAGCCGTACGGCACGGCGCTGGTCACCGGCGGCACCGGCGCGCTCGGTGGGCACGCCGCCCGCTGGCTGGCCCGCAGCGGCGTGGAGAACGTCGTCGTCGTCAGCCGGCGGGGCATGGCCGCGCCGGGCGCGCAGCAGCTCGTCGACGACCTCACCGCGCTGGGCGCCCAGGCCACCGTCGTCGAGTGCGACGCCTCCGACCGGGACGCGTTGGCCGACCTGATCGACGCGATCCCCGCCGAGTACCCGCTCACCACGGTCGTGCACGCCTCCGCCGTGCTCGACGACGCAATGATCAACGACATCCGGCCGGAGCAGATCGAGCGGGTGCTCCAGGCCAAGGTCGACGTCGCGTACAACCTGCACGAGCTGACCCTCGACCACGAGCTGTCGGCGTTCATCATGTTCTCGTCCTTCGCCGGCAGCGTGGCCAGCTCCGGCGTCGGCAACTACGCCCCGAGCAACGCGTTCCTCGACGCGCTCGCCCAGCACCGGCGTGGTCTCGGCCTGACCGCCACCTCCATCGCCTGGGGTGCGTGGGCCGGGGGCGGCATGGCCGACGGGCCGCTCGGCGAGCTGCTGCACCGCCACGGCGTACCGGAGATGACCCCCGAGGCGGCCATCGCCGCGCTGCACCAGGCCGTGGACCACGGCGAGGCGTTCCTCACCATCGCCGACATCGCCTGGGAACGGTTCTCCGTCGCCTTCACCGCCACCCGGCCCGGCCCGCTGATCAGCGACCTGCCGGACGTGCGCCGTCTCGCCACGGCCGAGAAGGTGGCCAGCGTGGAGGCCGGCGACGGCCCGGAGTCGTTGCAGGACCGGCTCGCCGGGCTGCCCGCCGCCGACCGGCAGGCCGTGCTGCTCGGCCTGGTCCGCAGCCAGGTCGCCGCCGTGCTCAACTACCCGTCGGCCGAGTCGGTGGACGAGCACCGGGCGTTCCGGGAGCTGGGCTTCGACTCCGTCACCGCCGTCGAGCTGCGCAACCGGCTCGGCTCGGCCACCGGCGTGGCGCTGCCGGTCACCCTGGTCTTCGACTACCCGACCCCGACGACCCTGGCGGAGTACCTCTTCGCCGAGGTCGCCCACGACGACGTGGTCACCCCGACCGCCCTCCTCGACGATCTGGACCGGATCGCCGACAGCCTCGACGTGGTGGCGCGGGACGAGGCGGCCCGGGTGCGGGCCACCGTACGTCTCCAGGCGATGCTCTCCCGGCTCGCCCAGGACAGCGGTGGCGCCGACATCGGCCGGCACCTCGACGACGCCACCGACGACGAGTTGTTCGCGATGGTGGACAAGGACCTCGGCATCTCCTGACCTTCCAGCTCCAGCTCTCTCCCGTCCCTTTCGAGGAAGCGGCACTCCGATGGCCAACGAAGACAAGCTCCGCGACTACCTCAAGCGGGTCATGGCTGATCTCCACGACACCCGTCGCCGGCTCAGTGAGGCACAGTCCCAGGAACTGGAGCCGGTGGCGATCGTGGCGATGAGCTGCCGGTTGCCGGGCGGGGTGCGCAACCCCGACGACCTGTGGGAGCTGTTGCGGGACGGCCGGGACGCGGTCACCCCCTTCCCCGACGACCGGGGCTGGGACCTGGAGCGCCTCTACCACCCCGACCCCGACCACCCGGGCACCTCGTACGCCCGGGAGGGCGGGTTCGTCGAGGGGGCCGGGGACTTCGACTCCGCCTTCTTCGGCATCTCGCCGCGCGAGGCGTTGACCATGGACCCCCAGCAGCGGTTGCTGCTGGAGACGTCCTGGGAGGCGGTCGAGGCCGCCGGGATCGACCCGGCCTCGCTGCGCGGCAGCCGGACGGGCGTGTTCGTCGGCACCAACGGGCAGGACTACGGCACCCTGCTGATGGTGTCGCCGGACGGCGACGAGGGGCACTCGATGACCGGGGGCGCGGCGGCCGTCGCGTCGGGCCGGGTGTCGTACACCCTCGGCCTGGAGGGGCCCGCCGTCTCCATCGACACGGCCTGCTCGTCGTCGCTGGTGGCCCTGCACCTCGCGGTGCAGGCGCTGCGGGCGGGGGAGTGCGACCTGGCGCTGGCCGGCGGGGTGACCGTGATGGCCACCCCGGGCCTCTACATCGGATCCAGCCGGCAGCGCGCCCTCTCCCCGGACGGGCGGTGCAGGTCGTTCGCGGCCGGCGCCGACGGCGCCGGGTTCTCCGAGGGCGTCGGCTGGCTGCTGGTCGAGCGGCTGTCGGACGCCCGCCGCAACGGCCACCGCGTCCTCGCGGTGGTACGCGGCTCCGCCGTCAACCAGGACGGCGCGTCGAACGGGCTGACCGCTCCGAACGGGCCGGCCCAGCAGCGGGTGATCAGCCAGGCCCTCGCCTCCGCCCGGCTGTCCACGGCGGACGTCGACGTCGTGGAGGCGCACGGCACCGGCACCAAGCTGGGCGACCCGATCGAGGCGCAGGCGCTCATCGCCACGTACGGGCAGGACCGGGGGGAGGCCCCGCCGCTGCTGCTCGGCTCGGTGAAGTCGAACATCGGCCACGCCCAGGCCGCCGCAGGCGTGGCCGGGGTGATCAAGTTGGTGCTCGCCATCCGGCACGGTGTCGTCCCGGCGACGCTGCACGTCGACGCGCCGTCCCCGCACATCGACTGGACGGCCGGCGCGGTGGAACTGGCCACCGAGGCCCGGCCGTGGCCCGAGACGGGACGGGTGCGGCGGGGCGCCGTCTCCTCGTTCGGCATCTCCGGCACCAACGCCCACGTGATCATCGAGCAGCCGGACGAGCCAACCGAGGAACGCCCGTCCGGCTCGACCCCCGGCCTGGTCGCCGCCGACGCGCTCCTCTGGTCGGTGTCGGCCCGGTCGAAGGCCGCCCTGGCCGGGCAGGCCGCCCGGCTCGCGTCGTACCTGCGCCGGCGGGACGGGCTGGACCCGGCCGCCGTGGGCTGGTCCCTGACGGCCACCCGGTCGACGTTCGACCACCGGGCCGCCGTGGTCGGGTCGACCGCCGACGAGCTGCTGGCGGGGCTGGACGCGGTCGCGGCCGGCCTGCCGGCCGGAAACGTGGTCAGCGGTGTGGCGTCGGGCCCCGGCGCGGGCCCGGTCTTCGTCTTCCCGGGTCAGGGCGCGCAGTCGGCGCGGATGGCCGCCGGCCTTGTCGGTCGTACGCCGGTGTTCGACGCGAAGCTGGCCGAGTGCCAGCGGGCCCTCGCCCCGTACCTGGACGTGGACCTGGTGTCGGTGCTGACCGGCGACGACGAGTCGTGGCTGGAGCGGGTCGAGGTCGTGCAGCCCGTGCTGTGGGCCGTCGGCATCGCCCTCGCGGCCGTGTGGCAGCACGCGGGGGTGACCCCGCAGGCGGTGATCGGTCACTCGCAGGGCGAGATCGGCGCCGCGTGCGTGGCCGGCATCCTCAGCCTGGAGGACGCCGCCCGGACCGTCGCGCTGCGTTCCCGCGCCCTGGCGGTGCTGCGGGGCACCGGCACGATGGCGTCGGTGGACCTGTCCGCCGACGCGGTCGCCGAGCGGCTGCCGGCCTTCCCGGGCGTGGGGGTGGCGGCGGTCAACGGACCGTCCACCGTCGTGGTGTCCGGCCCGCCGCAGCACGTCGCCGACCTGGTGGCGGCGTGCCAGGCCGAGGGGATCCGGGCCCGGTTGATCCCCGTGGACTACGCGTCGCACTCGCCCGCCGTGCAGGAGGTCGCCGAGCAGCTGCGCGCCGACCTGGCCGACGTGACGCCGCAGGTCGGCCACACCCGGCTGGTCTCGACGCTGACCGGGGACTGGGCCGACCCGATCTCCATGGGCGCCGACTACTGGTACGACAACCTGCGGCAGACCGTGCGCTTCGACGCCGCCGTGCGGGTCGCGGTCGCCGCCGGGCACACCACGTTCGTGGAGATCAGCCCGCACCCCGTGCTGACGATGCCGGTGACGGCCATCCTCGACGACACCGGGGTCACCGGCCACACCCTGGGCAGCCTGCGGCGGGACGACGACGACGCGACCCGGCTGCTGACCAACCTCGCCACCGCGCACGCCGTCGGCCTGCCCGTCGATCTGACGAGGGTCCTGCCCGCCACGCCCACCGTCGACCTGCCCACGTACGCCTTCGACCACCACCGGTACTGGCCCGCGCCGCCGGCCTTCCTCGCCGCGCCCGACGACGCGCCGGACATCGACGGGTGGCGTTACCGGGTCACCTGGCAGGCCGTGCCCGACCTGCCGCTGACCTGGCTCGCCGGCACCTGGCTCGTCCCGGTACCCGCGGCGCTGGGCGGGGACCCCCTGGTCGCCGACGTGCTGTCGGCGCTCGGCAACTTCGGCGCGGACGTCGTGCCCGTGGAGCTGGACGCCACCGACGACCCGGCGGCGCTGGTCGAACTGCTGGGCGCCGCGCTCGCCGGGCCGGACGGCCCCGTCGCCGTGCTCTCGCTGCTAAGCCTGGACGAGCGGGCGCACCCGGAGCACCCGGCGACCTCGCTGGCCGTCTCGGGCACCGCCCTGCTGGTGCAGGCGCTCGGGGCGCTCGGCGTCGAGGCGCCGCTGTGGTGCGCGACCCGGGGTGCCGTCGCGGCTTGTGCCGACGACCCGGCGCCGAGCCCCGTCGCGGCCTCCGTCTGGGGCCTCGGCCGCGCGGTCGCCCTCGAACACCCCGCTCGTTGGGGCGGCCTGCTCGACCTGCCGGACACCCTCGGCCCACAGGCGGGCGCCCTGCTCTGCGCGGCGCTCGGCGCCGACGGCGAGGACCAGTTCGGCGGTGGCGCGGACCAGTTCGGCGACGGCGACGGCGCGGAGCAGTTCGGCGTCGGCGAGGACCAGCTCGCCGTGCGCGAGTCCGGCGTCTTCGTCCGCCGACTCGCCCGGATCACCGAACCCGAGCCGGCCGCGTCCGGCGACGTGGACGACGCCTGGCGGACGCGCGGCACCGTGCTGATCACCGGCGGCACCGGCGGGCTGGGCGGGCACCTGGCCCGCTGGGCGGCCCGCTCCGGCGCGGCGCACGTCCTGCTGGCCAGCCGGCGCGGCCCGGATGCCCCGGGCGCCGCCGAGCTGGAGGCGGAGCTGACCGACCTCGGCGTACGGGTCACCGTGGCCCGCTGCGACGTCGCCGACCGGGCGCAGGTGGCCGACCTGCTCGCGGCCGTCCCCGCCGACGCCCCGGTGACCGCCGTGCTGCACACCGCCGCCGTCCTCGACGACGGGATCGTGGACACCGTCACCCCGCAGCGCCTGCACACCGTCGCCGCGCCCAAGTGCGCCGCCGCCGTCCACCTGGACGAGCTGACCCGGGACCTCGACCTGGACGCCTTCGTGCTGTTCTCCTCGGTCGCGGGCACCACCGGCAACGCCGGGCAGGGCGCGTACGGGGCGGCGAACGCGTTCCTCGACGCCCTCGCCGAGCGGCGCCGGGCCGAGGGTCTGCCCGCCCTCTCGGTGGCCTGGGGCGCGTGGAGCGGGGCCGGCCTGCCCGCCGACAACGAACGCGCCCAGCAGCGGCTGCGCCGGGGCGGCATGGTCGGCATGGACCCGGACCTGGCCGTCGAGGCCCTCGCCCGGGCGCTGCGGCGCGGCGAGACCACGACCCTGATCGCCGACATCGACTGGACCCGGTTCGCCCCCGCGTTCACCCTGGTCCGGCCCAGCCCGCTGATCGGCGACCTCGCCGAGGTGCGCGAGGCGACGCGGCCGGACCCGCAGGAGGCCGCCGAGGAGGAGCCGGACGTACCGTCGGCCCTGGCGCGGCGCCTCGCCGGGCTCGCCGCGGCGGAGCGCGCCGCGACGCTGCTGGAGCTGGTCCGCCAGTGCGCGGCGACCGCGCTCGGCTACGGCTCGGCCGACGACATCCCGGCCACCCTGCCCTTCCGCGACCTGGGCCTGGACTCGCTGACCGCCGTGGACATGCGCAACTTCCTGGCCACCGCCACCGAACTGCGGCTGCCCGCGACGCTCGCCTTCGACTACCCGAACCCGACGGTGCTCGCCGCGCACCTCGACGAACTGCTCACCGGGGCCGCCCCGGAGGCCACCCCCGCCCCGGCCGCGCCGGCCGAGGACGACGACGACCCGATCGCCATCGTGGCGATGAGCTGCCGCCTGCCCGGCGGGGCGGACACCCCGGAGCAGCTGTGGCAGCTCCTCGCCGCCGGCGGCGACGCGATCGGCGAGTTCCCCACCGACCGGGGCTGGGACCTCGACCGGCTCTTCGACTCCGACCCGGAGAAGGAGGGCACCAGCTACGCCCGCGAGGGCGGCTTCGTCACCGGGGCCGCCGACTTCGACGCCGGGTTCTTCGGCATCAGCCCCCGCGAGGCCCTGGCCATGGACCCGCAGCAGCGGCTCCTGCTGGAGGCGTCCTGGGAGGCGATCGAGCGGGCCGGGATCGACCCGCACGCGCTGCGCGGCAGCCCCACCGGTGTCTTCGTCGGCACCAACTACCAGGACTACCGGAACCTGATGTTCAGCGCCGAGGGCGCCGAGGGGCACCTGATGACCGGCAACGCCGGCAGCGTGCTCTCCGGCCGGGTGTCGTACACCCTCGGGCTGGAGGGGCCCGCCGTCTCGGTGGACACCGCCTGCTCGTCGTCGCTGGTCGCGCTGCACTGGGCCTGCCAGGCGCTGCGCCGCTCGGAGTGCTCCCTCGCCCTCGTCGGCGGCGTCACCGTCATGTCCACCCCCGGGGTGTTCGTCGGCTTCAGCCGGCAGCGGGGGCTCGCCCCGGACAGCCGGGTCAAGGCGTTCGCCTCCGCCGCCGACGGCACCAGCTGGGGCGAGGGCCTCGGCCTGCTGCTCGTCGAGCGGCTCTCCGACGCCCGCCGCAACGGCCACCCCGTGCTCGCGGTGATCCGGGGCAGCGCCGTCAACCAGGACGGCGCCTCCAACGGCCTGACCGCCCCGAACGGGCCGTCGCAGCAGCGGGTGATCCGGCAGGCGCTCGCCAACGCCGGCCTCACCCCGGCCGACGTGGACGCCGTCGAGGCGCACGGCACCGGCACCAAGCTCGGCGACCCCATCGAGGCGCAGGCACTGCTCGCCACGTACGGCCGGGAGCGGCCCGCCGACCAGCCGCTCTGGCTCGGCTCGATCAAGTCCAACATCGGGCACACCCAGGCCGCCGCCGGCGTCGCCGGGATCATCAAGATGGTGCTGGCGCTGCGGCACGGCTACCTCCCGCAGACCCTGCACGTCGACGAGCCGACCGACCAGGTGGACTGGACCGTCGGCGCGGTCGAGCTGCTCGACGAGGGCCGCCCGTGGCCGGTCACCGGCCACCCGCGCCGGGCCGCCGTCTCCTCGTTCGGCATCAGCGGCACCAACGCGCACACCATCCTGGAGCAGGCCCCGGAGCCGTCCTTCGTGGAGCCGCCCACGGGGGACCCGGCCCGGCTGCCGGTGGTGCCGGTGCTGCTGTCGGGACGTACGGCGGTCGCGCTGGCCGCCCAGGCGGACCGCTGGGCCGAGCAGCTCACCGGCCTGGAGGCCCCCCGGACGGTCGACGTCGGCTGGTCGTCGGCGGTCTCCCGGGCCACCCTGGAGCACCGGGCCGTCGTCCTCGCCACCGACCGGATCGCGCTGGGCGCCGGGCTGCGCGCCCTCGGCGCCGGCGAGGACTCGCCGCTGGTGGTCACCGGCGTGGCCGCGTCCCGGCCGAAGGTGGCGTACCTGTTCTCCGGGCAGGGGGCGCAGCGGGCCGGGATGGGGCGCGAGCTGGCCGAGGCGTTCCCCGTCTTCGCCGCCGCGCTCGACGAGGCCTGCGCCACCCTCGACCCGCACCTGCCCCGCCCGCTGAAGCCGCTGCTCTTCGCCGAGCCCGACACCCCCGAGGCCGAGTCGCTGGACCGGACCGAGTTCACCCAGCCGGCGCTCTTCGCCGTGGAGGTGGCGCTGTTCCGGCTGTTCGAGGCGTGGGGTGTCCGCCCCGACGCGGTCGCCGGGCACTCCATCGGCGAGTTCGCCGCCGCCCACGCCGCCGGGGTGCTCTCCCTGGCCGACGCCGCCGAGCTGGTCGCCGCCCGGGGCCGGCTGATGCAGGCGCTGCCGGCCGGCGGGGCGATGCTCGCCATCGCCGCCACCGAGGCCGAGGTGACCGCCGCGCTCGGCGACCGCGCCGACCGGGTCTCCGTCGCCGCCGTCAACGGTCCCGCCGCCGTCGTGGTGTCCGGGGCCGGCGACGCCGTCGAGGAACTGGCCGCGGAGTGGACCGCCCGGGGCGTCCGGATCCGGCGGCTGACGGTCAGCCACGCGTTCCACAGCCCGCTGATGGAACCGGTGCTCGACGACCTGGCTGCCGTCGCCGGACGGCTGCGGTACCAGGAGCCGACCATCCCGATGATCTCCACCGTCACCGGCACGCCGGTCGACGCGGCGGAGATCGGCACGCCGGAGTACTGGGCGCGGCACGCCCGCGACGCCGTGCGCTTCGCCGACGCCGTCACGGCGCTGCGGGAGCGCAACGTCACCGGCTACGTCGAGATCGGCCCGGACGGGGTGCTCACCGCCCTCGCCCAGGCCGTCCTGGCCGAGGACGCCCCGACCGGCGGCCGGGCCCCGCTGGTCGTGCCCGCCCTGCGCCGCGACCGTTCCGAGCCGACCACCCTGCTGCGGGCGGTCGCCGCGCTGCACACCCACGGCGTCTCCCCGGACTGGTCCGCCCTCTACGACGGCACCGGCGCGCAGCGGGTCGACCTGCCCACCTACACGTTCGACCGGCAGCGCTACTGGCCGGAGCCGCCGCCCTGGGCCGCCCTGGCGGCCGAGGACGACCGCACCGACGTCGAGCGCCGCTTCTGGGCGGCCGTCGAGGCCGAGGACCTCGAGTCGCTGGCCCGCGACCTGGACGTGCACCGCGACCAGCCGTTCGGGACCGTGCTGCCCGCCCTGTCCGCGTGGCGGCGGCGCGGCCGCGAGCGGGCCCTGGTCGACGGCAGCCGGTACCGGGTCGTCTGGGAGCCCATCGAGGAGGCACCGGAGGAGCAGGATCCCGGCCGCTGGCTGGTGCTGCTGCCCGCCGACCGGGCCGACGATCCCGACCTGAACTCCTGCACCTGGGCCCTGGGCACCGAGGTGACCATCGTGCCCGTGGACACCGCCGCGGATTCCGACGAGCTGTGCGGAGGGTTCGCCGACGTGCTCACCGAGGCCCTCGGCGAGGGCGGGGCGCCGCTGTCGATCCTCTCCTTCCTGGGCCTCGACGACGCCCCGTACGCCGAGCACCCGGCGCTGCCGCGTGGCCTGGCCGCGACCGTGCACCTGCTCCAGCAGCTCGTCGACCTCGACGCCCCGGCCCGGCTCTGGTGCGTCACCCAGGGCGCCGTCGGGGTCGGCGACGGCGACGTCCCGGCCAACCCGCGGCAGGCGATGCTGTGGGGCCTGGGCCGGGTGGCCGCGCTGGAACAGCCCGCCCGCTGGGCCGGCCTGGTCGACCTGCCCACCGACCTCGAACCCTGGACGGCGATGCGGCTCGGCGGCATCCTCACCGGCGGCGGCCTGGAGGACCAGCTCGCCGTCCGCGAGTCCGGGGTGCTGGTGCGGCGGCTCGTCCCGGCCGTCACCGCGGGGGACCCCGCGCCGTGGCAGCCCCGGGGCACGGTGCTGATCACCGGCGGCACCGGCGCGCTCGGCGGGCACGTGGCCCGCTGGGTGGCCGGCGCCGGCGCGGAACGGGTGGTGCTGACCAGCCGGCGGGGCACCGACACCCCCGGCGCCGCCGAGCTGCTCGCCGAGCTGACCGGCCTCGGGGTGGACTGCCGGGTCGCCCGCTGCGACGCCGCCGACCGGAGCGCGGTGGCCGAACTCCTGGCCGACCTGGGGCGGGAGGGACCGCCGCTGCGCGCGGTGGTGCACGCCGCGGGCGTCAGCGAGGTGGTGCCGCTGGCCGACACCACCCTGGAGGACCTGGCGTACGTCATCGCCCCGAAGCTGTCCGGCGCCGAGCACCTCGACGAGCTGCTCGACGGCACCGAGCTGGACGCGTTCGTGCTCTTCTCGTCCATCTCGGCGGTGTGGGGCAGCGGCGGGCAGGGCGCGTACGCGGCCGGCAACGCCTACCTCGACGCGCTCGCCGAGCGGCGGCGCGGCCGGGGACTGCCGGCCACGTCCGTGGCGTGGGGACCGTGGACCGAGTCGGGCATGTTCACCGAGGGCGCGCCGGAGCAGCTGCGCCGCCGTGGCCTGCGGGTGATGCCGCCGGGCGTGGCGATGGCCGGGCTGCGGCACGCCCTGGCCGCCGGGGACACCTGCGTCACCGTCGCCGACGTCGACTGGGCCACCTTCGCGCCGCTGTTCACCTCGCTGCGGCCCAGCCCGCTGCTGGCCGACCTGCCGGCCGTACGCGAGCTGGCCGTCGCCCCCGCCGACGTGCCGGACGCGTCCGCGCCCGTCGCCCGGGACCTGCTCGCCGAGTTGCGGGCGCTGCCCGGTGACGAGCGGCGGGCCGCGCTGCTGGAGATGGTGCGCGTCGACGCGGCGAAGGTGCTCGGCCACTCCTCCGCCGACGTGATCGAGACGGACCGGGGCTTCCTGGACCTCGGCTTCGACTCGCTCACCGCGGTGGAGCTGCGCAACCTGCTCACCGCGGCGACCGGGCACGACCTGCCCACCACGGTCGTCTTCGACTACCCGACCCCGGCCGGCCTGGCCGACCACCTGTACGAGGAGCTGTTCGAGGACGGCGACGGGGAGTTCGGTGACGACGGCGACGAGGAGTCGGTCCGCCGGGCCCTCGCCGCGATCCCGCTCGACGAACTGCGGCGGACGGGCCTGCTCGACCAGCTGCTCCAGCTGGCCCGCACGAGCGCCGGCACCCCGGCCGTGGCGCCCGCCGCCCCGGCCGCGCCGGAGGCCCAGATCCACGAACTCGACGTCGCCGGCCTGGTCCGGATGGCCCTGGAAGGCTCCGACTCGTGACCCGGCCGGCCCTGAGGAGCCCCCGATGAGTGTTTCCCTGGACGAGGTCGTCGGCGCGCTGCGCGCGTCCCTGCTCGACAACCAGAAGCTCAAGCAGCAGAACCAGCAGCTCACCGCCGCGCTCAGCGAGCCGGTGGCGATCATCGGAATGAGCTGCCGGTTCCCCGGCGGCGTCGGGTCGCCGGAGCAGCTGTGGGACCTGGTGGCCGCCGGCACCGACGCGATGTCGGCGTTCCCCGACGACCGGGGCTGGGACCTGGGGGCGCTCTACGACCCCGATCCCGACCCGGACAGCCGGGGCACGTCGTACGTGCGGGAGGGCGGGTTCCTCTACTCCGCCGGGGACTTCGATCCCGCCTTCTTCGGCATCAGCCCCCGCGAGGCCCTCGCCATGGACCCGCAGCAGCGGCTGCTGCTGGAGACCGCCTGGGAGGCGTTCGAGCGGGCCGGCATCGACCCGGCCACGCTGCGCGGCACGCCCACCGGCGTGTACGCGTCGACCAGCAGCCAGGGCGACTACGCCGCGCTGCTCACCGGGGTCAGCGGCGGCGTCGAGGGCTACCTCGGCACCGGTAGCGCCGCCGCCGTGGCCAGCGGCCGGATCTCGTACGCCCTGGGGTTGGAGGGGCCCGCGGTCACCGTGGACACCGCCTGCAGTTCGTCCCTGGTCGCGTTGCACCTCGCCTGCCAGGCGCTGCGGCTGGGGGAGTGCACCATGGCGCTGGTTGGCGGGGTGTCGGTGATGGCCACCCCGACCGTCTTCGTGGAGTTCTCCCGGCAGCGCGGCCTGTCCACCGACGGCCGGTGCAAGTCGTTCGCCGCCGCCGCCGACGGCACCGGCTGGTCCGAGGGGGCCGGCATGCTGCTGGTCGAGCGGCTGTCCGACGCCCGCCGCAACGGCCACCCGATCCTCGCCGTGGTGCGCGGCAGCGCGGTCAACCAGGACGGGGCGAGCAGCGGGCTGACCGCCCCGAACGGCCCGTCCCAGCGCCGGGTGATCCGGCAGGCCCTCACCAACGCGGGGCTGACCGCCGACCAGGTGGACGTCGTCGAGGCGCACGGCACGGGCACCACGCTCGGCGACCCGATCGAGGCGCAGGCGTTGCTGGCCACGTACGGCAAGGACCGCCGCGCCGACCGGCCGTTGTGGCTGGGGTCGGTGAAGTCGAACATCGGGCACACCCAGGCCGCCGCCGGTGTGGCCGGGGTGATGAAGATGGTGCTGGCGATGCGGCACGGGGTGCTGCCGCCCACCCTGCACGTGGACGAGCCCACCCCGCACGTCGACTGGTCGGCCGGTGCGGTGTCCCTGCTGACCGGGGCGCAGCCCTGGCCGGAGACCGGGCAGCCGCGTCGGGCCGGGGTCTCCGCGTTCGGCATCAGCGGCACCAACGCGCACGTCATCGTCGAGCAGGCCGAAGAGGCGGACACCCACCGCGCCCGGCCGGCCGGTACGCCCGCCCCGCCGACCCCCTGGATCGTCTCCGCCCGGTCCGCGCCGGCCCTGGCCGGGCAGGCCCGGCGACTGCTGGACCACCTCGGGGCGCATCCCGAGCTGGCTCCCGCCGACGTGGCGTACTCCCTGGTCACCACCCGGGCGGCGTTGCCGCACCGCGCCGCCGTGATCGGCGACGACCCCGACGGGCTGCTGGCCGGCCTGCGTGCGGTCGCCGAGGAGCGCAACGCCCCCGGCGTGGTGCGCGGGGTGGCCCGCCAGGCCGGCAAGGTCGCGTTCCTCTTCACCGGCCAGGGCGCCCAGCGCCTCGGCATGGGCGCCGAGCTGTGCCGCCGGTTCCCGGTTTTCGCCGCCGCCTACGACGAGGTGGCCGGGGAGCTGGACCGGCACCTGAGCCGGCCGCTGCGGGAGGTGGTCTTCGCCGAGCCCGGCTCGCCCGAGGCGGTGCTGCTGGACCGCACCGAGTTCACCCAGCCGGCGCTGTTCGCCTACGAGGTCGCCGCCTACCGGCTGGTCACGGCGTGGGGGCTGCGCCCGCAGCACCTGCTCGGCCACTCGGTCGGCGAGCTGGCCGCAGCGCACGTCGCCGGCGTGCTGTCGCTGGCCGACGCGGCGGCGCTGGTGGCTGCCCGGGGCCGGCTGATGCAGCAACTGCCGGCCGGCGGGGCGATGCTGGCGGTGCGGGCCTCCGAGGCCGAGGTGACGCCGCTGCTCGACGAGCGGGTGTCGCTGGCCGCCGTGAACGGTCCCCGGTCGGTGGTGCTCTCCGGCGACGAGGAAGCCGTGCTCGCGGCGGGTGCGCGGCTCGCCGCCGAGGGCCGGCGGTCCCGCCGGCTGCGGGTCAGCCACGCCTTCCACTCCGCCCGGATGGACGGCATGCTGGCCGACTTCCGGGTCGTCGCGGAGAAGGTCACCTGGCATCCGCCGACCCTGCCGGTCGTCTCCGACCGCACCGGCGAGGCGCTCACCGCCGCCCAGGCCACCGACCCGGGCTACTGGGTCGACCACGTCCGGGACACCGTCCGCTTCCACGAGGGCGTCGCCACCCTGGCCGCCGCCGGCGTGGCGACCTTCCTGGAGCTCGGCCCCGACGGCGCCCTGACCGCGCTGGCCCGCGAGTGCCTGCCCGACGTCGAGCCGGCGGCCTTCGTGCCGCTCGGCCGCCGGGACCAGCCCGAGCCGGCCACCCTGCTCGCCGCGCTCGCCGCCGTCGACCTGCGCGGGGCCGGGGTGGACTGGCCGGCCCTCTTCGCCGGCAGCGACGCCGCGCGCGTCGAGCTGCCCACCTACGCCTTCCACCACGAGCGCTACTGGCCGGATCCGCCCGCCGTCGACCTGCGTCAGCCGGTCGCGCCGAGCGACGACGAGGAGTTCTGGGCCGCCGTGGCGGAGGACCGGCCGGCCGCGCTGGCCGCCGCGCTCGGCCTGGACGCCGACCGGCAGGAGGCGCTCGCCGAACTGTTGCCCGCCCTGGCGTCCTACCGGGACCGGCGACGTCGCGGCTCCGCGCTGGACGGGCTGCGGTACCGCGCCGACTGGGTCCGCGTCGCCGTGCCCCCCGCCGCCGCGGCGACCGGCGAATGCCTGGTGGTGGCCGGGGCGGGGACCGACGCCACGGCCGTGCTGGCCGCCCTGCGCGCCGAGGGCCTGGACCCGGTGCTCGTGCGCGTGGGCGACGACCCGGACGAGGTCGCCCGCGCCCTGCCCGACGGGGGCGCCCCGTCGGTCGTGGTCTCGCTGCTGGCGGCGGGGGAGCCGGCCGGGGCCACCGGGACGGTCGCGCTGGCGGGGACGGCCGCGCTCGTGCGGGCCCTCGGCGGCGCCGGGAGCGACGCGCCGGTGTGGACCGTGACCCGGGGAGCCGTGGCCGTCGACGCGGCCGATCCCGCGCCCGGCGTCGCCGGCGCGTACCTCTGGGGTCTGGGTCGGGTGCTGGCGTTGGAACACCCGCGCCTGTGGGGCGGGCTGGTCGACCTGCCGGCGGAGCCGGACGACGCCGCGCTCGCCGCGCTCGCCCGGCTCGTCGCGGCCGGCGGCGACGAGGACCAGCTGGCGGTGCGCTCCGGCGGGGTGTACGCGCGGCGGCTGTCGCGCGCCCCGGCCGGTGCCGCCGCCGACGCGGACTGGCGGCCCCGGGGCGCGGTCCTGGTGCACGGGACCGCGGCGGTGCGCACCCCGCACCTGCTGCGGTGGCTCGCCGACCGCGGCGCGACCCACCTCGTCCTCGCCGGCGCCGGGGCGCCCGCCGCCGCGATCGGCCGGGACGTCGCCGTCACCGTCGTCGACGACCTCGACGGGCTGTCCGGGGCGCTGGACCGGCTGGCCGCCGCCGGCACCGTCGTCCGCACCGTCCTGCACGTCGCCGACTCCGACGGGGCCGGCGACCCGGTCGCGGCGCTGGACCCGCGCGACCTGGCCCACGCCGTGGCCGCCCGCACCGCCGCGGTGGAGCTGCTCGACCGGGCCTGCGCCGGCCGGCCGGTCGACGAGTTCGTCGTCTTCACCTCCACCGCCGCCGTCTGGGGCAGCGGCGGAGCGGCGGTCGCCGCCGCCGCCGGCGCCGGGCTGGAGGCGCTGGCCGCCGGCCGGCGCGCCGCCGGCCACCCGGCCACCGTCGTCGCATGGGTGCCCTGGGCGGACGAGGTCACCGACCCGGCGCAGCTGCGCCGCCGGGGGGTCCGCCCGCTCCCCGCCGAACTGGCCGTGTCCGCACTTCAACAGGCCGTGGGCCGCGGCGACGACCAGCTCGCGGTCGCCGACCTCGACTGGCCGGCGTTCGTGCCGGCCTTCACGGCCGTACGGCCCGCTCCGCTGCTGCGCGGCGTGCCCGAGGCGGCGGTCGCCGCGGACCGGGACGCCGGCCGCGATGGCGAGGCGACCGACCCGGCCCGCGTGCTGCGGGACCGGCTGGCCGGCACCCCGGCCGGCGATCGGCACGGGATCCTGCTGGACCTGGTCCGGGCGCGCGTGGCCACGGTGCTCGGGCACGCCTCGCCCGGGGCGGTCGAGGCCGACCGGGACTTCCTGGAACTCGGCTTCGACTCGCTGACCGCCCTGGAACTGCGCGACGCGCTGCGCCAGGAGACCGGGGCGGAGCTGTCGGCCACCCTGCTCTTCGACCACCCCACCCCTACGGCGCTGGCCCACCACCTGCTCGGCCAGCTCGTCGGCGCGGACGCGGCCGGGGCCGCCCCGGACGCCGCCGGGGGAGCCGCCCCGCAGAGCGCCGGTGGTGGCCTGCTCGGTGGGTTGTTCAACCAGCCGAAGGCGCGCGAGGACCCCGCCGGGTACGCCGAACTCCTGGTCAAGCTCGCCCAGTTCCGGCCCAGCTTCAGCGAACCGGCGCAGCTCACCCGCCCGGCCGGCATCCTGCGGCTGGCCGAGGGGGATGCGGGGGCGCAGCTGGTGTGCTGCTGCACCATGTCCCTGCTCTCCGGCGCCCACGAGTACGCCCGGCTCGCCTCCGGATTCCGGGGGGTGCGCAACGTCTGGGCCCTGCCCAACCCCGGGTTCGGCGTGGGCGAGGAACTGCCCGCCGACCTCGACGCCCTGCTGCGGGTGCACGCCGACACGGTGCTGCGCGCCGTCGGCGCCGGCCCGTTCGTGCTGGCCGGTCACTCGGGCGGCGCGATGGTGGCCAACCTGCTCGCCGGCGAGCTGGAACGCCAGGGCCGGGTGCCGGACGCGGTGGTGCTGATGGACACCTACCCGGCGAACAGCGAGGTGCTCGGCGGGTGGGTGCCGCAGCTGCTCGACGGGATGATCGACCGGGACAGCGCGTACACGCCGATGGACGACTGGCGGACGACCGCGTGGGCCGGCTACCTGCCCCTGTTCCTGGACTGGCAGCCGACCGAGATGGCGGCGCCGACCCTGCTGGTCCGGGCCAGCGAGCCGTTGGGGGAGTGGGACGGCGAACCGGACGGCTGGCGCTCCCGCTGGCCCTACCCGCACGAGGTGGCCGACGCCGCTGGTGACCACTTCAGCATGGTCGCCGACCGGGGGCCGGAACTCGCCGGCACGCTACAGCGGTGGCTGACCGCGCGGGGCCTGTGACCGTTCCCGCCCCTGGCGTGCCCCTAGCGCCCCCTATCGGCGCACACACATCTATCGGACCGACGTTTCAGGACGGAGCATGACGACGTGGACGAGGCAGTGGTGGTCACGGAGCTGGTCAAGCGGTACCAGCCCAACATGCCACCGGCGGTGGACGGACTGAGTTTCTCCGTCGCCGCCGGTGAGGTCTTCGGCCTGCTCGGGCCGAACGGCGCGGGCAAGACGACGACGATCGGGGTGCTGACCACTCGGGTGCGGGCCACCTCGGGCCGGGCCCGGGTGTGTGGCGCCGACGTGATCGGCGCGCCCGCCGTCGCGCGGCAGTTGCTGGCGGTCGTACCGCAGCGGGTGAACCTGGACCGGGCGCTGACCGTCCGGCAGAACCTGCTGTTCCACGCGGCGTACCACCGGGTGCCCCGGGCGGAGCGCATCCGGCGGGCGGACGAGTTGCTGGACCAGATGGGCCTCAAGGACTTCGCGAACCACCGTACCGACTTCCTGTCCGGCGGCCTCGCCCAGCGCACGATGATCGCCCGCGCGCTGATGCACTCGCCCCGGGTGCTCTTCCTCGACGAGCCGTCCGCGGGCCTCGACCCGCAGTCCCGGCTCTTCGTGCACGACCGGATCGCCGAGCTGAAGCGGGCCGGGGTGACCGTGGTGGTGACCACGCACGACATGGACGAGGCGGAGAAGCTCTGCGACCGCGTCGGCATCGTCGACCACGGCAAGCTGCTCACCCTGGACACCCCGTCCGCGCTGACCCGTACGCTGCCGGGCAGCAGCACCCTGACCCTCGTGGTGACCCCCGGCGCCCCCGCCGAGGAGGTGCGGGCCGCGCTCGACGCGATCCCGGACGTGGAGCAGGTGGAACACTTCAAGGTGGCCGCCCCGGCGCCCGCCGCCGCGCCGGCGTTCCCCGGCATGCCGGCGATGCCGATGCCCGCGCCGGCCCCCGACGCGCCCGCCGATCCGGACGCCCCGCTCTCCTTCCGGGTCTACACCAGCGGTCAGCCGGCCAACGCCATCCCGATGGCGATGAAGATCCTCGCCGACCTGGGCTGCGAGGTTCGTGACCTCAACATCGGCCAGCCCAGCCTGGAAGATGTCTTCATCCACCTGACCGGAAGGGAACTTCGGTGAGCGTCGCCGCCCCCGCCCCCCCGTCCGCGCCCTCGACGGCCGCGGCGCCGCCGCCGGTGAGCGCGCTGGACCAGTTCGCCACGTTCCGCGCGGTGCTCTCGCGGGACCTGTTCGTCACCGGCCGGGAGCTGGTCGGGTTCCTGCTCCAGGTCTTCATCCAGCCGCTGTTCATGCTGCTGATCTTCGGCAAGGTGCTCAGCGACCTGGGCTATGCCAGCGACGACTTCTCAAACGTGCTGCTGCCCGGCGTCATCGCGCTGAACGCCTTCCTGATCGGGCTGGAGAACACCGCGCTGCCGATGATGATGGACTTCTCCTTCACCCGGGAGATCGAGGACCGCCTCCTGTCGCCCATGGCGATTCCGTTGGTGGCCCTGGAGAAGATCGTCTTCGGCGGCATCCGCGGCCTGATCGCCGGCGTGGTGCTGATCCCGGTCGGCATGCTCATGCTCGGTGTCACCTGGCCCTGGGCGGTCGTGCTCAAGGTGATCGGGGTGTTGGCGATCGGCGCGCTGGTCGGCGCGGCCGTCGGCCTCGCCTTCGGCACGCTGGTGCCGACGCAGCACATCCAGATCATGTTCACCGTGGTGATGACCCCGATCATGTTCACCGGCGCGACCCAGTTCCCGCTGCTCGGCCTGGACTCGCTGCGCTGGTACCAGGTGATCTGCTCGCTGAACCCGCTGACCTACATCAGCGAGGGGACCCGGTCGCTCGTCGGTCCGCCGGGGGTCGAGTCGCTGCCGCTCTGGCTGTCCATGTGCGTCCTCGCCGGGGTCTTCGTGGTGTTCTCGATGATCGGCATGCGTGGCTTCATGCGCCGCGCCATGGACTAACTCGACAGGATCCGATCCGCCGATGGCCCGAGCCGCTCCTGCGGCCCGGGCCATCGGCGTCGGTGTCGCCGGTGACACCTCGGCCCGTCCGGCCCGCCGGATCGCGAGACCCGGCAGCTGCCCTTCGTGGTCAGCGTCTCGCTGCCGCCGTCCAACTTCCTCCAGGAGCAGCTGCCGTCGCGCTACCCCGCCCCGTTCTCGGGGCTGCCGGAGCGGATGACGCCCCGGCAGCAGGCGGCCAACGTCGGCGACGACGAGCTGACCCGATGGCTCGACGAGCACCCCTCGGTGGTCTACGTCGGGTTCGGCACCATCATGCGACTGTCGCGCCGGCAGGTGGACGCGATCGTCGAGATCGCCGACCGGCTCGGGCCCGAGCACGCCGTGCTGTGGAAGGTGCCCGCGCGCCAGCAGCACCTCCTGCCGCCGGCGGAGCGGCTGCCGGGCAACCTGCGGGTGCTGGCGTGGGTGCCGTCGCAGCACCGGGTGCTGGCCCACCCGCACGTGCGGGTCTTCTTCGACCACGGCGCCGCCAACGCCATCCACGAGGCCGTCCACTTCGCCGTACCGCAGCTGGTGATGCCCTTCTGGCTGGACTGCCCCGACGGGGCGGTGCGCGCGGTCGACAGCGGGGTGGCGCTGTCCGTCGAGCGCGCCGACTCGCTGGACGTCGAGGACGTCCTCGGCAAGCTGGAGCGGCTGCTGGGCGAGGAGACGTTCCGGGCGCGGGCGCGGCTGTGGAGCCGCCGGATGCGGCAGGCCGGCGGGGTCACCCCCGCCGACCTCGTGCTGCGGCACCGCGACGAGGCGGCGGCCCGTCGTGGCGTCGGGCTGGCCGTCGGCTGAGCTTCCGGTCGTCGTACGCGTCGCAGGGGCGCGGTGGCCCACACCACCGCGCCCCTGCGACGTCCGTCAGGACGCGGCGCCCTGGGTCTCGTCGGCCAGCGCCTCCGCGTACGCGACGAGCCGGGACGGCAGGTCCGTGCGCCGCTTGACGTCCAGCTTGCGGTAGACCCGGGTGAGGTGCTGCTCCACCGTGCTCACGGTGATGAAGAGCTTGCTGGAGATCTGCCGGTTGGTGTGCCCCTGGGCGGCCAGCGCGGCGACCCGCCGTTCGGCGTCGCTCAGTCCGTCGTCCGGCTCCTGCATCTCGGCGGCGGCCGGGTACGCCGGCAGTCCGCTGCCCGGCTCCCGGCGGATCAGCCGCTGGGCCAGCACCGACGCCCCGCAGTCCTGGGCGAGCTGGTAGGCCCGGCGGACGAGCAGTCGGGCGCGGGCGGAGTCCCCGGCGCGTTGGAGCGTCTGACCGGTGTCGCCGAGGGCCCGGACGAGTTCCAGCCGGTCGCCGCTGGACTGCAACAGGTTGACCGCCTCGGAGAGCAGCTTGCGCCGGTGGTCCTGGGCGGCGGTGGTGGCGAGCAGCCGGAGCGTGCGACCACGGGTGCGGTCGTCGACCCCGTGCGGCACCCGCAGCTGCTCCTGGAGCAGCTGGGTGGCCTGCGTCTTGTTGCCGACGCTGAGCTGCACCCGGGCCAGCTCCAGCCGCCACGGCACCAGTCCGGCCGCGTCGATGCCCCAGGTACGCATCAGCTCGCCGCAGCGCCGCAGGTCGGTGGTGGCGGCGTGCGGCCGGCGCACGGCCAGGTGGTGCCGGGCCCGGGCGGCCAGGTAGTGCAGGCCCAGCGGCGTGCGGAACATGCCGGGCGGGACGGGGTGGGCGAGCCACCGCTCGGCCTCCGGGAACCGGCCCGACTCGGTCGCGCAGGCGACCAACGTGGCCAGCGGGCCGGCGACCGCCACCCCCCAGGCCGGGGCGGGCATGTCCTCCAGGGCGGCCCGCGCGTGGTGCTCCGCGCCGGGCAGGTCGCCGACGCGCAACGCCGCCTCCGCCCGGACGGCCCGGATGACGGCCCGCCACACCGGGGCGTGCTGGGCGGCCGGCCGGCCGAGCAGCACGTCGCCCCAGACCGCGGCCCGGTCGGACCGACCCGCCCAGAGCAGCGCCAGCAGGGGAGCGGTCAGCAGACCCAGCGCGCCGTCGTCGGTGTGGTGGCGCTGGAGAAGCTGCTCGGCGGTGGCCACGGTGTCGTTGTCCGCAGCCGGCGTCAGCGCGGTGCCGAGCACCGTCACCGCCTGGAGCAGCGGGCTGATCGTGGTCGGCGCGTTCGCCGCCCGGCTCCAGGTGCTCGGGGTCTCCCGCACGGTGGCCAGGTGGTCCGGGTGGGAGAGGGAGACCAGCAGCTGCATCATCCGCAGGCGACCGGCCGTGCCGGCCGAGGCGTGCTCCTCGTCCGACGCGACGGCGCTGACCGCCTCGGCGGCCTCGTCCACCCGGCCCTGCCAGAGCAGGTAGGGCACGGCGGACAGGCCCGCGTCGGTGGACCAACCGGCGGCCCGCGCCGTCTCCACCAGCTCGGTGAGCTGCCCATTCACGGTCAGCGGGTTGATCTGCCAGCGGGCGTTCACCAGCATCTCGGTGGTGGCGGTCCGCTGCTGCGCGTCCACGGGGGCGCGGGAGAGCAGGCGCAGGCAGGCGGCGGCCACGTCGGGCCGGCCCGACGCCAGCGCGTGGCCGGCGGCGTCCTGGAGCACCGGCACCATCCAGGGCGCGCTCGCCGCGCCGGCGGCCACGAGGTGCTCGGCGACCACGCTCGGCTCGGCGCCGTGGTCGTGCAGCACCTCGGCGGCCCGCTGGTGCAGGCTGCGCCGTTCGTCGGCCGACATGTCGCCCAGGATCGAGCGCAGGATGCGCGGGTGGCGCAGCTGGTCGGCCTCCATCAGACCCGAGGTACGCAGCACCCGTACCGCCGGGGCCGTCGACTCGGGCACCACGTCGAGGAGGTGGCCGAGCAGTTCGGTCGTCGCGGGCCGGTTGAGCACCGCCAGCGCCTGGGCCACCCGGCGCACCCCCGGCTCGTGCCGGTAGAGGCAACCGAGCACGGCCTGGTCGAACGCGTCGCCGACCGACGGGCCGTAGTCGTCGCTCGTCTCCCCGCTGGCCTGCTCCTCGAGCAGCGCCCGGGTGAGCAGCGGATTGCCACCGGTCATGCGGACGCAGCGTTCCGCCGTCCGCCGGGCGTCGGCGTTGTCGGCTTCGCCGCCGACCAGCCGGGCGACGGCGTCGACGGTCAGCGGTGGCAGGCCGATCCGGGAGAAGTGCGGCTGGCTGAGCAGCTCGGCCCGGAACAGCGGGTGCGGCGGGCGCAGCGTCGAGGCCTCCGCGAGCACGACCATGATCCGGGCGTGGCGCAGCCGGCGGGTCACGTAGAGAAGGCAGTGCAGCGAGGCCGGGTCCGCGTGGTGCACGTCGTCGACGGCGAGGACCAGGGGCCCGGCGGCGGTCAGGTCGAGCAGGGCGGCGAAGAGTCCGTGCAGCAGCGGCGCCCAGGCCCGGTCGCCGTCGGCCGCCTCACCGCCGGGCTCGGGCAGCGGTACGGCGAAGGTGCCGTCCCGCATCAGCTTCTCGACCCGGGCCGCCGCCTCCGGCGTCAGCCGTGCACTGTGGAACAGCTGCCCGATCACTCCCAGGTGGAGCCCCCGCTCGGCCCGGGAGCCCGCGGCGCTCATCACCTGCCCGCCGGCGCCCGCCGCCCACTCGCTGAACGACTCCAGCAGGCTCGTCTTGCCGCTGCCCACGGCGCCGGTGACCAGCGCGACGTGGCCGCGCTGCTGGTCCTCACAAGCTCGGAATGCGCGCCGGAGACGGGTGGTCTGTTCCTCTTGCTGCACCAACACCAGCGTGTCAGCCCCTCTCGTACGCGGCGCGGGACCGGGAACCCCGGTGTGACCGACGCCGCCTCCCCCTTGCCGGACAGCCGCCCCCTCCACCCGCGTCTTCCGGGTAGGGGTGGAGCGCACCGGGCCGCCGTGCCGGGTGGACCTGGAAATCTTTCGCCGGACCCGGGGTTCTCGCCGTACGGTCCGCGTGCTGAGGGGAGTCTGGCACCGGCGCGGGTGTGCGACAACGGGCGCGAGACCCCATCGTTTCGCGCACAAACCTGCGGCCCTGAAACGCATTTAGGGGTTGCGCGGAGCGCGGTGAGGGGTGTCGAACTCGACCCGGCGGGGGAGGTGGCCACCCGATGAGTGGCTGGTGTCGGGTGTGCGGCTTGATGGTGTCACATCGGGCGTCGCGACGCACGCCCGCTTGCACGGACCGTGGCGGGGCGCGGACACCCGGCGACGGTCGGCGGGGGCGGAGTCCCCAGTGAACGGCCGGCGACGATCGGCGGAAGGCGGGGTGAACGGCCGGCACCGGTCGGCGGAGAGGGCGGCGGAGTCCGCGGTCGACAGCCGGCGACGACCGCGGAAGCCGGAATGAACGGCCGGCCGACGATCGGCGGTGGTGTGAGCCGAGGGCGCACAGCGCAGAGCACCACGTGACCAGCGGCCGTGCTGGTCGGGGCGGTGGTCGAGCGGCGGCGGTCAGCGCCGCCGAGGTCCGGCGGTCAGCGCTGCCGAGGCCCCGAGGGCCGGTGGCCCGGGTCGTCCAGAGCGCGCGGCGGTGGGTCCAGGACCGTCGCGCCGGGTCGGTTCATCCGCAGTCGGGCGGCCAGTTCGCTGCGCGAGTTGACGTCCAGCTTCCGGTAGATCCGGGTCAGCCGCTGCTCGATCGCACTGACCGTCAGGAAGAGCTTCTCGGCGATCTCGCGGTTGGTGTGCCCCTGGGCGGCGAGGGTGGCCACACTGCACTCCGCGTCGGTGAGCCCCTGGACGACGACCGTCGCGCCGGCACCCCCGGCGGCGCCGCTCCTGGCGGTGGAGAGGCCGGGCCGCAGCATCGGGATCCCGCACTCCTCGGCGAGCAGCCGGGCCGACCGCGACGCGGCGCGGGCCTGCCGCCGGTCGCCGACCTGCTGGTAGGCCTGACCGAGGTCGGCCAGGTTGTGCGCCAGCTCCATCCGGTCACCACACTGCCGCAGCAGTCGGACGGCGCTGCGCAGGTGCGGGATCCGGTCCGGCCCGTCCTCCGTGGCGGCCAGGACCCGCAGGGCGGCGGCCCGGTGCCGGACGTGGACGGGACGCAGCCGGGCCAGCTCGTCGCGGACCAACCTGCCGGCCTGCTGGCGGCGGCCCATCCGGAGCAACGCCCGCGCCGACTCGGTCCGCCACGGGACGAGGCCCGAGAAGTCCAGCCGCCAACGGTTCATCAGCTGCCCGCACAGCTGGAAGTCGGCCAGTGCGGCCTCCGGGCTCCCGGCGGCGAGGGCGTGCATCCCGCGGGCCTGCAGGTAGTGCAGCCCGATCGGGGTCTCGAACATCGCCGGGGGCACCGGCACCTGGAGGGAGGCCGCCGCCGCGTCGAGCTGGTCCATGAAGGTGAGGGCCCGTACCCGGACGGCGAGCGGTATGCCGATCACCACCCCCCAGCCCTTCGGCGAGAGCTGGTGCAGCGCCTCGTCGGCCAGTTTCTCCGCGCGGGGCAGATCGCCGAGCCGTCCGGCGACGGCTGCCCGCAGGGCCGCGAGCGTCGCCGACGGGGTGGGGTAGCGCGGGGTGGCCGGGTTGCGGTTCAGTCGGTCGCACCAGTCGTCGGCCAGGTCCAGCCGGTCGGCGTAGATCATGGCGATGAGGGCGCAGACGGCGGTCCACATGTTCGGCTCGTCGTCCAGCCCGGTGGTCGACAGCGCCCGCTCGGCCTGCTCGACCGCGCCGGCGTCACCGCGGTCGAGTACGGCGGAGAGCAGGGTGGCGCCCTCGATCCCGCGCTTGACCTTGGCCAGCGTGAGCGGGTCCCGGGCGGCCACGGTGGGCGCCGGGCGGTCGACCATCACACCGGGGTAGAGGGTCGACATCCAGGCGGTGGTGACGAGCAGTTCGGCGGCGGATCTCGCGTCCGCCCCTTCACTGAGGTGGTTGACCAGCTCGACGGCCTTGTCGATCTCACCGTGCCAGAGCAGGTAGTGGATGGGACCGGCGGCCTGCTGGCTGCCGAGGTGCCCGGCGCGGATGGCGGTGACGACGTCGACCAGGTGGGGGATAGCGGCCTGCGGGTCGAGGCGCCACTCGGCGCGGGCCAGCGCGGAGCGGATCCGCGCCCGCAGGCATTCGCCGGCGCAGCCCCGGTGCGCGCGGCGCAGGTATCGCAGCGCGGTCTCCACCTCGCCGTCGTTCAACGCCTGCTCGCCGGCGTCCAGCAGTGTCTGCGCCATCCAGGGCTCGGCCAGCTCGTCGATCCCGACCAGATGCGGCGCGATCCGCGCCGGGACCGCGCCGTCGTCGTGCAGCAGGCAGGCCGCCTCCAGGTGCAGCCGTGCGCGTTCCTCGGCGGTCATGCCGTCGATCACGGCCTGGCTCACCGCCGGATGGCGCAACCCCTGCTCGGTGATGAGCCCCGCGCTGGTCGAGTCGTCGATCGCGCCGAGCGCGGCCCGTGACCGTGCGTCCACGAGGTGGGGCAGCAGGTTGCCGTGCAGCGGCTCGCCGGTCACGGCCAGTACCCGGGCGGCGTCGAGCACCAGGTGGTCGCAGCGGTACAGGCAGCTCAGCACGGCCTCCCGGAACGACTCCCCGACCACCGGGCGGTCGGCGGGCCGTGGCGCGGCCTCCTGGTCCTCGGCAAGCGCCTGCACCAGCAGCGGGTTGCCGCCGCTGATCCGGTGGCTCTCCTCGGCGATGGTCCTGGCGACCGGAACGCCGAGTCGCTGGGCGAGCAGTTGGAACGTCCCCTCGGCGGTGAGCAGCGGCAGGCGGATGCGCTGGAGCCTCGTGGGTTGCAGCAGCTCGGCGTGTACGTCGGGACGCCACGGCCGGGTGCGCGGCGCCTCCGTCAGGATGATCAGCACGGGTAGACCGGAGATGCGGCGGGCCACGTAGTCGAGGCAACGCAGCGACGGCACGTCGGCGTGGTGGACGTCGTCGACCGCGATGACCAGCGGCCCCTGCGCGGTCAACTCCAGCAGGGCCCCGCCGATCGCGGCGGTGGCCAGGGCGGTGTCCTCGTGGTCCGTGTCGTCGGCGTCGGCCCAGGTGAGGGCGCCCGCGTCCAGCAGCCGCCCGAGGCGGGCCCAGATGTCGGGATTGCCGGCCCCGCTCAACGGCGCCGCCCGGACGAGCTGCCGGACGACCTCCAGCGGGACGGTGCGTTCGGCGCGGGAGGCGCTCGCGCCGAGGACACGCGCCCCGGAGTCGCAGGCCCGCCGGGCGAAGGTCTGCAACAGCGTGGTCTTGCCGGAGCCGACCGGACCGGTCAGCACGGTCACGGTCCGGTTGGTCGGGGAGGCGTCGTTCCGGAACAGGTCCGTCAGCCGGCGTTCCAGCATGCTGAGCAGGCACGACCGCTCGGTCAGCTCCATCGACACGGCCCCCGGAGGAGCGTGCGGTCCGCGGTCACCGGAGGGGCCGCCCGCCCTGCGCGCCCCTGGAGCTCGACGAAATCGGAGACCGGCAATTCTTGACCCATTCCATTATTAGCAAATATAGACGACCGTCGAGCATAGCTCGCGAACCATCGACCGACTTGACCTGCTGGGTGACTCCGAGTCGCGCTCCCATCAGTGTCGGCGATATTCCCCGGGCGTCCGGGCCGGTCTCCCCTATCGACCGCCGTGATGGTGGGAGTATGGCAGTTCGGCAATTGGGCGGCAAGCCGAGGTTTGTAAAGGATGGGCAAACATCGGTTCTGTGTCCCGTCGCCCGACCGGGCCTTCGGTGCGCCGTTGACAGCGGAAAGTCGCGGGGCGGTCCCGTAACGTGACAGCATGCCGTTGCGGTCCATTGGTCACGCCTTTCCGACCCGCTCGGCGATTGGCGGACGCGTTCTTGCGTGCTAAGTGTCCGGTGCGCTTCCGTGGCGTCGCCGCGACGGGGCCCGATCGTCGACCCGTCGTCGACCCGGCGGCGGGGGCCGCCTCCCGTCGTCGGCGTTCCGGGCCGTCCCCGCCGCGAGGTGGGCCGGAAGCCCCGGAGGTCATCCCGTGTAAGCGCTGCTCAACTCAGTGTCAACATGGCCGACGGCCGGTCCGGCGGCCACGTGCACGGCTCGGCCCGGCGTGGGGGTCTCCCGCGTCCGGGAGGGGCGCCGACGCGTCCCGCCTGTCGGGCCGGACCGGCAGGGAGCCGCTCCGATCCCGGGCGTACGGCGCGACAATTGTTAAGGGTTCCCGATTGTTGCGGAGTGCAACATTGTCGGTCCGAGTGCGACTGCGGGCCGCCGGGTCGGGGCCGGGGATCGGGACTCGGCACCCGCCGCCGGCGCGCCACTGATTCGGACCTTTGGGAAATTCGCCGATTATGTTGTTAAAAAAGAATTATGCGGCCGGCGATCTGTCGCCGGACGTTGGCGGCGCCGTGTGGGCGACGAAATGCGATCGGACAATGGTGACAGGCATCAATGCATCGACGATTCCTGCGCCCCCGTCGACAATTTTGCGTCAAAAGTCGACTCCAATGTCCTTCGCTCCCGGCGGCTTGTCGTCCATCCATAGTGTCGGCCACGGGAAAGGGTGGCCGGCCCTGCCGTCGCCGAGAACCGGACGAGATCATGTCCTACCTGGCCTGTCGGCCTCGCAGGGGACCCCGGGCAGGGCGGCTAGGGGTTGTGCCGGGCGGATAGCGCGGCCTAATTTCGGGGCACCCGTTTCCACCATCGGGATAGCCGGATATGGGGCCACCCGCGCCCCATGACCTGAAGGGTTCTGTGGCCGTCGTGATGTCCCACCTGCCGCCGCGACTCGTTGTCGCCCTCCGCAGGGGATAGCGCAGATGACACTGCTGCCGGCGCTGCGGGGATTCGGCGCGGACCGGGCCGATGCGGTCACGGTGGCCGGCGGCACGCTCTCCAGCGAGGCCCTGCTCGGCTGCGTCACCGCGGTAGCCGACCGGATCAGGGGTGCGGTCGCGGTCGCGGTCGACGGCACGCCGACCCTGGAGACGGTGGTCGGAATGCTCGGCGCCGTCCACGCGGGCGTCCCGCTCGTACCACTGCCCCCCGACGCCGACGAGTGCGAACGGGGCCGCATCCTGAGGCAGTCCGGGGCGACGGTGCTCCTCGGGCGTAGCCGGTCCGAGACCCACCGGCTCCCCACCGTCCCGGTCGACCTGCGCCAGCGCTCCTCGACCCCGCACCCCGAGCCGGCACCGGGCACCGACGCCGTCATCCTCTACACCGGGGGCGCCGGCGGGCCGCCGCGCGGGGTGCGCATCTCGCGCCGCGCCATCGCCGCCGACCTCGACCTGCTGGCCGGCGCGTGGCGGTGGAGCGAGGAGGACGTCGTGGTCCAGGGCGCGCCGCTGTTCCGGGCGTACGGCCTGGTCGTCGGCCTGCTCGGCGCGCTGCGGGTCGGCAGCCGCTTCGTCCACCTCGACCGGAACGCCGCCGCCGGACCGGTCGGCACCATGTACCTGGGGTTGCCCGAACAGTGGGCGAGGATCGCGTTGAACGCCAGGTGGGCCCGGTCGCTGTCGGCGGCGCGGATCCTGGTCTCCGCGGACGCCCCACTGGCCTGCGCCGTGGCCGAACGTCTCCGGCTGCTCACCTCGCACACGCCGGTCCAGGCGTACGGCACCACCGAGACGCTCATCGCGCTGACCGGGCGGGCCGGCGACCCCACGGCCGCCGGTGCCGTCGGCACCCCCCTGCCGGGGGTGGAGACCCGGGTGCTGGACCGCGAGGCCCGACCGGTGCCGGCCGACGGCGAGTCGGTCGGCGAGTTGAGCATCTGCGGGCCGACGCTGTTCAGCGGCTACGTCGGGGGCGGGCGGGGTTCTGCCGCCGGCCAGTGGCACGCCACCGGCGACCTGGCCACCGTGGCCGCCGACGGCTCGTACCGGATCATCGGGCGGCGCGGGCTCGACGTGGTGCACAGCCGGGGCCGGCGGATGCACGCCGGGCAGATCGAGGAGGCGTTGCTGAGCCATCCCGGGGTCCGCGAGGCCGCCGTCGTCGGCACACCGCACCACGCGCTCGGCGAACAGGTCACCGCGTACGTCGTCGCCGAGGGGCTGACCGCGCAGATGGTCATCGACCACGTCGGTCGGTACCTCTCGGCGGGTCAACGGCCCCGGCGGGTGCACTTCGTCGACGAGCTGCCGCGCAGCCCGCTCGGCCGGATCAGGAAGTCCCTGCTGATCGCCGCCGGTTGAGCCGACCCGGCCGTGGGCGGGGCCCGGTCGGCCGCCGCCCCGCGCTCAGCCCTCCACCCAGCCGTGCCGCCGCGCCAGGTCCAGCATCCGGGCGCGCACCGCCACGATCTGCGCCCCGGTCAGGTCCGACACGGAGGTCACCAGCGCCTCGGTGGTCTCCGTGCAGAAGGCCCGCTCGGAGAGCACGTCGCACAGGCCCTCGTCGTCCTCGGCGCCCTGCCCGCTGTCCCTGCTGCGCCCGCCGGCGAGCGACCCGGCGGCCCGGGAGGGCCCCGCGGCGCCGGCCGCGCCGGTCCGCTCCGCTGCGGCGCCGACCACCCGCACCAGCACGGCCTTCGGGCCGCGATCGGTCCCCACCGCCTCGTACTCCACCGGGACACCGGGCGTCAGCGCCCACTTGTCGCCGTCCAGCATGTTCGCGTGCACGAACACGTCGTCGCTGCCGTCGTCCGGGGCGATGAACCCGTAGCCCCGCACCTCGTCGAACCGCACCACCTTGCCAGTGAGCATCGCTTTCCCGCATCCATCCGACCAAAATCCGCGTACCCCGCCCGTGGGACCGGGGCCCGCCCCCAGACTGGCAGCCGCCCGCGCGGCCCGGCACCCGTACCCGACCCCTATGGTGCACGGTACCGCCGGTGCGGGGGCGGCGAGGGTTGCCACAGCGCCTAACATCGGCGGACGTGATCGAGCAGATCCTGCCTCCCGCCGTGGCGGTGGCCGAGGCCTTCACGGACCCCGCCGGCCTGACCCTGTTCCCCGAGGAAGAGGCGCTGGTGGCCCGGTCGGTGGAGAAGCGTCGCCGGGAGTTCACCACCGTGCGGCACTGCGCCCGCACCGCCCTCGGCGAGCTGGGCCTCGCGCCGGCGCCGATCGTCTCCGGCGCCCGTGGCGCCCCGGTCTGGCCGGCCGGGGTGGTCGGCAGCATGACGCACTGCGACGGCTACCGGGCGGCGGTCCTCGGCCGTACGACCGCCTTCGCCACCCTCGGCGTGGACGCGGAGCCGCACGCGCCGCTGCCCGACGGGGTGCTCGACGCGATCGCCCTGCCGGCCGAGCGGGAGCGCACCGCCACGCTGGGCGCGGCCCGCCCCGCCGTCTGCTGGGACCGCCTGCTGTTCAGCGCGAAGGAGGCGGTGTACAAGGCGTGGTTCCCGCTCACCGGCCGGTGGCTGGACTTCTCCGAGGCGGACATCGTGATCGATCCGGCCGGCACCTTCGAGGCCCGGTTGCTGGTGCCCGGCCCGGTCCTCGGCGGGACCCCGGTGACGGCCTTCGCCGGCAGGTTCCTGGTCGACCGGGGACTGGTGGCCACCGCGATCAGCATCCCGGCCGTCCAGCCCTAGTCCGCCGTCAGCCGGGTCTTCTGCACCTTGCCGAGGGCGTTGCGGGGCAGCGCGTCGACCAGGCGTACCTCGCGGGGCCGCTTGTGCGCCGACAGGTGCCGGGCCACGAAGTCGATCAGCTCGGCCCCGTCCACCCCGTCGCCCACCACGTACGCGGTGACCTGCTGGCCGAGGTCGGGGTGCGGGGTGCCCACCACGGCTGCCTCGCGGACCCCCGGGTGCGCCAGCAGGGCGTCCTCCACCTCGCCCGCGCCGATCCGGTAGCCACCGCTCTTGATCAGGTCGGTGGACGCCCGGCCGACGATCCGGTGCCAGCCGTCCGGGTCGACGGTGGCGACGTCCCCGGTGCGGAACCAGCCGTCCGGGGTGCGGCTCGCCGCGTCGGCGTCCGGACGGTTCAGGTACCCGTCGAACAGGGTGGGGCCGTCGACCTGGAGCTCGCCCATCGCCACCCCGTCGGCGGGGAGCGTGGCGCCGTTCTCGTCGACCAGCCGCGTACGCACCCCCGGCAGCGGCAGCCCGACGGTGCCCGGCCGGCGCGGGCCGTCCGCCCGGGCGCTCACCGTGATCAGGGTCTCGGTCATCCCGTACCGCTCGACGGGCCGGTGCCCGGTGAGGGTGGCGAGGTCCGCGAAGACCGCCGCCGGCAGCGCCGCGCTGCCCGAGACGAGCAGCCGCGCCGGGCGCAGCGCCCGTGCCGCGTCCGGGTCGGCGGCGATCCGGGACCACACGGTCGGCACGCCGAAGTACATCGAGCCGTTGGCGGCGGCGTACCGCTCGGGTCGCGGCCGGCCCACGTGGTGCAGCCGGCTGCCCAGCCGCAGCGGCCCGAGCACGCCGAGCACCAGCCCGTGCACGTGGAACAGCGGCAGGCCGTGCACCAGCAGGTCGTCCGGCGTCCACGCCCAGGCGTCGGCGAGGCCGTCCAGGCAGGCGGCGACCGCACGGCGGGAGATCACGGCGCCCTTCGGGGCGCCGGTGGTGCCGCTGGTGTAGAGGATCACCGCGGTGCGGGCCGGGTCCGGCTCGGGGTGGACGGTGTCCGAGCGCCGGGTCAGGTCGACGGGCACGACGGCCCGGCCCGCGCCCCCGGCGGCGCGCTCCGCGCCGGCCGGGACCAGCAGCGCCGTCGACCCCGAGTCACGCAGGATGTGGTCGCGCTCCATCGGCCCGGCGTCCGGCGGGACCGGGACGACCGCCGCTCCGGCGGTCAGCGCGCCGACCACCCCGACCACCGTCTCCAGGGTGGCGGTGGCCTCGATCGCCACCCGGTCGACGCCGCGCAGCTCGTCGGCCACCGCGGCGGCCAGGCGGCGCAGCTCCACCCAGGACACCGCCCGGTCGTCGACCCGGATCGCGTCCGGACGATCGTCGGTGCCTCTCGCGAGCCAGCTCAGCAGCGGCATGGTGCGACCCCTCTCCAGCGGCTCGGGTCCGGACCGGTCCGGCCGGGCGTGCCGCGGCACGCCGACGGCGGGCACCCGGGACGCCGGTAGGGTCGGTGGGGCGCCGGCGGATCCAGGTGGGCGCGGCGCGCCGCGCGGGCGGGCCCGGGACGACGGTCCTGACCGTAGTCGTGGGCACCCCGGCCTGCCACCCCTACCGGCCGGCGCGGCGGGTCGGACGGGCGGGAGGTGGCGTCGGTGGTCGCGGAGGCGGCGGCGTGGACGGCGGTACCGGGCGGTGTCCGGGCCGTGGTGCTCGACCTCGACGGGGTGCTGGTCGACAGCCTCGCCGTGGCCAGGGAGGCGTTCGCCCTCGCGTACGCCGAGGTGGTCGGCGACGGCGTCGCGCCGGTCGAGGAGTACTGCCGCCATCCGGGCCGCTACCTGCCGGAGGTGCTGGAGCTGATGGGCCTGCCGGCGGCGCTGGCCGGACCCTTCGTGCGGGAGAGCAACCGCCTCGCGCACCGGGTCACCCCCGTCGACGGGGTGCCGGAGCTCCTCCGCACCCTGCGCGCGCGGGGGATCGGGCTGGCCGTGGCCACCGGCCGCAGCGGAGTCCGCGCCCGCGACCTGCTCGGCCGGCTCGGTCTGCTGCCGCTGGTCGACCACGTGGTGGGCTCGGACGAGGTGCCCCGGCCGAAGCCCGCTCCGGACATCGTGCGGCGGGCGCTGCGGCTGCTCGGGGCCCGCCCCGGTGAGGCGCTGATGGTCGGCGACGCGCCCAGCGACCTGGCCAGCGCGCGGGCGGCGGGGGTGCTGGCGGTGGCGGCGCTGTGGGGCGAGTCCGACGAGGAGACCCTGCGCGCCGCCGGCCCGGACGTCGTCCTGACCCGACTCGACGAGCTGCTGCCGTTCTGCCCGGCCCGTGGGTGACCGGCACGCGTGGACGGACACCTGCGGTGACCGGTCGGCACCCCTGCCCCCGCGCCGCGTTCGCGGCCGGCACCCCTGTCCCGGGCCGATTCCCGGTTCGATACCCCCGATTTGTCAGCTGATCAGTTGATCGACGCATCGGTTGGCCGGATGATGTCGGGCGTCGGCCGGCCTGGCTCCGGCCGGCACCGGCCCGTTCCCGCAAGCCGACGCCGCGATCAGCCGAGGGGTCCCGCCCTTCTCGACGGCAACCCGCACGTGAAGGAGGACCACCCCCCATGCCGGTCATCGAAGTCGATCATCTGCAGAAACGGTACGGCGAGAAGATCGCGGTCGACGACGTCTCCTTCACCGTGGAACAGGGCGAGATCTTCGGCGTGCTCGGTCCGAACGGGGCCGGCAAGACCACCACGGTCGAGTGCGTGCAGGGGTTGCGTCGTGCCGACGGCGGCACCATCCGGGTGCTCGGGCTCGACCCGATCCGCGACCGCACCGAGGTGCGGCAGCGCGTCGGCGCCCAGCTCCAGGAGAGCCAGCTGCCGGACAAGGTGCGGGTGTGGGAGGCGCTGGACCTGTACCGGTCCTTCTACCGCAACCGGGCCGACATCGACGAGCTGCTGACCGACCTCGGCCTGGCCGAGCAGCGCAACACCTACTTCCAGAAGCTCTCCGGCGGGCAGAAGCAGCGGCTGTCGGTGGCGCTGGCACTGGTCGGCAGGCCGGAGGTCGCCATCCTCGACGAGCTGACCACCGGCCTCGACCCGCAAGGTCGCCGGGACACCTGGGACCTGGTCGAGCGGATCCGCGACCGGGGCGTCACCGTCGTGCTGGTCACCCACTTCATGGAGGAGGCGCAACGCCTCTGCGACCGGCTCGCGATCATCGACAAGGGCCGGGTGGTGGCCATCGACAGCCCCGCCGGCCTGCTCACCCGGGTCGGCAGCGAGCACCGGGTGTACTTCCGTCCCGCCGAGCCGGTCGAGGACGCCCTGCTGCTCGCGGCGCCCGACGTGACGGGGGTGTCCCGCCACGGCGACGAGGTGACGGTGACCGGCACGAAGGACGTGCTCCAGTCGGTCATGTCCGTGCTCAACGGGCGCGGGATCGAGTACACGGCGCTCCGCGTCGAGCAGCCGACCCTCGACGACGCGTTCGTCTCCCTCACCGGCCGCTCGGGCCGGATCGCCGCGCAGTCCCCGACCGACGGGAGGTCGTCGTGAGCGCCCTGTCCAAGCTGATCGCCGTCGAGACGAAGCTGTTCCTCCGGGAGCCGGTGTCGTTGTTCTTCGTCTTCGCCCTGCCGATCGGCCTGATGCTCGTCTTCGGGCTGCCGCAGCGCGCCGGCACCGCCGCCGACACCGGCCAGCACGCCGAGCAGACCTTCCTGCCGTCCCTGGCGCTGGCCCTGACCATCGGCATGCTCGCGCTCTTCACCCTGCCGATGGCGCTGGGCATCTACCGGGAACGCCGGGTGCTGCGCCGCCTGGCGACCACCCCGGTGCAGCCCGGCCTCCTGCTGGTGGCCCAGGTGGTGGTCAACCTCGTGATGGGCGTCCTCGGGGCGGTGGTCACCGCGATCGCCGTACGCTTCCTGCTGGACCAGCCGGCGCCGGCCAACGTTCCCGGGTTCGTGCTGGCCTTCCTGCTCGGGGTGGCGTGCCTCTTCGCCGTCGGTCTGCTGATCGCGGCGCTGGCGCCGTCCGCCCGGGCGGCGCAGTCGATCGGCCCCGCGCTGTTCTTCCCGCTGCTCTTCCTGGCCGGTGCCTGGCTGCCCCGCGACCGGATGCCGAGCGCGCTGGCCGCCATCGCCGACTACTCGCCGCTGGGTGCCACGGTGGACACGCTCGGTGCGGCGTGGGCGGGCGCCAATCCGGAGCTGCCGCAGCTGATCGCCCTGGCGGTGACGGCCGTGGTCGGTTCCGTGGCGGCCACCCGGTTCTTCCGCTGGGAGTGATCCTCCGCACTCGCGTGTTCGGTGCGGGGGATGTCGTGGCTGCCCAGGGCCGTTCCTAGGGGTGCCCTAAGGGTGTCCGCCGAATGTGATCTGGATTACGTTCGGAGCAGAACGGGCGGCCGGTCACCGGACAAGGACGTTCGACCGCGAAGCGTCCGTTCACCCGGCAACGGGTGTCGTCAGGCCTGTGTGGACGCGTCCGCCGCCGTGCGGCGGCTCGTCCGAGGTGTGCGGAATGCGACGGAGGTCGTGCCATGAAGGACGTTTCGCAAGCTGATCCGGTCACCCGGGACGCGGTCGGCGTCATCGACGTCGTCCTGGAGGGCGGTCCGGCCGATCTGCCGGCCGACCTGCGCAACCGCCAGGTGGCGCGGGCGGAGGAGAAGATCAAGGTCCTGCACTACGGCGGGTACGAGCACTTCGAACGGGGCGCCACCCCGCCGGCGGTCGACCTTCCGGTGGTCTTCCGCTGGACCGGTCGGACCAGGATCGCCGAGTAGGGGAAGGGCGGCACCAGTCACATGAGGGCACAGAACCACCGGCCGGGTCCCCACCTGACGGTCAGCGACACGAACGAGGCCATCGCCTTCTACACGGATGTCTTCGACGCCGTCGCGATCGAGCGGGAGTGCCTGCTCGACGGGCGCGTACTGCACGCGGAACTGGCCGTCGGCGGCCACCGCCTGACCGTCAGCGAGTGGTACGAGGCGGGCACGCCGTCGACGGCCGAGGGCCGCGACGACGTGTTGACCATCGAGCGGACCGACCCCGAGTCGGTGCTGCGGCGGGCGGTGGCCGCCGGTGCCCGGGTGGAGACCCCGGCGGATCCGTCGCGCCAGGTGACGCTGCGCGATCCCGCCGGCCTGTGCTGGGCCGTCGTCGGCCCGCAGCGGGCGGCGTAGGCGAACGCCCGCAACGCCCACCGCCCCGTCGGGCCAGCGGTCACTCCGCCGGCCCGGAGCGGTGGGCGTTGCGGGTGCGTAGGGCGAAGAAGAGCGCCGCGGCCCGGCGGACCTCACCCGGTCGCCGCGGATCCGTGGCGATCTCGTGCAGCAGGTCCCGGTCGGCCCGGTCCGCCGCCAGCGTCGTCAACAGCGAGAAGCACTCGCGGGCGGCGTCCCGGCCGCCGGGACCGTCCGCGCCGCCGGACCAGTGGGTGAGCAGCGCCGCCAGCACGTCCGCCCGGAACGACGGCGCGCCGGCGGCGGCCGTGCCCCGGCCGGCGAGCAGGTGACCGGCGGCGATCGCCCCGACCGGCTCGGTCAGCCGGGCGCGCAGGAAGGCCGGCGTGACGGCGGCCCGGCTGATCGCCTGCAACGCGACGAACCGCGCCGAGCCGGTGTTCATCAGCGTCACCCATTCGTCCGGCCGCCAGTCGCGGGCGAGCGGCCCGGCGGCCAGGTACTCCACCAGGCTGGGCCAGACCGACGCCAGGGCGTGGCGGTCGGCCCGGAAGAGGTCGGTGGCGAGCAGGATCTGCCGTACGTGCGCGGGCCAGTCGGGCAGCACCGCCGCCGGGGAAGCCGGGGCGTGGGCCGCCGACCAGTCGACGACCGCCGCCACCGGGTCGCGCCCGGCGACGGCGGCGGTCGCCGCCACCTCGACGAGGTCGGTGTGCCGGGTGTCCAGCCAGGCGGCGACCGCCGCGCCCTCGGGCGGGCCGCGCCGCAGCGCCGCGCAGGCGGCGTCGAGGCTGGTCCGGCCGCCGCGCAGCAGGGCGCGGACGAACTCGTCGAGCAGGGCGGCCGGGCCCGGCCGCGTGGCCGCCTCCGCCTGCCCGCCCTCCCAGACCAGCACCGCGACGGTGGCGGTGAGCGGATTGTGTACCGGCTCGGTGATGCGCTGGGCGTGGGTCCAGTCCAGGAACCTGCGGGCCGTGGCACCGTCGGGGAACCAGCGGGCCGCCAGCAGCGCCACGTCCGCGTCGGTGAAGTGCGCCAGGTGGTACGCCGGATAGCCGTCGCCCAGCACGGCCAGCTCGTCCTCCGCCAGGTGCCGCGTGGTCACCAGGACCCGCCAGGGCCTCGGCGGGCCGGACGGGCCGGGGGAGCGGGCCAGCTCCGCGAGGCGGTTGAGGACGACGGCCCGCTCGTCCGGGTCGGCGACGGCGTCGAGCGCGTCGACGCAGACCAGCCACCGCCGGCCGGGGGCGGGGGCCTGCTCGACGTCGAGCGGGACGCCCTCCCGCGGGTACGCCTCGGCGAGCGCCGCGGGCAGCGTCTGGTGCACCAGGGCGGTGGCCGGCAGGCTCACCAGCACCGGACCGGGCGGGGAGCGCCGGCGTCGGCCGCGCCCGGCGAGCCACCGCCGCGCCGACCGGGCGCTCTCGTAGCGGACGAGCGCCGTCTTCCCGCTGCCCGGCTCCCCGATCAGCAGCACGTTGCCGGTGCCGGTGAGCAGGTCCGCCACGTCGACGCCGTCGCCGGACGTGGCGAGTCGCGGCACCGCGCGGCGCGGCACGTACACCTCGGACAGCGGTTTGACGTAGCCGCCGAAGCGGTGCGGGTGGACGATGCCGGCGTCCGCCTCGCCGCGCCAGACCGGGCGCAACGAGGTCCACCAGCCGCGCCGGCCCCGGGTGTGGCGGCGGACGGCGACGACCGCGGTGGCGAGCGCCAGGGTGCCGCTGACGACGCTGGCGACCTTGTCCGAGACGTCCAGGTCCATCAGCGGTCAGGACCGCCCGGCGGGCCGGTCCGCCGACAGGTGGTGGGCGCCGCATCCCTCGCAGTACGCGCCGCTCTGCTCCTCTCCGCAGTGCCGCCACGGCGCGGGCGGTCCGGCCGGCTTGTCCCGCTGCGCCGGCGGCTCCTGCGGTCCCCACCGCGACGTCTGGTGGGCCACGACCAGGGAGGACTGCGTGAGCCGGGCGTCGACGTCGGGCTTGAGGCGGACCCGGCCGCCGGCGGCGTCCAGGACGTCCACGACGCGGGCGAGCAGGGCGACGTCGTCGTCGCGGCCCGAGGCGTGGGCGAGCGCCACCGCGCGCCCGAGGTGCTCCTCCGCCTCGGCGACCCGACCCGCCCGGGCGGCCGCCAGCCCCCGCTGGACCGCCGCCGCGTAGTCCTGCTGGCGGGTGTAGTACGCGACGCTCTCGTTGATCTCCGAGTACCGCAGGGCGTCCTCGGTCCACTCCACGTCGAGCGGCGCCTCCACCGGCGTGCTGTCCGCCCCCGCGTGGACGCTCAGCCAGCCGATGCGCCGCCGGGCCCCGGGCACCATCGCGTCGACCTCCAGGGCGACGTGGTAGTCCCGCTGGTCGTGCGGGCTCCACGCGCCGACCGGGTAGTCGGTGCCCAGCTCGCCGGCCGGCTCGCCGCGCCCGCTCAGGTCGGCGAGCGCCGGGTGCACCTGCTTGACGAAGCGGACCCGGGCCAGCCCGGTCGTGCGCACCCGGAGCCGGACGTCGGGGACCCGCCGGGACATCGCGCGGGTCAGCACCGCCCGGAAGTCGTCGGCGAGCCCGGTGAGGTCCTCGACCGGCACGACGGGGTTGGCGCCCAACGCCTCCGCGATGCCGAGCAGCTCCGCCGCGTCCCAGTCGTGCACGCCGTCGGCGGAGCCGATGGCGCGGCAGTCGACGGTGAACCGGCCCACGCAGTCGTCCACCGCCGCCCGCAGGTCGGCGGGGCGCTGGGACTCGTTGCGCCCGTCGGTGAGCAGGATGACGTGCCCGATCGCGTCCGGCCGCGTGGCCAGCAGGTGGCGGGCCAGCAGCAGCCACGTGCCGATGGCGGTGCCGCCGTGCGGCGTCACGTGCCGCAGCGCGTTGCGGGCGGCGGCCCGGGTGGTCTCGTCGGCGACCGCCAGCCGCCGGTCGCCCGGGTAGACCATGGTGGCGTGGGCGGTGCCGGCCACCACCGCGAACGCGACCCCGTCGGGCAGGGCGTCGATGGCCGCGGCGGTGGCCTGCCTGGCGGCGCGCATCTTCGCCTGGGGCGCGCCCATCGAGCCCGAGGAGTCGAGCAGGATCACCTCCGCGAGGTCGTCGTGCCGGACGTCCGCGTGGACGGCTTCCTCGCCCCGGACGGTGGCGACCACGTCGAGGACCGCCCCGTCGGCGGAGACGCACTCGGTGTGGTGCACGCGCAGCCGCAGCGGCAGATCGTTGGCGGGGGACACGGGTGACCTCTTTCCGTCGGGGCCGGCGGCCGGGATCACCACCACGTCACCGGCCGGTACGCGTTGGCCAGTTCGACGAGCGCGATCCGTTCGCGCCGGTCGGCGGTGCGCCGGGCGCGGGAGCGGCAGCGGCGCTCGAAGGCGCGGCGGAGGGCGTCCTCGTCGAGCCGGTGACCGAACAGCCGCCGGCCGCCGTGGCGCCCCTCGGTCAGGTCGCAGTCCAGCGCGATCCGCAGGATGTGCGCCTCCACCTCCTCGCGTTCGCCGAACGGGGGCAGCTTGTCGACGATCGCGGCGGCGTCGAGCGCCGTGTCGAGCCGGTGCCCGTCGTCCGGCGCGTCGAGCAGGATCCGCACCGCGCAGGTCACCGCCGCCGTCGAGGCGCGGGAGGACTCCGGCACCCGCAGCAGGGCGTCCGCCGCGCTGCGCGCGTCCGCCGTCTCCAGCAGGCAGCGGGCCAGCCCGAAAGCCGCGCCCACCACGCCCGGGTCGGCGTCCCACACCCCCCGGTAGTGGTCGGCCGCCGTGCGCGGGTCACCGTCGAGTTCGCAGGCCACCGCGTACGCGAGCCGCGTGGACACCTCGCCCGGCAGCCAGCCGTAGACCTGCCCGAACCAGCGTCGGGCGGTGGCGGCGTCCCGCCCCACCAGGGCCACCAGGCCGCGGTGCCACCACAGTGCCCAGTCCCGCAACTCCTCGGGGAAGTCGGCGAGCAACGGGCCGGCCTCGTCCACCCGTCCGGTGGCGAGGTGGGCCCGGACGGCACGGTAGGTCACCTGGGCGGTCCGTTCCGGGGCGGTCCGCAACAGCTCGATGAGCTCGGCCGGGTCGGCGGAGCCGAGCGAGGCGAGGAACCCGGCGGCCGGGTCGGCGCCGTCGACCAGGGGCACGGGCAGGCCGAGCATGATCTCCACGACGTCCAGGGCGTCGCGGTCGGTGTGCAGGGCGAAGGCGCACGCGGACGGGCTGAACAGGGTGGAGCGGGTCGGCCGGGGCACGCCGTCGGTCGCCGAGCTGACCTGCCGTCGTACCCCCCGGACCTGTTCGCGCATCTCGGCCGCCGAGGCGAACCGGTCCTCCGGTTCGGCGGCGGTGGCGCGGGCGAGCAGCCGCAGGAACGGGTCGAGCCGCGCGGGCACGGGCAGCCGCAGCACGTCCTGCCCCGGCGGGATCCGGGTCACCTCGGTGGAGCGGGGGACCAGGGTCAGCGCGGCCAGCGTCCGGCCGACGGTGTAGAGGTCCGACCGCACGCTCGGACCGGCGGGTCCCAGCCGCTCGACCTCCGGCGCGGTGTAGCCCACGGTGCCCCACGCCGGGCTCACCGTGTTGTCGATCCGGCGGGCCGCGCCGAAGTCGACCAGCTTGATCGGGTCGTTGGTGCCCTGGCCGCCGACCCGCATCACGTTCTCGGGCTTCAGGTCGCAGTACAGCCAGCCCTGGTCGTGCAGGTACTCGAAGGCGTCGAGGATCTGCACGGCGTAGCCCAGCGCCTGCGCCACGTCCACGGCGCAGGACCCGCCGCCCGGGCCGGCCGCGCTGCGGGCCTCCTCCAGGGTGCCGCCGTTGACGTACTCCATCACCAGGTAGCCGGCGTCCCGGTCGGACTCGGGCCGCAGCGCGTGGGTGATGGTGACGATCCGCGGGTGGTTCAGCGCGATCAGCGCCTGCCGTTCGGCGACGAACGCCGCGATGGCCTCCCGGTCCTCCGGGTTGCGCTGCCCCTTCAGCACCCGCCAGGCGCCGTCCATGTCCTCGTCCCGGGCGAGGAACACCCAGCCGACCCCGCCGTTGCCCAGGCAGCCCTCGATCCGGTAGCGCCCGGCGCGCAGGTCGCCGTCGGCCAGGGGCGGGGTGAAGGAGTACCGGGTGCCGCAGTCGGGGCAGAAGCCGGCGACCCGGGGCAGCCGGGGACCGCGGTGGCGGGGGCACCTCGTGTTGCCGCAGTAGCGGGAGTGCTCGGGCACGACCGGCTGCGACACCACCGCCGTCAGGGGGTCGTGGGGGCGCGCGGTCGGCAGCACGGCCGGTCGCTCCCACGGCCGGGACGTCGTCCGCAGCGGCCGTGGGTCGGCCTCCGCGAGCCGGACCGGCCCGCCGACGGCGCCGGGCCCGGCACCCGCGCCGGCCCCGGCGCACTCGTGCCCCCACAGCCGGCAGAACCCGTCCTGGTCGACGGTGCCGGGGCAGTTGCGCTCCGCGCAGCCGCGGCTCGCCGTCATCGCGTACCCCCGTTCACGGCCCGCTGGTAGGCCCGTACCGCCCGGCTCGCGGCGGTGACGGCGAAGGCGTCGGGGCGCAGCGCGGCGAGCGCCTCCCGGTAGGCCCGCTCGACCTGCGGGTGCTCGGCCCGGCCCTCGTCGGCGGCCTTCTGCCGGTACGCCTCCAGCCGGCCGGTCAGCTCCGCGTGGCAGCCCCGGCGCAGCCGGCGCCGCGCGGTGTCGGTCCGCTCGACCGCGCGGTCGACGGCGGCCCGTAGCGACCCGTCGTCGCGTTCGGGCTGGACGTCGCCCCGCCACCACTGGCCACGGCCCGCCGCCTCGGCGGCGGTCAGCCGGTCCAGCAGCCCGTCGACCGCGAGCGCCGCCAGGGGATCCGTCCCGTCGCCCAGCCCCTCGCCGGCGGCCTCCGCCGCGAGCTGCCGGAGCCGCTCGACCGAGGAGCGCAGCCGCTGGGCCCGGACCGCCAGCCGGTCGCGGCCGTACGCGTCGACGATCCGGTGGATCCGGACCACGTGTTCGCGGGCCGCGACCAGGATCTCCTGGACGCCCATCGCCTGCACCTGCACCGGCTCGCCGGTGGCCGCGGTGAACCGGACCTGGCACGGGTCGGCCAGCAGCCGGGCCAGGGCCTGCTCGCCCGCGTCCGTCGACCGGTCGATCCCGTCGAGGTCGTCCACCAGCCGGTCGAGGGCCAGCGACAGGCAGCCGAGCCGGTGCAGCAGCTCCCGCGCCTCCTGCGCGGGCGCGGCGGCCGGACCGTCGGGCTGCCGGAAGGCGTCCGTCACCAGTTGCTGCACGTCGAGCAGGTGCTCGCAGACCCAGGCGTGCGCGGCCAGGGTGGCGTCGAGACTTTCCCGCACGGCCATTCGCCCACCGCCCATCAGTCGGCCGGCCGGGGGGTGGCCGGCGCGGGGTCCGGTGGCGGCCACACGGTGGTGACCGGCCCCGGCGACGGCATGCCCCGGTCCCGGTGGCCGGCGAGCCACCGGTCGTGGGCCTGCTGCCACACCACCGCCGTACGCGGCTGCGCCAGCACGTGGTTGACGAACGCGACCAGGTCCCGGCCGTCGGTGAGGCGGAACGCGAAGGCGTGCGGCTCGTCGGTGAACCAGGTGCAGTTCTCGTCGCGGTGGTATGCGCAGGACCGCCGCTCCGCCCGGGGCGCCTCGGTCACCAGCGTCGTGTCCGGGGCCATCCGGGCGAAGCCCAGCAGGATGTTGTCGTCGGTGCTGACCCCGTCGACCTGGCCCTGACGCAGCATGACCAGGCAGTCGACCGGGTGCGGAGCGTGCACCGGGACCGGACGCAGACCTCCCGTGGTGCGGTAGCCGGCGATCATCGCCAGCGAGGTGGTGTTCGTGGCGGCGCAGACCCGCCGGCCGCCGAGCTGTTCCATGCCCGCGAACTCGGGCGTGCCGTCGGCGCGCCTGCGGACCAGCACCGTCTGCCCGGAGTCGAGGTAGTCGTTGGAGAACAGCACCCGCCGGGCCCGCTCGCAGGACGCGGTCAGCGACGTGGCGACGACGTCGATCTCACCCTTGTCGAGCATGGTGAAGGCGCCCTGACCGGGCGGCACCGCCTTGAAGGTGAGCCGGTTGCGCGGCTCGTCGGCCGGCCAGAGGGCGCGGGCCACCGCCAGCATCAGCTCGATGTTGAAACCCTCGAACCGCTGGGTGCTGGCGTCCCAGTGGCTCATGGTGGCGTCGGACGGGTCCACGCCCGCGACCAGTTCGCCCCTGTCGAGGATCCGGCGCGGCGGCGTCGGGTCGGGCGGGAGGCTGCTGCGCACCGGGCAGACCCCGCCGGTCGCGTCGGTGGTCGGCGTCGTGGCCACGCCCGGTGGCCGCGCGGGGGGCGCGGGAGCGGGTGTCGCGGGCGCGGCGCACCCGGCCAGCGCCGCCAGGAGCGCGAGCGACGCGACGCGGCGTCGGGCCCGCTTCGGAGCCCGCCGGGACAGGGTCACTGGTACTCCAGGTGGCGCTGGCGCAGCCCGGCCACCACACCGGCGGCGGCGAGCAGGGTGACCCAGGCGGCCGCGCCGCCCAGGTGGCGGCGCGCCTCGGGCAGGTCGGCGACCATCCGGGAGACCTCCTCGTTGCGGGTGGTCAGTTCGGTCAGCAGGTGCCCCTCGGCGGCGACGAACGCCCGGCCCGCCGATCCCTCGGCGAGCACGGTGTCGACCGCGTCGCGGAACGCGTTGGGCGTCTTGATCTGCCGGGCCGGCCAGACGTCCTCCGTCAGTGCGGTGCAGTCGATCCGGTCCTTCGGCGGTTCCCGCCCGACCGCCGGCTCGAAGCAGAGGTCCCGGCCGTCGAAGTCCGCCTTGTGCCCGGCCGGGTCGACGCTCGCGCCGAGCCCCAGGTAGACGTCGGCCCGGCCGGCGAGCAGGGCGCCGAGCCGCTGCTGGGTGGCGCTCTGCGCGTCGATCGCCCGTTCCAGGTCCGGGAAGCCCCGGTCGGCGTCCGGCCAGTGCCACCACGAGGAGACCAGCATGGCCAGGACGGCGGTGGTGCCCACCGAGGCCAGCAGCAGGCCCGCGTTCAGCCGGCGCCGGGTCCGCCGGCGCAGCCACACCTGCACCACCACCAGGGCGGCGAGGGTGCCCAGCGGCACCAGCACGGACGCGGCCAGCCAGCGGCGGGCGTCGGCGCGGGCGTCGAGCAGCAGCCTCGTGTCGTAGTTCCACAGGCCCTGGGCCGCGGTGAGCAGCTCGGTGGACATGTAGTGCGACGCCTCCCGCGCGTAGGCCGAGGCGAGCACCGCGCGGGCCGCCGGACTGCCCGTCCCGGCCTGCTCCGCCGCCCCGGCCGGCGGGCAGGGTTGCCGGTTGCCCGTGGCCGCCGCGGAGAGCGGACCGGCGACCCGCAGGGCGGCACACACCACGTCGCGGTAGACCTTCAACCGGGCGGCGATGGTCGCCAGCCGGGTCAGGCGGTCCGGGTCGCCGACGGCGTTGCCCATCGAGTCGGTCAGCGTGCGTTCCACCTCGTGCACGGACGCGTCGTAGGCGGCCACCAGCGGAGCCCGCCGGTCCTCGGCGGGCGGCAGCAGGAAGACGGCGCTGGCGGCGACGTCCGCGTCGGCGAGGCCCTGGTAGATCTGCCGGGCCGTCGTGCTGGTGCCCACGGCGGTCGCCGCGGACCGCTCGCCCAGCGTGGTGGCCGACGCGCGGGACTGCACGGCGACGGCGGCGGTGGCGGCCAGCGCGGCGACCAGTACGGCGCCGCTGAGCACGATCAGCGCCGGGGTCGTCCGGAGCGCGTCGCGGAGCCGGCCCGTGCCACCGGAGCGTGTCGGCCGGCTGGCCGGAGCCGACCGGTCGTCCCCGGCCTCGTCCCCCGTGTGCGACGCCATGCCCGTCCTCCCGCTCGCCGTGGGCCCTCCGGCGGCCTCCTGGCGGAAGGCGTCGCGGTACCGGAGACGGCCCCGTCCGCCCCGCCGGGCGGTCACGCCGGCGGCCTCCGGCGGAGGCCGGCAGCCGGGTGGGTGAGCGCGGGCGGGGGAGGACCAGGGTGGCATCCCGGGTGCACGGGTGGCACGCGTATGTCCGGTATCTGACCTCAGCGTAACCGGCCGGCCACGGCGGGAGACGGCCGCTCCGGTCAGGACGGTGGGTCGTCGGCCTCGGTCCGGGGCGGGAAGGCCAGGGCGAGGGTGAGGTCGAGGACGGTCGCCGGGTCGGTCAGGCGCTCGCCGTACAGCTCGCGGAGCTTGCCCATCCGGTAGCGGACGGTCTGGGCGTGCACGAAGAGGTCGGCGGCCACGTCGTCGCGCCGGCCCTGGTGCAGCAGCCAGGAGCGCAGGGTCTCGGCGAGCCGGTCGGCGGTGCCGGGCGGCAGTGCCGCGAGCGGCGCCAGGACCCGGGCGCGCAGGTCGGCGAGCCCTTCGGGGTCGGTGCTCAGCACCAGCTCGGCGAGGTGCTCCTCGGTGTCCAGCGCCGGCCCGTCGTCGGCCGGGCGCAGGCCGAGCGACAGGGCCCGGACCGCCCGCTGGTAGGACGAGGCGACCAGGCTCCAGGGCCGGGCGGGGCCGAGCACGGCGCGGCGGCCGTGCAGCACCCGGGCGAGCTGCCGCCGCCGGTCGCCGTGCGTGTCGGGCACCAGCAGCACCGCCAGGTCCTCGCCCGCCCCGCCCGCCGGAAGGTCGTCGCCGCTCTCGAGGGTGTGCGGGTGCAGCCGCGCGAGCGCCGCGCGGAGGTTGGCCCGGGGCAGCAGGACGACGGTGAGGGTCTGCGGCGGCGGCCAGTCGGCCCGCTCGGCGCTGCGCAGCAGGGCCTCCTCGGGCTCCCCGGCGAGCAGCCGCTGGGTGAGCCGCTCCAGGTTGCGTCGCCGGGCCCGGCCGGCGCTGGCCAGCTCGTCGGCGTGGCCGGCCACGCTGGCGGCGGAGAGCTCGTCGATGTACGCGAACATCAGCTCGGCGAACTCGGCGACGGTGGCGGCCGACGATCCGCCCTGCACAGTGGTGGTGGACATCTCCCGCCAGGAGACCCGGGCACCGACGCGGTACGCGGCGAGCAGGGCGTCCATGCTCCGGCCGGAGCGTGCCTCCCCGCTGCCGAGGGCGTACGCGGCCTCCAGCGCGCCGACGAGCGGGGTGCTCGGGTCGCCGCCCTGGGTGCGCCCGATGAGCTGGAGGAACGTGCCGAGCGCGATCTGCACCGCCGTCTCGATCTTCTCGCGCATCTGGCCGGTCAGGGCGCCGGAGTAGCTCGGCACCTCGGCGGTGATGGCGGTCACCGTGCGCTCGGCGAGCAGGGGCAGCCGGTCGTGCAGCTCGCCGGCCACCCGGGCGTCCAACTCGAGGCGGGCCGCGCGCCGCGTGGCCTCGGAGCGTTCGGACACGTTTGTTCCCTCCGCACAAAAAGCCTCGTCCGGTTCACCTTCGCAGGTCAAGATTTTATGCCATTCTGCAGGCGACCATCGAATCATGACCACCACCGTCCCGAACCCCTCCGGGAAGGCGGCCCTACGGGGCCGGATCCTTCGGCTGGCCGCGTCGGTCACCACCCCGCTGCTGCCCGACGACTACCTCGACATGGTCGCCCCGCTGCGCTCCGGCGGCGACCTGCGCGGCCGGATACTCGCCGTGCGCCCCGAGACCGCCGACGCGGCGACGCTGGTGATCCGGCCCGGCCGCGACTGGCGCGGGCACACCCCGGGGCAGTACGTCCGCCTCGGCGTCGACGTCGACGGCGTACGCCAGTGGCGGGCCTACTCGGTCACCTCCGCCCCCGCCCGCCCGGGAGCGCCGATCTCGGTCACCGTGAAGGCCATCCCCGACGGTGTCGTCAGCAACCACCTCGTCCGCCGCACCCGGCCCGGGACGCTGGTCCAGCTCGACCAGGCCCAGGGCGACTTCGTGCTGCCGGGCCGGCCGCCGGCCCGGGTGCTCTTCGTGACCGCGGGCAGCGGCGTCACCCCCGTGATGGGGATGCTGCGCGCCGGCGTGCCGGGCGACGCCGACGTCGTCGTGGTGCACTCGGCGCCCACCCCCGCCGACGTGATCTTCGGCGCCGAGCTGCGGGACCTGGCCGCGCGGGGCGCGATCCGGCTGGTGGAGCGGCACACCGACACCGACGGGCTGCTCACCGTGGCCGACCTCGACCGCCTCGTGCCCGACCACCTCGACCGGGAGACCTGGGCCTGCGGCCCGCTCGGCCTGCTCGACGCCCTCGAGGAGCACTGGACGGCCGCGGGGCGCGGCGACCGGCTGCACACCGAGCGGTTCCGGCCGACCGTCATCTCGCCCGGCGAGGGCGGCACCGTCACCTTCGCCCGCTCGGGCGTCACCGTCGACGCCGACGGCGCCACCCCGCTGCTCGACGCCGGCGAGAACGCCGGGGTGCTGATGCCCTCGGGCTGCCGGATGGGCATCTGCTTCGGCTGTGTCCTGCCGCTGCGCCAGGGCGCGGTCCGGGACCTGCGAAACGGGGAACTGACCACGGCGGTGCCGGGTGACGGCGTCCGCATCCAGACCTGTGTGTCGGCCGCCGCCGGCCCCTGCGACATCGACCACTGACGGGAGTAGCCGACGTGACCGTGATCCAGAACAAGCCCGACAACCCGATCGCCCACCTGAGCGCCGAGGACATCGAGACCATCGGCAGGGAACTCGACGCGATCCGCGCCCGGGTGGTCGCCGACCGGGGCGAGCGGGACGCCGCGTACATCCGTCGGGTCATCTCGACGCAGCGCAAGCTGGAACTGGGCAGCCGGGTCGTGCTGCTGTTCTCCCTCTTCCCGCCCGCCTGGATCGTGGGCACGGCCGGCCTGACGGTGGCGAAGATCCTGGAGAACATGGAGGTCGGGCACAACGTCCTGCACGGCCAGTGGGACTGGATGCGCGACCCGAAGATCCACTCCACCACCTGGGAGTGGGACCACGTCTCGCCCGCCGACCAGTGGAAGCACTCGCACAACGAGCTGCACCACACGTACACGAACGTCCTCGGCAAGGACAACGACCTCGGCTACGGCATCATGCGCGTCGACGAGGACCAGCGGTGGCACCCGTTCCACCTGGGCCAGCCGCTGTGGAACTTCATCAACGCCTGCTTCTTCGAGTACGGCATCGCGGCGTACGACCTGGAGCTGGGGCGCAACCTGCGCAAGGGCCGGCACAAGAAGCCGGAGTTCCGGGCCCGGGCCCGGGCGGTGGGCCGCAAGATCCGCCGGCAGGTACTCAAGGACTACGTGGTGCACCCGCTGCTGTCGGGGCCCTCGTTCCTGCACACGCTGGCCGCCACCTTCACCGCCAACCTCCTGCGCAACCTGTGGAGCCACTCGGTGATCATGTGCGGGCACTTCCCGGAGGGCGTGGAGACCTTCTCCAGGCGCTCGATCGAGGGCGAGACCCGCGGCGAGTGGTACCTGCGGCAGATGCTCGGCTCAGCCAACATCAGCGGCAGCCGGCTGATGCACATCATGACCGGCAACCTGTCGTTCCAGATCGAGCACCACCTCTTCCCGGACCTGCCCAGCAACCGCTACCAGGAGATCGCCCCCGAGGTGCGGGCCCTGTTCGACCGCTACGGGCTGAGGTACACGACCGGCTCGCTGCCCCGGCAGGTCTTCTCCGCCTGGAAGAAGGTCGTCCGGCTGTCGCTGCCGAACCGGAAGGCGCCCCGCCGGGTCGACGACCGCCCCGCGCCGGCCCTCGCCGCGTCCGGGGTCTGACCCGCCGCCGCGCCGCCGCCCGCCGCGAAACGCGCTGGGCGGCGGCGCGGCGTCCGCGTACAGTCGGGGAATGGAGATCAGGCACCCCTTCGCCGCCGCGGCCGCGCGAGCTTCGCGCTCGTCGGTCGCCGCCGCCTGACCTCACCGACACCCGCCGGCGACCGGAAACGGTCCGCCGGCTTCTCGTACCCGTCGGCCCGCCGGTCCCCGGCGGCGGACCCTTTCCGGTCGTCCCACCCGGAAAGGCCACCGCCATGACGTACGACCCGATCAGCCGCACCTTCCTCGACTTCTTCCGCGAGCGTGGCCACGAACTCGTGCCCGACGGCTCCCTGATCCCGCCGCCGGGCGACCCGGTGCTCTTCACCACCTCCGGGATGCACCCGTTGACCCCCTACCTGGAGGGTCGGCCCCACCCGCTGGGCCGGCGGCTGGTGAACGTGCAGCGCTGCCTGCGCACCACCGACCTGGACGAGGTGGGCGACCCGACCCACCTGACCCTGTTCCGGATGCTGGGCTCCTGGTCGCTCGGCGACTACGACCTGCCGCGCAGCCTCCGGTGGGGCTACGAGCTGCTGCGCGACGGCTTCGGCGTGGCGCACGACCGGATGCACGTGACGGTCTTCGGCGGCGACGACCAGGTCGGCCCGGACGAGCCGTCGCTGCGCACGTGGGGGGAGCTGGGCCTGCCCGTGGAGCTGACCGGGGAGGAGAACTGGTGGTCCAACGGGCCGACCGGGCCGTGCGGGCCCGACACGGAGATTTTCCTCTGGACCGGCGACGGCCCGCCCCACGGCACCCCCGGCACCGACGACCGGTGGATGGAGGTCTGGAACCACGTGGGGATGCGCTACCACCGGCACCCCGACGGTCGGCTGTCGCCGCTGCGGCAGCCCAACGTGGACACCGGGATGGGCCTCGAACGGCTGGAGATGGTGCTGCGCGGGCACCGCTCGGTCCACGAGGGCGAGGGCCTCGTGCCGTGGGCGCGCGGCGTGTCCGACGTGTGGGGCCTGCGGGACGGAACGCTGCGCCTGGTCGGCGACCACCTGCGCACGGGCGTGGTGGTGGTCGGCGACGGCGTGCGGCCCTCGAACACCGGCCGCGGCTACGTGCTGCGCCGGCTGTTGCGCCGCACGCTCACCACGCTGTGGCGCGACGACGCGTCCAGGACCCTGTCCGACCTGCCGACCGGGCCGGTACGGCACACCCTCGGCGGGTTCCGGCAGTCCGTCACCGTCGACGAGGTGCGGGACGTGTTCTCCGGCGAGGAACGGCGGTTCCGGGAACTGCTGCGGCGCGGGCGGCCGGTGGTCTCCCGGCGCCGGTCCCGGGGTCCGTTGACCGAGGAGGACTACCGCGACCTGCACGACACGCACGGCCTGCCGCGCGACCTCGTCGACGGCCTGCTGGCCGAGGTGTCCTGACTCGGGCGCCCGTTGCCGGGGACCGGTGCCGGTGGTGCGCGCCGTGCCGACGCCGGACGGGTCGCCGCTGCCGTCCGGGACCGGCGCGCCGGTCCCGGACGGCAGCGGGAGCTGGGAAACTAGCTGGCGTAGGTCTCGAACTCGGCGACCTTCGGCGCGCCGTTCGAGCCGGTGATCCTGAACGTGATCTTGGTGAGCGACGTCGAGGCGAAGGAGATGCTCCCCGCCCCGCTGCCGGAGGCCAGGACGGCGCCGGTGCCGTGGTTGACGAGCTGCCAGGACCCGATGCTGCCCTGGGTGCCCGACGGCTCGCGGATGACGACCCGGGCCACCCTGGTCGCCGAGCCCCACTTGATCGAGATGTCGCCGGTCGCGCCCGACGGCGACCAGTGGGTGCTCAGGCTGCCGTCGCGCACGTTGCCGTAGCTCGTGCCGTCGGCCTTGCTGGAGCCGTCGGAGCCGGCGCCGATGCTGAGGTTGGGCCCGCCGGGCTGCTGGGTCGGTCCCGGCGTGGGGCTGGTGGTGGGCCCGGGCGTGGGGCTGGTGGTCGGCCCCGGCGTGGGGGTGGTCGGCGTCGGTGCCGGGGTCTGCGGCGAGCAGCTGCCGTCCGACTCCCGCAGGCCCGTGTTGGCGCCCGCCGTCTGGCGCACGACGTCCGGCACGCAGGCGGCCCCGTCCAGGCTGTACGGGTACGGGATGCTGACGCTGGTGTTGGACTGCGGGTTGGGCCCGGCGGGGTTGTTGTCGGTGCCGGGGCTGGACCAGGTCACGTTGTCGAAGACGTTGCCGGCGACCTGCCAGTAGCCGGCCTCGCTGGTGTAGAAGGTGCCCAGGACGTCCTTGGAGTTGCGGAAGTAGTTGTTCTCCACCTTGGCCTTGGCCCCGGCCCGCGAGTTGATGCCGGACTCGTGGAGGCTCACGTAGTGGTTGTTGTAGATGTGGGCGATGCCGCCGCGCAGCAGGGGCGTGCGGGAGTCGATGTTCTCGTACAGGTTGTGGTGGAACGTGACGAAGCCGTTCGAGCGGTCGCTCTCGCTGGACCCGATGAGGCCGCCGCGGCCGGAGTTGCGCAGGATGCTGTACGACAGGGTGACGTACTGGGTGTTGTCCTTCATGTCGAAGAGGCCGTCGAAGCCCTCCGACTCCCCGCCCGAGGCCTCCAGGGTGGCGTGGTCGACCCAGACGTTGCGGACGCCGCTCTCCATGCCGATGGCGTCACCGCCGTTGGAGGTGGGCGAGCCGGACTTCTTGACGTTCCGGATGGTCACGTTCCGGATGATGATGTTGCTCGACTCGCGGATGTGGATGCCCAGCTGGTCGAAGACGGCTCCGGTGCCGACCCCGATGATCGTGACGTTGCTGATCTGCTTGAGCTCGATCACGCCGTCGGCGGTGCTGCAGCTGTCGCCCGACACCTTGGTGGTGTTGCCGTGGTTGATGGTGCCCTGGACCTCGATGATGATCGGGGTGCTGCTGCTGGCCCGGGTGCACAGGGCCGTGTGGATCCCGGTGCCCGTGCTGACCCGCACCGTCTGCCCGCCCGCGCCGCCGGTGGTCCCGCCGTTCTGGGTCGCGTAGCCGGTGGCGGCGCCGGCGGCCGCCGACGCCTCCTGCATCGGCAGGGCCGCCACGCCGATCGCGGCCCCGACGGCTGTCGTGGCCAGTGCCACCTGGAGTCGCAGTGCGACTGGTCGTCTCATCTTCGCCTCACCTTCGTGTGAAATGCCGGGTGTTGCTGCCACGAGCCGTGTCCTGCCGGCGGGGCCGTCGAGGCTGCCGACGTGTCGCCGGTCGCCGGACGGGTCGCACGTCGACCCGGCTGTGGGGTGCTCTTCTCGATATGGATCGGGTCGGCGGTTCCGCTCCGGCCTCGACGCGTCGAGGTCGTCAGCGTCGACCGCGAGGTCGCCTGACCGTGCTTCCGCCCGTTCCGCCTGTGGTGGTGCCGTCGCCCGTATCCCGGAAAGCGCTTTCCAGCGAGGATAGGGACCTGTCTATCGCTATGGCAAGAACCTGTCCGGATTGCGGTGTGATGCCCCGCTCCGCCCGCCATGCCGCCCGGCGGCGGTCGCCGCGCCCCGCCCACGGGCCAGCGGCGTCGGGTGGTGCGGCGGCCGGCCGGATCAGTCAGGATGACCTGCGCGAGGGCATGCCGGGTCGCGCCGCGGCCGACGGCGTCCGTCGACGGAAGGAGACCCGTGTCGTCCACCCTGCTCTCCCGTCGTGACCTGCGCTTCCTGCTGCACGACTGGCTGGACGTGACCCGGCTGACCGAGCGGCACCGTTATGCCGAGCACTCCCGGGAGACCTTCGACGCCGTACTGGAACTCGCCGAGCGGGTCGCCACCGAGCGGTTCGCCCCGCACAACCGGGCCGCCGACCTCGCCGAGCCCACCTTCGACGGCCGCCGGGTGCACACCATCCCGCAGGTCAAGCAGGCCCTCGACGTCTTCGCCGAGACCGGGCTGCTGGGCGCCGGCATGGACGCGTCGGTCGGCGGCATGCAGCTGCCGCACGTCGTACGGGCCGCCTGCTTCGCCTGGCTCCAGGCCGCCAACGTCGGCACCTCGGCGTACCCGCTGCTGACCCTCGGCAACGCCAACCTGCTGCTCGCGCACGGCAGCCCCGAGCAGATCGACACCTGGGTCCGCCCGATGGTGCAGGGGCGCTTCTTCGGCACGATGTGCCTGTCCGAGCCGCAGGCCGGCAGCTCGCTGGCCGACATCACCACCCGCGCCGAGCCGCAGGACGACGGGACGTACCGGCTGCACGGCACCAAGATGTGGATCTCCGGCGGCGACCACGAGCTGTCGGAGAACATCGTGCACCTGGTGCTCGCCCGGATCCCCGGTGGCCCGCCCGGGGTGAAGGGGATCTCGCTCTTCATCGTCCCGAAGGTGCTGCTGCGCGACGACGGCGCGCTCGGCGCCCGCAACGACGTCGTGCTGGTCGGCCTCAACCACAAGATGGGCTACCGGGGCACCACCAACACGCTGCTCAACTTCGGCGAGGGCGTGCACCGGCCCGGCGGGCGCCCCGGCGCGGTCGGCTACCTGGTCGGCGAGCCGCACCAGGGACTGGCACAGATGTTCCACATGATGAACGAGGCGCGCATCGGGGTGGGGGCCGGCGCCACCGCCCTCGGCTACACCGGCTACCTCAAGTCCCTCGCGTACGCCCGGCAGCGGCCGCAGGGCCGCCCGCTGGCCGACAAGGACCCGGCCACGCCGCAGGTGCCCATCGTCGCCCACCCGGACGTACGACGGATGCTGCTGGCGCAGAAGAGCTACGTGGAGGGCGCCCTGGCGCTCGTCCTCTACTGCGGTCGGCTGCTCGACGAGGAGCAGACCGCGCCGGAGGCGGCGGACCGGGAGCGGGCGCGGCTGCTGTTGGACGTGCTGACCCCGATCGCGAAGAGCTGGCCGTCGCAGTGGTGCCTGGCCGCCAACGACCTGGCCATCCAGGTGCACGGCGGCTCCGGCTACACGCGCGACTACGACGTCGAGCAGCACTGGCGGGACAACCGGCTCAACCCGATCCACGAGGGGACCCACGGCATCCAGGCGCTGGACCTGCTGGGGCGCAAGGTCACCATGCGCGACGGGGCCGGGCTGGCGCTGCTGGTGGAGACGGTCCGGGCCACGACCACCCGCGCGTGGAAGGCCGGGGGCGAGGCCGCCGAGCTGGCCGCCTCGCTCGGCGCCGCCCTCGACCGGGTCGCCCTGGTCACCCGGCGGCTGTGGAGCACCGGCGACCCGGAGGTGGCGCTGGCCAACGCCAGCGTCTACCTGGAGGCGGTCGGCCACGTGGTGATCGCGTGGATGTGGCTGGAGCAGCTGCTCGTCGTCGAGGCGGCCGGCGGCCCCGGCGACGGCCCGGACGCCGACCTGCACGCCGGCAAGCGCCAGGCCGCCCGGTACTTCTTCCGACACGAGCTGCCCCGCACCGGCCCGCAGTTCGACCTGCTGGACAGCCTCGACCGGACCACGCTGGAGATGCGCGACGACTGGTTCTGAGCGCCGCCGCGCCGGGATCGCCCCTCTGCGTGATCGCCACCCCGCCGGGATCGCCGCCCGCCGGGACCGGCCGCAATCCGCCGGGATCGACCGCCGCCCGTCGGGACCGTCGGTGCGCGGCCCCCTATCCTTGCCAGCCATGAACCCCGGTGACGTGACCGTCCCACCGCCCGCCGACGGCGCCGAGGAGCGTCTGGAGATCCTGCGGCGCTGGTGGCGGCTGCCGGCTCCCGCGCGACGCGAGGTCCGGCTGCTCAGCCGCTCCGGACGGCACCACCCGGACCGGGAGATCGCCTGGGTGGCCTGGCGGTGGGCGCAGGTCGTGCTGCCGCCGGGAGCGCCGGAACCGGGCCGCGCCCGCAACATGCTCAGCGCGGCCGGCTTCTGGGTGCTGATCCTGCTGGAGCTGGCCACCGGCGTCGATCCGACGGACCCGCCCGAGCCACGGTGGCTCGACCGCCGCCGGGCCCGGCGCATCCTGCGGGCTGGCCCACCAGTCGCCTGACCGGGCGACGACCGGGGCGACCGCGATGATGCCCGACGGGATGCCGGCCGCCCCGAACCGCACCACCCGCGGCTGCGCCGCCTGACCTGCGACACCGCGTCGCCCACCATGGACGGCCGGGCCGTGGCGGTGTCAGCCGTCGGCGAGCAGCCGGTCGCGGACCTCGCGGCGCAGGACCTTGCCGATCTGGGAGCGGGGCAGGTCCTCGACGACGACCACGCGGCGGGGCACCTTGTACCCGGCCAGGTGTCGCCGGCACGCCGCCCGCACGTCCGCCTCGTCGGGCGGCTCGGCGCCCTCGTCCAGGACGACCGCCCCCACCACCTCCTCCCCGCCGTGCTCACCGGGCAGGCCGACCACCGCGGCGTCGCGGACGCCGGGGACGCGACGCAGCACGTCCTCCACCTCCGACGGGTAGACGTTGAACCCGCCGGTGATGATCAGCTCCTTGATCCGGTCGACCACGCTGACGAAGCCGTCGGCGTCGGCCACCACGACGTCCCCGGTGCGCAGCCAGCCGTCGGGCAGCAGCGCCGCCGCCGTCTCCGCCGGGCGGTTCCAGTAGCCGGCGAACACCTGCGGCCCCCGGATCAGCAGCTCGCCCGCCTCGCCCGGGCCGCGGTCGCGCGACGGGTCCTCGGGGTCGACGATGCGGATGTCGGTGGACGGGAACGGTACGCCGACAGTGCCCGGCCGGCGGGCGGGGGAGACCGGGTTGCCGAGCGCGACGGGGGAGGTCTCGGTCATGCCGTAGCCCTCGACGAGCAGCCCGCCGGTGACCGACTCCCACAGCTCGACCGTCGCCGGGGGCAGCGCCATGGCGCCGGAGATGGCGTACCGGGCCGAGGAGAGGTCGACCCGGCGTTCCCGGGCGGCCGTGGCGAGCTTCTCGTAGATCGGCGGGACGGCGGGCAGGAAGGTCGGCGGCCGGCGACGCACCGCCTCCAGCGTCTGGTCCAGGTCGAAGCGGGGGAAGAGCACCAGCGTGGCGCCGATGCCCACCGAGAAGGTGAGGCAGAGCGTCAGCCCGTACGCGTGGAACAGCGGAAGCACCGCGTACACCGTCTCCTCGCCGTCGCGCAGGCCCGGCACCCAGGCGCGGCCCTGCGCCGCGTTGGTCCGCAGGTTGCGGTGGCTCAGGATGGCGCCCTTCGGCGTGCCGGTGGTGCCACCCGTGTACTGCAACAGCGCCGTGTCGTCCGGGCCGGGGGCGGGATGCGCGGCGTCGAGGGGGGTGGTCGCGGCGACCATCCGTTCCCAGGACAGGGCCCCGGGCGCGGGACCGGTCATCGCCGCGCGGGTGGCCCGCGCCCGGGCCAGTGGCAGCCGCAGCGCCCAGCGCTTGCGCCGGGGCAACGCCCGGGTGAGGTCCACCGCGACCACCGTCTCGACGGCCGTCGCGTCGGCGCTGTCGCGGACGAGGGGGACGATCTTGTCCCAGACCACCGCGACCCGGGCGCCGTGGTCGGCGAGCTGCCGGGTGAGCTCCTGCGCGGTGTAGAGCGGGTTGTGCTCCACCACCACCGCGCCGAGTCGCAGCACGGCGTAGAAGGCGACCACGTGCTGCGGGCAGTTCGGCAGCACCAGCGCCACCCGGTCGCCCCGGCCGACGCCGAGCCGGCGCAGCGCCTCGGCCGCCCGGCCCACCTGGTCGTCCAGATCGGCGTACGTGGTGCCGGCGCCGAAGAAGTCCAGGGCGGTCCGGGGACCGAACCGGCGGGCGGCGTCGCGCAGCAGGTCGACCAGGGACTCGTCGGACGGCGCGACGGTCGCCGGTACGCCCGGGGCGTAGCTGCGCAGCCAGGGCCGATCCGCGCTCAGGTCCATGTCTCTCCTCCGCCGTCCGCACGATCGCCTACCCCACGGTAACCTACGGTCGCGTAGGTAGCGGCCGGGGTCCCGTCCGGGCGGCACCGGTCGCGGGCGTGCTGCGGCGGCTCGGGCTCGACCAGGCGTCGTCAGCGGTGGCCGGCGGAATGGCGCATCGCCTGCCGGCCCTTGACCACCGCCAGGACGATGACCACGGCCAGCGCCGCCGCGCCGATGATCACCAGCCAGCGGACCGCCTCCAGCAGCAGCCCGAGCAGGACGAGCGCGCCGGCGACGACGCCGACGACCCAGAGCATGGTCCGCATGTCCACCTCCCGTGACTCCGGCCGCAGTGGCGCGGCCTCCGGGCCCGCCTTCCCGGTCCGTCCCGGGCCATGCCGCCGCGACCCGGGGCCTGACGGGCCCCAGGGCCGCGTCAGCGCTGGGCGACGTAGACCGTGTTGGCCGACTGCCCGCCGGTCAGCGGGTTGGCGAACGGGACGACGTGCGCCCGCGCGGTGCGGAACACCGCGGTGAGGGCCGCCTCGAAGTCGGCATCGGGCGGGTCGTCCGACCAGAGGGCGAACACCCCGTCCGGGTGCAGGTGGGCGGCGAGCCGGCGCAGACCGTCGGGGGTGTAGAACGGGGCGTGGCCGGGGTGCAGCACGTTGCGCGGCGAGTGGTCCACGTCGAGCAGCACGGCGTGGAACCGCCGACCCGGCTCCTGCGGGTCGAAGCCGGTGCCGTCGGCCACCGCGGCGAAGAAGTCGGCCCGCACGAACCGGGTACGCGGGTCGGCGGCCAGCCCGGCGGCGAAGGGCAGCAGCTCTCGGCGGTGCCAGTCGATGACGTCCTCGATCGCCTCCACCACCAGCAGCGAGCCGACCCGGTCGTCTTCGAGCGCGGTGCGGGCGGTGTAGCCGAGGCCGAGGCCGCCGACGACCACGTCGAGCCCCTGCCCGGACAGGGGAGCCAGGCCCAGCCGGGCCAGCTCGATCTCCGCGACGGGGAAGAGGCTGGACATCAGGAACTCGTCGTCGAGCTTGACCTCGTACACCTCGACGTCGAGCGACGGGTCGCGGCGCCGGCGCAGGCTGATGAGGCCGATCGGGGTCTCCCGCCAGGCCAGTTCCTCGAATCGCACGCCCACGGGCCCGGATGCTACCCGCCGCCGCCCCGGGCCCCGGTGGCCGGCACGCGCATTCCTCCCGCCCGGCCGGGTATGCCTACCGGCCGAGGGGCCACCCGACCGGGGGCCGGGCAGGAGGCGCGCGGTGGCGGACATGCTGGCCGGACGGCTGCACCTGACGGAACGGGCGCTGCGGATGGAGTCGGTGCCGGTGCCCGAGCCGCAGGACGGGCAGGTGCGCGTCAGGGTCGAGGCGGCGGGGGTCTGCCTGTCCGACGTGCACCTGATCGACGGCACCCTCACGCCGCTGTACCTGCCCGGCGACGTGGTGACGCTGGGGCACGAGGTCGCCGGGGTGGTCGACGCGTTCGGCGACGACGTCGAGGGCTGGCAGCCCGGCCAGCGGGTGCTGCTCCAGGCGGGGGAGCGGGACCGGCGCGGCACCGTGCTGACCCGGGGCGTGGACTACGACGGCGGCTGGGCCGAGTACGTCGTCGCCAGCGAGGACACGGTGGTGCCGATCCCGGACGACCTGCCCTTCGAACAGGCCTGCATCATCCCCGACGCGGTCTCCACCCCCTGGGCGGCGGTGACGGACACCGCGCGGACCCGCCCCGGCGAGGCGGTCGGGGTGTGGGGCGTGGGCGGGCTGGGCGCGCACGCCGTGCAACTGCTGCGCCTGGTGGGCGCGGCCCCGGTGATCGCGGTGGAACCGCTGGCGGCGGCGCGGGACCGGGCGGCGGCCCTGGGGGCCGACGCGGTGCTCGACCCGGCCGACGCCGCGTTCCGCGAGGCCGTGCTGGAGTTGACGGGCGGGCGAGGGCTGGACGTCGCGTTCGACTTCGCCGGGGTGACCGCCGTACGTGAGCAGGCGTTGACCGTGCTCGCCCGTCGGGGCCGGCTGGTCCTCGCGGGCATCGCCAACAAACCGGTGACGATCGCCTCGGACAGCCCGTTCAACTACTTCCAGCAGGCGGTGCTCGGCCACTACGGCTCGGAGCCCGAGCACGTCGAGCAGTTGGTGTCCCTGGCCCGGCAGCGCCGGCTCGACCTGTCGGCGTCGATCAGCGACGTGCTGCCGCTGGCCGACGCCGAGGAGGCGGTGCGGCGGGTGCACACCAAGCAGGGCGACCCCATCCGGCTGATCCTGCGCCCCTGAGCGGGTTCCGCTACGTCCGGTCGGGCCGGCTCGGGCGCTCGGGCCGGCTCCGGCGGTCGGGCCGGCTGGGATCATCGGGCCGGCGGGGACGCCGGCGTCGCGCCCTCGCGACCGCGACCGCCGTCGCCGCCGTCGCCAGGGCGACGGTCCACAGCCGGGGGTCAGTCCGCAGGTGCGCGGGTAGTTGCCCGGCCAGGACGAGCACGCCCATCGTCGCGACGAACCAGCCGAACGCGCGGCGCAGCACGTCCTCCCGGACGTGCCCCGCGAGCCGGCCGCCGGTGAGGCTGCCGACCACGGCGGCGGTGGTCACGGCGGTGGCCAGGCCCGGATCGATGTCGACGGTGGACAGGTAGCCGGCCAGCCCCGCGAACGACTTCATCGCGATGACCACGAGCGAGGTGCCCACGGCGACCGGCACCGGCAGGCCGCCGAGCAGGGCGAGGGCGGGCACCACCAGGAACCCGCCGCCGGCGCCGACCAGCCCGGTGACCAGCCCGACCACGACGCCGTCGAGGAGCACCCGCGGTGTCGAGGGCGCGTGCCGTTCCCGCCCCGCGTGGTCGCGCCGGCCGCGCAGCATGGCCGCCGCGGTGGCGAGCATCATCAGGGCGAAGCCGGCGAGCAGGAGCGCGGCCGGGACGAACGCAGCCAGGCGGCCTCCGGCGTACGCACCGGCCATGCCCGCGATCCCGAAGAGCAGGCCGGTGCGCCACCGGACCCGGCCGGCCCGGGCGTGTGGCAGCGCGCCCACGGCGCTGGTCACCCCGACGACGAGCAGCGAGGTGGCGATCGCCTCCCTCGCCGGCAGGTCGGCGACGTAGATCAGCAGCGGTACGGCGAGGATGGACCCGCCGCCACCGAGCAGGCCGAGGCTGATCCCGATGAGCACGGCCAGCGCGACGGCCAGCGCGAGGCCGCCGGTCACGGCCGCGGCCGGGGCGTCGCGGGGTGCCCCGGTCGACCGACGTCGGTCCCCGGGTCACGGAGGTCCGGGCGGGGAGTGCCCCGCCCGGCCGGGGCGTGGACGGCCCGCCCCGCCGTCGTCCCGCCGTCGCGTCGGAACCACGCGGGAGTGCCCACGCCTCAGGCGTCGCCGGAGCTCATGGCGACGCCGGAGGCCTCGGCCCGGCCGAACTTGTCGTCGATCACGACGACCTCGCGGCCCGCGTTCGCCAGCAGCGACGCGGCGACCGTGGCCCGGTAGCCGGAGCCGCAGTGCACCCAGACGGTGCCGGCGGGCACCTCGGCGAGGCGCCCGGGCAGGTCGGGCAGAGGGATGTGCACCGCGCCCTCGACGTGGCCGCCGGTCCACTCGTTGCTCATCCGTACGTCGAGCACCACGTCCGGGGCGGGCAGCCCCGCCGGGGTGTCGCCGGCGCGGGCGGCGGCCAGCGCCGGGAAGTCGGCCATGCGCAGCTCCCGCAGCTGTTCCGGCCCGGCGGCCCACCGCCCGGGATCCCCGGTGGCCTGGGCGGCCGGCCGGTCGATGCCGATGCGGACCAGCTCGCGCTGGGCGTCGGCGACCTGCTCCGGCGTCTCCGCCAGCAGGGTGAGCGGCGCTCCCCGGTCGATGAGCCAGCCGAGCCAGGTCGACATCGGGCCGTCGAGTCCGAGGGCGATCGTGCCCGCCAGGTGCGACGTGGCGTACGCCTTGCGGTGGCGCAGGTCGACGACCCACTGGCCGGCGGCGATCCGCTCCCGCAACTCGGCGGCGTCGGCCCGGGCGATCGGGGTGAGGTCCACCGGCGCCGGACCGGCGAGGTTCGCCACGCCCATGTGGGCGTAGTACGCCGGGTAGGCGTCGAGCCCGGCCAGGGTCTCGGTGACGAACTCGTCGGCGGCGAGTCGCAGCACGGGGTTCGCCCGCTTCTCCCGGCCGATGGTCGACTCGGGCGCGTCGGACTGGCCGGCCGAGCAGAAGCTGCCGAAGCCGTGGGTGGGCCACACCTCGGCGCCGTCGGGCAGCAGGTCGGCCAGGCGCCGGGCCGAGGCGTGCTGGCGGTGGGCCAGCTCGTGGGCGTGCTCCCCGCCGAGCAGGTCGGTGCGCCCGGTGGTGCCGAAGAGCAGCGAGCCGCCGGTGAACACGCCGACGGGGCGCCAGCCGGCGTCGTCGGCCTCGTCGAGCACGTACGACAGGTGGTGGAAGGTGTGCCCCGGCGTGGCGACCACCCGCAGCCGCAGCGCGTCGGAGACGGGCACCGTGTCGCCGTCGGCGACCGGCGTCCGGTCGAACCCGACCTCGTCGTCGGCGCCGACCAGGTAGTGGGCGCCGGTCAGCCGGGCCAGGTGCAGGCCGCCGGAGACGTAGTCGTTGTGGATGTGGGTCTCCACCACGTGGGTGACGCGTACGCCCTTCCCGCCCGCGAGATACATGATCCGGTCGATGTCCCGCTGGGGGTCGACCACGATCGCCACCGTGCCGTCGGAGGCCAGGTAGCTGCGGTCGCCGAGCGAGGAGGTCGCGATGACGGACACCTCGACTGCCATTGCCGTGCTCCTTGTGGGATCAAATACCCCGGGGGGTATGCGGCGGACACACGTCGGGGTGTTGACGTGTGCAATCTGTCTACCCGGACACGTCGCTGTCACGCAACGTGTGCGATGCGTTTCTTTCGGTGGCGGTCAGGCGAGGGCGAGGAAGAGCTTCTCCAGCTCCTCCTCGGTCATCTCCGGGGAGTCGCCTCGCTCGCGGGCGGCGGTGCAGTGCCGCATGCCGGAGGCGATGATCTTGAAGCCGGCCCGGTCGATCGCCTTCGACACCGCCGCGAGCTGGGTCAGCGCCTCGCGGCAGTCCTGGCCGGTCTCCATCATCTCGATGACGGCGTTGAGCTGCCCCCGGGCCCGCTTCAGGCGGGTCAGGGCCTCGCTCGTCATCTCGGGTCGCAGCTTCACCGCGCGCCTCCTCGCTCTCTCGGTATACCCCCGGGGGTACCCGTACGGGCCCATGCTATCCCCTCAGGCGGGAGGCGTCCGCGCCCGCGCGGTGATCCTGCTCGCTCCGACGGGGCCGGTGCCCGGAAACCGGTGCCGTCGCGACGCAGGGTCCTCGGGGCATCGACGCAACGCTTATCCTGTGCCCCGACCGCCCACGGGAAGGGATGCGATGCCGTCGCGGCAGGACCAGCTGCACTCGTACCAGTTCACCGTCCAGCGGGCCGTCGCCGCCCTGGTGATGCGGGAGACCGACCCGGCCCAGTCGCCGTTCCGGCGGCTCGCCGGCGCCGGCCTGGCCAGCGTGCTGGTCGCGGCCATCGGCCTGGGCGGATTCGCCCTCTACGGCCTCTTCACCGGGGGCGGCAGCACCTGGCGCGACCCGGGCGCGGTGATCGTGGAGAAGGAGTCCGGGGCCCGGTTCGTCTACCGGGAGGAGAAGCTGCACCCGGTGCTCAACTACGCGTCGGCTCTGCTGATCATCGGCGCGGACCGGCCGAAGACCGTGCTCGTCTCCCGGCGCGCCATCGACGGGGTGCCGCGCGGGCTGCCGCTGGGCATCGCCGACGCCCCCGACTCGCTGCCCGCCAGGAACCGGCTCTCCGCCGCGCCGTGGACGGTCTGCTCCGTCGCCGCCGAGGCCGACCGGACGACGCCCCGCTCGGCGCTGCTGATCGGCGCGACCGCCGGCGGCGGCCGGGCCCTGGGCGAGGACGCGCTGCTGCTGCGCCACCCCGACGGCGGACTGCACCTCGTCTGGCACCAGCGCCGCTACCTGGTACGCGACCCCAACCGGGTGCTGGCCGCCCTGGCGGCCACCCGGGCCCGGGCGGTCCCGGCGGCCCCGGCCCTGCTCAACAGCCTGCCCGCCGGCGCCGATCTCGCCCCGCTGGCCCTGCCGGCCGAGGGGGAGCGCTCCGCGCGGGTGTCCGGGGCGCGGATCGGCGACGTCTACCTGGTGCGCAACTCCGGCGGCGGCCGGCAGTACGCCGTCGCGCTGCGGGACGGACTGGCCGGCATCACCGAGTTGCAGGCCGGCCTGCTGCTGGCCCGCACCGGCCAGGGCGAGCCCGAGCCGATCACGCTCGGGCGGTTCGCGGCGCTGCCCAAGCTGCCCGACCTCGCCCCGACGGGGCCCACCGCCCCGCCGACCGCGCCGCCCCGGCTGGCCGCCGCCGACGGCATGGCGCTCTGCGCCCGGGTGGGCGACGACGGCGGCGTCGCGGAGGTCCGGCTCGGCGTACGGCTGCCGGACCTCGCCGCCGCGCCGCGCACCGCCCCGGCGGCCGGGGGTGGGGTGCGCGCCGACCACGTCGTGGTGGAGCCGGGCCGCGGCGCGGTGGTCGAGGCGGTCGCGGCGCCCGGCGCGACCGGCGGCGCGGTCTCCGTGGTCACCGACCTGGGCCGGCGCCACGTCCTCGCCGGCGGCGAGGTGCTGGGCACGCTCGGCTACCGCGACGTGCGGCCGGTGCGGCTGCCGGCCAGCCTGGTCGCCCTGGTCCCCGCCGGCGCCGCGCTCGACCCGGCCGCCGCGCGGGTCGTCGCCGCCCCCGCCTGAGCGCGCCGCCCACCCGGGCTCGACCGGCCCCGCCGGCCGGTCCGGCGCGGGTTCAGTCGGCGGGGCGGCGCAGCACGGTGACGGCGAAGTCGGCGTCGTCGCGCCACGGGCGCAGGTCCCAGGTGGCGAAGCGGTGCTCCAGCCGCAGGCCGGCGGCCACCGCGTCGGCGTCGAACCCGGTCAGCGGATAGCCCCGGTCGGTGCCGAAGCCGACCGCCAGCACGCCGTCGGGGCGCAGGTGGGCGGCGACGCGGCGGAGCACCTCCCGCTCGGTGCCGGGGGCGACGAAGGCCAGCACGTTCCCGGCCACGACCGCCGCGTCGAACGGCTCCGGCTCGCCGGCCGCCGCCAGGTCCAGCTCGGCCAGGTCGGCGACCAGCCAGCGCGGGCCCGGGTGATCGGCGCGGGCGGCCTCGACCAGCGCCGGGTCGGCGTCCACCCCGACCACGGTGTGGCCCCGGTCGGCCAGCGCCGCGCCCACCCGGCCGGTGCCGCAGCCGGCGTCGAGGATCCGGGACCCGGGCGCGACCATCGCGTCCAGCAGCCGGGCCTCGCCGGCCAGGTCGGCCCCCTCGGCGGCCAGCCGGCGGAACCGGTCGATGTACCACTGCGAGTGCTCCGGACCGGTTTCGGTCTCCCATCGGGTCGGGTTTCCCATGCCGCCACCGTAGCCGGCTCCCCGGTGCTCGCGCGGCGGCGGGGCGGACGGGGACCTCCGCCGGCGGTGTGGTGTCCGCCTGCCCCGGCGGGGCGTCGCCGCGTGCGCGTTACGCCGACTAGCGGTCGGAGCGGGCCGACGGATCGACGACCCAGTGGTTGGTGCGGAAGAGGCGTCCGGCGAACTCCGTCTGCTCCTCGCCGACGAAGACGAAGCCGCCCGACCGGCAGATGGCGTTCGACGCCGCATTCGTCGTGGCGGGGAAGGCGTGGACGAGCCCCCATCGGCCGTCCGCCCGGGCCAGGTCGAGCACGGCGCGGACGGCCCTGCCTGCCAAGCCCCTGCCCTGGTGCTCCGGCACGACCATCCAGCCGATCTCCGAGACGCCCCCGTGGGAGTACAACGTCACCGTTCCGGCCGCCTCCGCGCCGTCGTCAGGGACGATCATCTTGATCCAGGCGCTGCCGTCCCGCACGGTCTCGAGGTCACGCCGGAGCTGGGCGGTCACGCGGTCACGCGGCTGCGGGCCGCCCAGCTCCGCCATCACGGCCGGATCGCAGCGCAGGCGTACGTAGACGTCGAGGTCGCCCGGCTGCACGTCGCGCAGCAGCATCCCGGCAGCGGGCGGGGCAGCCGCGGACGGGGCGTCGGGGAGCGCGTCGGGGGAGGGATCCACCCGGCACATGCTCCGTCGGCGCCCACGGCGCGGCAACCCCGCCCGCGGCCTCAGCCCTTCTCCGCGCCGCTGGTGAGCCCCTCGGTGAGCAGGCGCTCGCTGGCGAAGAAGAGGAGCACGATGGGGAGGGTGAGGATCACCGAGCCGGCCATGAGCACCGTCTTCGGCACCTCGACGCCGTCCGCGAGCTGCGCCAGCCCCAGCGACACCGTCCACCGGTGCGGCTTGTCGACCAGGAACAGCAGGGCGAACAGGAACTCGTTCCAGGCGATCATGAAGTCGTACAGGGCGACGGCCATGATGGACGGCGCCGCCAGGGGGAGGCTGACCCGGCGGATGATGCCGAGCCGCCCGGCGCCGTCGATCGCGGCCGACTCCTCGAGGCTGACCGGGATGGTCTCGAAGTAGTTGCGCAGCATGTAGACCGAGACCGGCAGGGTCTGCGAGATGTAGACCAGCACCAGGCCGAGCAACGAGCCGCGCAGCCCGGCCCGGGTGAAGACCACGAAGAGCGGGATGGCGATGACGATCGACGGGAACAGGTAGACCGCCAGGAAGAGGAAGTCGACCTGCCGCCGGCCGAAGAACCGCAGCCGGGCGACCGCGTACGCGCCGGGGATCGCCACGGCCAGCGTCAGCAGCGTCGCCGCGACGGCGACCAGGCCGCTGTTGCGCATGAAGGTGAGGAACCCCTGGCCGCCGTCGTCGACGGCCTTCACCACCTCGGCGTACGTGTCGAAGGTCAGCTCGCCGAGGCCCACCACCAGCGAGCCGGGGTCGAGCAGCAGCCGCTCGATGGGGCGCACCGAGAGCACCAGCATGTAGTAGAAGGGGAAGACGGTGACCAGCAGGAACGCGGCGATCACCAGCCGGCGCAGCCAGCGCAGGCCCACCGTCTCGATCCGGTCCCGGTCCATCAGCCGTCCCTCCGTCCGCCGAAGAAGCGCAGGTACACCACCACGAACACGATGAGCACCACGGCGAGCACGACCGCCTGCGCCGCCGCCGCGCCGATGTCCGTACGCGCGGTCAGGAACTCGTAGACCCGGACGCTGACCACCTCGGTGCCGGCGGCCCCGCCGGTGAGCAGGTAGACGTCGTCGAACTTGTTGAACGTCATGATGAACCGCAGCACCCCCAGCAGGCCGATCACCGGCAGCAGCTGCGGCAGCAGGATGTGCCGGAACCGCTGGCTGGGCGTGGCCCCGTCGACCCGGGCCGCCTCCTCCAGCTCCCCTGGCACCGCCTGGAGCCGGGCGAGCAGGAACAGGAAGGCGAAGGGGAAGTAGCGCCACGCCTCGAAGGCGACGACCGTGGCCAGGGCGGTCGACTCCTGGGACAGGAACGGCACCGGGGTGTCCCAGCCGAGGAACCGCCGGCCCCAGTCGTTGACGATGCCGAGCTGCGGGTCGAGCATCACCTGCCAGACGAAGGTGACCGCGACCACCGGCGCCACGTACGGCAGCAGCATCGACGCGCGGACCAGGGTGCGGCCCCGGAACGGCCGGCGGACGACCAGCGCCGCCACCAGGCCGAGCACGATCGAGCCGGCGGTGCTGGCCACGGCGTAGACCAGCGTGGTCCACAGCGTGTCGGCGAAGCCCGGGGTGTTCAGCACCCGCTGGACGTTGTCCATCGTGAACTCGCCGAACAGCCCCGTGCGGCGCAGCGTCGCCAGGCGTACCCGCTGGAAGGCCAGCACGACGGTCCAGACGATGGGGATGCCGATCACGGCGACCACGACGAGCAGGGTCGGGGCGACCAGCGCGAGCCCGGCGCGGGACTCGCGGCGGCGCAGGGTCATCGGTCTGCGGCGGCGGGCCGGGGCCGGCCGCTCCCGGGCGGGGGAGCGGCCGGTGTCCGGTGGGGCGGTGGTCAATTGACGCCCGCCTTGATCGCCTCCACGTCCTTCTTCGCCCGTCCGGCGGCCGCGGCGGCGTCGGTCTTGCCGGCGACCACGTCGTTGAGGGCCTTGGGCACCGGCAGCTCGCCGAGGATCGCGCCGACGAGCTTGCCCTGGCCCTGCGTGAGGCCCCAGCGCTGGAAGGTGTCGGGGCTGCGGCGCAGGGCCGCGAGCACCTCGTCGCCGTAGACCTCGGCGAGCGGCTTCTTGGCGTCGACACCGGCCTGGCTGGTGTTCCAGGCGGTGAGGAACTTCTCCGGCTCCTGGGCGGTGCCCTTGCGGACGGGGAAGCGCCCCTCGGGGGACATGCCGAACCAGCGCGGGTAGCCGTCGCCGAGCATGTGCTCCACGAAGGACCTCGCCGGGTCGGCGGCGGCGCCGTCGAGCACGGCCCAGGAGCTGATCTCGCCGTACTGGGCGGGTTCGGCGCCGTTCGGGCCCCTGATCGCGGTGACGAAGCCGCTGTTCTTCGCGAGGAACGTCGGGTCGGCCTGGCACTGCGGGCAGGTCGGCTTGGCGTCGTTGCGCAGGCCGGCCAGCTCGTCGAGGATGAACGGCGACCAGACCAGCATGGCCGCCTTGCCGGCGAAGTAGGTGGCCCGGGTGGTGTCGACGTCCTGCGCGCCCTTGACCGAGCTGGTGCGCATCATCTCGCCGTAGAACCGGAACGCCTCGACGCACTCCGGTGAGTCCAGCCGCACGGCCCCGGAGTCGTCGGTGAGCTGGCAGTTGTTGGCCAACGCGAGGTGTTCGAAGGTCTGCTGGGTGAACACGTCGCCGGGGGCGGTGGCGGCGGTGATGCCCGCGACGCCGCCGGTGTTGAGCTTCGTCGCGGCGGCGGCGATCCTCTCGTACGTGTCGGGGGCGGGCAGCCCGGCGGCGGCGAACAGGTCCTTGCGGTAGACGAGCAGTTGGCCCCAGCCGTCGCTGGGCACGGCGAGCTGCCGGCCGTCGTCGGCGGTCAGCTCCAGGGCCCGCGGCGAGAAGGTCTGCCGACCGAGTTTCTCGACGACCTCCGCGTTCGCCGAGGAGTGCAGCAGTTCGTTGCCGGCGAGGGTGCGCACGCCGGCGAGCGACACCGAACCGACCACGTCGGGCAGTTCACCGGCGGCGGCGCTGGAGGCGATCAGGGCGGGGAACTGGTCCTCGTTGACGGTGACCAGGTCGACGGCGATGCCGGTGCTGGCGGTGAAGTCCGCGATGATCGCCTTGGTGGCGGTGACCCGGTCGGCCACGTCCTCCAGGCTCCACACGGTGATCTTCTTGCTGTTGCTGTCGGATTCTTCGTCGCCGCAGGCCAGCAGGCTGGCCCCGGTGACTGCCATGATCAGGGTGGCGGCGAGTATCCGCATCGGAGGTGCTGACATCGGTGGCACTCCTCTCGAAGGGTATAGAAGGGATTCAACGCGCTGGATTGATCAATTACAAGACATATACCGATTTTCTGCCTACGATGGAGCCCAGTGCTACCGGGATGTGACTCATGGTCAACTGGGTTGTCTCACTCGCCGGGCCCCGACGGATCAGCCTCGAGCCCTGCCCCCCGGATCCGCTCGGCCCCGGCCAGGTCCGGATCCGCACCTGCTACTCCGGCATCTCGGCCGGCACGGAACTCACCCTCTACCGGGGCAGCAACCCCCGGCTGAGCAAGGACTGGGACGACGTCAGCCGGATGTTCGTGCCCCGGCAGACCGCCGTGCCGTACCCGCTGGTGGGCTTCGGCTACGAGGAGGTCGGCGAGATCGTCGAGGTCGCGCCCGACGTGGCCGACCGCCGGGCCGGACAGGTCGTCTGGGGCATCTGGGGGCACCGCGCCGAGGCGGTCGTCCCCGCCGACACGGTGCATCCGCTGCCCGCCGGGCTGGACCCCCTCGCCGCGGTCTTCGCCCGCCCCGGGGCGATCGCCCTCACCGCCGTGCTCGCCGGCGACCTGCACCTGGGCGACTGGGTCGCGGTCTTCGGGCAGGGCGTCATCGGGCTGCTCGCCACCCGGCTCGCCGTCCTCTCCGGCGCGCGGGTGGTCGCCGTCGACCGGGTGCCCGCCCGGCTGGCGCACGCCGGCCGGCTCGGCGCCCGGACCGTCGTCGACGCGGGCGCCGAGTCGGCCGCGGCCGTGCTGCGCCGGGCCACCGGCGGCCGGGGCGCGGACGTCTGCCTGGAACTGTCCGGGGCGTACCCGGCACTGCACGAGGCGATCCGCTCCACCGCCCACGCCGGCCGCGTCGTGGCCGCCGGCTTCTACCAGGGACAGGCCGACGGGCTCGGCCTGGGTGAGGAGTTCCACCACAACCGGATCCAGCTGGTGGCGGCCCAGGTCTCCGGGCCGACCCCGGCGCCCGGCATGGCCGGCCGGTGGACCGGGGCCCGCGTCGCACACACCTTCATGGACCTGGTGGCCGAGGGCAGCGTCGACCCGCTGCCGCTGGTGAGCCACGTCGTCGACGCGAGCGCGGTGGCCGACGCGCTGGCGCTGCTCGACCGCGGTGACGCTGACGTCCTCCAAGTGGTGCTGAGGTTCTGATGACGATTCCCCTGGCCTGTCAGGAGCAGCTCCTGCCGGGCACCGACCTGATCCAGAAGTACGCGCTCGCCACCGCGCTCGGCTACGACGCGATCGAGCTGCGCGGCTCCGGCGACCTCGGGCTCGCCCGCCGGCTGCCCGAGCTGCGCCGGGCCCGCGCCGCCGGGGTGGTCATGCCCACCGTCTGCGTGGAGATGGACCACTTCATCGGTGACTTCGACCCCGGGCGCTCCCGCGACGCGGTGCGCAACCTGCGCTCCCAGCTCTCCGTGATCGCCGAGGTCGGCGGCGTCGGCGCGATGACCCCGGCGGCGTGGGGGATGTTCTCCCGGCGGCTGCCGCCGTTCGAGCCGCCCCGCTCACCCGCCGCCGACCGGCAGGTGCTCGTCGACGCCCTGGGCGAGCTGGGGGAGCACGCCCGCGCCGAGGGGGTCACCCTCTTCCTGGAACCGCTCAACCGGTACGAGGACCACATGGTCAACCGGCTCGCCGACGCGGTCGCCCTCTGCGCGGCCGTCGGGCTGCCCTCGGTGCGGGTGGTGGCGGACACCTTCCACATGAACATCGAGGAGGACGACGTGCACCGGGCGCTGCGCGCCGCCGCGCCGTACCTGGGGCACGTGCAGGTCAGCGACTCCAACCGCCACCAGCCCGGCGCCGGGCACCTCGACTGGCCGGCACTGGTCCGCACCCTGCTGGAGATCGACTACCGGGGCTGGCTGGCGCTGGAGTGCCGGCTGCGCGGCGACCCCGTACGCGCCCTGCACCAGGCCGCCACCGTGCTGCGGCACGCCCAGCCCCGGCAGGCGGCGGCGTGAGCACCGGGACCGCCGGCGGCCCGCACACCACCGCCGGGGCCCGCGACGTCGGGGCCCTGCGCCGCCTCGCCGTCGCCACCCTCGACGCCAACTGGGAACACGACCACACGGTGCCGTCGCGCACCCTCTACCCGCACCAGTGGAGCTGGGACTCGGCGTTCATCGCCATCGGCTGGTCCCACGTCCGCCCCGACCGCGCCTGGTGCGAGCTGGCCAGCCTGTTCCGGGCCCAGTGGGTCGACGGGCGGGTGCCGCACATCGTGTTCAACCCGGCGCTGCGCGTCGGCTCGTACTTCCCGGGGCCGGAGTTCTGGGAGTCGGGGCTCGCCGAGGGCGCACCGGCGGTCGCCACCTCCGGGCTGATCCAGCCGCCCGTGCACGCGCCCGCCGCCTGGCTGGCGTACCGGCGGTCCCCCTCCGGGGCCGGGCGGGCGGCGCTGCGCCGGCTCTATCCCCGGCTGGTGGCCCAGCAGCGCTACCTCGCCACCCGCCGGGATGTCGGCGGGGGCGGGTTGGCCTGCATCGTCCACCCGTGGGAGTCCGGGCTGGACAACAGTCCCGCCTGGGACGCCCCGATGGCGGCGGTGCCCGCCGACGCGGCCGTCATGCGCGCGTACCGCCGGCACGACACCGCGCACGCCGACGCCGCGCACCGCCCCACGGACCTCGACTACGCGCGCTACGTCGCGATCGTGGCGGCCTACCGCGAGCGCCGCTACCGCGACGACGACCTCGCCGGCCGGCACCCGTTCCTGGTGGAGTGCCCGCTGGTCAACGCCGCCATGGGCGCCGCGGAGCACGCGCTCGCCCGGATCGCGCCGCTGGTCGGCGCCGACCCCGGCCCGCACCGGGAGCGCGCCGCGCGGATCACCGAGGCCCTGGTGCGCCGGCTGTACGACCCGACGACCGGCACCTTCCACCCCCGGGACCTGCGCGCCGACCGCCTCGTGCCGGCCCGGACGGTGCTCGGCCTGGCCCCGCTGGTCCTGCCCGACCTGCCCGCGCGGCAGGTGTCGGCGCTGGTCGCCGAGGCGTGCTCGCCGCGCTTCGGGCTGGCCGCCCGGATGGACCGGCCGCTGCCCAGCCACGACCGCACCGCGCCGGACTTCGAGCCGCTGCGCTACTGGCGCGGGCCGAGCTGGATGAACGTCAACTGGCTGGTGCGCCGGGGGCTGCTGCGCCACGGCCGCCCGGACCTGGCGGCCGGCCTGCGCGACTCGATGATCGAGCTGGTGGCCCGCTCCGGCTGCCACGAGTACTTCCACCCGGACACCGGTGCCGGGCTCGGCTCGCCGGCGTTCGGCTGGACGGCCGCGCTGCTGCTCGACGTCCTCGCCGACGACCCGGCCGGCTGAGCCCGCCCGGGCGCCCCGGTCAGCCGGCCGGGACCAGCTCCCGCAGCAGCCGCTGCACCCGCGCCCGGATCTCGTCGCGGATCGGCCGGACGTCCTCGACGCTGCGGCCGGCGGGGTCGTCGAGCTGCCAGTCCTCGTAGCGCCGGCCGGGGAAGACCGGGCAGGCGTCGCCGCAGCCCATCGTGACGATGACGTCGGAGGACTCGGCGGTGGCGTACTCCAGCAGGGTCGGCGTCTGTGCGCTGATGTCGATGCCGACCTCCCGCATCGCCTCGACGGCGGCCGGGTTGACGGTCCCGGCCGGCGCCGATCCGGCGGAGCGCACCTCGACGGCGTCGCCGGCGAGGTGGCGCAGCCAGCCGGCGGCCATCTGCGAACGGCCGGCGTTGTGTACGCAGACGAAGAGGACGGTGGGCTTCGTGGTCATGGGTGCTTCCTCTCAGTGCGCGACGGGGACGGTGGGCCGGCCCGGGGCGGGCGACGGGAAGAACCGGCGGCGTGCCCACAGCGAGACGTGGACGAGGGCGACCAGGACCGGCACCTCGATCAGCGGCCCGACCACGCCCGCCAGGGCCTGCCCGGACGTGACGCCGAAGGTGCCGATGGCGACCGCGATGGCGAGCTCGAAGTTGTTGCCGGCGGCGGTGAAGGCCAGCGTCGTGGTGCGCGCGTAGCCGAGGCCGACCGCCCGGCCGAGGGCGTACGACCCGGCCCACATCACCGCGAAGTAGACCAGCAGCGGCAGGGCGATGCGGGCCACGTCCAGCGGTCGGTCGGTGATCGCCTCGCCCTGGAGGGCGAACAGGACGACGATGGTGAAGAGCAGCCCGTACAGCGCCGTGGGGCCGATCCTCGGCAGGAACCGGCGCTCGTACCAGTCGCGGCCCCGGGTCCGCTCGCCGAGACGGCGGGTGAGGTAGCCGGCGAGCAGCGGGACGCCGAGGAAGATCAGCACGTTGCGGGCGATGTCCCAGCCCGAGACGGTCAGCTCGGCGCCCTCCAGGCCCAGCCAGTCCGGCAGGACCGCGAGGTAGAACCAGCCGAGCACGCCGAACGCGAGCACCTGGAACACCGAGTTGAGCGCGACCAGCACGGCGGCGGCCTCCCGGTCGCCGCAGGCCAGGTCGTTCCAGATGACCACCATGGCGATGCAGCGGGCCAGCCCGACGATGATCAGGCCGGTGCGGTACTCCGGCTGGTCGGCCAGGAAGAACCAGGCCAGCGCGAACATCAGCGCGGGCCCGACGATCCAGTTCAGCGCCAGCGAGGAGAGCAGCAGCCGCCGGTCACCGGTGACGGTGCCGAGCCGGTCGTAGCGGACCTTGGCCAGCACCGGGTACATCATGATCAGCAGCCCGAGGGCGATGGGCAGCGAGACGCCGCCGATCCGCACCGCGTCCAGCGCGGCGTCCAGGCCCGGGACCAGCCGGCCGAGGAGGAGGCCGGCAGCCATCGCGAGGCCGATCCAGAGCGGCAGGAACCGGTCGAGGCGGGACAGGCGTCCCACCACGGCCACGTCGGCCGGATCGTCGTGGGTGGTGGTGCTCACGGGGCTCCCGTTCGGGTCGTCGGTGCGGGTGCGGGTGCGGCGGTCGGGTGGTGCGGGCGGACGGCGGTCAGCTCGGCGCCGCGGCGGTCACGGCGGGTGCGAGCCGGTCGACCCGGGCCTCGAGTTCGGCGTACGCCGCCTCGAACGCCTCGTCGGTGCCGACGCGGACGGGGTCGGGCACCGACCAGTGCAGGCGGGGCCGGGCCGCGCCGGTGAGATCCTCGTGCGCGTTGTCGCAGACGGCGACGACGAGGTCCGCGGCGCGGACGACGTCGTCGACGTGGGCGGTGCCGACCGGGTCGAGACGCAGCCCGTGGCGGCGGGCCACCGCCTCGGCGCGGGGGTGCACGCGGGGGGCGGGGCTGGTGCCCGCCGACGCGGCCGGGGCGTGCGTGCGCCGCGTCCAGAGGGCCGCGGCGAGCTGCGAGCGGGCGGAGTTGTGGGTGCAGACGAAGACGACGCGACCCACCCCGTCCAGCGGCGGCGGGGCCAGCGCCGACAGCGCCGCCGGTCGCAGCCGCAGGTAGGCGCGGCGCCGGTCGCCCTCGGAGCGCGTGCGGGTGACCAGGCCGGCTCCGGTGAGCACCTTGACGTGGTGGGCCACCAGGTTGGTGGGCAGGTCGAGGGCGTGGGCGATCTCGCCGGGGGAGGCGTCGCCGAGCAGCAGCGCGTCCACGATCGCCAGGCGCGCCGGGTCGCCGAGGGCGGCGTGGATCCGGGCACGCGCGGTCAGAGAAGCATCAGCATCCATTGACTCAATCCTCACTGAGCGACCGGGCTGATGTCAAGCGGGGTGGCGGGCCGCCTCCCCGCCCTCGGGGCGGTCGTTTGCGGGTGCCGGGGGCGGGTATCCGCGCATCCGCTGACGACAGGAGGCTGCCGTGCGGTTTCCCCTATTCGTCGATGCGGTGTCCCGCCGCGCCGGACTGCCCACCGCCCAGGCCGCCACGATCGCCCGCGCCGTGTTGCAGACCATGGTGGAGCGGATGAGCGGCGGTGCGGCCGGTCGCCTCCCCGACGAACTCGACGGCTATCTCGCGGGGACCGGTCCCGGCGACGGCCCGGGCAGCGCGCCCGGTCCGGCGGACTTCGTGCGTCGGGTGGGGGAGCGGGCCGGGACGGACGAGGCCACCGCCCGGGCGGGAACCGGTGCCGTCTTCGCCACCCTGCGGGAGGCGGTCACCGTCGACGAGTTCCGCGAGATGGTGGCCCGGCTGCCCCGGGACTTCGACGGCATGACCCAACCGATCCCCCGGCCGGACGAGGCCTGACCGGCCACCCCGTCACCGTACGCTCACCCGTCGCCGCGGGATGCCACGCGGATCCTCGCGGGGCGCGCGCATCGAGCCCTATGCTGCTTGCGACGTGACGGTATAGGCGGACCATGAGGCCCTCCTGGAACATGGCGGTCGGCCCGATCGCGGTCGGCCCGCCGATGCCTCGGAGGGCGCCGCACCTCGGTCCGGCGCGCCGGGCCGACCGTCACCCCGTTCCGGCGGCAGCGGCACCGGAGCGATCCCCTCGATGGAAGGCGCGCGGTGACCTGGTTCCTCTCCGCCGGCGGCTGGCACCCGGCGCCGGTCCAACTGTTCTGCCTGCCCTACGCGGGCGGAGGCGCGACCGTCTTCCGGCGCTGGCAGGACGGGCTCGGCCCCGACGTCGAGGTGCTGCCGGTGCAACTGCCCGGCCGCGAGAACCGGATCGGCGAGAACCCGGTGTTCGAGGTCGTCGACGTCGCGTACGCCATCGCCGAACGGATCCGTGGCCCGTACGCGATCTACGGTCACTCGATGGGCGGCCGGGTCGGCTTCGAGGTCGTCCGCGAACTGCGCCGCGCCGGACGTCCACTGCCGCTGCGGCTCTACGTCGGCGGCGCCCGCGCCCCGCACCTCCACGCGCCCAGCCACTTCGACGGGCTGTCCCGGGTGGACGACGACGAGCTGCTGCGCCGCCTGGAGGCCGGCGGCGGGATGCCGGCCGGGCTGCGGGAGTACCCGGAGCTGGTCGAGCTGCTGCTACCCCTGCTGCGCGCCGACTTCGCCCAGGTGGACGACTACCGCTACACCCCCGAGGAGCCGCTGCCGATGCCGATCGTGGCGTTCAGCGGCCGCGACGACAACACCGTCAGCCGGGAGCACAGCGACGGCTGGCGGGAGCACAGCGCCGCCGGCTTCACCCTGCACGAGATCGACGGCGGGCACTTCTTCCTCAACGAGCGGCTGCCCGATCTGCTCGCCGTGATCCGGGCGGACCTCACCGCCGCCCGCACCGACGCGGCCACCCGCCACCACGGGTGAGCCGCCCGCCCCGGCCGCCGTCGGGGCCGCCATCCCGCTGTCCCGCGACCGCCCGCGGCGACGGCGAGCGACGACAGGAGTGAGAGCATGAGTGACCGGACCGCCACGCTGCCGGTCGTCGTCGAGAACGACGGCCGCGAGCTGACCGAGCTGATCGCCGCCCGCCGCGCGGAGTTGCGGGCGAGCCTGGTGGAGCACGGCGGACTGTTGTTCCGCGGGTTCGACGTCGGCGGCGTCGAGGGCTTCGACCGGGCGGTGCGGGCGCTGTCCGGTGAGCCGCTGGTCTACACCGAGCGTTCGTCGCCCCGGCACGCCATCGCCGGCCGGGTCTACACCTCGACCGACTACCCGCCGAACGAGGAGATCTTCCTGCACAACGAGAACTCGTACCAGGCCCGCTGGCCGCTGACGTTGTTCTTCTACTGCCTCACCCCACCGCAGACGCAGGGCGCCACCCCGCTGGCCGACGTCCGCCGGGTGTACGCCGAGATCGATCCGGCGGTACGCGAGGAGTTCGTCCGCCGCCGCTGGATGCTGGTGCGCAACTTCCACGGTGACTTCGGCACCCCGTGGCAGCACGTCTTCGGCACCGACGACCGTGCCGAGGTCGAGGCGTACGCGGCGGCGAACCGGATCGAGCTGGAGTGGCGGGGCGCCGACGGGCTGCGTACCCGCGCGGTGCGCGACGTCGTGCACCACCGGCCCGGCTCGGACACCCCGCGCTGGTTCAACCACGCCACGTTCTTCCACGTGAGCACCCTCGCCAAGGACCTCCAGGAGGGGCTGCTGGCCATGTTCGGCACCGAGGGGCTGCCGGCCAACACGTACTACGGCGACGGCGGCGAGATCCCCGCCGACGTCGTGGACCACCTGCGGGCCGCGTACCGGGCGGCGAGCGTCCGCTTCGACTACCGGCGCGACGACGTGCTGGTCGTGGACAACATGACCGCCGCGCACGGGCGGGAGCCGTTCACCGGCCCCCGCAAGATCGCCGTCGCCATGGCCGAACCGCACACCCCCTGATCCGGGTCGCCTTCCGGGCCGGGCTACGCCTCGTAGCGGTCCGCGACGTCGGCCTCCGGCAGCTCCTCCGGGTCGGCGACCCAGGCGGAGAAGACCGGCACCCCGTGCCACGGGCCACCCACGCCGTCGCCGGCCCGCTCGTCGGTGGCGACCGCCACCACGGCGTACGGGTGGCCGAAGCGCAACTCCGCGATCCGGGCCACCCCCTCCGGCGGCAGGCTGAGCGTCGCGCCGAAAGCGGTGACGGCCGCCGCCTCGAAGCCGTACCGGCCGTAGCGGGCCATGGCCGCCTGGGCCGCCTCGAACTCGAGCCCCGGCGAGTCCAGCAGTTCGCCGAACGCCCGCGCGACGGCGGGGAAGCCCAGCCCGGGCGCGGCCAGCTCGTGCCGGCTGCGGGCCGACCAGCAGGGCAGCACCGCCGTCGCCCGCTCCTCCCGGCCGTTTGGCGCGTACGTCCGGGTCGGCTCCTCGCGCAGCGTCCACAGCGGGCCCTCGCCCAGCGGCACGTCGAACAGGGAACGCCGCCGTGCGGGCAGCTCACGCTCGGGCGTGTCGGCGACGGCCGTCGCCAGCTCGTGGGCCGCCGCGAGGACGTCCCCGGCCGGCACGTCGGGTGCCGCGACGACGGAGACCACCAGCAGCCCGGCCGCCCCGTCGGCGGTCCGCGCCGGCTGGGCGGGGGCGGCGTGCGCGGCGACGGTGCCGGCCCGCGCGGTGTCGGCGATCCAGCAGCGGTGGCCGTGCTCCGGGCTGCGCAGCGCCCGGCGCAGTCCACCGGCCCAGGCGCTGTCGGGCCCGAGCGCGTCGGCCGGCGCCACCTCGAACGGGGTCGCCCACGAGACCCGGGTGGCCAGGGCGCTGGCCAGCACCAGCAGCACCCGCGGCGTGACCGTCAGCGGGAAGGCCTCGATCAGGCCGAGCGTGTGCTCGCGGGCCCACGCGTCGAGCCCGGCCTGGTCCGGCAGCGGCCCGGTCCCGGTCGACGCGGGCAGTGCGGCCCGCCACCCGTCGAGCCCGGGCGTCCCGACGCCGGGCCGGTGCCAGAACGCGGTCGCCGAGGGCACCAGCGGGTGCGGCGCCGCCAGCAGGCCGTGAGCCGCCTCGGCGGCGGCCGCCACGTCGGTGCCGAGCACCTCCTCCAGCGCCGCGCGGGTCGGGCCGGTGGCGGCCGGCGCGGCGAGCGCCAGCAGCAGCCACGCGCCGAGCGGGGAGGCGACGTGGTGCCCGTCGCCGATCACGGCGTGCAGGCGGTCGGCGTAGCGGGACAGGGGGGTACGGATGTCGATCGTCACCGCTTCACTGTGCCCGCTCGGGGGCCGCCTCACCACCTGCCGGTCGGCGGCCCGCACCAGCCGCGACGCGGGCCCCGGTGGTGGTGAGCAGGATCAGGCCGGGCGTGGGCCACGGTCGAGGCGTCGAGGCACCCGGGTGGGGCAGCCGCCCGGGACGACGACCGGGTCGGTACTCGAAGTGCCACCACTCGTTGTCGACGCCGAGAGTGATCGCCGGTCGTCGCCGCCGTCACGGAGCCCGGATCCTCCTGAGCCGGCGCGTGCGGCGCGGGCCGTCCCCGGACCCGGGGCGGCCCGCGCCGCACGCGGGCTCCGGGCCGGCGGACGTACCATCGTGGGCGTCCGTACGGGCAGCGTCTCCCGGCGGCGCCGGGCCGACCGAGGAGGCGTGTCGTGACACAGGCCCAGCCGGCTGCCGCGTCGGCGCCGCGCCTGATCGTGCTCAACGGGCCACCCGGGTGCGGCAAGTCGACGCTGGCCCGCAGGTACGTCGAGGACCACCCTCTCGCGCTCGACCTCGACATCGACCGGATCCGTGACCTCATCGGGCAGTGGCGTGACCATGCCGGTCCCGCCGGCCTGCTCGCCCGCGCCGTCGCGCTGGCGGCGGCCCGGGCGCACCTGGCCGGCCGCCACGACGTGATCGTCCCGCAGTTCCTCGGCCGTCCCGAGTTCATCGAACAGGCCGAGCGCGTGGCGCACGACACCGGCGCCCGGTTCCACGAGATCGTCCTGCTCGACGGCAGGGAGAACGCGCTGCGGCGATTCGTCGAGCGCAGCCGTACCTCCACGGATCCGGCGCATCTCGACGCCCAGCGCATGCTCGACCGGCACGGCGGGACCACCGAGCTGGCGGCGATGTACGACCGCCTGCTCGCGGTCGTCGCCGCCCGGCCCGGGACCAGGGTCGTGCGCAGCGAGCACGGCAGGGTCGACGAGGCATACCGGGAACTCCTCGCCTGCCTCGGCTAGGGCGCGGATCCGGCCACGGTCCCGGCCCCCCGCGCGGGACGGTGACGCGCGGGACGCGGTCACGGGCGGACACACGGGCGGACACACGGGCGGACACACGGGCGGACACACGGGCGGACACACGGGCGGACACACGGGCGGGCGCGCGGAGCGGGCGTGGAGCCGGCGCCCCGGCGCCACGCCCGCCGGGGCGGTCCCGCCTGCCGCCGGCCGCTCACGCCACCATGCGCTCCTCGGCCAGCTCCGTCAGCCGGACGGTGCACAGGCCGTTGCGTTCCACCTTCACGTCGGTCACCGTGAGCTGCGTGCCGGGGGCCAGGATGACCTCCTCCTCGCCGGTGAAGGCGGAGAACCGCCGGATGCCCACGGCCCGTACGGGCAGCACCTCGAAGAGCGTCCGCTTGCCGCGACCGCCGAGGAACGCCTGGGCCACGCCGAGCTTCGACGTGCACGACGAGACGCCCCACCACGTCACGGTCTGCCCGAGCGGATACTGCGCGCGCAGGTCCAGCGACACCCCGCGCCACAGCGGCTCCGTACGGGCCGGGAGCCGTGACACGGCCGAGAACAACAGCCGCAGGTACGGCAGGTACGGGACGATCCGACTGCGGTCCGGGTTGCGCAGCGTGGCGTTGATCTGCCGGTAGAACGCCGACTCGCAGGTGTAGAGGTGGAGGGCCGCGACCTCGTCGGCGGAGAGGCCGTCGACCGCGCCGTCCACCTGCTTCTCGCCGAACCGGTGTGACTGCTCGACGTGCCAGTCGAGCCCGGGCAGCAGCGCGGCCACCGGGGCGACGGCCGCACGGAAGTCCATCAGCGGGGTGTCGGACACGCCGGTGATCGCGGGAAGGGCCAGTCCCTCGTCCTTGACGCTGGCGAGCCGTTCGAGGTAGAGCTTGTGCAACTCCATCGTGGAGGCGATGAACGCCCCCATGCGATCGGCCGTGTCCGTGTCGGTGCCGCCCGCGTTCCATCCTTTGCGGGGCAGCCAGTCGATCTCGTCGGCGCCCAACGTCCTGAGCGCCTCGTTGACGTCGGCGAAGTGGTTCCCGTCGCAGAAGATGTCGCCCTGCGCCGCCGGGTTGGGGTGGTCGATGTGGCGGACCTCCACGTCCGGGTACTTCTTCTCGAGCCGCTGCACCACCCGCTTGAGGCTGCGCGCGTGCGCACCCCACCACGCGAACACCACGCCCCGGTCCTCCTCGTCGGCGTGCTGCTTGGCCTTCAGGATCTCCTCGACCAGCGCCTCGACGACCGGCCGCCAGAACGCGGTGTGCCGGTCGGTGGCCAGTGTCCCGTCGCCGCTGGCGGTGAGCGCCGCGTTCAACAGCAGCACGCCCTGGGTGAGCATCGCCTGGAACCACTCCGGCGGCTGCACCGTGTCGTGCTCCCGCAACAGGGCACGGATGTCGGCGATCGGCGTCTTCTTGGCGATGCCGTGCTTCCACATCGCCGCCGCCTTGATGATGCAGCGGATGGTGACGACCCTGCCGAACTGGCTGTCGTCCCAGTTGTGGAAGGTGTTGTCGAACATGGCGATGCCGGTGGCGCTCTCGCTGCGCGGGTACGGGTTCTGCCCGAAGACGACGACCTTCCACTTGTGCGGCGGGTTGGGCTTGAGCGCCTGGAAGGTCAGTTCCCGCACGGGCACGACCATCGGGCTGCGACCCGGGCCGATGAACGTGGCGGCGTCCGGCTGCGCCTCGATGACCGGCTTGACCAGCGGCAGCCAAGGCTCGCCGCCGCCGGTGAACAGGTCGGCGAGGGCCAGCGGGTCGTTCGGGTCGGGCGGGGTGGGGGCGGTGGTGTCGCTCATCGCGGGCTCCCGGAGTGGCGGGCCGTGCCGGTCGGACGGCGCGGGTGGTCGAGGTGGGAGGCATTCTGTCGCCCGCGGGCGACAGTTACGGCGCCGGCGACGACACGCTCGGGCGCCCGCGGTCCCGGGGCCGCGCACCGTGCGTGGCGCGACGCGAAAGGTTGTCGGTGGGCGGCGATAGCGTGCTCCAAGTCGGAGAGAACCCTTCCCCCACCGGAGTGAGCCATGACCGTCGACCGCGAGAAGCCGCTGCTCAGGGTGGTGCTGACAGACGTCAACGCGAAGGTGGTGCAGGCGTGGCGCGCGGCGTTCGCCGACACCCCCGAGGTCGAGATCCACCGGGGGTCGATCCTCACCCGGCAGGCCGACGCCTGGGTCAGCCCGACCAACTCCCGGGGGCGGATGGACGGCGGCGTCGACGCGGTCGTCAAGCGGCACCTGGGGGCGGGGATCCAGCTGCGCGTCCAGCGGGCGATCCGCGACCGGTTCGGCGCAGCGATGCCGGTGGGCAGCGCCGTCTGCGTGCCGTCGGGGGCCACCAACCCCAGGTTCCTGATCTCCACGCCGACCATGGAGCAGTCGGCGCAGGACGTGAGCGAGACGCTGAACGTGGCGCTGGCGTGCGCCGCCGCGTTCCAGGCCGTCCACGCGCAGAACGAGCAGGAGCCGGGCAGCATCGCGTCGGTGGCGCTGGTCGGCATGGGCGCGGCGACCGGCCGGGTGCCGGCGCGGGTCTGCGCCAACCTGATGTGGACCGGCTACACGCTGTTCAACGACTACCACTTCCGCGACTACGACGAGCTGCGCAGGACCATCTGCGAGCAGCTCGACGACATCGGCAGCCGCCCGGAGGAGGAGCGGGTGCGGGTGACGGTGCCGGCGGCGTCCGGCTCCCGCCGGTCACGAGGCTGACGCGTCCCGGCGGCGGGGGGAGCGCCCCCGGTCTCGGCGCGTCCGCCGCGGCGGGCCCGCCTCCTGCCTCGGCGGTTCCGGGCGTTCGACGCGGGTGGGGTCGCCGCGGACGAGTTCGTCGTGGATGCGCCAGCGGGCGGTGACGACGGCGCGTTCAGCGGCCTCGTCGTCGTGTGCGATCCGCTGCCGCAGCAACTGGATGGCGAGGCGGCGGTTGAGGCTGAACTGCCGTTCGGTGTCGACCACGACGACGATGCCCGACGGGCGGTGGGTCGCCCGCACCGCCGTGCTGGCCTTGTCCCGGTGCTGGCCGCCGGGGCCGCCGGTGCGGCAGGCCACGATGTCGACGTCCGCCTCCGCGAACGCCGTCGTCGGGCTGTCGAGCTGGCATGGTCGGGCGACGACGTACCAGTTCTTCCGGCCGGTGCTCGCCCGGTAGGGGCTGGGGGCCTGCCAACACAGGGTGCCGGTCCACGCGGCGGCGAACGCCTCGGCGCCGCCGCCGCAGATCCGGATCAGGGCCGACCGATGGGTGTCGGGCCGCTCGCCGGGCACGGTCCGGACCCGGTGGGTCGTCAGGCCCTGCCGGGCGGCCTCGGCTTCCAGGCGGTGCAGCAGCCGGGCCAGCGCCCAGGCGCACTCCTGCGGGCCACGCCCGGCGGACATGAGCAGGTGCGGGCTCATGCCCGACCCCGCCTGGAGCGGTCGCTGCGGCGGTCGGATCGGGTGGTGGACCCGGCGTCGGGCGTCTTGTAGGTGACCAGGGGGACCGTGGTGGCCACGGGCGTGGCCAGGCCGTGGTCGACGAGATCCGCGATCACACGTTCGATGCGCTTGTAGGCCGTGGGCGCCTCCTCGAAGAGCAGTTGGCGGTCGCCGCACACCACCAGCGACCCCACCGGGGTGCGCCGCAGTTCCTCGACGGTGTGCTTGGCCCGGCTGCGCCGCAGGGCGTCGGCGCGGGACATCTTGCGGCCCGCGCCGTGCGCCACCGAGTGGTTGGCGGCCGGACCGGCGTGGGCGGCCACGAGGTAGGAGGCGGTACCCCGGGTGCCGGCGACGAGCACGTCGCGGCCGTCGCCCGGCGCCGCGCCCTTGCGGTGCAGGTAGGCCCCGTCGCGGACCTCCACCAGGTTGTGGCACTGGTCGACGACGGGCGCGGTGGGCTCGGCCCCCAGGGCGTGGGCGACCCGGGCGGCCAGCAGCCGCCGGTTGAGCGAGCCCCACCGTACGGCGTCGTCGTGCGCCGTCAGGTAGGCGGCGGGATCCGGGGCGGGACCCGCGCCGTGGGCCTCGGTGTGCGCCCGCAGGATGCGCTCGCCCAAACCTCGGGAACCCGTGTGGACGACGAGCACGAGATCGCCGGCGTCGAGCCCGAGACGACTCGCGTGACCCGGCTCGAAGACCGTGTCGACGCGCGCCAGCTCGACGAAGTGGTTGCCCCGACCGACCGTCCCGAGTCCGTCGACGTGACCGGCGGGAATGTCGCCCGCCACGACGGCCCAGGCGGGGTCGTCGGCGTCCCGCTCGGGGTCGAGCGGGCGGTCGAGGTCGGGGAACCGGGCAGCGAGCCGCTCCGGCACGGCACGCTTGAGCCTGATGGGGAACACGGCGATGCCGCAGCCGATGTCGGAGCCGACCAGGAACGGGTACAGCACGGTCGACGCCATGGCGGCGCCGATGGGGGCGCCCTTGCCCGGGTGCAGGTCCGGCATGGCGGCGACGTGGATCATGCCGGGCAGGGCGGCCACCTGCCGGCACTGCGTCAGGGCCTCGGACTCGATCCAGCTCGTGGGGGAGGCGAAGACGGTGACGGTGGCCGGGGTGGACCGCGAAAGGGACTGGTGCTCAGACAAGGACGCTCGCTTCTCGCGCAAACGGGAATGGACGGACGGCACCACGACACCGGTCGGTGCCGCGCGCCTCGGCGATGGGGATGCTGCCCGTCAGAACGTCATGGACGACACCATTCCGGAGCCGGCCGCCCGCGGCAACCGACTTTCCGCCGCGCCGGCGACCTGTGCGACGCCCGGCTGGGCGCCCCTGGTGGGCGCGGCGGTGCGCGGGGGTCAGGGGGCGGGCAGGGCGCCGAGGCGGTGCAGCAGCTGTCGGCCCAGGGGCAGGCGCTTGTCGGCGTCGCCGTCCGCGCGGACGTCCACGTTCAGCGCGAAGCAGTACAGCCGGTCGCCGCGCTCGACCCAGCCGACCCACCATCCCGTGCCCGGGTCGGTGGCGTCCGTCCAGCCGGTCTTGCCGTACAGGGCGTACCCGGCGGCACGCTCCAGGCGCAGGATGTCCCGGACGGTGGCCTGGTGCCCCCGGTCGGCCGGCAGCTCGCCCCGGGCCAGCCGGGCCAGCCACCGCGCCTGCTCGTCGGCCGAGATCTCCAGCGGCCCGCTCAACCAGAACCGGTCCACGGCCGGCCCGACCTCGCCGTTGCCGTAGCCGAGCCGGTGCAGCCACTCCCGCTCCCGGTCCGGCCCGATGCGGCGGGCCAGCTCCTGGAACACCGGCACGTTGGAGACCCGGACCGCGTCGCGCAGCCCCATGTCCCGCTCCCAGGCGGCGACGCGCTGCGGCCCGCCGCCGTAGGGGACCTTCTCCCGCTCGTCACGCACCACGCCGGTCTCCAGCGCGATCAGGCTGTGCGCGATCTTGAAGGTCGAGGCGGGGACGAAGCGCCGCTCGGCCCGCTCCCGGTCGACCATGACGACGCGACCGGCCGGCACGTCGTACATCACGAAGGTGCCCCGCAGGCCGGCCTGCCGGAACAGGCCCGCCAGGTCGTCGCGGACCTCGACCGTCGGCGCGCTCGGCGTGGGGGACGGGCCCGTGGCGGCGGTGGCGGACGCGGTGGCGGTCGGCGGCGGCTGCGGACGCCCGCTGCCGGTGCAACCGGTCGGCCCGGCCAGCAGGAGCAGGGCCACGGCCGTGGCGCCCGCGATCCGCCGCCGGGGGTGGGCGCCCGGGCCGACCGCCGTCGGCGGCGCGGCCAGGCTCCGCGTCCGTGTCCCGGAATCCATCCGTCACCCGCCCCCGTCCGTGCCGGCACCCCCAGTGAAACACGTGCCAGGGGGCGCGTCGTCGCCCGACCACCCCGCGCCGCCGGGCGGCTCACGGCCCCGACGGGGCGTTTGGTTCCGACACCCGCAGGTGCCGGTCCAGGTTCGCGACCAGCTCCTCCGCGCCGGCGGGAACGACGTCGTCGGCCCAGCTCCGCAGCGCCCGCAGGAAGCCGGCCAGGTCCGCTCGGACGTCGTCGACGAGTCCCGTCAGCTCGTCGACGTGGGCGTCCACCCAGGAACTGCGCTCCTCGTCCGCCCAGACCCGGACCGTGCCGTCGGGGCGCCGCTCCACCCAGGGGTCGGGGTCGTGGCCCAGGTCCGGTGTGCGGCCCGCCGGGATCTCGTACCACTCGCGCCAGTCGTTGAGGTCACTGCAACAGCCCGGGTCGACCCGTGCTCCCGTCGTCGGATCGGTGAGGCGCAGGCCGCCGGGCACCAGCAGGGCGCCGGGCTCCGGGCCGGCCGCCACCAGCGGCAGCACGGCGGTCAGCGGGTCGTCGCCCCCGGGCCACACCGTGCGGTCGTCGAGGTGGTTGTACGCAGCGATCCGGGCCACGGCGGCACCTACCTCGGCGGCGGTCAGGGCGTCGGAGAGCGCCAGCCACGGCCCGACGTCGGCCACCGGCCAGAGCGGGAAGTCGTCGAGGCGATCCACCTCGAGCACCGGCTGGAGCCGTGGCGCGTGGCGGGTCGAGGCGGGCCGGCGCCCGCCGGAGGCGCGGGGTCCGGTCACGGCGCGGACGCGCCGATCACGGCGGCCACGTCGGGCGGCAGTGGGTACGGGCGCTCCGGGGGCAGCAGCGCCCCGGCGGCGGCGTCGTCGCCGGCGTCGAGCGCCGCGCGCACCGCGTGGGCGGTCGGGGTCACGTCGCGGAGACCGACCAGCCACTCGTCGACGTACCGGCGCACCGCCTCGCCGGAGAGCCCCACCTGGAGGGACCGGTGCGGCAGCGGGGCCAGGCGCAGCGACCGTTCCGGGTCCCACTGCACCCGCACCGGGCTGGCCCGCAGCCGTCGCGACCAGTCCTCCCGGTCCGGGTGGTGGTCGCGGTCGAAGCCGCTCAGGCACGAGTTGGCCAGCGCCCACTCGAAGCCGGCGCGGGTGATCTCGACGGCCAGGACCCGCTCCTGCCCGGGCTTCGCGCCCCAGCCGCAGCGGTACATCATCCAGCGGAACGACGGCTTGATCCACGTCATCCGTTCCCGCCTGAACGGCGGGACGAAGCGGCCGGCGGCCAGCGCCGGGCGGGCGATCTCCGGCGGGTACGCCTGGTACACGGTCACGGTGTCGGCGGTGAAGCGGGCGCGAACCTGGTGGGCGGGGACCGGCATGGCGCCGATCCTGACCGATCGTCCGGGCCCGGTCCACCGGATTGTCCCGCCCGGGCCGGCGCCCCCGGCGGGGGATAGGCTGCCGGTCGTGGCAGGTCTTCTCAGGAGTGTGGCGGCCCGTATCGGCGGGGTGATCCCGTCGCCGCGCCGGCCCCGGCCGGGCCCGGCGCAGGTCGCCCGCCCCCGCCAGGTCGCCGCGTTGCAGCGCCGGCAACTGGCGTACGCCCCGGAGCCCGACGGGCACGCCGATCCGGGCGAGATCGTCTGGACCTGGGTGCCGTACGAGGACGATCCGCGTCAGGGCAAGGACCGCCCCGTGCTGGTGGTGGGCCGGCACAGCCGGACGCTGTTCGGGCTGATGCTGTCCAGCCAGGCCGACCGCGACGGGCAGCGGCACTGGCTCGCGCTCGGTCCGGGCGAGTGGGACCGGGACAACCGGCCGAGTTGGGTGCGGCTGGACCGGGTGCTGACCATGCGCGAGGACGGCATCCGCCGGGAGGGCGCGGTGTTGGACCGGGCCCGTTTCGACCGGGTCGGGCGGGCCCTGCGCGCCGGCTACGGCTGGCGCTGACCGTCAGGCCGGCTCGCGGCTCGGGCCGATCCCGGCGGCGTGGGCGTCCGGCGGCGGGTACGGCTGCTCGGCCAACAGCCGGGCCAGGTGCGCGCTGTTGAGCGCCAGCGCCTTCGTGGTGCGTCCCGTCGTGTCGGGCTTGGGCCGGGCGTCGATGTAGTCGACCTTGTGCAGCGCCTCGCCGACCCAGTAGGTGGCGCCTGCCGCGGGACAGGTGAAACCGACCTCGTTGAGGGCCTGCTGGACCTCGCCGATGGTGTGGTGCGCGCCGTCCTCGTTGCCGACGACCGCGACCCCGGCCACCTTGCCGTAGGTGAGCAACCGGCCCTCGGCGTCGGTCTCGGAGAGCTCGGCGTCGAGCCGTTCGAGGACCATCTTGCACACGGCGGACGGCTGACCGAGCCAGATCGGCGTGGCGATGACGAGGATCTGCGCGGCCATCAGCCGGGACCGGATGACCGGCCAGCCGTCGCCGTCGCCCTCGTCGGTCGAGACGCCGAAGCGCACGTCGTGGTCGACGACCCGGATCAGGTCGCCCGTCACGCCCTGTTCGGCGAGGGCGTCGAGCACCTCGCGCCCGAGCACCTCGGCGCTCGACGGGGCGGGGGAGCGCTTGAGGGTGCAGTTCAGGACCAGGGCCCGGATGCTCGCCACGGTGATTTCTCCCTCGGCCGGTGCGGCGCTGACCCTGCCGGCATACCCGGCAACCGGCGCGAGACACGTCCAAACGCCTCGTGCCCCGACCGATGGTCCGGCGGCGCGGATTGCGCGCTCAGCACTCCGCCAGGTGGGCGGTGTCGACGAGTTGCCGGGGCGGGCGGGCCACTGTGAGGCTCTTGGCCCGGTACATCGCGGCGTCGGCGCGGTCGAGCGCCTCGGTGAGCTGCCCCGGCCCGGTGACGGGGGCGAGCCCGACGGAGGCGGTCACCCGGACGCTGAGCCCGCCCAGCGGGATCGGCGCGGCGAGGCTCTCGCAGAGCCGCCGGGTGGCGTGCTCGATCCACCGCCGGTCGATCGTCGGGCTGGCCAGCAGCCCGGCGAACTCGTCGCCGCCGAGCCGGGCGACCAGGTTGTCCCCGGCGAAGGCGGCGAGCCGTTGGGCGACGCTGACCAGCACCTGGTCGCCGGCGGCGTGGCCGTAGCGGTCGTTGATCTGCTTGAAGTCGTCGAGATCGAGCACCACGGCGATCAGCGGCTGCCCGGCCGCGTCGGTGAGCAGCGTGGCGGCCAGGCGGTAGAACGCGCGGCGGTTGGGCAGGCCGGTCAGGGGATCGTGGCTGGCGGCGTGCCGCTCGGCGGCGAGCTCGGCCTGGAGGTGCCTGATCTCGACCTCGGCCTGGATCGCGCGGCGGCGCAGCTGCCAGGAGGTGACGAGGGCCCCGGCGGCACAGATGCCGGACGCGATGGTCAACGGATCCGGCACGAGACCTCCCATCAGCACGATGCCGCCGGCCCGCGCGCGCGGCGGTCCGCGCCCGCGCATCGGGCCCCGTCCTTCCTGGTGGCAGCCCAGGTCAGGTGACTCAGAGTGAACAGATGGGCACTGTTCACGTGCGTTATCATGCTCGCTGTCCGATGCAGATGCAATAGCAGATGCACGTGCAGGAAGCCCTTCGTCGATATCGTGCCCCCTCACCAGGCACCGCTGCCCGGCGTCGCGGGGGCGCGCGAGAGAAAGACGTCCATGCAACAGCCTCCGAACGGCGTTCCCACCACCCAGCTGCCCCCGCTCGCCTGGCAGAAGAGCCGCCGGAGCAATCCCAGCGGCAACTGCGTCGAGCTGGCCGAACTGCCCGGCGGCGCCGGCATCGCCCTGCGCAACTCCCGGCACCCGGAGGGGCCGGCGTTGATCTACACGGTGGACGAGATCGCCGCCTTCGTGCTCGGCGCCCGCGACGGGGACTTCGACAACCTGATCGCCTGACACCCGCCTGCCGGCGGCGAGCGCGTCGCCGAGCGCGTCCCGATGACCGGGACGGATTGTCCGCACCGAGGAAGTTCACCTCACTCACGGTTCATGGCATGCTTACACGTCGGCCGTGGGAGGGCACCTGGTCGGCACGAACCGGCATGTGGAGGTCGGCTGTGACGATGGGTCCCGCCGAGGGCGGTCCGGGGACCGGCCCGACCGTGCTGCGCATGTTGCTCGGCGCCCAGTTGCGCCGGCTGCGCGAGTCCAGTGGCGTGACCCGGGAGGGCGCCGGCTGGGAGATCCGCGCCTCCGAGTCGAAGATCAGCCGGATGGAGCTGGGCCGGGTCGGCTTCAAGGAGCGCGACGTCGCGGACCTGCTCACCCTCTACGGCGTCACCGCGCCCGAGGAGCGGGAGGCGCTGCTCAAGCTCGCCCGCGACGCCAACAGCCCGGGGTGGTGGCACCGCTACGGTGACGTGCTGCCGAACTGGTTCCAGTCGTACCTCGGGCTGGAGGCGGCCGCCGCGCTCATCCGCAGCTACGAGGTCCAGTTCGTCCCCGGCCTGCTCCAGACCCGGGAGTACGCCCGGGCGGTGGTGCTGCTCGGGCACGGCCGGGCCGCCCCGGCGGAGATCGAGCGTCGGGTCGCGTTGCGCATGCAGCGCCAGCGGTTGCTGCACCGCGAGAAGCCGCCACAGCTCTGGGCGGTGGTGGACGAGGCCGCGCTGCGCCGGCCGATCGGCGGCCCACGGGTGATGCGTGAGCAGGTGGCGGCGTTGATCGAGGCCACCAAGTCGCCGAACATCCGGCTCCAGGTCATCCCGTTCGCCGCCGGTGGGCACGCCGCCGCGGGCGGGGCCTTCACCATCCTGCGCTTCGGTGACCGGGAGCTGCCCGACATCGTCTACATCGAACAGCTCACCAGCGCGCTCTACCTCGACAAACGCGACGACCTCGACTACTACGCGGTGGCGATGGAACGCCTCTGTGTGGAGGCCGAGCCGCCGGAGCGTACGCCGGAGATCCTCGGCGCGATCCTGGACGACCTCTACCCGGGGTGACCACGGCGGGGCCTCGCCCGGGTGGCGGTGCGGCTACCATGGTCGCCGACCGGCGACAGTGGACGGACGCCCCCGGTCGCGGGTGGCGCAGAGTCGTGGAGGCTGCCTTGACCACCGATGCCCCGGGTACGACGACCGGCCACGCCCACCCGAGCGACCGCATCGACACCTCGGTGGCCCACCCCGCGCGCCGGTACAACTACTGGCTCGGCGGCAAGGACAACTTCCAGGCCGACCGCGACTCCGGCGACATCGTGGCGGCGTCCTTCCCGACCATCCGCACCGCCGCCCTGGAGAACCGCCGTTTCCTCCAGCGGGCCGTGCGTCACCTCGCCCGGGAGGCGGGCATCCGCCAGTTCCTCGACATCGGCACCGGCATCCCGACCGCCGACAACACCCACGAGGTCGCGCAGGCGATCGCCCCCGAGTCGCGGGTGGTCTACGTCGACAACGACCCGATCGTGCTCGCGCACGCCCGGGCGCTGCTGACCAGCTCGCCCGAGGGCGCCACCGCCTACATCGACGCCGACCTGCGCGACCCGGAGCGGATCCTGCGCCACCCCGACCTGCTGCGCACCATCGACCTGTCCCGGCCGGTCGGCCTGATGCTGGTCGCGATCCTGCACTTCGTCGGCGACGAGGACGACCCGTACGCCGTGGTCACGCGGCTGCTCGACGCGCTGCCGCCAGGCAGCTACCTGGCGGCCTCGCACGCCACCCACGACTACCTGCCCCCGCACGTGGCGCAGGAGGCGAAGGCGGCGGCCCGGGGCGGCAGCCCGCACGGCCTGATCAACCTGCGCACCCGGGCCGAGTTCACCCGGTTCTTCGACGGGCTGGAGCTGGTGGAGCCCGGCGTCACGTCGGTCGCCGAGTGGCGTGCCGAGGACGCGCCGCAGCCCCGCCCGGCGGCGGCCGAGGTCAGCATGTACGGCGGGGTGGCCCGCAAGGGCTGACCGTCCACCCCCGACCACCCCGTCCGGCTGACCGGGCGGGGTGGATTCGTTGCGCCCACCGTACGGCGTTGACGGGGGCGGCCCGCTCCGCCTAGTCTCTGTATCGATCCAGTCTGAATCGATACAGAGGGAGCGCGGTGAAGCCGACCCTGCAAGCCGTCGCCGACGCCGTCGGCGTGTCCCGCAGCACCGTCTCCAACGCCTACAGTCGACCCGACCAGCTCTCCGCCGCCCTGCGCCAGCGGATCCTGGACGCCGCACGGCAGCTCGGCTACCCCGGCCCCAACCCCACCGCCCGGTCGCTGCGGCGCGGGTACGTGGGCGCCATCGGAGTGCTCTTCGAGTCGCGGCTGTCGTACGCCTTCACCGACCCCTTCGCGGTCCGCTTCCTGGCCGGCGTCGCCGAGGCGGCCGAGCGGCACGGCACCAGCCTGCTGCTCGTGCCGCTGCCGGCCGACGAGCCCGCCGCGCGGCGGGCGGTGGAGAACGCCGCCGTCGACGGCTTCTGCGTCTACTGCGTCGGCGACGAGGGCTGGGTCGTCGACGTGCTCCGCGAGCGCGGTCTGCCCGTCGTCACGACCGCCCCCCGCGACGACGCCGGCCCCGACGACCGCTACGTCGGCATCGACGAGCGGGCCGCCGCCCGGGCCGTCGCCGCCCACGTGGCGGGGCTCGGGCACCGGCGGGTCGCCCTGCTCGGCGACGCCGTGCGCCCCGGCGCGGCCCCGGGCGAACTGCGCCTCGCCGACGTGGCCGATGTCGCCCACCCGACGACCCGGGCGCGGCTGGCCGGGTTCGCCGACGCCTTCGCCGAGGTCGGCGTCGCCTGGTCCGGGCTGACCGTGCTCGCCGCCACCGACAACAGCCGGTCGGCGGGCGCCACGGCCGTCGCCGCCGCCCTCGCCGCCCCCGAACCGCCCACGGCGGTACTGGCCTGCGCGGACGTGCTCGCCCTCGGCGTCCTCGACGCGCTCGTCGAGGCCGGCCGGCCGCCAGTGTCGGTCACCGGCTTCGACGACATCGCCGAGGCCGCCACCGCCGGCCTCACCACCGTGCGGCAACCAGCCGAGGAGAAGGGGCGCATCGCCGCCCGACTCCTGCTCGACCCGCCCGCCGACCCGGCGGCCGGCCACGTCCTGCTGCCCACCGCACTCGTCGTCCGGTCCTCCACCGGACCCGTCCCAGGGAGCTGACCATGGAACAGCCCACCGGCTTCGTCCTCGCCGTCGACGCGGTGACCCGACACGTCAACTCCGCCCGACCGGACGCCCCCGTCCGCCCGGAGCGGCCCCGCGTCGCGCGACTCGCCCCCACCCGGCTGGCCGCCGCCGGCGTCCTGCGCCGGCTCGCCGACCGCATCCAGCCGCCGCCGGTCGCCGCCGCGCCACGCTGCTCCTGACCGTCGGTGCGGGCCGGTCGTCGCCGCCCGAACCGCGACGACCGGCCCGCGACCGGGCACCGCGCTGGCCGCCGCCCCGCCGGCAGGGCAGACTGAACGGCTATGTCGCCGTTCACGCCCACCCTGCGGTTGCACGACCGTTACGTCCTGCGCGAGCGCATCGGCCTCGGCGGGATGTCCGAGGTGTGGCGCGCCGACGACGAGGTGCTGCACCGGCCCGTCGCCGTCAAGGCCCTCACCCGGGAGTTCGCCACCGACCCGCAGCTGCGGGCCACCATCCAGCGCGAGGCCCGCGCCGCCGCGCGGCTGACCCACCCGCACGTCACCCAGGTGTACGACTACGGCGAGGCGGCCCTGGACGGCGGCATCGTCGTCCCGTACCTGGTGATGGAGCTGGTGCAGGGGCGCAACCTCGCCGACCGGCTCGCCGCCGGGCCGCTGCCCTGGCCGGAGGCGGTCCGGATGGCCGGCCAGATCGCCGCGGCGCTCGCCGCCGCCCACCGCATCGGCGTGGTGCACCGCGACGTCAAGCCCGGCAACGTCATGCTCACCGAGACCGGTGCCAAGGTGCTCGACTTCGGCATCGCCGCGCTCGCCGGGCCGCACCACCCGCGGGCTGGGCAGACCGGCGAACTGCTGATGGGCACGCCCGCGTACTTCGCCCCGGAGCGGATGCGGCCCGGGCCGCCGAACCCGGCCAGCGACGTCTACGCCCTCGGCGCGCTGCTCTACCGCACCCTCACCGGCCGGGCCCCACTGCCCGTGCAGACCTGGGAGGACGCGCTGGAGGTGCACGCCGGGCACCCGCCGGTGCCGCCCCCGCGGGTCCCCGGGTTGCCGCCCGACATCGCCGAGCTGACCCTGGCCTGCCTCGCCACCGATCCGGCGCGGCGGCCGAGCGCGGCCCAGCTCGCCGCCCGCTTCGGCCCGCAGGCGCCGGCCCACCCGACCACGGCCGTCCTGCCGACCGTGCCCGCCGACGCCGCGCACCCGCCGACCCTGATCGACCGCGCACCGCCGTCCCCGAAGCCCGCCGGCACCGGCCGCGCGGGGGTGGCGTACCCGAACCCGCCGGGTGGGCGCGTGGTCGCCCGCACCGGCCGTCCCGCCCCGGCCGGCGGCGCGGGGGCGGCGCGCAACAGGCCCGTCACCGCGCTCGTCGCCGTCGGCGTCGCGCTGCTCGTCGGGCTCGTCGGGGCGCTCGTCCTCGGCGACGGCGGAAGCCCGCCACCGGCGGCGGCCCCCGCCACCGGCACGCCGGCCGCCAAACCGACCTCGGCCAGGCCGACGCCGCCGCCGACCAGGACCTCCGCCCCGCCGCCGGTGACCGCGCGGCCCGACCCGGTCGGCCTGCCGCAGTTCGTCGCCGAGTTCGCCGCGGTGCTCGCCTGGGCGCAGGCCCGCGGCGAGATCGACCGCAAGACGGTCGAGGGGCTACGGGACAAGCTCGCGGACCTGAGCCGGGGCAAGCAGAAGGACCGGGCCAAGCGCGTCGAGCAGCTGCGGGAGCGCCTCGCCGAGGCGGCCGAGGAGGGGCAGATCCCGCCCGACACGGCGGCCCGACTCGACGCCCTGCTCGACCGGGTCGCCACGCCGTCGCAGGACGACGACGAGGACGACTGAACCGGCTCAGCCGACCTCGACCACGGACCCCTGTTCCACCCGACCCTCTCGCACCACCTGCGCGTACGCGCCCACGCACGGCTGCGGTCCGAGCTGCGGCAGCGGCGCGACCCGGTTGAGGCGGGCCGGGACGCGCAACGCCTCGGTCTGCCGGGGGAGCGACCCGTGCGCCAGGGTCGGCACCGCGCACCGCGGGGTCGGGGCGATCACCCGCAGCACCAGCTCGGGGCCGATCCGCAGCTCGCGGCCGACCCAGTCGTTCTCGGCGAAGCCGTCCACGTCGACGTCGAGCACGAGGTTGGGCCGGTAGCGCACCGCCTCGACGGCGCCGCCCGGAAGCTCGGCGGCCACCCGGGCCAGGGTGGCCGCCGTGACCAGGTGCACCGGGGCGAAGTCGAAGAAGGTGCCCGGTGCCGCCGCCCCGAGCGGGTTGGCGTCGACCGGCACCTCGGCGGCGAGACCGGCCGCCAGCACCGCGTCCGGATCGGCCCGGTCCAGCACCGCCCCGGCGGGCGGCCGGTCGATCAGCGTCACCGGGACGTCGAGCACCCGGGACAGCACGCCGTCGACGTCGGCGTCCACGCTGGACAGCGACCGCCCGTCGGGCAGCGTGATCCGTACCGGGTCGGGTGCGGCGCCGGCCGCGCGGAGCGTGAGCAGGTCGCGCCAGAGCCGGGGATGCTTCGCGCTGGCCACCCGGCCGGTGTCCCGGTGCCGCAGGGCCAGCCGCCGGTCACCGGCCACGCCCGCCGGGCCGACGTCGGCGGCGGGCAGCCGCTCACCCAGCATCGACTTCACCGGGTACCGCCACAACTGCGCCAGTCGGCCGGTCATCGTGCCGCGGTCCCGGTGCGGGGCGCCGCGACCCGGATCGGGGCCGCGTCGGCGGTCGTGGTGCGCGTCGTCACGGGGCCACCCTAGTGTGAACCCCGCCGCTGTGGACCGTCCGCCGGATGCAAGGGCCGGCCCGTTGGCGGGCTCCCAGGATCGGTTCGTAGCGTGTGGGCCATGATTCGTACCGCCGCGCACGCCCTGCTCGCCTCCGGCTCCACCACCGGGGAGGCCGCGCCGCCCGAGGACGGACTGGTCGGCTTCGTCATCGGCCTGGTCGAGCGGCTCGGCGGCCCCGGCGCGGGTCTGGCCGTGGCCCTGGAGAACCTCTTCCCGCCGATCCCCAGCGAGGTGATCCTGCCGCTGGCCGGCTTCGTCGCCGGCCAGGGCCGGATGAGCGTGGTCAGCGCGATCTTCTGGACCACCCTCGGCTCGCTGATCGGCGCCCTCGCCCTGTACTGGATCGGTGCCGCGCTGGGCCGGGAACGGATCCGCGCGATCGCGCAGCGGCTGCCGCTGGTCAAGCTCAGCGACGTGGACCGCACCGAGGAGTGGTTCCTGCGGCACGGGGTGAAGGCCGTCTTCTTCGGCCGGATGATCCCCATCTTCCGTAGCCTGATCTCCATCCCGGCCGGGGTGGAGCGGATGCCGGTGCTGACCTTCGCGGTCTACACGACGCTCGGCAGCCTGATCTGGAACACCACCTTCGTGATGGCCGGTTACCTGCTCGGCGACAACTGGCACCTGGTCGAGGGGTACGCCGGCGTGCTCCAGAAGGTGGTCATCGTCGCCTGCGTGGCGGCCGCCGGCTGGTTCGTGGTCTCCCGGATCATCCGGGCGCGGCGCGGCACTGCGGCGGCCGTCGACCCCGCCCGGCCTGTCGACCCCGCCCCGCCCGTCGACCCCGCCCCGCTGCCGTACGCGCCGGACCCGAGGGGGCGGGGCACGATCTACCGCAGCGCGTACTCGGACGGGCAGGCGCCCGACCGCGACCTGTCCCACTGAGCCGGTGGCACGCCATTCGTCGAGCACGGCACCACCAACGTCGACGTCAACAACCCGCCTGCGCACCACCCTCGTCCTCGCCCGCCGCCCCCACCGACCCTGATGCCACCGACCGTCCGGGTCGATCATGCAGTTGCGGTGGGGCGTCCTGCCCTGGATTGCGCCTTATGTGAGGCGCCACAACTGCATGATCGACGCCCACCTGCCTGGGTAGGCGGGAGATCTTGGTAGGTAATGGCCCTCTGAGGGGCCGTTACCTACCAAGATCTCGGAGGTGTAGTCGGTGCCGGTGCGCCGATTGTCCGGTTTCGGGACTGTCGTCCGGGGGGTGTCGGTGGTTGATCACCCTTGTGCGCGTGTGATGAGGCGTGTGTCCGGTTCGGGGGTGTGATCGGGGGCATCGGGGGGGCGGAATCGTGGCCGGGCCGGGGTCGTTACACCCTGCGTACGACCGAGCAAGGCAAGGCCGCGCCGCCCGACAGGATGGCGTGCCGGGGCCTCGGAATGATGGCGGGCCGGTGGTCGTTACACATGGTCCGGCCGACGTGAGGGCATCCCCCCGCCCCCGCGAAACAGCCCGGCCCTTTCCGGCCAGCACAGGTCGGACATCCGGCCGGTACGGCCGATCTGATCTTTCCTCCGGGTGATTCGCCGGAGATCCCCTCCAGTTCCTGCTGGAGTTCCCCCTTGAGTTCCTTGGGCGCCGGACGGTGCTTGCACCTGCGTGAGCCGATCCCCCTCGGCGTGGGTGCCAACCCCCGAATGGAGCATCTGCGATGAACACGATTCTGCGTAAGAGCGTTCTTGGTGTTGCTGGTCTGGCGTTTGCCGGTGGTGTGTTCGCCGGTCCCGTGACTGCTCAGGCGGCCCCGTCGGTGCCGTCGGCGGCTCCGGTCACCGCTGTGGCGGTGCAGGCGGACAAGCCGGACATGGGTGTGCTGGTGCCGCATGGTGTGCAGGGTGCGCAGTCGCGTATCGACCTGTCCGACGAGCAGGTCGCCAACGTCAAGGCGATCATCGCCGCGACGAAGAAGGCCGGTATGGACGAGCGGGCCGCCGTGGTCTCCATCGCGACGGCGTTGCAGGAGTCGAAGCTGGAGAACCTGGGTCATCTGGGTGACCGCAACGACCACGACTCGCAGGGCCTGTTCCAGCAGCGCCCGTCCAGTGGGTGGGGCACGGTGGAGCAGATCACCGACCCGGAGTACTCGACGACGGCGTTCCTCAAGGGCCTCAAGCAGGTCGACGGGTGGCAGGACATGCCCCTGACGAAGGCCGCGCAGACGGTGCAGGTGTCGGCGTACCCGGACCACTACGCTCAGTGGGAGCAGCAGGCCGCCGACCTCGTCGCCGAGCACTGGAACAGCTGACAACAAGACTGGAACAGCTGACAACACTGAATGAACGCCGCTGGCCGGCACCCCCACCCGGGGTGTCGGCCAGCCGCATGTCCGGATTCGTCAGACGCGGGAAGCCGGCGGCCCGCGCCGCCTGACGGTCGGAGCCGGCGCCGCAGTCGGCTGAGCGGTGGGACGACCGACGGGTTCGGATCCTGGCCGGGCGTACAGTCGGGCGGTGGAGCGTACCGAGAAGATGCCCGCGGAGACCCGACCACCCGGCGTGGCCACCGCCGATCCCGGCAGCGTCCTGCTGCCGGGCCACGACGTGCCGCTGGGTCGCTACACGACCGTTCGTCGGCTGCTCCCGCAGCGGCAGCGGCGGATGGTCGGCGCGTGGTGCTTCGTGGACCACTTCGGTCCGGACGACGTGGCCGAGCGGCCCGGCATGGAGGTGCCACCGCATCCGCACACCGGCCTGCAGACCGTGACCTGGCTGCTCGACGGGGAGATCCTGCACCGGGACAGCCTGGGCAACGTCCAGCCGATCCGCCCGGGCCAGCTCAACGTGATGACCTCGGGGCACGGGATCGCGCACTCCGAGCGGTCGCCCGAGCGGCATCCGCCGCTGATGCACGGCGTGCAGCTCTGGGTCGCGCTGCCGGACCCGGCCCGCGCCGGGGCCGCCGACTTCGCCCACCACGCCGACCTGCCGCGCTGGCGCGACGGCGAACTGGACGTCACCCTGCTGGTCGGCGAGCTCGCGGGCGAGCGGTCCCCGGCCCTGACGTACACCCCGCTGCTCGGCGCGCAGGTGGAGCTGCGCGGGTCCGGGCCGGCCACGCTGCCGCTGCGGCCCGACTTCGAGTACGGGCTGCTGGCCATGTCCGGCGCCGCCGAGGTCGACGGGGTGCGCTTCGCCCCCGGGGCGCTGCTCTACCTCGGCACAGGCCGGGAGCGGCTCACCCTGACGGGCACGCCGGGGAGCCGGCTGCTGCTGCTCGGCGGGGCCCCGTTCGAGGAGCCGCTGGTGATGTGGTGGAACTTCGTCGGCCGCTCGCACGAGGAGGTGGCCGCCGCCCGGGAGGACTGGATGGCCGGGCGGCGTTTCGGCGTCGTCGCCGACGATCCCGCCCCGCCGTTGCCCGCCCCGGCACTGCCGACCACCCGACTCAAGGCGCGCGACCGCAGCGGCGGGCTGCACGGCTGAGGCAGGCAGGCGTGGCCTGGCCCGGCGCGGGTAGTCGCCGGCATGCCGACCACAGCCACATCCCGCGTCGAGGACAGGAAACGCCTGGTACGCCGGCTCGCCGGCAGTGGGCGCGGCTTCGCCGAGCAGTACGGCTTCCGGGTCGTCAACAACCCGTCGAGCCTGTTCCAGGTGCTCTGCCTCGCCGTGCTGCTGGCCCGCCGGGGTGACTTCCGGCGGGCCGTGGACAGCGCGCACGCCCTGCCCGCCGCGGGCTGGGACAGCGCGGCCCGGCTGGCCCGGTCGCTGCACGGCGACCGGGTACGCGTGCTGCGCGACAGCGGCCAACGCGGCGATGTCGACGCGCTCGCCGACACGCTCGGCGACCTTGCCCGTGCCGTGGTGGAGCGCTACCGGGGCGACCTGCGCCGGCTGCGCGCGGTGGCCCACCACGACCCGGCCCGGGAGCGGGAACTGCTCACCGAGCTGCCCGGGGTCGACGCCACGGTGGTCGACCTGTTCCTGCGCGAGGCCCAGGCGCTGTGGCGGGAGGTGGCGCCGGTGGCCGACCGGAGGGCGCTCGTCGCGGCCCGCCGGCTGGGGCTGGGCCGCTCCGCCGACGATCTGGCGGGCCTGGCCGGCAGCGGGGAGTCCGAGCGCCTGGCCTGGCTGGTCGGGGCGCTGGCCCGGGTCGACCTGGAGAAGCGGTACGCGGAGTTGACCGCCTGACGCCGTGACGTGGTGGGCTGGCCCACACTTGCTTCGTAATCGTCCGAACGGGTGATGTTCCATCGTATGATGGTCGCGGCACTGATGCCCGCCCGGTTCGGGCGTACATCGACAGCCTGGTGGTCGCGGCCCGGTTCGGGCCCGACCGGCCACCGGACAGGTTCTGCGTGGCGCCCCGGTCGCGGTTCGCGACGGGGGCGCCCGCCTGTCCGGCACTCCGCCGGGCGCCGGCCCACCTCACCTCACCCGGGCCCGACGTCATCTCGCCAGGCCGGCCAGCAGGTTCACCGTGACCGCGATGATGAACGCCCCGAACAGGTACGACACCATCGAGTGCCGCAGTGCCGTCCGGCGCATCTCGTTGCTGGTCAGCGACGTGTCGGAGACCTGGAAGGTCGTCCCGACGGTGAACGCCACGTAGGCGAAGTCCGAGTAGCGGGGCGGCTCCGACTGGTTGAAGTCGATCCCACCGTCCGGCCCGGTGTAGTAGATCCGCGCGTACCGGGCGGCGAACACGGTGTGCACCACCAGCCAGGACAGCAGCACGCTCAGCACGCCCAGCCCGCCGTAGACGTTGCGGGCGGCCGTGACGGGCGCCCCGTGCGCGCTGGTCACCACGACGCCGACGGCCAGCAGGCTGGCCAGGCAGGCGGCGAGCAGCAGCGCGTCACGCGCCGCCCGGTTCGGGTCCTCGTACACCGCCAGTCGGGCGGTGCGCCGCGCGTCCATCGGCCACAGCTTGTACCAGACCAGCACCAGCCAGCTCAGCGCCGCGGCGTCCCAGCCGGCCAGCGGCGCCAGCGCCGGGGTGGCGGCCAGCGCGGTGAGCCCGCCGACCACCAGGCCGATCGCGCCCATCACGGTGAGCTGGACCGCGGCCGGGGTGTGCCCGACCGGCCGGCGCGTCGTCACCCGTCACCGGCGCGGGCCCGCCCGGCGCGGACGCCACGCTCCGGCCCGGGCGCGCCCGGGCCGGGCACGCTGCTGGCCCGCGACGGCAAGGCTCAGATGCCGCGCAGGTGCTGCGACACGCGCTGGTGCCGCTTGTCCCGGGCCTGCGCCGCCCGCTGCGCGGGGCCGACCTCCGGGGCCGCCTCGATGCCCGCGGAGCGGGCCACCTCGTTGCCGTTGGCGTAGTCGACCGGCGGCAGGGCCCGCAACGCCCGCAGTACGTCCGGCGGGGCGCCCTCCCGTTCGGCCTCGCGTACCACGTCGTCCTTCTCGGCCGGGTAGTCCAGGCTCGACAGGTACTGCAGCACGTCGGCGTAACTCGCCATGGTGTCGGCTCCTCCGGGGCATCGATCCGGTCACGACCGGCGGCGGTTACCCGCCCGGCGGGCCGTCACGCGCCGTCGCGCGCGGAAATACCCGTCGTTTCCCGGCCGCGTCGGCGGGTACGCGCAGGGCCCGACGCAGCCCCAAGGAGCCCGGATGAACTACGACACCTTCGTCGACCAGGTGGCCCAGCGCACCCGTACCTCCTCGGAGCAGGCGGTGGCGCTGACCCGGGCGACGCTGGAGACCCTCGCCGAGCGGCTGACCGGTGGGGAGGTGCTGGACCTGGCCGCGCAGTTGCCCAGGCCGTTGCAGCTCGCGCTGAAGCCGAGCCCGCGTACCGAGTCGGCGGAGCGGTTCGGCGCGGCCGAGTTCGTCGCCCGCGTCGCCGTGCGGGCCGGCGTGACCGAGCCCACGGCGCGCGACGCCGCCCGGGCGGTCTTCGTCACCCTGCGCGAGGCGATCAGCGGCGGCGAGTTCGACGACGTGGTGGTTCAGCTCCCGCGCGACTTCCGGGACATGGTCGAGCCCGCGATGGCGCCGGGCGCCACCCTGCGCCGCTCCTGACCGCGCCGCCCGCCGGCGGCGCGGGCCGTGACGACCAGGCCCCGGTGGGTACCCGGACGGTAGCGGCACCGCCCGCGCGGCGCCGGCCGTCGTGGTACGCCGCCTCAGGCGACGGCGCCGGCGGCGCGCAGGGCGGCGACCCGCTCCGGGGCGAAACCCGCCCCGGCCAGCAGCTCGTCGGTGTGCTCGCCCGGCTGGGGCGGGGGGCGGCGCAGCGCGGTGGGGGTGCCCGAGAAACGGGGCGCCGGTGCCGGCTGGGTGACCCCGTCCCGCTCCACGAAGGTGCCCCGCGCGGCCAGGTGCGGGTGCTCCGGCGCCTCCCGCCAGTCCAGCACCGGCGCGACGCAGGCGTCGGAGGAGCCCAGCAGCGCCGTCCACTCGTCCCTGGTACGGGTGCGGAACAGCCGTGCCCACGACCGGCGCAGCGTCGGCCAGTTCGCCGGGTCGGTGCGGTCCGGCGCCTCGTCCGGGGCCAGCGGGAAGCCGGTGCGCCGGACGAGTTCGTCGTAGAACCGCGGCTCCAGCGCGCCGACCGCCAGATACCGGCCGTCGGCACACTCGTAGGTGTCGTAGAAGGGAGCGCCACCGTCGAGCAGGTTCACCCCTCGCGGGTCCTGCCACATGCCGAGCCGGCGCAGCGCGTGGATCTGGGTGCTGAGCACCGCCACGCCGTCGACGATGGCCGCGTCGACCACCTGCCCCCGCGCGCCGCCGCGCACCGCGTACAGGGCGGAGACCAGGCCGAGGGCGAGCATCATGCCGCCGCCGCCGAAGTCGCCGAGCAGGTTCATCGGCGGCACCGGGCGCTCGCCGGCCCGGCCGATGCCGTGCAGCGCGCCCGTCAACGCCAGGTAGTCGATGTCGTGCCCCGCATGCGGCGCCGCCGGCCCGTCCTGCCCCCAGCCGGTCATCCGCCCGTACACCAGCCGGGGATTCACCGCGAGGCAGTCCGCCGGGCCGACGCCGAGCCGCTCGGCGACCCCCGGGCGGAACCCCTCGATCAGCGCGTCGGCGCCGGCGACCAGGGCCAGCACCACCTCCCGGCCGCCGGGGGACTTCAGGTCGACCCCGATCGAGCGGCGTCCCCGGTTGAGCAGGTCCGGGTGCGCGGTGCCGAAGGCGTCCGGGTCGACGTCCGTGGCCCGGTCCACCCGGACCACGTCCGCGCCCAGGTCGGCCAGCATCATCGCGGCGAACGGGCCGGGACCGATGCCGGCCAGCTCGATCACCCGTACGCCGGCCAGCGGGCCGGCCGGGACGTCCTCGGTCATCGGCACACCATAGGCGAGGCGCGTTTGCGTCGTAAGGGGTCGGGAACCCGCCCGCCGAGAAGCGGGGAGGTGGCGTGGTCGACGACCGGATCAGGGTGGCGATGCTGCACGGTCCCGGTCGGCCCGACGCCGACGGCGTCAGCGACTACGTGACGCACCTGGTCGAGGCGCTCGACGGCGTCGGTGTCGAGGTGACCCCGGTGCCGGTGCGCCCCGACGCCGACCGGGGGCGCTGGCGGGCCGCCACCGCCCGGGCCGCCCGCCGGGTCCGCGAGCTGGCCCCCGACGTGGTGCACGTGCAGTTCGCCCCGTCGGCGTACCGGTTCTCGGGGCAGCCCGGACTGCTGCCGTGGCGGCTGCCCCGGCGGCTGCCGCTGGTCACCACCCTGCACGAGTACGGCTGGTGGGCCTGCCCCGGCTGGCTGCCGGGGCGGCTCTGGTCGGCGGTGGAGCGGGCCCGCTGCTGGGACCGGGAGTCCGGCCGGCTGGTGCCGGCCAGCGCGGCCGTGATCGTCACGAACCCCGGCCACGGCGACGTGGTCCACGAACGTACCGGCCGGCGGGCCACGCACATCCCGATCGCCCCGAACGTCGTCGACCACCTCGGCGCGTCCACCGCGGGGCTGCGCCTGCGGGCGGAGCTGGGCCTGCCGGAGGGCGCGCCGCTGCTGGCCTTCTTCGGCTTCGTGCATCCGGTGAAGGGACTGCGGTACCTCATCGAGGCGCTGCCCGAGCTGCGGCGCGACCACCCGGACCTGCGGCTGCTGGTGGTCGGCGGGTTCACCTCCCAGGCGCTGCCCGAGCACGAGGCGCGGGCGTTCCGCGCCGAGCTGACCGGGCTGGCCGACCGCTGCGGGGTGGCCGACGCGGTGACGTTCACCGGGCACCTGCCCGCCGACCGGGTCTCCGCCGCGCTGCACGCCGCCGACGTGGCGGTGCTGCCGTTCACCACGGGGGTGGGCACGAAGAGCGGGGCCCTGCTCGCCGCGCTCGCGCACGGCGTGCCGACCGCGGTGACGCAGTCCGACGCCGGCGACGACGGGTTGCGGCGCAGCGGCGCGGTCGCGGTGATCGGCGCCCGCCGGGACAGCGCGGCGGTCGCGCGTACCGTCGGCAGGCTGCTCGCCGACCCGGTGCTGCGCCGCCGGCTCGCCGAGCGCGGGCGGGCCTTCGCCGCCGCGTACTCCTGGCCGAGGGTGGCCGCCGCGCACCGTGACCTCTACGCCCGGACCCTGGGGCGCGCGGATGCCTGACCGGTACGCGGACATCCTGGTGGTCGACCTGCTCGGCGGGATCGGCGACCTGCTGATGCTGCTGCCGGCGGTGCACGGCCTGGCCCGCCGCAACCCCGGCGCGCGCCTGCGGGTGCTCACCCACGATCCCGGGGCGGAGCTGGTGCGGGCCGACCCGGCGGTCGCCGAGGTGCGCACCCCCCGGCACGGCCGGCCGGGCGCCGAGCGGGACGCGGTCGTCGAGGCGCTCGCGGCCTCCCGGCCGGACCTGGCGGTCACCACCACCCGCTACGACGGCATCCCCGAGCTGCTCGAGGCCGGTGCCGGGCGGGCCGTGACGAACCTGTGGCGCGGCCCGCCGCCGGAGCAGCCGGTCGGCGACCGCTACCTGGAGATCCTCTGCGCCGAAGGACTGCTCGGCGCGGCCGACCGGGCCGCCCGGCCCCGGGTGCACCTGGGCGACGAGGCCCGGCGCGCGGGGGAGCGGGCGGTGGCCCGGCTGGTGGGGGAGCCCCTCGCGCCGCCGGTGGTGCTCGTCACCGACGCCGGGATGGCGGTCAAGCGCTGGCCGGACCGGCACTGGCGGGAGCTGGCCCGCGCCCTGACCCGGCGCGGACACCCGGTGCTCACGGTCGGCCCGGTCGACCCGGCCGCGCCGCTCGGGGTGCCGCTGCCCCGGGCCGACCTGCCCACACTCGCGGGGCAGTTCGCGGCGGTGGGCCGGCGCGGCGGGGTGGTGGTCGGGCCGGACACCGGGCCGGTGCGCCTCGCCGCCGCGACCGGCGCCACGACGGTGGCGCTGTTCGGCCCCACCGACGCCCGGCGGTACGGGATGGGCGGCACCGACCTCCAGGGCCTGCCCGGCTGCGGGTACCGGCGTCCCACCGCGATCACCGAGCAGCCCTGCTGGTGGGAGGCGCGCTGCCCGCTCGACGCGGCCGGCCCGGCGTGCACGGCCGACCTCGACGTGGCGGCGGTGCTCGCCGCCGTCACCGCCCGCTGAGCTGGGACGAAAGCCCCTCGACGGCGCGCACCACACCGTGCGCGCGTGATCTGGCGTGCCCCGTTTGCCGAGCCCACAGGCCTGCCCTAACCTTGTCGCGACGAGGGGAGTACTTCCCACGAGCCATCCCGGTCAGTACGGCGTGCCCGGAGCGCGCCTCGGGTGGCTGCCCACGAAAAGTGGGTGAAGGAGACCTCGAACATGACAGGGTGTTCGAGGAGGCTCCATGTCCGATTTGCCATATCTTGCTGCCACCGGTCTCCAGTCGGTCGGCACCCCCACGCTGTGGGGCGTCACCATCGCCGCCGTGATCGCCCTGCTGGTGCTGGACTTCCTGGTCACCCGCAAGCCGCACGAGGTGTCGATGCGGGAGGCGCTGGGCTGGTCCGCCTTCTACATCGCCCTGCCGCTGGCCTTCGGCGTCTGGGTCTGGTCCCGCTTCGGCTCGAAGCAGGGCGTGGAGTACCTCACCGGTTACCTGGTCGAGAAGTCCCTCTCGGTCGACAACCTGTTCGTCTTCATGCTGCTGCTGGCCGCGTTCGCGGTGCCGGCCGAGCTGGCCCAGCGGGCCCTGCTCTACGGCATCACCGGCGCGCTCCTGCTGCGGGCGGTGTTCATCGCCATCGGCGCGGCGGCCCTGCAGACCCTGGACTTCGCCTTCCTGATCTTCGCGATCATCCTGCTGGTCACGGCGGCGAAGCTGCTGCGCGACGCCGTCACCGGGCACGAGCAGGAAGTCGACATCAGCAAGATGCGCTCGGTGAAGCTGCTGCGCAGGTTCATGCCGGTCACCGAGGAGTACCACGGCCCGAAGATGGTCGTCCGCATCGCCGGCCGGCGGACGCTCACCCCGTTCGCCCTCGTGGTGACCGCGCTGCTCGCCACGGACATCGTCTTCGCCGTCGACTCCGTGCCCGCCGTCTACGGCATCACCGAGGACCCGTACCTGGTCTTCGCCACCAACGCGTTCGCCCTGCTGGGGCTGCGGGCGCTCTACTTCGTGCTGCACGCCGCGCTCAGTCGGCTCGTGCACCTCAGCTACGGCCTGGCGATCATCCTGGCGTTCATCGGCCTCAAGCTCGGCCTGCACTGGGCGCACGGCATCTGGAAGGGCGTGCCGGAGATCCCGACCCTCGCCTCCCTGGGCGTCATCATCGGCGTACTGGTGATCGTCACCCTCACCAGCCTGCGGGCCACCAGCAAGGCCGGCGGGAAGGAGAAGGAGATCGTGGTCGAGCGGAACTGAGGCGTCACCCGTCACGGTGCGGTCCGGCCGACCGCGCCCCGCCGCCGCAGCCCCGGTGGTACGACTGACGGGTGGGAATCGTGTCACCGGGCTTCCAGGGCCGGCCCCGCTCCGCGGAGCCGGCCCTGCCGCCAGGGCAGTACCTGACGCAGGACTTCCCGGTGCTCTCCGCCGGCCCGACGCCGCGGGTGCCGCTGGAGACCTGGGAGTTCGTCGTCTCCACCGAGTCCGGCACCGAGTTCCGCTGGAGCTGGGACGAGCTGATGGCGCTGCCCCAGGAGACCCCGGCCGTGGACATCCACTGCGTCACCCGCTGGTCGAAGCGGAACACCGACTGGCAGGGGGTCTCCCTGGACACGCTGCTGGAGGGCATCGACACCGGCGCCCGGTACGCGCAGGCGCACTCGTACGGCGGCTACACCACGAACCTGCCGCTGGCCGACCTGCGCGGCGGGCGGGCCTGGATCGCGCACCGGTACGACGGCTCGCCGCTGCCGGCCGAACACGGCGGCCCGGCCCGGCTGCTCGTGCCACACCTCTACTTCTGGAAGTCCGCCAAGTGGGTGCGCGGCATCCGGCTCACCACGGAGGACCAGCCCGGGTTCTGGGAGACCGCCGGCTACCACGACTACGGTGACCCGTGGCGTGAGCAGCGGTACCAGGGCGATTGACCGCCCCGCTGCGCTGGCGGGTGGCCCGGCTGTGCGAGCGCCGGGTGGAGACGCCGACCGCGCACACCCTGGTGCTGGAGGCGCCCGGCTGGCCGGGGCACCTGCCCGGGCAGCACGTCGACGTGCGGCTGACCGCCCCCGACGGCTACCAGGCGGCCCGGTCGTACTCGCTGGCCGGCCCGGCCGAGGGCGACCGGATCGCGCTGACCGTGCAGCGGGTGCCCGACGGCGAGGTGTCGCCGTACCTGATGGACGTCTACGCCGAGGGCGACCCGGTGGAGGTGCGCGGCCCGGTCGGCGGCTGGTTCGTCTGGCGTCCGGAGGAGACCGCCCCGGTGCTGCTGGTGGCCGGCGGGTCGGGCGTCGTGCCGCTGACGGCCATGGTCCGCGCCCGCCGCGCCGCCGGCAGCCGGGTGCCGTTCCGGCTGATCTACTCGGTGCGTACCCCGGCCGACGTGATCTACGCCGACGAGCTGCGCCGCCGGGTCCGCGACGACCCGGGCCTGGACGTCGCGTACGTGTACACCCGCGAGGCGCCGCAGGGCTGGCGGGGCGAGCCGCACCGGATCGGGCTGGCCGACGTCAACAGCCACGGCTGGCCGCCCGAGCTGGAGCCGCTCTGCTACGTCTGCGGCCCGACCGGCTTCGTGGAGACGGTGGCGGACCTGCTGGTCGGGCTCGGCCACCAGAGCCGGCGGGTGAAGACCGAACGGTTCGGCCCCACCGGCTGAGCGTCGAGGAGGAGCGCCCGATGACCGACACGTCGTACCTGGACGGCAACATGCTCGACGGCCCGCTGCGGGAGCTGTTCGCCGTCGACCTGAGCACCGCCGCCGGGCGGTGCGAGCACTGCCGCATGCTCGGCCCGCTGGCCGGCCTGCGGGTCTACCCGCACGCGCCCGGCCTCGTCGGCCGCTGCCCGAACTGCGCCGAGGTGATGCTGCGGCTGGTCCGCTCGCCCGGGCACGCCTGGCTGGACCTGCGCGGGGCCACCTTCCTGCGGGTGCCGATGCCGCCGCAGCAGCCGTACCCGGGCCCGCTGTGAGGGCGGGGGAGGGGGATCCGACACCGGCGGCCCGGTCGGACGGGGGTCGGCTGCTGGACGAGGCCCTGCGGGCGCGGTCGGCGCGGGAGGTGTTCGACGACCACCTGCGGCTGGCCGCCGAGCACCGGTTCGCGGAGGACCTGGCGCGCAACGTCTCGCCGTCGTGCGTGGTCCTGGAACGGCGCGGCGTGTTCCGCGGGCACGCGGGCGTCGGGGAGCTGGCTCGCCTGCTGGAGGAGGAACTGCCCAGCGCCCGCTACGTGTACACGAACCGGCTGGTCGAGGGCCGGGTGGCGTTCCTGGAGTGGACGGCGCGGATCGAGGGCGTACAGGTCCGCGACGGGGCGGACTCGTTCCTCATCGAGCAGGGCTGGATCGTCGCCCAGACCATCCACTACACCCTGGAGCGGGTCGCCGGCGGGGCGGACCCTCCCGCGGGTCCGTGAGGGCCGGGGCGCGCCCGGGAGCGACTGGACAACGGCGCGGACCACGGCGACAGTGGTTCGCCGTGAGATATCTGCGTACGGCGGGACCGGCCGCCATCCGTCGCCCCCGGCCGGACGACGAGGCCGAGTTCGTCGCGGCGGCCCGGCGCAGCCGCGACCTGCACCATCCCTGGCTCGCCGCGCCCGACGACCCGGCGCGGTACGCCGCGTACCTGCGCAAGATCCGCCGTCGGGACCACGCCGGCTACCTGATCTGCGACCGGGACTCCGGGGCGATCGCCGGCTACGTGAACATCAGCGGGATCCTCATGGGCGCGCTGCGCGGCGGCTACCTCGGCTACGCCGCCTTCCTGCCGTACAGCGGCACCGGCCACGCCTCCGCCGGCATCGGCCTGGTGGTGCGGCACGCCTTCGAGGCGCTCGGCCTGCACCGGCTGGAGGCGAACATCCAGCCGGGCAACGAGCCGTCCCGCCGGGTGGCCCGCAAGCTCGGCTTCCGGCTGGAGGGCTACTCGCCGGACTACCTGTTCATCGACGGGGCGTGGCGCGACCACGAACGGTGGGCGATCACGGCGCCCGCCGGTACGTAGGCCGGTGGCGGCCCGTCACGACCGCCACCGGCCGCCGGGTCAACGCCCGGGCCGGCGTGCCTCGGGCCGCTGGCCGTCGAGGCGCACGAACCGCCCCTGCTTGTGCTCGACGCGCCGACGCTGCCGGGGCGTGAGCCGCGTGCGACCGCTCTGCCGCAGGTAGATCGGTTGCCGCCGGTCGTTCGACATCGGTGTGCTCATGGCGCTGTCCTCCCGTCGCTCGGGTGGCGGTGGAGCACCACCGTGCCGCCCGGGCGGGTGAGGTGAACCCACCCGCCCCGGGTGATCCGGCCCGTCGGTCGACGGCCGCGGTCGTACGCGTCCTTCGCCCGCGCACGGTCCGCGCCGCTTCACCCGGAGCGGGTGATGACGCACGGCGACGGTCTTCCTACGGTGGACTTATGGCAGTCGTCCGTCCGACCCCCGCCGACCCCACACCCGGCCTGCGGGCCGCCGCCGGGGAGAGCGGCGACCAGCGGGCCATGCCGCCCGAGCTGGGCCCGGACTCGATCGCCGTGCTCAGCGGCCCGACCTTCATGTACTCCGACCCCTGCGGGGACGTGCCGCCGGGCAGCATCGGCGGCCTGGTGCACCTGGACACCCGGCTGATCAGCGGCTGGGTGCTCACCGTCAACGGCGAGCAACTGCTGGTGCTGCGCGCCGAGACCATCGACCACTATTCGGCCCAGTACGTGCTGACCAACCCGGCCCAGCCGGACCTGCCGCCGGACACTTTGGGCATCCGGCGGCTCCGCTACGTCGGCGAAGGCTTCCACGAGCGGGTGGAGATGGTGTCCTTCCGGCCGGAGCCGGTCCGGTTCGAGCTGCGGCTGGCCGTGGGCGCCGACTTCGCGGACCTGTTCGAGGTCAAGTCCGGGGTCCGGGACCGCTCCGCGGAGATCGAGCGCAGCCACGCGCCGGACGGCTCGGAGCTGTGCTTCTCCTACGCGCGGGGAGACTTCGCCGCCGAGACCCGGGTTCGCTGTTCCCGCCCGGCCGACCGGGTCGAGGGCGACGAGCTGGTCTGGGACGTCACCCTTTCCAGGGGGGAGGAGTGGCAGCTCGACCTGCACGTGCCGCTGCCGCCGGGAATGGGGGTGGTGGAGGCGGTCCGGGGCGACATCGCCGACGTGTTCCACCGGCGGGCCGACGACCCGGTGCGCCGCTGGACCCTCGGGCGGGCGGTGCTGCGCAGCGACAACCAGGCCCTGGAGCGGACGATCCGGCAGTCCCGCGACGATCTGGCGGCCCTGCGGTTGGACCTGGAGGTCAAGGGGCAGCGCATCATGCTCCCCGGCGCCGGCCTGCCCTGGTTCCTCTCCGTCTTCGGCCGCGACACGCTGATCACCGCCTACCAGACGCTGGTCGCCGGCCCGACCCTGGCCAAGGGCGCGCTGCTCGCGCTGGCCCGGTTGCAGGGGGACACGTGCGACGACTTCACCGACGAGGAGCCCGGCAAGATCCTGCACGAGGTACGCAGCGGCGAGCTGACCCGGACGGGGCTGAAGCCTTACGGGCCGTACTACGGCTCGGCGGACGCCACCCAGCTCTGGCTGATCCTGCTCTCGGAATACTGGCGGTGGACCGGCGACGACGAGACCGTCCGCCTCCTGCGTGACAACGCGCTCGCCGCGCTGCACTGGATCGACCGGTACGGCGACCGGGACGACGACGGCTACGTCGAGTACGCGACGCGCTCCCCGGAGGGGCTCGGCAACCAGTGCTGGCGCGACTCCCCGGACGGGGTCTGCTTCGCCGACGGCCGCATCCCCGTGCTGCCGATCGCCACGAGCGACCTGCAGGGCTACACCTACGACGCGAAGCTGCGGCTGGCCGAGCTGGCCGACGGGCCGCTCGCCGACCCCGGCCTCGCCCGCCGGCTGCGCGCCGACGCCGCCGCACTGTACGAGCGGTTCAACCGCGACTTCTGGCTCGACGAGCGGGGCGGCTTCTACGCGGTCGGGCTGGACGGCGACAAGAACCCGATCGACTCGAAGACCTCCAACATGGGGCACCTGCTGTGGAGCGGGATCGTGCCGGCGGAGCGGGCCGGGACGGTCGTACGGCAGTTGATGGCCGACGACATGTTCACCGGCTGGGGGATCCGCACCCTCTCCAGGGACGACCGGCTCTACAACGCCCTCGGCTACCACCTGGGCACCGTCTGGCCGCACGACAACTCGCTCGCGGCGCTCGGCATGGCCCGCTACGGCTACCGGGCGGAGGCGAACCGGATCAGCCTGGCCCTGCTGGAGGCGGCGGAGCAGTTCGACCACCGCCTGCCGGAGGCGATCAGCGGGTTCCCCCGGGAACGGCTGCTGTTCGCCGTGCCGTACCCGACCGCGTGCAGCCCGCAGGCATGGGCGACCGGCACCCCGCTGGCGCTGGTCCGGGCGATGCTCGACATCAACCCGGTGGACGGCCGGCTGGTCCTCGATCCCGACATCCCGCCCGAGATCGGGCGGATCGCCGCCGACCGGGTGCGGGCCTTCGGGCGCTGCTGGGAGGTGGAGGCGGTCGGGCGGACCGGGCATGTCCGGCTGGCCGAGTGCTGATCCGTCCGACCCGCCACGTTTGTCCGGCCCCGGGGTGGGAACGGGGCCGCAATGACGAAACCTCGTGTGGTGATCGTGGGGGCCGGGTTCGCCGGTTACCACGCGGCGAAGACGTTGAACCGGCTGGCCCGGGGCCGGGCCGAGATCGTGGTGCTGAACTCCACCGACTACTTCCTCTACCTGCCGCTGCTGCCCGAGGTGGCCGCCGGCGTGGTCGAGCCCCGGCGGATCTCCGTGCCGCTGACCGGGACGCTCGACGGCGTGCGGGTGCTGATCGGCGAGGCCGACCACGTCGACCTGCAGAACCGCTGGGTCGGCTTCATCCAGCCGGAGGGGGACCGCAACCGGATCGCGTACGACCGGCTGGTGCTGGCCGTCGGCAGCGTCAACAAGCTGCTGCCGATCCCCGGCGTGACCGAGTACGCCCACGGCTTCCGCGGCCTGCCGGAGGCCCTCTACCTGCACGACCACGTGATCCGGCAGATCGAGCTGGCCGAGCAGACCGAGGACCCGGCCGAGCAGCAGGCGCGTGCCACCTTCGTGGTCGTCGGTGCCGGCTACACCGGAACCGAGGTGGCCGCGCACGGCCAGCTCTTCACCGACGAGCTGGTCTCCCAGCGCCCCCGACTCAAGATCCGACCGAAGTGGATGCTGCTCGACGTCGCGCCCCGGGTACTGCCGGAGCTGGACCAGCGGATGTCGGACACCGCCGACCGGGTGCTGCGCCGCCGGGGCGTGGACGTGCGGATGGGCACCTCGGTGGCCGTGGCGACCGCCGACGGGGTGACGCTCACCGACGGCGACTACGTGCCCACCTGCACCCTGGTCTGGTGCGTCGGCGTGCGTCCCGACCCGTTCGTCGCCGAGCTGGGACTGCGCACCGAGCGGGGCCGCCTGGTCGTCGACGAGTTCCTCAGCGTCCCCGGCTTCCCCGAGGTGTACGCCTGCGGCGACGCGGCCGCCGTGCCGGACCTGACCCGGCCTGGGCAGATCTGCACCATGACGGCGCAGCACGCGCAGCGGCAGGGCAAGCTGGCCGCGCACAACATCGCCGCCTCCTACGGGCAGGGGAAGCGCAGGCCGTACAAGCACCACGACCTGGGCTGGGTGGTCGACCTGGGGGGCAAGGACGCGGCGGCGAACCCGCTGAAGGTGTCGCTGTCCGGGCTGCCCGCCAAGGCGGTCACCCGCGGCTACCACCTGCTGGCGATGCCGGGCAACCGGATCCGGGTGGGCGCCGACTGGATGCTCGACGCCGCGCTGCCACGCCCGGCCGTGCAGCTCGGCCTGGTCCCGGCCAACGCCGTGCCGCTGGAGAGCTCCTCGCCGGAGGTGGCCGTCCGGGTGCGCTGACCCGCCCGCGGGCGCGGACGCCGCGCTGCGGCACGCGGTGGGCGCGGGCATCCCGATCGCGCACCCCGGCCACGCGGGGCCGGACCGCGCCGAGGCGTGTGCGAACGGAAGGCTCGCGGTGGTGCTGGGGCACGGCTGGGACGAGTCGCGTACCGGGCCGGACCGGTCGCCCCGGTGCCCCTGCCCAGGGGCGCGGCCGTCCGGGCCGAGGGCCCCGGCGCGGTTCCCGGGGCGGGCCGGCTCAGCGCGCGGCGAGGGCGGCGTCGGTGGCGGGACGGGCACCGGCGACGAACGCGTCCAGGGCCGCCCCGTGCAGCACCCCGCCGGGCACCGGATCCCGCGCGACGCGGGCGGACAACCGGGCCACCGGCAGCCGCCCGGGGCGCGGCGCGGCGGCGAACACCACGTTGCCGTACCGCCGCCCGCGCAGCATCCGGCGGTCGGCGACCAGGCAGACGTCGGCGAGGACCGCCCGCAGGGTGGCCGCCTGGACCCGGGCGAAGACCAGCGGCGGCAGGTCTGTCACGTTGACCAGGAGTACGCCGTCGGGGCGCAGCGTCCGGGCCACCTCGGTGACGAACTCGACGCTGCGCACGTGGGCGGGCATCCGCGCCGCCCGGTAGATGTCGGCGAGCACCAGGTCGTAGCCGGCCGAGGGCGCCCGGGCCACCGCGTCCCGGGCGTCGGCCACCCGCACGTCGACGCCAGCGGGCAGCGCGGGCAGTTGCCGCGCCACCAGGTCCACCACGGCGGGATCGCGTTCCACGACCAGCTGCGGCGATCCGGGCCGGGTGGCGGCCACGTAGCGGGGCAGGGTCAGCGCGCCGCCGCCCAGGTGCAGCACGTCCAGCGGGCGGCCGGGCGGCGCCGTCAGGTCGGCCACGGCGGCCATCCGCCGCACGTACTCGAAGTGCAGGTAACGGGGGTCCGCCACGTCCACGTAGGACTGCTCGACCCCGGCGGCGAGGAGCGTACGCCCGGTGGGGCGGGCCGGGTCGACGACCAGCTCCAGCCGGGGCACGTCGGAGGGGTCCACCCCGGCAGGCTAGCCGAGCCGGGCGGGCCGGCGGGTCGGCGCCCGCCGGCCCGTGCGCCGGTCAGCCGGCCGCCATCCCGGCGCCCGCCTCGTCGATCGCGTCGTCGACGGCGTGGGCGAGGTCCACGTCCATCGCGGTCACCGCGCCGGCCTGCCGGGACCGTACGGTAAGCACGGCGGTGGTCGGGTCGGGGCGGCCGATGCGCGGGCCGCGACCGGTCTCCTGCCGCAGCCGGTCGATCCGGTCCAGCACCCGGTCCAGGTTGTCCGCCGGCAGCTCCAGCGTGCGGGACAGCGCCTTGCCGTCGCCGGACCAGTACGGCAGCTCGCCGAGCGCCTCCCGCAGGTCCGTGTCGCGCAGCGGGGGTGTCGCGCTGACCGCGCCGACCACCCCGCCGCCGACGGACGGCGGCTCCAGCAGGTCACGCAGGCCGTCCGGCACGTGCAGCGACTCGATCAGGTCGCCGTCGTGGTCGGCCAGCGCCGCCACGGTCGCCTCCGCCTGGTAGCGGGCCTGCTCCGGGGTACGGCCACTGATCCGGCCCACCTCGGCCAGGAAGCCGGGCAGGTCCGGGCGTCGCCTGACGCCGTCCACCGGGAGAACGTCGTGCAGCTTAGTCGGCACCGCCGCCAGCAGCCGCCGGCGTTCCGCCTCGCCGAGGGCGAAGGCCAGCACCAGCACGGTCGACTCGACGCCCACCTTGGCGGTCCGGAAGTCGGCCCCGGTACGGCGGACGACGTCGTCGACCAGCGCGTGGTAGCCCAGCGGAGTCCCCTCCGGCGCGCCCGCGCCCTGGTCGGGCAGGGGGCGGGGGGACTCCGCGACGCCCGCCGGTGGCGGTGCCGGCCCGCCCCGGGTGCTGTCCGGCTTGTGGCGGCTGCCGGCCGGCGGCGGACCGGCGCGCTTGCCCTGCTCCAGGTGGGTGAGCTGCTTGGAGGCGCTCAGGCTGGCGCCCGTCTCGCTGGCCTGCATGCCGCGCTCGCGGGCCTGGCGGGCCAGCGCGCGGCGACGCTGGTTGTCGCCCTCCATCTGCTTGCGCATGGTGACACCTCGCTTCCGCTGGTGTTCCCTCGCTTCCGCCGGTCGCCTTCCCGTCGTCGCCGGCACCGAAACGGACGCCGGCAACCGGGCCGGCGACGCCCGGGCGGGCGGCGGGACAGCTTCATCCGGCGGGGGTGAGGGGCGGTCACCCGGCGGGAGCCGACGATCGCAGCGGACCGGAGAACTTCCGAGAACGCGGAAGGACAGGTCGTGATGAAGAGGATCGTCGAGATCGTTCCCGCCCGGCCCGGCTGGTACGCCCGCTGGCGCCTCTCTGCCGAGGACACCCGCTGCTACCCGGTGAGCCTGTGGGCGCTGCTGGAGGAGGGCGACGGCTCGGGTCGCGAGGTGGTCGGGGTGGACTGCATCGGGCAGTGGCCCGGAGCGGACGACAACGAGGCGGGTGGGGTGTTCGTCCGTTATCTCTTCCAGACTCCCGATTCCGGGCCGCCGGAGGACGCCGAGCCACCGTCGACGGGGCAGCGGCGGACCACCGGACCCCGGCTGCAACCGCTCACCGCGCCCTGATCCTCACTCCGGCCCCCGGCCTCTGGTCCCAGGGTCGGGGGCCACCCCTCACCCGTGCGGAGCGGGCCGGCTCAGCCCGCCCGGCGGGCGGTGCCGTCGGCGGCGCCTTCCACCGCGAGCAGCTCGGCCAGGCCGGTGCGGTCGAGCAGCTGCTGGAGCTGGGGATTGACCCCGGCCAGGCGGACCGCGCCCGTGCCGCCGTGATAGGCGGTCAGGAACGCGCTGAGCCCGGACGAGTCGCACAGGCTGACCGCGCTCAGGTCGAACAGGAGCTCCTGGCAGCCGTCCCGGCGCAGCTCGGCGGCGGCGGCGACGAGCTGCGGGGCGGTGTCGAAGTCCAGCTCACCGGACAGCCGGAGCCGGGCGCGCCCGGCGTCGAGCCGGGTCACCTCGATGGTCAACAGCTGAGCGGCCATGCGCCCATGTTCCCAGTCGCGGGGCCGGGTGCAAAGCGGGGGGCCGGGCGGAGTGCGTCAGCCCGTCCCGGCGGCACCCTCCGCCGCCGCCAGGCCCTCGCCGAGCGGCCGGGCGAGCAGGCCCGTGACGCCGGTCATGTCGAGGATCGTCTCCAGGAACCGGGGCACGGCGCGCAGGCGGAGGACGGTGCCGCACTGCTGCCCCTCGCGCCACGCGTGCACGATCACCCCCAGGCCGGTGCTGTCGATGAAGAGCAGGCCGGAGAAGTCGAGGACGAGGGTCGCCGGAGCGTCCGCGAGCATCCGGTCGACCTCGGCGCGCAGCGGCCCGGCGGTGGTGTAGGCGAGGTCGCCGCCCACCCGGATGAGCGGTGCGGCCGGATCCGACCGGTCGACTTCCATGCTCAGCGGAGTCGACTCGGGTTGGCTCCGGTGGGACAGCACGCTCACGCCTTTCCGCAGGCCGCCGAGGGGCGGGGTGAGGGGATCGTAACAATCCCCGGCAGGTCCCGCCCGGCACGCGACAGCCGACCGCACGACGGGCGTCGGGTGGCGTTCGCGGCGCACGGGCGTAGGGTGGGTGCCAGAGATCTGACCACATGTGCCGCCTCGCGGTGGTACGGGCGTCGACAAGGAGTGGGGCTCAGCTGGTGATTGCTGCGGACGTCCGGGACTGGGATCCCGGCGACGGGCGGATCTCCACACCGAGGGCCGCACGGGCCACGGCGTGGTCGTCCGACGCCGCGGCGCGCCCGGCACCCGCGCTCCCCGCCCTCGCGGCCGACCGGGAGCACGCGACGCCCGACTGGTCCGAGGTCGTCGAGCACTTCCGCGAGGGCCTCGTCGTCTGCGACGCGGAAGGCGTCGTCCGGCACGTCAGCCCGGTGGCCGAGCGGCTGCTGCCCGAGGTCGTCCCGGGCGGGATGCTCGCGGCGGCCGGTGTCGCGGGGCTGAGCGCCGACGGCGAGTTCACCCACCACGGCCGTCGGCTGCGGGCGCGCCGGGTGCCGCTGTCGGCCGCCCGCTGCTGCTGGTACGTCGAGGACGTCACCGAGAGCGTCACCCGCGCCGACGCCCTGCTCGCCGAGCGGGCCCGCTCGGCGTTCCTGGCGGTCGTCGGCGAGAAGCTGGGCAATCCCCTGCACCCGGACCGGGCCGCCGCGGCGGTGGTCCGCCTCGCCGTGCCGACGCTGGCCGAGGTGGCGGTGCTGGTGCTGGCACCCCGTTCCGGTCGGGCCCGCTGGTGGCGGGCCGCCCGCAGCGACGACGACGCCCCGGTGGTCGACAGCGGCGTCCTGCCTGCCGTCGACCTGCCCGCGGCGATCACCGAGGGGCTGGACGGCGTGGAACCGCACACCGTCGACTGGCTGGCGGAGCAGGCCGTGGAGGCCGGCTGGCTGCCCGGGCTGACCGCGGCGGAGGCCTGCGCACGGGTGCTGCCGCTGCCCGGTCGCGACGCCCCGGCCGGCGTGCTGCTGGTCGCGCGGCGCGTCGACCGCTGGTACGACGAGGCCGACGTGGACCTGGCCCGTGCCTTCGCGGCCCGGGCGGGGGCGGCGCTGACCACGGCGCTGCTCTACCGCGACCAGGCCGAGGTCGCCGACACGCTCCAGGCGAGCCTGGTGCCGGTGGAGCCGGCCGAGGCGACCGGGGTGCAGTGGGGCACCGCGTACCGACCGGCCCAGGCCGGGTTGCGCATCGGTGGCGACTTCTACGGCTCGCACCGGCTGGCCGACGGCGGCTCCGTGTTCTTCCTGGGCGACGTCTCCGGCAAGGGTGTCGAGGCCGCGGTCTTCACCGGTCAGCTGCGTCAGTGCCTCCAGGCGCTGCACCGGGTCGAGTCGCAGCCGGGGCGCCTGCTGAAGCTGCTCAACGACGCGCTGCTGGAGACCAGCCAGGCGCAGGGGCAGGGACGGTTCGCGACCATGGTGCTGGGAGTGGTCCGCGCGCACCGCGAGGGTGGCCTCACCCTGACCCTGGCCGGCGGCGGTCACCTGCCGCCGCTGGTGCTGCGCGGCTCCGGCGAGGTCGAGCCGGTCCCGCTGTCGGGCATGCTGGTCGGCGTGGTCCCCGATCCCCGGATCGGGGAGGTGACCGTCCGGCTGGAGCCGGGCGAGACCTGCCTGCTCTACAGCGACGGGGTCACCGAGGCGCGCGGGGGCCGCCGCGGCAACGAGCAGTTCGGCACGGAGCGGCTGGTGCACGCGGTCACCGGCTGCCAGCGGATGCCCGCGCCCGCCCTGGCCGAGCGCGTCGAGCAGGTGACCTGCGACTGGCTGGGCCACGGCGACCACGACGACATCGCCGTGCTCGCGCTGCGCGCGACCGGTCCGGGCGGGCGTACGCCCCGGCACCTGCACGCGGTGCCCGACGCGAGCGGCGCCGCCGAGGTGAGGGAGACCCGACCGTGACCGCCGCCCCGACCGCCCGGGCCACCCCGGCCGACGCCTGGACCGGATACCTGGACTGCCTCCACGAGGCGGACGAGTACGCCGCCATCGAGGTGGCCACCGGCCTGCTCGAGGCCGGCGTGCCCGCCGAGCGCGTCCTGCTCGACCTGGTCGCCCCGGCACAGGCCGAGGTCGGGGAGCGGTGGGCGCGCAACGAGTGGAGCGTCGCCCAGGAGCACGCCGCGACACACATCAGCGAGCGGGTGGTGGCGGCGGTGGCGGCGTACGCGAACCCGCGTCCGACGCGGGGCCGGGTCGTGGTGGCCTGCATGGACGGCGAGTGGCACGCTTTGCCGCCCCGGCTGGTCGCCGAGGTGCTGCGGCTGCGGGGCTGGCAGGTCACGTTCCTCGGCGCGAGCGTCCCCGCCCCGCACCTGGTGTCGTACCTGCACCGGCACGACGCCCACGCGGTGGCGCTCGCCTGTGCGCTGCCGATGCGCCTGCCGCACGCGCACCGCATGATCGAGGCGTGCCGGCGCGTGGACGTCCCCGTGGTGGTGGGGGGCCGGGGGTTCGGCGCGGACGGGCGCTGGGCCCGGCGGCTCGGCGTCGCCTGGGCGCCCGACGCCCCGACCGCCGCGAGCCTGGTCGCGGACGAGCGCGCGCTGCGCCGCGTCCCGCCGGCGGAGTTGAGTCACCTGGCCGACGACGAGTACACCAGCCTGGTCAAGCGGCGCGGCGAGCTGATCGACGGCGCGCTGGCGGAGCTGCGGGAACGCGACCCCGGGACGCGGGACTACACGCCCAGCCAGCTGGACTCCACCGTCAGCGACCTCGGCTACATCGTGGACTTCCTGGCCGCCGCGCTCTACGTCGACGACGGCTCGCTGTTCACCGAGTTCGTCGACTGGCAGGTCGAGATCCTCACCAGCCGGGGTGTGCCGGCCGCCACGCTGCGGTCGACTCTGGAACACTACGGTCGGGTCCTGCGCGACTTCCCCCGGGCCGCGCGGTTCCTCGGGGCGGCGCGGGCGTCCGTGGCCAGGGTGGGCGGCGCCGGGTCGCGCTGAGCGCCGGTGCGACCGCGTCGGGCACCCCTGCTTATACTTGCCGTACTGCAAGCATCCGCCTGCGGTGGAGCGAGGGGGACCAGGGGTGACGTTCACCGTCACGTACGCCGACCGCGAGGGCGGGGCGACGCGCCTGCGGCTGACCGGCGAACTCGACCTGAGCACCGCGCCCGAACTCAACGCCGCCATCGACCGGCTGGTCGACGCCGGCGAGCGCCGCCTGCTGGTCGACCTGACGGAGCTGACCTTCTGCGACTCCACCGGGATCGCCGCCTTCGTGCGGGGCGACAACCGGGTCGCCGCCGACGGCGGGTGGCTGCGGGTGACCGGCGCCACCGGCCGGGTCGACCGCGTGCTCCAGGTGACGGGGCTGGCCGAGGTGCTGCGACACGAGTCCGGCAGGGCCGACCCGACAGCGCGGTCCGCCGGCTGATGGGCTAGATTTCCCCGCCGGCACAGAGCGCTCGCGATTCTCCGTTCCACCGACCCGAAGCAGGTAGTGATGGGTGCAGACAGCCCGAGTCCGGTACGCATCCTGGTGGTGGACGACGACCCGGGTGACGTGTTGATGATCGAGGAGGCCCTCGCGGACTCCGACGTCGACAAGGTCATCGACGTCGTCAGCGACGGCCAGGAGGCGATGGAGTTCCTGCGCCGCGAGGGGCGGCACACCGACGCCCGGCGGCCGGACGTCATCCTGCTCGACCTGAACATGCCCCGGATGGACGGGCGGCAGGTGCTCGGCGAGGTCAAGAGCGACGAGGACCTGCGTACCATCCCGATCGTCGTGCTGACCACCTCCAACGCCGACACGGACATCGTGGGCAGCTACACCCTCCAGGCCAACGCCTACGTCACCAAGCCGATCGACCTGGACGACTTCAACGACGTGGTGCGCCGGATCGACGAGTTCTTCGGCCGGGTGGTCGTGCTCCCGAAGCGCTCCTGAGGCGCCCCCGGGCGGGTCGTCCACGCCGGGCCGCGCGCCGGCACCCGCGATGCGCCTGGTTCCGGGCGCGTCCGCATGGTGAACAATTTTCCCGAAGCCCCTCCGCTGCCGCCCCCAGCGTCGAGGATCCAGGGTGGGGAAGGAAACACCAGCTGCCTGGGGGGCGACAGTATGAGGTTCTGCGTCGTGGAGACCGGCTACGACCAGCGGCAGGTCGATTCCTGCCTGGACCAGATCGGCGTCCGGTTGGCCCGGCTCGCCGCCCGGGCGGAGGGCGCCGTGAGGGCCGGTCGCGAGTGGGACGAGATCCGTGACGAGGCGACGGCGCTCCGCGGCCTGCTCGAACGGCTTGACCTCGGCGACGCGGACCGGGCCCCGCGCGGCGCGGACGACGCCGACCGCGAGGCGGTCGACCTGCTGACCCGGGCGCGGCTCGAGCTCGACGCGGCCCGGGAGGAGGCCCGCCAGGTGCGCGAGCGCGTCTACGCCGAGGCCGTGCAGGCCCGCCGGGACTTCGAGGAGGCGCTGTACGCCCGGCGCAGGCGCGAGGCCCGGGTGGACCGGATCCTCGACGGGTTGACCGTCGAGCCGGTCCCGGCGGACACCCCGACCGCCGCGGCCGGGGTGCCCGGCAACGGGGTGCCGGCGACCCGGATCGCCGCCGGTGGCGGCGCGGACGCCTCCAGCGAGCCGCCGGGCGGCCGCGCCGGGATCCGCTGACCCCGCCGGCACCGGGGCCCGCCCCCGGGGGCGCGGTCAGGTCAGCGCGGCGACGACCGTGGTGGCCAGCTCCTCGTGCTGGGCGTACGCGTCGGGGAAGGCCGAGACCTGCACGGCCTGGGCGGCGCCGGCCACGCTCATCTGCTGCCAGCCCGGGACGTCCCGCAGCGCCAGGTAGAAGGCCCGCGCGGCGTACGACGGGCGCATCAGCTCGCGTACGGTGCCCCAGCCGCTGCTCGGGCGCTGCTGGAACAGGCCCACGGAGTCGTGGTCGGAGCCGCTGCCCTGGTGCGGGTACCGGCTGGACTCCGGAAGCACGTCGCTGGCGAGGTTGTAGAGCCGGCTCTCCTGCATCGCGGTCGCCACGGCGACCACCATGGCGCGGCGGGGCATCTTCAGCTCGGCGCCCACGTCGACGATGACCTTGGCGTTGTCCATCTGCGCCTGGGTGAGGCCGGCGACCGGGCGTGGGCGCGGCGGCGGGGCCGGCTTGCGCGGGGCCTTGCGGGTGGCCGAGGGGGTCGGCTTCGGCGTCGGACTGGGGCTGAGCGAGGGCGAGGGCGAGGGGGAGACGGCCCGGTCCAGGGACCGTGAGGCGCGGTCGTCGTCGACGGCCCGCTCGGCCAGCGCCTCGGCCACGGGTTCGCGCGCGGCGTCGGCGTCCTCGCGCGTGCCGGCGAACGCGGCCACGCCGAGGCAGCAGGTCACACCGGTGGCGAGCGCGACCCGGACGGGGGTCGAGGCGAGCAGGGCCCGGCCGCCGCGACGCCGCCGCTGCGCAGCGCGATGACGGCCGATCGTCCGTTCGGTCGAGGCGGGATCGTCCGGGCGGGTGGCCGGCCGATCCTGGGTCAGCTTCTGGTCGAGGGGATCGTCGGGGTGCACCCGCCGAGGCTAGAAAGGCGAGAGCGTCTTGCCATCGGCCTGGTTGGTGGCGTGCGCCACAATTTGTGCCGATCTGCGGGTCGATTACGCCCGGCAGGCCATCAATACCGCGATCTCATCTTGTCTATTCTTTCGCATATATCCGATAAGGAGCGGACAACCGGGCGGAGAGCCGATCTTGCGCCGGCGCGTGCGGGCCGTGCGTGGCCTCCACCGAACGGTGGAGGCCACTCCGGACCGCCCGGACGACAGCCCGTCGGCCCGGAGGCGAACGCGCAGGTCCGTGCCGGCCGCGGCGGTGACGGAGTCCCGTCCCGTCACCGGGCCCGCCACGGAGGGGCGGTCGGTGCCGGGCCCACACGCAGTTGATCAGTGCCGGACCCGCCCCCGCGGGCGGTCGGTGCCGGTCCAACCCGGCGGCCGGGTCGGTGCCGGGCCCGTCCGCAGTTGATCAGTGCCGGACCCACCCGGCGGCCGGTCGGTGCCGGACCGCGCGGCGGGCGGTCAGTGCCGGCCGTTCTCCGCCGGGGTGACGGTGAGCCGGTGCCGGCTGCCGTCGCCGCTGGAGAAGGGCCACAGCCGGTCCGCGTGTTCGACCAGCTCGGCCAGCTGTTGCCGGCTCAGTCCCGCCGACGAGATGGAGGCGTGCACGTCAGCCCGGTACCGGCCGTCGTCGTCGCGCCCGAGCTTCGCCTCCGCGCGGACCTGCACGGTGTGCGCCTCGTCGGTGATCTCGCCCGCCGCCTCCACCGCCGCGTGGTGCAGGCAGGACGCGAAGGCGGCGGCGAGCAGCTGCTCCGGGGTCAGTCCCGAGCAGTGCGGTGCCAGTGGGGACGCCAGGGGCGTGGACAGGCCCCCGTCGTCGGTGCGTACGTGGCCGCCCTCGGCGGTCGCGGTGGCCGTCTCGTTCAGCCAGGAGCTCGATTCCGGCATCGCGTTCCTCCCGTCGCTCACCCGCCCGGCTACCCGGCCCCCGGGCGGTGAAACCGCGCGCGACCGGTGGGAGGGCCCGGGGACGCCGGACGGCAGCGTCCCACGACACCGGCGTGCCGGGGCGCGGGAGGAGGCTCAGCCGGCCTGGGTCGACCAGTCGGGAAGGGGGGCCGCCTCGGTCACCTCGGCCGCCGCCCGCTCGGTCCACGGCGACATCGGCCCGACGCGCTGCCGCGGCGCCGTGGGCTGCCGCAGCGGCACGTACACCCGGGCATCCACCGCCTCGGCCAGCAGCAGAGCCGCCATCAGGCTGGACGGTCGGTCGGCCGGGTCGTCGGCGAGGCAGCTCGCGCACAGGTCGGCCACCTCCGGCGGCAGCCCCTCGATCTCCGGCAGCGGCAGCGGCGGTTGCCGCCGGCGCGCGCCGAGCAGCTGGGTCGTGGTGCCCGCCTGGTACGGCAGCCGCCCGGTGAGGCAGTAGTAGAGCAGGACGCCGAGGGCGTACATGTCGGCGGCCGGGGTGGCGGGCGCCCGCTCCAGCTGCTCCGGCGCCAGGTAGGCCGGCGTGCCGACCACCATCCCCTCCGGTGACCGGTCCGGGGTGCCGGACGGGGTGGCGATGCCGAAGTCGAGCACCTTCACGCCGGCCGGAGTCAGGATCACGTTCGCCGGCTTGACGTCGCGGTGCACGATGCCGTGCGCGTGGGCCGCGGCCAGCGCGGCGCTCACCTCGGCGCAGACCCGTACGGCGATGCGCCAGTCCAGCGGTCCGGCCCGCAGGTGCGCGGCCAGCGTCTCGCCCTCGGCCAACTCCATGACGATGTAGGGCACCTGCCCCTCGGGGCCCGTCCCGCAGGTGCCGAAGTCGTGCACGAAGGCCACGTTCGGGTGCACCAGCCTTGCGGCGGAGCGGGCCTCCGCGCGGATGCGATCCACCGAGGTGTCCTGACCCTCCTGCCCGGGGGACATCACCTTCACCGCGACCGGCCGGTCCAGCACCGCGTCGTGGGCCCGCCAGACCTCCGACATGCCGCCGATGCCGATGCGCTGTTCGAGCCGGTATCGCCCGTCCAGCGTTCTCATCGACCGCTCCCTGCGCCCTTTGGCCCGTCCCTCGACGGGCCCCCGGTGCTGCGGTACCCGGGCTCCGATCAGGGCAAACCGCTGCCGGATCCGGGCGGGGCCGCACACTGCTGCGGTAGCTTGCGAGCCGGGGCCGCTGCGGGGCGGCACGGCAGGAAGGCGGGCGCGCGGATGAGCGAGGTGACCGTACGCTTCGTCGGCGGCCCGGCCCACGACCTGGTCCGGGCGGTGCCCGCCGAGCCGGACGGCTCCCCGCCGGCGCACTGGATCCTGCGCCACCCCGACGGCGCCGGACCGGCCACCGGCGGCGGGCCGGACCACCTCTACCGGCGCGAGCGTCCCACCGGCGGCGGCACCTGGACGATGCGCTTCGTGCACACCTACCCGGTGGGCATGACCGAGTGAGACCGCCCCTCGCACGTCGGTCGGGGCGGTCGGTCGCCCGGCGGTGGACGGGGCGGCCGACGCACAGCGGGGGCACAGGTGGCGCACAAGCCGGGCACAGCGGCCGGGCGCACGATGGGACCATGGTGACGGACGGGCGGACCGGGGCGGGCCGGATCGAGCTGCGCCGCCCCGACGGGGAGCCGGTGCGGGTGCTGGTGGTCGACGACGAGCCGACCCTGGCCGACCTGCTGTCGATGGCGTTGCGCTACGAGGGCTGGCAGGTGCGCACGGCGGGCGACGGCACGTCGGCGCTGAGCGCGGCGCGGCAGTTCCGGCCGGACGCCGTGGTGCTCGACGTGATGCTGCCCGACCTGGACGGCTTCCAGGTGCTGCGCCGGCTGCGTGAGCAGGCCCCGACGGTGCCGGTGCTCTTCCTGACCGCCCGCGACGCGGTGGAGGAGCGGATCGCCGGGCTGACCGTCGGCGGCGACGACTACGTCACCAAGCCGTTCAGCCTGGAGGAGGTGATCGCCCGGCTGCGGGCGCTGCTGCGCCGCTCGGGCTTCGCCGTCGCCGCCCGCCCCGACGCGGTGCTCACCGTCGGCGACCTCAGCCTCGACGAGGACAGCCACGAGGTGCGTCGCGACGGCTGCCCCATCACCCTCACCGCCACCGAGTTCGAGCTGCTGCGCTACCTCATGCGCAACCCGCGCCGGGTGCTCAGCAAGGCGCAGATCCTCGACCGGGTCTGGAACTACGACTTCGGCGGCCAGGCCAACGTGGTGGAGCTGTACATCTCGTACCTGCGGAAGAAGATCGACGCGGGCCGGAAGCCGATGATCCACACGCTGCGCGGCGCGGGGTATGTCCTCCGGCCGGCGGAGTGAGGGGGCCGCCGGCCGGCTCCGTCGCCGGCTGGCCGGGGTGTCGCTGCGGACCCGCCTGGTGGTCATCCTGGTCGCCCTGCTGGCCCTGGTCAGCGTCGCCATCGGCGGGATCACCACGGTCGCGCTGCGGCAGTTCCTGATCGACCGGGTCGACGACCAGCTGACGCCGATGCGGGCCGGTCCCGGTCGGGGGGCGCCGTCGCCCTTCGAGGTGCCGCCCGGCGGGCCGAACGCGCGCATCCCCCGGGGCCTCCCGCCGGGGACCGTCGCCGCCGAGGTGGCCGACGGCCGGGTGGTCCGGGCCTGGACCCTGGCCGACCGGCAGGAACGCGCCGTCCCCGCCGAGGACCTGGCCGGACTCGCCGACCTGCCCACCGACGGCCGACCCCGCACCCGCGAGCTGGGGGAGCGCGGCGACTACCGGGTGGTGGCGCGCCAGCTTCCGGGCGGGACCGTGCGGGTGCTCGGCCTGCCGCTGTCGGGCGTGTCGGAGACCGTCTGGTGGATGGTCGCCGCGCAGGCCGGCGTGGCGACCGCGGGGCTGCTCGTCGCCGGTGGGGCCGGTGCCCTGATCGTGCGCGCGACCCTGCGCCCGCTGCGCCGGGTCGCCACCACCGCCGGCCGGGTCAGCGAGCTGCCCCTGGACCGCGGGGAGGTCGCGCTGTCCGTGCGGGTCCCGGCCGCCGACACCGACCCGCGCACCGAGGTCGGGCAGGTGGGCGCGGCGCTGAACCGGATGCTGGGGCACGTCGGCGCCGCGCTCGCCGCCCGCCAGGCCAGCGAGACGCGGGTACGCCAGTTCGTCGCCGACGCCAGCCACGAGCTGCGTACGCCGCTGGCGGCCATCCGGGGCTACGCCGAGGTCGCCCGGCGCGGCCGGGACGAGGTGCCGCCCGACGTGGCCCACGCGTTGCGCCGGGTCGAGTCCGAGAGCGCCCGGATGACCAGCCTCGTCGACGATCTGCTGCTGCTCGCCCGGCTCGACTCGGGCCGACCGCTCGTGGTCGAGCCGGTGGACCTGTCCGCCCTGGTGGTGGACGCGGTCGGCGACGCGCACGTCGCGGGGCCGGGGCACCGGTGGCGGCTCGACCTGCCGCCGACCGTGGTCCGGGTCCCCGGCGACCCGGCCCGACTGCACCAGGTGCTGGCGAACCTGCTGGCCAACGCCCGGGTGCACACCCCGCCCGGCACCACGGTCACCACCACCCTGGGGATCGACGGCGACGTCGCCGTGCTCGGCGTCGCCGACGACGGGCCCGGCGTGCCGCCGGCGCTGCGGGCCGAGGTGTTCGAACGCTTCTCCCGGGGCGACAGCTCCCGGTCCCGGGCCCACGGCAGCACCGGCCTGGGCCTGGCGATCGTGGCCGCCGTGGTGGAGGCCCACCACGGCACCGTCGAGCTGGCCAGCCGGCCCGGCCGGACCGTGTTCACCGTCCGGCTGCCGGGCGCCACCACCGACGCCTGAGCGCGCGACGCCGGTCAGTCGGCCAGCAGCTCGGCGAGCGCCTGCCCGATCCGCTCCGCGTGCCGCCCGTCCGGATCCTCGTCGGCGTTGAAGTCGGTGACGCTCATCCCGATCAGCCGACCCGAGCACACCAGTGGTCGGGCCAGCGCCACGAGGTCGGCCCAGTCCAGCCCGTCCGGCTCGGGGTAGCTGACCGCCGGGAGCACGAGCGGGTCGAGCACGTCGAGGTCGAGGTGCAGCCAGGCCGGCGTCGTACCGACGGCGAGTTCCCGGCCCACCGCCGCCGCGTCGGCGCCCCGCAGCCGGGTGGCCGGCACCAGGTGGACGGCGGGATCGACCCGGGAGGCCTCCTTCCCGTCCGTCGCGGCCCGGTCGAGCGGCCGGTGACCGAGCACGTGCACCTGGTCGGGGTCGACCAGCGGCCCCTCCCGGTCGAGGACCCCCGCCGGGCCGTGGTCGGTGACGATCGACAGGTCCATGTCCGCCCCCTCGCCGGTGGGCGAGGTGCGGCCGTCCTCGAAGTCGAGGTGGGCGTCGAGGAACCACAGGTCGAAGCCGGAGGGCAGCCCCTGCAGGATGCCGGGCAGGATCGCGCAGTCGCCCCCGAGCACCAGCGGGTGTCGTCCCGCGCCGATCAGCGTCGTGGTGCGGGCGGCGATCGCCCGGCCGGCGCGGCGCACCTGGTCGACGCCGATCACCCCGGTTTCCGGGTCCCGTACCGGGTCGGTGATCAGGGCGTCGACCGCCCCGGCGTCGGCCGCGCCCACCCGGCCCAGCAGCCCGGCGGCCCGCAGCGCCGCGGGCGCCCGGTGCTCGCCCCGGCCGCGTCCGGAGGAGTCGAGGGGAGCGTCCAGCACCGACCATCGCACACCCGGAGGCTAGCCCGATCGTGGCAGGCTGGGCGGCATGTACCGGGAACGTCCGGCCGGGTTCGCCGGCGCGGTGCTCTGGACCAGCGCCACGACGGCGGGCGCCGCGCCGACCAGGGTGCTCCCCGACGGCTGCCTCGACCTGCTCTGGTCGAGCCGCTCGGGGCTGACGGTGGCCGGTCCGGACCGCACCGCGCACCTCAGCGGCGGCGGGCCGGCGGAGCGCTGGGTGGGGCTGCGGCTGCCGCCGGGGACCGGCCCGGCGGTGCTCGGCGTACCGGCCGTCGAGCTGCGCGACCGGCGGGTTCCCCTGGCCGAGCTGTGGGGCGACCGGGACGTCGCCCAGCTCGCCGAGCGGGCGGAGGCGGCCCCGGCCGAGGTGCTCACGGAGATCGTCGTGCGGCGGCTGCGGGCGGTCGGCGGGCCCGATCCGATCGGGGCCCGGGTCGCCGCCGCGCTGGCCGCCGGTGCCAGCGTGACCGAGACCGCCGCCGGGACCGGCCTCGACCCGCGCGCGCTGCACCGTCGGTGTCGGCACCTGTTCGGGTACGGCCCGAAGACCCTGGCCCGGATCCTGCGGATGCGGCGCGCGCTGGCGATGGCCCGCGCGGGCACCCCGCTGGCCGAGGTGGCGGCCCGCTGCGGTTACGCCGACCAGGCCCACCTGACCCGCGACGTGCGGGACCTGGCCGGGGTGCCGCCCACCGTCCTGCTGCCCCGCTGAGCCGGCCGCTCGCGGCCGGCCGCGCGGGGCGGGGTCCCGGCTCAGGCCCCAGGGAGTGGGGCGAAGAGGTCCACGGCGTTGCCGTCCGGGTCGCGCACCACCGCGTACCGCTGGCCCCAGAAGGCGTCCCACGGGGGCAGGTGGCCCGGGTGCCCCTCGGCCACTAGCTCCGCGTAGAGCCGGTCGACCTCCGCCGGGTCGGCGCAGCGGAAGGCGAGACCGGCCCCGCCACCGCCGCCCGGCCGCCAGCCGGGGTCGAAGGAGCGGACGGTCTCGGCGGTGTCCCAGGCCAGCCGGAGCCCGCCGGGCAGGGTGATCTCCACGTGCGGGTCGGCTTCGGCGTCGGCCGGGATGTCGAGGCCGAGCCGCCGGTAGAAGGCGAGGGAACGGGGCAGGTCGCTGCTGACCATGCCGATGAGATCGAGTGTGGGTGCCATGGCCGTCACGGTAGGACGTCCCCCGGCGCTCGTCTTGAACGAAACGGACAACCGGGCGGAGTGCCGGGTGTGCCCCTCACGATCGGGACGATCGGCGTAGCGTGTCAGACAAGTCCGGCTTTCCGGGCAAATCCCTCAGGGATCCTGCCCGCGTACGCCGATCTCGAGACGCGACGGAAGGAGCGGTCGGTGGAACACCTGGCCTACCTGGACGCGGGGTCCGGCAGCCTGATCGTGCAGGCGGTGGTCGGCGGGGTGGCCGGCGCCGCGGTGGCGGCCAAGCTCTACTGGCGGCGACTGGTCGACCGGTTCCGCCGCCAGCCCACCGACCAGCGCTGACCCCGGCCGATGGCGAACTCCCGCACCGGCCTGCGCGCCGAGCCCGGCTCCTTCCGCGACCCCGCCAACCGGGTCTTCCACCTCGACGGCGACGTGCTTCGCGGGCTGGACGCGCAGGCCGCCGGGGAGTGGCGGGCGCTGACCGCCAGCGAGTTCTTCCCGCCGCTGCTCGCCGCCGGCAAGGTGTGCGGCACGGAGGCGGTCGAGTCGCCGGCCGTGCCGTCGGCCGACCGGTGGGCCGCCGTCCTCCGCCACGAGCGCATCCCGTTCGTCTCCCACCCGTACGAGTGGTCCTTCACCATGCTGCGCGACGCGGCGCTGCTGCACCTGGAGATCCTCCGCGAGGCCCTGCCGGCCGGGTTCACCACGAAGGACGGCTCGGCGTACAACCTCCAGTGGCGGGGCGCCGAGCCGGTGTTCATCGACGTCGGCTCGTTCACCCCGGCGCGCGACGGCGAGCCCTGGGCCGGCTACCGGCAGTTCTGCCAGACGCTGCTCTACCCGTTGCTGATCGGCGCCCACCTCGGGCTGGACTTCCAGCCCTGGCTACGCGCGCGGGTCGACGGCATCGAGCCCGACCAGATGCGCCGGCTGTTCGGCGGCGTCCGGCGGCTGCTGCCCGGCGTGCCCACCCACGTGCACCTGCACGACGCCATGCAGCGGCGCAACGCCCGGGCCAGCACCGCCGACGTCCGGTCCCAGCTGCGGGCCGCCGGCTACTCCCGGGAGCTGGCGCTGGCCACCGTACGCGGGATCGAGAAGCTCGTCCGGCGACTGGAACCCCGCCCGGCGGCCAGCCACTGGGTCGACTACCAGCGCACCTGCGCGTACACCGCCGAAGACCGGGCCGCGAAGGAACGCTTCGTCGCCGAGGCGCTGGCCGACGGGGCACGGCCCCGCCTGGCGCTGGACCTCGGCGCCAACGACGGCCGGTACGCCCGCCTCGCCGCCCGGCACGCCGACTACGTCGTCGCGGTCGAGCAGGACCCCGGCGTGCTGGACGGGCTCTACCGGGACCTGCGCGCGGCGGGGGAGCGGCGGATCCTGCCCCTGGTGATGGACCTCGCCGACCCGTCGCCGGGCGGCGGCTGGCGCGGCGTCGAGCGGGCCTCGTTCGCGGAGCGGGTCGAGGCGGACGCGGTCCTCGCCCTGGCCGTGGTGCACCACCTGGCGATCGGGCGCAACGTGCCGCTGCCCGAGGTGCTGGACTGGCTCGTCGGGCTCGCCGCCCCCGGCGCCCGGGTGGTGGTGGAGTTCGTCCACCCCGAGGACCCGATGGCCCGACGGCTGCTGGCCAACAAGCCCGAGGGGCTCTTCCCCGACTACCGGCCGGCCGAGTTCGAACGGCTGCTCGCCGCGCGCTGCCGGATCGCGCGGCGACTCGACCTGCCCTCGGGCACCCGGACGCTCTACGCGGCGGTCGTGGGTGGCTGAGCCGGCGCCCGCGCCGGACCGCGCGCCCGGCGACCGGGCCTCCGGTGGCCGGCCGTCCGGCGGCCGGGCCTCCGGTGGGCGGCCGGGCGGCTGGCGTACGGAGCTGGGTCGGCTGGCCGAGGTGGCGGGGCTGGTCGGGCTCGTGGTCACCCAGCCGCTGCTGGACGTCCTCGGGCGCAGCCCCGACTTCTTCCTGTTCCACCGCGCGGACCGCCGCGAGATCATGCTGCTGGTGGCGTTGGTAGCGCTGGTGCCCACCGCCGCCGTCGCGCTGCCCGGCGCGCTGTCCCGCCTGGCCGGACGCGCCGCCCGCTCCGCCACGCACACCCTCCTGGTGGGCCTGCTGCTCGCCGCGCTGGCCGTGCAGGTCGGCCGGCACGGTACGCCGCTGCGGGGCGTACCGCTGCTGCTGCTCGCCGCGGTGGTCGGGGCCGCCGGGGCCGCCGCGCACCGGCGCTGGCGCGCGCCCGGGCGGGTGCTGCGGCTGGCCGCGGCCGGGCCGCTGCTGTTCGTGGGGCTGTTCGTGTTCGCCTCGCCCACCTCCACGGTGGTGCTGCCCCGGGGCGAGGGCGGCGCCGCCGGGGTGGCCGGGCCCGGCAACCACCCGCCGGTGGTCGTGCTGGTCCTCGACGAGCTGCCCCTGGTGTCCCTGCTCGGCCCGGACGGGCGTGTCGACGCCGCCCGGTTCCCGCACTTCGCGGAGCTGGCCGGCGGCTCCACCTGGTACCGCAACGCCACCGGCGTCAGCGGCTGGACGCCCTACGCGCTGCCGGCCATGCTCACCGGCCGGTACCCGCAGCGTGAGGCGGCGCCGCACTACTCGCAGTACCCGGACAACCTCTTCACCGCCTTCGGCGGCCTGTACGACGTCCGCGCCGAGGAGAGCATCACCCGGCTCTGCCCGCCCAGCCGCTGCGAGCAGCCGGTCAGCCCCGAGCAGGGGATGGGTGTGCTGATCCGCCAGGCCGGCGGGCTGCTGCGCCAGGTCACCGCCCCGGTCGACAGCCGCGTCGACCCGGAGGACTCGTACCGCGAGCAGACCCGCGCGGAGGCGGGCATCGACGCCGCCGAGCCGGTGCCGGCGGACCCGAAGTTCCGTTGGGACAGCCTCGACGACAACCAGCCGGCCCGGTTCACCAGCTTCCTCGCCGGGCTCCGGCCGGCGCCCCGGCCCACCCTGCACTTCCTGCACCTGCTGATGCCGCACTCGCCGTGGGCGTACCTGCCGTCGGGGGCGCGCTACGACGCCCCGGCGGACCTGCCGAACGACGGCGACGGCTGGGCGGAACTGGCCCGCCGGCGGCACCTGGCGCAGCTCGGCTACACCGACCGGCTGATCGGCGAGACCCTGCGTACCCTGCGCTCCACCGGCCTCTACGACCAGGCCCTGCTGGTGGTCACCGCCGACCACGGCGTCAGCTTCACCCCCGGCGCCCAGGGCCGGGGCATGGACGCCATCCGGACCGCCCCCGGCGAGGTCGCCTGGGTGCCGACGTTCGTCAAGACACCGGGCCAGCGCGCCGGGCGGACCGACGACCGGAACTGGCAGCACGTCGACCTGCTGCCCACCATCGCCGACGAGGCGGCCATCCGGCTCCCGTGGCCCGTCGACGGCCGGTCCGCCCGGCAGGCCCCGCGCGCCGAGGCGGGCAAGGTCTTCTACGACCGCCCAGGCCAGCCGACCCCGATACCCGGCAGCGCGCCGGCCCCGATCGCGCCGCCCGCGCCCCATCCGCTGGTGGGCACCGCCGTCGGCGACCGCCCGACCGGCGGCACCGCCCGCCTCGCCGACCTGGCCGCGTTCGCCGAAGTGGACCCGGACACCGGGCGGCTGCCGGCCGCCGTCTGGGGCGACGTGCCGGACGACGTACCCGACGGCACGCGGCTGGCGATCGCCGTCAACGGCCGGGTCGGCGCGGTCGTCCCGGTGGTGCCCCGCGACCCCGGCGGACGCCGCTTCGCCGCCCTGCTCGCCGACGACCGGCTCTTCCACGCCGGCGCCAACCGCCTCACCGTCTACCGCGTCACCACCGACAACACCCTCCTCCACCTGACCCTCACCTGACCCGGCCCCCGGGCCCTCGCCCGGCCCCCCGCCCCGGGGGCGCTCGGCGCCGTCCCCGCGCCGGATGCTGGTGATCATGAGGTTTGCGCCCGAGAACGCGCTTACCTGAGACGCAAACCTCATGATCACCGCGCAAGGGACCGGGTGGAGGGCCGGGCGTGGTGGGCCGGCGCGGTAGCGTTCCCATGCCTCGTTGGCTCCGGCGCGTCCGGATTGCGCGGGTTTCCCGGCTCGCTGGTCGGGAAACGGGTGACGCATGCCTCACCGTCGAACCACGACGGGCGGTATCTCCTCGACCGTGATTACGGTAAAAGCGAAGGCAATTCAACGCAGATCTGCCGGCGAAGCGAGGGAACCATGACGGAAGTCAAGCTCGATCACCCCGGTGGGCAGCTTTCGATGCCGGTGCAATCCGCGGTCGAGGGCCCCGCCGGCATCGGGGTGGGCAAGCTGCTGAAGGAAACCGGGATGACGACGTACGACCCCGGTTTCGTCAACACCGCCGCCTGCTCGTCCGAAATCACCTACATCGACGGCGACGCGGGGATCCTGCGTTACCGTGGGTACCCGATCGAGCAGCTCGCGGAGAAGTCCTCGTTCCTGGAGGTCTCCTACCTGCTGATCTACGGTGAGCTGCCGACCCAGCAGCAGCTGACCGAGTTCACCGAGCGGATCCGCCGGCACTCGCTGCTGCACGAGGAGATGCGCCGCTTCTTCGACGGCTTCCCGCGCGACGCGCACCCGATGGCCGTGCTCTCGTCGGCCGTCAGCGCCATCTCCACCTTCTACCAGGACAGCCTGGACCCGTTCGACTCCACGCACGTCGAGATGTCCACGGTGCGGCTGATGGCGAAGGTGCCGACCATCGCCTCGTACGCCTACAAGAAGTCGATCGGCCAGCCGCTGCTGTACCCGGACAACTCGCTGGGCTACGTGGAGAACTTCCTGCGGATGACCTTCGGCGTGCCGGCGGAGCCGTACGAGGTCGACCCGGTGATGACCAAGGTGCTGGACATGCTGTTCATCCTGCACGCCGACCACGAGCAGAACTGCTCCACCTCGACCGTGCGACTGGTGGGCTCCAGCAACGCCAACCTCTTCGCCTCGGTCTCGGCGGGCGTGAACGCGCTCTTCGGCCCGCTGCACGGCGGCGCCAACCAGGCCGTGCTGGAGATGCTGGAGAAGATCCAGGCCGACGGCGGCGACGTCGGGTCCTTCGTACGCAAGGTGAAGGACAAGCAGGACGGCGTGAAGCTGATGGGCTTCGGCCACCGGGTCTACAAGAACTACGACCCGCGCGCGGCGATCGTGAAGAAGGCGGCCCAGGACGTGCTCGGCCGGATGTCCAAGCCCGATCCGCTGCTGGACATCGCCATGCAGCTGGAGGAGATCGCCCTCGCCGACGAGTTCTTCGTCTCCCGCAAGCTCTACCCGAACGTGGACTTCTACACCGGCCTGATCTACAAGGCCATGGGCTTCCCGACCAAGATGTTCACGGTGCTCTTCGCGCTGGGCCGGCTCCCCGGCTGGATCGCGCAGTGGCGCGAGATGATCAACGACCCGGAGACCAAGATCGGTCGCCCGCGGCAGATCTACACCGGTGCCCCCGAGCGGGCGTACGCCCCGTTCTCGGAGCGCTGAGCTCCGGCCGTACCGACGACGAAGGCCGCCGACCCGCACCGGGTCGGCGGCCTTCGTCGTGTCGTGCCTCCGGCCCCGTCAGCGCAGGCCGGCGGCGGCCAGCAGGTTGCCCTCGGCGATCGACGGCACGGCGCGAACCCGGGTCACCCGCTCGGCGGCGAACGACCCGGCGGTGGCGATCGCCGCCGCGTAGGCGGCGGCCGTACGCTGCGCGATGGCCGACCAGCCGTACCGCTCGTGCACCATGACGCGGGCCCGGCGGGCGAGCTGGCGGGCCCGCTCCCGGTCCGACAGCAGCGCGTCGACGGCCTCGGTCAGCCCGTCCGGGTCGTGTGGCCGGAAGGTCATCCCGGTCACCCCGGGCTCGACGATCTCGGCGAGCCCGCCGGTCGCGGCGACGGCCAGGGGCGCGCCGGCGGCGGCGCCCTCCAGGGCCACCATGCCGAACGGCTCGTAGATGCTCGGCACGGCGAAGCAGTCCGACGCGGCCATCACGGCGGGCAGGTCGGTGCCGCCGAGGAAACCGGGGAGGCTGACCGTGCCGCCGAGGCCCAGGCGGTGCACCTCGGCCTCCAGTTCGCCGCGGTACGGCCCGTCGCCGACGATGACCGCGCGCAGGCCGGGGTGCCGCTCGCGCAGCCGGGGCAGCCCGGCGATCAGGTGCTGCACGCCCTTCTCGTAGACCAGCCGGCCGGCGAAGGTGATCAGTGGCCCGTCCCCGGCGAAGCGGGCGCGGGCCTGCGCCACCGCGGCGGCCGGGACCCGCCAGCGGTGCGGCTCCACGCCGTTGGGCACCACGTCGACCCGCCCGGCCGGCACCCCGAACAGCCCGGTCACCTCGTCGCGCATGTAGCCGGAGCAGACGATCACCCGGCCCGACTCGCCGGCCAGCCAGTGCTCCACGCCGTGGATGGTGCGGTTCATCTCCTCGGGCAGCCAGCCCTGGTGCCGGCCGGCCTCGGTGGCGTGGATGGTGCTGACGAGCGGGATGTCGAGGTGTTCGCGCAGGGTCATGGCGGTGTGGGCGACGAGCCAGTCGTGGGCGTGGATGACGTCGTAGGTGCCGGCCTCGGTGGCGCGTAGTGCGGCGCGGGTGAGGGTGTGGTTGAAGGCCATGGTCCAGGCGAGCAGGGAGGAGGTGGCCAGGGGGAAGGTGACGGGGTCCTCGGCGGCGCGGACGATGCGGACGCCGTCGGCGTACTCCTCCAGGGGCGCGCCGTCGGTGTGCCGGGTGACGACGGTGACCTCGTGCCCGGCGGCGGCGAGGGCGACCGACAGGGCGTGCACGTGCCGGCCGAGGCCGCCGACGAGGACCGGCGGGTACTCCCAGGAGAGCATGAGGATGCGGCGGGTCTGCGGGGGCGTGCCCGTCGTCCCGGCGTGCGTCGGGACCTGGGGCCGGGAGGTGAGGGTGGGCCGGTGGACCCGGCCCGGGATGCTGGTGGGCTGCTCGCCGACCCGCAGGGTCGTCACATCGATCTCCGTCCATGCATGGTGGAACGCGCCGGCAGCGGTGGCGGCGGAACAGTGCTGAGGGATGGCCGAGGGGGCCGGGCGGGGGCGCGCGGGCGCGCCCCGCGAACAAGCAAAGGGCATCCCGACCGATCCCGCATCTCGAAAGGGGCCAAGGTGACGGAGGACACCCGAAAGTCCCGGGTCGTGTCAGTCGGGTGGATTCCGGTCATCGTCCGATCAGGCGAACGGACGGGCCTGGTCCGCCTCACGCACCCGTCCGCGCCGATCGACATGCTCTACACCGCGATCTCCACCGTCCGGCGGGCGTCGGCGTGGGAGCCACGAAGGACGCCGGCCGCCGACCCCGCGAAACGGGTCGGCGGCCGGCGTCGTCGGGCCCGCTCAGTGGTGGTGCTCCTCCTCGTGGGCGGTGTCCGGCAGGTCGCCGAGCACCTTGTCGATCACGTGGATCCGCGCGCCGGTCGCCAGGTAGTCGGCGCAGACCGTCTGGGCCCGGTCGGCCAGCCGAACCCCCGACCCGGCCGGGGTGACGGCGAGGGTGGTGCCCGCCAGGGTGGTGACGGTGCCGGCGGACGCCAGGTCGGCCACCGGGCGAGCCCCGGCGACCAGGTGCTCCCTCAGCAGCCCCCGCAGCGTCGCGGTGTCCTTGAGCAGCAGCTGGTCCACGTTGGCGGTGGAGAACTTGGTCCGGAAGGCGTCGTCGGTCGGGGCGAGGATGGTGAGCCCGCCGGCGGCGGACAGCTCCTCGGCCATCCCGGTGGCCCGCACCGCCGCCTCGAACGTGGTGAGCACGGGAATCCAGGTCAGGGCCTGGGCGGGGGACCGGTCCACCAGCGAGCCCGGGCTGCCCGGCTCGGTCCCCGAGGGCAGCACGTCGCACAGCGGTCCGGTGACCGCGACCGGTGTGCTGTCGCCGGTGCGCTCCGCCGTGGCGGGCCGCTCCGGCGAGTTGGTGCATCCGGTCGCCGCGACCAGGAGGGCCAGGGCCGCCCCGGCCACCGCCCGTCGGCGGCGGGCGGCCCGGGACGCGGGGCCGGGGATGAGGGTCTCGGACACGCTCTCTCCACTCCAGAACCGGTACGGGAGGCGCCGGCAGGTCGGCGGTGGGCCGACCTGCCGGCACCTCGGGCGGGACTCAGCAGGTCACAGCTGGGCGCACTGGCTGAACTTCGGACCACTCACGGAGTTGGCGACCTCCATGTTCGTCGGGGCGGGGGAGTTGCCGGTGCAGGTCAGCGGGCCGTTGACGGTGTTGCCGGCCACCAGCGGGGCGACGACCCCGCTGCCGACCACGCCGACCGGGCCGGTCACCTGGTTGCCGACCAGGACGACCGGGCCCTGGGTGCCGGTGGCGCGCACCGGGCCGTTGACCCGGCTGTCGGTCAGGACGAACCCGGCGGCGCCGTTGGCGTCGACGGGACCGTCGATCGAGCTGCCGTTGACGATCAGCGCGGCGCCGGGGCGCACCTGGACCGGACCCCGGACGGTGGCCCCGTCCAGGCAGGCGACGCCGGAGACGACCAGCGGGCCGTTGCGGGTGCCGGTCAGGGTGGGGGCGACCCGCTCGCCGGCGACCAGGCCCTCGACGGCCTGCTCGTCGAGCAGCAGCGGGATCAGGCCCCGCTGCGGCTGGGACAGCGGCACCAGGTAACTGTCGCCGACCTTGATCACCTTCCAGCCGTGGGCGGCGAGCCGCTGGGCCACGGTGGTGCGCTGGCCGGTCGGGCCGTCGGTGCGCTCGCCGTGGTACTGCTGCTCGGTCAGCCGGTAGGCGCACGGCGGCTGTTCGAGGATCCGCTCCGGCGTGGGGGCGTCCGCGGGCGGCGGGGCCTCACCCGGGTGCGGGGCCGGGTACGCCTCGATCTCGCGGGAGCCCCGGAACACGATCCGTCCCTCGTTGGCGGACTGCGACGTGATCGCCTCGGCGCGGGCCTTCGTGATGGCCTGGACGCTGGCGCCGTGGTAGCGCAGGAACTCGGTGAACGTCCACAGCGCGGAGTAGGTCTTGCGCCGGCGGTTGTTGGCGGTGTTGGACTCGTCGGGCCGCGTCGGGCCGCCGGAGCTGCGCAGCTCCAGCAGGGAGTTGACCACGTTCTTCAGACCGAGGGTGTTGCGCAGGATGGTCTCCTCGCTCAGGCCCACGGTGGCTCCGGCGGTGCACCCGTACGGGCAGGCCCACCAGCCGTCCCGGGCGCCCTGCGAGTACATGTGACCCTCGATCATCTTCTGCGACTCGTCGAAGATGCCCTGCGCCACGTTCTGGTGCCGCGGCGGCAGCATCGGCAGGTCACCGGTGTTGGCGTTGCCGTACTCGTGGCCGTCGTAACCGGCGATCGGCCGGTAGTCGCGGACCATCTCGGCCAGCGCGTGGGTCTCCGGCTGGCGGATCAGCGAGTGGTCCCGGTTGAGGTCCTGACCGGTGGAGTTGCCCCGGGTGTTGGCCGCCCGGCCGTCGCCGTTGAGCGTCGGGACGATCAGCATGGTGGTCTTCGACAGCAGGTCGAGGGTCCTGGCGTCCTTGGTGAAGGCGAGCTGCCGGGCCATGATCAGGCAGGCCTCGCGGTCGCCCGGCTCGTTGCCGTGCACGTTGCAGTTGACCATCAGCGGGTTGGTCGCGGCCACCGCCTCGGGCGTCGCCGCCGGCCGGGGGTAGCCGATGACCAGCATGTTGATCGGCCGGTTCTGCACCGTACGGCCGATCTCCACCACGCGGACCCGGTCGCTGGCCCCGTCGAGCGCGGCGGTGTACGCGTACTCGTTGACGTCGCTGGTGTACTGCGCGCCCAGCGTCTCCTCCCACTGGGTGCGCAGGTTCTCGCCCGGAGTGCCCGGGTCGCCCCAGTGGCCGCGGGTGGTGCCGCTGACCGGCGCCGAGTAGGGCTGGGCCTCGGTGCCGAGGCGGGCCCGCACCCGCCACTGGAAGCCGTTGCCCGGGGCGAAGCCGGCATCGGCGAAGGTCGGCTCGTCGTTGTTGACCTGCCGGTTCGGGCGCCACACGCCGACGATCACCGGCGTGCCGGGTGTGCCGTCCGCGGCGAGCGGGGTCCGCTCGATCTGGTAGTCGGTGGCCCCTTCCACCCGGGTCCACGCCAACGTGGCGTACCCGTCGCCCTGCACGACCGTGAGGCCCTGCACCTGGTTCGGCTCCGCCTGCTGCAGGGCCGCGCTCGGCCGCCCCTGCGCCTGAGCGGGAACCGCCGTCGCCACGAGGGCGGCGGCGAGCAGCGCGGAGAACACACCGGCCGTTGTCCGTCTGTATCTCAAAGGGATCTCCAAACAGGAGGGATGGCTGGGTGCGCCCAGCACACCCGCAGTCGGCCCACCGTAGGCGCACAACCTGCGATTCTTGAGGATCACCTGAGATTTCCGGGCCGGTCACCGGCCGGATGCGCGACGCCGCCGCGATCAGGACCGCGGCGGCCGGCACGCCGGTCGCCCGGCCGCTCACCGGCGGTCGTCAGCCCGCGCGCAGCCGGTAGCCGACGCCGCGTACGGTCTCGACCAGGCCGGCGTCGTCGAGCTTGCCCCGCAGGGCCGCGACGTGGACGTCGAGGTTGTGCCGGGTGCCCCAGGTGGTCTGCCAGACGTCCAGCTGCAACCGGTCCCGGGGCACCACCGTGCCGGCCTGCCGGGCCAGCGCCACCAGCAGGTCGAACTCCTTGCGGGCCAGGCCGACCTCCCGCTCGCCCAGCCAGACCTGCCGGGCGTGCACGTCGATGCGCAGCCTGCCGACCCGCAGCTCGCTCGTGCTCCGGACGCTGCGGGCGGTACGACGCATCACCGCCTCGATGCGGGCCTGCAACTCCACCATCGAGAACGGCTTGACGACGTAGTCGTCGGCGCCGGCCCGCAGGCCGGCCACCCGGTCGTGCTCCTCGGCGCGGGCGGTGACCGCGATGATGGCGACGTCCTCGTCGGCCTGCCGCAGCCGCCGGCACACCTCCAGGCCGTCGCCGTCGGGCAGGTTGAGGTCCAGCAGGACCAGGTCGACGGCGCCGGCGCGGACCGCCTCGGCGGCCGTCAGCGCCGACACCACCTCGTGTCCCCGGCGGCGCAGCGCCTTGCCGAGGGCAGACGCCACGCGTAGGTCGTCTTCGACCAGGAGCACCCGCACGCACATCCCCCCGGACCTCGTCACCGCCGGATCATGCGAGTCTTGCCGACGATCATCGACTTGACCAGTGCGGACGCAAGATCGTGACCGCAGCATGATCCGTTCCGGACCCGACAGCGGGGCCACGGTGACCGGGCGCGTCGAAACGTCCACCCGCTATCAGTCGGGTGCATTCCGGTCATCCACCGATCGGGTGGATTGACGGCGGAACGCGCGGGGCAATACCCGCACGCGCGCCACCGGCCCCGCCGTGTGGTGCGCTCATGGTGCGGTGCGCGCTCATGATCTTGCGCATAGGGAGCGACATGCAGGTCTGGCCGGGTGAGCGGTACCCCCTGGGGGCCACCTACGACGGGATGGGCACCAACTTCGCCATCTTCTCCGAGGTGGCCGAGCGGATCGAGCTGTGCCTGTTCGACGAGTGGGACACCGGGGCGGAGCGGCGGGTCGAGCTGCGTGAGGTCGACGCGTACGTCTGGCACGCGTACATCCCCGGCATCGAGCCGGGGCAGCGCTACGGCTACCGCGTGCACGGGCCGTACGACCCGGCGAACGGGGTGCGGTGCAACCCGGCCAAGCTGCTGATCGACCCGTACGCCAAGGCGGTCGACGGCGACGTGCGCTGGGACCCGGCCGTCTACGACTACGAGCACGGCGACCCGGAGCGGATGAACACCACCGACTCGGCGCCGTTCATGCCGAAGTCGGTGGTGGTGAACCCGTACTTCGACTGGGGCAACGACTCCCCGCCCCGCATCCCCTACCACCACTCGGTGATCTACGAGGCGCACGTGCGCGGCCTGACGATGCGCCACCCGGACATCCCCGACGAGCTGCGCGGCACGTACGCCGGCATCGCCTCCCCGCCGATGATCGAGCACCTGACGAAGCTCGGCGTGACCGCCATCGAGCTGATGCCGGTGCACCAGTTCGTGCACGACCACCGGCTGATCGACCTGGGGCTGCGCAACTACTGGGGCTACAACACCATCGGCTTCTTCGCCCCGCACCACGGCTACTCGGCGCTCGGGCACCTCGGCCAGCAGGTGCAGGAGTTCCGGGGCATGGTCAAGGCGCTGCACGCCGCCGGCATCGAGGTCATCCTCGACGTGGTCTACAACCACACCGCCGAGGGCAACCACCTCGGCCCGACGCTGAGCTTCAAGGGCGTCGACAACGCCAGCTACTACCGGCTCAGCGAGGAGGACCGCCGCTACTACGTCGACTACACCGGCACCGGCAACAGCCTCAACGTCCGCAGCCCCCACTCGCTCCAGCTGATCATGGACTCGCTGCGGTACTGGGTGACCGAGATGCACGTCGACGGGTTCCGCTTCGACCTCGCCGCCACCCTCGCCCGGGAGTTCTACGAGGTCGACCGCCTCTCCACCTTCTTCGAGGTGGTGCAGCAGGACCCGGTGGTCAGCCAGGTCAAGCTGATCGCCGAGCCGTGGGACGTCGGGCCGGGCGGCTACCAGGTGGGCAACTTCCCGCCGGTGTGGACCGAGTGGAACGGCAAGTACCGCGACACCGTGCGCGACTTCTGGCGCGGCGAGCCGGCCACCCTCGCCGAGTTCGCCTCCCGCATCTCCGGCTCCGCCGACCTCTACCAGGACGACGGGCGCCGCCCGTTCCACAGCATCAACTTCGTCACCTGCCACGACGGGTTCACACTGCGCGACCTGGTGTCGTACAACGACAAGCACAACGAGGCCAACGGCGAGGAGAACCGCGACGGCGAGAGCCACAACCGGTCCTGGAACTGCGGCGTCGAGGGCGACACCGACGACGGGGCCGTACGCGCCCTGCGGGCCCGGCAGCGGCGCAACTTCCTGGCCACCCTGGTGCTGTCGCAGGGCGTGCCGATGATCGGCCACGGCGACGAGCTGGGCCGCACCCAGCGCGGCAACAACAACGCCTACTGCCAGGACAGCGAGCTGGCCTGGGTCGACTGGGACGACGCCGACACCGAGCTGCTGGAGTTCACCCGCAAGCTGGTCGACTTCCGCCGCCGCCACCAGGTGTTCCGCCGGCGGCGCTTCTTCACCGGCCTGCCGGTGCGCTCCCGGCTGGTCGACGAGCCCCTGCCGGACCTGGCCTGGTACACCCCCGACGGGCGGGAGATGACCGGCGAGGACTGGGGCAACGACTTCGGCCGCGCCGTCGCGCTCTTCGTCAACGGCGAGGGCATCCGCGAACGCGGCCCGTACGGCCAGCGCCACGTGGACGCCTCCTTCCTGCTCTGCTTCAACGCGCACGACGCCCCACTGGACTTCACCGTGCCCGGCCCCGAGTTCGGGCAGCGCTGGGAACTGGTGATCAGCACCGCGGAACCGGAACCGGAGAAGACCACGGTGGTCGAGGCGGGCGGCACCCTCTGCGTGCCCGACCGGTGCGTGGTGGTGCTGGAGAGGAAGGCCTGACATGTCGACCACCCCTCGACCCGACGCGCCCCGGGTGGGCGCCACCTACCGGGTGCAGGTCCGCCCCGGCTTCGACCTGGACACCACCGCCGAGCTGGCCGACTACCTGGCCGGCCTCGGCGTCACCCACCTCTACAGCGCGCCCCTGCTCACCGCCACCCCCGGCTCGGCGCACGGCTACGACGTGGTCGACCACCGCGCCGTCAACCCCGAGCTGGGCGGCGAGGCGGCCCGGCAGCGGCTGCTGCGGGCGCTGCGCGCCGCCGGGCTCGGGCTGGTCGTCGACATCGTGCCCAACCACGCCGGGGTGGCCGTGCCCGCCGCGAACCCCGCCTGGTGGGACGTGCTGCGCCGGGGCCGGGACTCGGCGTACGCGGCCTGGTTCGACGTCGACTGGGACCGGGGTCGGCTGCTGCTGCCGGTGCTGGCCGACTCCCCGGACGCCCTCGACGACCTCAAGCTCGCCGACGGGGAGCTGCGCTACCACGAGCACCGCTTCCCGGTCGCCGACGGCACCGGCGACGGCACCCCCCGCGAGGTGCACGACCGGCAGCACTACGAGCTGGTCTCCTGGCGGCGCGGCGACACCGAACTCACGTACCGCCGGTTCTTCGCCGTCTCGGACCTGGCCGGGCTGCGGGTGGAGGACCCGGAGGTCTTCGCCGCCACCCACGAGCAGGTCCTGCGGTGGGCGGCGGCCGGCGAGGTCGACGGCATCCGCGTCGACCACCCGGACGGGCTGCGCGACCCCTCGGCCTACCTGGCCCGGCTGCGCGCCGCCGCGCCCGACGCGTGGCTGGTGGTGGAGAAGATCCTGGAGTACGGCGAGGAGCTGCCGGACTGGCCGGTGGACGGCACCACCGGCTACGACGCCCTCGCCGCCGTCTGCGGGCTCTTCGTCGACCCCGACGCGGAGGGCGACTTCACCGCCCTGGACACCCACCTCGTCGGCCGGCACACCTCCTGGCAGGACCTCACCCACGACACCAAGCTCGCCGCGGCCACCCGGCTGCTGTCGGCCGAGCTGACCCGCCTCGCCGCGCTCGCCCCCGACGTCGAGCACGACACCGCGCGGGCGGCGCTGGCCGAGCTGGCCGCCGCCTTCGCCGTCTACCGGGGCTATCCGCCGGAGGGCGCCCGGCACCTGGCCGCCGCCCGCGCCGAGGCCGGCCGCCGCCGCCCCGACCTGACCGGCGCGCTGGACGCGCTCACCCGCCGGCTGCGCGACCCGGACGACGAGCTGGCGAAGCGCTTCCCGCAGTTCACCGGCGCGGTCATGGCCAAGGGGGTGGAGGACACCGCCTTCTACCGGTGGAGCCGCTTCGTCGCGCTCAACGAGGTCGGCGGCAGCCCCGCGCACTTCGGCGTGCCGCCGGCCGAGTTCCACCGCTTCGCCGCCGCCCGGCAGGTGCGCTGGCCGGCGAGCATGACCACGCTCTCCACCCACGACACCAAGCGCTCCGAGGACGTGCGGGCCCGCCTCGCCGTCCTCAGCGAGCTGCCGGGGCGCTGGGCCGACCTCGTCGCCCGGTGGACGGCCCGCGCGCCGCTGCCCGACCCGGCCTTCGCGCACCTGCTGTGGCAGACCGCCGTGGGCGCCTGGCCGATCGAGCGGGAGCGGCTGCACGCGTACGCCGAGAAGGCCGCCCGGGAGGCGTCGGCCGCCACGAGCTGGGCCGACCCCGACCCGGTCTTCGAGCGGGCCATGCACGACGTGGTCGACGCGATGTACGACGACCCGCAGCTGCACGCCGAGCTGACCGCCTTCGCCGACGAGATCGCCCCCGCCGGTTGGTCCAACTCGCTCGGGCAGAAGCTCGTGCAGCTCGCCATGCCCGGGGTGCCCGACACCTACCAGGGCACCGAGCTGTGGGACAACTCGCTGGTGGACCCCGACAACCGCCGCCCGGTCGACTTCGCCGTACGCCGGGAGCTGCTGGCCCGCCTCGACGCCGGCCCGCCCCCGCCGGTCGACGCCGGCGGCGCGGCGAAGCTGCTCGTGGTGTCGCGGACCCTGCGGCTGCGCCGCGACCGCCCGGAGCTGTTCGGCGGCTACCGGCCGGTGCCGGCCCACGGGCGCGCCGGCCGGCACGCGCTCGCCTTCGACCGGGGCGGCGCTGTCGCGGTCGCCACCCGGCTGCCGCTCGGCCTGGCCCGCGCCGGCGGCTGGGGCGACACCACCCTGTCACTCCCCGTTCACGAGGTGACCGACCTGTTCACGGGCCGGTCCTACAGTGGCGGGCAGACCCCCCTGGCCGACCTGCTGGCCACCTATCCCGTCGCGCTGCTGGCTCCCACCACCGAGTCCGTGGAGGCTTCGTCATGACCGAGTTCACGGTGTGGGCGCCGGAGGCCGCCCGCGTCCGGCTGCGCCTGCCGGGCGTCGCCGACCACGAGATGCGCGCCGGCCCGGACGGCTGGTGGCGGGTCGAGGTGCCCGCCGCCGGCCCCGGCACCGACTACGCCTTCCTGCTCGACGACGACGAGCGGGCGCTGCCCGACCCCCGGTCGGCCTGGCAGCCGGCGGGCGTGCACGGGCCGAGCCGGCGCTACGACCACGCGGCGTTCGAGTGGACCGACCAGGCCTGGTCCGGCCGGCAGCTGCCCGGCGCCGTCCTCTACGAGCTGCACGTCGGCACGTTCACCCCCGAGGGCACCTTCGACGCCGCCATCGGCCGCCTCGACCACCTGGTCGACCTCGGCGTCGACATGATCGAGCTGCTGCCGGTCAACGCCTTCAACGGCGAGCACAACTGGGGCTACGACGGCGTCTGCTGGTATGCCCCGCACCAGTCCTACGGCGGGCCGGACGGCCTGAAACGGCTGGTCGACGCCGCCCACGCCAGGGGCCTGGGGGTGATCCTCGACGTCGTCTACAACCATTTCGGGCCCTCCGGGGCCTACGCGCCGATGTTCGCGCCGTACCTCACCGAGCAGAGCAACACCTGGGGCCGCACCGTCAACCTCGACGGCCCGCACTCCGACGGCGTGCGCCGCTACATCGTCGACAGCGTGCTGATGTGGCTGCGCGACTACCACGTCGACGGGCTGCGCCTCGACGCCGTGCACGCCATGCCCGACTCGCGCGCCACCCACCTGCTGGAGGAGGTGGCCGTCGAGGTCGAGGCGCTCTCCACCCACCTCGGCCGGCCGCTGTCGCTGATCGCCGAGTCCGACCTCAACGACCCCACGCTGATCACGCCCCGCGAGGCCGGCGGCTTCGGCCTGCACGCCCAGTGGAACGACGACGCCCACCACGCCCTGCACACCCTGCTCACCGGCGAGCGGCAGGGCTATTACGGCGACTTCGGCTCGCTCGAATGCCTCACCGACGTGCTGACCGGCGGGTTCTTCCACGCCGGCACCTGGTCCAGCTTCCGCAACCGTCACCACGGCCGGCCCGTGGACCGGCAGCGCACCCCAGGCCACCGGTTCGTCGCGTACCTGCAGAACCACGACCAGATCGGCAACCGGGCCACGGGCGACCGGATCTCCGCGACCCTCTCCCCGGGGCTGCTGCGCGTCGGCGCGACGCTGCTGTTCACCGCCCCGTTCACCCCGATGCTGTTCATGGGGGAGGAGTGGGCGGCCAGCACCCCGTGGCAGTTCTTCACCAGCCACCCCGAGCCGGAGCTGGCGACCGCCGTCGCCACCGGCCGCAAGCGGGAGTTCGCCGCGCACGGCTGGCCGGAGGGCGACGTGCCGGACCCGCAGGACCCGCAGACCTTCGTCCGCTCCCGGCTCGACTGGGCCGAGCTGGACAAACCCGAACACCGCGAGATGTACGAGTTCCACAAGCGGCTCATCGCGCTGCGCAAGAGCCGGGCCGACCTGTCCGACCCGAGGCTGCACGCCGTGGACGTACGCCCCGGCGACCAGTTCCTGGTGATGCGGCGCGGCGGGACGCTGGTGGCGGCGAACCTGGCCGCGAAGCCGCAGCGGATCACGCTGCCGGGGGTGGCGCGCCGGGTGCTGCTCGCGACGGGGGAGGGGGTCACGGTGATGCGCGACCGCATCGAGCTGCCGGCGGAGTCGGCGGCGATCGTGGCGCTCTGACGGCGCTCGGCGTCGCTTCGCCGCCGGCAGTGGTGCCGCTGCCGGCGGCGATCGGCCCGCCCCCGCCGGTGGTGGTCAGCCGGCGTCCAGCACCTCGCGCAGCGTGGCCGCGAACTCGGCGGGCTTGCCCGCGTAGCCGAACTCGCCGCCGAGGAAGCCGCCGTGGTGGCTCGGGAACACCACGGCCTCCTGGCCGAGCAGCGCAGCGGTGGCGACGGCCGTACGGGCCGTGTACGTCCCCGCCGTCTCCTCGCCGACCGCGATCACGATCCGGGTCGGCGCGGCCGTGAGAGCCTGCGCGTCGGGCCGGTAGTCGATGACCGCCTGGGAGGCCTTCGACAGCAGCGGGTCGTCGCGGGAGCCGTCGTCCTCGGTCGGCAGGCCGAACGCCGCCGGGTCGGGCGTCGGCTGGTCGAAGTAGGCGTCGGTGTACTCGCCCTGCCAGGACGTCATCGCGATGAACGCGGCCATGCCCGCGCCCTGGCCCTTCGCCTGGTAAGCCTCGTGGACGGCGGCCTGCGCGCGCTCGGCCGCCGCCGCGTCGGGGAGCACGGCGTTGATCGGCGGCTCGTGCGCCACCAGCGTGGCGACGTCGCCGGAGTGGGCCGCGACCAGCTCCAGCGCGGTCACCGCGCCGCCGCTGCTGGCGAACACGTCGACCGGGCCGCCGCCGAGCGCCTCGATCAGCAGGTGCAGGTCGGCCGCCTGCTGCTGCGGCGTGTGGTCCGACCGGCCGTCGCTGCGGACGCTGCGGCCCAGGCCGCGCGGGTCGTAGGTGACGACCGTCCGGTCGGTGAAGTGGGCGGCGAGCGCGTTGAAGCCCTCCGCCGTCATCGGCTGGCCGATCATGAGTAGCGTGCGGTGGTCACCGGAGGCCGACAGCGGACTGCGCACGTCGTAGACCAGGTCGACGCCGGGCGCGGCAAGGGTGTGGGTCTCCATTTTCGTCATGCCGGCGAGCCTACGACCGACGGGTGACATAGCAAGTGCCACACGCGGAGGCGGCATCCAGCTTCATGGTCACCGGCACCGACTCTAGGATCTGCCGTGTGGAGCTTGGCAGAAAGAGGCTGCGGCGCCTTCCGGCTGTGCAGCGGAGTCCATAGATCTCCTGGTAGGGAAGGGCTGCGCTCCGGTTCACGGACCGGGCGAGGATCGCAACGACGTCACCGATGGCAACCCCAACGGCGACCCGACCGGCCGCGTACGGCCACGGACGGGGCGAGGACCGCAACGTGGGCAAGCAGACCACGTCGCAGCAGGCATCGGCGGCGCTTGTCTAGCCGACCGGCTCGGCGTTCAACAGGTCCACTGCTTGTTCCAAAGTGGCGGCGAAGTCGTCTGGGAGGACCCTGGCGATGAAGAATTTGCCCAGGTCATCAGGAAAAGGATGCGCGGCCCGTTAGAACGCAAAGCCGATCACCAGATTGTCGCATAGGTATGAATAGCAGGACACGTTGTCGACGATTTCGCTCCAGCGCATGAACCAGTGCTGCTCGCGGAGGTCTGTATCGTCCGCCTCAAGGCGCCGGAAGACCTCCTCGGGCGGACGTTCCGGGATGGGCAGGGCGGAACGTCGCGCTGCCGCACTCGCGCGGCGGCTGCCAGCATGTAGTGGCAGAGGGACGGCACGTAGACCACGTTGTCGTCGGTTGTGAGCCGTTTGCCTGCGGCCCAAAGGTCGACGACGCGAAGGCTGGGGGACAGGGCCTCACCAACTTCAACGGCAAAGGTGTTCCGATCACCGAATCGTCGTGTCAGCAGCCCGGCAGGTTAGCAGCAAGCCAGCGCTGTTGTTGGCGACGTGATGGGCGAGGGGGCAGGTCATGCCTTGTGGCCGTCTTCCAGGGCCGGGCTTTGTGGAGGGCCAGGCTTTGTCGACGACGCGCGGGACTGCCGTGGCTCACGCGGCGGACCGTGCCGCTGGTCACCGCCCATCGGATCATCGCCTCGGCTTTCTGGCCGGGGGACGACAGAGTGGCTGGAGGCCGCGCGACCTCGCGGTGTTACTCAAAGGGGTGTAGACGTGTACGGTCCGACTGGGACGTAATCGGCGAAAGCTGATAGTCATTGCCCCAGCCGTCTACCTGGGAAGCAGACGAAACCATGGTCAAGAATGCCGACACCATCGGTGCGAGGATCCGGTACTGGCGGATGCGTCGCGGAGGTATGACACAGGCCGTTCTTGCTGGGCTCGCGGGTGTCAGCCAGTCCTACGTATCCCAGGTCGAGTCCGGTCGGAAGACCATCGACCGACGCTCCACACTGGTCGCCCTCGCCGCCGCCCTTCAGGTCACGGTGGCCGACCTGCTCGGGCAGGGCACCGAGCCTGGCGATCCTGCCCGCGACGGTGCCGCCGAATGTGTACCGGCGATCTGGTCCGCCCTGATCGAGATCGAGGACGGCGAGCGCCGTTCGTCGACCTGCACGAGGGAGCAGCTTGCCGCTGAGATCGCCCGCAGCGATCAACTCCGCACCAGCTGCAACTATCCGGCTATGGCCCGTCTGCTCCCCGGCCTGCTGTTGGAGGCTGCGGCCGCCGGGGGCGTCGTGCTCGCCCAAGTGGCCTACCAGGCCTCGACGTGCCTCCGGCATCTCGGATACCGGCATCTGGCCCTCAACGCGGCCCGGGTCGCTGTGTCGGCTGCGGAGGACGTGGGAGACCCGGCATGGACCGGGGCAGCCCGGTTCGCCTACGTGCAGAGTCTGCCGATCGAGTCCGCGCCGCTCGCCGCGAGAGCGGCGGACCGTTCACTGGCGGAACTTCAGGCTCACGCCGCCGACACCCGGGTCCGGCAGATGCTGGGTCAGCTGCATCTTTCGGCCGCGTTGACCTCCACGGTGAGCGGTCGTCCGGATGTCGCCCGCGATCACCTGACCGAGGCAGGGCGGGAGGCTGGGAGCCTCGGGGATCCGTCCGACGGGGCCGGCTTCAACGGCTGCTGTTTCGGGCCGACAAACGTGGGGCTCTGGGAGATGTCCATCGCGGCGGAGCAGGGTGAGGCTGGCCGCGTGATCGAGCTCTCCCGGCGAGTGCGCCCACAACTTCTTATGGCGTCGACTCGTCAGCTGTCCTACTGGCTCGACCTCGGCCGTGCCTTTGCGGACAACGGCCGCCGGGACGCCGAGGCGTTGGCGGCGTTCGTGCAGGCCGAGCGGGCGGCGCCGGTCCCGTTCGTGCTGAACCCCCTCGCCCGGGACGCAGTGGTCGCGCTGTCGCAGCGGGCGAAGCGTCGGGCTGTTCCTGACGAACTGCGGTCGCTTGCCAGCCGCATGGGCATCAACCTGGCCGTATAACTAGCGGTAATTACTCCATCACTGACTCGCTCTAGTGTCCGCTCTGAGGGGCGACCGCCTCTCGGAGTTCGGGCACGGCGATGAGATGTCGCCGCTGCGCCAGCGGAGGCAGAGTGGACGATCAGGGAAGCGGGTCGGCGAGCCGGGGCGAGCAGGTCGAGGCGGCGGAGCGGGAGGCGGCCAAGCGACGTCTCCTGGACCAGGCCGAGGCGGAGCGCGTACCGGTGGAGGAGACCACCCGGGCGGTGCCGGACCGGCGGTGGCGGCGTGACCAGCGTTGACGAGCCGATCGGTCGCCGCGTCGCCCGCTGGCGGGCGCGGCGGCGGATGACGCAGCAGATGCTCGCCGACCGGCTCGGCAGGTCGAAGAGCTGGGTGGACAAGACCGAGCGGGGCGTACGTCCGCTGGACCGGTACCCGGTGATCCAGGAGATCGCCCGGGTGCTGCGGGTCGACCCGCTGGTGCTGCTCGGCGAGCACCGCCCGCCGCCGGTCGGGGCCAGCCCGGTGGACGGGATCGACGGGATCCGGGCCGCCCTCGCCCGCTACGACGAGCACCGGGCGACGGCGTCCGTGGCGGAGACGGGTCGGCACGTCGCGCACGCCTGGCTGACCTACCAGCACGCGCACTACGCCCAGGTGGTGCGGCTGCTGCCGAGGCTGCTGCACGCCGCGCAGGGCGTGCGGGCGCAGGAACCGGGGCTGCTGGTGCAGGCGTACCGGATCACCTCGTCGGTGCTGGTGAAGCTCGGCGAGGCCGACCTCGGGTGGCTCGCCGCCGACCGGGCGGTGGCCGTGGCCGGCGGCGACGCGGCGCTGGCCGGGGCGGCGGCCGTGTCGGTCGGTCAGGCGCTGCGCGCGCTGGGTCGCGACCGGCTGGCGCTGGTGGCGACGCTGGCCGCCGCGCGTCGCGTCGCGCCCACGTCGGAGGCGGTGCACGGGACGCTGCTGATCCAGGCCGCGCTGGCCGCCGCCGGCTGCGGCGACGCCCACCGGACCGAGGAGCTTCTCGAGCGGGCCGCCGAGCTGACGGCGCGGCTCACCGGGGACGACCCGCACCGGACCGGCTTCGGGCCGGGCGCCGTCGAGGCGGCCCGGGTGGTGGCGGCTCTCGAGCGGGGGGACGCCGGGGAGGCGGTGCGCCGGCACGAGCAGGCGGTACGGGGGCAGGCGTGGCGGCGGCTGCCGGCCGAGCACCGGGCCGCCTACCTGGTGGACGCCGCGCGGGCGTACCTCCAGGTCGGCGACCTGCCCGGGGCGGGGCGGGCGCTCGTCGACGCGGACGGCGTCGCGCCCGCCGAGGTCCGGTGCCGGCCGTTGGCGCGTACGGTCGTCGCGGAGGTCGTCCGGGCCCAGCCGGCGCCGGCCGGCGTGGCGCGCCTGGCGACGCTGGTGGGCCTGATCCGCTGACCGGCCGGGCACTTCCGTTCGACGGACGACCGGCATGCCGCCGGCGGTGACGGCTCAGCCGTTGGTGAGAAGCTCGCGGATCGCGACGAGGCTGGCGCCGTCGCCGACGGCCACCAGCGAGTCACCGGACTGGAGGGTGAGGTCGGGACCCGGCGACGGGATCACGCGACCGTCGCGGACCACCGCGACGATCGACGCGCCGGTGCGGGTCCGTGCGCGCGTGTCACCGAGGTCGCGCCCGAGATACGGCGACCGGGCGGGGATCGGCATGCGTACGGTCTCGACGCCCTCCAGGGGCGGGACCAACTCCGTCAGGTTGTCCATGACCAGCGGAAGGCCGAGCAGGTCGGCGATCGTCCGCGCCTCCGTGCTCTCCAGCGTCAACGTGTGCTGGACGGCTTCGGGGTCGGCGGGGTCGTAGAGCACGACGTCGCGCCGGCCGTCGAAGTGCACGATGACCGCGCCTCGCTGACCCGTCCCCGTGACGAACGCGTACGACTCCCCGACACCGAACAGCCGGGTCCTCTCCAGGTCCACGTTTCCACCTTCCGAGGACGAGGCGCCGCGGTCGAACACCTTGCCGCCCAGACTAGTGCCCCCGCCGGGATCATGACGATGGCTCGGTGGAGGCGTGCCGGAGTGGTGGCGGTGCGGGCCCCGGCTCCGGTGACGGCACCGGCCGCGTGTCCGGTCACCCGGGGGCGTCAGGTGTTGACCGGGCGGCGGGCGACCAGGCGCACGTGGGTGACCGGCCAGTCCAGCGGCTCGCCGGCCGGGGTGCTGAGGGCGGCCACCGGGGCGAGACGGTTGGTGACGATCCAGTCGTTGCGGGACGTTCCGCTCGCGGCGTCGATCTCGAAGCCGACGTCGGTGAGCAACGACTTCCAGTCGGCGTACTCCAGGCCACAGAACTGTTCCTGGGTCTCCGACAGCCAGTTGTCGGTGTAGTCCTTGCGGGTGAGGAAGTCCATCGCCGCGCCGAGGGTCAGCTCGACCACGCCGTCCGCCCCGTCCACCGGGCGGTACGCGAACGGGAACCGGTAGTCGACCGCGAACTGGTCCAGCCGGGCCCGGGTCGACAGCGCCCCGACGTACGCCGCCACCTCACCGGGCGGCCCGGCCGCCAGGTCGGTACGCGGCCCGGGCGGGTTGACGCCGTCCGTCGTCGCCAGCCGCAGGTGCACCGTCCGGTCCTGACCGTCCGGCCCGCACACGTCACTGTTGATCCACACCCCGCCGGGCACGGTGTGGTCGTAGAGGGCCTGCACGAACCGGCGCAGCGAGGCCATCCGCTCGCCGTACGACCAGATCTCGTGGGTCAGCGCGAAGGTCATCGTGGTGTCCACCGAGCGCGGCGCGAACACCGCCCCGCCGAGAACGTTGCGCCGGTAGAAGAAGACGTTCGGGTTGCTGAACACGCCCTGCGCCTTCTTGTGGACGCACTCCTCGAACAGGTGCCGGGCCACCTCGACGCCGATCAGGTCGCTCTCCCGCAGGGCCGGCTCCCGGTCGGCCAGCTCCAGCACCGCGCCCGCGCCACAGCCGACGTCGACGATCCGCCCCGGCCGCACGTGCTCGCGCACCGCGTCCCACTTGCGCTGTGCGGCGTCGCTGAACGCCTCGGCGTACGTCCGGTAGTCGCGGGTGGCGGTCAGTCCGCCCTCGTCGCCGACCACCGGGTCGTTCACCACCGAACGGACCAGCTCGTCGAGCCGGTAGCGGCGGTACACGTCGACGGTCGCCGGGTGGGCGAGCTCACGCCACGACGGGTCGTCGTCCGCCAGCCGCAGCAGGACGTCCCACGGCCGGACCGGTGTCGGCTCGACATCGGCCTCCACGCCGGCGATCCGGAAACCGAGCCGCTCGTACATCGCGGCGACCTCCGGCGTCGAGCAGGCGACCACCGTGTCCGCCGGGGTCAGCTCCAACCCGGTGGACGCCGCGACGGTCTTGAGGGTCACCTCGGCGAACCTGTCCGTCGGTACGGTGTCGAAGACCGGTACCACCACGGACCGGAGCCCGGCGAGCACGCTGAACCGCTCGATCGCCGCCTCCCGCCGGTGGTACGGGACCGGGTTGCGCCGGGTGTTCTCGTGGTTGGCCGAGGTGACCGCCCACACCACGGTCGCCCCGCCGGCGTCCTCGCCTCCGGTCGCGCCGTCACCGTCGGCGAGCGGGGCGTCGCCCTGCGCCGCGAGCTGGCGGAGGTACGCGGCCTGGAAGCGGGTCAGCAGGTGGTGGCGGCCGGGAAAGAGCAGGTAGCGGGGCATGTCACGTTCCTAGCCGATGCCTGGCGGGCGGTGCGCGGCAGGGGTGGGTGCCACGACCGGCTGAGGGCCGGCCGTCGCACGTGGCCCCGCCTGCGCGTCAGTGCGGGTGGCGCCACCACCGGAGTCGCAGCGGGTTGGTGCGGCAGCCGTTCGAGACGGAACCGGCGGGCGGGTATAGACCCGATGGGGTATCCGCCTCTGTCGATGAGAGGGCGTCGCGGTCGCTGTTGTGTCGATGTGAGTTCGCCGAGAAGTGGCCGTGAGCGCCGGCCTGGCCGCACAGGTCTTGCCTGGCGACCGTACTTCTCGGCGATGTGCGGGTCTGCTGGCAGACGCTGATTGTCGGCGGGCTACAGGTTGTTGATTCGGGCCAGTAGGTCTGCCTCGGTCAGGTTTTCCAGGACCGCGTCCTGCTTGCGGGCCAGGACCGCCAGCAGCTTCTCCTTCTCCAGCTTCTTGGCCGCCGCCGCCTTTGCCGCCTGGTCCTCCGTGAGGCGGACGGCGATGACGTGCTTGACGACCTCCAGCTTGGTCTCCAAGGTTGCCTTGGCGGGATTGGCCTCGGTGGCCACGAACGACTCGGTGTCGACGGCCTTGAGCTCGGCGTTGACCGCCTTGGCCACATCATCGAGGCTGAAGCCGGACTTGGCGGTCAGCGGAAGCTCCCACAGCTGTTCAGTGGTCAGCAGTCCCTTGGCCGACGGATAGCGGAACTTCTCCCGTGTGGCCGTTTCGAAAATGGTCACGGTAGCCTCTCTGGAATATCTGGGTAGGGAATCAGAACTGGATGCTGATGAGGCGGCGCCGGCCGCCGGTCATGGTCACCTTGGCGACCACAGAGCTGCGGACCGTGGAGCTGAAGCCGAGGCCGGAAAGCTGATCCGGGGACGGCTCGCACTTGGTGCGGTCGCCGAGAACCTCGAACACCTTGCGGTGCGGTTGCAGGTCGCTGCGGAGGAACTCGTTGTAGATCCCCCGCGTGGGCTGGTCGTTCACGCACCCCTTCAGGATGAAGAAGTAGTGCCGGTTGCCGACCTCGTTGTCGTCGAAGTAGTTCGGCGAGTACATGATGGTGGACACCGGTACGAACTGTTCGGTGGTAATGCCCCACAACTCCTTGCCCGCACTGCCCGGCTGCACGTCCTTACCCGGCCGGAAAGCGGTGATCACCCCGCCGGCAACCGTCATCCGGCCCACCTCGACGGTCTCCTTGTGGCCGACCGCGCGCTCGTGGCTGTAATGCTCGATCTTCCCGTTGCTCTCGGTCTCGATCACGAAGCCGACCTGGGTGCTGTCCCGCTTGCGGTACTGGTTCACCTCGATGCGGTACTCACCGTCGGGGACACGGTCGGTCCAGGTGACGTTCTCCACCGGCTCGCGGGAGAGCGTCCCGCCGGCGTTCATGTCGACGTCCAGCTTGTTGCGCTTCTCCTGGTACCAGATGTGGTCGCCGTTGGGTTCGTACACGTGCAGGTCCAGGTCGTCGTGGTTGAACCAGGACAGGCTCACCCGCAGCTTGCCGGTGACGTTGCCGCCGGCCCGCTTGACCTTCTCCCTGATCGAGTCGGTGACGTTGCCGCCGTACGACCAGCCGAAATCGTTGTCCCACTTGAACAACCGCGGAGCAGCCGGGCACCTGCCGGTGGTGAGGCTGACGAGGTGCGGCTCGTGGGTGTTGGCGACCCACAGGTCGATGGTGGCGGCGCCGGGCAGGATGTCCTTCATGAAGGAGACCACGGGAATCTCCTCCGGCTTGGCGTCGCGTAGGAGCGCACCTGACGACCGGGTGGTGGCCGCCTGCATGAGCAGCCCTTCGATGCCGTCCTTCATCCGTGCCTGGGTGTCGTTGTCGACCCACAGCACGTTGGTGACCGACACGTCGGACAGCCGGGCGAACCGTCGCTGCAACGACTCCTCGATACCCAGCTCGGCAATGGTCCTCATGGCGGCCTTGACCATGCTCGGGGTGATCAACGCCGTGGGGCGCTGGTAATTCTGCGGCGCCACCTTCGCCTCGAACGACCGGACCGCCTGCTCCAGGTCGACGCCCGCGGAGAGATCCTGGACGAGGGTGCCGATCACCGTGTTGCGGAACCGGGCCGCCGGGTTCAAGGCGTTGGCGAAGACGAAGGCACGTCGGTCGGTCGCCTGGGTCCACCGGTTCTGCAGCGAGCGAAACTCGGTCACCGCCCGGCGATGCTCCGCGCCGCGGTAGAGGGCGTTGTCGTCGACGAGGTCGACGACGGTGTCCAGAGCGTGCCGGGTCAGCTCGGCCAGGCCACGCTGGAAGACCTGCACCGCGGCGTCAAAGTTGCCCTGTGCCGCGCCGACGTCCTCGACGCGATGCCGCTTCTCCACCCGGCCGTGCAGGTGGTGCCACACCTCGACCCGGCCATCGCGCAGCGTTCGGGTGGTCTTCGTCCCGTACTGCGCCTGAGTGGACCGGAAGATGGTGGACAACGGCAGCGAAAGAACGAACTCGTCCAGAGCGGCGGCGACGACGGAGAAGACCGGGTCGGATGCCGACACCCCGGACCAGACGGTACGGACCCGCCCGTCGTGGATCTCGACGACGTTGCCGAAGTGCTTGATGAAACCGCGGCAGGTCGAGCAGTCGTACTCGGATCGCTCACGGAACCGCAGATTGGTGCCGGCGGGGAAGGAATCGAGAAAGGTGAGCCAGAGTGAGTCCCGGTCGAGACCGTCGCCGACGGCGTACAACTCACCCCTGGACATCGTGGACAGACGCGAAGTCACATCCGTCACGAACTGCTGGAAATCGCCCACCGTTTCATCTCCCTTGATCGCCGGAGATCCTACGCAGCGAACGCCAACCGGAGAAACGCGGTTTCCGGCTGTCCGCACGGTCACAGACGGGCGCCGGTGGCCGGCGGTCAGTCGACCGGAGCGCGTACGGCGGTGGGGTGCCGGGCCGGCGGTCAGCAGTTCCCGTCAGTTGGCCGGTGGCGCCGTTGAGTACATCTTGACTCACGCTGTGGTTGCCTTCCCGGGCACCGACAAGCCTGGGTGGTCGAACAACTTCTCAGGCACGCCAGGCTCGCACCGAGGGACCGTGTGAACGCGCGCTCGATCAGGTGCTAGAACTCAGCGAGACTGATCGTGATCTTGACGCGCTCTAGCGGGTGGCCTTCGAACTCCGTGTTGACCGCCAGCGCCTCGGGATCACGCGGTGGCCTGGTACTCCAACGTCACCTGTGCGGGCTGGGCCAATGATCGGACCAGGCGCTCGCCGTCAGGCCACGCGCCGAACCCGGTCTTGGAGTCCAGGTGCCCGACTGCGCCCGCGTCGAACAGTTCCGAGCCCCAGTCTCGTGCGTACGCTTCGAATTGCTCGAACGTGGTAATTGGGTCGTTGTGACTGGCGACCAGGATCGAGCGAAAGGGCAGTGGCTCGCGTGGCACGTGGCCGATGAAGACATCGACGGTCTCGTGAGGGTCGGGAGTCCAGTCCGGATCCAGGTACGGTGGCGTGACCAGCAGGGCGGCACGGACGGGACCGACGTGCTGGCTGGCCCAGACGGCGACGGTCAGGCATCCCGCACTGTGCGCCACGAGGATCGCCGGCTCATCGTCGGCGCTTATGGCAGCGTGCAGCGCGGCGACCCGTTCGGCGGCGACGTACGGTGGCCCGGGCGGTTCGGGCGCCCACTGGTACTTCGGGTGATCCCTGACCCAACTGCGCGACCAATGGTCGGGGAATGGAACGCCTCGACCGGGCACGACAAGGTAACGCGTCATGCTGGGGAGGGTAGCGCGACGTTCCCCGGACTCGTGCGGTGCCAGACGCCGTGGTTGAGTCGAGGGCCGGAGTGTTGAGACGAATGCGAGCACGCTGATCACCACGATCATCCTGCGGCCGATGTGGGAGATAGATGCACGCTTCTGCCGCGGGCCGATCCTGCGCAATACCTCGGTGTTCGGATGGACCGGCATGCCGCCACCCTCCGGCTCAAGCACCTGGCCCCCACGGCGGGGATCCGGATGCCGAGGATGTACCCACATCCGCTGCGGCACAGGTTCGTGACGACGATGTTCGACGCCGGCGTCAGCCTGCGTGACGTGCGGATCGCCGCCCGTCACGCCGATCCGCGCACCACCATGCGCTACGACCGCGCCCGTAAGGACCTCGACCGGCACCCTAACTACATCCTGGCGACCCTACATGGCCTCCGGGGGACGTAGCCAGCGCTCGCGCCTTTGCCGAATCGGGTGCGGTCAGCGTCTTCGAGTCTCCCAGATCGGCCTCTGAGGCTCGTCGTTGTGCACGACGATGTCGGCGTGATCGGTCGGGCGGACCGTAGCGAAGTACAACTGCTGGGAGGGGAGGTAACGCTCGCGCCAGCGCCGTTCGATTTCAGCCCGGGACGACGCCCGGCGCTCTCGGGTCACGGCACGGTCCACGGTCTTCTCAGGCGCGGTCGACACGAAGACGCGCAGGTCCCACCTGTCGATCAGCTCCGGACGCATGAGGAAGACGCCGTCGAAGACCAGTACGGCGTCGACGGCGGCAGTGGTGACCGGCGGGGACAGCGCAGCATCCGCCGTGCGGTCGTAGACCGCGTGTTGAAAGCGTCGATCCCCGCCCGGGCCGAGCGGATCGAGCAGGACCCGGTTCAGCGCGTCGTAGTCGTGGGCGTCGAAGTAGCAGCCTTCGGCCGAGTACTCGCCGCGTGGATAGCGCTGTGCCCGGGGGAAGAGGAAATCGTCGATCGACGCGCGGATGACGTCGCGGCCCTGGTCGCGCAGGATGACGGCCAGTTCGTCGGCGAGGGTGGTCTTGCCGGCGGCGGGCGGCCCGTCGACGGCAACCCGCGTCGGGTGTGCGACGGTGATGGACCCGACCGCCTCAGCCAGGCGGCCGAGCACCTCGTTGCGGGTGCCTTGGTCCATGTGCTGTCCAGTCCTGTCCTCGCGAAGGCTGCCGGTCGAGCCGACCTTATGCGCGTCAGCCCTTCCGCGCCCGCCCCTGCCCGGGCGAGCGAGATTGCCGCGTGCGAAAGTGCTCGGGCGACCGACTGCGCGCCGTGCTGCTCGATCAACTACGCGCCGCTCCTCAGCAGCCGCTGCACGTCCCCACGCCCACCGCCCCTGCTGCGCGCCGTGTGCGCCCTCCTGCGCGCCGACCGGGCGACAAGCGCACGCTCGCCGACCTCGGCCGTGCGATCGGCGCCAGATGTACCGCCGACTGAACCTCGAACTCCAGTCGTGATCCCGAACGGCCGCTGTCGCACTGACGGGATTCAATCGCAATTCCCATCCGTTGACAGCGGCGAGCGTCCTCAAATCGAGAGTGCGAATTCGCGGCGATGGGATTTGCGAGTCTATTTCGAGGCTTCTGTTCCAGGTGGCGCGCTTTGTTGGGTCGCCGGCGGCGGACCTTTTCGGTCGCCGAAAAGTCAATGTCAACTACTTGTCATTCCATTACGTTGCGATCAAACCTCTTCGATCGCTACGTTTCGCTGGTCCACAAAGGAGTACCCGGAAAAGGGGGCAACTGTTGAGATCAACCCTACGCTGGTCGGCATCGGCCAGCCTGGCGCTCGCGCTGGTGCTGACCGCTCCGGCGGTGGCCCAGGCGAAGCCGACCCCGGTCGAGAAGAACGGCAACACCACCAGCGTCGCCCGCACCAGTGACGGTCGTGCGATCACCAACGAGGCGATCGCCCAGGAGGTCACCAGGTTCTGGACGCCGGAGCGGATGGCGAGCGCCGTCGACCTCGACCTCGCGAAGTCGCCGAAGGCCACCGAGTCGACGACCCGGGCGCCGAAGCCCGACGGGCCGGCGGGCTCGGTCGCGCCGGTGCGACCGAGCGTCGCCAGCGGCGCCGACGTCGGCATCCAGCTCAACGAGTCGGCGGTCGTCGGCAAGGTCTACTTCACCACCCCCAACGGCGGCGGCGCCTCCTGCTCCGCGAGCGCGGTCGCCAGCGGCAAGGCGCGACTGGTCATGACCGCCGGGCACTGCGTGCACCAGGGCGCCGGCGGGCAGTGGTACAGCAACTGGCAGTTCGTGCCGCGGTACCGCGACGGCGCGCGGCCGTTCGGCACGTTCGTGGCGTACCAGCTCGCTGCCCGCACCGCGTGGATCAACAGCAGCAGCTACGACGAGGACATGGCCATCGCCATCATGCACAACGGCGGTAACTGGGGCCTGAAGGTCGTGGAGACCGTCGGCGGCCACGGCATGCGCTGGAACTGGGGCTACAACATCTCCCTGATGACCGCCCTCGGCTACCCGTCCAACCTCGGCGGCGGCGAGAGCCAGTACTTCTGCCAGAGCGGCACCTGGCACGCCGGCAGCCAGCAGATCCGGATGTGGTGCAACATGACCTACGGTTCCAGCGGCGGACCGTGGTTGCAGGAGTACAACGACCAGAACGGCCTCGGGTTCATCAACAGCGTCGTGAGTCACGGCGACAACCCGGGCAACGGCCAGTTCGACGGCCCGTACTTCGACGACGACATCAAGAGCCTCTACGACTTCGCGGAGGGTCTCTCCCCGGCGTAAGGCACGTGACGGCAGAGCCCCGGCCACCGGCCGGGGCTCTGCGCGTGGTGGTGCTCCGTCACCGGCGGGAAGGCTCCCCTTCGGGATACGGAGTCACTTGAACCGGATGAACTTGGAGAACTGGTTGTTGGCGGTCCCCACCGACACCGTCCGGTGGCTGTACCTGTCGGCGGATACGTAGTTGTACTCGTCGATCTCGAACGTGCCGTTCGCGTTCACCCGGGTCACGAACGCGACGTGACCGTAGGTGCCGCCCAGGCGGACCGCGACGTCACCGGCCTTCGGGCTGTTGTACACCGGCACGCCGGCGCGTCCGGCGGCGGCGACCCACTCCTTGGCGTTGCCCCAGCGCGCCTGGCCCTTGTACTGGTTGTGGAAGGCGACGCCGACCCGGCTGCGCACCGCCCAGGTCGCGAAGCTGGTGCACTGTCCCTTGTAGAAGTTCCAGGGATCGATGCCGGAGGTCTGACCCTTGTAGGGGTAGTCGTCCCTGGCCGGATAGCTGGACCCGGCGGAGATCAGCTGGTGGGAGGCGTTGTTGTTCTTCAGCGTGGAGTTGAGGTTCTTCTTCGCCCCGGGCGCGAAGTCCTGGTACGCGTGGGAACCGTTGTAGCCGGTGTTGTAGTAGACGCGCACCGTCTTGCCGGTGCGGTTCCACGCCGAAGCGGCGTTGTTCTTGATGCACTGGCCCTTGCCGCCGCCGGCACCCTTGAACTCGTAGCAGCCCGGCTGGGTCGAGCCGTAGTCGGCCAGCGAGCCGGCGTGATCCGAGATTGAGCCCGCGTGGTCGCTGTTGTAGTAGTAACAGAACTCGCCGGTGTTGCACGCTCCGTCGCGGGAGGCGGCCTGGGCGGGCGCGGCGACCGCCAGGACGCCGAGAGTCGCACTCAGCACGCTCGCACTGAGGGCACCGAGGACGCGAACGGTGACCGTGGGCATGATCACTTCCCTCCTGGGGTGGGTGATGGGGCACTCACGCTATAAGCCATTGATCAACCGCCATACCCCTCAATCGCGGGCGGCGCGCGCACCGCCCGCGCCCAGCCGGTGCTCGTCGGCGCCGTCGTACCGGTAGGCGCGGACCCGGCGATGACGGGGGCGGGTTGTGTGCCGATTCGGGGTTCGTTAGGCGATTCTCGGGCATAGCGTCAGGCGTGGCGGCTTCCCGCCGCCGGGCCGACCGGGGGCGGGTCAGGACGATCTGACGGTGGTGCGACGTGGACGAGACCGATCCGATGATGCTGGATCAGCGGGGACGACGCGGGCAGGGCGCCGGGCTGCCCCGGCTGCTGGGCGCGGTCAGCCTCGCCCTCGGGGCCGGCAGCCTGCTCGCGCCGCGCGCGGTGGCCCGGCTGACCGGCGTGGACGACTCACCCGCCGCGGGCGGGGTGATCATGGCCGTGGGCGCCCGCGAGCTGGTCCACGCGGCGGGCCTGCTCGGTGGCCGCCGGCCAGCCGGCTGGGCGTGGACCCGGGTGGCCGGCGACGCGCTGGACCTCACCCTGCTCGGGCGGGCCTGGGTGGACCGGTGCGGCGAGCGGCGTCGGCGGCTCGGCCTCACCACCGCCGCCGTCGCCGGCATCGCCGCCGTCGACCTGGTCGCCGCCGTGCGTGCCGGACGGGCCCGGGCCGCGCGCCGACGGGTCATCGACATGGAGGTCGCGGTGACCGTGAACCGGTCCCCGGCCGAGGCGTACCGGTTCTGGCGTGACCTGGAGAACCTGCCCCGGTTCATGTCCCACCTGGAGTCGGTACGCGCCGACGACCTGCGCCGGTCGCACTGGACCGCGCGCGGCCCGGCCGGCCGCCGGGTCGAGTGGGACGCGGAGATCGTCGACGACCAGCCGAACCGGTCGCTCGCCTGGCGGTCGCTGCCCGGCACCCGCGTGCCCAACGCGGGCCGGGTCCGGTTCGTGCCCGCGCCGGGCGACCGCGGGACCGAGGTCCGGGTGCGGCTGCGCTACGCCCCGCCGGCCGGCGCGCTGGGCCGGGCCGTGGCGAAGCTCTTCGGCGAGGAACCCGAGCAGCAGGTCCGCGACGACCTGCGCCGCTTCAAGCAGGTCGTGGAGACCGGCGAGGTGGTCCGCTCCGAGGGCAGCCCGGACGGCATCTCCGTACGCCAGCAGGTCATGCAACGTCCCGCCCAGCCGCTGCCCATCGCCCGCCGCTGACCGCCGGCCACCCGAGAGGACGAACGATGAAGGCCACCGCCTGGATGGGCAAGGACAGCGTCAAGGTCGTCGACGTGCCCGACCCGACCATCATGAACGCGCGCGACGCGATCGTGCGGATCACCACGACCGCCATCTGCGGTTCCGACCTGCACCTCTACCACGGCTACATCCCCGCCATGCGCAAGGGCGACATCCTCGGCCACGAGTTCATGGGCGAGGTGGTGGAGGTCGGCCCGCAGGTACGCAACCTGCGCCCCGGCGACCGGGTGGTGGTGCCGTTCCCGATCGCCTGCGGGCACTGCTCCTCCTGTCAGCGCGGGCTCTTCTCGGTCTGCGAGAACTCCAACCCCAACGCCGGGGTGGCCGAGAAGATCATGGGGCACTCGCCGGCCGGCATCTTCGGCTACTCCCACCTGCTCGGCGGCTACGCCGGCGGCCAGGCCGAGTACGCCCGGGTGCCGTTCGCCGACGTCGGCCCGATCAAGGTTCCCGACGAGGTGCCCGACGACCAGGCCGTGATGCTCGCCGACGTGCTGCCCACCGGCTTCATGGGCGCGGAGATGTGCGACATCAAGCCGGGCGACGTGATCGCCGTGTGGGGAGCCGGCCCGGTGGGGCTGCTCGCCGCCGCCAGCGCCCGGATGCTCGGCGCGGAACGGGTGATCGTCATCGACCGGTACCCGTACCGGCTGCGGCTCGCCGAGGAGCACACCGGCGCGGAGACCATCAACTACGACGACACCGACGTGCTCGACGCGCTGAACGCGATGACCGCCGGCCGGGGGCCCGACGCCTGCATCGACGCCGTCGGCCTGGAGGGGCACCACGGCAACACCGCCGTCTACGCGTACGACCGGGCCAAGCAGGCCGCCCGGGTCGAGACGGAACGGCCGTTCGCGCTGCGCCAGGCCATCCTCGCCTGTCGCAGCGGCGGCGTCGTCTCGGTGGTCGGCGCGTACGGGGGATTCGTCGACAAGTTCCCGATGGGCGCGTTCATGAACCGGTCGTTGATCATGCGTACCGGTCAGTGTCACGTCCAGCGCTACACCCGTCCGCTGCTCAACCGCATCCAGCGCGGCGACATCGACCCCAGCTTCATCATCAGCCACCGCATGCGGCTCAAGGACGCGGCCAAGGGCTACAAGATCTTCCAGAAGAAGCAGGACGAGTGCACCAAGGTCGTCCTCAAGGTCTGAGCCGGAAGCGGTGGGCCCGGAGGCCGGCTCGGGTCCGGGGACGGCGGGGCGCCGCCGTCCCCGGACCTGGTCAGGGGCGGCTCAGGCCCAGGGGGCCGTCGGGTACCAGGGGATGATCTCGCGGCGGGCGAGCAGCCGCACGTCCCAGTAGAGGAACGTGAAGGCGCCGGCCACGATGAACGCGACCGCGGTCAGGACCGCCAGGCGGCTCGGCCGGGCGCTGAACCAGCGTTGCAGGCGGGAACCGGCGAGCCAGGCCAGCAGCAGGAACAGCACCGCCATGATGACGATGTTGCCGAGGGACTGCAGCGTGAACGCCGCCGCGCCGTAGAGCGGGTTGCCGCTCTCGGCGGCGTCGCGGAACATCTGCCGGAACAACGCGAAGGGCCGGCCGATCAGGAAGCCGGCGATCAGCGCGCCCATGAAGACCATCGGTGCGTTGGGGAACCGTCGGGCGATCCGGGCGAACGGGTCCGGCACGACGCCCAGCGCGGCCAGACCGAGATAGATCATGATGAGCCCGATCACGCCGAAGACCACCATGGACTGGATGCTCCTCGGCGACAGTCCGCCGGGGGCGTTGGGCGCGGTGGAGAACTGCGGCATCGACGTGCCGACCAGGCCGACGACCGCGCCGTAGGCGGCCGACACCGCCACCATGCCCACCGACATCCAGCCGAGCGGCTTCAGCGGCGCGACGATCCGGCTGAACCTGCCGCCCGTGGTGCCGGTCAGCGGGGCCAGGGCGCCGAACGCGGCGATGTTGCAGGCGGTGAACGTGCCCGCGATGCCGGAGACGAAGGCGAACATGATGCCGGCCGCGATGCCCTGGATGGGCGTCTCCTTGGCGTCGTGGCCGAGCAGCGTGTTGGCGACGTTGTCGCCGATGGTCCGGTCCACGAACTCCGCCGACCAGATGACGGTCAGCAGGAACCCACCGAGGACGCTGAGGAGGACGATCAGCCCTCGCCGCCGGGGAAAGTGCCCGTTGACGAACGCGGACGTCCCGCTCCGCGCGGTGTCGGGGCCGAGCCGGACGGGCGCGTCGGGTCGCTGGGGGGACCTCTGGGTCTGCGTCACATGCGCTCCTCTGGATGGGGGACGGACCGCCGGGGAGGGACCGGGGTGCCGCGTCGACGCTGGCGACGGCCTCCGCGACCGGCACCGGTGGGGACCGGTCGACGCGGACGAGACCGCCCGGGTCGCCGTGTGGTCGGCCAACCGCACGGCCATCCGGGCGGCTGCGCCGGAAGGCGATCGAGCTACGTGCGTCGATGTCCGTGCTTCATCATGGGATGGCCGTCGTTGGCCCGTTTCTTCCAGCGTGCGCAATCTGCCCGTCCGCTTCGGCCGGTTCAGCGTGTCGTCAACTCCGAGACCGGTCGATCGACCGTCTCCATGACAGCCCGGAGGCGTGCCGCTGCGGCTGCCAGGTTCACAGGCAACCTCCCGGGTGCGCGGGCAGCCTCCACGGCGCGGGCAGCCTCCCCGGTCGGGGCAGCCTCCCGCGTCACGCCAGCGCGGGATGTCGCCACCCACCGGCTATCCTGCGGCGGCACGCTGGGGCCGACTGGCGGCGAATGACGGCGGGCCGGCCGCCGCACCGGGTCTGGAGGGTCACGTGACCGTGGAGGAGGCGGGCGCCGAGGCGTGCCGGGTCGCCGTCCGGCAGCTGACGGCGGCGGCGGGCGCGCAGCGCGAGGGCGCCCTGCGGCGGTTGGCGGAACTCGGCTCGGCCGGTCCCGCGCTGCGCCAGAAGACGGCCGACGCGATTTGCGCCTACCTGCGTACACCGCCCGCCTCCGATGGCGCGGACGCAGAGGCGCGACGGACCGTGCTGCGGGCGCTCGCGGGGCTGCTGCGTCCCGCCGACGGGGCGGACGAGGGCGCGATGTCGTCGTGGCCGGACGTCTCGGTGGACCTGTCCGGGGCGACCCTCGTGGATGTCGACCTCGCTGGCCGCGTACTGGCCGGGGCTCGCTTCACCGACACCCGGTTCTTCGGGCCGACATCGTTCGTCGACGCGCGGTTCGTTGGCGACGCGGTCTTCGCCCGCGCGGTCTTCCACGGCGCGGCCAGCTTCGACGGCACCCGGTTCGCCGCCGACGCCGTGTTCGGGCGCACCCGTTTCCGGGGCCCGGCGACCTTCGAGCGGGTCGGCTTCGCCGGCCTGGCCTGGTTCGGGCGCGGCGAGGAGGAGCTGTGGGAGGACGACCCGGCCTGGGACGCGATCGAGGAGGTCGATCCCGCGCCGTGGGACGAACCGAATGAGGACGACCCGGACTGGCCGGTCGCGGTGCTCATGGGCGACTACCAGAGCTGGGAGGAGGGCGGGGACGGGGCCCGCTTCGTCGGGGTGGCGTCGTTCCGGCAGGCCTGCTTCGACGGTCCCGCCTGGTTCTGGAAGGCGCGGTTCGGTGCCGACGCGACGTTCCGCGACGCCCGGTTCGGCGGGCCTGTGCACCTCGACCAGACCGCCGTGGACCTCGCGGGTGCCCGGTGGACCGGCGCGGCCGAGGACGAGCCGGTGTGCTGGCCCCTCGGCTGGGCGCTGCAGCCCGGGCCGGACGGCACGAGCCGACTGGCACCGGACCGCTCCGTCGCGCCGTACGCTCGCCAGCTCGCCGATCCGGATCCCGAGGTCCGCCGTGCGGGACTGCGGGCCCTCGGCGAACTCGGTGACGCGAGGCTGGAGCTGCGCCAGCGGGTGATCGACACCGTGTGCGCGTACCTGCGGGTGCCGCTGGCGTTCGACGTGACCGGCACCCTGACCCCGGCCCGGGCCGGAGAGGTGCAGTTGCGGCGAGACGCCCAGCGGTTGCTCGCCGAGCGGCTGCGCCCGCTGCCCGCCACCCCCGACGGGCCGGGGCCACGGCACTGGCCGGACGCCCACCTGTCGCTCTGCGGCGCGACGCTGCTCGACCTCGACCTCAGCGGCTGCCGCATCGGTCACGCGGACTTCACCGGTGCCCAGTTCCACGGTGTCACCCGCTTCGACGACAGCACCTTCGACGGGGCCGCCTTCCGGCTCGGCGGATCGGAGGGGCGCGCCTCGTTCCACGGCGACGCCAGCTTCGCCGGGGCGCGGCTTGACCGTTGGCGCGGGGCTCGGGACGTCCTCGGCGGTGTCGTGTTCCACGCCGGGGTCGTGCTCGACGACGATTCCGCCGCCGCACCCGTGGAGGAATCGCTGAGCGCGGACGGTACGGGCCCACCGATGGCGGCCGGGTGAGACCCGCGGCGTCGGGTCAGATCATCCCGTAGCCGAGTTCCTCGGCGGCCAGCGACCAGAAGCGGTTCTCGTGCGCCACCGAGACGGCGTCGATCTCGCGGAAGCGGGCGGTGAGCCGCTCGCCGACCGCCTCGAGTTCGTCGTCGGTGTCCCCGGGCAGCGCAGCGGCGACCGCCTGCGCCTGCACGAACGCCTCCGCGCAGGCGGCGAACGCGTCCATTGTCGCGTTCACCGGCTCGGACCCGTCGTCGTCCACCAGGGCGACCATGCCCGTGGCGGGATCCACGACGAGGCGGGACAGCCCGTCGTCCTCGGCGAGGACGACCACTGCCGCCTCCGCGCGGGGGGACGGAAGCCAGACGCCGGGATAGGGCAGCCGCTCCCGCAGGGGAAGGATGCGGGCGAGGGCGGCGTCGATCGTCGCGTCGTCGGTCGGCACGGGTGCCACCCTAACCACTGCCTCGACGCCCGCGATCCCCGCCCGCCCTGCCCCGTCCCCGCCTGCCCCGTCTCGCCCTCGCGCGGGTCTGGGACGCGGGGCGGGCGTGGGGCAGGGGCGGGGGTGCGGTGGGTGGGGTCAGGGGATCGGCCACTCGTGGACCGGCCGGTTGCTGTGCATCAGCGTCACGTAGTGCCGCACCACCTCGCGCAGCGCCTCCGGCCGGTCGAGGTGGTCGGCGGACTCCAGCCGGTGCAGGGTCTCCACCTGCCAGCTCGCCCCGTTGCGCCCGGTCAGGCACCGTTGCTCGATGATGCCGAGCAGCCGGTCCCGCTCGCCCGGGTCCACTCCCCACCGGTCCAGCCCGTGGTGGGCCAGCGGCAGCAGCCGGCGCAGCACCAGCTCGGTGACCGGGAGGTAACCGAGGCCGGGCCAGAAGACCTGGGCGTCGATGCCGTGCCGGGCGCAGGCGTTGAAGTTCTCCTCTGCCGCGCTGAACGACATCTGCGACCACAGCGGCCGGTCGGCCTCGGCGAGCGCCCGGACGAGACCGAAGTAGAAGGCGCCGTTGGCCACGGTGTCGAGCACCGTCGGCCCGGCCGGCAGCACGCGGTTCTCCACCCGCAGGTGCGGACGGCCCTTCAGCACGTCGTACACGGGGCGGTTCCAGCGGTAGACGGTGCCGTTGTGCAGCCGCAGCTCGGCGAGCTTCGGCACGTCCCCCCGGGCCAGGGCCTCGGCCGGGTCCTCCGCGTCGCAGACGGGCAGCAGCGCCGGGAAGTAGCGCACGTTCTCCTCGAACAGGTCGAACACCGTGGTGATCCAACGCTCGCCGAACCACACCCGGGGACGTACGCCCTGGGCCTTGATCTCCTCCGGCCGGGTGTCGGTCGCCTGCTGGAACAGCGGGATGCGGGTCTCCCGCCACAACTCCCGGCCGAAGAGCAGCGGCGAGTTCGCCCCCAGGGCCACCTGGATGCCGGCGATCACCTGCGCGGCGTTCCAGTAGTCGGCGAACTGGGCCGGGCTGACCTGGAGGTGGAACTGGGTGCTCGTGCAGGCCGCCTCCGGGGTGATGGTGTCGGCGGTGACCGCGAGCCGCTCCACGCCGTTGATCGCGATCCGGAGGTCCTCGCCGCGGGCGGCGAAGATCTGCTCGTTGAGCAGCGCGTAGCGCGGGTTGGCCGACAGCGTCTCGGCGGTCAGGTGCTCCGGCCGCAGCGTCGGCAGGATGCCGATCATCATCATGTGCGCGCCGACGTCGCGCGCCCTGGTCTCGGCGGCGTTGAGGCTGGCCCGTACGGTCTCCTCGAACTCCAGGGTGCCGGTGCCGGCCAGCCGACGCGGCGCCACGTTGATCTCGACGTTGAACTGGCCCAGCTCCGTCTGGAAGCTCGGGTCGGCGATGGCGGCCAGCACGTCGGCGTTGCGCATGGTCGGCATCGAGTCGTCGTCGACCAGGTTCAGCTCGATCTCCAGCCCGGTCATCGGCCGTTCGACGTCGAACCGGGACTCCCGGAGCATCTCGGCGAAGACGTCCAGGCACCGCCGCACCTTCTCGCGATAGCGGGCCCGGTCCTCGCGACTGAAGGTCCGTACGCCGACGTCCTCGCCCATGGTCACCGCCCTGTCACCGTTGGTTCCCCTAACCTCGCACGTCCGGAGCGGGCCGGGGAAGACCCGAAGCTTCTTGTACGTACCCACCTCGGGCCCGCGTGATCCCCGTCGCCTCCACCGCTCGTGCGACCGAACGGGCCGGCGGGGTGGCTAGCATGTGCGGCAACCGGTGGGGGAGTGACGATGCGCGAGAAGATCACCAGGCTCTTCGTGGCGGCGGCGATCGCCGAGGCCTGCTCCTGGCTGGCCCTGCTGATCGGCATGGCGGTCAAGTACGGCCCCCCGGGCAACGAGATCGGCGTGAAGATCTTCGGCCCGATCCACGGCGCGCTCTTCGTCGCGTACGGCCTGCTGGTCCTCGCGGTGGCCCGGCTGCACCGGTGGCGGCTCTGGCCCACCCTCGTGGCCCTGGCCTGCGCCGTACCGCCGTTCGCCACCCTGGTCTTCGAGCGCTGGGCCGCCCGGCGCGGGATGCTGCGCGCCGCGGGCGAGCCGGACCGGCCGCTGACCCCCGTCGGCTGACCGGCTGCGCCCGCACGCCGGGGCGTCGGCCGGCAGCCGCGCGGTCAGCCCGCGAGGAAGTCGGCCAGCACGGCGGCGAGCTGCTCCGGGGCCTCCTCGGCCATGTGGTGGCCCGAGTCGACCGAGGCCACCCGCACGTCGTCGGCCCAGTCCCGCCAGATGGCCGCCGGGTCGCCGTACAGCTCGACCATGTCGTCGCGCTCCGACCAGCAGAACAGCACCGGGCAGGCGATCCGCCGCCCGGCGGCCCGGTCGGCGTCGTCGGCCGCCCGGTCCGGGCCGAGCCCGGCCCGGTAGTCCTCGCACATCGCGTGCACCGTCGCCGGGTCGTGGATGGCCCGACGGTAGTCGGCGTACGCCTCCTCGCCCATGCTCGCCGGCGACCCGCCGTACCAGGCGTCCGGATCGGCGGTGATCACCCGCTCCGCCGGCTTGTCCGACTGGCCGAGGAAGAACCAGTGCCACCAGCGGGCCGCGAACTTCGCGTCCGCGCGCGCCAGGGCCTCGCCGATCGGCACCCCGTCGAGCACGCCCAGCCGGCTGACCCGCTCCGGGTGGTCCAGCGCCGTGCGCATCGCCACGTAGCAGCCCCGGTCGTGCCCGACCACCGCCGCGCGGTCGTGTCCGAGCGCGTCGAGCAGGCCGACCACGTCGCGGGCCATCGCCCGCTTGGCGTACGCGGTGTGCCCGGGGTCGCTCGGCGGCTTCGACGAGCCGCCGTAGCCGCGCAGGTCCGGGCAGATGACCGTGTGCTCGCGGGCCAGCAGCGGCGCGACCCGGTGCCAGGTCGCGTGGGTGCGCGGATGCCCGTGCAGCAGCACCACGGGTGGGCCCGAACCGCCGTGTCGTACCCGCAGCCGGACCTCGCCGACGTCGATGCGCTCCAGCGTGAATCCCTCGAACATGCTCGCGACGGTGCCCGCCGGCGCGCCGGCGGAAACCGTGCCTGCCGTCAGGTCAGCGCGGACCAGGCCACCACGGCGGCGACCAGCAGCGCGCCCAGCACCGCCTGGAGCAGCAGCGGCGGCCCGAGGTGCGACCACAGGGTGGCGGTGCGCGGGGTGAGCAGCTGGCCCGTCGTCAGGTTCACGATCCGCTCGATCTTCGGCGGCAGGTCCGGGTCGCCCTGCCGCCGCAGTGTGAGCTGCACGTGGTCGGCGGGGTGCAGGGCGCTCTGCGGCAGGTGCCCGTGCAGCTCGACCTCGCAGAGCCGCCCGGCCGTGTCGCGCAGCCGCACCGGGGTCACCAGGTATTCCGGGCCCTTCTTCAGGTCCTTGAACCGCCGACGGGCGGCGCCGGAGCCGGCGGAGAACAGGGATCGGGCCAGCGCCATCAGCAGCCCGGCCACCCCGGCCGCCGCGAGCACCGCCACCAGCACCGGCTGGCCGATGCGCACCTCGCGCGGGTAACCGTCCATCAGCCGGACGATCCGCCCCGTCACGATCCGGTCGGTCGGGTGGACGATCCGCCGGATGTGCAGGTCGCTGTCCATTTCCACCACCCAGAGTCCGGTTGCGTTCACTCATGGTATCGGTCGTCCGGGTTGAACGACATGAATGAAATGCGGTCACGCGCTCGCGGCGGCCAGGTGACAACCGCAGCGGCGCGGGTAAGCGGGGGGCCGAGCTGGAAAGGGGTCGAGCATGCAGCTGTCCTTCCTGCGCCCGCTCTACGACCGGCCGGGACCGTGGGTCTCGGTGTACCTGGACGCGTCCGCCAACACCGAGGACGCCCACCCGGCGCTCGATCTGCGCTGGCGGGCCCTGCGTCAACAACTGCAACAGCAGCGCGCCGACGTGGACACCATCGACGCCGTCGAACGCGTCGTGCGGGGACACGACCCGATGCCGGGCGACTACGGCCTGGCGGTCTTCGGGGCCCGGGGCCGGGTGGTGCTGTCGGAGTACCTCTCCGCCCCGCCGCTGCGGGACCTGGCCGCGTACACCTCGTTGCCGCACGTGATGCCCATGCTGGCGCAGCGCGGCGAGCAGGTGGCGTGGGTGCGGGTGCTGGCCGACCGCACCGGCGCCGACGCCATGGCGATCAGCGCCGGCGGCGTGCCGCGCCGCGCCCACGTGACCGGCCGGGAGGACTTCCAGCTGCGTCGGGTGCAGCCCGGCGGCTGGTCGCAGTCGCACCACCAGCGGGCCGCGATGGAGGCCTGGCACCACAACGCGGGCGACGTCACCGCGGCCACCGTGGAGCTGGCCGAGAAGGTCGGCGCAGAGGTGGTGGTGGTCGCCGGCGACGTGCGCGCCACCGGCGTGATCGCCGCCCAGATGCCGGAACGCTGGCAGGACCTGATGGTGCGCACCGACGCCGGGTCCCGGGGCGGCGGCGCCGACCAGAGCCTGCTCGACGACCTCACCGTGCAGACCATCGCCGAGGTGGCCGACCAGCGGATCTCCGCCGTGCTGGACCGGTTCGGCATGCAGGAGGACGTCGGCGCCGGACTGGACGCCGTGGTGTCCGCCCTGCAACGCAACCAGGTCGAGACGATGCTCATCGTCGACGACCCGTCCGCCACCGGGGAACTCTGGATCGGGCCGGACCCGACCGAGATCGCCACCGACCCGGGGCAGCTCGCCGCCATGTCCGTACGCGACCCGGAGAAGGTCCGCGCCGACGCCGCCCTCGTGCGCGCGCTGGTCGGCACCGACGCCGAGCTGACCGTGCTGGGCCCGGACGAGGCGCCGGAGCTGACCGACGGCGTCGGCGCGGTGCTGCGGTACGTCGACGCCGGCACGCCGGGGCGTGGCGATGGCTGAGCGTACGGTGGCCGACCTGGTGGTCGAGCGACTGCGCGCCTGGCGGGTGCCACGGGTCTTCGGCTACCCCGGGGAGGCCATCGCCCCGGTGGTCGAGGCGTTGGACGCCTCGGGCGGGGACCCGGCGTTCGTGCCGGCCCGGCACGAGGAGACCGCCTCCTACATGGCCACCGGGCACGCCAAGTTCACCGGTGGGATCGGGGTCTGCCTGGCCACCCAGGGGCCGAGCGCCGTCCAGCTGCTCAACGGCCTCTACGACGCCAAGCTGGACAGCAAGCCGGTGGTGGCGATCGTCGGCGAGGACGTCTCGGGTCCGCTCGGCGCCGCCCACCAGGAGATCGGGCTGAGCCGGCTGTTCGCCGACGCGTGCAACCAGTTCGTCCGCTACGGCCGCGACCCCGACGGGGTGCCGGCCCTGCTCGACCAGGCGTTCCGCACCGCCGCCGCCACCCGCAGCCCGGTCTGCGTGGTGCTGCCGCGCCAGTTGCAGGAGGCCGCCGTGCCCGACCTGCAGTCGCACGCGGCCGGGGTGCTCTCGGCGACGCCGGGGGAGCCGCTGGCGCGGGTCCTGCCGCACGACGCCGACCTGGACGCCGCGGCCCAGCTGCTCGCCAACGGCCGGCGGACCGCGATCCTGGTCGGCCAGGGCGGCCGGGGCGCGGCCGGAGAGATCGTCGCCCTCGCCGACCGGCTCGGCGCCGGGGTGGCGGCCTCGCTGCTGGGCAAGCCGGTGCTCGACGAGCGGCTGCCCTTCCACGCCGGCGTGCTCGGCGAGGTCGGCACCCCGGCCGCCGCCGAGCTGATGGGCGGCTGCGACACGCTGCTGCTGGTCGGCACGAACGACCCGTGGACGGACTACTTCCCGATGCCGGGGCAGGCCCGCACGGTGCAGATCGACATCGACGGGCGTCGGATCGGCACCCGCTACCCGGTGGACGTGCCGCTGGTGGGCGACGCCCAGGAGACGCTGCGGGCGTTGCTGGCCCGCGTGCCCGACCGGCCGAACGCCCGGTGGCGGGAGACCGTCGAGGGCTCGGTGGACCGGTGGCGGGCCGAGCGGGCGGACCGGGCCGCCGCCCCCGCCGAGCCGGTGAACCCGCAGCTCGTGCTGCATGAACTCTCCACCCGGGTCCCGCGCCGCGGGGCGGTGGCGGTGGACGTCGGATCGGTCATGTACTGGTACGCCCGGCACCTGGAACTGCCCCCGGGCGTCACCGCGCAGCTCTGCGGCACGCTCGGCTCGATGGGCTGCGCCCTGCCGTACGCCGTGGCGGCCAAGCTCGCCGCCCCGGACCAGCCCGTGATCGCCCTGCTCGGCGACGGCGCGATGCAGCTCAACGGCCTGGCGGAGCTGATCACCGTGGCGCACCACTGGCGGGAGTGGCGCGATCCCCGCCTGGTGGTGCTGGTGCTCAACAACCGGGACCACTCCGGCATGGGCGGCGGCCGTACGCCCACCGACCCGACGCTGCGCCGGCCCGACGTGCCGTACGCCGGCTGGGCGCGCCTGCTCGGCCTGCACGGGGTGCGGGTCGACCGCCCGGAGCTGGTGGGGGCGGCCTGGGACGAGGCGCTGGCGGCCGACCGGCCCTGCGTACTGGAGGCGGTGGTGGACCCGGCGGTGCGGCTGGCGCCGCCCGAGCCCGCGTTCGCGGACCTGCGCGAGGTGTTCGCCGAGGGCGACGCCGCCCGGCGGGTGCGCGACCGGATGCTCGCCGCCGGGGTGGCCGTGGAGGTCGACGACCTCGTTTAACAGCCCACCCGACGGGCACTGAGGACGGGCAGTACGACGTTGGAGGTCACCTTGTCCGAGTCCCCGGATCGCCGGTACGGTCCCGCACCCCTGCCGCAGCCCCGTGGACCGGTCTCGGCGGCGCTGCTGGACGCGCTGCGGCGGGCGCCGCACGACCTCCCGGCGGGGCTCGGCGACGGGCTCGACCCGACCGACCCGCTCACCGACGAGGACCTGCAGCTCACCCTCTTCTGCTGCTACGAGCTGCACTACCGCGGCTGGCGGGGCGTCGACGAGGGCTGGGAGTGGCAGCCGTCCCTGCTCGCGCTGCGCGCGTACGCCGAACGCCACTTCGAGGCGGCGGTGCGCGCGCTGGTCGGGCCCCTGCCGGCGGCGCTGCCCGGCGGGGTGCCGGCGGCCCTGGCCGACGTGGTCGCCGCCGACGACGGGCCCTCGCTCGCCGGCCACCTGCAACGCCGGGCGTCGCTGGCCCAGTTCCGGGAGTTCGTCACCCACCGCTCGATCTACCACCTGCGCGAGGCCGACCCGCACAGCTGGGCCCTGCCGCGCCTCGGCGGGCCGGCGAAGGCCGCCCTGGTGGAGATCCAGATGGACGAGTACGGCAACGGGCGGCTGGACCGGATGCACGCCGAGCTGTTCCGGGTCACCCTGGGCGAGCTGGGCCTGGACACCGGCTACGCCGCCCACCTGGACGCCGTGCCGGCGGTCACCCTGGCCACCAACAACCTCATGTCGCTGTTCGGGCTGCACCGGCGGCTGCGCGGGGCGCTGCTGGGGCACCTCGCCGCGTACGAGATGACCTCCTCGCTGCCGAACCGCCGCTACGGCAACGGGCTGCGCCGCCTCGGCCTGGACGGGCCGGCCACCCGCTTCTACGACGAGCACGTGGAGGCCGACGCGGTGCACGAGCAGATCGCCGCGCACGACCTGTGCGGGGGACTGGTCCGGGTGGAGCCGGGGCTCGCCCCCGACGTCCTCTTCGGCGCCGCCGCCGCGCTGGCGGTGGACCGGCTCTTCGCCGCGCACCTGCTGGACGCCTGGACCGCCGGCCGCACCTCCCTGCGCGCCACCGCCGCACCGATCCGCATCGACCTGCGCGACCGCCCGCGCCCCGCCGACCTCCCCGCCGCCGTAGCCTGACCCCGCCCCGCCCCGCCCTTTGCCACCGCCCCCGGGGCGGTGACGGCCGTCGATTGCAGTTGTGGTGCCCCGCAAAGGCCGCACAGCGCTGCTTTCCGCCCACCACAACTGCATGATCGACGCGCAGGGGCGGGGGAACGGCGGGGTGGTCAGGGGGTGTCGCGGGTGGTGCCGGCGCGGAAGTTGACGGCCTTGTGGGTGCCGTCGCAGAACGGCTTGAGCGCCGACTTCCCGCAGCGGCAGAGGGCCACCGTGCCCCGCCGCGCGTCGATCGTCTCCCCGTCGGGGGTGACCAGGGCGAAGTCGCCCCGGACCAGCAGCGGCCCGTCCTGGTAGGGGGTGATGGTGGCCGCCGCGGGAGTGTCGTCGTCGGTGCGCATGGGCGCTGAAGTGCCCCTTGCTGTGGCACTGAAACCCCTGCTCACCGGCGTGCCGCCGCGACGGTTGACCGGTGGCGTCGCCCGGTTCGGCGGCTCGGCGGCGGCCCGCCCGGGATCTTCTGATTACTCCCGCCCGGTGGGGGATGCCCCGTTTGAACCCCATCGGGACGGGAAGCCGGGCCGCGTGGTGAGCGAACGAGGCAAGGTGGAGCCGGGGCCCAAGGTGCGCAAGGGGCTCACGGCCGACGGTGCCGGGCTGGCGGGCGACCGGGTCGTGGCCGCCGGCAGCGCCGCGCGGGTCCTGGTGGCCGCCACCGCGCGGGCGCTGCGCGGCACCGACTGCGCCGACCTCGGACACCCGGGACACCCGGGACCGCTGTCGCGGTTCGTCGGCGCGCCCGAGCCGGTGCGCCGGGCGGCGCTGATCCGGGCGGCCGGGCGGGTGGCGCTCACCCCCGGCCAGACCGCCGAGGTCGACGCGGGCCGGGTCGCCCGCTGGTTCGCCGACCAGTACCCGCGCCGCCGCTACCCGGGCGCCCTGATCGGCTCCCCGCACGGCGCGCTCGCGCACCTGGCGATGGCGCTCGGCGTGCCCTGGCTGCCGGCCGGGTTCGAGATGACCGTGCACTGGGCGCAGGGCGCCGTCGACCGGCCGCAGGCCGCCCTGGACCACGGCGCCGCGCTCACCGCGCGCCTGCTCGGCGGCAACGCCGACCTGCACGTCCGGCAGGTGCACTGCCCCGCCAGCCGGGGCGCGCTGGCCGGCGCCACGGTGTCGCTGGCGGCCCGGTGGCGGTCCCTGCCGGCCGCGTACGCGCGGTTCCTGGCCGACCGGCTGGAGCCCGGCGCCCCGGTGCTGCTGCTGCGCGACGCCCGCACCTGGCCGGTGTTCGACTCCGCCCCGGGGCACAGCTTCCAGGTCGGCTGCCCGGGCAGCGGCCTCGACCCGGTCGACTTCCACCCGGACAGCCACGCCCTGCGCCAGGTGCTCCGCTCGGCCGGCGGGGACGGCGCGCACTGGGAGCCGCCGGAGGTCGCCGCGCCGCCCGAGCCGGCGGAACACGGCGTGGAGTCCGGTTTCGAGGCCGGCGTCCAGGCGTGGACCGCCGGGCACGGCCACCCGCTGCACCGGGTCCTCGTGCCGCGGCCGGAGGCGCTCAGCGCCGCGACCGCCGACCTGTACCGGCGTTGGCTGCGCGCGGCCGGCAAGACCGGTGACCGGCTGGTGGTGGAGTGCGGCCGGCTGCTCGACCCGTGGCAGGTGGTGCGCGCCGGCATGGTGCCGTACTGGTGCGAGAACGCCACCCGGCGCAGCGTGGAGGGGGTGGAGTGGTGGCTCGCCGGGAGCGAGCCGTTCAGCTCGGTGGACGTGCTCCCCGAGCCGCCCGGCCTGCGGTCGCCGGCGCTGGCCGGGCTGCCGCAGTGGCTGGCCGTCGCCGGCTTCGGGCGCCGCCGGCGGGCGCTGGACCGCACCTCGGCGCGCGGCTACCCGATCACCTCGGTGCCCACCCGCCGGGCGACGGAGGTGCTGCGGGCGCAGCCGTACGACCTGCCGACGCCGCCGCCGATGACCGTCCCCGAGGCCCTCGCGGCGCTGCGCGACGGCGGCGGTCACCAGGGGTTACTGCTCTGTTGAGTCGGCCCTTTCGAAACATCCTCGCGAACCCCGGGTCCCGTGATTGAGTACCTACGGAGCGGGAACACCGCTGGCTGCGACGGCCTGATCACGCCGTCCGGCGTGGCGCCGTCGCCCGCTGACATCCCAGTCATGTGACCCATTTTCCGGCCCGGGCGTGGTGCGACCACGCGCGCGCACGACCGGTTTCCTGAATCCGGGCGGGGGACCTTCCTGAGGGAGGCGCGGATGTTCGGACAGACCACCACGACCACACCACCTCCGACCGATCGGGGCCTGGAGGACCTCGATGCGGCCGCACTGGCGTACGCGGCCCGGATCGAGGGCCTACCGCCCGAACGACGCCAGGAGGCACGTGACGACCTGGTCCGCTTCGCCCTGCCGTTCGCGGGCCGGCTGGCCCGCCGTTACCGGGGGCGGGGCGAGCCGCTGGAGGACCTGGAGCAGGTCGCCCGGCTGGGCCTGGTCAACGCCGTCGACCGGTACGACCCGGAGCGGGGCTCCTTCACCGCGTACGCGGCCATCACCATCGTCGGCGAGATCAAGCGGCACTTCCGCGACCGGACCTGGGGCGTGCACGTGCCGCGCCGGCTGCGCGACCTGATCCTGGAGGTCGGGCAGGCGACCTCCGCGCTGACCAGCGAGCTGTCCCGGGCCCCGACGGTGGCCGAGCTGGCGGAGCGGCTGGAGACGCCGCAGGAGGAGATCCTCGCCGCGCTGGAGTCGGCCGCCGGCTACAGCCCGGCCTCGCTGAACGCCCCCGTCGGCGGGGAGAGCTCGGCCGAGTTCGGCGACCTGGTCGGCGAGTCCGACAACGCGCTGGAGTCCGTCGACGACCGGGTGACGGTCAGCGGGCTGCTGCACCGGCTGCCCTGGCGGGAGCGGCGCATCCTGGCCATGCGCTTCTACGGCAACCAGACCCAGGCGGAGATCGCCGCCCGCTTCGGCATCTCCCAGATGCACGTCTCCCGGCTGCTGTCGCGGGCGCTGACCTGGCTGCGCCAGGCGATGCTCGCCGACGCCCCGCCGCCGTGGCAGAGCGGGGCCGCCGAGTCGGAGCCGGCGAAGACCCGGATCTCGGTGCGGCACAACGGCGACCGGGTGGTCGTGGAGGTCGGCGGGGAGGTCGACCGGGACGGCGCGGACCAGCTGCGCCGGGCGATGCTGGAGGCGGTGACCGGGCAGCCCGCCGAGGTGGTGGTCGACCTGGTGGGCGCCGGGGGCTTCGACGCCGGCGGCATCGCCGCGCTGATGGCGGGCCGCGAGGCCGCCGCCCGCACGGGGGTCCCGCTGCGGCTGACCCGCGTCCAGCCGGCCGTGCGCCGCTCGCTCACGGCGGCGGGCCTGGCGGCGGCCCGCGAGGGCTGACCACATGGGAGAGGGCCGGCACCCCGCGGGTGCCGGCCCTTCTCCGCGCGTACGCCCGCTCAGCGCTCGGGGGTGTCGCCGGGCCCGCGCGGGTGCCGCCAGCGGTCGTTGGCCTGCGGCTCCCGGTCGGCGCCGAGGCGGGTCTCCTCCGGCTCGTCGGTCTGCTCGAAGCTGGGCCGACGGATGTCGTCCGGCTCGGGGACGTCCACCGGCCGGGCCCCGGACTGCGCCGCCGGCTGGTACGCGGCGGCCTCCCGCGCGCCGTGCGCCCCCTCGGCGGCCGGCGCCTCGGGCACGTGCTTCTCGCGGTGCAGCTCGTCGCGGAAGTCCTGCGGCGGCTTGGTGCTGCGCTGGGGCAGGTCCCGACCGAGGTCGGCGACGAGCGGGCCGTACTTGGCGTCGAAGGCGGGGCGCTCCGAGCGGATGCGGGGCATCCGGTCGAAGTTGCGCAGCGGCGGCGGGCAGGTGGTGGCCCACTCCAGCGAGTTGCCGAAGCCCCAGGGGTCGTCGACGTTCACCATCGCCCCGTAGCGCCAGGACTTCCAGGCGTTCCACATGAAGAAGAGCGTGGACGCGCCGAGCACGAAGGCGGAGATGCTGGAGATGGTGTTCAGGGTGGTGAACCCGTCGCTGGGCAGGTAGTCGGCGTACCGGCGGGGCATGCCCTCGTTGCCCAGCCAGTGCTGGACGAGGAAGGTGCCGTGGAAGCCGAGGAACATGGTCCAGAAGTGGGCCTTGCCGAGGCGGTCGTCCAGCAGCCGCCCGGTCATCTTCGGCCACCAGAAGTAGAAGCCGCCGAAGAGCGCGAAGACCACCGTGCCGAACAGCACGTAGTGGAAGTGCCCGACGACGAAGTACGTGTCGTGGGTGTGCCAGTCCGCCGGCGGGCTGGCCAGCAGCACCCCGGTGAGGCCGCCGAAGAGGAAGGTGACCAGGAAGCCGATGGCGAAGAGCATCGGCGTCTCGAAGGTGATCTGCCCCTTCCACATCGTGCCGATCCAGTTGAAGAACTTCACCCCGGTGGGCACCGCGATCAGGTAGCTCAGGATGCTGAAGAACGGCAGCAGCACCTGGCCGGTGGCGAACATGTGGTGCGCCCACACGGTCATCGACAGCACGGTGATCGCGATGGTGGCGAGCACCAGGCCCGTGTAGCCGAAGATCGGCTTGCGGGCGAAGACGGGGATGATCTCGGTGATGATGCCGAAGAACGGGATCGCGATGATGTAGACCTCGGGATGGCCGAAGAACCAGAAGAGGTGCTGGTAGAGCATCGGGCCGGCGGTCATGGGGTCGTAGACGTGGGCGTTGAGCAGCCGGTCCGCGGCGAGCGCCAGCAGCGCGGCGGCGAGCAGCGGGAAGACCAGGATGACCAGCACGCTGGTGAACAGCATGTTCCAGGTGAAGATCGGCATCCGGAACATGGTCATGCCGGGCGCGCGCAGGGTGAGGATCGTCGTGATGAGGTTGACCGCCCCGAGGATGGTGCCCAGTCCCGAGACCACCAGGCCGATCACCCACATGTTGGCGCCGACGCCGGGGGAGTGCTCCTGGCTGCTCAGCGGCGAGTACGCGGTCCACCCGAAGTCGGCCGATCCGCCCGGGGTGAGGAAGCCGCCGATCACCATCAGGCCGCCGAACAGGTAGAGCCAGTACGCGAGGGCGTTGAGCCGGGGGAACGACACGTCCGGGGCGCCGATCTGGATCGGCACGATGTAGTTGGCGAACCCGAACGCCGCCGGGGTGGCGAACAGCAGCAGCATGACCGCGCCGTGCGAGGTGAAGAGCTGGTTGTACTGCTCGGAGGAGAGGATCTGCATGCCGGGCCGGGCCAGTTCGGCCCGCATCAGCATCGCCTGGATCCCGGCGACCAGGAAGAAGCCGAACGAGGTCAGCAGGTAGAGCAGGCCGATCTGCTTGTGGTCGGTGGTGGCCAGGAACCGGGTCAGTTTGCCGCCGGGGAGCGCCTTGCGCAGCGGCCCGGGGTAGCCGCCGAAGCGTGCCGGTGCCAGGATCGCCGGTCCTCGGTCGCGTGGTTCCGTGGTTACCCGCTTGGGCATGTGACTCTCACCCCGCCAGACGACAGATAGGACGGCGCGGCTACCCGCCCCTCATCCCATGAAACCAGGCGACAGCGGTTATTCAGGCGAGAGTGGTAAATTCGGTCAATTCGCGGGCAGTATGGCCCAGACGACCTTTCCGTCGCCGGCCGGGGCGCTGCCCCACCGCTGGGCCGTCTCGCGGACGAGCATCAGCCCCCGGCCGCCCTCGGACCGCAGGTCGGCGGCGCCGGCCCGGACCGCGGTCCGGCTGCCGTCGGCGACCACCACGTGCAGGTACGGCCGGCGCAGGGTCAGCGTCACCTGCATCGGCGTGCCGGCGTGCCGGACGACGTTGCCGACCAGCTCGCTGAGCACCAGCGACGCCGGCCCGACGGTCTCCGGCAGGTTCCAGCGGGCGCACGCGTCGGTGACCAGTTCCCGCGCCCGCCGGCAGGCCTCCGCCACCGGTTCGAGCCGGGCCCGCAGCCGGGGCGCCGCCGCCGCGTTCGCCACCCGGGTCGCCTCGTCGCAGTCGCAGCGCACGGGCACCACCCGGCAGGCGGTCGACTGGGCCAGCCAGGTCGCCGCCTCGCCCGGCGGGGCGCACAGCACGACGGGCACCGCCGGCCAGCCGGCCGCCCGACGGGCGATGGCGGCGAAGACCGAGAGGGCGAGCCGGTCACGGATGGTGACGTCGGTGAGGTCGACCACGAGCGCGTCGGGCTGGCTGGCGAGGCAGCCGTCCAGCGCGTCGTGCACCGCGCGCATCGTGCCGAGGTCGAGGTCGCCACGAAGGCGCACGACGGTCACCGGCGACTCGTCGTGCACCTCGCAGGTGATCCGGCTCGGCATCGGGAGTCCTCGTTTCGCGTCGTCGGGGATCTGCGAATTACCCGGACGCGCGGAGGTCAAACGGACCGGCCGGGGCGTCGCGCCCCGACCGGTCACGGTGCGTCATCGTCGGGTGCGGTCCCGCGTGGTCAGGATGCCGAGCGCGATCATGCCCAGGCCGAGGAACAGGTGCAGCCAGTTGTCGGCGTTGTTGACCGGAATGAAGTTGGCCGCGCTGTCGTGGTCGATCACCAGGCCGTAGAGCCAGAGCACCAGGTAGATCGCGCCGCCGCCGACGAGGTACGTCCGCGCGCCCGTGACGGTGCGGGCCAGCAGCAGCCCCGCCACCCCGAAGAGCAGGTGGACGATGTTGTGCAGCACCGAGACCTGGAACAGGCCGAGCAACCTGGCCTCGGAGTCGTGCCCGGCGAAGCGCAGGTCGCCGAAGTTGCTCGTGATGCCCGGCACGAAGCCGAGCACGCCGACCAGGAGGAAGACCACCGCCACGGCGGTGGCGGCCCGCCGGACGGGAGCCCTGCCGTCAGCCGGGTTGTGCCGGGCGCGGGAGCGCGCCATGGGACCGGTCACCGCAGTCTCCTCACTGTGCGGGAACGCTGAGCGGATGGCGCCTTCCCGCTGCTCCCACCGCCAAACCCCGCCGTCGGGCGATCGCCCCGATCCACCCGATCCGGGCACCGGCACGGAACGGGGCCGGCCCACCGTGACGGCGGGCCGGCCCCGGGACGCGTATCGCCGGTCAGGCCGGTTGCAGGCGCGGGGCGGCGGCGAGCTGCCGGACCCGCTCGTAGAGACCCACGTACTTCTCGGCCATCACCGCGGGGGTGAAGCGGACGGCGGCCTCGCGTCGGCACTCGTCCGGATCCAGCAGGCTTGCGGCCAGCAGCAGGTCGCCCAGTTCCTCCTCGTCGGTGGTGAGCAGGCCGGTGCGGCCGTGCTCGATCAGCTCGGGCAGGCAGCCCCGGGCGGTGGCCACCACCGGCGTGCCCAGGGCCAGCGACTCGACCACCGCCGTGCCGCCCGGCTCCTCCCAGCGCAACGGGAACAGCGAGGCCCGGGCGCCGGCCAGCAGGTCGTCGCGTTCCTGCCCGGCCACGGTGCCCACCCAGCGGACCAGGTCGCCGTCGACGTGCGGCGCCACCTCGTCGTAGAAGAACCGGACGTCCGGGTTCTGCCGGGCCTCGTCCCCGGCCGCGGCCAGGTCCTCCGGCCGGTGGTACGGGCCGACAGGCCCGGCGAGCACCAGCGGCACCCCCACCCGCTGGGCGAGGCGCGCGCCCACGTCCTGACCCTTGCCCGGGTTGATCCGGCCCAGGATGATCAGGTAGTCGCCCTTCTCCGCCCGGGGCCGACGGTCCGCGTCGACGGCGAGCGGGGTGGACAGGTGCACGTGGCCCACCGAGTGCTCGCGCAACGCCCGGGGCGCGCGGGCCAGCTGCGAGGCGGAGACCCCGTTGACCCGGACCCGGTCGCCGCCGTCGACGTTGCCGTAGAGCGCCGGGTGCTTGGCGAGGTCCCAGTGCAGCGTGTGCAGGGCCGGCGGGGCGTCCGGGCCCATCGCGGCGAGCGTCGCCAGGCCGACCGCCTCCACGTGGTCGTGCACCAGGTCGATGTCGTCGCGCGAGTGCAGCGCGCGCACCACCCCGTTCAGGTGCGCCTGCGAGATGCCGCAGACCTGGTTGTACGGCCGTTGCAGGGCGTGGAACTGCCCGTCGGGGAAGACGGAGAACTTCTCGTCGACCGGGAGGGTGCTGCTGTCGACCGACGCGAGCACCACCCGGACGCCGAGGCGGCGCAGCTCCGGCACCAGCGTCGCGATCACGTTCTCGATGCCGCCGTAGCCGGGCGGCGGCACGGACAGCCACGGACCGGCGTTCATCAGGACGGTGAGGCTCATGCGGGATTCCTTCCCTCGGCGGGGGCCTGGGCCGTCCGCGCCCGGTCGTACACGGTCACGGGGGGTCGCGTGGTCACGCCGCGGCGACCCGTCGGCGGGGGATCCGGTGCCGCAGCTCGGCCAGGGGCGGCCGCTCCTCGACGGAGACGTCGCTGACGACGATCTCCCGGTCCAGGTTCGGCAGGGCGTCGGAGCCGCCGCGCCGGAACTGGGTCAGCAGGGCGGCGGGCATCGCGCCCGGTGCCGCCCAGCCGCGCCGCTGCAACCGCGACCAGGCGGTGAGCATGATCTGGGCCGACATCCGGCCCAGCGCGGCGGTGTCCTGGTGGCGGTGCTTGCGCTCGCCCAGGTCCACCTGGGCCAGCGCGTCCAGCCCGACCAGCTCGAGCAGGTCGATGAGCATCGCCGTCTCGACCCCGTAGCCGGAGACGAACGGCACCCGCTCCAGCACCTCCCGGCGGCCGGCGTACTCGCCGGCCAAGGGTTGCACGAAGCCCGCCAGCTCGGGCCAGAACAGATTGAGCATCGGCCGTGCCATCAGCTCCGTCACCCGCCCGCCGCCGTCGGCCTCCACGCTCGACGCCCCGACCAGCGGGCGGTGGTAGAAGCCCTTCACGAAGTCCACCGAGGGATCGGTCAGCAGGGGACCGATCAGCCCGGTCACGAAGTGCGGGCGGAACTCGCGCAGGTCGGCGTCGATGAACGCCACGACGTCACCCTCGGCCGCGGCCAGGCCCGCCCACAGCGCGTCGCCCTTGCCCGTCAGCCGGGGCAGGCCCCGGGTCATCGCGTCCTGGCTGACCACCTCCGCGCCGGCGGCGCGGGCCACCTTGGCGGTGCGGTCGGTGGACCGGGAGTCCACCACGATCAGCTCGTCGACCAGCGCCACCCGTTCCATCAGGTGCTCGCGGATCGTCGACACGATCGCGCCGACCGTCGCCTCCTCGTTGCGGGCCGGCAGGACCACGCTGACCCTGCTGTCGCCCTTGGCGCGGATCAGGCGCCGCGCCGGCCAGTCACCCGCCGACGTGGTGCGGTAGGTGGCCCACGCCTCCACCACCGGTGACACCATCGTTTCCGTGTTCCGCACAGGCACCCCCAGATCGTGGCGGAAAGAAACCTTCCCTGTTTTTCCCACTACCGCGCTCGCGCTAACCGCAGCATGCCTAACAGCTTGATCACGACAGCGACGTGACCGGGTTCCGCCCTGGTGAACGTTTGGTTGCGTCCACGCGGGGGGAGTGCAGTGTCGAACGCGAAACTGTGGCGAAGGGGCTCTTCATGCGCACGTGCCGGGTGGGACTGGTTGGGGCCGGCGGGGTGGCGCAACGCCACGCCCGGGTGTTGGGCGGCTTCGCGGACGTGGAACTGCTCGGGGTGACCGACGTGGTGCCGGAGGCGGCGGCGGAACTGGCGCGGGCGCACGGGGCCCGCACCTTCGGCGACGTCGACGAGCTGCTGGCCGCCGGGCCGGACGCGGTCTACGTCTGCGTGCCGCCGTTCGCCCACGGACCGGCCGAGGAGGCGGTCGTCGCCGCCGGGGTGCCGATGTTCGTGGAGAAGCCGGTCGCCGTGGACCTGGTGACCGCCGAGCGGATCGCCGACCTGGTGGCCCGGCGGGGGCTGCTCACCGGCGTCGGGCACCACTGGCGGTACCTGCCGGTGGTGCAGCAGGCCCGGGAGCTGCTCGGCGACCGTCCGGTGCGGATGGTCAGCGGCGCGTGGTGGGACAAGGTGCCCCCGGTGGCCTGGTGGTCGCAGCAGGCCCGCTCCGGCGGCCCGGTGGTCGAGCAGGCCGCCCACGTGCTGGACCTCATCCGGTGCCTGGTCGGCGAGGCCACCGAGGTCACCGCGTACGGCAACGGCACCCCACCGCCCGTCGACGGCGCCGACATCGACTCCGTGACCACCGCGACGCTGCGCTTCGCCGGCGGTGCGGTCGGCACGCTCACCGCCGCCTGCGTGCTCGGTTGGAAGCACCGCGCCGGACTGGAGATCCTCGCCGACGGGCTGGCCCTCTCGCTCAGCGAGGACGGACTGGTCGTGCGCGACGCCGACGGCGAACGCCGCTTCGACGCCGACCCCGAGGCCGCCCGGGTGGCCGTGGACCGGGCCTTCGTCGACGCGGTCCGGGGCGTCGGCGACGACGTCCGCGTGCCCTACGCCGAGGCCCTCGGCACCCAGCGGCTCGCCCTCGCGGTCGCCGACTCCGCCCGCACCGGCCGGCCCGTACGGCTGGACGCGCCCGCCGCGCCGGTCGCCACGGGGGTGACCGTCGATGCGTGACCGCGTGGTGGTGGTCAGCGGCCCGGGGCGGGTGGAGCTGGTCGAGCAGGACGCCGCCGAGCTGACCGACGGCACGTTCCGGGTGGAGACGCTGTTCAGCGGCGTCTCAGCGGGCACCGAACTGAGCTACGTCAAGGGCACCAACCCCTACCTCAACGTCACCTGGAACGCCGACCTCGGGCTCTTCCAGCCGGGCGCGGCCAGCACGCCGTACCCGGTGACCCGGCTGGGCTACATGCAGGTCGGCCGGGTGGTGGAGAGCCGTACGCCGGCCGTCGCCGTGGGCACCGTCGGCGCGATGACGTACGGCCACCGCACCGGCTGGGTCGCCGACCCGGTCGCCGAGCGGTTCGTGCCGCTGCCCGAGGACCTCGACCCGCTGCTCGGCGTCTACGTCGCGCACATGGGGCCGATCTGCGCCAACGGGGTGCTGCACGCCGCCGCCGACCTGCACGGCGCCGACGTGCGGTCGCTGGGCGACGGGGTGCGGGGCCGCCGGGTCGCGGTCGTCGGCAGCGGAGTGGTGGCCCTGCTCACCGCCCTGTTCGCCAAGCGGCACGGCGCCGCCTCGGTGGTGGTGCTCGACCCGACACCGCAGCGGCGGGCCGTCGCCGAGGCGCTGGGCCTGGAGACCCTCGACCCGGAGGCCGACGACCCGGCGGTGGTGCTCAAGACCCGGTGGGCGCACGGCCCCGGCGACCGGGGCGCCGACGTGGTGTTCCAGTGCCGGGGGCAGGCGTGGGCGTTGCAGCTCGCGCTGCGCCTGCTGCGCCCCCAGGGCACGGTGGTCGACCTGGCCTTCTACCAGGCCGGCGCGGACGCGGTCCGGTTCGGCGAGGAGTTCCACCACAACGGACTGTCGCTGCGGTGCGCGCAGATCGGCCGGGTGCCGCGCGGGCTCGCGCCCACCTGGGACCGCGAGCGCCTCTCCGCCGAGACGATCGACCTGCTGCGCGCGTACGGGGACGTGATCCGCAAGCACCTCGTCTCGGCGGTGGTGCCGTTCGAGGAGGCGCCGACCCTGCTGACGGATCTCGCCGAGCGGCGCCGCCAGGAGCTCCAGGTGGTGCTGACCGTCTGAGGTCGGGCGTCGCCCCGGGCGGGTGGCGCGGCCCGATACCGTTCCAGCCATGACCGCAGCCGCTCCCGTCACGACCGCCGACGACTCCGTGCCGACCGCCGCCGGCGGTCCGGGCGGGGGCGTGGACGACCGGCGGGTCGGCCTCGCCGCCCTGCTGCCGTACCTGCGCGCCCACCGCGGCACCCTGGCCGTGGTGGGCGCGCTGTCGCTGGCCGGCGCGGCAGCCTCACTGACACAGCCGCTGCTCACCCGCTCGGTGCTGGACGGGCTCTCCGGCAGCCGGGGCGTGGCCGGGTTGGTCGCGGCGCTGGTCGCCCTGGTGCTGGTGGCCGCGGTGATCGGCGGGGTGCGGGACTACCTGCTGCAACGCACGGCGGAGGGGGTCGTGCTGGGCACCCGGCGGCGGCTGGCCGGCCACCTGCTGCGGCTGCCGATCGCCGAGTACGACCGCCGCCGCACCGGCGACCTGCTCTCCCGCGTCGGCTCGGACACCACCCTGCTGCGCGCCGTGGTCACCTCCGGCCTGTTCGAGGTGGTCACCGGCGCCGTGATGGTGCTCGGCGCGGCGGGCGCGATGGTCCTGCTCGACCCGGTGCTGTTCGGGGTGACCCTGCTCGGGGTGGCCGCCGGCATCGCCATCGCGGTCGCCTTCGCCCACCGGGTGCGGGGCCTGGCCCGCGCCGCCCAGGAACGCGTCGGCGAGATGACCTCGGCGGTGGAGCGCGCCATCTCCGCCGCCCGGACGATCCGCGCGGCCCGGGCGGAGCGGCGCGAGGCCGACGCGATCGGCGTCAGCGCCGCGCGGGCGTACGCGGCGGGCCTGCGGGTGGCCCGGGTGCAGGCGTTCGTCGGCCCGGCCAGCAGCGTCACCATCCAGGGGGCGTTCCTGCTGGTCCTCGGGGTGGGCGGGGCGCGGGTGGCGGCGGGCGCGATCACCGTCGGCGACCTGGTCGCCTTCATCATGTTCCTGTTCTTCCTGGTCCTGCCGCTCGGACAGGCCGTGCACGCGTACACCCAGTTGCAGACCGGGCTGGGGGCGCTCCAGCGCATCGAGGAGATGCTCGCCGTGCCGGTGGAGGGTGCGGCCGACCGGCCCGCGACCACCCCGGCCCGGGCGCTGCCCGGCGGGGCCCCGGCGTCCGTCGAGTTCGACCGGGTGGGCTTCGGCTACCCCGGCGGGCCGCCGGTGCTGCACGAGGTGAGCTTCACCGTGCCGGCCGGCACCCGCACCGCCCTGGTCGGCCCGTCGGGCGCCGGGAAGTCGACGCTGCTGGCGCTGGTCGAGCGCTTCTACGAGGTCACCGAGGGGGCGCTGCGCATCGACGGGGTCGACGTGCGGGACCTGCCCCGCGACGCGCTGCGCGCCCGGATCGGCTACGTCGAGCAGTCCGCGCCCGTGCTGGCCGGCACGCTGCGGGAGAACCTCCTGATCAGCGCGCCGGAGGCGACCGAGGCCCGGCTGCGCGCGGTGCTCGACGAGGTCAACCTCGGTCACCTGGCCGAGCGTGCCCCCGAGGGGCTGGACGTGCAGGTGGGCGAGGGCGGGGTGCTGCTCTCGGGTGGCGAGCGGCAGCGGCTGGCGATCGCCCGCGCCCTGCTGGCCGGACCGCCGGTGCTGCTGCTCGACGAGCCGACCAGCAACCTCGACGCCCGTAACGAGGCCGCGTTGCGCCGGGCCATCGACGCGGTGGCCGCCCGGCGCACCCTGCTGATCGTGGCGCACCGCCTCTCCACCGTCGTCGACGCCGACCAGATCGTGGTGCTCGACGGCGGCCGGGTGGCGGCCACCGGCACCCACGACGAGCTGACCGGGAGCAGCCCGCTCTACCGTGAGCTGGCCACCCACCAGCTCCTGGTGAGCTGAGCGGTCCACGCCCGCGACCCGCCCGGTGACGACACCCGCGCGGCGGCGCGCCGGGCGGGCCGCCAACGCGGGCTCCGGTCGCGTACCGTTGCCGCTCATGGGTGTGTCGCAACGCTTGAAGACCAGGTTCCGCCGGTTCCTCCAGCGCCCGGGGACGACGGTCGACCTGGGGCCGTTGGAGAAGCTGCTGCCGGCCGTCGAGGCGCGCGAGGACGAGCTGTCGGCGCTCGACGACGCCGAGCTGACCGAGGCCGCCGGCAAGGCCACGGGCTACGAGGAGATCTGCGCGATCGGTCGCGAGGCCGCCCGCCGCGGCCTCGACCAGCGGCCGTACGACGTGCAGCTGCTGGGCGCGATGGCGCTGCTCTCGGGCAAGGTCGCCGAGATGGCCACCGGTGAGGGCAAGACGCTCACCGCGACCATCGCCGCCTACGGGCACGTCCGGCTGGGCAACGGCCCGGTGCACGTGCTCACCGTCAACGACTACCTGGCCCGGCGCGACGCCCTCTGGATGGAGCCGGTCTACACCCTGCTCGGCCTGACCGTCGGCTGGGTCAACGAGGCGTCCACCCCGCAGGAGCGGCGTGACGCGTACGCCTGCGACGTCACGTACGTCTCGGTCAGCGAGGCCGGCTTCGACTACCTGCGCGACCAGCTCGTCACCGACGTGGAGGACCGGGTGCAGCCGCCGCTGCGCACCGCGATCGTCGACGAGGCCGACTCGATCCTCATCGACGAGGCCCGGGTGCCGATGGTCCTCGCCGGCTCGGTCGCCGGCGAGCAGGACCCGGTGCACGCCGCCGCCGCGCAGGTGCGGGGCCTGCGCAAGGGCAAGCACTACACGGTGGCCGAGGACGGCCGCAGCGTCGCCTTCACCGCCGCCGGCCTGGCGGCCGTCGAGGCCAAGCTCGGCATCGACCTGTACGACGAGGAGCACGTCGCGCAGCTGTCCGCGGTGAACGTGGCGCTGCACGCGCACGCCCTGCTGCACCGCGACGTCGACTACATCGTCCGCGACGGCTCCGTCGAGCTGATCGACGAGATGCGGGGCCGGGTCGCCCAGCGCCGCCGCTGGCCGGACGGGCTCCAGGCGGCCGTGGAGGCCAAGGAGGGGCTGGACGCCACCGCCGAGGGCGAGGTGCTCGGCACCATCGCCGTGCAGGCGTACATCGCGCTCTACCCCAAGGTGTGCGGCATGACGGCGACCGCGGTGCTGGTCGGCGACCAGCTGCGGGAGTTCTTCGACCTCGAGGTGGCGGTGATCCCGCCGAACACCCCGTGCGTGCGCGAGGACGAGCCGGACCGCATCTACGCCACCCGGGCGGAGAAGGAGGAGGCGCTGGTCGACGAGATCAAGCGCCACCACGAGCGCGGGCGGCCGGTGCTGGTCGGCACCCTGGACGTGAAGGAGTCCGAGGGGCTGGCGGCCGGCCTGAACGCCGCCGGGGTGCCCTGCGTGGTGCTCAACGCGAAGAACGACGACGAGGAGGCGACGATCATCGCCGAGGCCGGCGCGTACGGCGCGGTGACCGTCTCCACCCAGATGGCCGGCCGGGGCGTGGACATCCGGCTCGGCGGCAGCGACCAGGCCGACCGCGACCGGGTCGCCGAGCTGGGCGGCCTCTACGTGATCGGCAGCGGCCGGCACGACAGCCGGCGCGTCGACGACCAGTTGCGCGGCCGGGCCGGGCGGCAGGGCGACCCCGGCGGCTCGGTCTTCTTCGTCAGCCTGGAGGACGACCTGGTCGTCCGGCACGCCGGCGACGCCGTCCCCGCCTCGCCCCGGATGAACGCCGACGGCCTGGTCACCGACGACCAGGTCGAGTACGCCGTCGAGCACGCCCAGCGGGTCGCCGAGGGCGTCAACCACGAGATCCACCGCAACACCTGGCGCTACAGCGTCGTCATCGAGCAGCAGCGCAAGGCCCTCGCGGAGCGTCGGGAACGGCTGCTCACCAGCGACGTGGCGGCGCTGATGCTGCTCGACCGGGTGCCCGAGAAGGCCGGCGAGATGGACGAGGACCTGCTCGCCCGGGTCGCCCGCTCGATCGCCCTCTACCACCTCGACCGGCTCTGGACGGAACACCTCGCGGAGCTGTCCGAGGTACGCGAGGGCGTGCACCTGCGCGCCCTGGGCCGGCTCGACCCGCTGGACGAGTTCCACCGGGCGGCGGTGCCGGCGTTCAACAACCTGATCCCGGAGATCGAGCGGCGGACGATCGAGACCTTCGAGGAGACCGAGTTCGAGGACGACTGGGAGCCGGACGAGGCGAAGCTGGTGCGGCCGAGCGCGACCTGGACCTACCTGGTGCACGACAACCCGTTCGGCTCGGAGCTGGACCGGTTGATCGCCTCGGTGGGGCGGCGGCTCAGCTCCGCGTCGCGCTGACGCTCCGGGCCCCTTCCCGGCGCCCTCGGGTGCCGGAAGGGGCCCCCTTTTGCGCCGTTTCGACCCCGGTTTGCGAGGGTAGTAGGCCGGGTCCGAGGAGTCGGGAGAGACCAGACGATGGAACAGGTGACGGCGCCGGTCGGCCGCGCGGGAGCGCGCGCCGGGACGGTGGGGGCAGTGGAGCGGTGAACCTGGAGATGTGGGACCCGGCGGTGGAGCGGCTCGGCGTCCTGGAGACCGCCGCCCTGCTGCGCGAGCTGACGGCCGCGCTGATCGCGGTCGACGACTTCGACGAGGCGCTGGACGCGCTGGTGCGTACCGCCCGCGAGGCGGTGGTCGGCGTGAGCTGGTGCGGCTTCACCGCGCTGCGCGCCGGCGAACCGGCCGGGGTGGCGGCCTCCGACGCGCGCCTGGCGGGTCTGGACGACCTGCGGCACGGCCCCGACTCGCCGGCGATGGACGCGATCCGGCGGCGGGAGATGACCCTCTCCGACCGGCTGGACCGCGAGGAGCGCTGGCCGGCCTGGACGCCGCGCGCACGGGAGCTGGGCGTGCACGGGGTGATCTCCGCACCGGTCGACGTCGACGAACAGGTGATCGGGGCGATCAACCTCTACGCCGGCGCCGCCGACCTGCTCACCCCGGGGCACCAGCTCACCGCGATGCTGCTCGCCGAGCACGCCGGGCTGCTGCTCGCGGCGGTCCGCGACCGGGCACGCAAGGCGGCCGAGGCCGGCGAACTGGACCCCTCGGTGCTCGGCGACGGGGTGATCGGGCAGGCGATCGGCGTGATCATGACCCAGCGCGGCTGCGCGGCCGGGGAGGCCCTCGGCGTGCTGCGCAGCGCGGCCTCGTCGCTGGACATCCCGCTGCGGGAGGTGGCCGACCGGCTGGTCGCCACCGTGTCGCGCCCCCGGGACAACTGAACCCCCTCCCCGGCCGTCCGCCGCCCGTCCGGGCCGGTGGCGGCGGGACCGTCATCACCCGGTCCATCAGCGACAGTCCCTCGAAGGCGTCTGGTGTGGCCGGCGTGACCTCCGGGGCCCGCGTGACCCGCGGGGCCGGCGGGCCGCGTGTCGTTTCGGTGTGCCGGCGCCCGGGTAGCACCCTGGACTGGTGACGCGTGCCTACCTGGGGAGGAAACCATGCAGAGCCGGCTGCGGGTGCAGGGGCACCCGATCCAACCGATGCTGGTGACGTTCCCGTTCGGGCTCTTCGTGAGCGCGACCGTGTTCGACCTGACCGACGTGCTCGGCGGACCGGCCTTCCTCGGCGAGGTGGGCTACTGGACGTCCGTGGCCGCCCTGGTCGCCGCCGCGCTGGCCGCCGTGGCCGGCATGATCGACCTGTGGGACGTGCCGGTCGACCGGACCCGCCGTACGGCGATCACCTTCAACCTGGTGAACGTGGCGATGGCCGCGCTGTTCCTGGTCGCCTGCCTCGTCCGCGCGGACGCGCCGCAGCGGGGCGCCTCCGTCGTGCTGCTGCTCACCGAGATGGTGGCCCTGGGCGTCGGCGCGGTCGGCGTCTCGCTGGGCGCCCGGCTGGTCCGCCGCTTCGACGCCGGCCGCCGCGCCGAGCCCACCACCTTCGACGCCCTCGCCGACGTCTCCGACGCCACCGTCGACCTGGCCCGCCCCCGCCCCGCCCGCCCCTAGCGGCGTCGATCATGCAGTCGTGGTGGGCGACAGCGGCCTGTTCGCACCTTTCGCGGGGCGCCACGACCGCATGATCGAGGCGGTCAGGGCGGCGGGGCGTGTCAGGGGGTGGGGTGGTGTGATTCGGCGTGGTGGGCGGCCAGGACGTCCGCGCCGAAGTCGCTGGCCGGGCGGCGCAGGACGGTGTGCGCGTGGTTGCCGTCGTCGGTGGTGTTGTCGTACTCGATGAGCAGGTCGTCGCCCTGTACGCGGTAGTAGTGGCGCCGGCCGGGCACCGTCGGGCCGGCCCAGGCGAAGTGCAGCTGCCCGGAGTCGAGCCGGCGTGCCTCCCGGACCGCCAGCTCCGGTGGGAGCCGGTCCAGGTAGAGCGCCACGAGCTGGTCCAGCAGGGCCCGCCCGGTGGGCCCGAGCCGGTCGGCGGGCACCCCGAGCGGCTCCAGCGGGCCGTCCACCCGGGGACGGGTGGCGCTGATGATGTCCCCGGGCGCCTCGTCGGCGACGATCGCCGCCGCCCGGTCCGCCGGGCCCATGGCGTCCAGCAGGGCGCGGGCCAGGTCCTCCTCCACGCCCAGCGGCCGGGAGACCGGGCGGCCGGCGTGCCGGACGGTGGCGGGGTTGGCGCCGAGGAAGATCGGCGCGGGGGAGACCTGGTCGGCCACCACGGTCATGCTCACCGAGAGGTGGTGCCCCTCCAGACGCCACGCCCAGGCGTCGTCGCGAGCCGGGTCGCCGAAGACGGCCACCCAGTAGTCGCCGCTGTGCCGGCCCCGACGCCATCCCTCCGCCCGGTCCAGCACCTCCTCCAGCGCGACGATGGCCATCGCCTGGGCGTACGCCGGAGGGCTCAGCGCGGTGGCCAGCAGCCGGTGCGCGGCCTTGCGCCCGGCGCGGTCGAGGTCGGCCAGGCAGACCCCGGGCCGGGGTCGCGGCCGGTACTCGAGCCAGCGGCGGGCCGCCTCGTCGTCGAACCGGTGGGTGGCCTGGGCGCGGGCGGGTTCGCCCAGCGCGGCCAGCAGCGCCGTGGCGGCGGTGCGCATCTGTTCGGGCAGCGGATCCTCCACCGACCCTGTATACCGGGCGCGGGCCCGACGCGCCGGGCGTCGCGGTCAGCCGGGCGTCGCCTTCAACCCGGGCGTCGCCTTCAGGCGGTCGGCGCGGTCAGCAGCGCGAGCATCTCGGGCAGGTCGAAGAAGGTGGCGGTCTCCACCGCCGACGGGTTGCCGTGGTGCGGGTCGGCCCCGGCGGCGAGCAGCGCCCGGACGGCCTCGGTGCTGCTGCGGAAGGTGGCCGCGGCCAGCGCCGTCTGGCCCCGGTCGTTGGTCCGGGCGTGGTCGGCCCCGCGGGCGAGCAGCGCGCCGACGGTCTCGGCATGGGCGTGGTACGCCGCCAGGATCAGCAGGGTGTCGCCCTTGTCGTTGGTCAGGTTGACCGGCAGCCCCGCGTCGACGTAGTCGGCCAGTTCGGCGGTGGCCCCGTCGCGGGCCAGGTCGAACATCCGGTGCGCGAACGCCAGCGTCTCCGCGTCGAGTTCCTCACTCACCGGTCCAGGTTAGTCGGACGCCCGCCTGGTACGTTGCTCGGCCGGCGTGCTGGGGGAGGGGTCGATGGACGACAGGGTGTACGTGGGCAACGCGGGTGTGGACGGAGCGACGAACGCCGGCTGGCTGCTCGGCCACTTCATGCCCCGGGGCGACGCCCGGCACAGTGCCGACGTCGAGGTGAAGTGGGGGGTCCATCCGGCGGGGGAGGCGCGCTCCCGATGGGCCACGCAGGAGCGGCGGACAGCCCTGCTGGTGCTGGTCAGCGGCCGGTTCCGGGTCGAGTTGCCGGACCGGACGGTGGTGCTCGCCGAGCCCGGCGACTACGTGGTGTGGGGGCGGGGCGTGGACCACTCCTGGTACGCCGAGCGCGAGTCGGTCGTGTTGACGGTGCGCTGGCCGTCGGTCCCCGGCTACCGGGTGGATCCGCCGGTCCGCCGCTGACCGCGTCCCAGTTCCTGGGATTGCCTACTAAACCAATAGGGTTTGCAGCCTATGCTGGGTCGACGCACCGCCGAACCGCGAGGACCGCCATGCCCGACCGACGCCCGCCCGACCTGCTCGCCACCGCCCGACGGTGGGCCGCCGACCCCGCCCGCTGGCCGGTGCCGCTGCGCTTCGATCCGGTTTCCCGGTGGTACGCCCGCCTCGCCCACGAACCCGACCACGAGGTGTGGGCGTTGAGCTGGCTGCCCGGCCAGGGCACCGACCTGCACGACCACGGCGGCTGCGGCGGCGCCTTCCTGGTCGTCTCCGGAGTCCTGACCGAGGAGACGGTCGACGGGGGCGTGCTCCGCCCGCACCGGCTGCCGGCCGGCTCCGGCCGTCGTTTCGGCCCGCGGCACGTGCACCTGGTGTCCAACCGGGCCGACGAGCCGGCGGTGAGCGTCCACGTCTACCGGCCCGCGCTGCGCAGGATGACCAGCTACCAGCTCGCCGACGGCCGGCTGCGCGTCGCCGAGGTGGCCGAGGCCGGAGTCGCCTGGTGAGCGCGACGCGGGGCCGCCCGGGCCGTCCGCCATCCCCTGCGCGCCGCCCGCCCCGCACCGGCGGACCGCCGTCGTACGTGAACCGTCAGCAACCAGTGGAGGGAACGACCATGCCGCAGACCGACGATCCGCACGCGTGTCCGGCCCCGGTGGCGCCGCCGGGCTCCCGGGGCATCGACGAGATCCTGGCCGCCGCCCGGGCGCGGCTGGGCCGGCTGGACCCGGAGCGCGCGCACCTGGCGCACCGGGGCGGCGCCCTGCTGGTCGACATCCGCCCGGCCGCCCAGCGGGCCGCCCACGGCACCGTGCCCGGCTCGCTGGTGATCGAACGCAACGTGCTGGAGTGGCGGTTCGACCCCCGCTGCCCGGCCCGGCTGCCCCAGGCCGTCGGCTACGACCTGCGGGTGATGGTCATCTGCCAGGAGGGCTACACCTCGTCGCTGGCCGCCGCCGCCCTCCAGGATCTCGGGCTGCGCCACGCCACGGACGTCGTCGGCGGCTTCGTCGCCTGGCGGCTCGCCGGCCTGCCCGTGCTCGGCCCCACCCCGCCGCAGCCCACGTCCACCCCCGCGCCCCCGGTGACCGCCGGCCGGGCGCCGTCCTGACCGTCACGCTCCACCGGGCGTGGCGGCACCGCCGCCGCAGGAGGCTCCATGTCCGTCGTCGCCATCCCCACCCGACACCATTCGACCGCGCGCCCCGAGCGGATCGGGGCGGTCCGACCGCGTTCCGCCCCGACCGTCACCATCACCCTCGACCTCGCCCCGGGGCCGGTGAGCCCCCGCCTGGCCCGGCTGCTGGAGCTGATCGGCGAACTCGCCGAGTCGGGGGAGGGGCGGCTGGGGCCCGGCGTCGCCGAGCACCGGCCGGCGGCGCCCCGGCCGGTGCCGGCCATCGTGGACCCGCACGCGATCCGGATCGCCACCGACTCGCGGGTGGTCCACCAGGGCTCCCGCGTGATCCCGCTGACCCGCATCGAGTACGACCTGCTGCTGTTCCTGGCGGAGCAGCCCCGCCGGGTGTTCACCCGGCTCCAGCTGCTGAGCCGGGTGTGGGGCTACGAGCACGCGGTGGCGCGCACCGTCGACGTGCACGTCCGCCGGCTGCGGGCCAAGCTGGACGCGGACATGCCGGTGGTGACCACCGTCTACGGCGTGGGCTACCGCCTCGCCGACGAGGCCCGCATCGAGATCGAGCGCAGTCGCTGACGGCGCCACCCGCGCGGCGTGCCCGGCCCCGGGCGCGCCGCGCCGCCGTGTCCGGGCCCGGCGTCCCGTCCCCGGTACGCCGCGCGCCACCCCGGTCGCGTGCCCGCGGCCCTCCGACGGGCCGACCCGATCCACGTTCATCCATTCGCCGCGCACCCGCGCCGACCACCGTGAACCGGGCGGGCACCCCCCTATCGGGTCAACCCGGCGGCTCTGCTGTAATCATCAGGCTTCGTACGCAGAGCGAGCATCCGGCTCCGATGCGTTCGTCAATTGTCACATTCATGCAACGCAGCCGCCCCTTGACCCTCGCCCGGGCGCCGGGAAGCATCGATGGAGCGGCGTCCCGGGCCGTGGGGAGATACCCGGACCAGCCAAGGAGGACCATGTCGGTCAGCCCCGCCTCGTCGCGCGCCGGATGGCATACGTCCCAGCCCGCTGTGCCCGGTCGACCCCCGGGCGGCCAGCGTCGCCCCGCCAACACCGCCGCACCGATGCTCACGGTGACCCTGAACATCCCGTTGGCATCCGAGGAGTCGCTGACCCCGCCCGCCCGACGGCTGCTGGAGGCCGCCCGGGAGATGCTGGAACGCGGCGAGGGCACCATCATCACCGCCACCGTGGAACGCCGCCCCGACCCGGTGCCCGCCGGCCGTGCGCCGTCGCGCCCGGTCGCCGCCACCATCCCGACCCTGCACATCCTCGCGTCGTCCCGGTCGGTGCTGCGCGACGGCGAGCCGCTGCCCCTGACCCGGCTGGAGTTCGACCTGCTGCTGCACCTCGTCGTCCACCCCCGCCGGGTCTTCACGCGGTTGCAGCTGCTCAACGCGGTCTGGGGCTACGAGCACGCCGGCGTGCGCACGGTCGACGTGCACGTCCGCCGGCTGCGCGGCAAGGTCGGCGTCGACGTCCCGCTGGTCACCACCGTCTACGGGGTCGGCTACCGGCTCGCCGACGACGCCCGCGTCACCATCGACCGCAACGGCTGACGCGGCCCACCGCCCACCGCGCGCTTAGCGCCCACCGCGCGCTTGGCGCCCACCGCGCACGCGGCCGCACGGGCCCTCCACGCGGCCGCACGGGGGCCCTCCACGGGCGGGCGGCCCCTACACGGGCGGGCGGCGGCCTTCCTTGGCCGCTCGGCGGCCGACCGCGTCACCACCGCCCGCTGCGTCCACCGCCCGCCGTGGCCGACGTCGCCCGCCGCGAGCCGTGCGGGCGGGCCCGTCCGCGACGGACGGCGGGGCACCATGGTCGGATGCGGATACGACCCATCTCCCCGGAGCTGCTCGTCGCCGAACTGACCGAGCGCCTCGCCGGCACCGACGCCCCCGGCCGGCTGCGGGTGGCCGTCGACGGGGCGCCGGCGGCCGGCCCGGACGAACTCGCCGCCGCGCTGGTCGACCCGCTGCGCGCGCTCGGCCGGCCCGCCCTGCACGTGCGCGCCGCCGACTTCCTCCGCCCCGCGTCGGTGCGCCTGGAGTTCGGCCGGACCAACCCCGACGCGTTCTACGAGGGCTGGGTCGACGAACCGGGGCTGCGCCGGGAGGTGCTCGACCCGGCCGGGCCCGGCGGCTCGGGGCGGGTGCTGCCCTCGCTGTGGGACGCCACCGCCGACCGGGCCAGCCGCGCCGCGTACGTCGACCTGCCGCCCGGGGGCGTCCTGCTGGTCAGCGGGGCGCTGCTGCTCGGCGGGGGCCTGCCCTTCGACGTCACCGTCCACCTGGTGCTCTCCCCGGCGGCTCTGGCCCGACGCACCGACCCCGCGCAGCGGTGGACGCTGCCCGCCTTCGCCCGGTACGCCGACGAGGTCGCCCCGGCCTCGTTCGCCGACGTCGTGGTCCGCGCCGACGATCCCCGGCACCCGGCGCTGGTGGAGTCCCCGGTGTCGTCCTGACGCCGTGGGGAGGCGGAAAATCGTCGGTTTGAGCGTCGGCCCGCCGGGGTATTCGCCCGGCTCACAGAGCGCGGGTGATCCGCCCGCGCACAGACCACCACGGGGCTGGGCGCACGTACCGGTGCCCCGGCGGATCTTCAGGCCAGAAAGGCAGGCAGCGATGCTCGTCCACGACACGATCGGTACGGGCCGATCCCAGGCGGAGATCGACCAGATCCGGCGCTCCCTGCAGGCCCGCTACGACGAGCTGTCCGCGGAGTACGAGCAGGCGGTGCTTCAGAGCCAGGTGCTGCGGCTGGTGGAGGTGGGCGACACCGCCGGCGACGACCAGGCCGACAGCGGCACCAAGACGGCGGAGCGGGACACCGCGCAGTCCCTGCTGCGGACCATCCTCGACCGCCGCGCCCAGTACGAGCACGCCCTCACCCGGCTGGAGGAGGGCACCTACGGCTTCTGCGAGGGCTGCACCTCGGCGATCCCCGTCGAGCGGCTGGAGATCTTCCCTTCCGCCACCACCTGCGTGCAGTGCAAGCAGAACCGGGAGCGTCGGGCGGCCTGATCCCCGTCAGCGGTTGCCGGTCGGTCCGGAACGCGGCGAGGTCGACTGATGGGTGAGATCAAGGTCGGCACCGCCTCCTGGACCGACCGGACGTTGCTGGACTCCGGCTGGTATCCGCAGACCGCCGACAACCCGGAGAAGCGGCTGGCGTACTACGCCCGCCAGTTCCCGCTGGTCGAGGTCGACGCCACCTACTACTCGCCGCCCGCCGAGCGGACGGCGAGGCTGTGGGCCGAGCGCACCCCGGCCGGCTTCACCTTCAACGTCAAGGCGTTCAGCCTGCTCACCGGGCACCCGACCCGGGTCGGCGCGCTCTACAAGGACCTCCGGCCGGACACCGGGAAGAAGAACCTGTACCCGGACGACCTGCCGCCGCAGGCGTACGAGGAGGTGTGGACGCGTTTCCTCGCCGCGCTGGACCCGCTGGTGGAGGCGGGCAAGCTCGGCGCACTGCTGTTCCAGTTCCCGCCCTGGTTCACCATCAAGCGGGACAACAAGCAGTACCTGCTGGAGGTGGCGAAGCGGTGCGCCCCGCTGCGTCCGGTCTACGAGTTCCGGCACGCCTCCTGGTTCGACGGCGACAACGCCGGGGAGACCCTCGCCTTCCTGCGCGAGCACCGGCTGGCGTACGTCTGCGTGGACATGCCGCAGGGGCACCGCTCGTCGGTGCCCCCGGTGCTGGCCGCCACCGCGGACCTGGCGGTGGTCCGCTTCCACGGGCACAGCGACAAGTGGACCAGCAAGGACATCCACGAGAAGTTCGGCTACCGCTACACCGACCGGGAGCTGCGCGACTGGGCGCCGAAGCTGCGCGAGCTGGCCGACTCCACCGGCGAGACCCACGTGCTTCTCAACAACTGCTACCGGGACTACGCGCAGACCAACGCCGCCACCCTCGCCGGGCTGCTCGACGCCGACTGAGCCGGGCGTTTCACCCCGTCGGGGTGAGGGCCGCTCATCCCGACGCCGCGCAGCATGGACGGTGTGTGCGGTCGACCGTGGCCGCGGAAGGCGACACCACGGAGGTGGGTGGAGATGACGGTTCGGTTGGTACCGGGTCGACGACCCGGCGCCGTGCTGCACGTCGTCGGGTCGTCCGCCGACGCGCGGTGGGCACCGCGCCCCGCCCGGGTCGGCCCGACCCGGCAGCCGCGCGGCCCGGTGGGGCCGCCGCGACGTGACGACGACCGACGGTGGGAGACCGACGTACGGGGGTGGACAGATGGCTGAGCAGCTGCATTCCGCGTTCGAGTCCTCGATGGACAAGACCAACCTGATCCTCAAGGACATCGAGCAGGCCTACGGATGGCCCAAGGAGCAACGCAACCAGTCCTACTGCGCGCTGCGCACGGTGCTGCACCTGCTGCGCGACCGGATGCCGGTGCAGGAGAGCGTGGAGTTCGCCGCGCAGCTGCCGGTGCTCGTGCGCGGGATCTACTTCGACGGCTGGAAGCCGTCGGACGTGCCGATCAAGCTCAACCGGGACGACTTCCTGCTGGAGGTCCGGCAGGGCTTCCCGTACGACGTCGAGGGCGGCCCGGAGCGCGTGGTGCAGGTGGTGCTCGACACCCTGCGCCGGCACGTGACCCAGGGCGAATGGGACGACGTGAAGGCCACCATGCCCAAGGACATGGCCAACATCATTCCCTGACGCGCCGCTCGTCCGCGACGGTCCGCTCCGCCCCCGGTGGAGCGGACCGCGTGCCGTTCACGCCGGCGCGCTCGGCGCCACCGCCTCGCCCCGGTCGTCGGGAACCTGCGGCGTCGTCGCGGGCACGCGGCTGACCGACCGGCCGGCCCGGCGGGCGAGCGCGGCGAAGGCGGTCGCGTCGACGATGGCGGCGCCGCCGGGGTCGTTGTTGAAGTAGACGTACGCGGGCTCGTCGTCGCCGAACGCGTCGGCGAGCCGGCGTACCCAGGAGGCGAGCGAGGTGCGGCCGTACCGGGGCCAGGGGTTGGCCCGCCCCTCGTGCAGGCGCAGGTAGCCGAAGTCGGCGGTGCGCCAGCGGGGTGCGACGGGCCGGCCGAGCCGGTCGGCCCAGACCAGTGCCGCCCGCCGCCGTTCCAGCACCGCACGGGTGGCGTCGGTCCACCACGACGGGTGCCGCGGCTCGACGGCGACCCGCACGTCGGCGGGGAAGAGCCGCAGCGTGGCGTCCAGCGCCGCCGGGTCGGCGGACAGGTTCGGCGGCAGCTGCACCAGCACGGGCCCGAGCCGGTCGCCGAGCGCGGTGGCCCGGCCCAGGAAGCGGGCCACCGGCTCGGCGGGGTCGCGCAGGCGCTTGACGTGGGTGAGGTAGCGGCTCATCTTCACCGCCACGCAGAAGTCGTCGGGGGTGCGGGCCCGCCAGGCGGCGAAGGTGTCGCGCTCGGGCAGCCGGTAGAAGGCGTTGTTCACCTCCACCGTGGCGAACCGGGCGGCGAAGTGCTCCAGCCAGAGCCGCTGCGGCAGCCCGGCCGGATAGAAGGGGCCCCGCCAGTCGCGGTACTGCCAACCCGAGGTGCCGAGCAGGATCATCCGTCGTCCCTACTGAGGACCGAAGTGGAAGACCTCGAAGGCGGCGCCGTGGCGGACGCCCAGCCGGTCGCCGACGGGACGGCTGAGTCCTTCGAGGAACTCCTCGGGGTCGAAGCCGCCGTCGCCCAGCCCGGTCAGGTAAGCCTCGTGCGCCCGCAGCGAGGCCACGCCCCGCGCGAAGGTGTCGGTGACGTCCACCCCGTGCGTGGCGAGGGGCGAGGAGTCGGCCCAGACCTGGCGCACCCCGTTCCACGGCTCCACCCCGTCGACGAGCTGCTCCGGGAACACCCACCGGTTGCCGGCGTCGCGGACGGCGTCCAGCACCGCCCGGCCGGTGGCGATGTGGTCGGCCTGGTTGAGGGCGTACGCGCCGTCCCAGGTGTCCCGGAAGTTGTTGGTGATGACGATCTCGGGCCGGTGCCGGCGGACCGCCCCGGCCAGGGCGCGACGCAGCGGCACGCCGTACTCCAGGATGCCGTCGGGAAGGCCGAGGAACTCCACGGTCTCCACCCCGACCAGGGCCGCGGACTCGCGCTGCTCCCGCTCCCGGACCTCCCTCGCCCGCGGCGGGGGCATCGCGTCGATGCCGGCCTCGCCGCTGGTGACGAGGCAGTAGCCGACCTGTTTGCCCTGCGCCGTCCAGCGGGCGACCGCGGCGGCGGCGCCGAACTCCAGGTCGTCGGGGTGCGCCACGATCGCCAGCGCGCGCTGCCACTGCTCGGTCACCGGCTCCAGCGGGCGCGGCCCGGTCGGCTCGGTCATCGTCACCTCCTGGTCGGGCAGGACCATCCTGTCACCGTCGGCGCCGCCGCGCCGGGCGGCACGACCCCGGCGGACGGCACGACGCCGGACACCTGGGCGTCCGCCCTGCACCGCGCGCCGCGCCGTGCCTCCGGTCGGCCGGGGACCGGGCACGGCGAACCGCCGGTGTGAACCGGAACGGGCGTCTACGGTGTGGTTAGAGAAGATCGCGTGTGGGGTACCACCCGCTGCACGACGGACCCCGGCGTAACGGCGGGGCGGCACATCCCTAGGGAGCACCGATGGCACTCAACGACGACGACATGCAGACCACCAGCGGTGGCGGCCTCGAGGGCCCGGCCGACGGCGGCGCGACCCCGGGCCAGCAGGACGGTGGCGCCGACGGTGGTGCCGACCGCGGCGCCGAGCGCGGTGCCGACCAGGGCGCGGACCAGGGCGCGGAGGGTCCCGCCGACGGCGGCGCGACCCCGGGCCAGCACGACGGTGGCGCCGACGGCAGCGCGGAGGGTCCCGCCGACGGCGGTGCCACTCCGGGCCAGCACGACGGTGGCGCCGACGGCAGCGCCTGACGGACCGCCATGACTGACATCGACCCGCCGGGCGGCGACGGCCGCCCGGCGGTTCCGTCCGAGGCCTCCGCCGCGCTCGCCCGCTGCGTGTCGGTCGAGCCGGCGAAGTTCGCCGCCGCCCACTGGGGACGCACGCCGCTGCTCTCCCGCGCCGACGAGCTGCCCAACCGGGACGGCTTCACCGACCTGCTCAGCCCCGCTGACGCCGACGAGCTGCTCAGCCGCCGCGGCCTGCGTACCCCGTTCCTGCGGATCGCCAAGGACGGCCAGCTCGTGCCGGCGGCCCGCTTCACCGGCGGCGGCGGTGCCGGCGCCGAGATCGCCGACCAGGTCCTCGACGAGCGGGTGCTGGAGCTGTACGCCGGCGGCGCCACCCTCGTCCTGCAGGGGCTGCACCGCACCTGGCCGGCCCTGACCGACTTCACCCGCGAGCTCGGCACCGCCGTCGGGCAGCCGTTGCAGGTCAACGCCTACCTGACCCCGGCCGGCAGCCAGGGTTTCGCCACCCACTACGACACCCACGACGTCTTCGTCCTCCAGGTCGACGGCCGCAAGCACTGGCGGATCCACCCGCCGGTGCTGCCGGACCCGCTGGAGAAGCAGCCGTGGGGCGGCCGGGCCGACGAGGTCGCCGCCACCGCCGACGGGCCCGCCGCGCTGGACGTGGTGCTCGCCCCCGGTGACGCGCTCTACCTGCCCCGCGGCTGGCTGCACAGTGCGCAGGCCCAGGAGTCCAGCTCGCTGCACCTGACCGTCGGCGTCCGGGCGCTGACCCGCTACGCCATGGTCGAGGAACTGCTCGCCCTCGCCGCCGAGGACCAGCGGCTGCGCGCCACGCTGCCGTTCGGCACCGACGTCGCCGACCCGGACGCGATCGAGCCGGAGCTGACCGAGACGGTGGAGGCGCTGCGGGACTGGCTGTTGCGGGCCGACCCGGCGGCCGTCGCCGCGCGGCTGCGGCAGCGCGCCTGGCCGGCCGCCCGGCCCGCGCCCATCCGACCCCTGGCCCAGGCCGCCGCGCTGGCGGCGCTGGATGCCGACACGCGGCTCGCCCCGCGGCCCGGCTTGCGCTGGCGGCTCGCCCCGCGCGGTGACCAGGTCGCGCTGGTGCTGTTCGACCGCACGATCACCCTGCCCGCGTCGTGCGCGCCGGCCGTGCGTGCCCTGCTCGGCGCCGGGTCCGTCCGGGTCGGCGACCTGCCGGGCCTGGACGACGACGCCGACCGGCTCAGCCTGGCCCGCCGACTCCTGCGCGAGGCGGTGCTGGTCCCCGCCTGAGCGGGGCCGCGCCTCAGCGGCGCACGGTTCAGCGGCGGGGCCACGCTTCAGCGGCCGGCCTCGGTTTCAGCGGCGGGCCTCGGTTCAGCGGCGGGGTCGCAGGCTCAGCGGCCGGCGACCAGCAGCGCGACGGTGGTCACCAGCCCGGCGACGAGCACGACGGTCATCGGCCGGGGGCCGAGCACGGCGTGCCGGCGGTCGGCGAGGACCTTCGCCGGCACCAGACCGACCAGCGGGCCCAGCAGCGTCACCACCAGGGCCAGCACCGGCAGCCCGACGGCCAGCTCGCCGCCGTACCGGTCGCCGGCCGCCCGGGCCGCGCCGCCGAGGGCGTACGCGAGCACGGCGCCCGCCACCCCGCACAACGCCAGCAACGGGTTGACCGAGCCCGGCAGGTCACCCGGCTGGCGGGTGCGGTTGAGCAGGTCCCGCACGCCGGCCAGCAGCGGAGCCGGGTCGCCCGTCGCGCCGGGCACCGGCGCCGGTGGCCCGCCCGCCCGCCGGCCCGAGCCGCCGAGCCGGCCGCGCAGCAGCTGCCACAGGTCGGCGACCTCGGCGTCCACCCGTTCCTGCTCCTCGCGGGCGTCGACCAGTTCCCGCTCCGCGCGCCGCAGCTCGGCCTCCGCGTCGGCGACGGCCCGCTCGGCCGCGGCGCACTGCTGGGCGTGCCAGGTGTGCGCCTCGGCCCGTTGGACGCGCACCCGCGCGCTCAGCTCGGCCAGCCGACGGATCTGGGCCGCGTACGACTCACTGGTCACCGGTTCGTTCATCGCGCCGGTCCGTAGGGGATGATCACCTGACCGGTGCGGTGCACCGCCCGGTCGAAGAACAACCCCCGCCAGGGGCGGGGATACCAGTCCGGGCCGCCGGTGCCCGGATACAGCGACGAACCCAGCTCGCCGCCGTGGGCGTCCAGGGCCACCCAGGCGCCGATCTGGTCCGTCCGGGCCGCCGGGCCGCCCAGGTCCGCCCGCATCCGGGCGACGCCGCGCCACCAGGCCAGCACGTGGGTGCGCCGCTCCGGCCCGTCGTGCAGGATCCGGCGCAGCTCCTCCAGCCCGGTGCGCCGGCCGATCCGCGCGGCCAACGCCCCGGCCGCCGCGTCGACGGCGAACAACAGCAGGTAGTGCGGGCTGCCCGGCGCGCCGAGCCCCTCGGCGGTCTCGGCCATCAGCTCGCCGACCGTCTCCTCGTCGTACCAGGCGGCGTCGTCGGCGAGATCCTCGTAGAGGGACCGGGCGGCCGGGTCGGCGTCCGGGTCGAGGCAGGCGATCGAGAAGCGGGCCGTGCCGGGGCGGTGCTGGCGGGCCAGGGAGCGGGCCGCCGCGTCGAGCACCGCGCACGCCTCGTCCACCCGGGTGCCGAGCACCGCCAGGTTGCGGCCGGGAGCCCGGGGCAGCCGCAACGCCGCCGAGCGGGACTGCACGTCGATGATCTCGCCGAGCAGCGCCACCGGCGTACGCGGGTGCCCCGCCTCCGGCGCGCTCAGCGCCCGGAAGTCCGGCGCGTCGGCGAGGCGGGGGATCGCGTCGCCGTCGAAGAGCCGGGCCGGCGCGGCGTCCTGCGGGCGCATCCGCCACAGCCGGTGCTGCAACTCGCTCCACGTCTCCCAGTCGCTGGCCGACGGGATCCGGGCCACCTGGTTGCCCTCCGCCATGCCCGACTCCGCGTTGACCACGGCGTGGTGGCGCGGCAGGGACTGGGCGGCGTCGTTGCGCTCGGCGAGGATCCGCAGCGCCTTCGGCAGCGCGATGCGCAACGTGAACTGCGCGACCAGGGCCGGCCGGCCCCACAGCGCCTCGATGCCGCGTACGTCCTGCGAGGCGAGCACCAGGTGGATGCCCTGGGACCGGCCGCGCCGGGCCAGGTCCTCCAGCAGGTCGGCGGCCTCCCGGGCGACCACGTCCCGCCCGGCCAGCAGCATCTGGAACTCGTCGACCACCGCGACGATCCGCGGCCAGTGCCCCGTGGGGTCGACCGCGCGCAGCTCGGCGAGCTTGGTGACCTCGTGCTTCTTCGCGGCGTCGGCCCGCCGGCGCAGCTCCTCGGCGAGGAAGCGGAGCAACGCCAGGCCGAACTCCCGGTCGGTGTTGACGTTGATCCCGACGAGCCGCATGTGCGGCAGCCAGCTCGGGTCCCGCCGGCCCTTGGCGAACCGGGCGAAGGACACCCCCTCCTTGAAGTCCAGCAGGTAGAACTCCAGCTCGGCGGGGGAGTAGCGGGCGGCCAGCGCCCCGATCCAGGCGAAGATCAGGTTCGTCTTGCCGGTGCCGGACGGGCCGCCGATCAACGCGTGCGGCGGGTAGTCGCCCAGGGTGAGCAGCACCGGCCGGCCGTGCGGGCCCTCGCCGATCGGGGCGGTCAGGCCGGTGGCGGAATCCTCCCGCCACATCTGCTCCACCGGCGGCAGCAGGTCGGTGAAGGGGGTCGGGGCGGGGCCGGCGTTGACCCGCGCCGCCACCTCCCGGCAGGTCTCGGTGACCAGGACGGGTGGGGGCGGCGGGTCGAGGCGTACGGGCAGGCCGGCCGGCCCGCCGATCCGGGCGCCGTCGGCGTGCGCGCCCACCCGGGTCACGGTGGGATCCTCGGGCAGCGACACGCCCCGCACCACCAGGTGCACGCCGCAGGCCGCCCCGGTGCGGACCACCCGGTCGAGCTGGCCGCGTTCGTGCCGCGACAGCTCGTCCCCGCCCAGCAGCACCGCCACCCGCCACGGCTCGGGCCGGCGACCGGTGGCGGCGGCCAGCTCGCGCAGCGAGACGTACTCCCCGGCCAGCACCGTCTCGTTGATCCGGCGGATCTGCTCGACCAGGTCGTCGAGCAGCCGGGCCAGCCCGCCCGGGCCGACGAAGGTGAGCAGCCCGGCGGTGCCGAGGGGGGCGAAACCGGCCAGGCCGCCGCCCAGGTGCTCGGGGTCGTAGCCGACCAGCCGGACGGCGCCCGGGTCGGCGCGCCCGACGCCGCGCAGCAGCAGCGCCGACACCACCGCGTCGCAGCCCTCCCGGTCGTCCCCGGTCAGCTCGACGTGGCCGGCGTCGAGCAGCGGCACGAGCGCGGGCACCGGCTCGGCGCCGGGGATGCGTACCGTGCCGATGCGCAGCGCGCCCGGCGGCTCGGCCCGCCGGGTCGGGGTCGGTCGCCACCGCGTCCAGTCCGCCGAGGCCGCCCCGGGGGCCTCCCGCTGCGCCGCGTCCGCGGCGCGCCGGGCCAGCTCCGCGATCCGTGCGGCGTGCCGATCGTCGATCTCGGCCAGCCGCCGGTCACGCTGCGCGCCCACCCGCTCCGGCACCACCGCCGCGGCCCGCCGGACCTTCGCCAGCCGCTCCCGGGCGGTGGTCAGCTCCGCCTGCGCGGTGGACAGCCGGGTCCGGGTGGCGCCGAGGGCCTCGCCCAGCATGCCCCGGACCCGGGTGACCAGCTGGTTGCGCCGGTCAGCCATCGACGCCCCGCCCGCGCGGGTCCGCGGTGCCGCCCGACGGCCGCCGGCCCGAGGGCGGGCTCGACCAGACGCGGCCGGCCGATCCGGGCCGTCCCGCGACGCTTGCGTCGGCGGCCGGTGCACCGCGTCGCGCCGCCGTGCCGCCGGAGCCGGTCGCGCCGCCGGAGCCGGTCGGCCCGCCGGGCCGGCCGTGCGTCGGCCGGTCCGGCGTCGGGTCGGGCCGGCCGTGCGTCGCCGCCCGGTCGGCCGTCGGGCCGGGCTGGCCGGGGGTCGCCGCCCGGTCCGGCTTCGACGCGGCCTGGGCGGCTGTCGCCGCCCGCTCCCGGGCCGCGGTCGCCTGGTCGTGTGCCGCCTCCGCCCGGTTCTGGGCCGCCGCGACCCGCTCGCGCGCGGCGGCCACCCGGCCCTTCGCGGCGCCGGCGCGTCGCTGCCACTCGGCGTCGTCGGCGCGGTCGCGGGCGGTCTCCGCCTGCCGGTCCCGCTCGGCGGCGGCGCGTCGCTCCCGGGCCTTCTCGGACTGCCGGGCCCGCTCGTCGTCGGTGGGCAGGTCCCGGCCGAGCCGGGCCAGCAACACCCCGGTGAGCACCCCCGCGGTGACGGCCGGGTCGGCGGCGTGCGGCTGCTCCGCCTCGTCGCGCCGGGGCGGGGGCATCCGGCAGATCCGGGTCAGCAGCGTGTCCAGCACCGCGGGGGGCAGGCCGGGCAGCAGGTCCCGCACCCGGCCGTCCAGCTCGCGGTGCAACCGTCCCAGGTCCTCGGCGCGCGGGGGGTGCCCGAGCAGCTCCCCGGCCAGCTCGCGCAGCAGCGGCGGGGCCACCGCCGCCAGGCCGAGGCCGACGTCGGCGTGCGCGCGACGCAGCTCGGTGTGCAGCCGGTCGCGGTCGCCGGCACGGACCCCGCCGACCACCCGGCGCAGCAACTCCCGGGCGTCGTCGACCTTCTCGTCGGGCTGCTCGGGCGGGCCCTCCCGGCCGCCCGTCAGCTCGGCCACCCGCACGGCCCACCAGCGGCGGGGCGCCACCTCGGCGGCCGGCTCCGGCGCCGGAGCCCCCGGGGCCGCCTCGCGCGGCGCGTCGTGGGCGGGCCGGCGCCGCTGCTCCTGCGGCCCCGGGGCCGGGGAGCCGTCGCCGGCCAGCCCGATCGCGGCCAGGTACGCCGAGAGCTGCTCCTGCGCGACGCGCAGCGCGTAGCCGGCGGTCTCGGCGTGCTCGGTGGCGGCGGAGAGTTCCGGCACCCCCATCGGGTCGGCCGACTCCTGGCGGACCCAGCGCAGCCGCTCGGCGGCCAGCCCGAACTTCTCCAGCGCCAGGGCCAGCTGCGCGAGCGGCAGGTCATCGGCGGCGGCGCGGACCTGTGCGCCGACGTCCTCGACGATGGACACGGCCGAACCTCAGAGCGTCGCGACGTAGAGTTGCGCCTGCTCGACGGCGACGAGTGTCGCGGCGAGGCACTCCTCCAGCTCCTGGCTGGCCTGGGTCAGCGAGGACTGGGCCGCCTCGACCGTCTCGTGCCCGCTGCCCTCCAGCGCGCCGGCCAGGGTCTGCTGCGCCTCGGCCAGCTTCTCGCCGGCTGCCTGCACGGCACTCTGGCCGTCGCCGATCTGTTGGAGCGCGACATCGATGGCTGCCTTGAGCTCGGCGACGCTCGCCACGGCGAAACCTCCTGGGGGCGGGGAGGCCTCCATTAGAGCCTATCCCTCACGGTGAGAGAACATCCGCCCTGTCAGTGTTCCTGCCCCGCTGACCGGTTGTCGACCGCAAGCGCCGGTGGTCCGGTTGACGGGACTACCCGGGTGGGGCCGGCCGGTCCCGCAGCCAGCGCGGTCCGTACACCTCGGCGCCCTGCGCGGTGACGCGTTCCCGCAGCTCACGGTCGGCGGTGACGACCAGCCGCCGGCGCTGGGGCGCGGCGGCGACCAGGTCGACGACGGCGTCGTCCCCGGATCCGGGCGCGGCGACCACCCGGACCCCGGCCGTACCCGGCACGTCCCGCGCCCGGCCCTCCACCACCAGCACCACCTCCACCGGGGGCGGCAGCTGCGGGGGCAGCCCGGCGGCGGCCACCGGGGCCAGCGAGTCGCGCAGCCGGGCGGTCGCGCCCGAGCGGTCCCGCCACCAGCCGTCCGGGCGGGATCCCACCACGTTGGCGGCGTCCACGATGAGCAGCGGCGTCGTCGGGTCCATGCCGCCAGCCTGCCACCCGTCCGCCCCGCCGGCGCGCACGGCACCCTCACCGGCCCCGGGCGGCGGCGAGACGCCCGCCCGCCCCTTGGTGGCGGCGAGGTGCCCTGCCCGCCCCGTGGTGGCGGCGTTTGTCGCGACGGTCGCGGGGTAGCCCCTGGCGACCGTCGCGCCCGACTGCGGAGGACAGACATGATGGGACCCGGTGACTTCGGCTCCGACCCCTGGGACGAGTTCCTGGCCCGGTACTTCGGCCGGGGCGAGGGTGGGCGCCGACCCGCGCACCGGGTCGACATCACCCGGCTGATGACCGCCGACGCCAGGGAGATGCTGGCCGACGCGGCCCGCCGGGCCGCCCAGCGGCAGAGCAGCGACCTCGACACGGACCACCTGCTCTGGGCCGCGCTGCAACGCGAACCGCTGCGCGACCTCGTCCGCCGCGCCGGCGCCGACCCGGACACGCTGCTCAACGCGCTCGGTGGGCGCGGCGACGGCGCGCCCAAGGGCGAGGTGCCGCCCAACCTGTCGCTCACCCCCGCGGCCAAGCGGGCGCTGCTCGACGCCCACCAGCTGTCGCGGGCGATGGGCGCCAACTACATCGGGCCCGAGCACATCCTGATGGCGCTGCCGCTGAACCCGGAGTCCCCGGCCGGCCGGATGCTCGCCGCCGGCCGGATCCAGCCCGAGTCGTTGCAGGCGGCCAGCGCCGAGCGCGGGCCGATGACCGGGCCCCGGCCCGACCGTGGCACGCCCACCCTCGACCAGTACGGCCAGGACCTCACCGACCTGGCCCGCAACGACCAGATCGACCCGGTGATCGGCCGGGCCGACGAGATCGAGCAGGCCGTCGAGATCCTGTCCCGGCGGACGAAGAACAACCCGGTGCTGATCGGCGAGGCCGGCGTCGGCAAGACCGCGATCGTGGAGGGCCTGGCGGAACGGATCTGCGACGGCGACGTGCCGCAGACGCTGCTCGGCAAACGGGTGGTCCAGCTCGACCTGGCCGGCCTGGTGGCGGGAACCCGGTACCGGGGCGACTTCGAGGAGCGGCTGAAGAAGGTCATCGACGAGATCCGGGCGCACCGCGACGAGCTGATCGTCTTCCTGGACGAGATCCACACCCTGGTCGGCGCGGGCGGGGCGGGCAGCGAGGGCGGCATGGACGCCTCGAACATGCTCAAGCCGGCGCTGGCCCGGGGCGAACTGCGGGTGATCGGCGCGACCACGCTGGACGAGTACCGCAAGAGCATCGAGAAGGACGCGGCGCTGGCCCGCCGGTTCCAGCCGGTGTTCGTGCCGGAGCCCACCGTCGACGACACCGTGGCGATCCTGCGCGGGCTGCGCGACCGCTACGAGGCCCACCACCAGGTGCGGTTCACCGACGAGGCGTTGGTCGCCGCGGCCGAGCTGTCCGACCGGTACGTGACCGACCGGTTCCTGCCGGACAAGGCGATCGACCTGATCGACCAGGCCGGCGCCCGGGTCCGGCTGCGCACCCGCACCCCGGCCTCCGACGTGCGGGAGCTGGAGACGCAGCTCGACGAGGTACGCCGGGACAAGGAGCAGGCCGTCGCCGACGAGCAGTACGAGAAGGCGTCCGCGCTGCGCGACCAGCTCGCCGAGCTGGAGGAGCAGATCCGCCGGGCCCGGGGCGACGAGGGCGGTTCGTCGCAGGTGCCGGCCGTCGGGCCGCAGGAGATCGCGGAGGTGGTCTCCCGCGCCACCGGCATCCCGATCAGCCAGCTCACCGAGGAGGAACGCGACCGGCTGCTGCGCCTGGAGGGCCACCTGCACGAGAAGGTGGTCGGCCAGGAGGACGCGGTCACCGCGGTCGCCGAGGCGGTCCGCCGCTCACGGGCCGGGCTGGCCGACCCGGACCGCCCGATGGGCAGCTTCCTCTTCCTCGGGCCCACCGGCGTCGGCAAGACCGAGCTGGCCCGGGCCCTCGCGGAGGCGCTGTTCGGCGAGGCCGACCGGATGGTCCGGGTGGACATGAGCGAGTTCCAGGAGCGGCACACGGTCAGCCGGCTCGTCGGCGCCCCGCCCGGGTACGTCGGCTACGAGGAGGCCGGCCAGCTCACCGAGGCGGTCCGCCGCCGCCCGTACGCGGTGGTGTTGCTCGACGAGATCGAGAAGGCCCACCCCGACGTGTTCAACATCCTGCTCCAGGTGCTCGACGACGGGCGGCTCACCGACAGTCAGGGCCGTACGGTCAACTTCAAGAACACCGTACTGATCATGACGAGCAACCTCGGCTCGGAACTGATCACCGGCGCCCAGCGCGCCGTCGGGTTCGGCACCGGCGCGGACGGCGGCGAGCAGGAGCGCGACGAGCTGCGCGAGCGGCTGATGCGCCGGCTCCAGGAGAATTTCCGACCGGAGTTCCTCAACCGCATCGACGAGGTGATCATCTTTCGCCGGCTGGAGGCCGAGCAGCTGCGCCAGATCACCGGCCTGCTGCTGGAGGAGACCCGCCGCCGCCTGCACGCGCAGGACATCCAGGTGCACTTCACCACCGCCGCCGTCGACTGGATCGCCGAGCACGGCTACCAGCCGGAGTTCGGCGCCCGGCCGTTGCGCAGGGTCATCCAGCGGGAGGTGGACAACCAGCTGTCCCGGATGCTGCTGGAGTCGGCGGTCTCACCCGGCCAGAAGATCACCGTGGACGCCCGCGACGGGAAACTCGCCTTCGACGTCACGGCCGGCGAGCGCGGCTACACCCCGGCCACGACGTCCCATCCCCGATGACCGGAGGGCGGACATGAGCGAACCCCAGGAGAGCCGGGACGAGAGCGAGCGCACCGATCCGATCGTGGCCCCGCCGACCGCCAACCCCACCCGGGTGCGGATGCCGCCGGAGGACGTGGGCCAGCAGGGCGACGACCCGGAGCCGGCGGAGTCCGACCGCCGCCGTCGAGAGGAGGGCTGATGGTACGCGAGCAGCGGCTCGAACCCGATGTGGAGGTGCTCTGGGACGACTTCCACGCCCAGGTGAACGTCCCGTCGGAGCAGTTGCGGCAGTGGTTGCTCACCCGCGGCTCCGGGGAGGAGTCGTTCGGGCCCGACCCGGATCTCGACCTGCCCGGGTTGGGCCGGCGGATCCTGCGGGTGCTGACCAAACGCAAGGTCGACCTCACGCCGGAGGACATCCGGGTGATGCGGGACGCGATCGACGAGATCCAGTCCCTGCTGGACGAGAAGCCGCCGCGCGGCAACGCCGACGACGAGTGGCGGCACTCCCTGCTCGACCTGGGCCACGACGTCCTCGTCGAACGCTGAGCCCGCGCAGGAGGCGGCGCCCGGGAGGACCCGGGCGCCGCCGGCCGTGGTCAACCGTGGTCGCTCTCCAGGCTGCCGATCGTCAGGCCCGCGGCGTCGGCCGCCGCCTCGCGGTCGGCGCGCGCCCGCTCCTCGCGGGTCAGCAGGTTGGCGTACTCGGTGACGTCCGCCGGGTCGGGCACCTCGGGCAGGCGACGCAGGAACGCCTCCACGTCGCGGGCGGCGGCGGTGTGCGTGGCGGCGGCCTGCCGGAGGATCTCCCGGTCGTCGGCGGCGGGGTTGGCATCGGTCATGTCCGCCTGATACCCGGCGCTACGCGGTTCGCACCCCGTCGGCCCCGGCGGCCGTCAGCCTCCGCGCCCCGTAGCCCGGGTTCCGCAACAGCCAGGCCAGGTACTCCGGGTGGGCCGCCAGCGAGTCGGTGTACGCGGCCAGCGCGGTCTCCAGCACCAGTTCGGCGTCGCGGGCGGCGGGGGAGTCGGGGTGCCAGCCCAGCATCAGCCGCCAGCGCAGCGGCGTCCCGGCCAGCATCCGGGTGACCAACCCGGCGACCGGGCGGAAGGTGGCCTGGCAGAGCGCGATCGCCTCGCCGGAGTCCACCATGTCGATGCAGCAGCGCACGTCGGTCTCGTACACCTTGCGGGGGGTGAAGCCGGCGCGGGCGCAGGCGGCGGCGAAGCAGTCGCCGAAGCAGCCGTCGCCGGGCGCGGCGACCCACTGCTCGCGGCTCAGGTCCACCAGGCTCACCTCGGCGTGCCCGGCCAGCGGGTGCTGCTCCGGCAGCAGCACCAGCACGGGGTCGACCGCCACCTCCCGCCAGCTCAACCCGAGCTCGGCGGGCGGGGCCGCGTCGCCGCACACCCCGATCAGCGCGAAGTCCAGCCGGCCGCCGGCGACCAGCTGGGCCAGCTCGTCGGCCGACCAGGAGGCGTGGGTGGTGATCTGTGCGGGTGGGGGCTCGGCGGCGAGCCGGTGCACGAGCCGGCCGAGGATGGGGCTGTTCACCCCGCCGAACCGGTACCGGCGCGGCGTGTCCCCCGCGCCGGCCAGCCGGGCCGCCTCGTCCTGCAGGCCCTTCATCGCCGGCAGCAGCACCCGCGCCCGGGCGAGCACCAGCTCGCCGAGGGCGGTCGGGCGCGCGCCGCGGCGGTCCCGTTCGAACAGGGGCCCGCCCAGGGTCCGCTCGATGCGCTGGAGCTGGGCGGTGAGTGCCGGCTGGGCCAGGCCGAGCGTCGATGCCGCCTTGGTCACGCTCCCCGTCTCCGCGATCGCGCAGACCACCCTCAGGTGTCGCAGCTCCAGATTCATACCGTGACGGTATGACCCCGTAGCGGCCGACGGAAGGCCCCGAACGGATCAACGCTTTCCGATGTGTGCGCGATCTGCTCCGACCGCGCCCGCCGCCGGCTCAGCCCGGCGGCCGTTCGGTGAGGTCGGCTAGGTACGTGGGGCGGCCGGTGACGGCGTCGCGGACCTTGTCGACGACGCCCACGGCGGGCTCGACGACCCGGTTCCACGGCGGGGTCGCCGGGGTGCCGGGGTGCGGACGCGTCGGGGCCGCCTCCTCGGCGATCTCCAGCCGGTTGCCCAGGCGGATCAGCTCCTCGGCGCTGGCCACCTCGCGCAGCGCCGCGACGAGCGCGCCCGCCTCCTCGACGTGGCGGTGGACCCGCGCGGCGACGTCGGCGAGCCCCTCGTCGGCGAGCCCCTTCAGGGCGGTCAGCAGGGCCCGGTCGTCCGCGATGGCCCGGTCGATCCGGTCCGCCGCGTCGGGCAGCGCGCTCCGGACGGCGGGCAGCAGGTACTGCTCCTCGGCGGAGAGGTGCCGGGACAGCGCCGCCGTCAGCACCTCCAGGCCACGCTCGGGGGCGGGCTCCGGGCCCGGGTCGGTGAGCCGCCGCAGCAGCTCCCGCAGTTGCCGGTGCTCGGCGTCGAGGATGTCGGCGATGCTGCGCCCGCCCGGTCGGAAGCCTTCGTCCTCTCCGGTCGGCGGCAGCGGTGGCAGGGGAACGGTCATGGTGCCCTCCTCTTTGGCGGGCGGCGCACGTGGTGGGGAGCGGTCGCGAGCGGCGGTACCCGGCCGTGTCGGCGGCGAAACCGGGCCCGGTCGCCGGCCGTGCCCCGCCGCCGGCGTCGACCAGGCGGGGCGGGGCGACCGCAGCGGGCCCGTGGGCTGGTATGAAGAACCGATGACGACCGACGCCGCCGCCGCCCGACCCGATCCCACCGACGAGGTCGTCGACCTCTGCCGTGACCTCCTGCGGATCGACACCACCAACACCGGGGACAACGACACCAGCGCCGGGGAACGCCTCGCCGCCGAGTACGTGGCGGAGAAGCTGGCCGAGGTGGGCGTCGAGTCCGTCATCCACGAGTCGGCGCCCGGCCGGGCCAACCTGGTCGCCCGCATCCCCGGCACCGACCCGGGCCGCGGGGCGCTGCTGGTGCACGGCCACCTCGACGTCGTCCCCGCCGACGCCGACGAGTGGTCGGTGCACCCCTTCTCCGGGGAGCTGCGCGACGGCTACCTGTGGGGCCGGGGCGCCATCGACATGAAGGACTTCGACGCGATGGTGCTAGCCGTGGTGCGGCACTGGCAGCGCACCGGGGTCCGCCCGCCCCGGGACATCGTCCTCGCGTACACGGCCGACGAGGAGGCGGGCAGCGACTACGGCGCGCACTTCCTGGTCGAGCGGCACCGCGGTCTGTTCGACGGCTGCACCGAGGCCATCGGCGAGGTCGGCGGCTTCTCGTACTCGGTCAACGACAGCCAGCGGCTCTACCTCATCGAGACCGCCGAGAAGGGCATCGACTGGCTGCGCCTGCACGCCAAGGGCCGCCCCGGGCACGGCTCGATGATCCACGACGACAACGCGGTCACCGCGCTCGCCGAGGCGGTGGCCCGGATCGGCCGGCACCGTTTCCCCGTGGTGGTCACCGACACCGTGCGGGCGTTCCTGGAGGAGGTCTCCGACCTGCTCGGCGTAGAGCTGGACCCGGAGGACCCGGAGACGGCCATCGCGAAGCTCGGGCCGATCGCCAACATCATCGGCGCGACGATCCGCAACACCGCCAACCCGACCCGGCTCGCCGCCGGCTACAAGGACAACGTCATCCCCGGCCGGGCCACCGCCACCATCGACTGCCGCAGCCTGCCGGGGCAGTCGGAGCTGCTGGAGCGGCAGCTTCGCGAGCTGGTCGGCCCCGACATCGTCATCGAGTACGTCCAGCGCCAGCCGGCGCTGGAGACGACGTTCGACGGCGACCTGGTCGACGCGATGTCCGCCGCGCTGCGCGCGGAGGACCCGGGGGCGCGCCCGGTGCCGTACATGCTCTCCGGCGGCACCGACGCGAAGGCGTTCTCGCAGCTCGGCATCCGCTGCTTCGGCTTCGCGCCGCTGCGGCTGCCCGCCGACCTGAACTTCTCCGCGCTGTTCCACGGCATCGACGAGCGGGTTCCGGTGGACGGACTACAGTTCGGCGTGCGGGTTCTCGACCGGTTCCTCCGCACCTGCTAGCCCCCCGCCAGGAACCCGGTGTTCCGGCGGGAACCTCTGATCGTGAAGGGACTGACCCACATGACCGACCAGCACGGTGAGCTGGACGCCGCCCTCGAGCGCGTGATCGATGCGGCCCGCCACCACCTGGCCGCCGTCCGCGCCGCGCAGGGCCGCATCGACGACGACGACGTCTGGCAGGCGTACGTCGCGCTCAACAACGCGTCCTTCGCGTACGACGAGCAACTCCTGGACGCCTTCGGCGAGGTCACCCCGTGGGACGTCGAGTCGATCGACCCCGAGGAGGCCGACCAGCGCTTCGGGGCCGCGGAGGGCGTGGAGCCCACCGACCCGCACCCGCGCGTCATCTCGGTGCGCCAGCGGCGCGACTACCGGGTGCCGAGCGTGTCGGCGCTGATCCGGGTCGCCGAGGCCGCCCGGCGGGAGGGCACCCCGGAGGAGGACGAGCCGGAGCCCGTCGAGGGCGTCGGCGAGGCCGTGCTGGAGCTGCTCCAGAGCGGCGACGGCTCGCTCGGCGCGCTGGACGTGCCGGAGCTGGAGCCGCTCGACGGCGTGGTGATGGTCAGCGAGGTCGGCACCCCGGTGGACCTGGAGTCCTTCGACGACGACGACCCGGTGGGCCCGTTCCAGCCGGCCGCCGACGACCGGCTGGTCGGCCGGCTCGACGAGCACCCGTTCATGGAGCTCGACGAGGAGCACGACCACGCCCACTAGGCGGTGACGGCCCGCCGGTCAGGCGGTGCGGGCCCGGGGCCGACCGAACGGTCGGCCCCGGGCCTTCGTCGTGGTCAGTACGACAGCCCCGGCTGCGGCTGGTTGACCCTGCGGCGACGCAGCACCACCTGCCGCGTGCCGTCGCGGTACAGCCGTACCCGCGCCAACTCCCACCCGGAGAACTCCGCCTGGATCGCCAACTGCGCCGCGGCGGTCAACCGGTCGACGTTCGGCGGCAGCCGCAGCGGCGCGTACTCGTAGTCCATGACCTCCATGCTGCCCAGCCCGGGATGCCTTCGCCACCCCCTCGCCGGTGACCCGCGCCGCTGCGCGGCGTGACCGTCCGGCCTGCCGACGATCGCCGAACCTATTGACTTTCGATAGGTTGAGAGCGATAGTCGATGCATGTTCAACGAGCATCGAGCGGTAGCCCCGCTCAGAGTCTTCCTCGTGGTGCTGTTCGGGATCCTGGTCATGCTCCAGACCTTCTCGCTGCCCGGGCAGTTCGCGCACATGGCCGAGGAGTCCCCGGAGCAGGCCTACCTCAGGTGGCCGATGACCGCCGTCGCGGTGTTCTGGGTGCTGTGTGTCCAGGTGGTGGTCGTGTCCACCTGGAAGCTGCTCACCCTGGTGAAGAACGACCGCATCTTCAGCGACGCCTCGTTGAGGTGGGTGGACGCGATCGTCTGGGCGATCCTCGCCGCCTGGGTGGTGCTGCTGGGCGTCTTCCTCTACGTCGGCTTCAACGCGTCGGACCCCGGGCTGCCGCTCCTGCTGTTCCTGATGCTGGTGGGCGTCGCCGTCCTGGGCCTGCTGATGGTGGTGATGCGCGCGCTGCTGCGGCAGGCCACGACGCTGCGGACCGACATGGAGGCGGTGATCTGATGCCCATCGTCGTCCGCATCGACGTCGAACTGGCCAAACGCAAGATGAGCGTCGGCGAGTTCGCCGAGCGCGTCGGGCTCACGCCGGCGAACGTGGCGGTGCTGAAGAACGGCCGGGCCAAGGCCGTCCGGTTCAGCACCCTGGAGGCCATGTGCCGGGTGCTCGACTGTCAGCCCGGCGACCTGCTCGAGTGGGTCGACGAATGAGATTCCGGTCCGCTCTCAAGGAGATGCCATGACGTACCTGATCGCCCTCCTCGTCGTCGCGCTCGGCGTCGCCGGCATCGTGCTCGGCGGGGCCGACGACTCGCCGGGCCTCCAGCTCCTGGGCGTCCTGCTCGTCGTCGGCGCGGTCGTCTACGCCGTGCGGCTCGCCCGGCGCGGCCGGCGCGCCCGGTAGGGGTACGGCCCGCCCTCCGGCGGTCAGCCGGTGGGCGGGTTCGCCGCCAGCAGGGCGGCCAGCGACGACGCCCCCAGGGCCAGGGCGCGCGGGGTGCCCGCGTCCACCACCAGCCCCCACGCCGGGTCGGGCCAGTCCGCGAGCAGGTCCGCGCAGGGCACGGCGACGAACGGCACACCCTGTCCGGCGAAAGCGGTCAGCGCCTCCGGGGAGGTGAAGACGGGCAGCAGCGGCGCCCCGGTCGGGTCGGTGACGATCGTCCACGGCACGCCGCGTTCCGGCCCCGGCTCCGCCGCCAGCGGTACGCAGACCGCCGCGGCGGCGAGGATGCCGAGGTAGCCGGGCAGGTCCCGCCGCGCGCCGGCCTCGCTGAGCAGGTCGAGCACGGACGGGCCGCCTGGGTCCGCCCCGTCCCGCTCCTCGTCCCCGGCCGGCTCGGAGGGTAGGTCCGCAGGCAGGCCCGCAGTCGGTTCTGCGGGCAGCTCCGAGGGCGGCTCCCCAGGCAGGTCCGCGGGCGGTTCCGCGGGCAGGTCCGCGGGCGGTTCCGCGGGCGGTTCCGCGGGCGGCGGGGCGGACACGCGCGCGGTGCCGGCCCCGGCGACCGGCTGCTCGGCCCCGGGACCGGGCTGCGCGGCCCCGGCGACGGGTTCGGCGGCCCGTACGCGGGGCACCGGCGGCACGGTCGGCTCCGGCCGCACCCGGGGACCGGTGGGCGGGAGGACCTGGCAGGACAGCGCGCCGGGCTCCGTGGTGAGCACCGTGGCGGCGGTGCGCGCCGCGAACCCGCTCCACCAGCGCAGGCCCTCGGCGGTGCGCGGCGTCTCGTACCACCAGCCGCCGGCCCCGCGCGGCGCCTGCCAGCCGAGTTCGGCCAGGCGCGGCTCGTCGTAGGGCGGGCAGACCCCGCGGACGGTGTCACGGCGCACCATCAGGTGCAGCCGGCGGGGGCCGGCGGCGAGTTCCAGGTCGGTGTCGCGGTCGCAGCCCGACAACGTGTCATGGAGCCGGGCGACGATCTCTGGCCAGCCCGGCGACGTCATGCCGGCGGCCCCGGCAGGCGGCCGTCGAGCCGGCCGAGTCGTCCCATGGCCTCCTCCAGGCGGCCCAGCGAGGCGAAGTCACCGGGGGTGCCGAAGATCCCGTTCAGGCCCGCGCCGAGCGTCGCGTCGAGACCCCCGGTGCGCTCGTCGAGCTGCTCGGTCGCCGCCGTGCGGGCCTGCCGGTACGCCTGCAGCACCATGGCCGCGAGGTCCTCGGTGCCCACCCGCAGCGCGGTCGGGGCCAGGCTCAGGTCGGTCAGCTCGCCGGTGGCGTCGACGGTCGCGGACACCAGGCCGCTGTCGTCGGTGGCGGTGGCGCTCAGCTCGTCCAGGTCGTCCTTGAGCCCGGCGAAGCGGCGTTCGATGTCGGCGAGCCGTCCGGCGAGGGCGTCGAACGCGGACAGCGGGTCAGACATGAGAACCTCCCGTGCGCGGTGCCGTCCGGGGTGGCGCCCGGCGGCGGCATGATCGTATCGTCGTCCCGCCGGGCGAGTGGGGGAGGAACGGCGTGCCTGACATCGACGTCGACGTGCAGGCGGTGCGTCGGCTGGAGGCGGCGGCGAAGCGGGTGGCCACCTCGCTGACCGCGCTGGAGAGCCGGATCACGTCCGCGGGCGACATCCCGGACGGCGCCTTCGGGCACCTGCCGTTCGTCAGCGACATGCTCCGCGAGAAGTACGCCGAGCAGGTCACCGGGGGGATGGAGCTGTTCCGGTCCGGCCACGACGCGTTCGAGCGGGTCGGTGGCGCGCTGGGCGGGACGGCCGAGGCCTACGAGCGCAACGAGCAGGACATCGACGCCTCCTTCCGCGCCATCGGCGCCGGGATGCCCCGGTGAGCGGGCCCGCGGGCACCGCCGTCGAGCTCTGGAACGGCATCGACAACGCCCTGTCCGGCGTGGACAAGGTGGTCGACAGCGTCTGCCGCACCCTCGCGTGGCCGCTGATCCAGCTCGTCGACCTCGTCGACGGCGAGCCGGCCGCGCTGCGCGCCAAGGCCACGGAGTGGGACGCGCTGGCCGTGCAGGTGCGCGAGCTGGCGATGAACCACCGCGGCGTGCGCGAGGCCGAACAGGCCGGCTGGCGTTCCCCGTCCGGCGAGGCGTACGGGCGGCGGATGGCCGAGGTCGAGCAGCAGCTGCTGGGCGTCGCCGAGCAGTTCGCCGCCACGGCCGAGTACCTGCGCGGCGTCGCCGACGCGTTGCAGACCGTGCACGACGTGCTGGTCGACATCTGCGTCGAGTTCGTCAACTTCCTGCTCGTGACGCTGGTCACCGCGCTGCTGATGGCCCCGTTCACGGCCGGGGCCTCCTGGGCGGCCGGGGTGGCGCTGGGGGTCACCCGGGGCATGATCGCGCTGACCCGGATGTTGAAGATCATCCGGCCGCTGGCGACGCACCTGCAGAAGGTCATCCGGCTGCTGCAACGGGTCCTGCTCTACCTGCGCAAGCTGCGCAACCACCTGGACAAGCTGGTCGACAAGCAGAAGGCGCTGCGCGCCGGCCAGAAGTACGCCGACAAGCGCCGGGCCGCCGGCGACGCCGACAAGTGGTTCCACAGGTTCATGGACCCGGCGAAGGGCAGCTGGAAGCTCGGCAAGTCCGGCACGCCCTTCGACATGAGCACGTTCGAGCGCCTCGGGGCGCTGCGGACGCACGGCATGGCCGACGGGGCGCGGATGATCGGCCGGGACTGGGCCACCAACCTGCCGTGGAACATCCCGAACTCCGTCGTGCACGGCGCCACCTGGGGCACCGTCGCGATGGTCTCCGGCCTGTCGGTGCCCGGCATGGACCAGGTCGGCGACAAGGTCGACGCGGCGGTGCAGGGCGGCGCCGAGTGGATCGACCAGAATGTCTTCGGGCAGCCGCCGGCGGAGCAACCGGCTGGCAGGTGACGGTCGATCGAGGGGGTGGGGCGTGTCCGAGGGGCGCAGCCGGCTGGGCCGGCTGACCGACGCGGTGCTGGGCGGTGCGCGGGTCGCCCGCGACAAGGCCCGTGAGCTGCGCGACGAGTTCCGCACCACCGACGAGCCCGAGCGTGCCCTGGTCGCGCCCCTGCTGCCCGGCGAGGAGATCCGCTACGTCGGCCTCGCGCCGGTCCGGGCCCCGGAGAACCACCGGGTTGGCAGCCAGCTCGCCGACCGGGTGACCGCGGAGGTCGCCGAGGCGCTCGACCCGCGCGCGCTGTTCGGGCTGCTCAACATCGTCAACCCGGTCGCCTGGGTCGACGCCGTGCTGACGCCCGTCCGGATCGCCGCCGGCGTCCTGCTGCTGCCCGGCAAGGCCGCCGTCCTCGCCGCGGGCACGCCCGAGGCGGCCGAGCCGGAGCCCGCGCCGGGCGCCGCGCCCCGGGAGCCCCTGCCGCTCACCGACGAGCAGGAGGCGTTCCGGGCGCTGTTCCGGCTCAGCCGCTACCGGCCGCTGGCCGACCAGCTCGCCGAGATCGCCTACCGGCGGCGGTACGTCTTCAGCGGCGACCTGGCCACCCTCGCCGGCAGCCTGCTGCTCTTCCTCGAGCGCTACACCGGCACCCCGCTGGCGGTCACCGACACCCACCTGCACCTGCTGCGGATGGGCCGGCGCCCCGACCCCGACCGCGAGGACCGGCGGCGCCCCCAGGTGCTGTGGAGCGTGCCGCGGCGGCGCATCGCCCGGATCGACTCCGACCACGGCGCGGCCCGCCTCATGCAGTTCCCGTCCACCATCGTGTTCGACGACGGGTCGTGGATCCGGATCGTCAACCCGGCCACCCGCGACGACCAGTCCCGCTTCCTCGCCGCCGTACGCGACCTGCCCGGCCAGCGCCCCACGGCCTGACCGCGCCCCCGTCCCCGCGCGTGCGGGTCAGCCGTCGCGCTCGGGGTAGCCCACCGGGACGGCCGACACGTCGTCCAGCGCGGTGACGATCTCCTCCGGCAGGGTCATCCGCTCGACCTGGAGCGCGCCGAGCAACTGCCCGACCGTCCGCGCGCCGAGGATCGGGGCCACCACCCCGGGCCGGTCGCGGATCCAGGCCAGCGCCACCTCCGTGGGGGAGACGCCCAGCCCGCCCGCGGCGATGGCGACCGCCTCCACGATGCTGGAGCAGCGCGGCTCCAGGTAGGTGGCGACGAACCGCTCGAAGTGCGGCGAGGCCGCCCGCGAGTCGGCGGGCCGGCCGTGCCGGTACTTGCCGGTGAGCACCCCGCGGCCCAGCGGCGACCAGGGCAGCACCCCCAGCCCGAGGGCCTCGCAGGCGGGCAGCACCTCCCGCTCCACGCCCCGCTCGAGCAGCGAGTACTCCACCTGCGCCGCGACCACCGGGGCCCGCCCCGGCCAGGCGGCCTGCCAGGCGGCCGCCCGCGCGGTCTGCCAGCCGGCGAAGTTCGACACTCCGACGTAGCGGACCCGACCGCTGGCCACCGCGTGGTCGAGCGCCGCCAGCGTCTCCTCCAGCGGCGTGTCGGGGTCGTACCCGTACAGCTGGAACAGGTCGACGTGGTCCGTGCCCAGCCGGCGCAGCGACGCGTCGAGCGTGCGCAACAGGTGCCCCCGGGAACCGTCCCGGCGCCGGCCGCTGCCCGGCCGCAGCCCCGCCTTGGTGGCGATCAGCAGCTCCTCGCGCGGCACCAGGGAGCCCAGCAGCGACCCGATCACCGACTCGGCGTCGCCGTCGCCGTAGACGTCGGCGGTGTCGATCAGGTTGCCGCCCGCGTCGAGGAAACTCTTCAGCTGGGCGGCCGCATCGTCGGCGTCGGTGTCCTGGCCCCACGTCATGGTGCCGAGCGCGAGCCGCGAAACCGCCAGCCCGCTTCGGCCGAGCGGTCGCTGTTGCATGGGTGAACCTTATTTCGAACGAGGGCCCGCCGATATCCTCGCTCCCGTCAAGTGTGGCGGGCGCGTCGCGTTTCCGACCGTCCGGGCGCCGCCCCCGGTTGTGGCGACCGGTGGACGGGCCGCCTCCCGGCATTGCGTAACCTGATGCGACCTGTGGTGCGGATGGGGGAGGACCTAGTGCGACTCGGGCTCAGCCTCGGATACCAGACGGCGTGGAGCACGCCGGCCGATCACCTGGCTTTCGCCCAGGAGGCGGACCGACTCGGCTACTCGGTGGTGTGGGCGGCGGAGGCCTACGGCTCCGACTCGCCGAGCATGCTCGCCTGGATGGCCGGGCAGACGGAGCGGATCGACCTGGGCAGCGCGGTGATGCAGATCCCCGCCCGTACCCCGGCGATGACCGCGATGACCGCGGCGACCATCGACGCGCTGTCCGGCGGCCGGTTCCGGCTGGGCCTCGGCGTGTCCGGCCCGCAGGTCTCCGAGGGCTGGCACGGCGTGCGGTTCGCCAAGCCGCTGGCGCGGACCCGCGAGTTCGTGGACATCGTGAAGCTGGCCGTCGCCCGCAAGGCTGTCGCGTACGACGGCGAGTTCTACACGCTGCCGCTGCCCGACGGCCCGGGCAAGGCGCTGAAGCTGGGCTTCCACCCGCCGCGCGAGCACATACCGATCTACCTCGCCGCCGTCGGCCCGAAGAACCTGGAACTGGCCGGCGAGATCGCCGACGGCTGGCTGGCCGTCTTCTACGCCCCCGAGTTCGCCGAGGAGCAGCTCGCCTCGGTGCGCGCCGGTCGGGCGAAGGCCGGCAAGGAGCTGGCCGGCTTCGACGTGGTCCCGTCGGTGCCCGTGGTGGTCGGCGACGACATCGCCACCTGCGCCGAGCTGGTCCGCTGGTACGCGGCCCTCTACGTCGGCGGCATGGGCAGCCGCCAGCAGAACTTCTACAACCAGCTGGCCACCCGCATGGGCTACGGCGACGCCGCCCGCGAGGTGCAGGAGCTCTACCTGGCCAAGCGGCAGCGCGACGCGGCCGCCGCGGTGCCGATGGAGTTCATCGACCGCACCTCGCTGCTGGGCCCGAAGGAGCGCATCGCCGAGCGGATGCGGGAGTACGCCGCCGCCGGCGTCACCACCCTGTCCGTGAGCCTGTTCGCCGCCGACCGGGACAGCGGCGTGCACACCCTGCGTACCGTCGCCGAGGCGCTGGACCTCTCGGGAGTCGGGGAGTGACCTGGATCGAGGCCATCGTCCTGGGCATCGTCCAGGGACTGACCGAGTTCCTTCCGGTCAGCTCGTCCGGTCACCTGCGGATCACCTCGGCGATCTTCTTCGACCAGGACGCCGGGGCGTCGTTCACCGCGGTCACCCAGCTGGGCACCGAGGCGGCGGTGCTGATCTACTTCGCCAAGGACATCTGGCGCATCACCCGTACGTGGCTGGTCGGCATCCGGGACAGGTCGGTGCGCTCCAGCCTCGACTACCGGATGGGCTGGTACGTCATCGTCGGCTCGATCCCGATCGGGCTGTTCGGTTTCCTGTTCAAGGACCAGATCCGCACCGCCGGCCGGAACCTGTGGCTGGTGGCCACCACCCTGATCGTGTTCGCGTTCGTGCTCGCCTTCGCCGAGTACTGGGGGCGGCAGAGCCGGACCCTGGAGAACTTCCGGATGCGCGACGGCGTGGTGATGGGTTTCGCCCAGGCGATGGCGCTGATCCCCGGGGTGTCCCGCTCCGGCGGCACGCTCACCGCCGGGCTGCTGCTCAACCTCACCCGGGAGGCGGCGGCGCGCTACTCGTTCCTGCTCGCCATCCCGGCGGTGGTGATGTCCGGGATCTTCAGCGTCGGTGACGTGTTCGAGCCGGCGGCCCCCGGCACGTCGGTGCCGAGCGTGGCCCAGATGATCGTCGCCACCATCATCGCCTTCGGCGTGGGGTACGCGGCGATCGCCTGGCTGCTGCGCTACGTCGCCCACCACACCCTGTACGTCTTCGTGCTGTACCGGGTCGCGCTGGGCACCCTGGTGCTCGCCCTGCTGATGACGGGCACCATCAGCGCCACCTGATCCGCCCGCGCCCGCCGGCCCCCGGACCCCGTGCAGGGTCCGGGGGCCGCCGTCGCCAATGCCCGCTAATTCGGGCGGACGGCGCGACCCCACGCACCCGGGCGGACGACCGACGCCGGGCGCAGGTCATAGGGTGGTCCCGTGGCGACCCTTCTGCTTCTGCGACACGGCCGGACGACCGCGAACGCGGACGGCGGGCTGGCCGGCCGCCAGCCCGTGGAGCTGGACGAGACGGGCCGGGCCCAGGCGAGCGCGGTCGGTGAGCGGCTGCGGGCGGTGCCGCTCGCGGCGGTGGTGACCAGCCCGCTGATCCGGTGCCGGCAGACCCTGGACCTGGCGCTGCCCCAGGCCAGCCCGGTGGTGGAGGAGGGGCTGATCGAGTGCGGCTACGGGGCCTGGGAGGGGCAGCCGCTGAAGAAGCTGGCCAAGGAGCCGCTCTGGCCGGTGGTCCAGCAGCACCCGAGCGCCGCGGTCTTCCCCGAGGGGGAGTCGATGGCGGCGATGGCGGCGCGGGCGGTCGCCGCGGTGCGTACGTGGGACGCCCGGATCACCGCGGAGCACGGCCCCGAGGCGGTCTGGCTGGCGTGCAGCCACGGCGACGTGATCAAGGCGATCGTGGCCGACGCGCTCGGCGTACACCTGGATCTGTTCCAGCGGATCGTGGCCGACCCGGCTTCGGTGACGGCGATCCGTTACACGCCGCTGCGGCCGTTCCTGGTGCGGCTCAACGACACCGGCGGCGACCTGGCCGGGCTGGTGCCGCCGCCGCGCAAGCGGCGCCGGCGGGCGGCGAAGGCGGCCGGCGCGGCCGACTCCGACGCCCCGGTCGGCGGCGGCGCGGGAGCGGGCCGGTGACGGGCCGGCGGCGCCCCGGCCCACGGCCCCACGGCACGGCACGGCCTCCGGCGGGGCGCTGCCGGGGCGTGGCGGTCCCGTCCGCGACCACGTCACGGTGCGGGCCGGGAGCCTCGTCCGCGACCACGTCACGGTGCGCGCCCGGGCTCCCGCCGGCCGCCACGCCCGGGTGTGGCGCGCCGTGCGCCGGGCGCGGCGGGCGGACGGCGATTCGCGTCGGTGGGGTGCGCGGCGCCGTGGTGCGCCGGATAGGGTCGTGGGTATGACCCACCAGGTGCACGCCTTCGAGCCGCCGGAGCGGTTCGTCGCCGGGACGGTCGGCCCGCCGGGGGAGCGCACGTTCTTCCTCCAGGCGCGCGGCGGTGGCCGGCTGGTCAGCGTCGCGCTGGAGAAGGTCCAGGTGTCGTTGCTGGCCGAGAAGCTCGAGGAACTGCTCTCCGAGGCGCAGCGCCGCTTCGGCGTGGAGCTGCCCGAGCCGGTGGCCGTCGTCGGGGACAACGACCCGCTGGACACACCTGTCGACGAGGAGTTCCGGGTCGGCACGCTCGGGCTGGCGTTCGACGTGGACACCGCGACCGTGGTGATCGAGGCCATCGCCGTGGGCGAGGCGGAGGTCGAGGTCGAGCTCGGCGAGCCCGACGAGGACGAGGACGCCGAGGACGAGGACGAGGAGCCCGACGAGGATCTCGACCGGCTCCGGGTGCGGCTGACCCCCGAGGCGACCCGCCAGTTCATCGAGCGGGCCCGGCGGGTGGTCAACGCCGGTCGTCCGCCCTGCCCGCTCTGCGGCCAGCCGCTGGATCCCGCCGGGCATCTCTGTCCGCGCCACAACGGTTACCACCGGTGACGTCGTCGGATCTCCAGCCCCGGCAGGACGGTGAGGCCGCGCTCCGGTTGCTCCGGGACGGCCAGCTGGACCTGGAGGGGCGGCTCGTCGACGCCTCCAACACGACCCTGCGGGGCATCCTGACCCTCGACGGGGTCACGGCCCGCTGCGTCTACAAGCCGGTACGCGGCGAGCGCCCGCTGTGGGACTTCCCGGACGGCACGCTGGCCGGCCGGGAGGTCTCGGCGTACGTGGTCTCCCGGGCCACCGGGTGGGACCTGGTGCCGCCGACGGTGCTGCGCGACGGCCCGTTCGGGCCGGGATCGTGCCAGCTCTGGATCGACGAGCCGGAGGAGGCCGAGCCTCTGGTCGGGTTCGTGCCGGCCGACGCGCTGCCGCCCCGCTGGTTCGCGATCGCCGCGGCCCGCGACGACGACGGCACACCGTACGCGTTGGCCCACGCCGACGATCCGAGGCTGGCCCGGCTCGCGGTGCTCGACGCGGTCATCAACAACGCGGACCGCAAGGGCGGGCACGTGCTGGTCGGTCCGGACGACCGGATCTACGGCGTCGACCACGGGGTGAGCTTCCACGTCGAGGAGAAGCTGCGCACGGTGCTCTGGGGCTGGGCCGGCCGGCGGCTGCCGGCGGACGCGGTGGAGATGCTCGACGGGCTCGCCGGCCAGCTGCCCGGGGCGCTCGGCGCCGAACTGGCCGACCACCTGACCCTCGGGGAGGTCGCCGAACTGGCGGCCCGGGTCGACCGGCTGCGGCACACCGGCCTGTTTCCGCAGCCGTCGCAGGACTGGCCGGCGGTGCCCTGGCCCCCCATGTGAACGCGCGTCGCGCGGCGATCCGGTCCCGCCGACGCGCCCCGAGGCTGTCATGATGATCACTGTGGGCCGGTCCTGCCGCACCGCGTCGGCTGGTTAGGCTGACGGTCATGGACTCTTGGGCGGGACATGAGGTGCCGCGGCTGCCGGGCAGGGGCCAGCCGCTGTCGTTGTTCGACTCGGCGCGGCAGGGCACCCACACGAGCGATCCGGCCGGCACCGCGACCATGTACGTCTGCGGCATCACCCCGTACGACGCCACGCACCTGGGCCACGCCGCCACCATGATCGCGTTCGACCTGGTGCAGCGGGTGTGGCGGGACGCCGGCCGGGACGTGCGCTACGTGCAGAACGTCACCGACATCGACGACCCGCTGCTGGAGCGGGCCGAGCGGGACGGCGAGGACTGGAAGGTCCTGGCGATGCGGGAGACCGCGCTGTTCCGGGAGGACATGGAGGCGCTGCGGATCATCCCGCCGGCGCACTACGTCGGTGCGGTGGAGTCGATCCCCGACATCGCCGACAAGGTCCTCCTGCTGCTCAAGGACGGGGCCGCGTACCGCCTGGACGACGGCACCGGCGACGTCTACTTCGACCTCGCCGCCTCCCCCCGCTTCGGCTACGAGTCCAACCTGACCCGCGAGCAGATGCTGGAGATCTTCCCCGAGCGCGGGGGCGACCCGGACCGGGCCGGCAAGCGCGACCCGCTCGACCCGCTGCTGTGGCGCGGCGCCCGCGAGGGCGAGCCGTCCTGGCCGGGCGGCGAGCTGGGTGCCGGCCGCCCCGGCTGGCACATCGAGTGCGCGGTCATCGCGCTCAACCTGCTCGGCGACCGGATCGACGTGCAGGGCGGCGGCAACGACCTGATCTTCCCCCACCACGAGTGTTCGGCCGCGCACGCCGAGCGGCTCACCGGCGCGGCACCGTTCGCCGCGCACTACGTGCACGCCGGCATGATCGGCCTCGACGGCGAGAAGATGTCGAAGTCCCGGGGCAACCTGGTCTTCGTCTCCCGGCTGCGCGCCGACCAGGTCGACTCGATGGCGGTCCGGCTGGCCCTGCTGTCCGGGCACTACCGCGCCGACCGCGCCTGGACCGACGAGCTGCTCGCGACGTCGCTGGAGCGGCTGGCCCGTTGGCGGCGGGCCGCCGCCGCGCCCGCTGGCCCGTCGGGCGACGAGTTCCTGGCCGGCGTACGCGCCCGCCTCGCCGACGACCTGGACTCGCCGGGCGCCCTGGCGCTGGCCGACGGGTGGGCCGAGGCGACCCTCGCCGGCACCGCCGACGACCCGGCCGCCCCCGCTCTCTTCGCCGCCACCCTGGACGCCCTCCTCGGCATCCGCCTCTGACTCCACCCGACCCCGCCCCGCCCCGCCTCCGCGGCGTCGATCATGCAGTTGTGGTGCCCCGCGAGAGGTGCGGAACGGCGGTGACCGCCCACCACACGTGCATGATCGACGGGTGGGGGCGGTCAGCCCAGGACCAGGCCGGGGTCCGGGGTGGGGTCGGGGGCCGGGGCGGGGATCTTGTACTCCTCGGTCAGCGTGGTGACCGGACCGGGCCAGGTGGCCTGGGCGACCTCGATCGGCTTGCGGTGGCCGTCGTACGCGACGTGCAGCAGATGCAGCACCGGGGTGTCGGGACGGATCTGGAGGATCTCGGCCTCCTCCCGGCTGGGCTGGCGGGCGCTGATGGTGTCGGTGGCCGAGACGTACCGCCGGCCGGTGGCCTCCTCGGCCTCCTGGTAGAGCGGTCGGCCGAACGCCTCGGCGCGCTCCAGCGAGGTGCCGGCGGCGTCGGCGGGCAGGAACCACGAGGCGCCCACCTCGACGGGGGAGTCCTCGGTGCGCACGAGGTGGCGCCGGCAGAGCAGGTCGGTGCCGTCGGCCACCCCGAACGCGTCGGCCACCTCCGGCGGGGCGGGGGCCCGGCCGACGGAGACGAGCTGCTGCCGGTACCGCGCGGCCAGGTCGGTGTGGTAGCCGCGGAAGCCGCCGTAGCGGCCCCGGGAGAGCCGGTTGAGTCGCCGCCGGGTGCCTCGGACGTACGTCCCGGAGCCAGGCTTGGTGATCAGGATGCCCTCGACCCGCAGCTGGTCGACGGCGCGCTGCACGGTCTGCTTCGCCACGCCGAACATCTCGGCGATGGCCGGGATGGACGGCAGCCGCTCGCCCGGGGCCCAGTCGCCGCGGCGGATCTGGGCCTTGAGCTGAGCGGCGATCTGCCGGTGCGGGAACTCGGCCGCCCCCGGATTGATCTGCATGCCCGCCTCCTCGATCACAGCTAGGTTCCTAGGATGCCCTAGAGGTGGTGACCGCGCCACCCCGGACACGCCAAAACACCGGCCCCGGACGACACGCGTCCGGGGCCGGTGGGACAGGCCGGAGTGCTACCAGGAACCGGCGGTGGGGCCGGCGGAGCCGCCGCGGCGGCGCAGGTACTTCTCGAACTCCTGGGCGATCTCGTCACCCGTCAGCGGGGTGATGCCCGCGTCGCCGACGCGTTCCTCCAACTCGCGTACGTACTCGCCGAGCTCGGCGTCCTGCTCGGCGGCGCTGCGCACCCGCTGCTCCCACTCGGCGGCCTCCTCGGCCAGGTCGGCCATGGGAACCGGCAGGTCGAGCACCTCCTCGACGCGGTGCAGCAGGGCGAGGGTGGCCTTGGGGCAGGGCGGGTTGTTGGCGTAGTGCGGCACGTGCACCCAGAAGGAGACGGCGTCGACCTCGGCCTTGTTGCAGGCGTCGTGCAGCACGCCGACGATCCCGGTCGGCCCGTCGTAGCGGGTGGGGGTGAGCTGGTAGCGCTGGGCGGCCTCCGCGTCGGAGGCGCTGCCGCTGATGGGCAGCGGCCGGGTGTACGGCACGTCGGCCAGCAGCGCGCCGAGCACGACCACCCGCTCGACCTCCAGGCTGTGGCAGATCTCCAGCACCTGCTCGCAGAAGGTGCGCCACCGCATGCTCGGCTCGATGCCCCGGATCAGCACGACGTCCCGTTCGGTGCCCTCGGGGCTGGCCACCATGAAGCGCGTCGTCGGCCACTCCACCCGGCGGGTCTCGCCCTCGGCCATGGTGATGGTGGGGCGGCTGACCTGGAAGTCGTAGAAGTCCTCCGGGTCCAGCTCGGTGACCTGCCGGGCCTGCCACACCTGCTCCAGGTGCTCGACGGCGGCGGTCGAGGCGTCGGCGGCGTCGTTCCAGCCCTCGAACGCGGCGATCGCCACGGGGGACCGCAGCACCGGCAGTCCGTCGAACTCGGTCACGCCGTCACCTCACCCTGCTCGTCGGGGGCGGCGCCGGGACCGGACCCGGTCGTCCGCCCGCCGGGCGTGGTGCTGTCGCTGTAGTCCTTCACGTCCGTCAGCCTACGTGTCGGGGCGGGATGCGGCCCGTCGGCCGCGCCGGTCGGGCCCGGCGGCGGCCGGGCATACCGCGATGAACCGGACAGCGTGATCCCGCTGACACAATGTGGGAAGGCACGTGCGGGGGAATCGGTCGGGCGGCGACGGCACTAACCTGATTCCGTGCGGACCTCATTGCTCGACGTACTGGCAGACCGGATTCTCATCGCCGACGGCGCCATGGGCACGATGCTGCAGGCGGCCGACCTCACCCTGGACGACTTCGAGGGCTACGAGGGCTGCAACGAGGTCCTCAACGCCACCCGACCGGACGTCGTACGCGGGGTGCACGAGGCGTACCTGGCCGCCGGGGCGGACTGCGTCGAGACCAACACCTTCGGGGCCAACCTGGCCAACCTGGGTGAGTACGACATCCAGCACCGCATCCGCGAACTCTCCGAGGCCGGGGCCCGCCTCGCCCGGGAGGCCGCCGACGCGTACGCCACCCCCGAGCGGCCCCGCTTCGTGCTGGGCTCGATCGGCCCGGGCACCAAGCTGCCCACCCTCGGGCACGCCGACTACGCGACCCTGCGCGACGCGTACCAGGAGAACGCCGAGGGCCTGATCGAGGGCGGGTCGGACGCGTTGATCGTGGAGACCTGCCAGGACCTGCTCCAGGTCAAGGCCGCCGTCGTCGGCTCGAAGCGGGCCATGGCCCGGCTCGGCCGGACGGTGCCGATCATCTGCCACGTCGCCGTGGAGACCACCGGCACCATGCTGGTGGGCAGCGAGATCGGGGCGGCGCTGGCGGCCATCGAGCCGTTGGGGGTCGACCTGATCGGGCTGAACTGCTCGACCGGGCCGGCCGAGATGGGCGAGCACCTGCGCTACCTCTCCCGGCACTCCCGGATCCCGCTGTCGGTGATGCCGAACGCGGGCCTGCCGGTGCTGACCGCCGACGGGGCGTACTTCCCGTTGACCCCGGTGGAGCTGGCCGACGCGCTGGAGCGGTTCGTCACCGAGTACGGCGTCTCGCTGGTGGGCGGCTGCTGCGGCACCACGCCCGAGCACATCCGGGTCCTCTCCGAGCGCCTGCACGGCACGCGCCCGGCGCCCCGCGAGCCGCGGCACGAGGCCGGCGTCTCGTCGGTCTACCACCCGGTGCCGTTCGCCCAGGACGCCTCCCTGCTGATGGTGGGGGAGCGGACCAACGCCAACGGCTCCAAGGCGTTCCGCGAGGCCATGCTCGCCGGCGACTGGCGCGCCTGCGTGGAGATCGCCCGTAGCCAGGCCCGCGACGGCTCGCACCTGCTGGACCTCTGCGTCGACTACGTGGGGCGCGACGGCACGCAGGACATGCGGGAGCTCGCGGGCCGCTTCGCCACCGCCTCCACCCTGCCGATCATGCTGGACTCGACCGAGCCGCCGGTGATCGAGGCGGGGCTGGAGATGCTCGGCGGCCGGTGCGTGGTCAACTCGGTCAACTTCGAGGACGGGGACGGACCGAACTCCCGCTACGCCCGGGTGATGCCCATCGTCCGCGAGCACGGCGCCGCCGTGGTGGCGCTGCTCATCGACGAGGAGGGGCAGGCGCGGACCGCCGACTGGAAGGTACGGGTCGCGGGGCGGCTGATCGACGACCTCACGGGGCGGTGGGGGATGGACCGCTCGGACATCCTGATCGACGCGCTGACGTTCCCGATCGCCACCGGCCAGGAGGAGACCCGGCGCGACGGCATCGAGACCATCGAGGCGATCCGGGAGATCGCCCGCCGCTACCCGGGGGTCAACTTCACCCTCGGCATCTCCAACGTCTCGTTCGGGCTCAACCCGGCGGCCCGGCAGGTGCTCAACTCGGTCTTCCTGCACGAGTGCCGCGAGGCCGGCCTGACCAGCGCCATCGTGCACGCCAGCAAGATCCTGCCGTTCAACAAGATCCCCGACGAGCAGCGCGAGGTGGCGCTGGACCTCGTCTACGACCGGCGCCGCGAGGGCTACGACCCGGTGCAGAAGTTCATTGAGATCTTCGAGGGTGTGGACGCCGCGTCGGCGCGGGCCGGGCGGGCGGAGGAGTTGGCCGCGCTGCCGCTGGAGGAGCGACTCAAGCGGCGGATCATCGACGGCGAGCGCAACGGCCTGGAGGCCGACCTGGACGCGGCGATGGCGCAGGGGCGTAGCCCGCTGTCCATCATCAACGACATCCTGCTCGACGGCATGAAGGTCGTCGGCGAGCTGTTCGGCTCCGGTCAGATGCAGCTGCCGTTCGTGCTCCAGTCCGCCGAGGTGATGAAGACCGCCGTGGCGTACCTGGAGCCGCACATGGAGACCGCCGAGGACGGCGGCAAGGGCCGCATCGTGCTGGCCACGGTGCGCGGGGACGTGCACGACATCGGCAAGAACCTGGTGGACATCATCCTGTCCAACAACGGCTACGAGGTCGTCAACATCGGCATCAAGCAGCCGATCAACGCGATCCTGGAGGCCGCCGAGCAGCACCGGGCAGACGCGATCGGCATGTCCGGGCTGCTGGTCAAGAGCACCGTGATCATGAAGGAGAACCTCGCCGAGATGGCGTCGCGCGGGGTCGCGGAGCGCTGGCCGGTGCTGCTGGGCGGGGCGGCGCTGACGCGGGCGTACGTCGAGGACGACCTGCGGGCGATGTTCCCCGGCCAGGTGCACTACGCCCGGGACGCCTTCGAGGGACTGTCGCTGATGGACCGGGTGATGACGGCGAAGCGCGGTGGGGCGCCCGTGATCGACCCGGAGCGGGAGGCGGCGCTGGCGGCCCGGCGGGCGCGCCGCGAGCGGCAGCGGGCGATCGTCAGCGAGTCGCTGCCGGAGCTGGACGACGCCTCGGTCCGCTCCGACGTGGCCACCGACGTGGAGGTGCCCGCCCCGCCGTTCCTGGGCACCCGGGTGGTCAAGGGCGTGCCGCTGGCCGACTACGCGGCGCTGCTCGACGAGCGGGCCACCTTCCTGGGGCAGTGGGGCCTGCGGGGGGCCCGCAGCGGGCAGGGCCCGTCCTACGAGGAGCTGGTGGAGACCGAGGGCCGGCCCCGGCTGCGCTACTGGCTGGACCGGCTGATCGCCGACCAGGTGCTGGAGGCGGCCGTGGTGTACGGCTACTTCCCGGCGTACGCCGAGGGCAACGACCTGGTGGTGCTGGACGAGAACGGGCACTCCGAGCGGGCGCGGTTCTCCTTCCCCCGGCAGCGGCAGGAGCGGCGGCTCTGCCTGGCCGACTTCTTCCGTCCGCGCGGCGACGAGCTGGACGTGGTGGCGTTGCAGCTGGTCACCGTCGGGCAACCGATCAGCGAGTACACGGCGAAGATGTTCGCCCGCAACGAGTACCGCGACTACCTGGAGGTGCACGGGCTGTCCGTGCAGCTCACCGAGGCCCTCGCGGAGTACTGGCACCGGCGGATCCGCGCCGAGCTGACCCTGCCGGGCGGTCGTACGGTGGCCGACGACGATCCGGCGGACCTGGCGGGTCTGCTGCGCACCGACTACCGGGGCTGCCGGTACGCGTTCGGCTACCCGGCCTGCCCGGACCTGGAGGACCGGGCGAAGATCGTGGAGCTGCTGGGCGCGGAGCGCATCGGCGTGCAGCTGTCGGAGGAGTTCCAGCTGATGCCGGAGCAGGCGACGGACGCGATCGTGGTGCACCACCCGGAGGCGAGCTACTTCAACGCCAAGTGACGGGTGCCCTGCCTGAGCTGGGCGGGATACGGCTTCGCCCCCTCCGCTGGGCCGTGGAGGGCCGTCTTGTCGTGCCCGAAGGCGGTGTCGATCGCCCGACGGGTGCGGTCCGCGCTGGTCGGCGGCAGGTGGATGTAGACCCGCAGCGTGAAGCCGGGGTGTCGCTCATCACCGCGCGGACGACCCCGCCGCCTGTCGGCCGGTCTGCCACGCCTGGCATCTCCCGTTGCTGTCGACGGCAGACAGCGGGGACGGGGACGGCCGCCAGCGGCCGAAACCGGGCCATCGCCCGAGGTCGTGTACGGCCGGACGCTGCCAGACGGAGCGCCTGGCACCTCCGAACGAGGGGTCGGAAGGCGTCGATGTCGCGTCTGGGCGTGGCGGATGCCTGGGCGTCAGATCGATGGGACGATCGTGACGTGACAATCGTGCGGCTGCCCGAGGGGTCATGGTGGGACTGGGATGTGCTTGGGTGGAACGGTGCGGAACTGCGCATCGCCGCCGGGCACGACCTGACGTACCACCACGGCTTGGAGCTGGTCTTCACCGACGTCCACTACCTCTCCTGTCCGACCCGGTTCTCTGATCCGCAGTTCCGTGAGCCGACCTCCGACGAGTATGAGACCGTGCTTGCATACGTCGGGGAGGTGCCGCCCGTGGTTGTGGCGTTCGACGTTGAGGCCGTGGCCGGTTGGAAAGTCCTCCCTTGTGTTGTTGCGGCAGCCTCCGTTGGGATCGTGACGGGGCTCGTCTACCGCTACTGGCGAGAGGACCTCAAGGAGGGGGAGCGGTTGGCCTCCTTCTTGCGACGGCCCGACGGGGGTCGGTGACGGAAGCGCAGCAGCGAGGTGCTGCACCCGCCTCATCCACAGGCAACAGGCAACAGGCAACCGAGCCAGACCGGGCCCTGCCGTCGAGCCTGTATCCGGGAGCCCTTGACCACTTGATCTCCATTGGAGCATCCGGATGTCGAGCCGGGTTGCGGGCTCTCTGGACAATGTTGGCATGAGTCAATCTATGAGGCGCGTGACCGGAGTTGTCGGGCAGGTCGGTCGCCCCCGCTGCCAACGCGCTCTTGGCGGTCGTTCGTGCCGCTACTGGCCGATCGTGGGCGACCGTGGGCCCGGTGGGCGACCGTCGGGGTCGCTACACGCGTGGAATCAGGCTGGTGGTTCGTCTCGTCTTCCCCGTTGACGCCTCATATCCCAGAATGGACATCCCGGGACTCTGAATGGAATCATCAGACATCTTGGCGATTGTAGCGATAGCGGCTGCGGTGCTGTCTGCGATCTACAGTTACCGCCTGTCGCGGCGGGCTCATCACACCTCCACCTACTACGGCGTCATCGGTCTCTTCAGGGAGCTGGACAAGACCTTCATAGAACATCCCGAGATTCGGCCGTATTTCTATGACGGGAAGCCTGTCGATGTCGACGAGTCAAATCGCCACAGGGTCCGCGCTGCGGCGGAACTGGTCCTGGATACGTTCGAGTGGATCTGGCATCGGCGGAAGGACTTGAACGCCAAGGGCGAAGAGGGCTGGAGGGCGTACATCGTGGACACTTTTTCTTCCAGTCCGGCGCTGCAGCAGCATTACGTGAGATCCGCGTCCTGGTATCCAGGGATCACCCGTCTGATCGCTGATCATGGGATTGTTCTGAAGGATGGGGCGGTCGACTCTGGCGATGTCAGCGTCGGTGAACGTGGCGGCCGGGGTCGTTTCGACGGTGCGCGCTCGGGAGTGTCCGTCGAGCGGGGCGGCGAATGACGCTCACCTGACCCGTCGCGGTCGTGGCGTACGGCCGGTGGGGGGTTGGCAGCCGTCATCGATTGCGGGACATGTGGCGTCGGTGATCCAGCCTGTGACCTGGCTGTCGCGTGGACCCTGCTGACTGCTGACGGCCGCCAGGCGTTCCGGGAGCGGCTGCCGGTCAATGACGCGACATAAGCGCGCGGGCGTGGCAGGGCCCTCTGGAAGACGCCCGTCAGCTGCACCACATCCTGGGCGGTGCCAGCGGGCCGGTCGCGAGCGGGCTGCGCATCCTCGGCGGGATCTTCACGACTACAGGGCCGGAGGCGTCTGGTGGTCGAGGGCGAGGCGCTGTACGTCCAGCGAGGGGACGTCCCGGCTGTGGCCCCATCGAGGTCGCCTCGAATGGCGCCGGAAGTGGTAGCGCGGGGGCCTGCGGCATCGCCGTGAGCGGGGGACATCTCCATCTTCGCCGCCCCGGCCCACGCCAGACCTCGACCGCTCGGATGCGGCTTCGGTCCTGCCATCCGTCGATCCGTCCGGGGCCGGGAGGTCTCCACAGGACCCGGGGCGGTTCACGCCGGGCGGCCAGCGCACGGCCGATGGATCGTGACGCACCCTCGTGCAGGGGGCGGTCAGTCAAAGTGTTGACACCGGCGAGGAGGGTGCTCCAAAGTTACTGGACTAGTCCAGTATGCCGTGCGGTACTCCACACGAAGGTGGATCAAATGGCCACGAGAACAAGATCGAGAGCGGCGCTGTCGCTGCTGACGGTGGTGACGCTGGCAACCGGCCTGCTGGCGCGGGAATCCGAGGACGCCCAGGCGGCCGGCGTCCAGGCAGTCGGCGAGCAGGCGGCCAGCGCACAGAAGGCCCACGACCAGCCCGGCTCCCGCGACGCCCTGACCTTGCCCAATGGCTACGTCGACCGGGTGAACCACGCGCTGGAGCAGGGATCCGACCACTGGGGCGAGAAGTTGCTCGGCCTGCCCGACGGTCCGACCATGGCCAACGTCAAGCCGCTGCTGGTGCCGGCCAACCACGGCGGTACGACGGACGCCGCCTCGCCCTGGTACTACCTGCCCTTCACCTATCCGGCGCCGGACCCCACGCGGTGGGCGGAGGAGCGGGACTTCTCGCTGCACGTCGCCGACGGCAGCGAGCTGATGTCGCAATGGTCGGACTCGCGGGCGACCCAGCGCGTCCGCTTCTTCGTCGGCGCGAACGGGGCCGAGCGCTACGGCCAGGCCGAGGCGAGGTCGGGTGCCCCCCGCCTGACCGGCGGATACCTGCCGATCCTCGCCAACTCCTATCGTGACGCCGCCGGGGTCCGCTACGAGCGCGAGTCGTTCGTCACCGAGCTCACCCCGGGTGGCCCGGCAGTCAGCATGCTCCGGTTCGTCGTCAGTGGGCCGGCGAAGGCGCGCCCGCGGCTGCGGCTCAACGTGAGTCGTGACAAGGTGGCAGACGTCGTCGCCACGCCCGGACGGCTGACCCTCGACGGGAAGACCGTGGTCGCGTACAGCGGTGCGGCGACCTGGTCCGCGCCCGACCTGAGCTTCACGCCCGACCTGAGCCGCGGGAAGGCCGAGTTCCATCTGGTCGTGCCGAACGAGCCGGCCGAACTTCCCGCCGTACGCCCGTCGGCCAAGCTCTACGACGCCGCGAAGTCCCGCACCGGTGCCTACTGGACGGCGCAGCTCAACGCTGGCGCCAAGGTCCGGCTTCCGGAGCGGTACGCCGCGGACGCCATGCGCAGCACGCTGCTGAACAACCTGGTGATGGGCTTCAACCTGACCGTCGGGAACGGCTACGAGTCGCTGGACAAGTCCTTCGCCTGGGTGCCGGAGATCGCGGCGACGGTCACCTCGCTCGGGGACTTCGGCTACCAGGACAAGGCGCGCGCGAACCTCACCGAGATGCTGCGACGCGGCCAGGGCAGCTTCTTCGTGTCCTGGGAGCGCGGAATCAAGCTGCAGACGGTGGCGACGTACTACCTGCAGAGCAACGACGGGTCGCTGCTGCTGGAGAACCTGCCGACGTTCCGTGACTGGCTCGCCGACTTCAAGCGGCAACGCGCCGCGGACCCGAACGGTCTGCTGGCCAAGACCCGCTACGCCTCCGACATCCCGGAGCCGGTCTACGGCCTGCACCACCAGTCCGAGGTCTGGCGCGGTCTGCGCGACGTCGGTGTCGCGTTGCGGCTGATGGGCCGTGCCGACGAGGCGAAGCCGTTCCTCGACGAGGCGGCCGGCCTGCGCTCGTCACTGCTGGGCGCGGTGGAGAAGTCGAAGACGGTGTTGCCGGACGGTTCGGTGTTCGTGCCGATCGCGCTGCTGGACCCGGCGTCGTCGAAGCCGTACGACAAGGTCACCACCGACTTCCTCGGCAGCTACTGGAACCTGATCATGCCGTACGCACTCGCGACCGGGCTGTTCGAGCCGGGCAGCGCGACGGCGACCGGACTGCGGGACTACCTCTACAAGCACGGGTCGTTGTTCCTCGGCCTCACCAGGTTCAACCTGTCGACCGCCGATCCCGGTGTCTGCCAGAACATCCGGCACAACCAGTGGCCGGCGGCTCCTGGATACAAGTCCAGCGGCATCGACCAGCAGTACGGCTACTCGCTGATGCGGTTCCTGGCCGACAACGCCGAGTCCGACCGCCTCGACCTGAGCTTCTACGGGATGCTCGCGCACAACTTCACGCCGCACACCTTCGTCGGCGGCGAGGGCGCCACGATCTCGCCGTGCCCGCAGTTCGGTGAGTACTACCGGTCGCAGTACTGGCCGCCGCTGTCGCCGAACAACGCCACCTACCTGGAGGCGGTGCGCGGCCTGCTGGTCAGCGAGGACCTGAACGCCGACGGCGTGCCGACCCGGCTGCACCTGGCACCGGCCACGCCGCGGCCCTGGCTCGCGGACGGGGAGCGGATCGAGGTCGCCGACCTGCCGACCTCCTTCGGCCCCGTCGGGTTCGCCTCCTCGTCGGAGCTGGCCGACGGCCGGCTGACCGTGCGGGTCGACGCACCGCGCGCGGCCACCGGACGGGCGCCGCTGACGGACGTGGTGCTGCACCTGCGCGCGCCGCGCGGTCACCGGCTGACCGGGGTCACCGTCGACGGCCGCCCGGTGACTTTCGACGCCGAACGCGAGCTGGTCGACCTCGGCCGGCCGACGACGGCGGTCACGGTCCGGGCGACCTACCGGGCGGTGAAGGTGGCCGACGCGCCGAGCGCGGAGGCCACGAAGGTGACGACCCCGCGCACGTTGCTGGAACCGGGTGAGACGTTTGCGCTGGACCTGGAGGTCGAGGCGCTCGGGCAGCGCACCGTCGGCGGCACCGTCGAGGTCGGCGTTCCCGCCGGGTGGACGGTCCGCGACCCGAAGCTGCCGTTCCGCGTGAGCAGCAACCAGAAACTGGCCTGGTCCGACCTCGCGACCTCGGTCCGGATCCCCACCGACGCGGCGCCCGGGAGCTACCGGATCGACGTGGTCACCCGTCCGTCCGGTGGTACGGCGCGGACCACCTCGTTGTCGGTCCGGGTCGCCCGGCCGGATCCGGCGGACTACGCCGACCTGGTGAAGCGGGACGCGCCGGTGGGCTACTGGCGGCTCGGCGACGCCCAGGGCCAGCCGGTGGTCGATGCCTCCGGCAACGGAAACGCTGGTGCCTACCGTGGCAGCGTCGGCCGGTCCCAGCCAGGGGCGATCGCCGACTCCGCCGACACCGCGGTCCGGTTGGAGGACGGCTACGCCGAGATTCCGGACAGCGCCTCGCTCAGCATCACCGGTGCCTACACGCTGGAGGCGTGGGTCAAGGATGCGGCGGGTGGACCACAGGGCATCGTCGAGAAGTACGACGGCGGCGACTGCCTGCCGTCGCGCAACGGCTACGCCCTGCGCCTGGTCAACGGCAACAAGCTGCAGGCGCTCACGATCGCCGACGAGGCGCAGACCGGCGCGTCCAGCCCTCGCAGCGTCCAGCAGGTGCGATGGCACCACGTGGTGGCAGCGTATGACGGGACGACGCTGCGGACGTACATCGACGGGCAGCTGCAGACGTCGACCCCGGTGGCCAAGGCGCCGACCGACGGCAGGGGCAGCCTCAAGCTGGGGGCCCGTGGAGACGACGCGGCGGACCGTTTCTTCGGCGACCTGGACGAGGTCGCGATCTACCACAAGGCCCTGACTCCGGGCCAGATCGACTCGCACTACGTCAAGGGTGTGCTCGGCAACCCCGGCCCGTCGCCCAGTGCACAGCGGTCCGGGGGGAGTGCCGTGCAGGCCAGCTCGTCGCCGGCTCCGGCGGGCTCGGCACCCAGGCAGACGTCGACGGGCAGGCAGCCGGCGGTCACCGCCCAGTCCTCCTACGCGGCGCAGGTGCTGGCCGACAAGCCGGTCGGCTACTGGCGGCTGGGTGAGAGGTCCGGCACGAGCGCCGAGGACTCCTCCGGCACCGGCAACCGTGGCGCGTACACGGACGCAGTGGCACTGGGCCGCCCGGGTGCGCTGACGGGCGATCCGGACACCGCCGCCGAGTTGACCGGCGGCCACGTCGCCGTACCGGACTCGGCCTCGGTGAGCGTCAGCGGTTCGTTCACCCTCGAGGCGTGGGTGAATCTCAATGACGTCTGCGGTCAGTACGGCGTGGTCGAGAAGTACGACGCGCCCGCCTACAACGGCTACGCGCTGCGCGTCCTGCCCGGAGGCAGGATCAGCGCCCTCACGTTGGGTACGGCCGGGCAGCTGGCGTCGGTCGAAGGGCAGACGGTGGTCACGCCGGACAAGTGGCATCACGTGGCCGTGGTCTACGACGGGTCGACCCTGACGGTCTACCTCGACGGACGCCCCGACGGCTCGGCCGCCACGAAGGTGAGCCCGACCGACGGGGCCGGAAGCCTCAAGCTGGGGGCCCGTGGTGACGACGCCGGTGCCAGGCTCGCCGGGCTGCTCGACGAGGTTGCCGTCTACGACCACGCTCTCACCGCCGACGAGGTCGCGCGACACCACTCGGCCGGCACGACGGGCTGACTCTCGACGTCACGTGTGGGGCGTGGCGCAGGCATGAGGGCGGCCACCGCACGATCATCTGACGGTCCGTGAGGACCACCGGAGATCGTGCGGTGGCCGCGGCCACGGCGTTGACCCTGGCCGGTGGCACGTCATCCGCGACGAGGCGGCAGCGTGTCACCGGCCGCTCTCGTGCGCGTGGAGCCACACCTGGCCGCGATGGCGTTCGCGCAGGCTGCTGTCGACGGTGGAACGTACGACGTGGTTCCTGGCTGAACGCGGGCCCGGCGGCCTTCGACAGGCTCCAGCGGGTGCGCGCGTCGCGGGTCACCGCGATCCGTGGGCGGTGCAGCGCTGCCGTCCCCGATCGTGCGGGACGCCGACGGCGTGCGCGTGCCTGGCTGGTGGAGCACCCCATCACCCGGACGGTGTCCTGATCTCGACGAGGCCGACTCCCTGGATGAGGAGCAGCCAGTCGGGGTGCGGTGGCAGCACACCCGGCGATGCCGGGCGCATCGGGCACGCCCAGGCGGGGTTGTTCCTGGCCTCCGCCTCGCCCCTGGGCCAGAACGCCTCCGCCAGCCAGATCGTGGCGGCCCTGGCCGGGCTGTCGCAGACGATCGACCGCCGGCTCCGCCTGCCCGAGACGACCTGGTGCGACCGGCCGGCCCGAGCCGCGGAGCGGCCGGTGTCGCGGATGGCGGTGCCGTGGCGGCCCTTCCCGGCCCACCGGTGCACCCAGGTGCCCAAGGCGCCGTCCACGACGAGGTCGACCACGGCCCAGGAAACCGGCACCGGCATGATCACCGCGGCGCTGGCCTGCGGCGTACCCGCACAGCGAAGGACCGTCGACGACGTCTACGGCGCCGGGTCTGGGCTCCGGGCTGAGCTGGAGCGTTGCGGCCCGGGCTGGCTCCGTGCGGTCGGCTGCGACCGGCGCCGCACGTCGACGCCGGCCGCACCCCCGCGCGAGTCGACGACCTCGCCGCCCCACCGCTGGGTGGTGGCTGCGCGGCTGCGGACCCGGCGTGCGAAAGGACCCTGCTCGCGGTGCCGCTCACCCGAGCTCGGATCAGATGAAGATCGTGCGGGCCGGGTCGAGAAAGTCGGTCGCGATGACCTGGGCGGCGCCGTACGGCATGGTGTCGAAGCCCTTGTAGTTGTGCCAGGCCTTGATCTGCCCGTCGGACTGGATCAGCGCGATCTCGGACCGGCCGTCGTCGTTGAGATCCATGAACCGCACCCGCGCGGGGTCGGTGAATCCGGTCGCGATGACGACGGTGTAGCCGTACGGCGAGGCGGCGAAGCCGAGGTCGTTGTGCCAGGCCTTGACCTGGCCGTCGGCCTGGATCAGGGCGATCTCGGAGCGGCCGTCGTCGTCCAGGTCGGTGAACACGGTCCGGACCGGGTCGGTGAACCCGGTCGCGATGACGACGGAGTTCCCGTACGGCGAGGCGGCGAAGCCGAGGTCGTTGTGCC
>NZ_JBEYRY010000004.1:0-216270 GCF_040704175.1 Micromonospora sp. NPDC047812 | reverse complement strand
GCCAGGCCCTGATCTGGCCGTCGGTCTGGATCTGGATCAGCTCGGACCTCCCGTCGTCGTCGAGGTCGGCGAAGCGCACCCTGGCCGGGTCGGTGAATCCGGTCGCGATGACGACGGAGTTCCCGTACGGCGAGGCGGCGAAGCCGAGGTCGTTGTGCCAGGCCCTGATCTGGCCGTCGGTCTGGATCTGGATCAGCTCGGACCTCCCGTCGTCGTCGAGGTCGGCGAAGCGCACCCTGGCCGGGTCGGTGAAGGAGGTTCCGATGACCGCGGCGGCGCCGTACGGCATGGCGTCGAAGCCCTTGTAGTTGTGCCAGGCCTTGATCTGGCCGTCGGTCTGGATCAGGGCGATCTCTGCGCGGCCGTTGCCGTCGAGCGAGGACTTGCGGCTGCCGCCCTGGACCGGTAGGCCGTTGACCCAGCGGAGGTCGATCGAGTACATGTGCCTGCTGCCGTCCGCGACCGCGGCGTGCATCACGACCTTGTCGCCGCCGCCCAGCCCGTCCTGGGCCGTCACGACGTCCGCCCCACCCGGACCGCAGAGTCCCGTGTTCGCCTGGGTCATGAAGGCGCTCTGCGCCGGCGTCCAGGGGCCGGTGACCGCCGGCGCCGTGGCGTACGACGTGTAGTAGCCGCAGCTGGCGAAGGACCCACCGGAGTAGAACAGCACCATCTTGTCGTCACGCTGGACCAGGTCCGGCGCCTCGATGATCTGCCCTGCCGCAACGGTCAGCATCGCGGTCGTCGGACCGACCAGGGTGGTGCCGTTGTTGGTGACCTGGCTGACCCAGAGCGTGGACGGGCGGTTGATGGCGTTGCCGTCGTTCTTCCAGGTGAGGTAGCGCGTTCCGTTCCGTGCGACGAAGGTGTTCGCGTCGATCGCGCCGCCCTGGCTGAGGGGGCAGATGAGCGGCCCTGATCCGTAGGGCACGAACCCCCCGAGCGGCGAGGTCGCGATCGCCACGCCGATGCACTGACGACCAGAGGCGGCGTCCTGGGCCGTGTAGGTGAGGGTCAGACTGCCGTCAGGGTTGGGCTGCACGTCGGGCGCCCAGGTTCTGCCGGCGACGGCCCAGCTGCCGGGTCCGCCCGGCATCGCGTCACCGAGGACCTGCCACGGCCCGTCGATGGTGGGCGCGCTGGCCACCGGGAGGTGCCTGAAGTCGTTGGTGGCGTAGGCGTACCAGGTCTGGCCGATGCGGACCACGTCCGGGTCTGCGAACCCTTGTGCGATGAGCTTTCTGGGGCCTTCGGCCACGGCGGTGACGGCACTCGGGCCTGCCACGACCGGCGCTGCCGGCACGACCAGAGCGAGGGCGGCAAGCGCGGCGAGCAAGGCGGCGTGGGCCTGGCTGCGGCGGATGGGCGGGATACGCATGGCGATCTCCCTTCGGGGTCGGCCGTCGATGTCGGCGGCACGGCCAGATACCGGACTAGGCCAGTATCGTGGAGCCCGGTCGGGTCGATGTCAATGGATCGCTACGCACAGCGACCCGGACCAGCGCCTGTCGTTCGCCGGTAGGGGGTTGACGTGGTCGGGAGTGGCGTGGATCCTCGTCCTCGGTATAGACCGGTTGCTCAATCGATTCCGCCCGCGGATGCCAGCCCCGCCCGGGTCATCCTCCGGGAGGCCCTCTCGCGCGGCCGTCGGCACCGCCCCCGACGGCCGGCCTCGTCCCTGCTGACCCGATCAGGCCGGCAGACGTCACGTCGGCCGGTCCGCGCGGTGGTCCGCTCACCGCACGCCACGCCGAACCCATACCGGAACCACGGCTGGCCCAGATCTGATGTGGAGGTTCGATGTTCCTGTTGCGCTCGTTTCGCGGCTGTCGCCGCACCGGCGTGTTGGCCGGATCGGTCATGCTCGCCATTGGCCTGGTGAGCCCTCTGCCGGCTCGGGGCGAGGCCCAGGCCCCCGATCGCGTGGGCGGGGCGCGTGTCCTTCCGGCGCCGCAGCGCGTGGAGCCGCGTCCAGGATCTGTTGTCCTGCCCGAACACGTCGACGTCGTCGCGGGTGCGGCCGCGGATCCGGCGGCCCGGCAGTCTGTCGTGGACGTGCTCGGCGCGCGCGGGGTCACCGCCAGGGTCGTCGGAAGCGCGGACATGTCGACATCGCGTCCGGTGATCGTCCTTGGCGGCCCGGACGAGACGCCGGCGAGCGTCGCCGCGCTGAGCGCTCTCGGGGTGCCGGGGCCAGCGGGGTTGCCCGGTGAGGGTTACGTGCTGGCGGCCGGGCACGACCGGCTCGGGCGACCGCGGATCGTCCTCGCGGGTGTGGACGGTGCCGGCACCTTCTACGCCGTTCAATCACTGCGTCAGCTGCTCGTGTCGAAAGGAACCCGGGTGGCCGTCGACGGCGTGGCAATGCGCGACTGGCCGAGCTACCGGATCCGTGGGGGCATGGAGTCGTTCTACGGACCGGTGTGGTCGCAGGAGGACCGGCGCTCGCAGATCGAGTTCCTGGCTCGACACAAGATGAACCAGTTCTTCTACGGGCCGGCGGACGACCTGCGTACCGGATCGCACTGGGACTCCCTGTACGACGAGGCGGAACTGGGTCGGCTGAAGGAGATCCTCGACCTGGCGACGTCCCGTCATGTCGATTTCGTGTACCGGATCTCGCCGGAGGCGCCCCTGGCGCCGGGCAGGGGGATCTGCCACGTGCGCGACACCGATCGGGCCAAGTTGCTGGCGCGTCTGGCGCAGTTGTGGGAGATCGGGGTCCGCAGCTACGTCATCGCCTGGGACGACGTGTCCGGAAACTTCGCGTGCCAGGAGGACCGGGACGCCTACCAGGGCGATCCGTCGCCGCTCGCGGCCGCCCAGGCCGGTGTCACCAACCTGGTCCAACGCGAGTTCATCGAGAAGCGTCCCGGCGCCAGCCGCATGGTGGCCGTGCCGACGGAGTACTGGGGCATGACGCCCACGCCGTACAAGAACCGGTTCGACGAGTTGCTGAGCACCGAGGTCGACCTCTACTGGACGGGCCCGGAAGTGGTCTCGCCGCGCATCACCGAGGACGACCTCCGGGCCGCCCAGGATGCCTGGCCGCGGCACCGGATCATGATCTGGGACAACTACCCGGTCAACGACTACAGCCCCGACCGACTCCTGCTGGGCCCACTGGTGAACCGCGACGCCGGCATGGCGGACGACGTCCTGGGCATCTCGTTCAACGGACTCGTCCAGCATCAGGAGGCCTCGCAGATCCCACTCGGCACGCAGGCCGACTACGCCTGGAACCCCGGGGCCTACGACGCGCAGCGCTCATGGACGCGGACCCTCGAGATCATCGGCGGCGACGCGTACGAACAGCTGCGGCTCTTCGCGGAGAACAACAAGGCCAGCGCCCTGGACAACACCGCACGGCCGCAGTTCGCCGCGCTCATCAACCGGCTCATCGCCGACTACTCGGCGGGCCGGGCGGTGAACGCCCAACTCGACCAGCTCGACCGCGAGCTGCGCCGTCTGGAGGAACTCCCCACCACGCTCCGGGCGCAGCTGGACAACCCTCTGCTACTCAAGCAGATCGAGCCCTGGCTGGACCGGGTCGGCACGACCGGCCAGGCGGGTCGGGCGGCCCTGGGCATCCTCCGGGCGCAGGACCGGGGGGACGGCGAAGCCGCCTGGCTGGCCCGGCGGGAGCAGGCGCGTGCCCGCGGCATCCTCGACAGGACCTCGCACCAGATCAGTCCCGGCCCGGTCGACGACCTCCTCAGCTTCGCGGCCTCCCAGAGCGACGGCTACGTCGGTGACCGCTGGTACGGCGACCTCGGGGCCCCCACGGGCCTACCGGCTGCCGCCCAAGGGTCCGCGCTGGGCAACCTGACCGACCGGCGCGACGACACGGCCTACGTCGCGGCCGGCAAGCCGCGCGACGGCGACGCGATCACGGTACCGATCACCAAGCCGCACCGGCTGTCGGCGGTGACCGTGGTGCAGGACGCGACCGCTCCCGCCGACGGGGTGATCCAGGCGATGGTCGATGGCGCCTGGGTGGATCTCGGACCGCTCGCCGACGGGTTCACCAAGGTGCCGGCGGCGGACCTTTCCGCCAGCGCGGTGCGGATCCTCTGGGCGTCGGGCGGCGCGGCCCCGCGCATCTACGAGATCGTCCCGCACTACTCCGACGTGTTCAGCGGCACCGTCTCGGTCGACCCGCCGGGGTCGCTCGTCGCGCCGGGGAAGACGAAGCGGTTCCAGGTCGCCGTCGAGGTGTTCGCGGATCACCGGCTCAGCGCACAGGTGACCGCCACCGGCCCGGACGGCTGGACCACCGACCCGGCGACGCAGGTGTTCCGGGCCCGGCCGGGTGGCCGGACCATCGTCGCGAGCGTGCCGGTGACGGTGACCGTCCCGGCCGGCGCGAAGCCGGGGCGCTACCAGGTCACGGTGGCCGTCAACGAGGACGGCGCGCCGCCGGTGGACGTGTCGCTGCCGATCCTGGTCGGGGAGCAGAGCTACCCGAACCTCGTGACCGGGGCGGACCCGGCCGGCTACTGGCGCCTCGGCGACCCGGCCGGCTCCGGCACCGCCGTGGACAACTCCACCAGCGGACGGAACGGGACCTACCTCGCCGGCGCCCGTCCGGCCGCCGAGGGTGCGATCACCGGTGACCGGGCGGCGGACCTCTCCGCCGGCTACGTCGAGGCGCCGCGAAGCCCGCGGACCGACCTTCAGGGCGCTTTCACGTTGGAGGCGTGGGTGAAGCTCGACACGCTCGCCCCGGCGCCGGGGCAGGCGGTCATCGAGAGTTACTCCGGGCCGGCGGTCGACGGGTACGCCCTGCGGGTGACCGACGGCGTCCTGCAGGCGTGGTCGCTCGGTGCCGCGGGGAAGGGCCACGGCCTCGTGACCGGCCGTACCCGGCTGACGGCGAACGAGTGGCACCACGTCGCCGCCGTCTTCGACGGGTCACGACTGACCGTGTACCTCGACGGCGTCGCGGACAACAGCGTCGCGACGTCGGTGCCGCCCGGCAGCGGTACGGCGAGCGTCAAGCTCGGTGGCCGCGGGGACGACGCGAACCACCGGCTGCAGGGTGACCTCGACGAGGCGGCGATCTACGATCGTGCCCTGACCGCAGCCGAACTCGAGGCGCACTACCTCACCGGTCTGCGCTGACGGCTCTCCGGATGCGCGTCAGCCGCCCTGGGACGGGGGGCTGACGTGCATCTGGATGGCGTAACGGTCACCGCGGTAGAGCGACCGGCCGTATTCCACGACCTTTCCCATGTTGTCGACCGAGATGCGCTCTATCAGGAACGCCGGGGTGTCCTCGGCGACTTCGAGCCGTTCTGCCTCGGTGTCGGTCAGCCGGGCGATGGTGACGGTCTGCCGCGCCGATTCGAGCCGCACCCCGAAGACGCGGCTCAGAACCTCGTACAGCGAGTCGTCGCGCTCCATCACCTTCAGCAGGCTGGGGAACCGCGCGGCGGCGAGGTTCGTCCGCTCCAGCGCCATCGGGATGCCGTCCGCCGTGCGGATCCGCTCGATGTAGTGGGTCGGGTCGCCCGGGGCGATGTCGAGGCTGGCGGCGACCAGGCGGGTGGCCGGGCGGGTGCGGGCGCGGTACGACTTGGCACCCGGTGTCATGCCGCGCATCCGCATGTCCTCGCTGAACGAGCGGAAGATCTCCGAGTGGGTCAGCGTGGGATGCTGCACGAAGGTCCCACGTCCGGGCACCCGCCGGACCATCCCCTTCGACTCCAGCGCGTCGATGGAGCCCCGGACGGTCATCCGGGCGACGCCGAACCGTTCGGCGAGGACCCGCTCCGAGGGGAGCAGCGCACCGTCCCGCGAGTTCAGGACCATGGCGGTGAGGACGTCCCTGATGTGCTCGCCCTTGCCGCCGTTGCGCTCCGCCGGCAAGGACTCAAGCGCCCCGTCGCTCGGCTCATGTCGGGTCCTTGGCACGAACCAGCTCTCCTTCCTACGGATTCAAGCCATCGTACGGGCAACTGCCCGCACGGCTGGTGAGGTCGGCGTAACCGTTGACCTCCGGTCTATACCAGTATTAACCTCGGCTCATCCGCCACCTCCAGCGGGTGGCGGCCACGACGATCGGAGACGCGATGCCCAGAAGACGCGGTGTGTTGGGGGCGGCAGCGCTGCTCGCCATCACCCTTACTGCGTGCGCGCCAGGCAGCGGGGACGGCGGCGACGACGCCGTCAACCTGAAGGTCTGGGGCTGGCGGCAGGAGGATGTCGCGGCATACAACAAGATCTTCCAGATCTACGAGAAGGCCCACCCGGGCGTGACGGTGGAGTACCTTCCCTACAAGAACACCGAGTACGACACGATCCTCAAGACCGGCCTCACCGACTCCAGCGGCCCCGACGTCGCGCAGCTGCGCTCCTACGGGCTGCTCCAGCCGCTGGTCGCCGCCGGCAGCCTGGTGCCCCTCGACGACCAGGTCGACAAGCTCGGCGGCTTCCCGAAGCCGGTCCTCGACGGCGCGAAGGGCGAGAAGGACGGGCGCGTCTACGGCGTTCCGTTCGCGCTGCAGACGCTGCACGTCATCTACAACAAGAAGCTCTTCGCCGACAACGGCATCGCCGCCCCCACCACGTGGGCGGACATGATCGCGGGCTTCGACAAGCTCAGCAAGGCCGGCGTCACCCCGCTGGCGAACACCGTCACCGACAAGTGGATGCTGCCGATCGAACAGGAGATCTTCGGCGCCACGACGTACGGCGGTCCCGACTACCTCACCAGGATGCTCGACGGCTCGGCGAAGTTCACCGGCACGCCCTGGGTGAACTCCCTCGAGACCTGGAAGAGCACCCAGAAGTACTGGCCGGCGCAGGCGTCCGGGGTTAGCTACGCGGACGCGCAGGCACTCTTCACCTCCGGCCGGGCCGCCGCGTTCCCCGGTGGCGTGTGGGAGATCGCCGGGTTCAAGAAGGCCAACCCGCAGCTGGACCTGGGCATCTTCAACGTGCCGCCCGCGCCCGGCGCGGCGGTCGACAAGACGTTGGTTCCCGGCTACGTCGACGGGTCGTTCGGCGTCTCGGCGAAGTCGCCCCACCGGGATGCGGCTCTGGACCTCGTGCGGTGGATGGCGACCGAGGAGTTCGGTCTCGCCCTGGCCACCGAGCTCCGCCAGATCTCCGCGGTGCCGGGCGTCCAGCCGCAGGACGAACTCCTGGCGCAGGCGCTCAGGGAATACCAGGCGAACCCGAGCCCGTACGTCACCTACGCGTACTTCTCCGGCGGCACACCCACCGCCTGGGACCTCGCCTCCGAGGCGTTCTCCGACTACGTCCTCGGCCGACGCAACGCCGCCGACACGGCCGCGCACGTCCAACGAGGGGTCGATCAGTGGTTCCGGCCCAAGAACTGACGGTCCGTCCTGCCCGGCGGTCACGCCGCCGGGCGGGACGGGTCTCGGCAGGCTGGATCACGGCCTTCTGCCTGCCGGCTCTCGCGCTCTACGGCCTCTTCCTCGTGGTGCCGCTGGTCACCGCCTTCTACTACGGGCTGTTCCACTGGGACGGCACCCGGCAGGGGGAGTTCGTCGGAATCGGCAACTACCAGGAGATCTTCACCCGCTATCCGTTACGCGACGAGATCCCCGCCGCGCTGGGGCACAATGTCCTCTTCTTCGTCGGGACCATGGCGATCCAGAACACCATCGGACTGGGCCTGGCGGTGCTCCTGCACCGCAATCCCTGGGGCAAGCGGCTGTTCCAGACGCTCTTCTCGCTTCCCTACCTGATCAGCCCACTGATCGTCGGGTACATCTGGTCGCTCCTGCTGAGCCCCACCTTCGGCCCGATCAACTTCGCGCTCCGCGCGGTCGGCCTGGACGCGTGGGCGCGCCCGTGGCTCGGTGAGCCGGACCTCGCCCTGCCCGTACTGATCCTGGTCAACGCCTGGCAGTGGATCGGCGGACCGATGCTCATCTTCGGCGCCGCGCTGGGCGGCATCCCCCAGGAGTTGGAGGAGGCGGCCGCGATGGACGGCGCGTCCGCGACCCGGGCGTTCTGGAGCATCCGGTTCCCGCTCCTGATGCCGGCGGTCGGCGTGATCACCGTGCTGACGTTCATCGGGTGCTTCAACATCTTCGACCTCGTCTACGCGCTGGGCGGTTCCGACGGCGGACCCGGCGGCGCGATGGACGTACTGGGCCTGCTCTACTACCGGACCGCCTTCCAGGGCGGCAGCAACGCGATCGGAGAGTCTTCGGCGTTGGCCATGCTCATCTTCGTGTTCATCTTCGGGGTCTCCCTGGCCCTGGAGCGGGTGCTGCGCCGCCGGGAGGTCCACTAGATGACCACCCTGCGCGCCGCCCCCCGCACGGCACCACAAGCCAGGGGCGAACTTGAACCTCCGCGCGGCACCCGCCAGCGTTCGCTGCTCCGCACCGCCGGCAGCCAGTTCGTCCTGTGGGCCTACGCCGCGATCGCCTTCGGCCCGCTGCTGCTGGTGCTGATCGGATCGCTGCGGCCCAACGCGGAGATCCTCCGGGCACCGGTCGGGTTGCCCGGCTCGTTCGACCTGAGCAACTACACCCGCGCGTGGCAGACCGCGTCGATCTCGACGTACTTCGTCAACTCCCTGACCGTCACCTGCGCCTCGGTGGCGCTGTGCGTCAGCGTGTCGGCGATGGCCGCCTACGCCCTGTCCAGGTGGAGGTTCCGGGGCCGCGCCCTGCTGGCGGCGTTCTTCCTGTCCGGGTTGATGATCCCCGCGAAGCTCGGCCTGCTGCCGGTGTTCTACATGTTCCAGTCGATGGGTCTGATCGACAGCCGGATCGGGTTGGTGCTGCTCTACGCGGCGAGCGGAATCCCGTTCTCGATCTTCGTGATCATGGGCTTCATGCGGGGACTACCCGGTGAACTGGAGGAGGCCGCGCGCATCGACGGGGCACACGAGGGCCGGCTGTTCGTGTCGGTCGTCCTGCCCCTGATGCGGCCGGCGCTCGCGGTCGCCACGGTCTTCCAGTTCGCACCGACCTGGAACGACTTCTTCTATCCGTTGGTGCTGCTGCGCAGCGGGGACAAGTACACCGTCCCGGTCGGGCTGACCCGGTTCTTCGGCGAGTTCGCCGCCGACCGCGGCACCCTCTTCGCCGGACTCGTGATCGCCCTGGTGCCGCTGGCCGTGGTGTTCGCACTCGCGACCAAGCAGATCGTCGCGGGCCTGACCGCAGGGATGTCACGTTGACAATGACGATCACCATCGACGGCGGCAAGTCCGAGCTTCGGCTGCTGCTGTGCACCGCGGCGGGCCGCCAGCTCGGCACCGGCCCGGGCTTCTCCTACCAGCCCCACGAGGACGGCGTCGAGCGGATCCTGGCCGCGGTTCGTGGCGCCGCGGCGACGATCCCCCTTCCCACACAGGTGGCGGGCGTGGTGGCCGGCCTGACCGGCGTACCGGGGGAGCCCGCGGAACGCCGGCGCCTCGCCCTCGCCCTCGAACGGCAGTTCGGCGGTCCGGCCGTGGTCGTGGAGGACAGCATCCTCGCGCACGCCGGCGCTCTCGGCGGCCCCGGCGTACTGCTGTGTGTCGGGACCGGGACGACCGTGCTCGCCGTGGACGCCGACGGCGATCACGCCCGGCTCGACGGATGGGGTCCCCACCTCGGTGACCGGGGCAGCGCGCACGCCATCGGGCTGGCCGGGATGCGCGCCGCGACCGCGTCGTACGACCGGGTCGGGCCGGCCACCGTGCTGGTCGACCGTCTCGTCGCGGCGCTCGGCGGCGTCGACCTGGCCTCGCTCCAGCGGTACTACCGGGACCCGGCCATGATCTCGCGTACGGCGGCCTTCGCCCGCGAGGTGCTCGACGCGGCCGCCGGGGCCGATCCGGTGGCGGGCCGGATCTGCGCCGGGGCCGCGGCCGACCTCGCCGACGCGGCGCAGGCGGCGACCGACCGGCTCGGTCTCGGCGGGGCGGCTCGCCGGGTGTCCTTCAGCGGACGGCTGCTGACCCCGGGAAACGCTCTCCACCAGGCGCTGTCGGCCGAACTCGGGGCCAGAGGGCTGCCCCTGGTCACACCCAGAGCGGAGCCGCTCGACGGCGGTCCGGTGCTGCTGAGCGGTGCCGCCCCCTACGCGCGCCTGCTGGCGCGCCAGGAATCCGGTGGTGACGCATGAGGGCCGGACACGGGGTGGCACGTCTCGAGGTCGTACCCGGAGAGCCCATGGGCGGGTATGCCGACCGCTCTGACGGCGTCCAGGACGTGCTCGACCCACTGGAGGTCCATGTCGTGACCTTCGCCGACGAGGGCCACCGCTTCGCGCTGGTGGTCGCGGACCTGGTCTGCGTCAACGTCGACGTCGTGGAACGAATCCGGACCGCCATGCGAGACGTCGGCGTGCAGTCCTGCTGGGTCTCCGCCACCCACACCCACGCGAGCCCCGAGGCGGGCTGCAGCCCTGGCGGCGAGGCCACGCCACCGCACGTCGCCGACCGGCTCGAAGCCGCATCCCTCGTGGCCGCGCGGTCTGCCATGGCGTCCGAGCGCGCCGCCAGACTCGGCTCCGCCCGCACGCTGGTTCCCCAGCTGGCAGGTCACCGTAACATCGCTGATCCGGCTCCCCTGGACGTTCCCGTCGACACCATCGTGGTCACCGCGGGTACCGAGGTGGTGGGGCTGGTCGTGGTGTCACCGGTCCACCCGACCGTCCTTCCCGCCGGCAACAACCAGGTGAGCGCGGACCTCAACGGCGGCATCCGCCGGGCGTTGTCCACACCGGACAGGTGGGTGGTCGTCGCCACCGGTGCGGCCGGCGACATCAGCACCAGGCACACTCGTCGGGGGCGGGGGCTTGACGAGGTGGATCGGCTCGGCGCCTGGCTGGCCGACCGGGTCGATCCGGTCTCGCCGCGCGTCGGCGGAGGTGCCGCACCGCCGGTCCGCCCGCCGGTCTCGCGAACAGTGACGCTTGCGCCGAAACAGCCGTCGGAGCTCGAGGTCGCCGTGCGGCAGACCCCGCAGCCAGGGGGCGGAAACGAACGCATCCACCGCGTCATGCAACAGGGGCTGCGGATCGCGGCGGAACAGGCCGCCCGCCAGCGCACGGAACCGTATGTGATCGACGTGGAGGCGGTGGACCTCGACGGGGTCACGGTCGTGGCCGTTCCCGGCGAGCTGTTCCTGGAGCTGGGCGAGACGATCCGTGCCGCAGCGCCGGAACAGGTACGGGACATCGTGGTCCTCGGCTACGCGAACGGCTACCTCGGCTACCTGCCCACCCGTGACACGCAACCCTGCTACGAAACCTATGCCAGTCCGGTCACCTCGGGCAGCGGCGAGGTCGTCGTCGAGGCCGCCGTGTCGGCCGCCGTAGAGGCCGTCCGCGGCCGGGAACCCTCCAGGAGGACCAGTGCCTGAGCCTGCCTACGCCAACATCGCCCGGACCGCACTCGAACAGGTCCTGGCAGCACAGCTCGACGCCATCGAGGCGGCGGCCGGGCTCGTCGCCGACGCCATCGCCGCCGGCGGTGTCCTACAGGCGTTCGGGACCGGCCACTCGCGGATCGTCACCCTCGAACTCGCGGGGCGTGCCGGCGGGCTCGCCGCCGTCAGCATGCTGGCGGTCAAGGACCTCGTGATGTTCGGTGGCGCCGACCCGGGGCCGATCCTCGACCCGACGTACGAGCGCGAGCCCGGCCTCGCCGAGCGGATCTACCACCTCGCCGGGCCCTCCGAGCATGACGCCTTCCTGATCGTCTCGAACTCCGGAATCAACGCTGCCGTCACCGAGATGGCGGTGCTGGCCCGCGAGCGTTCCCACCCGATCGTGGCGGTCACCTCACTGGCGCACACCCGCTCGGCCGGTGCCCGTTCCACCCAGGGACCACACCTCGCCGACCTGGCGGATGTGGTGATCGACAACCACGCGCCGGCGGGGGACGCGGCACTGGAGATCACCCCGGGAGTTCGGATAGGGGCGGTCTCGTCGTTCACCGGAGTCCTCATCGCGCAGCTGCTCACCGAACTGGTCTGCCGCCAGTTGCTGGACCGCGGCATCGACCCGCCTGTCCACGTGTCCGCGAATCTGGCGCGGGGCGACGCGCACAACCGCGTGCTCTATGAGCGGTACGGCGGTCAGGTCCGCCCGATCGAACCCTGATCAGCCGGGACGAGGGCTTCCAGGCGTCGGGGGAGAAGGTGAGGCTCGCGGTCGGGCGGGCCGAGTCTCCGTGAGCTCCCGGAGAACACCCGTTCGAGCGCTCCACCGAACCCGCGCCTGGAAGCCAGGATCCGCGATGTGGTCGGCCTGTACCTCGACCCACCAGACAAGGCCGCAGCACGGGCGGCGCCGCCCGACGCTAGAGGGGAACCACGTACTGGATGAACCCGCGGTTCTCGGCGACCTGATCGTAGAGCCGCCGGGCTGTGCGGTTGTCTTCCCTCGTGAGCCAGTACAGCCGATCACAGCCCTGGTCGCTCGCCCACGCTTCGACGGCCCTGATCAGCGCACGGGCGACACCCCTGCCGCGCGCCTCGGGAGCCGTGAACAGGTCCTGCAGATAGCAGACGTCGGGCGACGTCGTGCTGGCGTGGACCAGGAAGTGGGCGATGCCGACCAGCCGGCCGTCCAACCGCGCCCCGAGCGCACGCACTCTGTCGCCGCGCTGGAACTCCTGCCAGGCCCGGTCGTACCGATCCGCGGGCCAGGTGCGGCCGTAGAAGGCGTTGTAGCCGCAGAACAACTCCTCCCACCCGGGGCGGTCGTCCGACTGGAGCGGGCTGACGCTGACCATCGCTTCCTTCCTCGTCCGGGAACGCGCAGGTGTGACCCGGTGTCGCAGACATCGGCGTGAAGGAATCCTAGCCTCGCAACACCAGTGCTTGCGCAGCTCGGCTGCCGACCGGTGGTCAGCCCGGCGAGGTTCGACGCCCTGGGGGGAGGAAACCTTCAGATCTCAGATCAAAAGACGTAGACATCTTTCATGTTCTATCGATGTCCCGCTATATTGCCGAGCAGTGTCGATCTCTCCCGATGACGAGGTGCACATGTTCGACAACCCGACGCTTCGGCGGCGTACCCTGTTGGCGGCCGTCGCCGGCGCCGCGGCCGTCCCCATCGTCGCCGGCCCCGCGTGGGCGGCGTTGCCGAAGGTCTACATCGATCCGGGCCACGGCGGCACCGACCCCGGCGCGGTCGGCAACGGGCTGCAGGAGAAGGCCCTGACGCTCGACATCTCCCTGCAGCTGCGCAACATCCTGCTGGCCAACTGGGGCGTCGACGTCCGCATGTCCCGGACGACCGACATCACCCGCAGCCTGGCGTACCGCACGGACGACGCCAACGCGTGGGGCGCGAACCTGCTCGTGAGCGTGCACATCAACTCCGGCGGCGGCACCGGCTTCGAGAGCTACCGGTACCCGACGGCGGGCGCGGCCACCGTCAACCTGCACAACGCGCTGCACCCGAGGGTGATCGGCGCCATGCGGACGATCGGCGGGGTCACCGACCGGGGGCTGAAGACCGCGAACTTCCACATGCTGCGCGAGGCGGCCATGCCCGCGGTGCTGACCGAGAACCTCTTCATCGACAGCGTCGCCGACTCGAACCTGCTCAAGCGGGCGGACTTCATCACCGCCGTCGCCCGTGGGCACGCCGAGGGCATCGCCGCCTACCTCGGCCTGGGCGCACCCAACCCGCCCACGGGCGGCACCATCGTGGACAACGCCACGGCGGGACGGTTCACGGCGAGCACCAACTGGGGCACCTCCTCGTACTCGGCCCAGCGCTACGGGGCCGACTACCGCTTCGCCAACCCCACGCCCGCCAGCGACGCCGCCTGGTTCAAGGTGAACATCCCGACGGCCGGCGACTACCGGATCGAGGTACGCCACCCGGCCGACCCCGGCTACAACAGCGCGGCCCCGCACGTCGTCGTCACCGCCTCGGGCAACCGCACGGTCAACGTGGACCAGCGCTCCAGCGGCGGCGTGTGGCGCTCGCTGGGCACCTTCGGACTGGCCGCCGGTGACCGCAACCTGGTCGCGGTGAGCCGGTGGACCAGCACCCCCGGTTACGTGGTGGCCGACGCCGTCCGGGTCACCAAGGTCTGACCGCACCGCCTGGGAGCGGACCGGGATCGTGTGACCACAGGATCCCGGTCCGCTCGCACGTCGGTGCCAGTCGTGGAATCCGCGCGCCTGGCAGACCGGGACCGCGCCGCCGGTACGGACCGACAGGTCCTCGGCGTCGCGCCGCGCGACCCGGACCGTGGTGGAGCGCGATCCGGGCCAGCGCGCTCAAAGCGCCTGTGGTGTCCGACCGTACCGAGCGGACGACAGTCCTCCGAGCCGGCGCGGGCGGACATCGACGTCGACGCGGGCCGGCGATCGACGGGCGTCACCCGGACCGCCGACGACACGCCCGAGACCGACATGTGGGGTGTGACAACGGCGCCAACCCTATATATGGTGTCGGCGCAGCTGGTTCGGCCGCTCATCCGGAGCGGTCGAGGCAAGAGGGAACCCGGTGGGAATCCGGGACTGCCCCGCAGCGGTGAGTGGGAACGACCGCCGTCATCAGCACTGGGCCGCCAGCGGCCTGGGAAGCGACGGCCAGTAGGAGACCGGCGAGCCCGGTCGCGCCCGCGAGTCCGAAGACCTGCCAGTGCGCCGTACGCCCGCATCCGGGTGCGCGGCGGTCCGAGGCCGCGTGGGACGGCCGACGCCATCCCGACGCGTGCCCTGCGCGCGTCGTCGTCGGTGTCCGCTCCCCGCGTGCCCAGGAGTTCCGTCTGGGATCAAGGCTCGCGAGGAGTGAGTGGTGACAGTCACCGAGGTTGTTCCGGCCGACGGCACGGCGGTCGACGATGCGGCCGTGGCGGGCCAGCGGCGGCCGCAGATGCGGGTCCGCAAGCGTGACGGCGGCACCGAGGCGGTCGACGTCAACAGGATCGTCCGGGCGGTCGAGCGGTGGGCCGACGACCTCGCCGACGTCGACCCGCTGCGGGTGGCGACCCGGACGATCAGCGGCCTGTACGACGGGGCGACGACGGCCGAACTGGACCGGCTGTCCATCCAGACCGCCGCGGAGATGATCGGTGAGGAGCCGCAGTACTCGCGGTTGGCCGCCCGCCTGCTGGCCGGGTACGTCGACAAGGAGGTCCGCCGGCAGGGCATCGGCTCCTTCAGTGCGGCGATCCGGCGCGGCCACGCCGAGGGCCTGATCGGCGACGACACCGCGGCGTTCGTCGCCGCCCACGCGAGCGCCCTCGACGCCGCCGTCGATCCGCGCGGTGACCTGCGCTTCGAGTACTTCGGGCTGCGCACGGTCTACGACCGGTACCTGCTGCGCCACCCGACGAGCCGGCTGGTGCTGGAGACCCCGCAGTACTGGCTGCTGCGGGTGTCCTGCGGCCTGTCGCAGGCACCGGACGAGGCGATCGAGTTCTACCGGCTGATGTCGAGTCTGGCGTACCTGCCGAGTTCGCCGACGTTGTTCAACTCCGGCACCCGGCACACCCAGATGTCCTCCTGCTACCTGGTCGACTCCCCGCGCGACGAACTCGACTCCATCTACCAGCGGTACGCGCAGGTGGCGAACCTGTCGAAGTTCGCCGGCGGGATCGGCATCGCGTTCTCGCGGGTCCGCTCGCGGGGCGCGCTGATCAGGGGCACCAACGGGCAGTCAAACGGGATCGTGCCGTGGCTGCGGACGTTGGACGCCTCGGTGGCGGCGGTCAACCAGGGTGGTCGGCGCAAGGGCGCGGCCTGCGTCTACCTGGAGCCGTGGCACCCGGACGTCGAGGAGTTCCTCCAGCTGCGCGACAACACCGGTGAGGACGCCCGGCGCACCCACAACCTCAACCTGGCCAACTGGATCCCGGACGAGTTCATGCGGCGGGTGGAGGCCGACGGGGTGTGGTCGCTGTTCGACCCGGACGTGGTGCCGGAGCTGCCGGACCTGTGGGGGGAGGAGTTCGACGCGGCGTACCGGGCCGCCGAGGAGCAGGGCCGCTACGTGCGGCAGGTCCCGGCGCGGGAGCTGTACGGGCGGATGATGCGCACCCTCGCCCAGACCGGCAACGGGTGGATGACGTTCAAGGACGCCGCGAACCGGTTGTGCAACCAGACCGCCGAGGCGGGCAACGTGGTGCACCTGTCCAACCTGTGCACCGAGATCGTCGAGGTCTCCAGCGACGCCGAGACCGCCGTGTGCAACCTCGGTTCGGTCAATCTCGCCGCCCACCTGGGCGCGGACGGCATCGACTGGGAGCGGCTGCGCGCCACCGTCCGCACCGCCGTGACGTACCTCGACCGGGTCATCGACATCAACTACTACCCGACGGCGCAGGCGGCGGCGAGCAATCCCCGCTGGCGTCCCGTCGGGCTCGGCCTGATGGGCCTGCAGGACGTGTTCTTCGCGCTGCGGCTGCCGTTCGACTCCCCGGCCGCCCGGGAGCTGTCCACCCGGATCAGCGAGGAGCTGTACCTGACCGCCCTGGAGACCTCCGCCGACCTGGCGCGCCGCGCGGGCGCCCACCCGGCGTACGGGCAGACCCGGGCGGCGCGCGGGCAACTGCAACCCGACCTGTGGGGCGTCACGGGAACCCAGACGGCGAGGTGGAGCGCGCTGCGGGAGCGGGTCGCCGCGTACGGGCTGCGCAACTCGCTGCTGGTGGCGATCGCGCCGACCGCCACCATCGCCTCGATCGCCGGTTGTTACGAGTGCATCGAGCCGCAGGTGTCCAACCTGTTCAAGCGCGAGACCCTGTCGGGGGAGTTCCTCCAGGTCAACACCGCCCTCGTGCGGGAGTTGAAGGCGCGTGGCCTGTGGACGGAGCGGATCCGCTCGGCGATCAAGCGCGCCGAGGGCTCCGTGCAGGACGTCGCGGAACTGCCGGCCGAGGTGCGGGAGCTGTTCCGCACCGCGTGGGAGCTGCCGCAGCGGGCGCTGATCGACCTGGCCGCGGCCCGCGCCCCGTACATCGACCAGTCGCAGTCGCTGAACCTGTTCCTGGCCGCGCCGACGATCGGCAAGCTCTCCTCGATGTACCTGTACGCCTGGAAGGCCGGGCTGAAGACGACGTACTACCTGCGTTCGCGGCCGGCCACCCGGATCCAGCAGGCCACCGTCGCGCCCGTCGGGCCGGCCCGCGCCGCCGGCGTCGTCGCGGCGGTGGCGACCGTCGACGAGGCGCTGGCCTGCTCCCTGGAGAACCCCGAGTCGTGCGAGGCCTGCCAGTGACCACCACCACGACCACCAGCGAACCGAGGACCACACACATGCTGCTCGACCCGGGGATGGACCTCACCCTCCGCCCGATGCGCTACCCGCACTTCTTCGACCGCTTCCGCGACGCCATCCGCAACACCTGGACGGTGGAGGAGGTCGACCTGCACGCCGACCTCGCCGACCTCGACCGGCTCTCCCCGGCCGAGCGGCACCTGGTCAGCCGCCTCGTCGCGTTCTTCGCCACCGGCGACACCATCGTCGCCAACAACCTCGTGCTCAACCTGTACCAGCACGTCAACTCGCCGGAGGGCCGGCTCTACCTGTCACGGCAGCTGTTCGAGGAGGCCGTGCACGTCCAGTTCTACCTCAACCTGCTCGACACCTACGTGCCCGACGAGACCGAACGCTTCGCCGCGTTCGCCGCCATCGAGAACATCCCGTCGATCCGGCGCAAGGCGGAGTTCTGCTTCCGCTGGATCGACTCGCTGGGCGAGCTGCGGCAGCTGCGTACCCGACAGGACCGGCGGGCCTTCCTGCTCAACCTGATCTGCTTCGCCGCCTGCATCGAGGGGCTGTTCTTCTACGGCGCGTTCGCCTACGTCTACTTCCTGCGCTCCCGGGGGCTGCTGCACGGCCTGGCGTCGGGCACCAACTGGGTGTTCCGCGACGAGTCCATGCACATGGCCTTCGCCTTCGACGTGGTGGAGACCGTACGCGGGGAGGAACCGGACCTGTTCGACGACGAGCTGGCCGGTCAGGTGCGGCAGATGCTCGCCGAGGCCGTCGAGTGCGAGGTCCAGTTCGCCGAGGACCTGCTCGGCCAGGGTGTGTCCGGGCTGTCCCTGACCGACATGCGCGAGTACCTGCAACACGTCGCCGACCGGCGGCTCGCGCAGCTCGGTATCCCCGCCCACTACGGCTCGACCAACCCGTTCGCGTTCATGGAGTTGCAGGACGTCCAGGAGCTGTCGAACTTCTTCGAGCGGCGCGTGTCGGCGTACCAGGTCGGGGTGAGCGGCACGGTGGCCTTCGACGACGACTTCTAGCACGGCGGCCGCCGCGCGGTCATCCTCCGCGGACGCGGCGCATTCGGCCAACCCCCGGGTCGTCGCCACGACCGGCACGCGGCTGGGCGGGCGTCCGTGGTTCGCGGCCGTCGCCCCGGCCGGCCGCCACGGATCACGTCGCGCCGCCCGCACCGCCGCGTGGTCGCCGACGATCCCGGCGGCGGTGACGGCCAGGAACCGGTGGTACGACGACGCCTCGCGAGCGCGTCCAGGTCGCCGAGCAGCCGTCGTGTCGATCTCCGCACGTCGCTCACTGTGTCGGTCGGGGGGCCGTTCCGCCGACCCGGTTCCCCCCGGCGCCTGCCGGCGGTGGCGCGGCGGCGTGCAGCGAGGTGGTCGTGGCGACCGCGACGCCGACCGCCGCGAGCAGCACCAGCGACGCGAGGCTGGGCAGCGCGGCGGTCGCCGGAGCGGCGAGCGCCACCACCAGCAGTCCGAGCATCCGACGCCGGCAGAACCGGCCCGTCGCGCGTCTCCAGATCAGCTGGTCGCCGGCGAGGAAGACGAACACGCCGCCGTGCAGGGCGGCGTGTCCCAGCGACGCCAGCGGCGCGCCCGGCCGCTGCGCCACCTGCGCCAGCGCCGTGGTCAGGCCGAGGGCGACCAGGATCAGACCGGCGACGGTCAGCAGGTGCAGGTAGGTGTAGGCGTCCCGGGCCAGCGCCGCCCCGCGCGGGCCGGTCGACACCTGCGACAGCCGCCGGTCGAGGACGCGGTCGGTGCCGACGTACGTCCACCACAGGGCGGCGAGCAGGGTGACGATCAACGCGACGGTGACCAGGGACGCCGCTGAGATCGACGTGTCGGCCAGTGCGACGCCGGTGGAGATGAAGCCCTCCCCGAGGGCGACGAGCACGACGAGGTTGTACCGGTGCGTCCACTGCTCGATGGAGCGGATCCCCCAGTCCCGGGCGCCGGTCAGGTAGCCGCCCGCCAGGTCCACCACCACCGCGGCCGTCCAGCACGCCGCGCTGAGCGGCGAGATGGGCTGGCCGATCGGGGGAAAGGTCAGCGTCGCGCCCACCAGCAGCGCCAGCGCCGCCGCGGTGGGTACGGCGGCCCGGGCCGCCTGGGCCCGCAGCGCCGGATCGCCCCGCGCGACCAGGAAGAACGAGGCGAGGTGCAGCACCCGCAGCGCCACGTAGCAGGCCACCACGATCAGCGGGCCGGGCAGTCCACCGGGTACGCGGCTGAACGCCTGCGGGATGGCGACGCCGAGCATGAGGATCAACGCACTCGCCGCCAGCACCGTCGTCCGCACCAGGGGGGTGAAACGGGGCGCCACGCTCTCCAGCCAGTTGTACAGGCACCAGGACCACCAGAGCAGGGCCAGGGCACCGAGGCCCTGCGCCAGCCCCGCCGGGGACGGCTGGCGGTTCACCAGGACGGTGATCTGGATGAACGCGTACACGACGATCAGGTCGAGGAAGAGCTGGTGCGGGCGGACCACCGTCACCCGGCGCACCGTGCCGGCGATCGCCTCGTGCAGCCGGCGGTGCCGACGCGCGAAGACGGTACGGTCGGCGATCATGGCGGCGCCCAGGCAGGCGGCGAGCACCGCCAGCGATCCCAGCGCCGGGGCGTGCAGGGCCACCGGTGCGGCGGCGAGCAGCAGCCCGATGCCGAGCACCACGCTGCGCCCCACCAGGTTGAACCCGCGCTTCTCGAAGGCCAGCAGCCCGAGCAGGTAGAGCAGCGCCCCGCCGTGCAGGGCGAGCACGCTGCCCGTACTCCAGCGTCCTGCGGTGCTCACCTCCGTCGCGCTCAGGGCGTGTTTGAGGCCGAGGGCGAGCAGGATCAGGCCGCCGACCATCGGCAGGTGCAGCAGCGCGTAGGCGTCGCGGCCCACCAGCGACGTGACGCCGCCGGACAGGCGCCGCAGCGACTGTTCGGCGGCGAACCGGGCGAGGTCGAAGTAGGTCCACCACAGCACGATCACCACGACGACGCCGAGGGCCGATCCCCCGAGCACCGACCAGGTGACCGGCGTATCGCCCACCAGTCCCCGGCTGGTGCCGATCGAGATGATCGTCTCGCCCAGGGCGACGAGCACGATCAGGCTGTGCCGTTCCGCCCAGTGGCCGACGGACCCGAGCTGCCAGTCGCCCGAGCCGAGTCCCGCCAGGCCGGCGTAGTCGACAGCGGTGGCCACGGTGAACAGCACGAGCTGCGCGAGGTGCACCGGCGGCCAGTCCGGCAGCAGTGCCGGCAGGGACGCGGCGGCCAGCAGCAGCGGCGAGGTGACGCACAGCGGCAACCACGCGCGCCGGGCGAACAGGGACCGGTCGCCGGTGTTCAGCCCGGCGAGGGTGGTGACCGCCACCGGCACGAGGCGCACCAGGACGAACGCGACGGCGAAGACGAGGGGACCCCACAGGCCACCCGGCCGGTCCACGAACGCCACGGGCAGGGCCACACCGACCACGAAGATGCCGGCCGCCGCCCCGAAGACGACCAACGGCATGATCCCCCGGTCGAAGCGCACCGTGTTGCCGAACCAGGCGTACGACGCCCAGCACCGCCACAGCAGTGCGACCACCAGGAACCCCTCGAACAGCCCGACGGGGTGGAAGTTCGCCGACATCAGCTCGGTGACGTTGAAGAACGCGTAGACGAAGACCAGGTCGAGGAACAGTTCCAGGCGTGTCACCCCGCCCGGGCCGGGCTGGATCCGCCCGGACACCGCGGCGCGGGTCCGCCCCGTCCCCGACGCTCTCATCGCCACCCGACCACTCTCCCAACCGACGGGCAGGCGCCACGCGGGATCGCCGAAGCCGAGCCCGGGGCGTCGGGAGTCGTCGGGCGTACCGCCGACCGCCCGGGGGCGGGCGCCTTGCCGGCGTCTGCCATGCTCGGGCCGGTGACGACCGGCCGCCCCAGCACCCCCCGCACCCACCGCCGCGTCCGCAGCCGCCGCACCCGGATCGTGCTCGTCTCCGGCGCGGTCGCGGTGGTCCTCGCCGTCGCCGTGTTCGTCGTCGCGGTGGTCGTGCCGCTGGTGCGGCCGGCGGGTCCGCGCCCGCTGTTCCAGCTTCCCGTCGCGTGCGGGGAGACGTGGCAGCTGGGCACCTATCCCGGTCACGACGACTACGACGTGGACCTGTTCCCGACCGAGGGCAAGGCGTGGGGGCGGCCGGTGCTCGCGTCCTACGCGGGGGAGGTCACCGTGGCGGGGATCAACGGGTCGCTGGGTGGCCGTACGCCCGACGACCCGGACGGGCCGCGGGGCCGCGGCGGCGGCTACTGGGTGAAGATCGACCACGGCGGCAAGTGGGAGACGCAGTACCTGCACCTGCTCGAACCGCCGCTGGTCCGGGTCGGTCAGCGGGTCGCCCAGGGTGAGCAGATCGGGCGGGTGGGCAGCACCGGCAACTCCGGGGCGCCGCACCTGCACTACGAGCAGCGCCGGGGCTGGGAGAAGGTCGAGGCGTACTTCGACGGGGTGCCGTCGGGCATCACCCACGACGACACCGAGTACACGGTCAAGCGCAAGAGCAACAACTGCGTGCCCGGATGACCGCCGCCGGTCGCCCGCGGGAGGTCAGTGGCTGTGGCTGCCGGCGGTGTCCGTGTCGTAGGTGTCGTGGTGGGGGAACTCGTTGACGTAGCGCTGCCGGCCCAGCGGCGTCAGGTCCAGGAAGTTGTACGTGTTCAGCAGCGGGTCGAGGCCGCGGCCGTACACGGAGTAGGTGTGCAGGACCCGGTCGCCGTCGCGGACGAAGACGCTCAGGCCGTGGCTCTCGCCCCGCATGTGGTGGGTGAGGCCCTGCGCCGCCAGGGTCTCGGCGTCCTTGTAGTTGTATTCCACCGGGGCGACGGCCGGGTCCATGGTGACGTGGAAGTCGTAGTTGAAGTCGCTGCCGTGCGAGGAGTACCAGGGAAAGCGCCAGCCCATCCGGTTCTTGAACGCCGCGATGGTCGCAAACGGCGCGCGGGAGACCACGGCGAGCGTCGTGTCACTGGCGTGCAGATGCGTGAGGTGCCCGAAGTTGTCGACCAGCAGGGAACAGCTCGTGCACCCCTCGGCCCATTCCGGGTCGAACATGAAATGGTAGACGATCAACTGTCGTCGTCCCTCGAACATGTCGGCCAGCCGGACGGGGCCGGCGGGGCCGGCGAAGGAGTAGTCCTTCTCGATGGCGACCGCCGGCAGCTGGCGCCGGAGCGCGGTGGCCCGGTCCCGCAGGCGGGTGATCTCCTTCTCGTGGTCGAGCAGCTCCTTGCGGGCGTCGATCCACTCGTCCCGGGACACGACCTTCGGTTCAATCATCGAGGACACGCCTTTCCGCTGGAGCGCCTGGCCCATTCTTGTCGGGCGACCCGCGACCACACCAGCCTCCGCCCGGTGCCTTGGGATTCCCATTTCCGTATCCCGTTGCGGCGATTCCGCCGGCCGGTCGGGGACGATGTGCAGGTCGGCGGTCCGCCCTCGACGCCCGCCGGCCCGCGTACCGGGAAAGGGCACCGGCGTGAGCCGGTGAAGTGCGCACTTTCGAATAAGCCCGTGTCGTTCCCGGCGCCGGGTTCGACGACGGGAACCGCCCGCACCCGGCCCTCCCCACGGTCGGGGGCGACGCCTCGCCGGCCCCGGCGATACGGTGTGGCGCGTGGACGAGTCGAACATCGGGGCGTTGCGGGCCGTCACGGTCGACGGAGTGGCCCTGGCCTACCGCGTCGCCGGCGACCCGACCGACCCACCCATGGTGCTGCTGCACGGCCTCGGCGAGGACGAACGCGACTGGCACGGCGTCCTGGCCGCGCTCGCCGCCCGGCACCGGGTGTACGCGCTGGACCTGCGCGGCCACGGCCGCAGCGACCACCCCGGCCGGTACTCGCTCGAGTCGATGCGCGACGACCTCGTCGGGTTCCTCGACGCGGTGGAGGTCGAGCGGTGCGTGGTGATCGGTCACTCCATGGGTGGGGCCGTGGCGATCCTGCTCGCCGAGGCCGCCCCGCACCGACTCACCCACCTGATCCTGGAGGACGTGGCGGTACCCCGACCGGGCGCTCTCGAACGGCCGCCCCTGCCCCCGCCGGACGCGCCCACGCCGTTCGACTTCGCCGCCGTCAACGCCATCCGCGCCCAGCTCAACGACCCCGACCCGGCCTGGTGGGAGCGTACCGACGCCGTCGACGTGCCGACCCTGGTGGTCGGCGGCGGCCCGGACAGCCCCATCCCGCAGCAACTGCTCGCCGAGATGGTCGACCGGATGCCCGACGCCACCCTCGTCACGATCCCGGCCGGGCACGACGTGCACGCCAGCCGGCCGGCGGAGTTCCTGGCCGCGGTCGACGGCTTCCTCGCCGCCCGCGCCCGGCACTGAACCGCCCGACCCGTGGCGCCCGACCGCCCGGGCCGCAGCCGGCGAGCCGTCCGGTGCTGCCCTGTCGGACCGGCACGGAGACCGCACTAGTCTTGCCCGGCGGGTCCGGGTCGAAGGGAGCAGGTCAGATGGGGCAGCGGTCGGTGCGGGAGGCCGCGGCGCTGTTGGCGCAGGCTCGGCGCGTCGTGGTCTTCACCGGCGCGGGCGTCTCCGCGGAGAGCGGCGTGCCGACCTTCCGCGACGCCCTCACCGGCCTGTGGCGCAGCTTCGACGCACAGCGGCTCGCCACGCCGGAGGCCTTCGGCGACGATCCCGCGCTGGTCTGGGGCTGGTACGAGTGGCGACGCGCCACCGTGCGGCGGGCCCGCCCGAACGCGGGCCACGTGGCCGTGGCCGCGATCGAGGCACGCGTCCCCGGCACGGTCGTCGTCACGCAGAACGTCGACGACCTGCACGAGCGCGCCGGCTCGGTCGCGCCGATCCACCTGCACGGCAACCTCTTCGCGCCGCGCTGCTCGGCCTGCGCCCGTCCGGCGCCGGTGCCGGACGAGGCCGCGGAGGAGCCGGGTGAGGGCCGGCGTGTGCCCCCGCCCCGGTGCGCGCGCTGCGCCGGCCCCGTCCGACCCGGGGTGGTGTGGTTCGGTGAGGCGTTGCCGACCGCCGCGTTGGAGGCCGCCGTGGAGGCGGCGTCCACCTGCGACCTGTTCGTGACCGTGGGCACCTCGGGCCTGGTGTATCCCGCCGCCGAGATCCCGCAGGTGGCTGCCCGCTTCGGCGCCACCGTGCTTCAGGTCAACCCGCAGGAGACGCCCCTGGACGCCGTGGCGGACGTGAACCTGCGCGGCCCGGCCGCCCAGGTGCTTCCCGCCCTGGTGCACGCCGCCTGGGGCACCGACCCGGCGTGACGACGCGCGGGAGCGTCCGGTGCGGCAGACCGCCCGGCCGGCGCCCGCCGGGTCAGGAGGGCCGGCGCATCCCGAGCTGGTCCAGCCAGCCGTCCACGTCGAATCCCTGGGCCTCGGCCCGGTCGAGCCACTCGGCGGCGCGGGTCGGATCGGTGGGCACGCCGGAGCCGAGCAGATACATCACCCCGAGGGTGGCCGTGGCCCGCGGGTTCCCGGCGTTCGCCGCCCGTTCGTACCAGCTGGCGGCGGCGGCCTCGTCCCGGGGGAAGCCCCGCCCGCTGGCGTACCCGGCCGCGACGTTGTACAGGGCGCGGGGGTGCTCGCGCTCGGCGGCGCGCAGCAGCCACTGCCGCGCCGCCGCCTCGTCGCGCGCCACCATGTCCCCGGTGTCGTGCAGCACGTGCAGCTCGAACATCGCGTCGGCGTTGCCGGCCTCGGCGGCCTGCCGGTGGTACGCGACCGCCGCCTCGCCCTCGCCCAGCAGGTAGTGCACGATGCCGGACCAGTAGCGTGCCTCCCCGGTCGGGTCGTCGGCGCGCAGCGGCTCCAGCAACGTCAGCGCGTACCGCCCGACCCGGTCCACGGCCTCCCGGCCGACGGCGGCGAACAGGTACGCGCCCTGGCGGTTGCCGTGCCCGGCGGCCTCGGCGAAGCAGCGCAGGGCCGCGTCCAGGACGTCGTTCCCGCTGGTGGGGAACGGGTGCGGCGACGGCCACGTTGGCGGCTGCGCGACCGGCAGGTCGAGCAGCCGGCGTCCCAGGGACACCCACACGTCGGTCCGGCCGGCCCGCGCGGCGGCCAGGTAGCCCCGGAGCAGCACCTCGTACGCCTGGACCGGCAGGATCCCGATCATCACGTCCCCGCGGACGATCCGGCCGTCGATCTCCCGGCACAGTCCTTCGAGGTATGCGGCGTCGAGCGGGTCGGCGGCCGTCACCCGTTCGGCCTCGGCGAGCAACACGTCACCGGGGGTGGACGGGGCGGTGGCAGGGGTCAGGGTCACGTCGACACCCTACTGTCGGGCGTCCACGCGTCCGCGCACCCGTCCCGGATGCCTGCCCGGGCGGGATCTGTCACACAACCGTCATCCGCCCGAGGCATGACCGCGCATCCCGGCCGGCAGGTTGGGCTGAACGGGAGCGCACGCCCGCGTGGGGCGCGGGTCGAGGGCCTTCTCCAGGTAGGGGGCGGCGGCGATGCCCGGACGCCGGCGCTGGATCCGGTCGACGGACGCCTCGGTCACACCCGGCTCCACCGCTGGTTGGCGTTGCCGTGACAGTCCCAGATCAGCGTCCGGGTGCCGTTGGCGGTGTTGGCGTCGTCGACGCCGTGGGAACGGCGCCATGCCCCTGTCCGGGCGCTGCGGTCTTCCTGCGGACCGGCCGGTCGCCCGTGGCCCCCGACCGACCGGGTGTCGGTCGGGTCGTTCGTCCTCCCGGCCTGCTGCTCGACCTCCGCGCCGCCGCGCGCCGCCGCGCGGTGGCCGGTTCCTGCGCGGTAGCTGCGGGCCGACGCGTCGATGGCGAACATGTTATCGCTGACATCAGGCTGTGTAAATGCATTCGGGCCGGACGCCCTCGACCGGTCGACGGTCCGCTGCGGCTGCCGGTTCGCCTTCTTTCGTTGGTGAGGTTAGGCGCGTCAGCGGCGGCGTGGTGGTCGGCGGGAGGCCCTTGCGCGGGGAAGGGGCGTTCCGCCAATCGTCTCTGTTGCGGAGCCATTGCGCCGAGATATCTTGACGATGTTGGATGTGAGCGTTAACACTAGGCCCGTCGTCGTTCGGAGGTGGGCATGAGCAGTGTGGACGGTAGCGGGGACCGGTACGTGGTCGGAGTCGACTACGGCACCCTCTCCGGGCGGGCCCTGGTGGTCAGGGTTCGGGACGGCGCGGAGGTCGGGGGCGCGGTGCACGAGTACCGCCACGGCGTCATCGAGTCCGCGCTCCCCGGTGGCGGCCCCGCGCTGCCCCCGGACTGGGCCCTGCAGGACCCGGAGGACTACCGCGACGTCCTGCGGCACGCCGTCCCCGCCGCCGTGGCCGCCGCCGGGGTGGATCCGTCCCTGGTCATCGGGATCGGCACCGACTTCACCGCCTGCACCGTCCTGCCGACGCTCGCCGACGGCACCCCGCTGTGCGAGATCCCGGAGCTGCGCCACCGGCCGCACGCCTGGGTGAAGCTGTGGAAGCACCACGCCGCCCAGTCGCACGCCGACCGGATCAACGCGCTGGCCCACGAGCGGGGCGAGCCCTGGCTCGGCCGCTACGGAGGGAAGATCTCCGCCGAGTGGCAGTTCGCGAAGGCGCTGCAGATCCTGGAGGAGGACCCGGAGACCTACCGGCGCGCCGAGCGTTTCATCGAGGCGGCCGACTGGATCGTCTGGCAGCTCAGCGGCGAGGAGACCCGCAACGTCTGCACCGCGGGCTACAAGGGCATCCGGCAGGACGGTCGGTACCCGTCGGCGGACTACCTCGGCGCGCTCAACCCGGGCCTGGCCGACTTCGTGACCAAGCTGGACGGTCCGCTGCTGCCCCTGGGCGACCGGGCCGGCAGCCTCAGCGCCCGCGCCGCCGCCTGGACCGGGCTGCCGGCGGGCATCGCCGTCGCGGTCGGCAACGTCGACGCGCACGTCACCGCTGCCGCCGCCCAGGCACTGGAGCCCGGCCGGCTGGTGGCCATCATGGGCACCTCCACCTGCCACGTCCTCAACGGCACCCACCCGGCCGAGGTGCCGGGCATGTGTGGCGTCGTCGACGGCGGCATCAGCGCCGGCGCCTGGGGCTACGAGGCCGGCCAGAGCGGTGTGGGCGACATCTTCGGCTGGTTCGTCAGGCACGCCGCCCCCGCCGGGACGGACTCGCACGAGCGGCTGACCGAGTTGGCCGCCGCACAGCCGGTCGGCGCCCACGGGCTGGTGGCGCTGGACTGGTGGAACGGCAACCGGTCGCTCCTGGTCAACCACGACCTCAGCGGGCTGATCGTGGGGCTGACGCTGGCCACCAGGCCGCAGGACGTCTACCGGGCGCTGTTGGAGTCCTCGGCGTTCGGGACCCGGATGATCGTGGAGGCCTTCGTCTCGGCCGGGGTGCCGGTGACCGACCTCGTCGCCGCCGGTGGCCTCACCTCGAACCGGCTGTTGATGCAGATCTACGCCGACGTCATGAACCGCCCGCTGAGCGTCATCGGCTCCGCCCAGGGCCCGGCACTGGGATCGGCGATCCACGCGGCCGTCGCCGCCGGGGCGTATCCCACGGTCCGCGAGGCGTCGGCGGCGATGGGCCGGATCGACGAGGGCGTCTACCAGCCGGACCCGCACAACGTGCGGGTGTACGACGCCCTCTACGCCGAGTACCGCGCGCTGCACGACCACTTCGGCCGCGGCGCCGACGACGTGATGCTCCGCCTGCGGGCGATCCGGAACGCGGCCGTCGACGCGGCCGTGACGCAGACCGAGTCGGTCCTGGAGGTGGTCGGATGAACAGCGAGGTGGCCCGGCAGGTGGGCAAGCTGCGGGAGACCGTGGCGCGCCTGCACGGTGAGCTGACCCGCTACCAGTTGGTGGCGTGGACCTCCGGCAACGTCTCGGCGCGGGTTCCAGGTCAGGACCTCATGGTGATCAAGCCCAGCGGCGTCGACTACGACGACCTGGCGGCGGACACCATGGTCGTCTGCGACCTGAACGGGACCGTCGTCGACGGAGGCGGGGCCCCGTCCAGCGACACCGCCGCGCACGCCTACGTCTACCGCGCCATGCCCGAGGTCGGCGGCGTCGTGCACACGCACAGCAGCTACGCCACCGCCTGGGCGGCCCGGGGCGAGGCGATCCCGTGCTGGCTGACCGCCCAGGCCGACGAGTTCGGCGGGGAGATCCCGGTGGGGCCGTTCGCGCTGATCGGCGGGGACGACATCGGCAAGGGGATCGTCAGCACCCTGTCCGGGCACCGCTCACCCGCGGTGCTCATGCGCAACCACGGGGTCTTCACGATCGGCAGGGACGCCCGGGCGGCGGTGAAGGCCGCGGTCATGTGCGAGGACGTCGCCCGCACCGCCCACCTGGCGCGCGCCGTCGGGCACCCGCTGCGGATCGCCCAGCCTGACATCGACTCGCTGCACGACCGGTACCAGAACGCCTACGGCCAACGGCCGGTCAGCGGCTGACGGACCTCCCGACCGGCACCACCCCCTCTCGCACCGCACCCGCCACCACAACCGGACGCGCGCCCGCAGGCCAGTGCCCGGCTCACCCATCCCGAGGAGAACCGATGAGAACCAGGAGAACGGCACGCACCGTCATCGCGGTCGTCGCCACCGTGCTGCTCGCGGGCAGCGCGACGGCCTGCGGCAACAGCGACACCGGCGCCGGCGGCGACAGCGGCGGCGGTGACAGGGTCGTACTGGGCTTCTCCCAGGTCGGCGCGGAGAGCGGCTGGCGCACGGCGAACACCACCTCGATCAAGGAGGCCGCCGCCGCGGCGGGCATCGAACTCAAGTTCGACGACGCGCAGCAGAAGCAGGAGAACCAGATCAAGGCGATCCGGAACTTCATCCAGCAGAAGGTCGACGTCATCGCCTTCTCGCCGGTCGTCGAGTCCGGCTGGGACACCGTCCTGAAGGAGGCGAAGGACGCCGGCATCCCGGTCATCCTGACCGACCGGTCCGTCGACTCGGCCGACACGTCGCTCTACAAGACCTTTCTCGGCTCGGACTTCGTCAAGGAGGGCCGCCTGGCCGGCGAGTGGCTGGTGGAGCAGACCAAGGGCGCCAACGGCCCGGTGAACATCGTCGAGTTGCAGGGCACCACCGGCTCCGCGCCGGCCAACGACCGCAGGGAAGGCTTCGCCAAGGCGATCGCCGCCAACCCGAACCTGAAGATCGTCGCCTCCCAGTCGGGTGACTTCAAGCGGGCCGACGGCAAGCAGGTCATGGAGCAGTTCCTCAAGGCGACCCCCGACATCGACGTGCTCTTCGCGCACAACGACGACATGGGACTGGGCGCGCTGGAGGCGATCACCGCCGCCGGCAAGACCCCCGGCAAGGACATCCTCATCATCACCATCGACGCGGTGAAGGACGGCATGCAGGCCCTCGCCGACGGCAAGTTCAACTTCATCGCGGAGTGCAGCCCGCTGCTCGGCCCGCAGCTGATGGACCTGGCGAAGAAGGTCCACGCCGGCGAGGAGGTGCCGGTCCGGATCGAGACCGAGGAGACCACCTTCACGCAGGAGCAGGCCAAGGCCGTCTTGCCCGGCCGCAAGTACTGACCGACGCCGGGGCCGCCGTCCGGGCACGGCGACCCCGACCCGTCGCTCGCCCCTGTCCTACCGACACCATCCAGAAGAGGTCCGATGGGATGACGGATAGCCGTCCGGTCCTGACCATGACCGGGATCAGCAAGACCTTCCCGGGGGTACGCGCGCTGCACGATGTCGACTTCCGGCTGTTCCCCGGCGAGGTCCACGCCCTGATGGGCGAGAACGGCGCCGGCAAGTCCACCCTGATCAAGGTGTTGACCGGCGTCCACGGCATCGACGAGGGCACCATCACCCTCGACGGCGAGCAGGTCGCGTTCCGCGGCCCGATGCAGGCGGCGGCCTCCGGCGTGAGCACCGTCTACCAGGAGGTCAACCTCTGCACCAACCTGTCCGTGGCGGAGAACATCTTCATCGGCCGGGAGCCGCGCCGCCTCGGTGCCGTCCGGTGGGGCGAGGTGCGCAGGCGGGCACGGGAACTCCTGGCCCGGCTGGACCTCGACCTCGACGTCACCGCACAACTGGGAACGTACTCGCTGGCGGTGCAGCAGATGGTCGCCATCGCCCGGGCCATCGACGTACGGGCCCGGGTGCTGATCCTCGACGAGCCGACGTCCAGCCTGGACGCCGGCGAGGTCGCGCAGTTGTTCCGGATCATGCGGCAGTTGCGCGACGAGGGCATGGCGATCCTCTTCGTCACCCACTTCCTCGACCAGGTGTACAGCATCGCCGACCGCATCACGGTGCTGCGCAACGGCACGCTCGTGGGGGAGTACCGGACCGGGGAGCTGCCCCAGTTCAGCCTCGTCGAGAAGATGATCGGCAAGGAGCTCGACGTGCTGGAGCGCCTCGACGAGCAGCAGCGACGGACGGCCGTCGTCCGGTCCGGCGAGGCTCCGTTGGTGGAGGCGTCGGGCCTCGGCCGCAGGGGCGTCGTCGCTCCGTTCGACCTGCGGATCCACGCCGGCGAGGTGGTCGGGCTCGCCGGGCTGCTCGGCTCCGGCCGCACCGAGGTGGCGCGGCTGCTCTTCGGCGCCGACCGCGCCGACCACGGCAAGGTCGTCGTCGACGGCGGCGCGACGACGTTGCGCAACCCCGTCCACGCCATCGACCGCGGCGTCGGGTTCTGCTCGGAGAACCGCCGCGCGGAGGGCATCGTGCCCGAGCTGTCGGTGCGGGAGAACATGATCCTCTCGATGCAGGCCGCGCGCGGCTGGCTGCGACCGGTTCCCCGCCGACGCCAGGACGAGCTTGTCGAGAGGTACGTCAAGGCGCTCGGCATCCGGCCGGCGAACCCGGACCTGCCCGTCCGTAACCTCTCCGGTGGCAACCAGCAGAAGGTGCTCCTGGCGCGCTGGCTCATCACCGAGCCGCGCCTGCTGATCCTCGACGAGCCCACGCGCGGGATCGACATCGGCGCGAAGGCCGAGATCCAGAAGCTGGTGGTGCGGCTCTCCGACGGCGGTATGGCGGTGCTGTTCATCTCCGCCGAGTTGGAGGAGGTGCTGCGGCTGAGCCACCGCGTCGCCGTGATGCGTGACCGGACGATGGTGGCCCATCTCGACAACGACGGCAGCCTCGACGCCGACCGCGTCATGCAGACCATCGCGAGTGGCACCGGCGGCGCGGAGGTCCACCGGTGAACACCGTCGCCGCCCGCCTCCGGCCGCTGGCCGGCCACCGGCTGTTCTGGCCCGCGCTCGTGCTGGCGGTCATGGTCGCCGCCAACACGATCCACCGACCCGGCTTCCTCGCCATCGAGGTCAAGAACGGGCACCTCTACGGCACCCCGGTCGACATCCTCCGGCTGAGCGCCCCGCTGATCCTTGTCGCGCTGGGCATGACCCTGGTGATCGCCACCGGCGGGATCGACCTGTCCGTCGGCTCGCTCTGCGCGACGAGCGGCGCCATCGCCTGTCTCCACATCAGCCAGGCGCCCGACCAGGACAGCCCGTCCACCGTGTTCACCGCGCTGGCGCTGGCCTTCGGCGCCGCGCTCGTGCTCGGCGCCTGGAACGGGGTGCTGGTCGCCGTCATCGGCATCCAGCCCATCATCGCCACGCTGATCCTGATGGTGGCCGGCCGGGGGCTCGCGCAGCTGGTCACCGAGGGGCAGATCATCACGATCAACTCCGGTCCGTACCGCGCGATCGGGCTCGGGCACTTCCTGACCCTCCCGCTGGCCGTCTTCATCGCCCTGGGGGCGGCCCTGCTCATCGCCGCGTTCACCCGTCGCACCGCGCTCGGCCTGATCGTCGAGTCGGTCGGTGGCAACGCCGAGGCGAGCCGGCTGGCCGGCATCCGCTCCAGCCGCGTCATCTTCCTGGTGTACGTGGTCAGCGCCGCCTGCGCCGCGGTCGCCGGGTTCATGATGACCGCCAACGTCTCCAGCGCCGACGGTAACGCCGCCGGCCTCTGGGTGGAGCTCGACGCGATCCTCGCGGTGGTCATCGGCGGCACGTCCCTCGCCGGCGGCCGGTTCTCCCTCGGCGGCACCATCCTCGGCGCGCTGATCATCCAGACCCTCACCACCACGGTCTACGCGATGAACATCTCGCCACAGACGTCGCTGCTGTTCAAGGCGGTCGTGGTCATCGCCGTCTGCCTCATCCAGTCGCCGGCGTTCCGGGCCAGGTTCGGCCGCCGCCGGGGCGGGGCCACGCCCGGGCCGACGGTGCCACGGCGGGAGAAGGCGCAGGTGCCGTCATGAGCAGCACGTCTCTGACCACCGCCCGTGGCCGACATCCCCGCGTGCCCCGACGGCACGTCCCGGTCCTGGCCACCCTCGCCCTGCTGCTGGTCATGTACGGCGTCGGCGTGTCCCAGTACCGGGCGTTCTCCAACGCGCAGGTCGTCCTCAACGTCTTCATCGACAACGGCTTCCTGCTGGTCGTCGCGGTCGGCATGACCTTCGTGATCCTCACCGGTGGCATCGACCTGTCGGTCGGCTCCGTCGTCGCGATGACCGCCATGGTGTCGGCGTCGCTGCTGCAGAACGGGGTGCCCGCGGCCCTGGTGCTGCCCGTCGCGCTGCTGATCGGCCCGACACTCGGGTTCCTGATGGGCTGCGCCATCCACTTCTTCGAGATCCAGCCGTTCATCGTCACCCTCGCCGGGATGTTCTTCGCCCGGGGCATGTGCACGTTCATCAGCGACGCGTCCATCCCCATCACCGACGGCTTCTGGACGGCGGTCTCCCAGGAGCGCATCGGCGACCCGCGCGGCAACTTCGTGTCGGTCGTCGTGCTGATCGCGTTCGCGGTGGTGCTCATCGCCGCGTACGTGCTGGCGTACACCCGCTTCGGCCGCAACGTGTACGCCATCGGCGGCAACCCCCAGTCGGCGCTGCTGATGGGCCTTCCGGTCGGCCGTACCCGGATCGCGGTCTACACGGTCAGCGGGCTCTGCTCGGCCATCGGCGGCATCCTGCTGTCGTTCTACACGCTCTCCGGCGCACCGCTGATCGCCGTCGGCATGGAGCTGGACGTGATCGCGGCGGTCGTCATCGGCGGCACCGTGCTCACCGGCGGTTCCGGCTACGTGTTCGGCACCGTGCTGGGTGTGCTGGTGCTGGGCGTGATCCAGACCCTGATCACCTTCGACGGGAGCCTGAACTCCTGGTGGACGAGGATCGTCATCGGTGGCCTGCTCTTCGCCTTCATCCTCCTCCAACGTCTCATCGGCATCCGCCTCAAGTGACCGCCCATCTCGCGGAAGGCAACCGCATGGCAACGCACCCGCAACCCGAGGTCTGGTTCCTCACCGGCAGCCAGGGCCTGTACGGCGAGGAGACCCTCCGGCAGGTCGCCGACCAGTCCCGGCAGATCGCCGCGCAGCTCGACGACTCGCCGGGGATCCCGGTCCGGGTGGTCTGGAAGCCCGTCCTGACCTCCAGCGCCGACATCCTCCGGGCCTGCCGGGACGCGGCAGCGCAGGGAGCCGTCGGGGTGATCGCCTGGATGCACACCTTCTCGCCGGCCAAGATGTGGATCGCCGGCCTGGACGCCCTGCGGACGCCGCTGCTGCACCTGCACACCCAGGCCAACGTCCTCCTGCCGTGGGACGAGATCGACATGGACTTCATGAACCTGAACCAGGCCGCGCACGGCGACCGCGAGTTCGGCTTCATCCAGACCCGGCTCGGCGTGGCCCGCAAGACCGTCGCGGGGCACGTGAGCGACCCGCGGGTGATCGCCCGGGTCGGCGCGTGGGCGCGCGCGGCGCTCGGGTACTCGGCGATGCGGTCGCTGCGGCTGGCCCGCTTCGGCGACAACATGCGCGACGTCGCCGTGACCGAGGGCGACAAGGTCGAGGCGGAGCTGCGGTTCGGCGTCTCGGTCAACACCTACGGCGTGAACGACCTCGTGGCGGTCGTCGACCAGGTGGCCGAGGCACGAATCGAGGAGCTGGTCAAGGAGTACGACGACACGTACCGGGTCGACCCGCAGCTGCGGCCCGGCGGGGCGCGACACGACGCCCTGCGGTACGCCGCGCGCCTGGAACTGGGCCTGCGCTCGTTCCTCGACGAGGGCGGCTTCCGGGCCTTCACCACGAACTTCGAGGACCTCGGCGGTCTGCGCCAACTGCCCGGCGTCGCGGTGCAGCGGCTGATGGCCGACGGCTACGGCTTCGGCGGCGAGGGCGACTGGAAGACCTCCGTCCTGGTCCGCACGCTCAAGGCGATGGCGGTCGGCGTCCCGGGCGGGACCTCGTTCATGGAGGACTACACCTACGACCTCACCCCGGGCGACGAGCTGGTGCTCGGCGCACACATGCTCGAGGTCTGCCCGACGATCGCCGGCGACACCCCGACCGTGGAGGTCCACCCGCTGAGCATCGGTGGCCGGGAGGACCCGGTGCGCCTGGTGTTCAGCGCCGCTGCGGGCCCGGCGGTGGTGCTCGGCATGGCGGACCTCGGGGACCGTTTCCGCCTGGTGGCCAACGAGGTGGACGTGGTGGCGCCGCCGCGCCCGCTGCGGAGACTGCCGGTGGCCCGGGCGGTCTGGCGGCCCCGCCCGCACCTGGCGGGGTCGGCGGAGGCGTGGATCACCGCCGGCGCGCCCCATCACACCGTGCTGTCGCAGGCCGTGGGGGTCGAGGAGCTGTACGACCTGGCCCAGATGACCCGTACCGAGCTGGTGGTCATCGACGCCGGCACCCAGCCCCGCCGCTTCGCCGACGAGATCCGGTGGAACCAGGCGTACTACCGCCTCGCCCGGGGGCTCTGAGCCGAAACGGATCGACGAACCGGTGGTCCCGGTCCCGTCGTCTCTCGAAGGAGGATCATGGTCGGCATCGGTGGATCCACCCGCGCCGCGTCACGGCGTCGGGGGTCGTTGTTCCGGCTCGCCGCCGTCGCGGTGGCGGTGCTGGTGGGCGGCGCGCTCGCCGCGGTGTCCCCGTCGCCGGCGTCGGCGGCGACGGTGGACACGAATGCGTGGTACGTGTTGGTGAATCGCAACAGTGGCAAGGCGTTGGATCTGTACAACATGGCCACGGGCGACGGTGCGCGGATCACCCAGTGGTCGCGTAACGACGGGAACTGGCAGCAGTGGCAGTTCGTCGACTCCGGTGGCGGCTACTACCGGTTGAGGTCGCGCCATTCGGGCAAGGTGCTCGACGTCTACAACTTCTCCACCGCCAATGGCGCGAGCATCGTGCAGTGGGCCGATCACAACGGGACCAACCAGCAGTTCCGGCTGGCCGATTCGGCGGGTGGATACGTGCGGTTGGTCAACCGGAACTCGAACAAGGCGATGGAGGTGCAGAACGCCTCGACCGCCGACGGTGGCAACGTCGTGCAGTACGACGACTTCAACGGCAGCCACCAGCAGTGGCAGCTGGTCCGCGTCGGCGACGGCGGAGACCCCGGCGGCACCTTCACCAACCCGGTCGTCTGGCAGGACTTCGCCGACGTCGACATCATCCGGGTCGGCGACGTCTACTACATGTCCGCCTCCACCATGCACTACTCGCCCGGCGCCCCGGTCCTGCGGTCGTGGGACCTGGTGAACTGGGAGTTCGCCGGGCACTCGGTGCCCCGGCTGGACTTCGGCGCGAAGTACGACATGGCAGGCGGCAGCCACGGGTACGTGGACGGCATCTGGGCCTCCACGCTGAACTACCGGCCGAGCAACCGGACCTTCTACTGGGCCGGCTGCATCGACTTCGCCCAGACGCACATCTACACCGCGTCCGCCGTCGACGGCACGTGGAGCCGGCACGCGACCATCCCCAACTGCTACTACGACGCCGGGATGCTGATCGACGACAACGACACCATGTACGTCGCGTACGGCAACGGCGCGATCAGTGTGGCGCAGTTGTCGGCCGACGGGCGCACCCAGGTGCGGGCCCAGCAGGTGTACCAGACGCCGTCGAACATCGGCACGCTGGAGGGGGCGCGCTTCTACAAGCGCAACGGCGCGTACTACATCTGGCTCACCCGCCCCGCGAACGGCCAGTACGTGCTGAAGTCGACGAGCGGCCCGTTCGGCCCGTACGAGCAGCGGCAGGTGCTGCTCGACATGGCGGGTCCGATCGTCGGCGGTGGTGTGCCGCACCAGGGCGGGCTCGTGCAGACCCAGCACGGCGCGTGGTACTACATGGCGTTCACCGACGCCTACCCGGGTGGTCGGATGCCGACGCTGGCCCCCGTCACCTGGACCAGCGACGGCTGGCCGCAGGTGCAGACGGTGAACGGCTCCTGGGGCGTCAACTACCCCAACCCGCTGCCGCCGCGCCCGGTCAAGCCGCTCACCGGGACCGACACCTTCGCCGGCACCGCCCTCGGCGTCCAGTACGAGTGGAACCACAACCCGGACGACAGCCGGTGGTCGGTGGACAACGGGCTGCGTCTGCAGACCGCGTCGGTGACCGACGACCTCTACCGCGCGCGCAACACGCTGACCCACCGGATCCAGGGTCCGACCTCGACGGGCACCATCGAGCTGGACTACTCCGCCATGCGCGACGGCGACCGGGCCGGCTTGGCGATGCTGCGTGACACCTCGGCGTGGATCGGCGTCAAGCGGGACAACGGGGCCGCCCGCGTGGTCATGACCAATGGCCTGACCATGGGCAGCGACAACTGGAACACCACCGGCAGAGGAACCGAGATCGCCGGCGCCCCGGTGTCCGGCGGGCGGATCTGGTTGCGGGCCAACGCCGACATCCGGCCCGGCCCGGGTCGTCAGGCCAGGTTCTCGTACAGCACCGACGGGGTCACCTTCGTCCCGCTCGGCAACGCCCTGACCCTCAACAACGCCTGGCAGTTCTTCATGGGATACCGGTTCGGCATCTTCAACTACGCCACGCGGTCCACCGGCGGCACGGTGACGGTGCGTCGATTCGCCCTGACGACGCCGTGACGTGGGCCGGCGGTGCCGCTGGCGTAGACTGTCGGCGTTCCGGCCTCGGCCAACCGGCACGCCCGTCGGCGTGCCGGCGGCGAGGGTGATCTCGTACCACGAAGGCCGCTCCCGTCGTCGTCGGACGTGGCGCAGCCGCCGGACGGGGCGGGCGGGGGAAGGCGAGGTGGCCGTGCGCGGTCCTGCGATGACGGACGTGGCTCGCCTCGCAGGCGTCTCCCACCAGACGGTGTCCCGGGTCCTCAACGGACACCCCAACGTGCGCGAGCAGACCCGGCTGCGGGTCCAGGCGGCCATCGCGGAGCTCGGCTACCGGCCCAACCGCGCGGCCCGGGCGCTGGTCACCGGCCGGTCCCAGGTGATCGGCGTGGTAGCGCAGAACACCACCCTCTACGGTCCGGCCTCGCTGCTGGCCGCCCTGGAACAGGCGGCCGCCGAGGCGGGGTTCGCGGTCAGCGTCGGCAGCGTGAGCGACCTCGACCACCAGTCCATCTCCGCGGCGGTGGAGCGGCACCTCGCGCACCGGGTCGCCGGCATCGTGGTGATCGCGCCGGTCGAGTCGGCGGGGGAGGCCCTCGAACGGCTCCCCAAGGACGTCCCGTTGGTCACCGTCGACGGCGACCCGCGCCGCCCGGTGCCCCTGGTGACCGTCGACCAGGTCGCCGGGGCCCGAGCCGCCACGCAGCACCTCCTCGACGCCGGGCACCGGACGGTCTGGCATGTCTCCGGGCCGTCGGACTGGTTCGACAGCGCCGGCCGGATCGACGGATGGCGGGAGACGTTGCAGGCGGCGGGCGCGGAGTTGCCGCCGCTGCTTCCGGCGGACTGGTCGGCGGCAGCGGGGTACCGGTGCGGGCAGATGTTGGCCCGGATGCCCGAGGTCACCGCGGTCTTCACCGCCAACGACCATCTGGCGCTCGGTGTGCTGCGGGCGTTGCACGAGCACGGCCGGCGGGTGCCGGACGACATCAGCGTGGTGGGCTTCGACGACGTGCCCGAGGCGGCGTACTTCATTCCGCCGCTGACCACCGTGCGCCCCGACTTCGCCGCGGTCGCCCGGGCGAGCCTGGACCTGCTGCTGGCGCAGATGGAGTCCGGCAGCGCCGGCCCGCTGCGGCAGACGGTCGCGCCCACCCTGGTCGCCCGTCGCAGCGTCGCCGCCCCGCCGCGGCGCTGACCCGTCCGGCCGTCCCGCCGTCCGCAGGCGGCGCCCCCGGATCGGTGGGCGGGAGGCCGCATCGGCGTGTGTCTATTGACAGGAGGGCCGCCTCGGGCCGACGCTGAGAGAGCGCTCTCTCAGTCGTCCACCACCCCTGAGGAGGACCTTTCGTGAAGCTACGAAGAAGGCTGCTCGCCGCCGTGTCCGCGCTGGTCGCCGCCGTCCCGGTGACCCTCGCCGCAGCCCCCGCCCACGCCGTCGGGCCCGCGCTGCTGCCTGTCACGGTCACCAACAGCACCGGCCGCGGCGAAGCCGTCCACCTGTACGTGATCGGCGTGCAGCTGTCCAGCGGCCGCCTCGGCTACGTCAACCAGGGCGGCACCTTCGTCCCGTGGTCGGGCGGACAGCTCCCGCCGTCGCCCGCGCCGGACGCCTCGATCCCGGGCCCCGGCAACGGCGGCAGCACGACCATCCGGTTCCCGCGCGGGTTCTCCGGCCGCGTCTACTTCTCCTTCGGCGAGAAGCTGAAGTTCTTCCTCACCCCGGACGGCCTGGTCCAACCCGCGCCGTGGGCGGCCGGCGACGCCAACCGCGACATCCTGTTCGACTGGAGCGAGTTCACCTACAACGACGCCGGACTGTGGCTCAACAGCTCGCAGGTCGACATGTTCGCGGTGCCGCACGCGGTCACGGTGACCGGCGCCACCGGCGTCACCAAGCGCACCGGTGACGTCGTCGCGGGAGGCCGCAACGCGATCATCGAGGGCATCCGGTCCCAGCCGGGCTGGGCCAACACGGTCCACACCCGCTCCGACGGGACGGTGTTGCGGGTGCTCGCGCCCGGCAAGGCGGCCGGCGCCGGCCTGTTCAGCGCCACCTACCTGGACTCCTACATCGCGTCTGCCTGGAACGCGTACACGACCAGGACGCTGACCGTGGTGCCGTTCGCCGATCAGCCGAACACCCGTTACTTCGGGCGGACCTCGGGCAACGTCATGACCTTCACCAACAGCGCCGGCCAGGTGGTCGCCTCCTTCAACCGGCCCTCGTCGGCGAGCGTCTGGGGCTGCGACGGTGACCTGCCCGCCCCCAACGACCCGGTCGTCGGCCCGATCTCCCGGACGCTCTGCGCCGCGCTCAACCGGGGCACGCTCGGCACCATCGACACCCAGCCCAGCACCAACGCCGCCGAGTTCTACCGCAACAACCCGACGAACCACTACGCCCGCGTCATCCACGCCAACATGACCGACGGCAAGGCGTACGCCTTCGCCTTCGACGACGTCGGCGCGTTCGAGTCCCTGGTCCACGACGGCGACCCCCGCGCCGCCGGGATCGTCCTGAGCCCGTTCGGCGCCGGCGGCAGCGGACCGGGGAACCCCGGCGGCGCGGTACCCGTGCTGAGCAACTGGAACAACAAGTGCATCGACGTGCCGAACGCGAACTTCGTCGACCGCGCGCAGTTGCAGATGTGGAACTGCAACGGCACCGACGCGCAGAAGTGGACGTTCACCGGCGACACCCTGCGCAGCCAGAACAACAAGTGCATGGACGTCGACGGCGGCGCGACCGGCAACGGCGCGGTCGTCCAGCTCTACACGTGCAACGGTACGGGCGCGCAGCGGTTCACCCTGACCGCGGCCGGTGACCTGGTCAACGTCCAGGCCGGCAGGTGCGTCGACATCCGGGAGTGGAACAGCGCCGACGGCGCGAAGCTCCAGCTCTGGGACTGCGCGGGCACCGCCAACCAGAAGTGGCGCAAGGGCTGACCCGCTCGGCGGATGGCGGCGGTCCCGTCGCCATCCGCCCCGGCCCGGACCGCCGGGGCGACCGACGTCCGTCGCGTCCGCTGTGCCATCGTGGTGCTGCCGTCGGACGTGCCGGACGCCGGCACCCGGCAGGTGCCACGACGCCCCGCGCCGGCCGTGGCGTCGACGGGAAGGGGAGCGGCGATGGGGGAGCAACTGTCCGGACCGCTCAGCGGCGTCCTCGTCGCCGACTTCTCGCGGATCCTCGCCGGACCGTACGCGACCATGCTCCTCGCCGATCTGGGCGCCGAGGTGATCAAGGTAGAAGGGCCCGGCGGGGACGACACCCGGGCCTGGATGCCGCCCATGCGCGAGGGCACCTCCACCTACTACCTCGGCGTCAACCGCAACAAGCGGTCCATCGCCCTCGACCTCGCCGACCCCGACGACCTGGAAGTCGCCCGGGAACTCGTCCGCCGCGCCGACGTCATGATCCAAAACTTCCGGCCCGGCGGGCTGCGGCGCTTCGGCCTCGACTACGACAGCGTCGCCGCCGTCAACGAGCGGATCGTCTACGCCTCGATCAGCGGGTTCGGCGCCGGTGCCGGTGCCAACCTGCCCGGCTACGACCTCGTGGTCCAGGCCGCGTCCGGCCTGATGAGCCTCACCGGCGAGCCGGACGGCCCGCCCTACAAGGCCGGGGTCGCCGTGTTCGACGTGATCGCGGGCCTGCACGCGGCCGTCGGCATCCTCGCCGCCCTGCACCACCGCGACCGCTGCGGCGACGGCCAGCACGTCGAGGTGGACCTGCTCTCCTCCGCGCTGTCCGGCCTGGTCAACCAGACCAGCGGCCACGTCGCCGGCGGCGCGACGCCGTTCCGGATGGGCAACGGGCACCCGAGCCTGTTCCCGTACGAACCGCTGCCCACCGCCGACGGCGACCTCGTCGTCATCGCCGGCAACGACGGCCAGTTCCGCAAGCTGTGCCAGGTCCTCGGCCTGCCCGAACTGCCCGACGACCCCCGGTTCGGGCGCAACCAGGACCGCACGGTCAACCGGGAGGCACTGCGGCCCCTCCTGGTCGCGCGACTGGTGCGGCGGACCCGCGACGAGTGGTTCCGGGACCTGCGCGCGGCGGGCGTGCCGTGCGCCCCGATCAACACGGTCGCCGGGGGCGTCGACCTGGCCCGGGAACTCGGGCTCGACCCGGTGGTCACCACCGGCGGCGTGCCCGGCATCCGCCACCCGATCGGCCTCACCGCCACCCCGGCGCGCTACGACCTGCCGCCGCCCGGGCTCGACGAGCACGGCGACGAGATCCGCAACTGGCTGGCCGGCGGATCACCGCCCGCCACGCCTGCCGGGCGGTGATCCGGTAGGCGGTCGCAGGTGAGCGGCGTCACGCCGGAGCCCGGCCGCGTGAAGAAGGCGTCAAGAAGCGCGTCGCCGCCGTAATGATCGCGTGATGACCCCTGTCCCTCGCGAAGCCGTGCGGTCGGCGAACTCGATGGCGTCGACGGCCGGCGTCCCTACTGCAACCGCCGACGGCGTGGAATGGGCCGGCGCGCCCCACCCCACCCCACCCGTGGTCCGGTCCGACGACCGGCCGGGCCGGTGATCAGGGAGGATGTCCACGTGCCCAGGGGAGAACTGCGCATCTACCTCGGGGCCGCGCCCGGCGTCGGCAAGACGTACGCGATGCTGGAGGAGGCCCGGCGGCGCGCCGGGCGCGGCACCGACGTGGTGGTCGGCCTGATCGAGACCCACGGCCGCGCCCAGACCGCCGCGATGGTCGGCGACCTGGAGGTGTTGCCGCGTCGGGTGGTGACCTACCGAGGAGCCGCGTTCACCGAGATGGACCTCGACGCGGTGCTGGCCCGCCGGCCCGAGGTCGCCGTGATCGACGAGCTGGCCCACACCAACGTGCCCGGCTCCCGGCACGAGAAGCGCTGGCAGGATGTCCAGGAACTCCTCGACGCCGGCATCAGCGTCCTGTCGACCGTCAACGTCCAGCACCTCGAATCGGTCAGCGACGTCGTCGCGCGCATCACCGGCACCACCCAGCGGGAGACGGTGCCCGACGCGGTGGTCCGCGCCGCCGGGCAGGTCGAGCTGGTCGACATGACCCCGGAGGCGCTGCGCCGCCGGATGGCCCACGGCAACATCTACCCACCCGACCGGATCGACGCGGCCCTCGGCAACTACTTCCGGATCGGCAACCTCACGGCCCTGCGCGAGCTGGCCCTGCTGTGGCTGGCCGACAAGGTCGACGAGCAGCTCGGCGCGTACCGCGCCCAGCAGGGCATCTCCGAGACCTGGGAGGCCCGCGAGCGGGTGGTGGTGGCGCTCACCGGCGGGCCGGAGGGCGCGACGCTGGTCCGCCGTGCCGCGCGGGTCGCGGCCCGCAGCAAGGGCGCGGACCTGCTCGCCGTGCACGTCGCCCGCAGCGACGGGCTGGCCGGCGCCGACCCGGCGCAGCTCGCCCGGCAGCGTGTCCTGGTGGAGAGCCTCGGGGGCACGTACCACCAGGTGCTCGGCACCGACATCCCGGCGGCGCTGCTCGACTTCGCCCGGGGCGTCAACGCCACCCAGCTGGTGCTCGGCGCGAGCCGGCGCGGGCGGTTCGCGCAGCTCTTCTCCCGCGGCGTCGGGGTGACCACCACGGCGCTGTCCGGGCCGATCGACGTGCATCTGGTCACCCATCCGCAGGTGGGACGGGGGCGGCGCGGCGCGGGCGTGCCGGCCGCGCTGTCGCGGCGGCGCCGGCTGCTCGGCTTCGGCCTCGCCGGGCTCGGCATGCCGCTGCTGACCGTGCTGCTGCGGGCGCTGCCGGACCTCAGCCTCACCAACGACATCCTGCTCTTCCTCACCGTCGTCGTCGGGGTCGCGCTGGTCGGCGGGCTGTGGCCGGCGCTGGTCGCCGCGCTCGGCGGCTTCCTGCTGCTCAACTGGTTCTTCACGCCCCCGTTCCGGACGCTGACCATCGCCGAGGCCGACAACCTGCTCGCCCTGGGCGTCTTCGTCGCCGTCGCCGTCGCCGTCAGCGGGGTCGTCGACGTCGCGGCGCGGCGCACCAGGGAGGCCGCGCGTGCCTCCGCCGACGCGCAGACCCTGGCCACGGTGGCCGGTGGCGTCCTGCGCGGCGAGCGGCCGCTGCCCGCGCTGCTGAACCGGCTGCGCGAGACGTTCGGGCTGCGCGCGGTCAGCGTCCTCGAACTCGTGGCCGACGCCGGGGGGCGGCCGGGGCGGGCCAGCGAGGACGAGGCGTGGCGGATCGTGGCCAGCGTCGGCGAGGACCCGGCGGGCAACCCGGGCGCGGGCGAGACGGCCGTGCCGGTGGACGACCGGCTCACCGTGGTGCTCTCGGGCCGGCGGCTGGAGGCGGCGGACCGGCGCGTCGTGGAGGCGTTCGCCGCCCAGGCCGCTGTCGCGCTGCGGCAGGAACGCCTCGCCGACGAGGCGGCCAGCGCCCGGCCGCTCGCCGAGGCCGACCGGATGCGTACGGCGCTGCTCGCCGCGGTCAGCCACGACCTGCGTACGCCGCTGGCCTCGGCGAAGGCCGCGGTGAGCAGCCTGCGCAGCCCCGACGTCGAGTTCGACGCTGCCGACCGCGAGGAGCTGCTGGCCACCGCCGACGAGTCCCTGGACCGGCTCGGCCGGCTCGTGGCGAACCTGCTGGACATGAGCCGCCTCCAGGCCGGTGTCCTCGGCGTGACCCGCGTGCCGCTCGGGTTGGAGGACGTGGTGCCCCGGGCCCTGGACGAACTGGGTCCGGCGGCCGCCGACGTCAGCACCGACATCCCCGCCGACCTGCCCGCCGCCACCGCCGACCCGGGGCTGCTGGAACGGGTGCTGGTCAACATCGTCGCCAACGCGCTGCGGCACAGCCCGCCCGGGCGGCCCCCGGCCATCACCGCCAGCGCCCACGCCGGGCAGGTGGAGTTGCGGATCGTCGACACCGGCCCCGGCATCCCCGAGGACCAGTGGGAGCACGTCTTCCTGCCGTTCCAGCGCCTCGGCGACCGGGACAACGCCACCGGCGTCGGTCTCGGCCTGGCCCTGTCCCGTGGTCTCGCCGAGGCCATGGGTGGCAGCATCACCCCCGAGACCACGCCCGGGGGCGGTCTCACCATGGTGCTGCGGTTGCCCGCCGCCACCCCGAGCGTCGCGGAGGGGCAGCAGGAATGACCCGCATCCTGGTCGTCGACGACGAGCCGCAGATCGTCCGCGCCCTGCGGATCAACCTACGGGTCCGGGGCTACGACGTGCAGGCGGTCGCGACCGGCACGGCGGCGCTCAGGGCCGCCGCCAGCGACCCGCCCGACCTGGTGGTGCTCGACCTCGGCCTGCCCGACATCGACGGGGTCGAGGTCATCCGGGGCCTGCGGGGCTGGACGCACGTGCCGATCATCGTGCTCTCCGGCCGGGCCGGCAGCCAGGACAAGGTCGCGGCCCTGGACGCCGGCGCCGACGACTACGTCACCAAGCCCTTCGGCATCGACGAGCTGCTCGCCCGCATCCGTGCCGTGACCCGGCGCCTGCACGTCAGCGCCGACGCGGCCACCGCCACGCTGCGGGTCGGCCGGCACACCGTCGACCTCGCCGCCCGCACGGTCACCCGCGACGACGGCGCCGACGTCAGGCTCACCCCCACCCAGTGGGGGGTGCTCGAACTGCTGCTGCGGCACCCGGGCAAGCTCGTCAGCCAGCGCCAGATCCTGCACGACGTCTGGGGACCGGAATACCAGGACGAGACCAACTACCTGCGCCAGTACCTGGCCCAGCTGCGCCGCAAGCTGGAGGACGATCCGGCCCGCCCGCGCCACCTGCTCACCGAGCCCGGCATGGGTTACCGGTTCCGGCCCTGAGCGTGGACCGGGCACCCGACCGCGCGGTCGCCCCCCCTGCCCGGGAGGAGGGGCGCGACCGCGCGGCCGGTCTCCGGCGGCTCAGCGGCCCTGGAGAGCCCTGACGTTGTCGCCGAAGGTCCAGCCCTTCGACCCGTCCCAGTTCAACGACCAGGTCATCAGGCCCTTCAGGCCGCCGCGGTAGGTGTTCCACGCCTGGGCGACCGTCGCCGGGGCCATGTGGCCGCCCCCGGCGCCGGGCTGCGCCGGCAGTCCGGGGACCTGCTTGTCGTACGGGACCCGGATGGTGGTGCCCTGGACGACCAGCCCGGCGTTGAGGCAGTCGGTCTGGGCGGTGAAGCCCTGCACGGTGCCGGCCGGGTAGGAGTCGCCGGAGCAGCCGTACATGCTGCCGTTGTAGTACTGCATGTTCAGCCACCAGAGCCGGCCGTTGTCGGCGTACCGCTTGATGATCGGCAGGTACGCGCCCCAGATGGAGCCGTAGGTGACGCTGCCGCCCGTGACGTACGCGGTCTCCGGTGCCATGGTGAGGCCGAAGCCCGCCGGCATCCGCGCGAGCACCCCGTCGATGATGCGGATGAGGTTCGCCTGCGACGGGGAGAGCTGGGAGATGTTCCCGCTGCCGGTGAGCCCGGTCTCGATGTCGATGTCGATGCCGTCGAAGTTGTACCGCTGCAGGATCGGCACCACGGTCGCGACGAAGCGGTCGGCGACGGCGGCCGAGCTGAGGTCGATCCCGGCGGTCGCGCCACCGATCGACAGGAGGATGGTCAGGCCGGCCGCCTTGGCGCGGCACATCTCGGCGGGGGTGGGCACCCTGACGGTGGCGTCCATCCCGTCCTCCCAGAGCACGGTGCCGTCGGCGCGGATCACGGGGAACGCCGCGTTGATCACGTTGTACCCGTGCGCGGGGATCCGGGAATCGGTGATCGGGATCCATCCCAGCGGCGGGTGGACGCCGTTCGCCGCGCCGTCCCAGTTCTCCCAGTAGCCCTGGAGCACCTTGCCGGTCGGCTTCGGCCTGCCGGCGCAGGTGTCGGGGCCGGGCGGCGTGGGCGTCGCGGTGGGTGTCGGCGTCGGGGTGGGGGAGGGCCCCGACGTGGCGGTCGGGGTGGGTGACGGCGTGCCGCCGCCGTCGCAGGCGCCGAGGTCACTCCAGAGGGAGGGCGTCGCGGCGGGGTTCCAGCCGGCGCCCGGCGGGGGCGTGTGCGTCACCAGCGCCTGGTAGGAGCGCCCGGCGTAGCTGACCCGGCTGCCGGCGGCGTACGTGGTGCCCTCGGCCCAGGCCGGCGCGGCGCAGGTCGCGAAGGCGACGTCGGGGGCGGTCCTTGCGGCGGCGCGGCCCTCCACGGCGGGCACGGCCGCCAGGGCGGCGGTGAGCGCCGCGCCGGCCAGCAGCGCGGGCATCGTACGTCGAAGTCGCATGGCATTCCTCCTCGTCGATGGCGGGAGGCTATCAGTTAACTTTGTTAAATGTAAACGGTGGACCGAAGGCGGGGTGTGGGGCGAGCCGCCCCGGGGTCGCTGGCGACGACCGGAGGGATCCCGGTAAAAGTTTTCGCCGATATCGACAATGGTCTTGGAGCTAATCTCCGCGACGGGATACCCTCCTGTGGACCACCCGCCGTCCATCGTGGAGGAGATCGAGCATGCGCAAGTTGATGTCGGCGATCGGAGCCGGAGCGATGCTGACCGTGGGGCTGCTCGCCGGCGCCGGCCCGGCGCAGGCGGCGAGCTGCACGCTCGTGCAGTCCGAGATCTACAACGGGGCCAACATCATCGCCTGGTCGCAGGGCCTGCAGGGCTGCTCCGGCGACGTCTACTGGGAGATCCAGTCGGGCGACTCCGGCGGCTGGCAGGTCGCGCAGAGCGGCACCACGCACTATGCCAACGAGGTGCAGAGTTACTACGGCGACGTCGAGCTGCCGTGTTACCTGCGGGTCTACGCGAAGTTCGGCACCCAGGAGAAGCTGACCCAGCCCGCTCACAACAACAACTGCGCCGGCTGAGGACCGGGCCGGACGGGCGGGGTGCGCGCCCCGTCCGACCCGGTCTTCCGCGACGGCTACGGAGCCGGGTACCGCGTGAGGTAGACGGGTTCGCCGACCCGCGTCATGTCGGCCGCCGCGCCCACGCCGTTGACCACGTGGTCGATCGTGCCGGCACTCAGGTTCACGGTCATGACGTGGTGCAGCCTGACGCCCGGGGCGACGGGGACCTCGAAGCCGTTCTCGGTGTGGATCGACGGGTTGTTCTGGTTGAACACGTACACCCCGCCGCCGTGCAGCGTGTGGTGCCGCACCCGGTCGCCGACCTTGTACCCGGCCCAGCCCTCGACGGCGCCGTTCATCCAGTCGGCCTGCGTCGGCGGGTCGTACGGCAGCTCGTTCTGGTAGAGGATCGTCGTGCCGTGCTCGCCGTTCCAGACCGTGTTGTACCGCTGGAAGTGCTCGACGAACAGGCCGGTGGCCGTCACGTGGTCACCGTTGATGACAGCGCCGTAGTGGCCGGTGTTGGTCCGCCAGCGGTCGGTGTCGCCGTTGACGCCCTCGGTGAAGCCCTCGATTCCGTGGTCCCCGCGCCACACCCAGGTGTGGTCGATCAGGACGTGGTCGGCGTTGACCTCCAGTGCGGTGTGCGTCCTGCCGATGTGCGGCCCGCCGACGCGGAAGTACACGTCGGACAGCGTGATCGGGTTGCGCGCGGTGCTGGCGTTGCGGCCGTGCTCGCGCCCCACGCGCAGCAGCACCGGCGACTCGGTGGGGCCGGCGTCGACGGTGACCCCGGCGACGACCACGCCGGGCACGCCGGCGACGTCGAGCGGAACGGCGCCGTCGACGGCGGTCAGCGTGGCGTGGCCGATGCCGAGGACCACGGTGTCGGGCCGCTTGACCTCGATGCTGCGGGCGATGTCGTACACGCCGGGGGTGAGCAGCAGGTGCTTGCCGCGGGCGAGCTGACTGTTGATCACGTGCACCGGATCGGACGGCTTGGCGATGAAGAAGTCCCGGATGCCGATGGTGCGGCCCGGCGTCACGCCGTCGCCCCAGGAGACGCCCCGGCTGTCGCGCCGGACGGCGGGGACGCGGACCTGGTAGCGGCCCCGGTCGTCGACGAACAGGTACGGCTTCTCCCTGCTCACCGGCGTGGTGTCCAGCGTGGTGTACGGCGGGTCGGGAAAGTCGGCGTCGTCGGGAGCGCCCACGGTGCCCGCGAAGACCTGGTTCCACACCGCGTTGGACCAGCTCTCGACCTCGCTGTTGCGGGTCAGCCACTGCTGCTGGGAGCCGTTGGTGGTGGCGGGCAGCCGGGAGTCGGCGATGAAGCCGCCGCTGGCGTACTGCGGGCCGGCGGTGCAGTAGTCCATCAGCGACAGGCCGCCGCCGCTGATGTCGAGGCGGCGCATGGACACCGCCTGGGACACGGCCCAGAAGTTCGCCGAGGAACGGCAGCCGTCCTGACCGGTGGCGTTGATGGACAGTGACAGGTTGGACAGGGTGCGCCAGAAGTTGACCAGGGCGATGCAGTTGCCGGTCCCGCCGCCTTCGAGGCAGCGGTTGTAGGTCTCGATCTTGCCGTTGACGGTGACGTCGGTGGGGGAGGCGCCCAGGCCGGAGACCTCGGTGTAGTAGCCGACCCTCACCTGGAGGGGCTGCGCGGTGGTGCCATAGCTGCCGGGCTTGAAGAGGTACGCGTGCCGCGCGGTGCCCATCTCGGCGTCGACCTGTCGGGCGTGCGCCGCGTCGAGGGTCGCCTGGATCTCGGCGACCGGTGTGTCGGGATCGAAGATCGTCACGTTGGGCCCGAAATCAGGAGCGCCGTGGCGGGCCGGTCCGGCGGTGGCGGCCGTGCCGGTGCTGCTGGCGACCGCCGTCAGCACCAGGCCGAGGGCGAGCGTCCGGCGGAGCCGCCGTCGCGCGTCGGGGGACTGCATCCTCATCGTTCGTCCTCTCCGCCGGCCGGGACGGGTGCCGGGCTCGGCGACGTGGTGGGGGAGGTGTTCCGGCGCGGGCGCGGGTGGGCGCGCCGATGGCCGGCTCGCGGTCGTCGTCGACCTGCCTCGTGGGGCGGCGGCGGGGACAGCGCACCCGTGAGAGCGCTCTCTCGCCGCCGCGACTTCTATCACGCTGTGAAAGAAGGGTTGGCATGTTTCTACCCTGTCAATCCGCCGGGCGCTACCGCTGCGCCGCCGTGATCAGGGCAGGTTCCCGCGGAACCCGCTCCCGCCGGGCCACCGCACGTACGCGCCGGTGTTCCCGCGTGACGGCGTCGGCGCGGTGCCGCTCCACGACCTTCCGGGCTCGACCGATGTCGTGAGGGCCGTCGATGGTAGGAATGTGCCGTCCGGTACGGGTGGTCAGCGGGGGTGCGGTGTTCGAGATTCCTGACGCGGTGGTGGCGGAGTTGGCGGGGCCCGTGGCCGCCGCGATGCCGCTCATCGCCGCCAGTGTTGCGACGGCACCGGCGGCCGAACTCGGTCGGCTGCGGGCGGTCGCCGAGGGCGACACCTGGCCGACCCTCGAATCAACCCTCGGACACCGGGCGGTGACGGGATTCCGCCCCGTCAGCGGGACCGGGCCGGACGACGCGCCGGTGCGGGACGCTCTCGGCTCGCTGCCACCGTTGCTCGTCGAACGCCTGCTCGGCGCGCTGGAACTGACCGTGGCGGAGTTGGACCTCGCGGGCACCACCCCGGACCTGACCGGCCTGCTGGGTGCGCCGGCCGCCGGCGCGTTCGCCATCGTGAGCACGAGCGGACAGAGCGAGGCGATCACCGGCGCAGCCGTGCTGGAACAGCTCCGGCCCGGCGTGTCGGCGGTGGTCGCCGCGCTGGCCCGTCGGCTGGCCGGCCACCCGCGGGTGGCCGCCCTCCTGACGGCCGGACCTGACATCGCCGCCGAGCAGGACATCGCCGCGGCGCACGGTGCGAACCGGCTCGCGCTGGCCGTGGCCACCTCCGCCGCCGTCCTGCACCGGGTCGGCGTCCCGTCCTGGGCCACCGCACCGCCGGCCGTGCTCGGCGTGGCGATCGGCACCGCCGTCCTGCTGCTCCGCCAGGCCCCGATGCCCGCCGGCTACGCCGCGGCGTTGCTCGCCCGGGCCCGGGCGGAGTACCTGCTGCCCCGCCACTCCAGCGGGTCGGCGCTGGTGTCGGGGCACCGGTTCGCGGTGCTGGAGGGCACTGCCGTCCCGGACGTCGACTTCGGCGGCAACGGACTGGTCGCGGTCGTCCCGGGCGGCGTGGTGATCCGCACCGGTGTCGAGAGCGGACACGTGCGGATCATGTTGAGCGTCCTGGACGGGCCGCCACCGGAGGTCGCGACCGGCTGGGAGGAGATCGTCGAGGTCAGCTGGCAGGCGGCCGTCGGCGGCGCGTCGGTGCTCGGGCCCCGCGTCGGTGAGTCACGCCTGAGTTGGGCCACCCCGCCCTGGCCGGGCGACTACCGGCTGCGGGTGCACGCCCGGGGGCGGGACGAGACCGACGAACGCGACGCCGAACGCTACGAGCTGGTGGTGTGGCAGGCACCCGCCGCGCCCGAGGTCGTGCATGCCCGTACGGACCGGCTCGGCCACCGGTTGCGCGGCGAGCCGGAGCCGGCGCGGCCCGAACGGCCCGAAGCCGCCTATCGGTGGGTGCCTCAGAGCAGCCTGGGCCAGGCCGCGACGGTCACGGTCGTGACCGGGGCAGGTGCGGCGGACGTGCTGCGCGCCTTCGGGGCGGACCCGGCCCGACCGGAGTCGATGCGGGCCATCGGCGAGGACCTGATGCGGCGGCGGTCGATCGACCCGTGGGTGGCGGTGGCGGACATCGGTGGCGCCGTGCTCGCCGTCGAGTACAACGGCTGGCAGGGCTCGACCGGGCCGGTGCTGACGCGCGCGTCCGCCGGCGGCCGGGCAGCCAGCATGTTCTGGAACGTCAACGCGGTCACCCGGCTGTCGTTCGCCGAGCACGGCGAGGTGCTGCTGTCGGTGGAGCCGTTCGGCGACCTCGACGCGCCACCACCGGTCGCCGCGATACTCGCGGACCTCGACTTCGCCGACCACCACCGTGGCAAACCGCCGATGGGCCTGGTTGCGGTGCAGCGGTTCACCGGCCACGGCGTCACCGGCGAGGACCTGGCCCGGATCGAGGCTGCCGACGTCGGTTTCCGGATCCTGCCGGACCTACCCACGCTGTACCCGCGCCGGTCGCAGCCCGACAATGCGCTCGGCCGGGGCCTGCCCGCGCCGGTTCCGCACCAGCCGCAGCCCGGCGGCCCGCTCGGCCCCGCCCTCGATGCGCTGACCGGGCTGTCCGAACCGGAACTGCGGGACTTGGCCTGGTGGATCGCCGCGGAGGCGGCTCGCCGCGCGGGGCTCGGTGACGACCCGGACGTCGTCGCCAGCGTCGCCGCTCACGCCCTGACTCCGGACGCGCACCTGCGTGCCCGCCGGTCCCAGCTCGCCGACGGCGATCACCGGTGGGTCTGGCTTGCCCTGCACCGGGCGACCAACGGGGACCCGGTAACCGCGGTCACGGACACCCTCGACGCGGCCCGCTACGCCGCCGGCCCGCACGCGGCAGCGCTCGTCGCCGACGCCCGGGGCCGGATTCTCGGACCCGCTGGGCGATGACGGCCGGATCGTAGCTCCTGCTCCGCTTCTCATGACCGCGGCGGCGTGCGCCGCGGTGCACGCCGCCGGCGTCCTGGTAGCTCGTCCGGTGTGGCGCCACGCCCAGGTGTTGAGTATCGGTCTGCTGGTTGTCCACGCCGTGCGCCGCGGACGGCCCGCACCACGCTGGGCGGTGCCGGCGGCACTAGCTGTGCTGCTCATGGACGCGGTCCGGACGATGCCGGCCGACCCCGACGGTGAAGGCCAAAAGTGGAGGGCGCTGCGTCCGGGCGGCGGCGTCGACGTACGGTCCGGCTTCGAGTTCGGTGTGTCCGTGTCATGGGCGTCGTCGGCAGCGGCCGCGCTGCTGCTCGTGGTGTGGCGAGCCGGCGGCCGGCGGCGGCGCCCGATGGCCGCCGCATCGACGGCCGCTGCGCTGGTCGTGGGATATGCGGTGGTCCGGGTCGTCGACATCTGGCTCGCCGTGCGCTCGGAACGCCGGTGGTACGCGAGCGACGTCGGCGATGTCTCGACCGGGGTGATCCTGTCCGTGCTGCCGCCGCTGACGCTCGCGCTGACCGCGCTGGCGCTCGCCGCGAGCGGCGCGGCGCTGCTGGCCTTGGTGGCGCTGCCGCATCTGAACGCCAGCATCGGTGCGCTGTCGCTGTCCGCAGGTGACCGAACAGCACTGTTCGCCTGGCACGTCATCACGCCCACGCTGTCGATGCCACAACCCGTCGCGGCGCTCACGGTAGCGGTGGAGCTGGTCGCGATCCTGGTGCTCGTTGCGGGCCTGACCGGCGCTCCCCGAGCGGTGCGAGCCGTACCGGCGGAAAGGTCCTTGAACACGCTCCTCGCGTCGGCCGCGCCGTGGCGGGCACGGGGGAGCGGAGCCGACCGGTCAGCCGTCGACGGACAGGCGGACCGTCACCGTGTCTCCCACCGCCAGCCCTTCGGCCCGTCGCACGGCCGCCTTCACCGGCACGATGTAGCGCCCGTCCTTGGGGAACAGCGACGTGCTCCAGCCGGTCTTCCCGATCCGGGCCGCGACCGGGATCATGCCCCAGCCGTAGCTCACCCCCGCGGACCGCGCGGCCAACTCCTGGCACCCGTCCTCGGGGACGGTGACGAAGTGCCACGGCGCGGGGCCTCTCCAGAACCACAGCTCACCACCGAACTCCAGGTCCATCGGCTCAGCATAGGAGCGGGGGCCGACTTCTCCGGACGGGCGGGTGTCGCCGGTCCGGGTACGCCGTGCGCCGCCCGGCGGCACTCGCGTCGCCGGCGCCGATGGGGCAGCATTCCCCCGTGCTCCTGATCGTTCCCTCGGACCCGCTGCGACCGCGCCACCCGGACGCCCACTTCGCTCCTGAGGCACGCGCCGCCCAGGAGGCCGGCGTCGAGGTCGCCGTCGTCGACCACGACGCGTTGGCCCGTGGCGACGACGTGTCGCGGGCGGTGTCGCGGGTGACGGTCGAGGGCGTCGCGGTCTACCGCGGCTGGATGCTGCGCAGCGAGCGGTACGCCGCCTTCGCGGACGCGTTGGCCCGCCGGGGCGTCAGCCTGCGTACGAGCGGCGAGCAGTACCGGCGCGCCCACGAGTTGCCGGGCTGGTACCCGGACCTGGTCGAGCTGACGCCACGCTCGGCGTGGACGGTCGGCACGGAGCGCGCCGACTTCGACCGGGCGAGGCGCGCGCTCGGCGGTGGGGCGGCGGTGCTGCGCGACTTCACCAAGTCGTTGAAGCGTCACTGGCACGAGGCGGCGTTCATTCCGGATCTCGACGACGGCGATGCCGCGTGGCGGGTCGCGAGCCGCTTCGTCGACCTGCGCGGCGACGACCTCGTCGGAGGCCTCGTTCTGCGGCGGTTCGAGCGGTTCACCACCGCCGAGGTCCGCACGTGGTGGGTCGACGGCGGCTGTGTCCTGGTCGGTGCCCATCCCGACAGTCCGCACGACACGCCGCCGGCGGCGTTCGACGTGGGTCCGGTGAGCGGGTCGGTGGCGGCACTGGGGCTGCCGTTCGTGACCGTGGACCTGGCGCGGCGCGCCGACGGCGTCTGGCGGATCGTCGAACTCGGTGACGGGCAGGTCAGCGACCGGCCGTCCACCATCGACCCGGCCGCCCTGGTCGGTGTCCTGCGTCGTGGGGCCTGATCCCCGAAACTTCCGGTCCCTCGGCCGTTGCCGAGCCGGCTGGCTGGCAGGGTGGGACGCCGACTGAGGCGACGGCGCGAAGCGCGTCCATCGAAAGAATCCGATAATCGGGCGTTGAGGTTCCGGACATGTTCCGATACGGTCCGATGGAAGGGCTTCGATCAACTCACGGTGTCGAGGATGCTGACGGCGGTGTGGTCTCCGGGCGACCACTCCACCGGCCCCACGCCGTGGCGGGCGGTTGCCGAGGCGGCCTTCCCCATCCATTCGGCTCATCGAAAGGCTCTGCCATGGACAACTCGCTCGCCCGTGCCAGCGGGCGCCCGGTGACCCGCCGGCGGCCCCGCGTCGCGCTGGCGTCGGTCGTGGTCGGTCTCTCCGTCGTCGCGACGACGGTGGCGGTGGCGTCCGGCGCCAGCGCCGGGACGACCCTGGGGGCGTCCGCCGCCGAGAAGGGGCGCTACTTCGGCGCCGCGGTGGCGGCCAACAAGCTCTCCGACGCCACGTACGTCGGGATCCTCAACCGGGAGTTCAACTCGGTCACCCCGGAGAACGAGATGAAGTGGGACGCCACCGAGCCGTCCCAGGGCCAGTTCACGTTCGCCAACGCCGACCGGATCGTCAACCACGCCCGCGCCAACGGGATGCAGGTGCGTGGCCACGCCCTGGCCTGGCACTCCCAGCAGCCGGGATGGGCGCAGAACCTCAACGGCAGCGCGCTGCGCCAGGCGATGGTCAACCACGTCACCCAGGTGGCGACCTACTACCGTGGCAAGATCCACTCCTGGGACGTGGTGAACGAGGCGTTCGCCGACGGCGGCAGCGGGGCCCGCCGCGACTCGAACCTGCAACGCACCGGCAACGACTGGATCGAGGTGGCGTTCCGCGCCGCGCGCGCCGCCGACCCGAACGCGAAGCTGTGCTACAACGACTACAACACCGACGGACAGAACGCCAAGAGCAACGCGGTGTACGCCATGGTGCAGGACTTCAAGGCCCGGGGCGTGCCGATCGACTGCGTCGGCTTCCAGTCGCACTTCAACAGCGCCTCCCCGGTGCCCGCCGACTACCAGGCCAACCTGCAACGCTTCGCCAACCTCGGCGTGGACGTGCAGATCACCGAGCTGGACATCGAGGGCTCAGGCCAGACGCAGGCCGACAACTACGGCCGGGTGGTGCGCGCCTGCCTCGCCGTGACCCGCTGCACCGGCATCACCGTGTGGGGCATCCGGGACACGGACTCCTGGCGCGCCAGCGGCACCCCGCTGCTCTTCGACGGCAGCGGCAACAAGAAGCCGGCGTACACCGCCACCCTCGACGCCCTCAACGGCGGCGCCACCCCGCCGCCCACCACCGCACCCCCGACGACCCCGCCGCCCACCACCCCGCCGCCCTCCGGCGACTGCGCCGCGACGGTGTCACTGAACTCGTGGAACGGCGGCTTCGTCGCCACGGTACGCGTCACCGCGGGAGCCGCGGCGATCAACGGGTGGGCGGTCGCGCTCACCCTGCCGGGCGGCGCGACGGTCACCAACACGTGGAGCGCGCGCGCCGCCGGGGCCAGCGGCGCCGTGACGTTCCACAACGTCGACTACAACGGCCGGCTCTCGGCCGGAGCCGTCACCGAGTTCGGCTTCCAGGGCACCGGAACGGGCCCCACCGGCACGCCCACCTGCACCGCGAGCTGACCCGCCAGCGGCCCGGCGCGGGTGCTCTCCCGCGCCGGGCCGTCGGCGTCGCACGCGCCGCACACCGTGCGCACCGGCACCTCGCGGCGTCCGCAGTCCTCGGCGCGTCTCTCACCCGGCCGCAGGAGCTCCTGCGGCCGGCACTCGGCTGATCCGGCCGGTGCGGCCGGGCGCGCCGAACCACCTGGCCAGCGCGCCCTCGAGCGTCTGCTGGTCCTCGCCGACCCACGCGACGTGCCCGTCCGGCCGGAGCAGTACCGCCGGCACGTCCAGCTCCTCGCTGCTGTCGGCGACCCGGTCGACCCGGTCGACCCAGCCGTCCACCGAGAGCCGCCCGGTCTGGTCGAGCAGCAGTCCGCCGCCGGCGCGCATCAGCTCGAACAGGCGCCCGTGCGTCAGCTGGACGTCGCGCAGCCGCCGCCCGAGCAGGGCATGGTCCGCACCGAAGTCGTACCGGATGCTGATCGCCGTGATCTTCTCGATCAGGAACCGGTTGACGTCGTCGAGGTCCATCAGCTGAGCCAACAACCGCCGGACGGCCTGCGGCCCGGGCTCGTTGGTCGTCAGCTCCATCTGTGCGCGGGTGTTGGTCAGCACGTCGGCGGCCACCGGATGCCGCTCGGACTCGTAGCTGTCCAGCAGGTCGTCCGGCGCCCAGCCGTTGACGGCCGCCGCCAGCTTCCAGCCCAGGTTGAACGAGTCCTGGATCCCGAGGTTGAGCCCCTGCCCGCCCATGGGCGGGTGGACGTGCGCGGCGTCCCCGGCCAGAAACACCCGTCCGACGCGGTAGCGCTCGGCCTGGCGGGTCGCGTCGCCGAAGCGCGACAGCCAGCGGGGCGAGTGAGCGCCGAAGTCGGTGCCGGCGTACCTGCGCAGCTGTCGCGTGAACTCCTCGAGCGTCGGCGGCACCGAACGGTCCTCGGCCACGCCCTCCGCCGGCACGACCGCCCGGAACACCCCCGGCTTGCCCGACGGCCCGATCCCGAAGCGTTTCTCGGTCTTGCGCACCTCGGTCATCACTGCGGTGATGTCGTCCGGGGACGCGGTCATCTCCATCTCGCCCAGCAGCGTGTCGATCCTCGACGGATCGCCGGGGAATCCGACCCCGAGCAGTTTTCGGACCGTGCTGCGCCCACCGTCGCAGCCGACGACGAACCGCGCCCGCAGCGGCGTGGCAGCTCCATTTCCGAGGTGGACGGTCACGCCGTCGTCGTCCTGCTCCAGCCCGACCACTGCACAGCCGCGCCGGATCTCGGCTCCGACGTCGGCCGCGTGCTCGGTGAGCAGCCGGTCGGTGAGCGTCTGCGGAATGCCGAGCACGTATCCGTGGGCGGTGTCCAGCCCGGTGGGAGCGGGCTTTTCGATACCCGCGAAGAATCCCCGGATCGGGTACTGCGTGCCGTTCTCGAGGAACCGCTCCAACAGCCCCCGCTGATCCATCACCTCGATACTGCGTACGTGCAGCCCGAGCGACCGCACGAACGGCGGCGGCTCGGCCTCCTTCTCCAGTACGAGCACGTCGACGCCCCGCAGCCGCAATTCGATCGCCAGCATCATGCCGGTCGGCCCGCCGCCGGCAATGATCACATCGAACATGAATTCCCCCATGGTGTGCCAATTCCTGCGCTCGGCCGACGATTGTGCGCCACGACCGGGGTCTTGCCGCAAGCCCGGGGGTGCGGTATACGTTAATGGTGGCAAGGAGTTCTCCTCCTTGCCTTTGTCGTTTCTCAGGCCAGCACACGTGTTCCCAGGCCAACATGCGCAGCCGAGCTACAGCTCGCGGCCGGCGTCGATACCCGGCAGCGCCGCACTGTCGGCGGTCAGGTCCCTGCGGAATCCCCTCCCAGCACCGTGGGGAGATTAGGTCGGGGGACCCTCCCCGGGGCGTCAGCCGGGCCGGGCCTCGGCGGTCGTGGCCGTTCCCTCCGGCTGCCGCTGCTCGGGTACCGGGGGTCGTCGCATCGTCCGCCAGGGGCCACCGAGCAGGGGAGTGAGCACGATCAGCAGGTAGCAGGTGCCGACGGTGAGCAGGGTGGCGGTGGTGCCGAACCGGTCGGCGGCCAGGCCGGCTCCGAGCGCGCCGAGCGGCATGGCGGCCCAGGCGCCCGCGCCGATCACGCCGTACACGCGCGCCCGCATGTGCGCGGGCACCCGTTCGAGTTTCACCGCGCCGATCAGCGGGTTGATCGCGCCGGCGGCGAGGCCGGCGACCGCGAAGACCACGGCCACCACGGGCAGCGGCGGGGCGGCGGCGAGGGCCCAGAAGGGCGGGGCGCCGGCGACGGCGAAGGCGGTGACGAAGGTGGCCCGGCGGGGCAGCCGGTGCCCGACGGCGCTGAAGAGCAGGGAGCCGACCAGCGCGCCGCCGCCCATCGCGCCGACCAGCAGGCCGAACGCGGTGGCCCCGCCGAGGTCCCGCGCGGCGACTACCGGCAGCAGCACGCTGCTCGTGGTGGCGTCGAAGAGGTTGGTGACCAGTACCAGCAACACCATGGCGCGCAGCAGTGGTTCGCGGATCAGGAAGCGCAGCCCGGCCATGAAGTCCTGCCAGTAGCCGCCGGAGGCTGCCGTGGGGCTGTCGGCCGGCCGCAGGCTCGCCGGCACCAGCACCGCGACCGCTGCCGCCGAGACGGCGAACGTGACCGCGTCCACCGCCAAGGCGGTCAACGCGCCGAGCGTGCCGACCAGCAGGCCGGCCACCGGTGCGCCGAGCAGGCGGGCACCGCGTTCGGTGGCCTCGAACCAGCCGATCGCCCGTTCGATCGGCACCCCGGCGGCGGCCGCCGCCTCGGGCAGCAGCGCGGTTCGGGCCGTCTGACCGGGGGTGTCGAGCAGGCCGCTGACGAAGACCAGGGCGAGCAGCGCCGGGAAGGGCAGCCCGACGGTGGCGTGCAGCAGCGGTACGGCGGCGATCGTCACGCCGGAGACCAGATCGGCCAGCACGCTGGCCCGGCGGTAGCCGATCCGGTCGACGAGCACGCCGCCGAAGGCGCCACCGAGCACGACCGGGGCGGTGGCGAACGCGCCGGCGAGCCCGGTGGCGGCGAGGGAGTCCGTCTCGGCCAGCACATGAAGCGGCAGCGCGATCAGGGTCAGCATGTTGCCGGTCAGCGAGACCGCGTGGCCGATCAGCAGCCCGAGTAGCGGGGCCCGGCGGGACGTGGCCGGTGTCATCGCGGGTCCCGGAAGGCGTGATAGATGAGGGCGGTCGTGTGGGCGTCGGCTCGACCGGCGTCGCTGCGGGCGCGCCAGCGTTCGGCCAGGGCCGCCAGGTCCGCGCGCAGCTCCACCAGCTCGTCGCTGGTCAGGTGCAGCGTGGAGTCGCTGCTGGTGGTGCCGCGTACCCACTCCGGATCGAGGGTGGCCTCGGCGTCGAGGTAGGTCCGGATGCGGTCGACGTACCGGTCGAGGATGGCGCGGCGCAACAGGTCGGAGGCGGCCTTGCGTTCCGGGTCGGCCAGCGCCTCGACCGGCTCCCAGGAGGTGCGGGTGTGCGCCGCCCGCCACCAACGTTCGCGCCGGTTGCGGGCCAGTTCGGGGACCTCCCGGACGAAGCCGTGCTCCGCCAGCTTGCTCAGGTGGTAGCTGACCGAGCCGACCGCCTCGCCGGTGACCTCGCTGAGCGACCCGACCGTCTGCGGGCCGCGGACTCGCAGCTCGCCGAGCAGGCGCAGCCGCGTCGGATGCGCGAGCGCCCGCATGGCACGGGGATCGGTGAGGTGCAGGGTCGAACCATCCGTCATCGCACAAGACTAGATATACAAGGGATGAAGGACAAGGAACCTTGTATATAACGCTATGGGGCGGGCGCCGAGACGCGACTCCCGTGACATCGGGGTGCACGGCGGCTTCCCACGGCCGGCCTCACGTCCCCTGCCACATCGTTGGGGCGCCGGGCAGGTCCGTGCCCGCCGGACGCGGGTGCGGCGGTCTCGCCCGCCGGTCAGCCGGCGCCGAAGCAGACGAAGGCGGCGGCGGTGGCATGGGCGGCACCGCCGCCGTCGGTGTCGAACGCGCGCTGGGCCTCGGCGAGCGCCGCCGCCGGCGCGGCACCGGCACGCATCCGCCGGTGCAGGTCCAGCATCAGCGCGGTGGTCAGGTCGGCCGGGACCGGCAACACGGTGGCGATCAGGCTGCGGGTGCCGAGGGCCAGCAGCACGGCGGTGAAGCCCATCACCTCGTCGCCCGGGCGGACGCCGGAGAGGCCGGAGTCGCAGGCGGAGAGCACCACGCAGCCCGGTGGGCGGGTCAGCCGCTCCAACTCGTACGCGGTCAGCGGCCCGTCGGCCAGCTCCAGCGTGGAGAAGAGCGGGTTGTCGGCGCGGAAGGTGCCGTGCGCGGCGATGTGCGCCAGCCCGGTCCCGTTCAGCGCGTCGGTGACCGCGTCCGCGGTGGCAGCGCGGCCGGTGAGGGAGCGGGAGCCGGGCAGGGCCGCGCCGAGCTGGCGTACCTCGGCCTCGGCGGCAGGCAGCCGGGGCCCGGCCACCAGCACCGGCGGGCCGGCCGGGACGGTCCGCCCGACGGCGCGCAACCAGACCGTCGCCGAGGGCGCCACCGTCACCGGCCGGCCGGCACAGGTCGGCAGGCCCGACCAGGGCACGGCGTGCAGCGCGCCGATCGGGACGATCACCAGTGGCCGGTCGCCCAGCAACCGGCGTACGGGGTCGAAGAGTTGCCGGTCCAGCGCGGTGGCGGCGAACTCGACCCCGGCCCGGGCACCGGCCGAGTCGCCGGTGGTGACCAACCGGCGCAGGCCGAACCGGTGCTGGCGGGCCCGGCCCAGCGCCTCGTCGAGCGGGCCGAGGTCGTGCAGGCTGGTCCGGCCGTCACGGACGAGTACCGCCCGCAGCCGCGGCCCGTGCGCCACCAGCTCCAGCAGCACGGCGGCACCGAGCGCGGCGGCGAGGGCGCCAACCGTGGGCGGTGCCACCAGGCCGCCGCCGCCCGACTCCCGGGCTCCGCCGTCCGCGCCCCGGGCCAGTTCCCGGATGCGCTGTTCGAGTCGGCCCTGGCTGCGCCGCAGCGCGTGCACGGGGTGCCCGGCGAGCAGCGCGTCCTCCAGGGCGGTGCTGACCATCCGTAGCTCGGCCAGGGCGGCGGCCAGCTCGGGGTCCTGCGGCGGCTGCACCGCGCGCATCCGCAGGGCGTTGGCCCGCCAGCGTTCCGCCCAGGCCAGCACCTGGGCGGGCGTGCCGGTGCGGACGGCGATGTCCAGCCCTTCGGCGGCCAGTTCGTGCCCGTACGCCCCGCTGTGCGCGCGTAGCTCGGTGGCGCCCAGGGAGGCCCGGTGGCCGTCGAGCACCGCCAGTCCCCGGCGCAGGGCCCGGGCCGCGCCCCGCAGGTCACCGTCGAGCCGACGACGCAGGGCGAGCGCGTACCAGCCCTGGGCCCGGTGCGGCGCGGTGCCCCGGCGGTGCGCGCGGGCCGCCACCGCCAGCAGCTCGGCCGCCCGGGCGGGCCGGCCCATCGCCTCGGCCAGCCGGGCGGCCTCGATCCGGGTGGTCAGTGCCGGCGAGGGCCAGCCGGTGGCGTCGAGCTGCCCGGCGGTTCGCACCATGGCGGTGAGCAGGGCCGTCGACCGGGTGCCCCGGGCGAACTCGGCGCGCAGCTCGACGTGCCGGGCGAAGGCGGCCCAGATGCGGCGTCCCTGGCGGCGGAAGCGGGCCCGGGACGAGGCGGCGGCGGTCGCGGCGGTGTCCAGGTCGCCGGCGAGCAGCGCCGCCCGGGCCCGGGCCAGCAGCGCCTCGGCGAGATCCGAGGCCATGCCCCGCCGCCGCAGCTCCGTCACAGCGGAGGTGGCGACCTCGACCGCCTCGTCGACCAGCGGCACCGAGAGCAGCAGTTCGAACCGGTCCAACAGCAGTGCCGGACGGGGCACCGACAACCGGCGGTACTCGTCGCCGACGGTGGCGAAGGTGCGCAGCGCGCCCGCGACGTCGCCGCGCTGACCGGCGGCGATGCCGATGTTCCAGCGGGTGTCGGCGGCGGCCAGGTCGAGCCCGAGCCGGCTGAAGATGGCCGCGGAGCGGAACAGGTCGTCGTCGGCGTCCCGGCTGGTGCCCCGGTGGGCGTTGAGCAGTCCACGGTTGTTGCGCGCCCGCGCCTCCAGCAGCAGGTCGCCCTCGCGCTGGGCGATCTCCACCGCGATGCCGTAGTCCCGGACCGCCTCGTCGAACCGTCCCCGGTAGTGCAGCACGACGCCCCGCTGCATCCGGGCCCGGCCGGCGTCGGCGCCGGTCAACCGGGGGAGGGCCAGGGTCACCGCGCGTAGCGCCGCGCCGGTGCGGCCGGCGTTGGCCAGGACGTACCCGAGGCTCATCCGGGCCAGTGCCCGCACCCGGGGCGAGTCGGTGACCCGCACCGCCCGCCGCAGGTGCCGTAGGGCGCCCGGCAGGTCGTTGAGTTCCCGCAGGGCCAATCCGATGGCGCGTTCGGCGGTGGACCGCTCGTCGGCGTCGGGGTGGCCGGCGGCGAGGACCTGCCGGGCGATCGCGATCGCCTCGCGGGGGTAGCGCTGGACGGCGTCGAGCGCGGCCTGGGCCGGGACGGCACCGGAAACGGCGCTGTCGGCCATGCCAAGAAGAATCCCGCAGTCGCGCTGCCCGGTCAATCGCGTCCGGGGTGGACGGGCATCAGTCGCCTGAGCGACGATCAATTGACACCCGACTATCCTTTGAAATAATCGTCCGGTGCCTCGGAGAGCGCTTCCGTAGCCGCCCGGCCCGTCGCCGACCGCGCATCTTCGACCGCCTGGAGGACCGGTGCCGTCTGACGACTCCTTCGCGTCGCGCCCGCCCGCCGGGTTGTCCCGTCGGCAGGTCGTGGCCTGGTCCACCCTGGCCGCCGCGGCGGCGCCGCTCGGTCTCGTCGGGCGGGGCGGCCCGGCCGCCGCCGGCGAGTCACCCGACGCGACCTACCAGCGCGTCTTCCTGGAGGCCCTGGCCGCCGACCCCGACCTGCGCCGGTACGCCGTCGAGGGCCGGGAGTTCCTCTACCGGCCCCGGCAGTTGCTGGTGGCCCACCCGGACGTGCAGCGGGTCGTGAGCCGGCTGCGCAGCTACGGCCACCCGGTCACCGAGGGCGTCGGCTTCGGCGGGGTCGCCCGCCTCCGCTTCGCCGCCGAGACCGACATCCCGTCGGTGGTGACCAGGCTCCGCGACCCGCAGCAGTGGCCCGGGCAGCCGGTGCCCCTGGTCCAGCCGCACCACGCCCTGCTCGGCTTCGGCAACATCATGGGCAACCCGGGCGGCCCACCCCGGGTCGCCGCCGCGCTGCCGGCGCCGGATCCGGCGCGCGCGGGGGAGGGCGCGGGAGTGACGGTGGGGATCTGCGACACCGGCATCTGGCGGCAGGCCGGTTCCCGTCATCCGCAGTGGCTGGCCGGCAGCTATCTACCCGAGGTCGACGACGAGGACGCGGTCTACGTCGGCGCCGACGTGCTGGCGCTGCAGGGTGGTCACGGCACGTTCGTCGCCGGAGTGGTCCGGCAGGCCGCGCCGGGCGTACGTTTCGATCCCGAGGCCGCGCTGAACGCCACCGGCGTCGGCGACGAGGAGATGCTGGTCGCCGCCCTCGGCCGGCTCGGTCCGCAGGCGTCGGTCGTCAACCTCTCGTTGGGCTACTTCACCCAGGACGACCAGCCCCCGCTGCCACTGGTCAACGCGCTGGCCGGGCTGCCCGGCCGGGCGGTGGTGGCGTCGGCGGGCAATGCCGGCACCAGCCGGCGGGCCTGGCCGGCCGCCCTGGACCGGGTCCTGGCGGTGGGCGCGGTGAGTGCCCGCTCCACCGGCCCGGTGCCGGCGCCGTACAGCAGCTACGGCTCGTGGGTGGACGCCTGCGCCCTGGGGGACCGGACCAGCACCTACGTCAGTGGTCGGCTCCAGTTGCCGGGACAACCGGTCCGGTACTTCGACGGCTTCGCCGCCTGGGCCGGCACCTCGTTCGCCACCGGCCACGTCGCCGGCCGACTGGCCGCGCTGATGACCAGCGCCGGGCTCGGCGCGGAGGCGGCCCGAGCCGCGCTGGTCGCCGGCCCGCGCTGGCATCCCGACTACGGCGTACTCGTCACGTGAGGCCGGCATCGGCGCGCCGGGCGTCGTACCGGTGAGCGAGCGCGGCACCGTCGGGCTGGTCGCCGCCGCCTCCTGCGGTGACGAGCGGGCGTGGGGTGAGTTGGTGCGCCGCTACACCCCACTGGTGCTCTCGGTGATCCGGTCGTACGGACTCGACCAGGTCGACGCGGCGGACGTGAACCAGACCGTCTGGCTGCGTGCGGTGGAGCACCTGGGACGGCTGCGGGAGGCGAACGCCCTGCCCGCCTGGCTGATCACCACCACCCGACGCGAGTGTTACCGGCTGCTTCGCCTCGGCCGGCGGACCCAGCCGTTCGACCCGTACGACGACTCGGTCGACGGGCACGTCGGTGCCCATCTGCTGGTGGATCCGGTCACCCCGGACGAGGACCTGTTGCGCGCCGAGCGACAGCAGGCGCTGCGGGAGGCGTTCGCGCAGTTGCCGCCGCGCTGCCGGGACCTGCTGGCCCTGCTGATGGCCGATCCGCCGGTCAGCTACCGCGAGATCGGCGCCCGGTTGGGCATGCCGGTGGGCAGCGTCGGTCCGAGCCAGGCCCGGTGCCTGCACAAGCTGCGGAACTGTCCGGCACTCGCCCCGTTCCTGCGGGTGCGTCCGGGCGACGAGGGGAGCGGAGGTGACCGGGATGGAGCCGTGGCCGCCAGCCGCTGACGACGCCCTGCTGGCCGAGTTGAGGGCCGCCCTGCGGGACTCCGACCCGGTGCCGGAGGAGTTCCAGACCGCGGCCCTCGCCGCGTTCAGCTGGCGGACCGTCGACGCCGAACTGGCCCTCGCGGAGCTGACCTTCGACTCGGCCTGCGATCCGGAACCGGCCGGTCCCACCCGGTCCGCCGGCTCGACGCGCACGCTGACGTTCCGCACCGGTGCGGTGGTGGTCGAGATCGAGGTGACCCCGACCGGCATCGTCGGGCAACTCTCCCCGGCCCGGGGCGGGCGGGTCATAGCCCGGACCTCCGTCGGCCCGTACGAGGAGGTGCCGGTGGACGCGGTCGGCTACTTCTCGATGAGGATGCCGCCCGCCGGGCCGGTCCAGCTCTGCGCCCGCACCGCCGGGTACGCGGTGGCGACCACCTGGGTCACCCTGCGCTGAGCCGGACACCGAGCGGACCCGGAGGCCGGCCGTCGAGGACCCCGGAGCGCCGCGACGGCGGCGACACCCGCCGGACGTGCGGAACGGAGGTCGCGGGCCCCGTCCGCGACCTCCGTCCCTGCCCCTTGCGGGCGCTTACTTGGCCCGCTGGGCCACCGTGATGTCGTACCGCACCCCGCCGAGGTCGGCCCGCGCGGCGCCGGTGGTGTCCGGGCCGACCTGGGTCACGTTGACGGCGATCTTCTCCTGGGTCGGCACGGTCGCCGTGAAGTGCAGCGAGAAGGCGAGCCGCTCACCCGGGTTGAGCTCCAGGTTGTCCAGGCTGGCCTGGCCGATGTCGACGATCTCGACCTGGTTGCGGCCCACCTCGCGGACACCCTTGCCGGCCTTGCCGCCCTTGGCCCAGCGCTCGAACAGGGTCGGTCCGAGGTCCGCGACGAGCCGGCCACCGGCGGCCTGGAACGGGGCCCCGGCCTGGCTGAAGACCACGCTGCTGCGGGCCGGCCGGGTCAGCGTGTTGCCGATGGCGAACGGCCGCGTCTGCGCCTGGCCACCGGCGGTCACCGCCACCGAGTCCACGTTGCGCCAGGCGATGTTGTTGTTGTGACGGGTGTTGACGCCGATGTCCGGTCCCTCGAAGGTCATCGGGTCGTTGGGGGAGATCCAGCGGGCCAACAGGCAGAAGTGCCCCGGACCCGGCACGTCGTCCCACGGGATGGTGACCGAGGTGACGCCCGGGTAGACCGGCACCGCCATCGCGCCGATCTGCGTCCACGCGCCCGGCCAGGCCGCCCCGCCGCCGGGCGTGGTCCGGTAGACCCAGATCGTGCCCTCCTCCATCACGCTGTCGCCGTACGGGCCGGGGTTGCGCAGGTTGATGAAGATGTAGTTCCGCTGGCCGACGATCGGGTTCTGGCTGGTCGCGCACTCGACGGCGGTGTGGCAGACCTTGATGTCCGGGCTCTGCCAGAGCGGGTTGAGCGCGTGCGGTTCGAGCCCCACGTCGGCGGCCGTGTCCTTCATGTACACGTCGACCGCGGCGGCGGTGGCGGGGCCGTCCGCCGGGCCGGCCAGCGGTGCGGCACCGGCCGCAGTGACGGACAACAGCGTCGCCAGTGCCGCGCCGGTGAGCAGGGCGAGCGTCGAACGACGCGCTCTTCCTGCGAGTCTGGTAGACACATTTCCTCCCGATGATGGGGGATCGCCGTTCGCCCCGAGGTGGTGGCGTGGGCGGGTGGACATCCTTACGGAGTCCGATCGATGCGAGTAGATACATCTGCCGCCGGCGGGTGATGTCAGATGGTGGGAGTTGCCGTCAAGCCGGCGAAAGCCGCACAGCGCTCGGATGCGCGCTCAGCTGCGTCGGTTTATGACCGCGAAGGCGGTCGCCCCGACCAGGATCTCCGCCAGGATCAGCAGCGCCAGCATCATCTCGACCGCGGCGCCGAGCCCGATCGCGATCCCCGCCGCACCGGTGAGCGGCAGCGCGAGCAGCCCGAGCACGGCCAGGGCGCGGGTGAGGACGGCGTCGTCCCGCTCGTCACCCGACTGGGACCACGCCCGCTCGAAGGTCGTCGCGCGGTCCGGTCGCCTGCGGAGCCGCCACGCCATCACCGCGACACCGATCAGCCCGACCGCCGCGCCCAGGAGGAAGCCCACTCCCATGTTCCCGGGCGCGTGCTCGCGCAGCAGCAGGCCCACGGCGATCAGCAGCGCCACGATCGCCATGCCGACGCCGAGAGCCAGGGCCCTGCGCCTGTCCGTGTGTCGATCAGTCGACATGGAAGATCTCCTCGACGGTGCGGTGGAAGTGGCGCGCGATGGCGATGGCCAACGGCAGGGAGGGGTCGTAGCGGCCGTTCTCGATCGAGTTGATCGTCTGTCGCGAGACGCCCAGCGCCTGGGCCAGCTCGCGCTGGGACAGCCCGGTGGCCAGCCGGAGCGCGCAGAGGTCGTTCTTCATGAACACCCCCTGATGTCAAGTGAACTTGTCGCGACAAGCGTGCTTGACACTCTCCGGGATTGTCAAGCTCGCTTGTCTCTGGTGAGGGCTCGCCGGCCCGACCGGCGCCCCGAGGCGGGGTTCCGGCCGGGAACGCGGGCGACGGCCCACTCACTGTCCGATGGCCGACGCGCTACTGACTGCCACGGCCCTTCGGGTGCTACCTCTTCGCGGGCGTTCGGCCGACCGGGTCGGGCCGGCAGAGCGAAGGAGCCCTCCACATGTTCCCGTTTCCCGACGAAGCGACCAGGAAGGCACTCGATCTCGGCCGGCGCGAGGTGTTCCAGACCTACCGGGTGCTGATGGCCTGCGAACTGCAGCGGCTGCGCCCCGTCGTACGGGCGCTGCCGGCGGGGCTGCGCCGCGACCAGTTGACCGCCCGGCTCGACAAGGTCGCCGCCCTGGCCGTCGGGACCTGGCTGCAGCAGATCTCGGAACGCGGCGCGACGATGCACCAGGCGGCCACCCTGTTCAAGGAGGTGCAGGACTCTCTCGACGGGGTCGTGCCCTCCGTCGTCGGCAATCCCCACCTCACCGCCGCTCTGGACGAACTGAAGACCAGGATCGTCGACGTCATGGACGACGACAGGAGTCCCACGCACGTCGCCGTCAACACCGCGTTCGCGCGTCTGTTCGGGTCCACCTCATCGGTGGCCAAGGCGCGTTTCGCGCAGACGGTCACGGCCCTGCGGGCGCTGCTCACGCGTACCGACGGCCGACGGTCGGGATTCGTGTGCAACCTGTCGCTGCCCGACGGGATGGGCGCACTGGCCAGCGGTCAGGGCGACACCGCCATCATCAACGTGGGTCGCTCCGCGCTCGACGGGACGATGCACCTGTGGGAGCTCGCCGCCACGCTCGTGCACGAGGGTACGCACACCCTGGCGGACAACCCGACGGTCGACATCGTCTACCGCCACCGCAACGCCGCCTACTACCTCCAGGGCCAGATCGCCCTGCAGAACGCCGCCAACTTCGAGCAGACCGTCTACGAGGCGTTGGGCCAGGGTGGCCCGTTCCCCACCGACGCCGAGGTGGCCGCCATGCGGGGACGCGCCGCGCCCCGGACGGACTCGCTGCACACCGTGCTCGCGTCCCGCATCACCCGTGCGTGGGTGCGCACCTACGACTTCACCTGCCTCGACTTCACCAGGACCGACCTGCCCAAGCCGGTCGCGCTCGTGCTCACCGACCTGCCGCAGGACCGGGCGTACGCGCCGTTGACCAAGGCGTACATGGAGGCGCTGCACGCGGCGATGCTGGCGCTGATGCGGGCGGAGGAGCGGCTGGTGGTGCGGGCCGAGCCGAAGATGCTGAACTACTCGACGGTGATCAACTCGGACGGCACCATCCGGTTCACCATCAACTCCGACCTCGCCGCCCGGACACCCATGGCCCAGCTCCTGCACTGGATGCTCGACGAACTCGTCGCCGAGGCGAAGTGCCAGATCCCCAAGGACACGGCGCAACTGCTGGCCCTGATCCTGGGCATCGAGAAGTTCGACCGGGACAACGTGCACGACGTGCTGAACGACTTCTACGGCTCCTTCCACTGAGCGGCGGCTGCGCGGGGGGTCGCTGGGAAGCGCGGCCCCGGCGACGCCTGGCGGTGGTCGACTCGACGCCGCCCCCCGTGACGCCGAGGACGTACCCATCGACCACAATCGGAGGCCGTCAGCGTCCACAGTCGAAAGGACACGAGTGAAACGCCGCCTTCTACACGCCCTGACGGTCGCGACCGTCGTCTTCTCCGGCTCGGCTGTGGTGGCCGCGCCGGCCTCGGCGAGCGACGCGTGGGGCATCGTCTGCAACCTCCGGCAGAACACCTGGCTGCGCGCCGAGCCGCACGGCCACGTGCTGCTCACCCTGACCGCCGGGCGCGGGTTCCGCTGGCACGGCCAGGTCTCGGCCATCGACGACGACGTCTGGATCTACGGCCACGGCGCCGAGCACCCGTCCGTGGACGGTTGGGTCCCGGCCGGCAACACCACCTGCTGAACCGGCACCTGAGCAGGGGCGGCCGCCGCGCGCTGCCGTCCCGTCGCAGGGTGACCGCCGGGATCCGCTGACCCACGCCGGTCCCGGCTGTGCGCCGAGCCTGGGCACCGAACGCCACCGCGGCGCCGACCCGATCGGGGGCGGCGCCGCGGGTGGTTCCGGCGCAGCTCGCTTCGGCATGCCACCGACGGTGGCTCCTGTGCGAAAGTAAGGCATGACAAGGCAGAGCGACGGTTACGTGATCCGGGCCGGCCGACCCTCAGACGCACCCGAACTCGCCGCCCTGCACGCGTCGGTCCAGCTGCAGTGGGTGACCGGCGGGAAACCGCATCCCGGCATCGCCGCCTGGGTCGAGAGCCTGCTGACCGACCATCCCTCGGTGGTGCCCGACGACTTCCTGGTCGCCGTGGACCTGGCGACCGGCCGCCCGGTGGCGAGCCTCGTGGGCCTCCGGCAGGACTGGAGCGTGGCCGGGGTGCGCCTGCCGGTGGCCCAGGTCGAGCTGGTCGGTACGGCACCGGAGCACCGCGGCAACCGGCTCACCGGGCGGCTGTTCGCCGCGCTGCACGAGCGGTACGCGTCCCGCGGCGTGCCCGTCCAGGTCATCGAGGGGATCCCCTACTTCTACCGGCGGCTCGGCTACGACTACGCCCTCGCCAACGGCGGCGCGCCGGCGGTGCCCGCCGCCGAACTGCCGGCCACTGGTCAGGCCCGGCCGGACGACCCCTCCGACGGGCTGATGCTCCGCTCGGCGACCGCCGCCGACGCGGGTGCCCTCGCCGACATCGACCGGCGGCTCGCTGACGGCGACGCCCTGGTCTGCCCGAGGGACGCGGGAGTGTGGCGGTACGAGATCGCCGGACGCCGTCAGGCTGACCTCGCCCGGCGCGTCGTCGCCGTCCTGACGCGAGGCGCCGAAGTCCGTGGATACCTGGTGCACGGTGCCCGGCTCAACGCCGCCGGCGAGCTGGCCGTGTTCGCGGCGGCCTGCACGCGAACGGCCGACTGGCCGCAGGCCGCCGTAGCGATGCACGCGTACCTGGCCCGGATCGGTCGCGGGTACGAGGCGGCGGCGGGTCGGCCGTTCGTCGCGGTCTGCCCCGCGCTCGACCACGAGCACCCGCTGGCCCGCCTCGGCCCGCCGGGCGTACCGAGGCGGCCCAGAGGCTGGTACGTCCGCACCGGCGATCCGGTCGACCTGCTCGCGCGGTTGGCACCACTGCTGCGGGCCCGTTGGCGCGCGGCCGACCTGCGGTGGCGTGAAGCGACACTGACCATCGACACGTACGGCCGCGCCGCCCGGCTGATGTTCACCGACGGCGAGCTGACGGCGGTGACGGCAGTGCGCGGCACGGTCGGCCCGGCCACCGACCCGGCGACCCACGCCGCCATCCCGCCGGGCGCTCTGCTCCAGCTCGCCCTCGGCAACCGCACCCTGGCCGAGGTGCTGGACGCCTGGCCGGACTGCCTGCTGCGGGACCGCCTCACCGAGCACTTCCTGACGGTGGCGTTCCCCCGGGTGCCGGTCCGCGTCTGGCCCCGCAACTGAGCAGGGGTGCGGTTGCCGCCGTACCGGAGGGCGCGGCTGACACCCGCTGCCGACCTTCGGACGCCACGCCGCCGAGGCCGGGTGGCTACCGGGGCGGCAACACGCAGAACTCGTTGCCGTCCGGGTCGGCCATGACCACCCAGCCGACCTCGCCCTGGCCGATGTCGATCCGGGTGGCCCCCAGGGAGAGCAGCCGGTCGACCTCCGTCTGCTGATCGCCGTCGGCAGGCGGAGCGAGATCGAAGTGCAGGCGTTGCTTGCCGGTCCTCGGATTGAGCGGTGGGCCACCCCACGTGATCTTCGGGCCGCCCAGCGGTGAGCGGATCGCGGTCTCCTGGTCCTGGTCCCAGACCAGCGGCCAGCCCAGCGCTTCGCTCCAGAAGTACCCGACCTCCTGCGAGCCGTCGCAGGCCAGTGCTCCGACGAATCCGCAGTCGGCAAGGAAGGTGTTGCCCGGCGCGATGACGCAGAACTCGTTGCCCTCGGGGTCGGCGAGCACCACGTGCCCCTCTTCGGGGCGCTGGCCGACGTCGATGTGCCGTGCGCCGAGGTCCAGCGCCCTGGCCACCGTCCGCCGCTGGTCCTCTTGGGATGCGCTCGTCAGGTCGAAGTGCATCGGGTTCGGGCCGACCTTCGGCCGCTCGGTCGGAAGGAAGCGGAGCCGGAACCCGGTGTCGTCACCGGGCAGCAGCGCGACACCGTCGGGTGGTTCGTCGACCAGGTCCCAGCCCAGGACCCCGGACCAGAACCGGGCGAGACGCGGAGGTTGGTTCGCATCGAAGCTGAGCGCGAACAGTTGGCACGTCATCTTCTGCGCATCTCCGATCGGCGGTGTGACCGCTGTCGACAGGACGCCTTGCCGGCGCGTAGGTCGGGAGCCTAAGGGCGGGCCGGCGGCGTCCGCAGCCGAGTATTCGGCGCCGCCGGCCCGCCGGTCACCCCGCCGCTGTCGGCGGATGGCGCCGAGTTCACGAGGACGACGGGACGTGCTGCCAGAGCGGGGAGATCCGGGCCCGCGCGAATCGCCAGCCGGTCGGCGTACGTGCGGCGGTGTAGTGGGCCTGGACGCCGGCGGTCCGGTGCGGAGCCTCGCCCCGGTGGAAGAAGTACACGAGCTGATGGGTGCCGACCTCGGCGTGGTCGCCGTCGAGATCCACCACCACGTCGGTGTTGAAGTGCTGGGTCAACTCCTCCTCCGGGCTGGTTCGCCGCACGACGTCGACGATCTCGTCGATGCCGCACAGGGCCCCGCGCGGGCTGCTGGTCTCGGCGTCCGGGGTGTAGACGGCCCGCAGGTCCTCGAAGCGTCGCTCGTCCAGCGCCCGCGCCAGCCTGGCGACCAGTTCGGCGATCTCGGCGCGGTCGGTCACGTGTGACATCTCGGTCCTCCGTATCGTTGGTGCGGCCAACGGTAAGGCAGATCGTTGGCGCCGCCAACGTCCTGTTAGCATGGTCACCCGTGGAACCGACACCGGACCGCCTCGCCACGAAGGCGAGCTGGCTCATCACTCAGACCGCCGTGCACGCGAGGCGGTTCGTCTCCCAGGGGTTCGCCGCCGCCGGCGCGCGGGGCTACCACTACCGGGTGCTGGCGGCGTTGCGGGAGTTCGGCCCCGCGAGCCAGGCGGAGCTGGGGCGGCGCTGCCGCATGGACCGCAGCGACGTCGTCGCGGCCGTGACCGAGCTGGAGGGGGAGGGCTTCGTCGGGCGCAGCGCCGACCCGGCGGACCGCCGACGCAACATCGTCACCATCACCGAGGCGGGCGTCCGGCAGCTCCGGCGGCTGGACCGCGCGCTCGACGACGTGCAGGACGAGCTGCTCGCCCCGCTGTCGGTCACCGAACGGCAGGCCCTGGTCGCGTTGCTCGGCAAGGTGCTCGACCATCACGGCGGCGCACCGACATCGTGATCAGCCGCACGTGGAGCCGCAACGCCGCTTGGCCCGACGTCGTCGGTCGTCACGGCTGAACCGCACCGCCATGCCCGCCACCGGGCCGGGCGCACGTGGCCGCAGGCGGCCACAGTGTGACCTAGATCATCGACTTCTCTCCCGCCGGGACCGCGACCGACCGTCCGCGGCGCGTTCGGACCGGCCGGACCTGCGACTTCCGCGGATCGCGTCCCCTCGTCCCGCCGATCCCGGCTCGGCTGACCGGCCGATGGGTCGCTGTCGTGTCGGTCACTACTGTTAGCGTGCCCTCGTTGTCGATCACGGCCGATTCCTCACGAAATCTGGCTGTTCTGCCACTGCGGAGGGTATTCCTGATGGGCTGGCTACCGGTGGGGGACTCGTACGAGATCTCTCTCGTGGACGGAAAGGTGGCGGCCCGGTCCATCGGCCCGCGGGCCGGCGGCCGTCCGCTGAAGACTCTGCCGAAGGCACTGCGGGACGACCCCGAGGTCGACCGGCTGCGCCAGCTCGCCCAGTGGCTGGACCGGCACGCCGTGGAATGCCTGGCCCGGGTCGACGCCTGGGTGGTGTCCTCGCTCCCGGTGCCGACGGGGCTGCTGGCCCGGGTCTGGCCGGACCCGGCCTGGCAGGACGCGTTGCGCGACCTCGTGGTGCTCGGGGACGACCCGGCCGAGCCGGGCTTCCTGCGCGACGTCACCGACACCGGCGACCTGCGCGTGGTCAACCTCGACGGGGAGACCGTCCGGCTCTCGCCGGTCACCGCCACGCTGCCCCACCCGGTGCGCCTGACCGAGCTGGCCGACCTGCGCGAGTTCGCCGACGAACTGGACGTCACCCAGCGGATCGAGCAGCTGCACCGGGGCACCTGGGGCAGACCCGAGGACCTGAAACAGCGCGACACGACCATCACCGACTTCCGCGGCGCCACCGTGCCGAACCGGCTCGCCGCCCGGGCCGCCACGCTCGGCTTCCGGGTCTCCGGCTCGCAGGTCAAGTGCCGGGTCTGGGAGGCCGGCCGCACGGTCGAGGCCGCCATGTGGTTCAACGAGGACTACTGGGACTCGGAGGCGACCCTGGGCAACCTCTCCTGGTCGGTGGTGGACGGGCCGACGTTGCGGTTGACCGAGGTCGGGCCGGTGGCCTGGTCGGAAGGAATGCGGATGGCGACGGCCCTGTCCGGCGCCGCGAGCGGAACGGGGAAGAAGGCGTGACCGGGATGACGACGACGGCTGACGACGGCGCGGTCGAGAGCCTGCTGACCGCCGGCGCGGTGCTGCCGGCCGACACCGCCGGGGCCGGTGACCGGGCCGTGCCCCTCACCGCCCGCACCTACCGGCACCCGGCCCTCGACGACCGGCCGGTGGTCCGCCTCGTCGACGCCGCCCTGGGCGAGGGCGAGGACATCGCCGTCGGGTTCCTCGGCCTGTCGCCCGGCGCCGAGCCGGTCGTCGTCGGGCTGGGTCCCCGCCGACCGTTGGCCTTCCCGGAGTGGGTGCTGGTGCACCACCCGGCGGACGGCCGGCACGCGTTGGCGGTGGTGCCGGAGTTGCAGAAGCTGGCCAAGCAGGTGCGGTCGCGGCCGAAGGCCGCCCTGGACGGGCACCAGGGCATCGCCGACCGGTTCGCCCGTACGCTGCCGCACCTCCTGCCGACGTTCTTCGAGCAGGCGGCGCGGGTGTTCCTGGCCGCCGGGCAGGACGCGTACGCGACGCAGCTGTTCAACAAGGCGCGCAAGGCGGAGGCGCAGCACGGCCTGCCGGTCGACCTGAACCGGCTGGACGAGGTCTACGTGGAGTTCGCCTCGGCCAAGGTGGTGTCCGCGACCGCGTTGGCCGGCTACGCCAAGGAGCTGTCCGCCCAGTTGCCGGCCGACCAGGCGCTGGAGCGGTTCTGCCGGCTGGCGCTGCGGGCCGCGACCGCCGGCGTGGTGCCGTCCACCCAGTCGGCCGGCGTGGTGAACCGGCTGGTCCGGGCCGCCACCAAGGCCGCCGGCAAGGCCGGGGCCGCCGCCGTCGCCGAGCGTGAGGCGGCCTACCTGACCGAGCTGCTCCGGCTGCCGGTGGCCGCCGAGGCGCCGGCCGGCTTTTGGAAGGCGCACCTGCCGGCGCTGACGGCGCTGGCCGGCCGCGACCCGGCGATCCGCGGCAGCCTGCTCGACCTGATGCCCGCCGACCGGGACGACCTGGTCACCTGGCTGGCCCTGCTGACCGACACCGGTGCGCTCGCTGGGCTGTCCGTGCCGGACGTGCCGGACCCGGCCCGCCCGCAGGACGGCTCCGTCGGCTGGCTGCGCCGCTTCGTGAGCCGGGTCAACTCCGGCCACCGACGCCGTCGGCTGCCGCAGCTGTACCCGCTCGTCGAGCGGATGGCCGACCGGCTGCGCGTCGAACTGGCCGACAGCGGCGAGACCCTCGGGGCCGACGGGGACCTGGAACTGCTCGACCTGCTGCTGGCCCTCGACCTGCCGGTGGCCGCGCCGAAGGAGCGGGAGGCCCTGGACCTGGCGAGCTGGGTCACGCGAGAGGGAGAGCGGGATCTGCTCGCCGTCGCCGGCGACGCCCGGTTCACCGCAGCCCTGCGCCGGGGCCTCGACCAGCTCGACGACCAGCAGGCCGCCCTGCGCCGGATGGTCGAGACGCCGGGCATCCGGCCGATGCTGATCGACTGGCTGCGGACCCGGATCCGCGACCGGTTCGCCGCCGGACTGCCGTACCTGCCGGCGTCGGTGGACTGGCTGGGCAGGCTCCCGGTCGAGGCGCTGCGCCTGGTGTCGGACGAGCTCGACGTGTTCGGTGAGTCCGGTCGGGGCGGCGACCTCGGGCAGGCCCTCGGCGTCGACCTCGCCGAGCGCGTCGCCCGCAGCCTGCGCGGCGGGATCCTCGACGAGCTGGGCTGGCCGGACTGGGAGCTGGCCTGGCAGGAGGTGACCGGCGGCGACCGCCGGGTCGAGGTCATCCGGCAGGAGGCCTGGCCGTACGTGATCCTGGGCGGGCCGACCACGGTGCGCGTGATCGGCGCCGAGGGCGTCGTGCTGCGCCACGACCTGCGCATCCCGGCCGGCGACCTGTGGGGTCAGCCCGGCTACCACTACGTCGACGGTCATCTGCTGGTCTACTGGCGTTCCAAGGCGCTCGACTACGACCTGCGGGGCTACTGGCACTCGTCGCCCGGCGAACCGCAGCTCATCCAGGGTCGTCACCACGGCAGTCAGCCGCGCGGGCAGCAGATCACCCTGCCGCTGCCGGGCGGCGGGCGGACCACCGGCGACGGCGTGCTGCACGCCGGCGACACGGCCGTCCCGTCCGAGCTGCCGGTCATCACCGACGGCACCTCGCACTGGGTGTTCCGGCACAGCGAGGAGGACGACGCCCGCGGCTGGCGCGAGTACGACCCGGTGGCCAACACCCACGGCCGGCGCGGCCTGCCCCGGTTCCTGGCCAACCTCCCGGTCGACGGAAGCCACCTCCGGGAGCCGGCCTCCTGGCTGCGGCCGGCCCTGTCCGACCGGGCCACCCCGGCCGCCGTCCCCGTGGACGGGCTGCTCGGCTGGCGGGTGGTCACGCTGCCGGACGGCTCGGTACGCGGTGAGGACCTGGCCGGTCGTAGCGTCACCGTGGCCGCGGGCCAGGAGCCGATCGCGGCGCTGGTGCTGCCCGGCGACGACCGGCCGCGGGCCGTGCTCGACGGTCCCGTCCTGGTCGACCCGGACGGGGTGGTGTCGGCCGCCGCCGGACCGCCGTCCAGCCGGGACTACAGCCCCGGCGCGGTTCCGCTGCCGGCACGGCAGTTCCTCGGCAACCTGCTGCCCCGCGACCCGGCCGGCTCCACCGCCCTGCGCCGGATGGACCGGGAGACCGCCGCCGCGCTGCTGAAGGCCGCCCTCGACGAGCGCCGCGCCGCCCTGGCCGAAGAGGCCGCGCGGGCCGCGGCCCGCGCGGCGGCGCGACCCGGGTTGACCGCGGCCCCGCAGGCCGTCACCGGCCTTCCCGTCGCGGTTCCGGCGGCCCTGGTCGGCACCGGCTCCGGGCCCGCCGCCACCGGCGCGACCGCCGACGAGGACGACACGGACGCGCTGGTCGAGCTGGTCCGCTCGACGCTGCCGGCGGTCAGCCACGACGCCGTGCTGACGGGCGTGGCCGGGGTGCTGCGGCTGGCCGCCCGGGTGCGCACCGACCTGGACGCGGTGACCGAGCGGCTCACCAGGTCGTTGTCCGCCCCGGCGGCGGTGGCGCCGGCGGTCACCGTGACCGGACCCACCGACCGGCAGCTCAACGAGGCGCTGGACGGCCTGCGTGGCTCGGCCCACGGGGCGGGCACCGCGACCCACGCCTTCACCCAGTTCCAGGCGTTTACCACCCAGTGGTCCACCACCGGCGGGGGCGGCTCCGCCGTACGCCTGCACCTCGACGGGCCGTCGCTGCCGTCCGCGCTGGACTGGTGGTCCCTGCTCGGCGGTGTGGCCGCCGTCGCCTACCGGGCCGTCGCGGCGGTGACCCCGGACGAGCACCGGGAGACGCTGCGCGCCCTGCTCGTGGCGCTGGACGGGCTCGACCTGGGCGCGGTGGCCGCGCCGGGGCGGTGGCGCCGGTGCAGGCTGCACCTGCGCGACGACGACCTGAAGAACCCCGACGGCTCGCGCCGCTACCCGAGGCCGGGCATCCTGCCGTTGCCCGACGGGGCGTTCCTCGCCGTTCTCAACTCCAGGGGCACGGCCACCGGCTACTTCTTCGACGCGTTGCACCACGACCCGGCGGGCGTCTTCGCCGTGCCCGAGCCCTACACGGTGCAGTCCTCGGAGTCGGTCGGTGACGAACGGCCGGCCGGCTGGCTGGGCGGTTTCCTCGCCGAGTCGGCCGCGCGCGGCCCGCTGCCCTGGCGGCCGGAGGCGGCCGAGCAGTTCGCCGAGCTGACCGGCGTCACCCCCACCGCCGCGAAGCTGGTGCTGGCCGGCCTCCCGTACGTGGACTCGGTGAACACCGTGCCGGCCGAGCTGCGCAAGGCGCTCGGGATCAAGCAGGTCGGGGAGGTCAAGCTGGCTTTCGGGGTGCTGAGGGAGGCCAGGCCGGGATTGCGGCGGGCAGTGGTCTCGGCGCTGCTGCCGGAGGACCCGGCCCGGCTGTGGACCGACGGCCCCGACGTGGCCGCCGCCGCGGCGGTGTGGAACGCCGCCCTGGGGCGCCGGGTGGTGGTGCCCGAACAACTGCTCGCCGAGGCGACGCGCACGGTCCGCACCGGCTGGGAGCCGGCCAAGGCGTTGCCGGCGCTGCTCGATCCGGCCCGTTCGACCGAGCTGAGCACCGACCTGGCCTTCGAGATCAGGGGCGACCGGGTCCGGCCGGTCGACGGCCGCGCGGCGGGCTTCACCGGTCAGGTGCTGCGCTCCACGGTCGCCCTGGCGGCCTGGGTGGCCCACCACACGCCGGCCGGCGACCCGTGCCGGGCCGCGCTGCCCGCCGCGCTGGCCGTGATCCGGGACCGACTGGCCAACCCCGGCCTGCTGCTCGACCTCGACCAGTACGTCTCCCTGCCCGCGTTCCGGCAGGTGGCGGGCACCCCGTCGGAGACCGGCCCCGGCTGGGAACGGTACGGCGCCATCGTGCTGTCCACCCACGACAGCCAGCCGTCGCCCGCGCTGCGGCCGGACCTGCTCGACGCCGACGGGTCGGACCCGTACCTGCCGGCGCTGCGCGGCGACGCCGCCAAGCCGTACCCGATCGAGGTGGCGCTGCGCCTGGTCCGCGACCCACGCTTCGCGGCGCTGCTCGGCGATCCGGGGGAGCCGGGCGGCGGCGCGCGGGCGGCGGACGGCACCTGGTGGCCGCAGGATCCGACCCGGTCGGTGCCGGACCTGGTCGCCGAGGTGGCCGGGGCACACGGCCTGGGCGCCGACGCGGCGGCGGTGTACCTGATGCTGCTGGCCATGCCGGACCCGACCGACCGCAACACGGCGAAGTGGACCGCCTGGAAGCCGGCCCGGCTGAAGGCGGCCCGCGCCGAACTGGCCGGCACCGACCTGGTCGTCGAGGCCAGCCGGTCCCGGGCCGGCCGGTCGCTGTTCCTGCCCGGCCCCTGGCTGGAACGCGGCAACGGGCAGGCGCCGATCGAGGGCTGGAAGGTGACCCTGTTCGACCTCGCACCCGACGGTACGGCCGCGCTCGGCGTGACCGTTCCGTTCGAACCGGCCGCCGAGCTGCACCGGCGGGCCTGGCAACGCCTGCGCGACGGCGACCGGCCCCGCTTCGACAACCTGCCCACCCGCCGCTGACCCACCCCCGACGCGGTGGTGGTGTCCGCGACGACCTGCCCGGCCGTCGCGGCACCACCGCGCCGCCGACCCCTGCCCGACCCACCCCATCCGAACCAGAGAGATCGAGGAACGCCCGTGACCGTGACGGAACACGTCCGCCCCACCGTGGCGCCGGAGACCGCCGCCCAGGTCCTCTCCGCCGAGCAGCGGTACGCCGACGAGCTGGCCTTCCTGGCCGCGTACGACGACGGGGCCCGGCCGCCGGGCTGGGCGCTGACCCCGCGCGCCGTGGTCACCTTCATCCAGGGCAGCGACGGCGAGGCGTTGAAGCTGCCCGCCGACCGGCGCACCGGCCCGGACGGCACCGAACTGCCGGCCAGCATGACCATCCCGGCGAAGTTCGTCGGCGAGCGGAGCCTGGTCGAGCGGTGCGTGGTCACCCTGGCCGGCGAGCGGGGCCTGCTGCTGGTCGGCGAGCCCGGTACCGCCAAGTCCATGCTCTCCGAGCTGCTGGCCGCCGCCGTCTGCGGCACCAGCGCGCTGACCGTGCAGGGCACCGCCGGCACCACCGAGGACGCCTTCCGGTACGGCTGGAACTACGCCCTGCTGCTCGCCCAGGGCCCGACCCCGCAGGCGCTGGTCGACTCGCCGGTGCTGACCGCCATGCGCACCGGCCGCGTGGTGCGCATCGAGGAGGTCACCCGCTGCCTGCCCGAGGTGCAGGACGCGCTGGTGTCCATCCTGTCCGACCGGCGGATGAACGTGCCGGAGCTGTCCGGCACCGAGGACGGGCTGATCCGCGCCGTGCCCGGGTTCACCGTGATCGCCACCGCCAACCTGCGGGACCGGGGCGTGTCGGAGATGTCCTCGGCCCTCAAGCGCCGGTTCAACTTCGAGACCATCCACCCGATCTCGGACGCGGACGTCGAGACCGACCTGGTCCGTCAGCAGGCCACCGCCGCCGTGCAGCGCGCCGGCGCGGCGTACACGGTGGACGACGCGGTGCTGGACGCCCTGGTCACCGTGTTCCGCGACCTGCGTTCCGGCCGGTCGGGCGAGGGCTGGGACGTGGAGCGGCCCGGCACGGTCATGTCCACCGCCGAGGCGGTGCAGGTGGCGGTGTCGCTCGGACTGGCGGCCGCGTACCTGCCCGGCGGGGACGCGCTCGACCTGGTGCCCGGGCACCTGCTCGGCGTGGTCCGCAAGGACGACCAGAACGACCACGCCCGCCTGCTCGGCTACTGGGACGGCCCGGTCCGTCGCCGCGCCGAGGACGGCTCGGCGATGTGGCGCCGGCTCTGGGACCTGCGGGAGAACCTGCGGTGACGACCCTCTCCAGCCCACCGACCGGTGCGGCCCCGGCGACCGCCGACCCGGTGGGAGCCGACGCGACGTCGGCCGATCCGCGCGCCGTGGTCGACGCGCTCGCCGGTTCGGTGCGGCCGTACCTGATCGGGGTGCGGCACCACAGCCCGGCGCTGGCGGCGGTGGTCCCGGCGCTGCTGGACGCCGCCGGGGCCGAGGTGGTCTGCATCGAGTTGCCGGCCGACTTCCAGCGCTGGCTGCCGTACCTGTCCGATCCGGCCGCCCGGGCCCCGCTGGCCCTGGTCGGCAGCCACGGCGCGGACGGGCCGATGGGCTTCTACCCGTTCGCCGACTTCTCCCCGGAACTTGCCGCGATCCGCTGGGCCCGGCAGCGCGGCGTGGAGGTGGTCTGCTGCGACCTGCCGCTGGCCGACCCCGGCTGGACCGCCGGCACCACCGACCCCGACCCGACCACCGACCCCGACCCGGCCGCCGGTGGCGGTCCCACACCGGACGCGGGGGAGCCGGTGCCCGGCCTGCGCCGGTCCTACGCCGCCGCGCTCAGCGCCAGCGGCACCGGCCGGGACGGCGACGACCTGTGGGACCGGGTGGTCGAGGTGCGTGCCCCGGGCTGCCCGCCCGAGGCGGTCCGCCGGGCCGCGCTCGGCGTCGGCTGGGCGATGCGTACCGACAGCGCCAACCGCGACGGCGTGCCGGCCCGGGACCTGGCCCGCGAGCGGCACATGCGCCGGGTGCTGGCCGAAGCCGGCGTCGACGGCCGGCGGGTCGCCGCCGTCATCGGCGCCTTCCACGCCCCGGCCCTGGTCACCGCCCCGTCGACCGCCGAGGTCGCCATCGCGTCCGCCCGGCCCGGCACCGCCGCGGTCGATCCCGTCCGCTCCGTGACGACCCCGTCCCGACCGGCCGCCACCGACGGCGGCGGCACGGCGGTCACCTCGCTGGTGCCGTACGCGTTCGACCTGCTCGACTCCCGGTCCGGTTACCCGGCCGGGATCCGCGACCCGCGCTGGCAGCAGTCCGTGTTCACCGCCGCCGGCGACCCGGAACGGATCCGGGCCGCCGCGGCCCGGGCGGTGACGGACCTGTGCCGGGAACTCCGCGCGGCCGGCCACACCGCCGGCACCGGTGAGGCCACCGAGACGGTACGGCTCGCCGACGACCTGGCCCGGCTGCGGGACCTGCCCGCCCCCGGTCGGGGCGAGGTGCTGGAGGCGGTGACCACCGTGCTCGGCCAGGGCGAACTGCTCGGCCGCGGCCGGGCGCTGGCCAAGGCCCTGGAGAGCGTGCTGGTCGGCGCCGAACGGGGCCGCATCGCCCCCGGCACGCCGCGCTCCGGGCTCGGCCCGGCGGTCGAGGCGGAACTCACCACGCTGCGGCTGCCCCACCCCGACAGCCCGAAGGCCCGCGAGGTGCGCCTGGACCCGCTGCGCACCGAGCTGGACGGGCGGCGGGAGACCCTGCTGCAACGCCTCCAGGTCTGCGGCGTCGGCTACGGCGAGCCGATCGCGGTGTCCGGCACCGGCGACGGCGCCGCCCTGACCACCCGCTGGCAGCTGGCCTGGACGCCGTCCGTGGCGGCCCGGCTGGACCTGGTCGGCGTACGCGGGGTGACCGCGGCGCTGGCCGCGGCCGGCACGCTGCGGGAGCGGTTCCGCCGGGAGGCCGCCGACGGCGGTCCCACCGCCGCGCAGCTGCTCACCGGGCTCCGCGACGCCGCCCGGTGCGACCTGCCGGAGCTGGTCACCGACCGGCTCGAGCTGGCCGCCACGGTGCTGCCGGGCACCGGCACGCTGCCCGAGCTGCTGGCCGCACTGGACCTGCTGGAGGCGCTGCGCCGCGAACACCTGCCCGGCACGACCCCCGACGGCCGGGCCCGGGCGGCCGAGCTGGCCGTCGTGCTGCTGGACGCGGCGGTGCGCGGGCTGCCCGGCCTGGCCGGCAGCGACACCCCGGCGGACGCCGCCGCGCTGGTCGACCTCGCGGTCCGCGCCGGCGAGGACCGTATCGGGCTGCGCCTGGACGAGGCCCTCGACCACCTGGCCCGCACCGGTTCGCCGCTGATCCAGGGCGCCGCCCTGGCCGCCCGGGTGCTGCTCGACCTGACCGACCTGGAGACCCTGGGTACCCGGGTGGCCGGCTGGATCGACGCGGCGACCGGACCCGACACGCGACGGCACCTGCACCGGCTGCTCGGCGGCCTGCTCACCGGGGCGCACCCGCTGTTGCAGTCCGCCCCGGCCGCGCTGGACCCGCTGCTGGAGCGGATCGAGCGGCTCCCCGACGCCGACTTCCTGGACCGGCTGCCCGCGCTGCGCGGCGGGTTCGACGTGCTCACCCCGGCGGCCCGGGGCCGGCTGCTGGACACCGTCACCGAGCGGCTGGGCGACCGGCTCGACCTGAGCCTGTCCGCCCCGCCGGAGCTGCTGGCCCGCTGGGCCGCCGCCGACGCGGCCGGCCGGGCCGCCCTGCTCGCCCGCCGCATCCCCGTTGCGGGCACGCCGACCGGTCCCGGCGACGCCGACGCCGATGCCGGCGCGACGCCCGGGCCGGGCACGCCGGACGCCCGGCTCACCGCCACCGACCGGTGGCGGCTGCTGCTGGGCCGCCAACCCGACCGGTTGCCGGCCGACGCCCGCCGCTACGCCCGCGCCCTGGACGAGCTGTACGGGGCGGGTCAGGGCGAGGGCGCCACCGACCTCGGGCAGGCGGCCGGCGGCGGTCAGGAAGCCTCCTTCCCGACCGCCCGCGAGTGGGCCGACGAACTCGAGGCGCTGTTCGGCACCGCCGTACGCGAGGAGGTCATCGCCCGGGCGGCCGAGAACGGCCGTACCGACGTGCTCACCGAACTCGACCCGGCCGCGGTACGCCCCTCGATGGAGCTGCTGACCTCGGTGCTGTCGCTGGCCGGCGGCCTGCCCGAGGCGCAGCTCGCCAAGCTGCGGCCCCTGGTGCGGCGGCTGGTCGAGGAGCTGACCAGGCAGCTGGCCACCCAGGTGCGTCCGGCGCTGACCGGGCTGACCAACCCGCGTCCGACCAGCCGTCCCGGTGGCCGGATCAACCTCGCCCGTACGCTGCGGGCGAATCTGGCGCACACCCAGCGGCTCGGCGACGGCCGGACGGTGGTGGTGCCGCAGCGCCCGGTCTTCAACAGCCGCACCCGCAAGGAGGCCGACTGGCGGCTGGTGCTCGTGGTCGACGTGTCCGGCTCGATGGAGGCGTCGGTGGTGTGGTCGGCGTTGACCGCCGCCGTACTGGCCGGGGTGCCCACCCTGTCCACCCACTTCCTCGCCTTCTCCACCGAGGTGGTCGACCTGACCGACCGGGTCGACGACCCGCTGTCGCTGCTGCTGGAGGTGCGCGTCGGCGGCGGTACGCACATCGCCGCCGGGCTGGCCGCCGCCCGCTCGCTGGTGACCGTGCCGAGCCGCACCATCGTCGCGGTGGTCAGCGACTTCGAGGAGGGTTATCCGCTGGCCGGGCTGCTCGGTGAGGTCCGCACGCTGGTCGGTTCGGGCGTGCATGTGCTCGGCTGCGCCGCGCTGAACGACAGGGGAGCGCCCTGCTACTCGGTGCCGGTGGCCGAGCAGCTCGTCGCGGCCGGGATGCCGGTCGCCGCTCTCAGCCCGCTCGAACTCGCCCGCTGGGTGGGCGACCGCATCCGCGGAGGATCACGTTGACGGACCGCACAGCCACTGCCGTGGACACCGACCGGTTGCCGCCGGTGCTGCCGGCGGTCGCCGCCGCGGCGGTGGCGGCCCTGCCGCCCCGGCTGCACAAGCGGCTGGACGCCGCCGTCGAACGGCTGGCCGGCTTACCGGTCGGCCCCGTCGACGGGGGCGTGTCGGTCGACTGCGGCCCGGAGTCGCTGGTCACCCTGACACCCGGAGCGACCGGCGCGGTCACTGACCCGCACCAGGCGCGGTGCAGCTGCCTGCTGGCGCCCCGCTGCCTGCACCGCGCCGCCGTCCTTCTCGCCTGCCCGGTGGCCGACCCGGCCACCCACCCCGACCCGGCGTCCGCCGCCGCGGCGTCGTCGGCGTCGGACCGCACCGACGCGGCGTCCGGCCGGACCGGGGGGACCGGCCGCACCGGGCGTACCAGGAAATCGGCTGGCGCGACCGGCGGCGCGGCGCCGACGAAGGCGCAACGGGCCGCCGCCGGCGCGCTGTGGCGGGCAGCCGCCGCGGTGCTCGCGGCCGGCGTGCCGGCCGCCGGGGCGGTGCCCCAGGCCGAGCTGCTGCGGGCCGCCCACGGCGCCCGGCTGGCCGGCCTGCCGCGGGCCGAGAGCGCCGCGCTGCGCACGGTGCGTGGTCTGCGCGCACAGCGGGGACGGCAGAACGGCCACCGGTTGGCCGAGCTGGTCGAGGTGCTGCACGACCTGCTGTACGTCGCCGGCCGGCTGGCCGCCGGAGATGCCGACCCGGCGCTGGTCGGCGTCCTACGGCGGGCCTACCAGCCGGACGGCACCCTGGAGGTGTACGGCGTCTGCCGGGAGCCGGTGATCAGCGCGACCGGGTACGCCGGGGTGGTCACGCACCTGCTCGCCGCCGACGGGCGCCGACTGTCCTTCGGCGACGTGAAACCGGGCGGTCCGGACCGGGCGCGGGACTGCGCCCGGGCGGTCACCGAGATGGGCGCGGTCGCGGTCAACCACGCGGTGCTGGCCCGTGGCGGCCTGCGGATCACCGGCACCACCGTCTCCCCGGACGGCCGGCTCGGTGCCGGTAAGGGGGTCCGGGCCACCCCGCTCGCCGGGACCGACTGGTCCACCGGGCCGCTGGCGCACCTGTTCGCCCGCCCGCTCGCCGAGGTGGTGACCGCGCAGCTCGCCACCGACGACCCGGAGGACCCGGCCCGGGCGGGGACCGCGCTGTTCGGCGGCGACCTGATGGTGGTGGGTGCCGTCGGTGACCAGGTGCTGGCCCGCGAGCTGGCCCCCGCCACCGACGCCGGAAGCGAGCGTGCCCCGGTGCCGGACGGGCCGCTGATCCGGCTGGTGCCGGTCGACTCCCACCCGATGCTGGCCCACGTGGCCAACCTGCGGCGGCTCGCCTCCCGGCCCGGCCTGCGGGTCCGGGTGCTCGGTCGGCTGGACCCGGACCGGGCCAGCACGCTGCGACCGCTCGCGGTCGGCCCGGTGCCCGGTGCCGCCGCCACGTTGCGACTGCCGGCGGACTGGCACGGCCGGGCGGACCTCGGCTACGACGAGATCCAGGGCGGCCACCTGCCGCCGCGCGACCCGGCCGAGATGACCGAACCGGTGCTCGCCGTCGGCGCCGACGCGATTGCGGAGTCCCCGCTGTGGCGGGTGCGCCGGCTGGTGGAGTTGGCCGTCTCCGGCGGTCGCCGCGCCGTCGCCGAGGCGGCCCGCGGCGACGGCACCGGCCTGGCCGGCCCGCTGCGGCGGGCCGGCTTCACCACCGCCGCCGCGCTCACCACCGCGTTGGCCGACGAGTCCGACCGGCGCGGCCGGGACGTGTTCGGCCGGCGTACCGATCCCGACCCGGACCGGTACGCGTGGGCCTGGCTCGCCGCCACCGCCCACCTCGCCGCCGCCGAGCGGGAGCTGATCCGGTCCTCCTGGACCGCCCCACCCGTCGGCTGACTCGGCCCGCGTCGGCCACCTGCGCATCGGCGCCCACCCGAGCCCCGGGCGGGCGCCGATCGTCGGGCGGCGGGGCCGTACGGGCAGCGCGCCTGCGCTGTCGGAACGTCACAGGGCGCGTGCCGGATCCGCTGTGCTAATTCGTATTAGCATCTTGACGCCGCCGAGACGGCGCGCGCAGACTCATCGACCAACGGCACCGCCCGCGACGAGCGTCCGCACCGGTCGGCCGCCCGGCGAGGCGGAGTGACACCTGCCTCGTCACGGCCGGCCCGCTTCCCCTGCCCCCGTCGGCCCGTCCCACGAACGGAGGGAACGCGATGACGCGTACCCCGGAAGGCTCCTTCTCCCGACGCACGCTGCTGCGTGGCGCGGCGGCCGCCGGTGTCGCGACCGCGACCACCGGCGCCGGCCTCGCCGCGACGCCCACGCCCGCGCTCGCCGGACCGGCCGGCTTCCCCAACTACCGGTACGTGCGCGACGCGTTCGACAGGCCGTTGCGTTACAACCCGACCGGCGAGTTCATCTTCCCGTGCGTGCGCGGCGTCTACGACAAGATCGGCGGCTACCTCGGCCGCTACTACCTCTACTACGCGCCGCACGACGCGCCCGGCGGGATCTGCCTCGCCTACGCCGACCGGCTCGAGGGCCCTTACACCGAGTACGCCAACAATCCCGTCATCGACCGGGTGCTGCCGTCCACGACGGTGAGCCACGTGTCGTCGCCGCACGTCGTGTGGGACGCGCCGACCCGGCAGTTCTACCTGTACTTCCACGGCGAGAACCACACGACCCGGGTCGCCCGCTCGACCGACGGCGTCCGCTTCACCGACGAGACGCCGATCCTGTCGACGAACCTGGTGCCCAACACGACCGAGACCTCGTACGCGCGGGTCTTCGAGCACCCGGTGGCCGGCAAGGGAAACCGCTACGTGATGGTGTTCATGGGCGCCCACACCATCCGGCCGGGCACCCGGAAGATCTTCTGGGGCTGGTCGCCCAACGGCTGGAGCGGCTGGCAGTTCTCCCCGAACCCGCTGGTGTCGCCGTCGGGCGACGGGCTCACCGACATCTCCGCGCCGCATCTGCTGAAGCGCAACGGCACCGCGTACATCGCGTACCACGGCGGCAGCGGCAACATGTATCTGACCGAGGTCGGCAACAACTTCGACCGCGAGGTCCACCTCGGAGTGTTCCACCGGCCGATCGCCTCGGACAACGGCCGGGTGGCGTCGCCGACGTTCGGCACCGACGGCGGCGTGGAGTACATGCTCTACGAGGCCGGGCCACGCCTGGACGCCAGGATCTGCGTGGCCCGCGCGGTCTAGCCCCGGCGCACCCGAACCTGCCTGGCTACGCGGGGACTGCCTGCGGATCGCCGGCGGCGTCGTGGGCGGCCATGCTCTCCTGCCGGCGGGGTTCCTCGCGCAGGATGGCGGCGTGCAGCCACGCGTCGGGGATGGCGAAACCGTCCACGAGTGTCCGCATGTGCGGGCGCAGCTCCTTGAGCAGACCGTTCACCACGCCGGTGATCGCCTTGGACCGGGCCGGCGTGAGACGGCCGTGCTCCAGGAACCATCCCTTGTGGGCCTCGATGACGCTGAGCGCGTACAGGTCGCAGACCCGGGAGAGCAGCGCCCGGACCGCCGGGTCCGCGGTGTCCTCGATGCCGGCGACGAACGCCTCCAGGGCGACCCGGTCGACGTGCGCGGCGGCGACGGCGAGGACGTGGTCCTGGACGTCGTTGAAGATGTCGAAGGGACGGTCCTTCTTCGTGGCCGCGCCGTTGCGCAGGCGGCGGACCGCGCCGTCGAGGAGGTGCCGCTCGCGGTCCTCGAAGGCCTTGAGCTGCCAGCCGCGGTCGGTGACGGCGACCTCCTCGTCGCGGCCGGGCACGGCGCTGACCAGCCGCTCGATGAGCGACCGCGCGGCGGTGCGTTCGAGCACCATCTCGCGGACCTGCTCGGCGACGAAGGAGGCGCGTCCCCAGCCGTCCAGCGAGCCGAACTCGTCCCGGTGGCCGGTGAGCAGTCCCTTGGCCACCAGCTGCAGCAGCACCGTGTTGTCGCCCTCGAACGTGGTGAAGACGTCGGTGTCGGCCTTGAGGCTGGGCAGCCGGTTCTCGGACAGGTAGCCGGCGCCGCCGCACGCCTCGCGGCACATCTGGATGGTGCGGGTCGCGTGCCAGGTCTGCGCGGCCTTGAGGCCGGCGGCCCGGGACTCCAGCTCCCGTTGCCGGTGCTCGTCGACCGGCCCGTCGCCGCCCTGTACCTCGTCCAGCGCGGCGACCAGCTCGGCCTGGGCGAAGTGCAGCGCGTACGTGGTGGCCAGCGCGGGCAGCAGCTTGCGCTGGTGGGCCAGGTAGTCGTTGAGCAGCACCTCCCGCTCCGCGTCGGGCGTGCCGAACTGGCGGCGGATGTCGCCGTAGCGCACGGCGATCGTCAGCGCCGACCTGGTGGCCGCCGACGCGGCGCCGCCCACGCTCACCCGACCGCGGACCAGGGTGCCGAGCATGGTGAAGAAGCGCCGGGAGTCGTTCTCGATCGGGCTGGAGTACGTGCCGTCCTCGGCGACCCGACCGTAGCGGTCCAGCAGCATGTCCCGCGGCACCTGCACGTGGTCGAAGCTGAGCCGCCCGTTGTCGACGCCGAGCAGGCCCGCCTTCGCCCCGGCGTCCCCGATGGTCACACCGGGCAGGGGCTTGCCCTGCGCGTCGCGGATCGGGACCAGCCACGCGTGTACGCCGTGCCGCCGCCCGTTGGCGAGCAGCTGCGCGAAGACCACCGCCATCCGCCCGTCCCGGGCCGCGTTGCCGATGTAGTCCTTGCGCGCCGCCTCGTGCGGGGTGTGCAGGTCGAAGGTCTGCGTCCGCGGGTCGTACGTGCAGGTGGTGCGCAGCTGCTGGACGTCGGAGCCGTGGCCGGTCTCGGTCATCGCGAAGCAGCCGAAGATCCTGCCCGAGACGATGTCCCGCAGGTAGGCGTCGTGGTGCCGCCGGGTGCCCAGGGCCGCGACGGCGCCGCCGAACAGGCCCCACTGCACGCCCGCCTTGACCATCAGCGAGAGGTCGACCTGCGCCAGCATCTCGGTGGCGACGATCGAGCCGCCGACGTCGGACCTGCCGCCGTACTCGGTGGGGAAGGCCGAGGCGATACCCAGCTCGACGGGGAGTTCGGAGAGCAGCCGGGTGATCCGCTCACGCGCCTGGTCACCGGTCTCGCCGTACACCGGGAGGAAGCGCGCGTCGAGGTGCTTCCGGTGGGCGTTGCGGACCTCGGCCCACGGTCCGTCGAGCACTTCCTGAAGGCGGGCGAGGTCGATGCGGCCGGACGCGTGATCAGGCATGGTCACCCCTCGAAATGGCGGACATATGGGTACAGTCCGTACCCGATCAAGAGTACCGGCCCGCTACGGTGACCCGCCGAGCAAGACCGCGGTGAGACGGGCCACCATCGCCTCCGGCCGCAGCGGTGCCGACCGGGGCCAGGTGACGGGGGCGACGAGCGACGCTACCGATGAGCACGGAGGCGCACCCACCCAGCTCACCGCCGGTCAGGGCAGGATCTCGACGTACCCGTCGGTCGCGTGCACGCGAATCCGCTGCCCGTCCCGGATCAGCGTGGTCGCCTGCTCCACGCCGACGAGGGCGGGCAGGCCGTACTCCCGGGCGACCACCGCCCCGTGGGTCATGAGGCCGCCCACCTCCGTCACCAGTCCCTCGATCGCGACGAACAGGGGGGACCAGCTCGGATCGGTGTAGGCGGTGACCAGGATGTCGCCCGGTTCGAGATCGGCCCTGGCCAGGTCCAGGATGACGCGAGCCCGCCCCTCGACGACCCCGCCGGAAACCGGGAGGCCGACCAGCGCGCCGGCCGGCACATCCTCGCGTCGGTACGCGCCGGCGATGCCCTCACCCTCCGACGTGAGCACCCGGGGCGGGATGAGCGTCTGGTACGACCTGAACGCTTCCTTCCGCCGGTGGATGAGTTGATTATCCACCTCGTTCGTGTGCACGACGTCGGAGAGTTCCTGGAACGTGAGGTAGAAGATGTCCTCCCTCTCCGGAAGCACGCCGGCCCGCACGAGGCGCTCGGCCTCCTCGAGCAGGGCCTGTTTGTAGAAGAAGTAGCGGCTGACGATGGCGTACTTCGGATACTCCCGGTACCCGACGAAGGTGCGGACCCGGTCGATCATCCGCTTCGTCTCTTCCGCCTTCCGCTCCCCGTCCGGCAGGGCCCGCAAGCGCGCCAGAACCTCCTGTTCCTTCTTTTCCGCCTGCTGGCGCCCCTGCGCGAAGCGCCGCGTGCGAGCGCCCGGCTCGAGGTTCCTGATGTTGTCGAGGATGACGGGCACGAGCGTGCTGGGACGTTCGCTCCAGCGCGGCCTCGTGATGTCGATCTCGCCGGCGCAGCGCATGCCGTACGTGTCGAGAAAGGTCCGGATGGCGTCTCGCGCTTCCTGTCCGCCCGGGAGCCCGGCCAGCTCATCCACGAAGCCCTCGTCCTCGACCTGCCGCAGGAAGGCCACGACCTCCGGGTGCGGGCGGATGACGTCCGCGACGTCCAGGAGCGCCAGTCCCATCTCCGACGTGACGTTGTGGGGCGCGGACAACGTGAGCGTGTCGGCCGCGTTCTTCTCGCCCAGCCACTCGTGCAGCTTGTCGTTGAGCCACCACGTGGCCTCCATCCCCGCCATGATCGCCTGCATGTTGAGGGGATCACTGAGGGCGCGCTTGTGCTCCTCGAAGGCCTCCCGCAGGAAGTCGAACAGCGCCGGTCCGGATTTCGTCCGGATGTCGCGCTGCAGGGTGGCGACGGACGCCCGGCTGCGTTCGATCAGCTCGGTGACGATGGCCGGATCGGTCTCGATCGGGGCGGGCGCACCGTCGGCGGGCGGCCCTGCGGGACCCTGGTCGGGGAGCGACGTGACGAAGTCGCCGCGGTCGAGGACGGTCTCCAGCGCGTCCCTGACCAGTGGATCGGACCTGCCCACCATCTCCAGGAGACCAGCGCGGCTCGCGGGTGAGGCCAGGCGCCGGGTGACGTCGACGAACAGCCTCCCGCCGGCCTCGTGCATCGGCGCCATGGCCGTCAGTTGCCACATGGAGGCCCCGAGGGGCCTCATGGCGTCGGTCATCATCTGCTGGTGACCGACGGAGACGTAGACGTGGTTCTCTCCGTCGCCGGTCTCGGGGATCGGGAACAGGGTGGTGATCGGTCGGCTCTGGACGATGTGGAAGTCGTCGTCGACCAGGCACCATTCGATGTCCTGGGGGTGGCCGAAGTGGGCTTCGATCCGCCGGCCCAACCGCGCCAGCCGCACGACCTGCGCATCCGTCAGCGCCGGCTGCTCCTGCCGTTCCGGCTCGATCGCCTGTTCCTTCGTGCCACCGTCCCGCAGGGCGTGGACGGCAAGCCGCTTGGTGGCGATCGCCCTGTCGATGATCGTGCGGTCGCGCACCTTGTAGGCGTCCGCGTTCACCAGCCCGGAGACCAGCGCCTCGCCGAGGCCGAAGCTGGCCTCCACGGAGGCGACCTTCCGGTTGGACGTGACGGGGTCGGCCGTGAACAGGACGCCGGCCGCCTGCGGGAAGGCCATCTCCTGCACGACGACGGCCATGTGGACCGTGCGGTGGTCGATGCCGTTGCGTTGACGGTAGGTCACGGCCCGCTCGGTGAAGAGCGAGGCCCAGCACCGGCTGACGTGCCGCAGGATCGCCGCCAGCCCGATGACGTTCAGGTACGTGTCCTGCTGGCCAGCGAAGGAGGCCGTCGGCAGGTCCTCCGCCGTCGCGCTGGACCGGACGGCGTAGGCAGCCTGCTCACCGAGCTGGGTGAGAGCCCGGGTGATCGCCGCCGCCACATCCTCGGGGAGGACGACCGCTTCGATGGTCCGGCGGATCTGCGCACTGAGTGTGCGGATCGCCTCGTGGTCGTCCGGGTTCAGGTGCGACAGCTGATCGAGCCGATCGTCGATCGACGGCGCTTCGGCCATGATCCGTCGGAAGGCCTCCGTCGTCACGCAGAAACCAGCCGGCACGCGGATGCCGTCGAGCCGCGACAACGCCCCCAGGCGCGCGCCCTTGCCGCCAACGACCGCGGCCTGCGTTTCGTCGACCTCTCGGAGACCCCACACGTACTGCTCGATCATCGCGATACCTCCGAGATGGCCGTCCTGCGTCGCACTCCACAGACCGGGCGGACCACCGGCGTATCGAGCTCGGTCAACATCCTGGGGCCGTCCTCATCTCTCCTTGCCGTCCCCTCCGGCTGTCGGCCGGCCGCTCCGCCCATTCGGGCGACCCGCACACCCGCATCTCCGCGCCGATCGGCCGCGATCGCACCCCGAATGCCACCAGGGAATCGACGTCACTGCGCCTTCCGTGGCTCGACAACAACACACGCATGTCGTGCCCCATTTCCTCGTCCGTTCTTGGGTCCGGCCGACGATTCTGCGGCAAGACCCGGGTCTTGCCGCAAGCCTCCCGTTGAGATATACATTAAGGTGGGAGCGTTGCCCTTCTTGTTTTCTGCTGCGACTGAAATCGTTCTCGCGAAGCGTGGTGCAGACCTTCGAACTCCGGCATCTGTGACACGAGTGGGCGCGGTTCGTCAGTCACCGCCAGTACGGTGTGTCCGCCGGCGACCCGGACGGGGCTCGCCGAAAAGGTCGACAACCAGGTCCGGTCGGGGTGGTGCGTCGAGGTAGATGTATCCGCCGGCGTCATCCGGGATGCCGGTCCACTGCGGCAGGAACACCACCGGCTTGTTGTCCTGGCGGCCGACGACCGCTGCTCGGCCGTTGGTGGACAGGTCCCGAAGGTGCAGCGGGAGGCGCTGGCCGTAGTACTAGCGGGAACTCCCGATTCGCCCCTCCTTGACACCGTCGGCCACGGCGTTGAACGCCCAGCGGTGCGAGGCCCAGTACGACGCGGGGTGGAACAGCCCCCAGTTGGTGAACCACGCGCAGGCGCCGACGAGCAACACGGCAGTGGCGAGCGCCGCCGAAGCGCCTGCGGGGACGGCACGGAACGCCAGTCGCACCGTCAGCGTCAGGGCGATGAGCCACACTGCGAGTTCGAACGGGGGAATGACGAACAGCAGTAGTGAGGCGTTGGGCGGTCTGCCATTTCGACCAACGCCACCCCGAGCCAGGCCGCCAGTAGGCCGATCCATCCGTACCGCCGCACCGCCTGCACTGTTGCGGCCGTGGCCGCCCCCGCGCCCGACACGACGACATCATGCCCGACGGCGTGGCGCTCCCGCGCGAGAGCCGAGGTGTCCGTACGCTGAGCCCGACGCCTGCGACCCCGATCTGGGAGTTTGGGGATGGTTGACCCTGGGGCGGCTCCGGCATCCCAGGCGACGGCCCGCGCGTCGGTCTGCCCGACAGCAGGCCCGTTCAGCTGATCAGCTGCCGATGGGCAGTACAAGCCCTCTCGGCCACTCGTTAGCAGGGTTCGTGGACCGTCGCCTTATGCACTGACATCGGCACGACAAGGCGGCGCCGAACGCGCACGGTCGGCCGGCAGAGGCGGTTGCCCGTAGGCGTCACCGGCCCGATGCTTCGTCGGTGCCTGACCACATTGACGTGCAGGTCCTCGGCGAGCAGATCCCTCGCGTACTGAGGTCCCCTCGAGGCATTTCGCTTGACCGTCCTGACAGGACTTGTGAGAGTCGGCTGATGATCGTGGTCCAACGGGTGCTGACGGCATGGACGAAGCGGTCGCGAGGCGCGCCCGGGGCGGTACGACGTAACGCCGTGGCGGAGGTGTTCCGGCTGCCTCCCGGTGACCTGGCCGCCCCTGAGGAATGGGTGAAGCGGAAGCGAGGTGTGCGAAGTGCGGCGCGACGCCACGCGGACGCCAAGGCACTCAAGCTGCCACCACCCGCGGGTCAAGCCGAGGTGCTTGTCCACCAGGTCGTTGCCCGTGAGGAGGACGACTTCGCGGTGCGACAGACGGCGACCAGGCTCACGTGGCCGGATGCCGGGCCGTTCAGCTCGGCTGGGGTGCGGTTGGAGATGGTGGCTGGGCAGCTTGTGGTAACCGGCGACACCCAGGTCTGGTGTCAGTGCTTCACTGTCTTTCCGCCGCGCCCGAATGACACGGTGCTCCGTCTGCTGGTCGGCCAGTGGGGGCTTTGGCGCCTCAACTTTCGGCTCTGGGAGTACTGGGGCAACTGCGAGTGGCAGTACCAGAAATGGGCGATCAACGTTGCCTATCTCCCCGGCCTGCCGCCGGTCGACCTGTTCCAGGTGACGGAGCCGGCCGAGATTGTCGACGATATGGTCCAGCTTTCGCGCCCGACAGGATCGGAGGACCGACGGATCTTCCGGTCCGGGCGCCGGTGAAGGTATCCGACCAGCGACACCAAGAGGCGTCGGGAGACGGACGGCATCCGGATCTCCCGCGAGGCGCGCTCATGCCGATATCTCTGCCGTCGGCGCAGCACTGGGGCCTGCCACATCCTCGTGGATCACAATCCGGCACCCGACCACGCCAGGTACTCCGCCCAGAACTCTGCGCTTGCCGACATCTCCCAGCCCTCGTATGAGTACCTCTTGCCGGCACCGCCCTCGCCAAACTCCTGCAGTACATAGTCGGCCAGGTCCGGCGCCCAGGCCCGCGACCCCGACGGCCAGGTCTGGCGGTACGACCCGCGAGCCAACACATTGCGCCTGGAGATCATCTTCACCCGTCCCACCCCGGCACCGGAGAACCCGGAGTTCGACGCCCCGGACAACATCTGCATGTCGCCGTACGGGGGCCTGATGATGTGCGAGGACGGGATCGGGGACCAGCACATCCTGGGTACGACCGCCGCCGGCGAGTGTTCGTCTTCGCACGTAACCGGGTCAACGTGGGCGGCGCCGGGGACGCGGAGCTCGGCGAGTTGGCTGGCGCGACGTTCTTCCGCCGACGGCCGGACCATGTTCTTCAACGTCTACAACCCGGGCATCGCGTACGCCGTCACCGGCCCCTGGAACCGCGGCCAGCGCTGATCCCGCAGCCACCGTGCGGTGCTTGCGGGGTCTCCATGTGATCGGGGAACCCGCCTCGCCGGGGGCCTCGGGGCGCCCACGACCGTGCGGCTGATTCACGCTGGGTGCAGCGACCGGCTCTGCTCCTGACCCGGCCTGTCGCCCTTGTGGTGAACGCGTTTCAGACCAGGCCGGCGACGGCGCCTATCGCGGTGATGGCGACTGCGACCTGCTCGGTAAGGGCACCGTCGACCGGCCACGAGCCGTCCGGGCGCTGGGTGGCGGTGAGCCGCCGGAGCACGACGCGGAACACTGGATGCTCCGGAGGCAGCAACGCCGTCCGTAGCGCGCATCCGGCGCGGGCGATGTCGGCCGGCGGGGCGTCGAGCAGCCGCCGCGCCAGGATGCCCAGCCCCTGGTCCGCCTCCTCGCGCAGCCCCACCGCCCACAGCAGGGCGGCGGCGAGCCAGGTGGTGGTGAGGCACGACGGCCAGACCCCTGAGGCCCCGACGGCGTCGCGCACCGCCCGGGCGGCCGGCCCGGCCGCCTCGGGCCGGTCCAGGACCGTCAAGCACCAGCCGACGTTGGCGGTCAGGTAGAGCGGGTCCTGTGACGGCAGGTGTCCGGTGTCCACGGCGGAGCGCACCCTGCCGTCCGGCGCGACCAGCGCGGCGAGCCAGTCGGCGCAACGGTCCACCCGTGAGCTGTACCGCAGGTCCAACTCGATGATCCGGTCGAGCCGTTCGCACGTCGCCGCCACGGAGGGGGCGCGGGCTGACCAAGGCGCCGGGAAACCGCCCTCGGGAGACTGGTCGGCGAACAGCGCGTCCGCCACATCCAGCGGCGCCGGCCACACCCCGGTCAGTACCGTCGCCAGTCGGTGCCTGTCGGACTCGTCGCCGTGCGCGATCACCCACTCGACCGCCGCAGCAGTGTCGATCATGTGCGGAACCTAGCAAGCGCGGACGAAGCGCCGAGCTGAGGCACGTCTTGGGAGATTCTCGCCGGTGATCAGCGGGAGGTTCCGGCGGCGCGGTTCACCGGCCGCCTCTCGGCCGTCCGTGGACCCGGATGGCCGCCTCGACCCTGTCCCGCCCGATCTCATCGCGGTCACCGCTACCCGCGCGCATCCGCACCACGACGCCCGCACCGTACGCAGCCGGCCGAGCACCAATCCCGCCCTCGTGGCCGGGTCGTTCGCGGCGAGGTGCCTGTCAGCGACGGGAGAGCAGGGAGGTGACCCGCATCCGTTCGCTGTGGATCCACACGTCGGAGTACTCGATCGGCCGGCCGTCGTCGAGGTAGGTGATCTGCTCCAGGTACAGCAGCGGGAACTGCTCCGGCACCTCCAGCGCCGCCGCGATCCTTCCGGTGGCGGCAGTCGCGCTGAAGGTGCGCCGACCAGTGCTGATCTTTAGACCGTACTCGTTCTCCAGCAGGCCGAACAGGGAGCGGTCGGCCAAGTCGACGAGGTCCAGGCCGGGAGCCAGGTCGACGCGTACGTAGTTGACCAGCCAGGCCACCGGGCCGGTGGAGGTGGCCCGGAGCCGCTCCAGGCGGAGTACCGACTGGCCGGGGCGCAGGTCGAGTAGGGCGGCCACCGGCGACGGCGCGGCCATGACCTGGTGGGTGACCACGTGGGTGGTCATCGAGACCCCCTGCCGGGCGAAGTCCTCGGACAGGGTGGTCAGCTTCTGCGCGATCGAGGGCTCGATGGCGGTGGAGGTGACGAAGGTGCCACGCCCTCGCACCTGCACCAGCAGGCCGTCCCGGATCAGGGTGGACAGGGCCCGTCGCAGGGTGCCCCGGGAGATGCCGAGTTCGGTCGCCAGTTCGGGTTCGCTGCGCAGCCGGTAGTGCGGTGGCCACTCGGCGGACAGGATCCGGGCCCGGATCTGTTCCGACACCTGCGCGTGCAGGGGCACCGGGGCGTCACGGTCGAGGTGCTCGGACGCGCCGGACGGGTGCAACTGGTCGGACATGTCACCTTCCATGGGGTTCCGGCGCCCCTCGACCGGCCGCACCTGCCGCCGTGGTCGAGGGGCGCCGGACCGTCAGTAGCTCGTGGTCTCTTCACTGGTCGTGTCGGTGACGATAGCGACCCCGGCGCTGGTGCCGAGCAGCACCGCCCCGGCCCGCAGCAGGGACACGGCCTGATCGAAGGACTTGATCGAGCCGGAGGCCTTGACCTTCACGCACTCCGGCGCGCGGGCCACCAGATAGGCGACACTGTCCGGGTTCGCCACCTCGATTGCGCCGCTGCTGGCGTTCTTGAGGATAGCCGCACCGGCCTCGATGGACAGTTCGACGGCCGCCTCCCGCTCGTCCGGGGTGAGCAGCGGCAGTTCGAGCATCACCTTGATCGGTACACCGGACGCCCGGACCACACCGGCGATGTCCTCGCGGAACGCGTCGTACCGCCCGCTCTTGAGCCAGCCGAGCTGTACGCCGATGTCGATCTGGGTCGCCCCGGCCCGAACCAGGCTCTCGGCCTCGGCGGCCTTGCCGGCGCTCGTGGTCACCCCGACGGTGGGGAAGTCCAGCGCCGAGGCGACCTCGACGCCGGTGCCGCGCAGAACCTCGGCGACCTCCGGAACCCAGGAGCCCGGCACCATCGCCGCGTTGAAACCGTACCGGACGGCCTCCTCGGCGTGGGCCACGATCCGGTCCCGGGTCACGCCGGCTTCGATCAGGGTGTGCTGGATGTAGGGGGCAAGCGCCGCAGGGGTGACGTCGGCGTCGGTCAGGGTGGCAGTGCTCACGTTCTTCTCCAATTTCGGGTACGTCGTGGGGGCGGTGATGCCGCTACATCCGGTCCTGGTAGTAGTCGGGCACGATGACTCCGGGCTCGTCGAACCAGCGCGGGACGTCCACGCCGCAGATCAGCCCGACGTTGCCCCACGGGTTGAACGCCCCGGTCCGGACGATCGCCTTGGCCTGGTGGGCCAGCTCGTTGAGCATCTCGGCGTGCTGCCGGGTGGTCGTCGGTACGCCGGGGAAGCGCTTCCCCAGCCACTCCGCGAGGGGCTTGTTGTGGGTGGTGACGTCCTCGGCGACGACGACGCCCTCGACGATGATCTCGTCGGCGACGAGGTCGATCACCGTGGTGAGCTTCGGCAGGTCCTCGGTGACGGCCAGGTCGACGCGGTGGGCGGTGCGCGGGATCGGAAAACCGGCGTCGACCACAAGCAGCAGATCGGTGTGGCCCAGGGTGGCCAGCACCCCAGACAGTTCGGCGTTGAGCACGCCCCTGCGTTTCATGCCTTCTCCTTCATGGTGTGTGCGCCGGTGGCCAGGGCCATCACCGACTCCTCGGTGGCCTCCGCCGCGGGAATGACACCGACCAGGGCGCCGGCGGCCATGACGGCGATCCGGTCGCTGACGGTCAGCAGCTCGGGCAGGTCCGACGAGGAGACGACGAGCGCCACCCCCTCGTCGGCCAGGTTGCGGAACAGCCGGTAGATCTCCGCCTTGGCGCCGACGTCGACGCCTCGGGTGGGCTCGTCCAGCAGCATCAAGCGGGGCTCGATGGACAGCCACCGGGCCAGCAGCGCCTTCTGCTGGTTGCCGCCGGAGAGCTGCGTGATGCCCTGGGCGGTCGTCGACGTCTTCACCCGCAGTTCCTGGACGCGGATGTCCGCGTCACGACGCAGGGCCCGTCGCCGCAGCAGTCCGAACCGCTGGCGACGGTCCAGGGTCAGGATGTTGACGTTGTCGGCGACGCTCATCGTCGGCAGAATCCCCTGCTGCCTGCGTTCGCCCGGCAGGTAAGCCACCCGGGCGGCGATGGCGTCTCGCGGTGACCTCGCCGTGAACGCCTCCCCGTCCAGTGCCAGCTCGCCGCCGGTCATCGGGTCGGCGCCGAAGATGCCGCGCAACAGCTCGATCCGGCCGCTGTCGGGCAGGCCGGCCACGCCGACCACCTCACCCGGGGCGACGTCCAGGTCGACCCCGGTGAAACCGGAGCCGGAGACGCCACGCAGCCGTAGGCGCGGGGTGGCCGCGGCGGCGGGCGCGGGACTGTCGTGCCGGCTGACCTCGGCGGCGAGTTCCCGGCCCACCATCGCGGCGACCACCTGGTCGGGGGTGACCTCCGCGGTGGGCCAGTGCCCGACGTGCCGACCGTCGCGCAGCACGTGGATGTGCTGGGAGAGGGCGAACACCTCGGGCATCCGGTGCGAGACGTAGAGCATGGTCACCCCGTCGGCCCGCAGCGACCGGATCACCTCGAACAGTCGCTCCGACTCCGCGGGGGAGAGAATCGAGGTCGGCTCGTCGAGGATCACCATTCGTGCCTCGCGCGCCAGGGACCGGGCGATGACCACCAACTGTTGGGAGGCCGCGTCCAGTTGGCGGATGCTGCGCCGGGGGTCGACCCGCAGGCCGAGCCGGTCCAGCAGTTCCGCCGCCCGCTCGTCCATCCGGCGGCGATGCGGGAAGGAGCGGGATCCCGGTTCGACGCCGAGCATGATGTTCTCGGCGACGGTCCGGTCCTGGGCGAGAGCGAGCTCCTGGGGCACCAGGGCGACCCGGTGCCGGCTGAGCAGCGTGGCCGGATCGTACCGGCGGACCTCCTCGCCGTCCACGTGCACCGTGCCGGTGGTGGGGGTGTCCAGCCCGGCCAGGATCTTCATGAGTGTCGACTTGCCGGCACCGTTCTCACCCATCACGGCGGTGAGGCTGCCGGCGGGGACGCTGAGGTTCACGCCCTGCAGGGCGCGGACGGCTCCGAAGTGCTTCGACAGATCCGTCACCTCGACGGCGGCTGTCGTCGGGGCGGCGATCGTGGCCGGGCTGGTCATCGGCTCAGCCCTCCACCGGCACGGTGGCCACGGTGTCGCGGGTGACCACGAGCGCGCCGGTGTCCACGTCCTTGATCTCGGTGCCGTTCTTCAGGAAGTCGGCGAGCAGCTTGACCGCCTGGTAGCCCTGCTCGGCCGGGCCCTGGCTGATGGTCAGGTCGACGACGCCGCCCTTGAGGTACTCGACGGTCTGCGGCTGCACGTCGAAACCGACCGCGTGGATCTTGCCTGCCTTGCCGGACTGCTGGAGCCACTTGGCGCCGGCGGTGAAGCTGCAGCAGTCGAGGGAGACGAGGGCGATCGCGTCGCTCTGCGCCGCCATCGTGGACTCGATGGTGTTGTAGGCCGCGCTGGGCTCGTTGCCGGTGTTCACCGGACCGACGATCTGTACGCCGGAGTCCTTCAGCCCCTCCTGGAAGCCGGAGAAGCGGTCGTTGGACCAGCCGGCGCCGGAGTCGACGGAGACCACGACGACCTTTCCGGTCTTGCCCTTGAGCACGCCGAGCAGCTCCTTGGCCAGGGACCGGCCGGAGGCCACGAGGTCCTGGCCGACGAAGCCCATCTGCTTGGACTCGGGGTTGTTGGTGTTGAACGAGATGATCGGGATGCCGGCGTCGTACGCCTGAGCGATGATCGGCTTGAGGGCGTCGTTGCTGGCCGAGGAGACGGCCAGGCCGTGGATCTGCTTCTGGTTGATCAGGGTCTGCAGCTCGCTGACCTGGTCGGCGGGGTTGCCGCCCGACGGCCCGATCATCTGCGCGTCGACGCCGAGTTCCTTGGAGCCGCGCTCCATGCCCTGCCGGATCGGGACGGCGAAGGCCAGCGACGGGTCGTGGTAGCTCAGCTTGATCTTGAGCGGCTCGCCCTTCTCGACGGCTTCCTCGATGTAGTCGGCGAGCTTGAAGCCGCCGCTCTCGGCGGAGGTGGTGCTGGCCGGGGCGATCGCGCCGCAGGCGGCGTTCGCCATCAGCGTCAGGCCGAGGGTCGCGGCGACCGCGATCCGACGCCCGAGGGAGAGCTTCATCAGGGTGACTCCTTGCGGTGTGGGGGACGGGGGAGTGCGGGGTGGGTGGCGGTCGAGGTCACCGACGCCCGGAGCGTCTGCGCAGCCAGGTGTCGGCGGCCACGGCGAGGATGATCACCGTGCCGGTCGCCACCGTCTGCCAGAAGGAGGAGATGCCGCGCAGGTTGAGGATGTTCTGCAGGACGCCGATGAACGCGACGCCGATGACGGTGCCGAGCATGGTGCCGGAGCCGCCGAACAGGGCCGCGCCACCGATGATCACTGCGGAGATGGCGGTGAGTTCCATCCCGGCGCCGGTGACGCCCTGCACGTAGGAGAGGAAGGACAGGCCGAGCACGCCGGCCAGACCGGCGAGGGTGCCGGAGAGCATGAAGGCGGTGACGCGCACCCGGCCGGTGTTGATGCCGCACAGCCGCGCGGCCTCGGCGCTGCCACCGACCGCGTAGGTGTTGAAGCCGTAGCGGGACCGGGCGAGGAGGATCGTGCCGAGGACGGCGACGAGGGCGAAGATGACGAGCTGCATCGGCAGGACGCCGAAGAGCTTGCCCTGACCGAGCAGGTTGAACTCGGCGACCTCGGGGTCGTTGGCGGACAGGGAGATCGGCGACCCGCCGCTGAGCAGCAGCGTCACTCCCCGGAAGACACTGAGGGTGCCGAGGGTGACGATGAAGGACGGGATGCCGAAGCCCACGGTCAGGAGGCCGTTGAGCAAGCCGGCGACCGCGCCGGCGGCGATGCCGGCGAGGGCGGCCAGCGGCCAGGCGACGTCTGAGGTCATGAGCAGGCCGCAGACCACGGCACCGAGGCCGTAGATGGAGCCGACGGACAGATCGATCTCGGCGTTGATGATGACGAAGGTGACGCCGATCGCCATGATGCCGATCTGCGCGATCTGCTGGCCGACGGTGAGGAAGTTGCTGGTTCCTACGAAGCCTGGAGCGATCAGGGTGCCCAGCGCGAAGAGCACGACCAGGGCGAGGAAGGTGCTGGACTCCCGGGCGTGCAGGAATCGTTGGACGGGCGAGGGGTTACGGGAAGCGGCGACCGCCGTCTTCGCCGGAGGCGCCGCTTGAGCGGTCATCTGGGCCATCTCTCTCATCTCCTCAACAGGGCCGCGATGTCGTCCGGGCGGGGCAGGGCGGGTATGACCTCGGCGATGCCGACGGTGTGGGCGCCGGCCGCGGCGGCGAACCGGACCGCCTCGGTGAGGTCGTCGCCCCGGACCAGGGCGACCGCGAGCGCACCGGTGAAGGCATCGCCTGCGCCGGTGGTGTCGACGACGCGGGGCACGGTGACCGGCGCGACCCAGGACCGTTGCCCGTCGGAGTCCACCAGGGCGCCCTCGGCGCCGAGGGTGAGCACGACGGTCCCGGCATAGCGGGTCCGGAGCAGGTCCACTAGCTCGTCGCCGCTGGCCGTGCCGTCCGGGTCCCGCCCGGTGAGCACCCGCGCTTCGCTGGCGTTCGGGGTGAGCACGTCGATCCACTCCCACGCCTCGTCGGGCAGGGCCACGGCCGGGGCGGGATTGAGCAGGGTGCGGACCCCGCGTTCGTGGGCGGTACGCAGGGCCGCGACCGCGACCGGCAGGGGAATCTCCAGGCTGACCACGACCAGGTCCGCTGCGGCGATCCGGTCGGTGAACCCGTCGACGTCGGCGAGGGTCAGCTTGTCCAGGGCTCCGGGCGCGATCGCGATCCGGTTCTCGCCCTCGTCGTCGACGAGGATGATGCCGACCATGGTGGCGGCGTCGGCGGTGCGGACACCGCTCGCGTCGATTCCTTCCTCGGCCCAGAGTCGGCGCGCGGCGGCGCCGAACTGGTCCGGCCCGACGGCGGTCAGGAAGCTGACCTCCGCACCCAGGCGGGCCGCGGCCACCGCCTGGTTAGAGCCCTTGCCCCCATGCCCCGAGGCGAACGTGCCGCCTGAGAGGGTCTCACCCGCCACGGGAACCCGGGGCACCTGCATGGTGAGCCCGGCGCCGTAACTGCCGACCACTGCAATCTTCATTCTGGCCTCTTGTTCATGGACAACCATGTACAACTTGGCGGGGACCATACGGACGGCGCGGCGAGAGTGTCAATAGCGTCGGGGGCGTTTTGTCGAAACAATCCCGAAATGAGGTGCAGACGAACGGCACCAGGGTCGCCACCGAACCAACGGGCGTGGCTCCGGCACGGTGACCTGCCGGCTGCGGCGGCCGCGGTGCGCCCCGGCGCGCCCCGGCGCCTCGGCGCCGAGGCCGCTGAGCTGGGCGAAGCGCCCCTGCGGGCGCACTCCCGGGACGTGCCGTCGCCACGTGCGCCGACGCCGTGGCCGTCTCCCGGGTTGGCGCCCGGCGCTACCTGGACACTCCGCCGAGGCTCGACGGGCGAAGGTCAGCCTTCGGCGCGGCTGCGCCGACCGCCGGAGTCCCTACGGGATCTCCTGATGGCCCGCGGCCCGGCGCTGCACCAGCTTCCCGGGCGGCCCGGGGAGGCTGGCGCCCGTCTCGCGGGAGCTGCCGGCCTCACCCGAAGGTGAGGGCGTAGAAGGCGCTGGAGCCCAGTTCTCGCTCGTGGCGGAGGCGAGCCCCTTGGCGAACTGGTCGGCGCGGTCGGGCAGTGGCCCACCGGGGTCTTGGCCTGTGGGCGCGCCGCTGGGGGCGGGCTGGTGACGAGCCGTCAGGAAGGTGGCCAGGATCTGGCCGCGTGTGCAGCATGCGGGACGGGGATCGGCAGCGGAAGGCGCGGGGCAAGCGTGGGCAGCCAGGAGTACTCCTTGCGCAGCAGCGCGTCCGCGGACCCGGTCGCCCAGGGAAGCGGGACGGCGAGGTCGTCACCGAGCCGCCACAGTTGGCTGTCCCATCCACGCGCGCCTAGCCGGACCGGGCGGTCGGCGAGGTCGGGGTGCTGGTCACGGACCAGATCCCGGACCAGCTCCGCGGTGATCTCGATCTCGACGTGGGTCGTCGCGGTCCGCAGCTGCGGGAAGCCGTGACGGCCGCGTCCGCCGCGACGTCGACCAGCGGGCCTGGCAGCCTGGTCGATCTTGACCGGGATGCCACCCCGGCGTCTGAGTGGTGGCCGCGAACAGGTCCAGGTTAGCGGTTGGCACGCCGAGCAAGAGCGCAGATCCTGCGGGTGGAAAGCGGCACAGCGCCAAGCTGTGCCTGCTCGGCAGCCGTTCTACTGAGGTGCGTCATCACAACAATACTCTTGCCCTTGGCGTCAAGGTTCATTGCGGCTAAGGGCAGTCGTAGAAAAGTATCGTCTCGTCAATGACGCCTTCACGATTGATGGAAGGGATGTGGCGTTGGAAGGGGCGAGGAAAATAGGCCTCCATCAACTGCATGTCTTGGCTGCTCAAATATTTCGCATAGAAGTTCTCTGGAGTGTCGAGCCATTCTGGCCGAAGGGCACGATTGACAATGATGTCTTGGCAGAGCACCATGAAATGATATGCGCGCTCGGCTGGCGACGCGGAGGGGGGCGACTGGAGATCCCCTTCCTCCAGTATCACCACAGTTCCTTCGGGGGCGACACGTTTCAGGAAGGCCCCTATCTCGGACCACCGATGTTCAGGAAAGACGTGGTGCAGTGTCCAGAAGGCCAGAACTATATCGAATTCCGTGCCGCCCATCCCTTCCATCTCGGTCGATTGCACATCATTGATGTCGGAATGCTGAAGGCTGCTGAAAGGATTGTAGCGAAAAATGATGGCCTCCTTGCAAGCTCCCCGCTTGATGAGACCCTCGGCGATCCGGCGTTCATCCGCACACGAGTCAGCTCCATAGCCGAGAATATTGATCGAATCCCGAGGAGATAGAGCTGAGAGGTGCTGCATCATTGCGGCGTTAAGGGCGCGGTCGCGGGTGGCCGTTATCTCGAAGAAGGCCTTCGCCGACACTTGTGACGGATAGTTGAGATAGTTGCGAATAAGTACTTGAATCACCTCCTCCTCGACGGCTTCACCAGAAAGGAGCCGCGTCATCAACTCGCCATGCGCGGCGATGAATTCCCTTGCCATGGCGCAGTATTCATCGCCAATGATCGGATATGATCGGAAAATTCCGAGCTTGCGGCACATGCTTGCCGAGTCCGGCGACGAGAGCATTTCGATAACCTGGCGAGACGTGATGCTGTTGGATCCAAAAATCAGTTCCGAATTGTTCGTTGTTTTTCGCACGACTCTGACCACCTACTCCTTGTCGTCTCTCGGTATTGGCGTAGCGAGAACTGTGCCCCTCCTGAACCCTTGTGAGGGCCGACCAGGAGCGCACATTGCCTGTCCTGTTCTTGAACAGTCGCAAACTGCCGACATCTGATCAGTTCGCGATTTCGCAATCGGCAGCTGTGCGCCCCTCCTGCTCAAGCTTCACTAACTGCATGCGCTCACAGCGGTGATCGGTGCCTAAGCAAGTACTTTCCCTGGCCTCGCCCACGTGTGTCAATCCCCTGCAATCGTGGAGGGTGTCGTTATGCGGCCGGGCCTCCGGTGCGCGGGTCTCTGATCGTTCTCAGCCGATGGGTGATCGCCGGTCGCAGACGGAGTGTCGGCGGCGCCGGTTGTAGAAGTCGGTGATCCAGGTCGCGATCTTGCGGCATGGAGTACGCCGACTGGAAGTCGTCGCTTACCGCCATCGGCTTCGAGATCGACGCTGGCTTACCGACATCGGCTTCGAGATCGACGCCGCGAGCGGAACGTCCCGCAACGATTGGATCGTCACCAGCCGTCTCGCCCCGGTGGCCGCCTCAGCGCCCCGGCCGGCGAGCCGCTGGACTGGCCGGTCACCCACGTGCGCCTGGTCGCCCGCCGTCCGGTCAACACCTGACGGCCCGGCAGCCCGGTCGGGGGAGGGCCGCGATGTCGGTGGTCGGCCCAGTGCCGACCCACCTTCGCGTGCCGTCGGCTCGCGGAGACCGTCAGCCGCTTCGCCGAAGCTCACAGGTGCGTTCCGCCGGTGGCGTCGACGGTCTGGCCCGTGATCCATCTGCCGGCGTCGCTTGCGAGGAAGCGGACCACGTCGGCGATGTCCTCAGCGGTTCCGAGGCGGCCGAAGGCGGACAGCGCCGCGGCTTGCTCGCGCGCGCCGGGCGCGTCGATCCAGTCGGCATTGATGTCGGTGTCCACGACGCCGGGCGCGACCGCGTTGACGGTGATGCCGCGGGACGCCAGCTCGGGCGCGATGGCTCGTAGCGCCCCCTCCAAGCCAGCCTTCGAGGCGGTGTAGGCCACGTGGGTGGGCGCAGCGATCCGCGTGTACCCGGTCGAGATCGCGACAACTCGCCCCTGGTCGGTGAGGTGGTCGCCGAGGGCGTGCAAGAGGAAGAGAGGCGCAGTCAGGTTCACGGCCAGCACGCGGGCGTAGGTTTCGGGATCCAGCTGCGGGAGTGTCTGGGCGCCGTTGATCCCGGCGTTGCTGACCAAGATGTCCGTGCCCGAGTGCCCATGGTCGGCGACGGCAGCCTTCCACTGGTCGGCGATCGTCTGCGCGGCCCGTTCACCCTCGGAGAGGTCCGCTCTGATGATCACGGGAGTGGCGCCGTGCGCGCGGATGCGGTCGGCGGTCGCCTCCGCGGCGTCGCGGTCGTGGCCGTAGTGGATGCCGATGAGTGCGGCCCCATCGCGGGCTAGGCCTTCGGCGACGGCAGCGCCGATGCCGCGCGAGGCGCCGGTGATGAGAGCGGTCGGTCGGGTCACGACTTCCTCCGTAGCGATCGTTACGAAATCCTTCGTGCGATATCGTAGCACTCACTATGGAACCTCTGACGCGTCGCGCGGGACGCCCGCGCTCCTTCGATCCCGATGTTGCGCTGGATACGGCGCTGGCCCAGTTCTGGGAGCACGGATACGAGGGCGCGAGCCTGGCCAGGTTGCAGGAGGCCACGGGGCTGACCGCGCCCGCCCTGTACCGGGCGTTCGGATCGAAGGAGCAGCTGTTCGAACAGGCCGTGAAGCGGTACCAGGACAAACAGGGGTTCGCCCTGAATGATGAACTCCCGTTCCGCCGAGCCGTCGCCGAATACCTGACCCGCGCCGCCCGCGAGTTCACCACCGGTCCCGGGCGCGGCTGCATGATCTCGACGGGCATGCTGGCAACGAGCCCGGATGCACACGTCGCGGCCGAGGCCGTCCGCATCGAGCGCGAACGCGCGCTGGACATGATCCGCAACCGCTGCGACGACGCCCTGGAACAGGGGGAGCTTCCCGAGGGAACCGACACCGAGAGCTTGGCCAGGGCGCTGGCAGCGGTGATTCAAGGCATGTCCGTCCAAGCACGCGACGGCGCCGACACTCGGCAACTTGAAGGCCTCGCCGAGGCCGCCATGGCAGTCATCCCGAGTCGCGGATAGCGGCAGGCCGTGCGTAATCCACGGTTCGCTGTGCGTGGCACCCCGTCGACTCGGCCAGGCTCGGTGGCATCCTGGTGATCACCGCCGCCCCGGTCAGCGCGGGTGGGTCATTCGCAGCGACCAGAAGTTCTCCATCAGGGGCGTTGTCGTAGCTGTCGCCGACCGACCCATCGAGGGCAGGATGCCGTTGGCGGCCAGGCGTTGGGCGAAGCGGAAGGATGTGTAGTTCGATCCCCTGTCCGAGTGGTGGATCAGTTGGCCGTCGCGGACGTCATGCGACCAGATGCCCGTATTCGAGGGCGCCGAGGATCAGGTCCGTGTCGCACCGGTCGGAGCAGCGCCAGCCCACGATGTGGTTGGAGAACACGTCGCGCACCGCGATTCCTGATGCTGCCGGCCCCGGACGTTACCGCAGCCCGTTTCGGTCAGGCCGATGACACATGGAACCCAGGTGCACGGATCTGCCGCCGATCGCGCGCGCCGACAATCTGCGAGGCATCTGGGCCTGGTGCGGCAGTTGCGTCCGAGCCGCCCGGCGACGGCGATCAGTGCCGCGCTCTTCTGCCGCGAGCCGTGCGTCGCGGTACCTCGTGCAGGCGCGACGGCGCCCCGCGCGGTCTTGCCGATGTGAGGCCCCCGCACGCGCACTTGTCCTGATGGGAGTGCGTCGTCGAGGCAGCGTGGCGCTGCTTCCCCGGTCAGATCGGAATGTGGCCGGATAGTCCCTGTGGCTCGCAGGCGAGGGCCGAGGAGAGCGCGGGCGCTGAATGCCAGATCCTCCGCTTGCGCGGAGGTACCGAATCGAACGGGATAGCAGGAAGCGCCCGCATGGCCTCGGCTCTCGCCGCTTACTCAGGGATCAGCTCACTGAGCCGATCTAGTGTATATGCCTCCGATCCGTCTGGCAGGTCCTCGGGCGCCTCGATGCCGACGAAGGTGACCGGCTCGTCCGGCAGTTGGCCGTTCCACGTCGTCACCTCGGCCCCCGCGCGCCAGCGGTCGACAAGGTACGACACGGTGAGGTGACGCCGCTCCATCAGTGCTCGTACCCGGTCGGCCGTGGTGAACGTGTTCTCCTCCACACGGTTGAACGACGGCCTGCCCCGCAGGTACAGGTGCAGCCACACGGCCTGCCAGCCATGCTCGCTCCTGGCGAACACCATCGGCAGCGCGACCCGGCCCTGGCCCCGCAGGTGCGAACGCGCCCGCACGGTCCGTGCGTCGAACGGGGCGCCGAGCTGGTCCCGTGTGCGGGTCTGGTACCCGAACATCGACTCGGCGACCTCGTCGAACGACTCGCCCGAATAGATGTTGACCTGCGGAACCACATAGTGCCCGCGGGCGGTCAGCGGCACGTCGATGAACTCGGTCGCACCGTTCGTCGCGTCGGTGATGTCGCCGGAATGCACCACGCCGTCGTGGCGGTAGTTCGTCCATGACACCTGGCCCGCACTGTGGAACCCGTCATCGAGCAGCAGCACCGACAGGTCGTAGTCGGTGCGACGACTGCTCTGGCGCCAGTACGTGAAGAAGCGCAGCAGCTCACCGGAGACCGATGCCCGCGAGCCCCTCGGCAGCACCGCGAAACCCCCTTCGGCCGCCTTGCCGGACAGGGGCAGTGCGACGTCGAGCACCTCCGGGGCCACCACCAGCGGTCGTTCCAGTACGGGCAGCCGGGCGCTGATCTCGGCGTCGAGCAGCGACGACAGCTCGGCCACCAGCCCGGCCGGCAGCGGCGGCCGCTCGTCGGGCCCGACCCAGGCGTTGCGCGAGCGGCTCGAGTACATCCGGGCGGACGCGGGCGTCAGCCGGTTGTCGACATGCTCCCGCAGCGAGAGGAGCACCCGGCCCGACGCCGAGCCGAGCGCACCGGTGACCGCTTCGACAACAGCGGTTCGCTCCGACGCCGACGCCAGCCGCAGCAGCCGGTCGGCGGATCGCAGGAGCAGGCCCGGCGCAGCCGACAGCACCGATGCGGCCCGACCGACGGCTCCGGCGCGGATCGCCGCGTCCGCGCGGCCGGCGATGGTGCGTACCCGCCGCTCGCCACGCGCGACCGCGAACACCTCTTGCGCGTGCGGCCAGTGGTCGTACTCGTGCGGGTGCAGCCGCTCCCCGAGCCGCTTCCACCGCTCCGCGTAGCGCACGACGTCACCGAGCTTGGCGGGACTCGCACCGACGACCTCGTCCAGCGCGGCCAGCAGCATCCGCCGCTCCGGGCGCCGGAAGGCACGAAATCGCGTGGGCGTCTCGAGCGAGGCGTCCCCACCGGAGACCTGGCAGGCGAGGCGCAGCACGTCGGTCGTCGTGTCCACGCCGACCAACGGCCGGCCGAGGACGAGCCGGATCCCGTTGAGCACGGCACGGTTCTCCCGTACCGGAATCTCGGCCGGCTGCGCGCCGTCGACGCAGGCGACTGCGAGCTGGCTGAGGATCGCGAGGTCCGCCTCGCCGTGTGGCGTCGAGCTGCCGGCCAGGGCCAGATAGAGCCGCGCTGCCTCCGCGTCGGCGGTGTCGCCGAGACGCAGCAAGGTCACCCGGTCAGCGGCTGCGGTGATCAGGTCGTCGTGCACGGCCAACAGCTCGGCGTAGGTGTGCCGGTAGGTCCCGTAGGCCGGCAGGTCGAGCAGATTCACCCCGCCCGACGCGACGGCGTCCCGCAGCTGCTCGTCGGTCGCCGTGCCCCCGCCGGTGAGTACGGCGGCCCGCAGCCGGTCCGTCCAGAACTCGATGGTGTCCGGCACGTCGTCCGGGAAGCCGATGAAATAGGCGTTGTGCTGGACATGGTCGCCCACCAGCTCGCGTACCGCCGAGACGACCGTAACGGCGAGGTCCATCGCCGGTGCGGGCGCCAGGGTGCCGATGTGTTCCAGCAGAGCCCGCGACGCCGAGAACCCGACATCGAGCAGCGCCGCGTCCAGTTGCCGGGCCACCGGTGCGCCGTCGCCAGCCGCGCCGGTGCTAGCCGGCACGCGCAGTGTCTTCTGGATGATCAGCTTCTCGAGCACGTGGTCCTCCGGTCCGGTCGACTCCGGCACATGCCGGCCTGCAGCCGCGGCACAGTGGGTCGCCGGGGACTCGAACCCCGAACCCTTCGATCCAACTAGGAGAAGGAAGCGCTTCCATGACCGCACAGGCGGAGGGCGTTCGCGCTACTCAGTCGAATGCTCTGCCATTGAGCTAGCGACCCAGATGTCGATCATCGCATCGACCGAGTCGACACGGCTACCGGGTTTCGGAGTCCCACCATCTGCTTGACGAATCCGTCCCAGGACATGCTTGACGGCCTGGGTCTCATCACCCCTAGAGTCTCGGCCCCATGGGTTGGTTCGGGACGCTGCTGCTGGCAAGGCCGACGACCGCCACGCTTCCATCGCAGCCGGGGGTGCGCGAGGCATTCGGTTCTTCCTTCGCCACGCCGACTTCTTCAGGTAGCAAGCTTGGGCTCTACGACCTGGGCCAGGGCTGGCAGCGAGTGGGAGTCATGCCGTTCTACACGGAGCGGCTGCGGTTCTCCGCGGGCGTGGACGGTCTCGTGACGGTTGCGGCGGCTCCAGCTATGGCTGCGTACGTGTCCAACAGCGCCTGCGCCCACCTGGAGGGCCGGACTTCGGTGGGCCACAGCTTCTCGCTGCACCTACCCAACACGGACCAGCCGTGTGGGTACCAGCACTCGGAGGGCAGGCCCGGGCGGGTCGACCCGGACGTCGCGGTGGATGTGTTGCGAACCTGGGCGGTGGAAGCAGGCCGAACGCCTTCGACGGAGGCCGAGCAAAGGGTGGCCGCTTGGCGACGACCTGAAGGCAGCCCCTCAGAACCTCGACTACCTCCGCTTCCGGGACCTGCTGTGGAGTTCGGTCGACGGCGGAGGAGCGACACGGACGAACTGGTCGCGCAGTACCAGCAATTGGCCGCTCGATGGAAGAAGCACTGACGGTCGCCCAGTCCCGCTCGAGGAGACGCGCGGCGGCCGGCAGGTGCGACGACGCCGGCCGCTGAGGCCACACGCCTGCTGTCGCTCACCCACGGCCGGGCACCAGCCTGCTGGTCGGTCACCACACCGCAGCGACCGGCAACCATCCACCCGGCCCCGACGCGACTGCGATGCCGCGCGCCCGCGCCAAGCGGCGACTGGACGAGACGAGCGCGTCACTCGTTGACCCGGCCGCTGCGGTGTCTTCAGACCAGGAGACGCTCCCGCATCCTCGCGCCCAGATTGATGGCACCCACCGCCCGAGGGCCGGTCGGATCGTGCACGTCGAGGGTGTTGTTGCGACGCATCAGCTCACGGACCGCAGGTGGCAGTCGGGGCGGGTCGTCCATGGCTGCGAGGATCTGGCCGGCGCTTGAGATCAGTCGATCCGCCAGGGCGGCGGCGTCGGTGTCTATCCGCACCCGGCCGTACTCCCAGCTGGCGGTGGTGAGGTCGAGCACCTCGAACACGTGGGTCACAAGCGGGTTCGGGTCGGTCACCCGGTCGAGCCGGGGCGCCTGGCTGCCGACCACCGCGACGGCGGCGGCCACCTGCGCGTACGGGTGGAAGCCGGACGGCAACGCGATCAGTGGCCAGCGCAGTGCTGGGCCGGCCTCCAGCCACAGCGGCCGGTAGTTGCGGCGGTGCACCAGGAGCCGCCGGCCCGTCCGCCGGTGTATGTCGTGGGCCTGGGCCTGTAGGTCCGCGTAGGCCTCGTCGGCGACCTGGCTCACGATCCGGGCCGCCACCACCAAGCCGTCGTCGCCGTTGAGCATCCCGGTGATCGCCTCGACCTGCTCGGGAAACCGGATCTGCGCGTGGGCGCCGTACCGGTGCTGGACGTCCCGTAGCAGAGCCTGCTGCCGTCCCGGATCGAGCTGGACCCGCCCGCCGCCCAGCAATCGCTGGAGCCAACGCATGTCGCCTCGTTTCAGCAGAGCCGTCCCGGACTGTGGCAATGCTAGTGCGTCGGACCTTTCCCGCGTGCCGAAGGGGTGGCTGAACGATCCCCTTGACGTTGACTGCGGTGCACGCGCTCTCGTCGGCACCCGACCCAGCCACCGCCTTCTGTCGTGGGCCTGGCGGGGTGCCGGAGCTTGCGCTGGGTTCGCTCTGTCGGTGCGGCAGGATGCTGGTGTGAGCGCGGAGGAAGACGACGAGTTCGAGGAGGTCGCCATGTCCTTCGAGGGCGGACGACCGTTGACGCGGAACTTCGCCCGGCAATTGAGGCGCTTGAGGCTCGGCTCGGTCAGCCCCTCATTGCCCTCACCTGCGGGTCCATGAACTTTGTGGCCGGTCACGGAGTCCCGGGCGTGGAGGTTCCGACCATCACCGCCTGGGTACGTGGCGCGGCACTCGACCATGATCGCCGCCTGCAGGCGGACGCCGTGCTCGATCAGATCGTTGCCGAGTTCGGTCCGTGGCGGTGGCGGCAGTTCACGGCACGGGCGTTGCGAATCGGGAGCCTTCCACGTTCGCGGGCCCGGCGCATCGCAGCACTTGCCGGCGGCGAGTACGTGACTGATCCGGTTATGGGCGGGCTGGGGTACTTCGACGAGGAGGCCACGGCACGTGTCATGGCAGCGATACCGCAGGAGCGGTGGGACCAGTTCCGCGACGACTGGGGAGACAGCGTCTGGACCGTCGCGGTGAACGCGGATCTTCACCGCGTCTCCGTGCTCGTCCACACCGCGGCTCAGGTCGCGCAACTGCAGCAGACACCGCGATGGCATGAGTGGGAACGACAACTTCGCGCTCTGATCGCCGAAGAGGACGAGTTCGGGTCGACCAGCATCATCCCGGTAGATATCGCTCTCGAGAGCCGGGAATCATTCGAGTCCGACTGCCAGGGAAACTGGAGCTACTACTGGTACTGAGGTTCGTGCCGCGCTCGCGCCGAGCACAACACCGGCGGCCCGCCATCGCGACAGGCCGGCGTCGACCACCGGCTGCGCCCGGTCTCGGGATCGGGCGAGGGGCCGCGACGGCTCCTGGGCGAAGAGCAGGGGAGCGGTGAGGCGACGGTGTTGCTGCCGGCCGGCGTGGTGTCGGCAGGGCTGTCTCGTCGCCCTCATCTGGCCGGGCTGCGGTCGTAGCGCCAGTTGACGAACAGCCGGTGAGAGTGCGTCGCTCGACCGGCAGCCTCGCGATCAAAGCAGCTCGCCGGCGCAGCGTTCATGCTCGCCACAGCCGTAGCAGGTGTATCGCATGCAGCCGGTGCAGATGCCGAGGTTCTCCAGTCGGTACCGGTCATGGCAGGTGGAACAGATCTCGCGGCTGTTGAGCATGGCGTTCCAGCCGGCGGACCCGCCATTGAGTTCGTGCGAGGCGGCGACGAACTCGGCCAGCTCGGCATCGTAGGTCGGAGCCGTCGGGTCGCCGATCTTGTAGTTCAAGCTCCAGCAGTAGACCGCGAAGAACGCCGTGTCGGTGACCAGGAAAGCGCGACCGCGTCCGTCCCGGACCCAGGCGTCGTGGAGGTGCTGGACGCGTTCCCGGATAGGTCGCGAGCCGTCCAACATCACGCGTTCGCCAGTCATCACGGCATCATGCGGGCAGAGTCAGGTGGTGCTTGCAACGGCGCTGGTGCGCCGTTGGCTCGTTTCACACCGGCGGTGTCACCTGTTCGATCCGCTCCCGGACGCATGTCGGGCATTGTCCGCGCTACTCAGGACGGCGGCCATGGTGTGTCGCCGACCGGCCGCCCTGCCCGCCTCGACCCCAGGGGAGGTGACGACGCGGTCGGGGCCCGGCACCGCGCCGGGCCCCGGACCGCGTAGCGGGGATCAGCCCTTGCGACCCTGGGTGGCGACGCCCTCGATGAAGTACCGCTGGCCGAAGCTGAACAGCAGCAGCATGGGCAGCGTGACGAGCAGCGAGGCGACCATGACGTACTGATAGTCGCCCTCCCCGCCCGCCGTGGGGCTGTACTTCGTCATGGCGTATGCGATGCCGAGGGGAGCGGTGAAGTCCTCCATCGACTCCCCGTTGAGATAGATCAGCGCGCCCTGGAAGTTGTTCCACGCCGCCTGGAACTCGAACAGGAAGACGATGACGAACGACGGGATGGACAGCGGCATGGCGATCTTCCAGAACAGCTGCCAGTAGTTGGTGCCGTCGATCCGGGCCGCCTCGAACAGCTCCCGAGGCAGGCTCAGGTAGAACTGCCGTTGCAGGAAGATGTAGAACGCCGACCCGAACAGGTTGGCGCCGAACAGCGGCACCCACGTGCCGAGGAAGCCCGCCTCCTTCCAGATCAGGTACATCGGGATCATCGTGACCGCGCCGGGCAGCATCATCGTGCCCAGGACCAGCCCGAACAGGATGTTGCGGCCGGGGAAGCGGAAGTAGGCGAACCCGAAGGCCACCATCGAACTGGAGATGGCGACCGTCGTCGCGGCGAGCAGTGAGATCGACACGCTGTTGAACACCCAGTGCAGCAGCGGCAGCTCGCTCCAGACCTGGACGTAGTTGTCCCACCGCCAGGTCTCGGGGATCAACGAGTTGTCGAACACCTGGCTGGCCGGCTTGAGACTGGCCGCGACCAGCCAGACCAGGGGATACAGGAACAACGCGGCGAACCCGACGAGCAGGAGGGTGAGCAGTACCCGCCCGATCGTCCACCTCGTGGGTCGACGCCCGGGATCCCGTCGCCCTCCGGAGGGCGCGGCGTCCACGGCCTGGGCCAGGGCGGGGGCCGCGGTGGGTGCGGTGCTGGGGCCGATTGTCGTCACGACCGCTCTCCCTCGTAGTACACGAAGCGGTTGCCGACCTTGACCTGGATGAAGGTCAGGATCATCAGGATGACGAAGAGCAGCCAGGCCATCGCCGCGGCGAAGCCGAAGTTGAACTGCCGGAACGCCTCCTGGAAGAGGTAGACCGCGTAGAACAGCGACGCCTCCGGCGCCACGTTGTTCTGGTCCCGCCAGAACAGCAGGTACGCCTGGTCGAAGACCTGGAACGCCGCGATGGTCAGGATGATTACGTTGAAGAACATCGCCCCGGAGATCATCGGCAGGGTGATGGAGAAGAACTGGCGGACGGGTCCCGCCCCGTCGAGCGAGGCGACCTCGTACAGGTCACGCGGCACGTTCTTCAGCGCGGCCAGGAAGATGACCATCGTGCCGCTGACCGTCCAGAGGGTCATGAGCACGATCGACGGCTTGACCCACGTCGGGTCGACCAGCCACTGCGGGCCCTCGACGCCGATGAAGCGCAGGCCCTGGTTGATGGCGCCGGTGTTGCCGTTCAGCAGCAGGAAGAAGATCGATGCCGTCGCCACCGCCGGGGTCATCTTCGGCAGGTAGTAGACCGTGCGGAAGAACCCCGCGCCGCGGCCCACCCGGTTGAGCAGCACGGCCAGCAGCAGCGCGAAGCAGATCTCCAGGGGTACGGCCAGCACGGCGTAGAACAGGGTGTTCGCCAGCGACTTGGCGACCTTCGGGTTCTCCAGCAACGCCTCGTAGTTGCTGGTTCCGGTCGGCCGGATGACGTTCGTCGCCAGGTTGTACTTGCTGAACGAGATGACCAGGCTGTAGATCATCGATCCGGCGGTGAAGACGAGGAAGCCGATGATCCACGGCGAGATGAAGAGGTAGCCGGCCAGCGCCTCCCGGCGGTTGTACTTCCTTGTCCGGCCCGGCCGTTTCCTGCTGCTGTCGCGGGTGCCGTCGCCGGAGGGTGCGACGGTGGTACTTGTCATCCAACGCCTCCATGGTGTGCCGGGTGCCGGAGATTCCCGGGGTGGATCGCAAGATCTCCACAATGCGGCGTGGCGGGCTCCCGCGCCATGCGAGGACCCGCCACGCCCACGAGGAACGTTGCTGGCGGTCAGCCGCCGGTAACGGTCTTGTACGCGTTCATCGATGCCGTCTGGGCGTCGGCGAGCGCCTGCTGGGCGGGCTTGCTGCCGAGCAACGCCGCGGTGACGGCGTTCAGCAGCTCCTGCTTGATCTGCTGGCCGGCCGGCGAGGCTCCCACGCTCTTGCCGGCGTCCGCGACCTCGTAGTAGGTGCTGATCACCTGGTCGAAGCCGGCGTCACCGCTGGGCTTGACGTACTTCTCCCGGATGGCCTTGTCGGACACGGGCGACCCGGTGAACAGGCCGGTGTTGATGGACTTCTTCTCCGCCACCGTCTTGGCCCGGGCCTCTGCGGCGGCGTTCCAGGAGCCCTCCTCGGTCAGCGCGAGCGCCCACTTGCAGGCGGCCGAGGGGTTCTTGGCCTGTGCGGGGATCACGAACGAGGTGCCGCCGGCCTGGGTGACCGGGTTGCCGTCCTTGCCCTTGAACGGCACGGCGCCCAGCTTGATCTTGTCCTTGTACGGCGAGAGGACGTTGGGGTACCACTGGGCGTCCACCTCCGCCCCGACCTGGTTCTGGACGAACTGGTTCTTCTCGCCGAACATGTCGAACGAGTCGGTGAAGCTCTTGTACTTGGCGAACCCGCCCTGCGCGTCCACGATCTTCTTGAGCAGTTCGAGCGCGGCGACGTTGTTCGGGTCGTCCAGGGTGGGCTTGCCGTCCGCGTCGGCGAGCTTGCCGCCCATGCCGACGAGCCAGAGGTTGATCTGGCCGGTCGCCTGCGGGTTGAACCCGAGCGTCGTCGGCACGCCGCCGTTGGCCTTGTACATCTTCGCGACGGCGGTGAGCAGCTTGTCGGGGTTCGACGTGTCGATGTCGGCGTCCTGCACGCCCGCCGCGTCCATGGCCTTCTTGTTCAGGATGATCGCCGCCGGCTGGTAGAACTGCGGCACCGCCCACATCTGGCCCTTGTACGTGACGTCGTTGGCCACCGCCGGGTACCAGCGGTCCTTGGTGACCTTGTTGACCTCCAGGCACTTGTCGAGCGGCTGGATGAGGCCCTGGGCGGCGTAGGTGAGGACCAGCTCACGGTCCATCTGCACCACGTCGGGGACGTTGCCGCTGGCCTGGCGGGTGGTGAACTTCTGCGCGTCGAAGCCCGTCTGGTCCATCTCGATCTTGACGCCGTCGAGCTGCTTGGCCGCGTACTCGATCCGGGCCTTGCCGACGTCGTCGGCGTTGTTGAAACCCCAGGCGCTCAAGGTCCCGGTGGGCTTGGCGTCGAAGTTCGCGGCCTCGCCGCCGCTGTCGCCTTCGGACGATCCACAGGCGGCAGTCGCGACAAGTGCGGCGGCGACGCCTGCGGCCATGAAGGCAGCTCGCCTTTTCCTCATCTGGGTCCCTTCGACGGCGTGCGGGGCCGGCGGGACCGGCCCTAAAGAGGCTGAAGTCAGCATGGAATCCGTACCAGGCGGGACCGTATCCGAACGTGACACCGGACACAAGTGGGGAATGTTTCCATTAGGTATCGGCGCAGCTCAGAGGCAAAACTGGGGTTGCCAGGAGGGCCAAAGTGGAGTTGGATCCGGTGTGACAACGATGCCACAACCGGGGGCCTGAGTGTCGACCATCAGCCAGATCCTGCTCGTCGGACATACCCACCACGACGTGGGCTACACCAACAGCCCGCGACTGCTGGACGATCAGCACCGGCGCGTCGTCGCCGAGGTGCTGCGGCTCTGCGAGGCGGACCCGGAACCGGGCCCGGCCCAGTTCCGCTGGACGTTCGAGGTGGCCCGGCCGGTGCTGCGCCACCTCGCCGAGACCGACGAAGCCGGGGCGGCGCGGCTGCGGCGGCTCGTGCACGAGGGCCGGGTCGCCGTGACGGGTGGCTACCTCAACATGACCCAGTTGCCGTCCGATGCGGAGTTCGGGGCGGCGTACGACGCGGTCCAGGTGCTCCGGGCCGCCGGGCTGCCGGTGCGCACCGAGCAGCACGGCGACGTCAACGGCATCGCCTGGGGCGCCGTCGAGGCGATGCGCCGGGCGGGGATGTCCCGGCTCGTGATGGCGCTCAACCCCGACCACGGCCGGGCACCGTACGAGCAGCCGACCGGGTTCTGGTGGGAGGGGCCCAGCGGCCAGCGGGTGTTCGTGTGGCTGTCCACGCACTACGGCATCGGCGAGGAGTGGGGGATCGTCGACGGCGACGTGGTCGCCGCGCAACGCCACATCGCGGCCTTCGTCCAGCGGCTGGAGGCGCGCCCGGACTACCCGTACGACGTCGCGGTGGTCCACGCGGCGAACGACAACCGCTGGCCGACGCCGTTGTTCCTCGACGTGGTGCGGCACTGGAACGCCGTGCCGGGCAACCCGCCGATGCGCACCGCGACCATCGACGAGGCCCTCGACCTGCTGGAGCCGCAGGCCAGCCGGGCGGACGTGCCGGTCGTACGCGGCGAGTGGTCGGACTGGTGGTCGCACGGCCACGGCTCCACGGCCCGGGAGGTGGCCGTCTACCGGGAGGCCCGGTCGTTCGCCCGGGCGGCCCAGACGAGTCTCGGGCTGACCCTGCTCCGGGGGGACGGCGACCCGGCGCTCGCCCACGTGCTCGGCTACCGGCGCGGGCCGACCCGGCTGCGCGACGAACACGAGTTGGTCGCCGACCTGGCCAGGGTGGACGAGGACCTGCTGCTGTTCGGCGAGCACACCTGGGGATCCTGGGAGACGTACTCCAAGCCGCACTCCACCTTCAGCCACTCGCACTGGAACGCCAAGGCCGGATTCGCGTACCAGGCGTACGACCTCGCGCGGGACCTGGCCGTCGAGGGGATGTTCCGGCTCGCGGCGAGCGGCGCGGACCCGGCCGGCACGGCGCCCGTGCCGGCGGCGGGCGACGGGATCCTCGTGGTCAACCCGACCGAGCGGGACCGGACCGAGCCCGTCGAGGTCGAGCTGGACACCACCCGCCGGGCGCGACTGGTCGCCCGGGCGCCGGCCTTCGGCGTGGCACTGCTGCCGGCGCCCGGAGCGTCGACGGCGCGGACCGGCCGGGAGATCGCCAAGGGGCCGTACCGGGTGGTGGTCGATCCGGCGGGCGGCGGCGTGGTGTCCCTGGTCGACCGGCGCGACGGCCGGGAGCTGGTGGACCCCGCGGTGCCGCACGGGCTGGGCGCCGTGGTGATCGAGAGGATCCCCACCGGCTGCGACCATCCGATGGTGGTGCGCTCGCCCAAGGACTTCCATCCGGACTTCCCGGGACCGGACTTCGAGCGGCTGGTCGCCCGGGGCGAGGACGAACCGGCGATCGCCGAGTCGGCCGAGCTGGCCACCATCACGTGGCGGGTCACCCCGGCGGATCTCCCGGCGGCCACCGTGGCGCTCACGCTCTACCGCGACGCCGACGTCGTGGATCTCGACGTGCACCTGGTCAAGCCCGCGCGGCTGGAACCGGAGAGCATCTTCGTGGCGTTCCCCTTCGCGGTGCCCGACCCGGAGTTCCTGCTGGAGACCGCCGGCGCGGTGTACGCCGCCGGGACGGAACAGCTCCCGGACACCAGCAGGGACTGGCACTCGGTCCAGCACGCGGTCGGTGTGACCAACCGTGACCACGGCATCCTGTGGGGCAGCTTCGACGCGCCGCTCGTGCAGGTGGGCGGCTTCCACACCGGGCGGTGGGCGCGGACCCTCGCGGTGGCCGGCGGACAGGTGAACAGCTGGCTGATGAACAACCTGCACTTCACCAACTTCCAGGCGAGCCAGGACGGCACCCGGCGGTACCGCTACCGGCTCGCCGCGCGCTCCGGCCCGGTGACCCGCGAGCAGGTCCGGGTGTACGGCCGGAACCTGCTGGAGCCGTTGCAGGCGCGGCGGTACGCGGGACCGGTCGGCGTGGCGGGCGGCAGCGGGCTCCGGGTGGAGCCGGCGGACCGCCTGCTCGCCGAGGTCCGGCCGGCCGGCGATCAGGCGGTGCGGGTACGGCTGCGCAACATCGGTGCCGAACCGGTGGCGGCCACCGTCGAGTGGGCCGGCCCGGGGGTGACCGGAGGCGGTCCGGTGACCGTCGCCGGCCACGGGATCGCCGACGTGACGCTGCGCCGCGTCGACCCGCCGTCCTGACCCCAGCGACCCGGGCGTGATCTCCGCTGACTCCAGTCAGCGAAGATCACGCCCGGGTGTCACCACGCCCTCTCAGGCTCGCGCCGGCGTCAGCCGGAGCGTCACCACCTGGAACGGCGTCAGGGCGAGGTCGACGGCGTCACCCTCGACCGTGACCGGGGCCAGTGCGGCGACCGATTCGTCCGCCCGCTCCAGCAGGTCGACCACCCGGGCCGCGGCGAGGCCGAACGAGGCGCGCAGACGGGCGCGGGCGCGTCCGCCGAGCGACTCGTACAGCCGGACGATCACGTCGCCGGAGCGGTCGTCGGCCAGCTTCACCGCCTCCACCACGACGGCCGGGTCGCTGACCTCGATCAGCGGGTCCACCGGGTGCCCACCGGTGCGGCGGCGGGCCGGCAGGTTGGCCCGGTAGCCCTCGCGTACCGCGTCCTCGATCTCCGCCCCGCAGACCAGCGCGTAGCCGAAGCGGTGCGCGCCCCGGTCGGTGTCCGGGTCGGGGTAGCGGGGGCCGCGCAGCAGGGACAGCCGTACGGTGGTCGGCTGCGCGCCCTGCGCGTCGCCGGGCGGCCGGCGCGTCACGTCGTGTCCGTACGTGCCGTCGTTGACCAGCGCCACGCCGTATCCCGGTTCCCCGACGTGCAGCCACCGGTGCGCGCAGATCTCGAAGCGCGCCGCGTCCCACGAGGTGTTGGTGTGGGTGGGCCGCTGGAGGTGGCCGAACTGGATCTCCGAGCTGGAGTGCGTGGCCTGGACGTCGACGGGGAAGGCCACCTTGAGGAAGGTCTCCCGCTCGTGCCAGTCCACCTCGGTCTCGAACCGCAGCACGCGCTCCCCGGCGGCGAGGGACACCGTCTGCACGTACGCGGAGTCGCGGTCGGCGCGGCTGATCCGGACGCGGACGCACCGGGGATCGTCGGCCTGGACCGTCAGCTCGGTGACCTCGGTGAGGTCGTGGCGCCGGTTGCGGTAGAACTCGTCGACGTCCCAGGCGTCGAACTTGTTCGGCAGGTCCGGGTGCAGTTGCAGGACGTTGGCCGGGGCGCCGGCCGGCAGCACCTCCCGGTCGGCCACCAGGTCGCGGATCGCCGCGACCGTCCCGTCGGTGGCGATGCGCACCCGGAGCAGGCCGTTGTCCAGCACGGTGCCGTCCGGGCCCGTCCGCACCGACACCGCCGGGGCGTCGGGCCCGGTGCCGTCCGCGGGGGCCGGCGCGATCCCGAGCGCCGGCACGCCGGGCCGCGGGTGCGGCGCGGCGTTGGCGACCAGTGGCACCGACCCCGGGCCGGTGAGCGCCGCGAGCGCAGCGTCGATCAGCGTCTCCAGCCGGTCGGCCAGTCTCGCGTACGTCTGCCGGGCCTCGCGGTGCACCCAGGCGATCGAGCTGCCCGGCAGGATGTCGTGGAACTGGAGCAGCAGGGTCTCCTGCCAGATGGCGTCCAGTTCGTCGTACGGGTACTCGTGGCCGGTCCGCGACGCCGCGGTGGCGCACCACAGCTCGGCCTCGCGCAGCAGGTGCTCGGTGTGCCGGTTGCCGCGCTTCATCGCCGACTGGCTGGTGTACGTGCCCCGGTGGTATTCGAGGTACATCTCGCCGTTCCACACGGGCGCGTCCGGATACTCGTGCTCCGCCTCGGCGAAGAACTCGGCCGGGGTGCGGATGGCCAGCCGGGGCGAGCCTTCGAGGTCGGCGACGCGGCGGGCGATCTCCAGCATCTCCCGAGTCGGCCCGCCGCCGCCGTTGCCGTAGCCGAACGGCAGCAGCGACACGGTGGAGCGCCCGTGCTCGGTGAAGTTGGCGACCCCGAACGCCAGCTCGCGCCCGCTCAGCTCCGAGCTGTACGTCTCGGCCGGCGGGAAGTGGGTGAAGACCCGGCTCCCGTCGATGCCCTCCCACCAGAAGGTGTGGTGCGGGAAGCGGTTGGTCTGGTTCCAGGACATCTTCTGGCTGAGGAACCAGCGGAAGCCGGCGAGGCGGGCGAGCTGCGGCAGGGACCCGGAGTAGCCGAACGAGTCCGGCAGCCAGACCTCTCGCGGTTCGATCCCGAACTCGGCGGCGAAGAACCGCTTGCCCTGGGTGAACTGACGCACCAGGGCCTCGCCGCCCGGCATGTTGGTGTCGGACTCCACCCACATGCCGCCGACCGGCAGGAACTGCCCGCTGGCCACCTTCTCCGCCACGCGGCGGTACACCTGCGGGTGGTGCTCGCGCAGCCAGGCGTACTGCTGGGCGGAGGAGCAGGCGAAGACGAGTTCGGGGTACTCGTCGGCGAGCGCCACGACGTTCGAGAAGGTGCGCGAGCACTTGCGGATCGTCTCGCGTACCGGCCACAGCCAGGCCGAGTCGATGTGCGCGTGGCCGACGGCGGTGACCCGGTGGGCGCTCGGCGCCGCCGGGGAGGCGAGGACGCCGGCCAGCCGCTTGCGGGCGGCGGGCGCGCTGCCGGTGAGGTCGCCGAGGTCCAGCTCGTCGAGCATCAGCTCCAGGGCGCGACGGATCTCGTGGTGCCGCGGGTCGGTCACGGCCAGCTCCAGGGCGAGCTGGTGCAGCACCTGCACGTCCAGGACGAGCGCGTACACCTCCTCGTCCCGTAGCGCCAGTTCCGCCCGGTCGAGCCGGTAGAGCGGCGTGTCTGGGGCGGTCTCCCGGTCACCGAGCTGCGTGACGGTGCCGTCGAAGCGCGGGTTCGCCGCGGCCTCGACGTACACCTCGACGCGCTCGCCGCCGGCCGCCTCCCGCGCCACCGGCACGTACGCCGTGCGTGGCTCGATGCCCTTGATCGGCGTGCCGTCCGCCGTGTACGCGAGGCCCTCCGAGCGGAAGCCGGGTCCGGCCCGTTCGAAGCCGAGATCGACGATCAGTTCGACCCGCCCGCCGCGCATCCGCTCGGGCACCTCGCCGGTGAAGCGGAACCAGGTGGTGCTCCAGGCGGGGCCCCAGAACTGGCCCACGGCGAACGGCGCGTAGGGCAGCGCCAGCCCGACGTCGGCGGGCACCGGCTCGCCGGGCAGGTGGGCCGCCTCGACGGTCACGGGTTCGACGTCGCGGTAGATCGCGGGGATCAACCGTTCGAGCAGCACCCGGTCGATCCGTTGGGTCAGGTTGGACAGAGAGCGATGCATCGGGAAGCTCCCGGGGGAGTGAGCGGCCGGGCCGCTTATGGGAACGAATCCACAGACGCAACCACACGCTTTTTGGGTGTGTCAATGCGTTCCGTCCGTCCGATCCCTGGCCCCGTAGGGGTACTTCCGCTATCTTGGCGGGTCAATAGTGGTATCGATCCCAGAGTGCGAAGGATGTGCACGCCAAGGTGACCGGCCCCCTGCCCGCTGCGGTCGCAGTGCCCATGCCACTGCGCAACGCGGCCGGTGAGACGGTCGGCTCGGCGCCCGGGACGGTCGACGTCGTCTGGGCCGACGGCCGGACCGAACCGGCCGTCGACGGGCCGTTCACGGCCACCCTCGACTGGGCGCCGCCGTCGGCCACCGGGCGGCGCGACGTCCGGCTGACCGTCGAGTACCGGGGCGACGCGGTGGTGGACGCGGGAATCCGGTACCGGGTCGACCTCGCCGCCGACCCAGACCCGCCGTGGTGGCTGCTGCCCGGCGCGTTCTACGGCGAGAACCGGCCCGCGGACTGCCTGCGGGTGTATCCCCGGTTCGCGGTCGACGGCACCGACCACGCCGGCATGGTCAGCGACCACTGGGAGTTCCGGGCCGACCGAGCGGCCACCCCGGCGGTGTTCGGCTGGGCCGGCGAGGGCGGCGTCGCCCTGGTCGCCGACGAGACCACCGCCCTCGGCATGACCGGGCTGGGGTTCGGGCACGACGCCGGGCGCGGCGGCGGACACCTGCACCTGACGTTTCCGTTCCGGGAGGCGCCGGTCAGCTACGACGGATCCGCGGCACCGGGGCCCGCCGAGGTCAGCACGTACACCTGGCGCCCGGGCGAGCGGGTGGAACTGGACCTCGCCGTCTACGCGCTGGACCGGGACCGGCACGGCTACGCGGCCGTGCTGCGCGAGGAGCACGCCCGCCAGGCCGCCGACGCCCCGCTGCGGCCCTGGGTCGACGTCACGCAGGCCGCCGTGCTGGCCGCCGAGGGGTTGCGCCGGTGGCACTACGCCGAGCCCGGCGTCCTGCTGGAGACCGTCGCGTTCGACCGGGGCATCAGCGGCCAGGACGGGCTGCCCGTGGACCGGCAGGCCATGCACGTGGGCTGGGTCAGCGGCATCCCGTGGGCGTACGCGCTGCTGGCGCACGGCCGACGGGTCGGCGCGACGGCCGACGTCACGGCCGCGGCGCGGGTCATCGACTTCTGCTGCGCCGAGCTGTCCCCGTCCGGCACCTTCTGGGGCGTCTGGTACCGCCACCGGGGCTGGTCGCAGAGCTGGTCACCGGTGCCGCACACGCTGCACTCGCGCACCCTCGCCGAGGCGACGCAGTTCCTCGTCCGGGCCCTGGAGCTCGACGGTGACCCGGGCGGCCCGCGGCCGGCGTGGATCCACGCGGTCCGGTCCAACCTCGACGCGGTCGTCGCCCGGCAGCGCCCGGACGGCAACCTCGGCTCGACCCATCACGCGCTGACCGGCGACGTGCTCTCCTGGGCCGGCTGCGCGGGACTGGCCTGGGTGGGCGCGCTGGCCGAGGCCGCCCGCTGGGACGGGCCGGACGGCGCCGGGGGCGGATACCTGGCCGCCGCCGTCCGGGCCGGGGAGTACTACGCGCCGTTCGTGGAGAGCGAGTTCCTGCACGGCGCGCCGGAGGACGTGGACCTGGCCCCCACCTCGGAGGACGGCTACGTCGCCGTGATGGCGTACCTGGCGCTGTACCGCCGCACCGGCGAGCGACGCTGGCTGGACCTCGCCCGCCGCGCCGCCGACTGGACGCTGACCTTCCGGTACACGTACAACACCACGTTCCCGGCCGGCACCCTGCTGCACACCTACCGCTTCGCCACCCGGGGGGCCGACAACGCCTCGCCCTCCAACCAGCACCTGCACGCGTACGGGCTGATCTGCACGGCCGAGTTCGCGGAACTCTCCGCCGCCTGCGGCGACCCGCACTACGTCGAGCGTGCGCGCGAGGCGCTGGCCTGCTTCCGCCAGTTCGTCGCGCGCTTCGACGGCGACTTCAACGCGTACCGGGGGATGGTGAGCGAGCGGTACTACCAGACCGCCTGCTTCCAGCCGAAGGGCATGCTGCTGACGCTGTCGCACGCGTGGAGCGTGGGGGTGCTGCTGCTCGGCTGCGAGCAGGCGCTGGCCGATCCCGCCCTCCTGGTCCCGCCCCGCTGACCCGCCCCGGACGCGCGGGGGCGGGCCAGCGGGGGAGCGGTCCCGCGCGCCGGGACTCAGCCGCCCTCGCGGCGGCGTTGGTTCGGGGCCAGCCGCTCGGCCGGCATCGTCGCGTCGGAGGACTCGCGGTCGGGCTCGGTGCTGCGCCGCCCGCCCGGCGCCGCCGGGATCGCCGACTCCGTGACCGACCCGGGCGACGCCTCGGCGAGGTCCCACTCGATGAGGTCGACCTCCCGGACGGCGCCCCCGTTTACCGGCACCCGGAAGGTGCGGAGCTGGCTGGGACCGAAGTCGGCCTCGATGACCCGCCCGAGCACCGGCAGGTCGATGCGGGCCCGGGCGGGCCGGCCGGTGGTCTCCACCGCCCGGACGACCAGGTCCGGGGCCCCGCCGCCGTCCTCGTGGCCCTTCACGGCGGTCACCATCACCTGGTCACCACCGTCGGACAGGTAGCTCTGCTGGGCGGGCAGCGGACCCCGGTGGAAGCTCTCCAACATGGCCCGGACCGGCGCGCCCAGCTCGGCCGCCCGCCGGAACAGGCCGGCCTGCCGCCAGTCGCCCCCGTGCGGCACGAGCAGGTAGCGGAAGGACTGGATCCCCTGGTCCTGGTACGAGTAGAAGCCGTCCGGATCGAGCTGACGCGGATCGTGCCAGGAGTAGACGGGGCTGCGTACGGCCGTGATGCCGATGCTCGGGGTGTCCCCGTCGGGATCGCCGGGCGAGACGTCGTACCCGTGCTTGGCGTTGTTGACCACCGCGAGCCCGGCGGGCCGGCCGTCCACCGTGCCGCTGACGTCCACCCACGACTGTGCGGGGTTCTCCCCGCCGTCGACCGGCTGCCCGATGGAGCCGAACGGGATCTCGTAGGTGGCGACCGGGTCGCTCACGGCCGTCGGGAAGCAGAGCTTGAGCAGGTGGGCCTGCTCCCGCCAGTCGAGGGTCACCCGGACCTCGACGTGGTCGTCGCGGTGCCCGAGGATGAACTCCTCGACCATCGTGGAACGGTTCCACGCCCGCTCCACCCGCAGCCGGGCGCGCAGCGGCCCCGCCTCGCGCAGGGTGACGCGGCTGGTCCGCATGGGAGCCCCGGGCCACCGGTACGAGACGACCCGGTGGCCCCAGGTGTCCGTCGGGTCCTGGCAGATCTGGGTGTGCTCGCCCCGGGCGCCGGCCACCAGGTCCACCCCGGTCCGCTTGTCGAGCAGCCCGCGCAGCCATCCGGTCTCCGGGTCGATCTCCACCCGGAGCAGGTCGTTCTCCAGGACCGTGTCGGTGGCCCGCAGGGTGCCCGCGTGCCGCTCACCGACCGGCGTGTCCGCCGACGCGGCGCCGGACCGCAGCCGGTAGAGCCGGTAGCCCAGTGGCGGCAGCACCGCCTCGAACACCGTCGCCCCGCGCCCCTTGTCGTCGGTCGTGGCCACCGACTGGGTCCGCTGGGCGAGGGTCACGCGGTCGTCGGCGTCCACCACGTGCACCCCGGTGGGCTGGGTGCCGTACTGGAGTTCCACCTGCGCCGTCACCGGCCACGGATGGGGATTGAAGACCAGGACGGGCTGGGTGCCCTCGACCAGCGGGATGTCGACGTGCCGGGCGATCACGTTGTGCGTACGCGTGATGATCCGCTTGGCGACCGCCACCGCCTCGCCGAGCTGGTCGCGGGCGTCGTCGTACGCGCTCTCGATCGCGGAGCCCGGCAGGACGTCGTGGAACTGGTTGAACAGGATCTGCCGCCAGGCCCGGCCGAGGTCGTCGGTGGGGTAGTCCAGCCCGAACAGCGTCGAGCCGAGCACCGCCCACCGCTCCGCGGACAGGATCGCGGCCTGCGCGCGGCGCTGCCAGAGCTTGATCCCGGAATGCGCGGAGTAGCAGCCCGGGGCGTGCATCTGCAGGTCGTCCCGCCAGACCGGCAGCTTCGCCAGCCCCTCTTCGCCCTGGTTCTTGGCGAACTCGTCGAAGTAACGGGCCGGCGAGGAGATGACCATCCGGCCGAACGAGCCCATCCGGTCGTAGCGGTGGATGGACTCGATGTTGGCCCGGGTGGGTCCGCCGCCGTGGTTCCCGACGCCGAAGTAGATCATCATGTCGCCCAGGCCGTGGTCGAGCACGCCGAGCGACTTGTCGGTCTGCCCCGCCACGTCACCGGGCGGGCTGCAGTACTCGAACGGGATGCGGTAGGCGAGCACGCGGGAACCGTCGGGCGACTCCCACCAGAAGGCGGTGCCGGTGAGGTGGGACTCGTGCGGGCCGGGCCGCAGGAAACAGTACGCGTGCATGCCCTGGCCGCGCAGGATCTGCGGCAGCATGCCGTTGTGCCCGAACGGGTCGACGTTCATGCCGACCGTGGCGGTGACGCCGAACTTCTCCTTGAGATAGCGCTGGCCGTACAGCCCCTGCCGGACGAACGACTCGCCCGAGGGCATGTTGCAGTCCGGTTCCACCCACCAGCCGCCGACCATCTGCCAGCGGCCCTCGGCGACCCGTTCCCGGATCCGGGCGAACAGTTCGGGGTCGGACTCCTCCACCCAGCTCAGCAGCACCACCTGGTTGCAGGTGAAGACGAAGTCCGGATACTCCTCCATCCGGTGGATCGCCGACCAGAAGGTGGCCCGGGTCTCCTGGTAGCCCTCCTGCCACGGCCACAGCCAGACCGGATCGAGGTGGGCGTTGCCGATCATGTGCAGGGTGCGTTGCGGTGTCGCCGCCGGGCGGCGCGCGGGGTGCAGGCCGGGCGGCTGGTCGCCGGAGGGGGCGTTGGCGACCGGCGCCGTCGGGCGTCCGGTGGTGGCCTCCGCCGCCGTCCGCTGCCGGGGCGGCTGCGCCGTCGGGCCCGACGGCGGTGCCGATGGCGTGGTGCCGGTGCCGGTGCCGTCGCGGTGGTCGGGCTCGGTCACGCCGTGGGCTCCTCGCCGGCGGCCCACGCGTCGACCATCTCGCTGATCACGTGCAACATCAGGGTGTGCATCTCCTGGATCCGCTGGGTGCTCTTGCTGGGCACGAGCAGGGCGTGGTCGGCGTGGATGCGGGCCGGACCGCCGTCGCCGCCGGCGAACAGCACCGTCGTGGCGCCGCCGGCCTGCCCGGCGGCGAGGGCCGCCACGACGTTGGGGGACCGCCCCGAGGTGGTGAAGGCGATGACCACGTCGTCCGGGCGGGCGAGCGCCCGCACCTGGCGGGAGAAGACGTCCTCGTACGAGTAGTCGTTGGCGATGCAGGTCATCACGCTGGCGTCGGTGCTCAAAGTCACCGCGGGCAGTGGCCTGCGGTCGCGCTTGTAGCGGCCGATGAGTTCGCCGGCGAGGTGCTGCGCGTCCGCGGCGCTGCCTCCGTTGCCGAGGGTGTAGACGACGCCGCCGCGGGCGAGCCGGTGACAGACGAGCTCGCCCACCGTCCGGATGTCGTCGGCCAGTGTGGTGGTCGCCTCGGCGACGGCCACGTGGTCGTCCAGTTGGGTCTTCAACCAGTCAGACATGGGCTCGCTCCACTCGCAGGTTCCGGGTCATGTCGCCGGCCAGATCGGCCTCGGCGAGCAGGTCGTGGCCGATGGCTCCGGCACCCACCACGCAGACCAGGTCGCCGAGTTCGGCCGGGACGACGCGGGCGGCGCGGGCCGCCGGCGCCATGGCCTCCCGCGCCACGAGGGCGCGGACCGGGTCGATCAGCATGGCCCCGGCCCGGGTGACGCCCCCGCCCAGCACCACCATGTCGGGTTCGAACACGTTCACGAGGTCGGTGACCGCCGCGCCGAGCAGGTCGACGGTCTCGGTCCACACCCGCACGGCCAGCGGGTCGCCGGCGGCGGCCGCCGCCGAGACGTCCGCGGCGGTCACCGTGGGCAGCGCCGACATCGACGAGGCCGCGCCACCGGCCAGGGCCTCGCGGGCGCGCTGGGCGATCGACGTGCCGGAGGCGTACGCCTCGACGCAGCCCCGTCGTCCGCAGCCGCATCGCCGGCCGCCCCGGTGCACGGTCAGGTGCCCGAACTCCCCGCCGTTGCCCGCGGCGCCGCGGTGCGGGGTGCCGTTGATGACGGCGCCGCCGCCGACTCCGGTCGAGACGGTCAGGTAGAGCATGGTGGTGGTGCCACGGCCGGCGCCGAACCGGTACTCGGCGATGGCGCCGACGGTCGCGTCGTTCTGCAGCGCGAACGGCACCCCGAACGCGTCCGCCGCGAGCGGCCCGATGGGCACGTCTGTCCAGCCGGGCAGGTGCGGTGGGGACAGCAGCCTGCCGGACGGCCCGTCCAGCGGCCCGCCGCAGGCGATGCCCACCGCCCGTACGGGCCCGACGCCGGCGAGTTCGACGGCGCGGCGGCCCATCTCGAAGAGCCGCCGTGTCACGACGCGCCAGCCGTCCTCCCGGCGGGTGGGCTCCACCACCAGGCCGTGGCTGGATCCGTCGGCCGTCACCACGCCCACGGCCAGCTTCGTGCCGCCGATGTCGAGGGCCAGAACCGGGCCCGGGCTGCCGGCGGGCGGCAGGGCGAACCGGTCAGCGTCGGTCATGGGAGTCCTCTCGGTCGGCCCCGGAGGGTGGTGCAGCGGGATGCCCGCGGGGTCCCCGGGGCGGCCGTCCGAAGGGCGGGCGGTCTATGGGATCGATCCCAGACAGAGCCTATGAGTGAGCCCGGACGCCGTCAAGACAGGGCGCCCGGGCGCGTGCCGGGTGGATCGGGATGGTGCCGTCGGTGCGCGGTTCAGCGCGGCGGGGGCGGTGCCGTCGAGCCGCGGGAGGTGACCGTGGCCGAGAGCAGCACGGTGCGCACCGGCGCGTGCGGCGACTGGATGCGCTCGAAGAGCTGGGAGACGGCCGCCTCGCCGAGGGCCACCGGATCCTGCGCCACGGCGGTCACCCCGGGTTGGACCAGGCTCATCCACGAGACGTCGTCGAAGGACACCAGGCTGAGCTGACCGGGGATGGTGAGGTTGAGCTCGGTCGCGGCCCGCCACACGGCCTCGGCCAGGACGTTGTTGGCGGCGAACACGGCGGTCGGCGGCTCCGGCCGGCTGAGCAGCTTGTGTGCCTCGATCCGGGCGGCGTCGACGTCCCAGCCGGCGGTGACCACCAGCGAGTCGTCGAACGGCACGCCGGCCGCCGCGAACGCCGCCCGGTAGCCGGCGAGCCGGTCCCGGCCGGTGGTCCAGTGCATCTCGTCGATCACCATCGCGATGCGCCGGTGGCCGAGTTCCAGCAGCTGCGAGGTGACCTGCCGCGCGGCGCTGCCGTTGTCGACCATGACGGCGTCGCAGGCGCCCAGCGAGAACTGGCGGTCCACCTCCACCACCGGGATCCGCTGCCGGGCCAGGTAGGTGCTGATCTCCGCCGACACGGGGGTGACGATGACCCCGGCCACCCGCAGGGCCACGAACGCCTCGGCCGCCTCCGCCTCGACCTCCGGAGAGCCGCCGTCGTCGGCCAGCATCATCGTGTACTGCCGCTTGCGGGCCTGCTGGCCGATGCCGGCCGCGAGCCCCGCGTAGAACGGGTTGTTCAGGTCGGACACCAGCACGCCGATCGACTGGCTGGCCTGCTGCCGCAGGTGCCGGGCGGTAGCGTCGGGCACGTAGCCGAGGCTGCGGGCGACCTCCCGGACCCGGTCGCGCACCGCCGGTGCGACGTACCCGCGACCGGTCAACGCCCGGGAGGCGGTCGACCGGGACACCCCTGCCGTCTCGGCGACCTCCCTGATGGTAGGCCGACGTGCCGGAGGAAACCCGTCGGGCACTGTCAGCCCACTCTTCATCCGGCCACCTGTCCCGCTTCCGTCACGTCGACCCAGCTTCCGTCACGTCCACCAGTGCCTCCGCGTGCTGACCCAGGTGGAGATCGCCGATACTCACATCGACGGCCATCCGGGCCCGTCGTCGCGCCGGCCCTGTCATCGTCACCTCGACCTCTATCTCCCCCCGCCCGAGCGGGGGCAACGAGATCGCCGCGACGTCCGGCACAGCGACCCAGCCTACCGGCAGCACAAGACATACCACGGCCTTCTCGACGGAGGGTCGCGGGTTGCTCACGCTGACGACGAAGCGGGCGACCGTGCCAGTCTGCGCCCGCGAGTAGTACGGCGCAATTCGGGCGAGCACGCCGTCCGCGACGACCTCGCCCTCGTCCAGCGGCAGCAGGTCCCGGTGGATCCGGACGAGTTCGTCGCCCGCCTCGGTCAACAGCTCCAGGTAGTCGTCGGTGACCCAGCGCGGCGACCAGTGCCCGGAGACCATCAGCCCCGGGCCGACCCGGCGGTACAGCTCGGCGCTCGCCCGGTAGTCGCCGACGCGGAAGCGGTTGCGGTACTGGTAGTTCAGGACCTCGCGGGGGCCGCCGCGCACTCCCGTGCCGACCTGCTGGTCGCTGGTGACCAGCACGGTCACTCCGTCCACCACGAACTCGTACGCCGCCGCGTAGAGGGTGTGGCCGGGCAGTTCGTGGACCATGATCTCGTACTCGTGCCAGGTGAAGCTCTCGCCCAGCGGGAGCCGCCGGTCCACCGGGATCGGGTCGTACCAGGTGCACGGCAGGTCCTGGACCATGGGCGCCTCGAGGATCCCGGCCACGTTCTCCGGCGCCCAGATCTCGGTGCCCGCCACGTCCCGCAGCAGGTTCATGCCGGCCACGTGGTCGTCGTGGTAGTGGGTCGGCAGGGCCACCTCGATCGACGTGACGCCGTGGTTGCGCCGCAGCGCCGGCAGGGAGGCCAACCAGGGGCGGCGCGACGCCCGGTCGGTGCCCGAGGGCAGGCCGGTGGTCATGTCGTAGCCGTAGTCGATCACGAGTGCCGCGCCCGTCTCCGACAGCAGGACGTAGCTGCACGAGTTGCTGGTCCGGTTTAACAGCAGGTGCGCGGTGAGCGCGGTGAACGGGTTGTCCAGCCGGTCGCGCAGGTCCCAGGGGTACGGGCGGCGCGAGTCGACGTACTGGCCCATCCGGGTGGCGAGCAGGCCCAGGGCCGTCCGCGGCTCGTCCATCGGCTCGCCGTGCGAGGGCAGCAGCAGGTCGAGGTCGCGCTCCATGAGCTGATAGCAGCTCAGCACGGTCATCGCCGGGCCCTCGTTGTCGGTGTACGACCACTGTGTGGCGGCCAGCGACCAGACCTTTCCCGGGGCGTAGACCAGGTCGCCGGTGAACGCCAGGCGACGGCCGTCGCGCTCGACGAGGTAGGTCACCGACCCGGTGGTGTGGCCGGGCGTGGGCACCACCTCGACGGTGGTTCCGGCGTACGTGCGGCGCCGGTACTCGGGCACCACGTCGTGCACCGGTACCGACTCCAGTAGCGAGAACCTGTCCTGCCGCAGGTTGTAGTCGTTGTGGAGGGTGCGCGCCTGCCACATCCCCTCCACGTCGGCGAACAGGTCCCGCTCGACCGGCGGCACGTGGATCCGGATGCCCGCGGCCACCGCCAGCGGCAGGCCCTGCCCCTGGTCGCGGTGATGGTGGGTCATCAGGACGTCGGTGATCCGGTCGATCCCCATCTCGGCCAGGTGGTCGAGTGCGAGACCGGAGCCGAAGTCGACGGCGAAGGCGGTGCGCGGGGCCGAGGCGCCGTCCCGGCCGGTCGCGCCGTCCGGTCCTTGCGGTCCTTCCGGCGAGCGCACCACGTAGACGTTGCAGGTGTCCGTGACCCGGAAGACGCCGGGCGCTATCTCCGCTACACGCGACTCGGTCATGTGCGGGATGGTATCGATCCCATAGCCCTCGGGGAAGATTCAATATTCGCACCAAGATAAGCGTTGGTTCATAAGGGAAAGACCTACTGATAACGTTCCCAGAATGTCGGCTCCCACCCTCTCCCCGGATGGTCAACCGCCCCCCGTCCTGTCCATCCGCGGCACCGTCGAGGGCTTCTACGGCCCGCCCTGGTCGCACGCCGAGCGCATGGCGCACCTGGAGTTCTCCGCCCGCGTCGGCCTGAACGCGTACGTCTACGCCCCGAAGAACGACCCCTACCACCGGGCCCGCTGGCGGCACCGGTACCCGGCACCCGACCTCGCCCGGCTCGCCGAGCTGGCGGAGACCGCCCGTACGCTGGGCATCCGCTTCACGTACGCGATCAGCCCCGGCCTGTCGATGCGCTTCGCCGAGGAGGTGGACTACCAGGCGCTCGCCGCGAAGGCCGCCCAGTTGCACGACGCCGGGGTGGACTCGTTCGCCCTGTTCTTCGACGACGTACCGGCCGAACTGACCCGGCCCGAGGAGGTGGACCGGTGGCCCGGCGCCGGGGCGACCGGCGCCGCGCACGGCGAGACGTGCACCCGGTTCGTGGCGGAGTTCCTGACGCCCCGTGGCATCCGGGAGCCGCTGCTGGTCTGCCCCACGGACTACGCCGGGGTCGAGGAGACCGCCTACCGCCGGCGGTTCGCCGCGACCGCCCCGCCGGACGTGGTGGTGGCCTGGACCGGGCACGACATCGTGGTGGGCGAGGTGAGCCGGTCGGACGTCGACCGGGCCGCCGCCAGCTACCGGCGCCGCCTGATGCTGTGGGACAACTTCCCGGTCAACGACTTCGAGCCGAGCCGGCTCTTCCTCGGCCCGCTCACCGGGCGCACCACCGAGCTGGCCGGCTCGCCGCTGGCCGGGGTGCTCGCCAACCCGATGATCCAGGCCGTGCCGTCCCGGATCCCGTTGACGTCGGTGGCCGACTGGGCCCGCGACCCGGATGGTTACGATCCGGCGGTGTCCGCCCGGCGGGCGCTGGACGCGGTGGCCGGGGCCGGAGCGGAGCACCTGGCGCCGCTGGTCGGCGTGTGCGGCTCCTGGCCGCCGAGCGCCGAACCGGACGCCGAACTGGTCCGTGCGGTGACCGACACCCTCGCCGGGCGGCCGGGCGCCGCCGGGGTGCTGACCGGGCGCCTCACCGGGTTGGCCCGGGCGTGCCGCGCGGCGGCCGAGCCGGAGCTCCTGGTGGCGGCCCTGCGCCCGTGGCTCGTCGCGGGCGCCGACATGGCGGCGGCGGGACTGGCGGCCGTCCGCCTGCTGGACACCGCGACCGCCGCCCGAACCGCCGACGCGGTCGAGGACACCCGGCGGGCCCTCGCGCGGGCCGAGAGCCACTACGCCGACGTCCTGCGTGCGGTCGTCCCGCCGTTCGTGCGGGAGGTGTTGGACCGCGCCGGCCGGCCGGGTCCGGGGCCGGCCGGACAGGCGGAGCGGGACGCGGCCGGCCGCCCCGCCCGCGCCGACGGTCGGCCGGTGGCACTGCTGGTCACCGGCGAGCGCCGCACCGCCGGGGACGAGGCCGTCGCCGCGCTGCTCGGCGAGCGGGGGTACGCGGTGTGCCGGCAGCACGCTCCGGGCCCCGACGAGGTCGCGGCGGCGTCGCTCGTCGTCGTCACCCGGGGCGCCGACGGACCGGCGATCGAGGCGGTCGCCCACGCCGGCGCACCGCTGCTGGCCTGGCACGGCCTCGTCCCGCTCGGGCTCGCCCGGCACAGCGAGGTGCTGCTGGCCCGCGACCGGGTGCGGATCGTGGACCCGGCCGACCCCGCCGCCGCCGGGCTCGACGACGTGGTGTCGGTCTACCGGGGACCGGCCAAGCTGACGGTCGCCGAGGTCGGGCCGGAGGCGCAGGTCGTGGCGCTGGTCGTGGACGAGAACCGCCCGGCCCTGTTCCGCTACCCGCGCGGTGCCCGACTGCCGGACGGGACCGTCGCACCCGCGCCGCGGGTCGGCGTGTTCCTGGGCGCGGACGGCCTGGCGCCGTGGCTGATGACCGCCGAGGGGAGGGCACTGGTCGTGGCCGCGCTGGACGCCTGCGCGGCCCGGGGCCGTCCCGCGCCCGCCGCGGGGGAGCGGCCGGGCACGGTCACGACGGGCCCGGCCGCCAACCGGCAGCGCGGGGCGTCACAGCCCGAGGACCTGCCCCGCGTCCCGGAGGTGTCGCTGTAGCAGCCGGGTGTCCACCGACTGCACGGGGCGGCCGTCGCGCAGCGCCAGCGTGGCGGCCAACCCGGCGACGTGCCCCAGCATCGGGTACTGCACCTCCGTCCGGATCGACGAGAACGCCACGTGCGAGGCGGAGACGCAGGCCGGGACGATGAGGTTCAGGTACACGACCACCTCGGCCGGTGTGTCATCCGACCTCCAGCGCCCGGCGCGCGGTCGCCTCCGGAGCGTCGCCGGCCGTCTCCCGCCCGGCCCGGTAGTCCCGCCAGGTGCGGGCCACCAGGGCCAGGTCGTTCCCGGTCAGCTCCTCGGCGGAGCGGTCGATGCGTTCGGCGTAGTAGAGCGCCGGTACGCCGAGCCGGCGTTGCGCCTCGACGTACGCGTGCCACTCCGCCCGGTCCGCGATCGGCCACTGGTCGGTGTCGACGAGGTGGCCGGGCATCGTCGCCGCGACCACGGCGTGCCGGAAGGCGAGCTGGTCGACGGCCGGGACGACCCCGCCGGCCGGGTCGCGTTCGAGGATGTCGTTGAGCCGGATCATGTCGCAGACGTCGCCGAAGCCGGGGTGCGGCGTGTGGGTGACGACGAGAGCGTCCGGCTTGACCGCCTTCGCCGCCCGGTACAGCGTCTCCAGCATCCGGTGCAGCGCGGCGATCCCCCACGGGGCGTCGGCCGGGGCGCCCGGTCGCCGCAGCCCCCGACCGGTCGGCGCGCGCTGGGTGAAGTCGATCTTGAAGCCGTCCGCGTCCAGGCCGTCCGGGCCGAGCAGCCCGGTCACGATCCGGGCCAGCCGGTCGAGGTACGCGGGGCTGCCGGGGTCGACGGCTACCGGCCGCCCGCCCGGGTCGGTCACACATTCCGCCGCCGGCAGGCCGGTCGGGTCCCACGCCTTCCACCAGAGCAGCACCCGCTGGCCGGCGGCGTGCCGCTGGTCGATCCAGGACCGCAGGTCGGGCCAGCGGGCCGGGTCCGGCTCGGCGGTGCCGTACGCCAGCTGCCAGCGGTCGTCGATCACCACCGTGCCCGGGACGACGCCGTGTTCCGCGAGCCGGCCGAGCCAGCCGTCGTAGCGGTCCTGACGGGCCAGGTCGAAGGCGATCGGCAGGCCGTCCGGCACCAGCGCCGGCCCGAGTTCCGACAGGTGGTACGGGTACGACATGGGCTGGCCCGGGATGGGCGCGGCGGCGCACTGCGCGCCCCAGCCGCAGAAGATCGGCTCGGTCCACCAGCCGGCCCGGGGCGTGGCCGCAGCGGCGGGCGCGAAGCCGCGCTCCACCAGGTCCGCCCGGTACGTCGCCAGGCCCTGCCACGGGTCGGCCGCCGGCCGGAGCACGACGGCGGGGCTCTCGAACGACCCGTCGACGCACGTGTGCCCGTCGTAGTCGAGTTCCAGCAGGAAGCCGCCGTCCAGCGGGACGTACCTCAGCTCGGTGAAGCGCAGGTCGGCGACGCGGCCCCGCACTCCCGCGGTGAGCCAGCCACCGTCGGGGACGTGGGTGGCGTGCCGGGCGGTCTCCCGCCCGAACGCCAGGAACAGCGGCGGCGGGGAGAAGACGGCGTGCAGCCGTCCGGCCGAGGCGTCGCCGACGACCCCGAGGGCGGCGCCGGCGGAGGCCGGCCGCACGACCTGGACCGGCTCGGTGGGGGTGGGATTGAACACCGAGGCGAAGTCGGTCGAGGAACGGAAGGTGCCGCACGCCCCGCTCGGCAGGACCGCCCGGCCGCCCAGCAGCCGGACGTCGCCGAGCGTGCCGGAGCCGGTGACGCTGACCGACGCCTCGATTCGGTCGGCGAAGCAGCGGAGCCGGACCGACTTGGCCGTCCACGCGGTGCTCCGGCAGGCCAGTTCCACCTCGACGACGTCCTCGCCGTCGCACCGCCCGGCGGACACCACCGGCTCGCCGAAGTCGTACGACTCGTCCGCCAGGTCGACCCGGTCCACCGAGGCCAGCAGGCTCAGCCGGGACCAGATCCGGCCGTCCGCGTCGGCCAGGACGGCGAGCCGCTGCGGAGCGCGTACCTGCAACACGTAGCCGGCAGCCGTGACGGTGTGGGTGCCGGGCCCAGAGGTGAGCTTGATGGGAGTTCTCCTTCGATGTCAGCCGAACGGCGGCACGGTGGGGCGGGCGTCGGGAAGCTGGCCGGTGGCGGCGATGCGGGCGTACACCCTGCCGGAGTCCTTCACGGTCAGCCGGCCGGAGGGGTAGTCCACGTGCACGAGGCCGAACCGGGGGCGGTAGCCGAGCGCCCACTCGAAGTTGTCCAGCAGCGACCAGTGCAGGTAGCCCACCACCTCCGCGCCCGCGTCGACGGCCTCACGCACCGCCCGCAGGTGGCCGAGCAGGAAGTCGATGCGCCGCTGGTCGTGCACCAGCCCGTCGTGGGTGGGGGTGTCGCCGTACACCGCCCCGTTCTCCGTGATCATCAGAGGGACCCCGGGGTGGTCGCGGTGCAACCGGATCAGCAGGTCGCGCAGGCTGTCCGGGGCCACCTCCCAGCCCTCGTCGGTGCGGGTCACGTCACCAGAGGGGCCCACCACCCGCCACGGGAAGGGGCGCCCGGGGCCCGGCTGCGCGGCGGCCATGACCCGGCGGGTGTAGTAGTTGACGCCCAGGAAGTCACTGCGGCCACCGATCAGCTCGGCGTCGCCGGGCCGGATGATGTCGTCGAGGCCGCCACCCAGGGCCCGTTCGTAGTGCGCCCACATGTCGGCCGGGTAGCCGTCGCCGAGCAGCGGGTCGAGGTACCACCGGTTCACGTACCCGTCCGAGCCCCGGGCGGCGGCGAGGTCGGCCGGGTCGTCGCTGGCCGGGTCGCACGGGAACAGGCTCAGCGCGCAGCCGACCCGCGCCCGTGGCGCGCGGGCGTGGATCACGTCGGCGCCCGCGCCGTGCCCGAGCAGGACGTGGTGACCGGCCGCGACCGACGCGCGCAGGTCCCGGACGCCGGGGGCGTGCAGGCCGAGCTGGTAGCCCAGCAGCGCGATGATCCACGGCTCGTTCTGGGTGATCCACCAGTGCACCCGGTCGCCGAGCCGGTCGGCCACCGCCGCCGCGAACTCGGCGAACGCGTCCACACTGGAGCGGCCCACCCAACCGCCGTCGGCCATCAGCGCCTCCGGCATGTCCCAGTGGTTGAGCGTGAGGACCGGCGTCACGTCGCGGGCGAGCAGCGCGTCGACGAACCGCTCGTAGTGGTCCAGGCCGCGCGGCTCGACCCGGCCGCGACCCTGCGGCACGATCCGGGACCAGGAGACCGAGAACCGGTACGCGCCCAGGCCGAGCCCGGCGACCAGCTCCACGTCGCGGTCCCACCGCCGGTACGAGTCGCAGGCCCGCGAGCCGTCGCCGCCGCCCTCGACGGTGCCCGGCCGCGCGGCGAAGGTGTCCCACACCGAGGGCCCCCGCCCGTCGGCGTCGAGGCTGCCCTCGATCTGGTACGCGGAGGTCGCCGCGCCCCAGAGGAAGCCGGGCGGGAAGCGGTGCGTCGTCATCGGTCACTTCCTCGGAGGTGTCGGCGGATCAGTCCGGCCGGTCGGACAGGACACGCAACAGCGCGGCCACGCCGCCGTGCGGCGAACTGAGCACCGGCACCGCGACGTCGGCCAGCGCCGCCGCGCGGGCCATGGACGCCTGGGCCAGCACGACCACGTCCGCGCCGGCCGCGGCGTGGGCGACGGCCGCCGCGACGAGGCTGTCCACGCGGTCCCGGTCGCCGCGGTCCTGCGCCTCGGCGGCGTCCGCCACCAGTTCCGCGGTCACCTCCACGGGCCGGCCGGCGCTGCGGGCCGCCCGCTCGACGAGCCGTCCGGTCGGCCCGAGCGTGGACGGGAGGGTGGCGAGCACGCGGACGCGTCCCCGCGCCCCGGGGCCGGCGGCGACGGCGACCGCCTCGTCGGCCATCGCCGCGTCCACCCGTACGACCGGAACGCGCACCCGCCCCGCCGCGGCCTCCGCCGCCTCGCCGATGGAGGAGCAGGTGACCAGGACGGCGTCGACCCCGACCGACTCCAGGCTGCGCAGGTGCGCGAGCACGGTGTCCCGGACGGCCGGCGTGACGCCCTCCCGGCGTGCGATGTCCAGCAGCCAGGCGTCGGCGACGTGGATCCGGCGGGGCGTCGCGGTCGAGGCGCGCAGCAGGTCGTCGAACGTCGCGGCCAGCGCGGGAACGGTGTGCAGCAGGCCGACCGTGCCGGGGTCGGCGGTCACGCCCTCCGCCACGGCGTCGCCTCCCGGTCGACCACCTCGACGAGCCGTTCGAGGCGGGGCACGGAGATCTCGGCCAGTGCCCGGTCCACGTCGGGGCGGCCCACCACGTCGCTCCACAGCGCCCGGCCGGCGAGGAAGCCGCTGGCGCCGCCCTGGCAGGCGGCCCGTACCGCGCCGAGGAAGTCGTCGCGGTGCACGCCCTGGGACAGCACCACCCAGGGGCCGGTGACGGCGGAGCCGAGGTCCTCACACGCCCGCCGGAGTTCGTCGGTCGCGCCCCGGCCCTGCCGCGGCACCTGCGCCTTGTAGAGGCTGGGGCGCAGCGGGGAGAGTTCCCGGGCCGCCTCGATGATCGCCGCGTCCGGGTCCCACCGGCCGGCGGACAGTTCCTCGGGGGTGGCCCGGACCACCGGCTCCAGCACCGAGAGCACGTCGCGCTCCGCGGCCAGGCCGATGAACCGCCGGGCCAGTTCGACGCGTTGCTCGCGGTGCGCGTCGCGGCGCCAGAGCAGCAACAGCTTGATCGCCCGTACGCCGGTGAGGTCGAACTCCGGCGCGGCGACCACCTCGTCGAGCCGGGTGTCCTCGACCGGTTGGCCGGGCTCCTGGTCGAGGGCGTCGGCGGCGAGGATCAGCCCGCACCCGGCGGGCAGCAGCCCGTCGCGGCGGATCTGATCGAGGCCGGTCGTCCGGTCGATGAGGAACCCGGAGGCCAGCGGGCCGAGCGCGCGGGCCACCGCGGTCTTGAAGGCGACCATCCCGGCGTGGTCCGGCCGGCCGGCGCCGGCCTCGGCGAACATCGTCCGCAGGCTCTCCCGCTGGTCCATCGCCACCATCGCGAACCCGCCCGCCGGCCGCGCGATGGCGTCCAGGGTGGGCGCCGCGCTCTCCGATCCCGTCATCTGACCTCTTCTCCTCGCGAATCGTCGTCGGCCGCCCCGGCGCCGGTCGCGGCCGTCACGAACCTGGCGAACGGCGCGTCGTAGTCGCGGCCGGCGCCCGCGACCGCCGGTCCCGGCTGCCAGGCCAGCGCGGGGGCCGCCGGCCCGGCCCGGTGCGCCCGGACGGCGGCGACGATCGCCGCGCCCGCGGCCACCGGCTGCGCCGCCGGCACCACCCGCAGCCCGGCGGGCAGGACGTGGGCCTTGACCCGGACCCAGGCGGGGTTGGCCGCGCCGGCCCCACCCAACAGGGTCACCGCCGCATCGGCGGGCCCGCCGGCGAGCCGGGCCTGCTCGTGCAGCATCCACCGGGTCTGCAGGCACAGCCCTTCGAACATCGCGCGGGCCAGCTCGGCCGGTGTGTGCGTGGGGCGTCGCCCGAGGACCCGCAGCCGGGCGCGCGGGTCGGGCGCCGGGGCCTGCCGCCCGGACAGGTACGGCAGGACGATCACGTCGGTGGGCCGGTCACCGCGGCCGAGCACCTGGGCGGACAGCTCGGCAGCCGGGACGCCGCCCGACTCGTGGGCCAGCCACCAGGCGATGGTGGCTCCGGCGCTCGACGAGCCGGCGAGGATCGCCCGGTGCCGGCCGGCCACCGGGACGACCGTGCTCATGCCGGCCCGGGCCACCGCCACCGGGTCGGGGCAACCGGCGACGACGGAGAGCACCGCCTCGGCCGTACCGAGCGAGTTCGCGACGTCGCCCGGCTCCCGCACCCCGCAGGCGTACGCGCCGACGGCGTGGTCGTGGCCCGCCACCACCACCGGTGTCCCGGACCGCAGTCCGGCGTCCACGAAGGCCGGGTCCCGGACGGTGGCGGCGAACGTGTCCGGCGGCACGACGGTCGGCAGCTGCTCCGGTCGCAGGCCCACCTCGGCCAGCAGGTCGGTGTCGAAGGACTCCGGCACCGGCTGACCGGGCCGGGGCAGCCGGTACGCCATGGTCCGCCCGGCCAGCGTGTGGTCGGTCGTCAGGTGGCCGGTGAGCAGCAGGCAGACGAGGTCCGCCGCGCCCGCCCAGGACGCCATGGCCCGCGACTCGTCCGGCCGGTTGGTCCGCAGCCACGCCCAGGTGGCCAGCGGGACCTTGGCGCTGGGCCGTACCCCCGTCGCCGCGACGAGGTGCGTCCAGCCGAGGCGGCGGGACAGCCCGTCGGCCTCGGTCCCGGCCCGGTGGCCGTCCCAGCGCAGCCAGGCGCCGAGTGGAGCTCCGGTCGCGTCGAGCGGCACGCCGGTCTCGGCCATCGAGGCGATGCCCACGGCGTCCGGCGCCGGCGACCCGTCCAGCACCTGGCGGAGCAGGCCGACCAGCACGCGCCGCACGGAGTCGGGCGGGGGAGTGGGGGCGGTGGCGACGGCGCGTACCCGGACGGCGGAGCCGTCGATCGCCACGAGGGCCACCTTGGTGTTGGTGGTCCCCACGTCGATGCCCACGCTCAGGCAGGCCCCGTCCGAGGGGCCGCCACGCGGAGCCTCCGGCGGGTCGGCCTCGGCCGCGTCGGTGGGACGCGTGGCGCCATTCACGGGGCCATTCTGTTCGGTTTCGAACGAACGGGTCAAGGTCGATGTTCGGCGATTGACAAACAGGTGGGGTCGCACTTGGATGGACCGGTGCGCTACACGCAGGCTCCCGAGCGGCGTCGCGAACTCCTGCGCCGGGCGGCCGAGGCCGGCTACGTCTCCTCGACCGACGCGGCGGCCGAGCTGGGCGTGTCGGAGATGACCATCCGCCGTGACCTGCGGCAGTTGGCCGCCCAGGGACTGGTGAACCGGGTCGCCGGTGGCGCGAGCGCCCCCGTGCCGGCGTACGGCGTCCCGTTCGAGCAGCGCAGGGATGCCGCGACGGCGGAGAAGGAAGCGGTCGGCCGGGCCGCCGTGCCGCTCGTACCGGCGGGCGCGGTGGTGGCCCTCGACGCCGGCACCACGGTCGCGGCCCTCGCCGCCCGGCTGCCCGGCGGCCTCACCGTCGTCACCCACTCGATACCGGTGATCCTGGCGTGCACCGGGCGCGAGGACCTCGAACTGATCTCCCTCGGCGGTGCCTACCACCGCGCGACCTGCTCATTCACCGGGCCGGTCACCCGTGGCAGCCTGGAGGACCTGGCGGTGGACGTGGCCGTGCTCTCCGCGACGGCCGCCGGACCGACGGGGGTCTACTCCGCCAACGCCGCGGACGCCGAGATCAAGCGGGCGATGGCCCGCATCGCCCGCCGGGTGGTCCTGCTGCTCGACCACGGCAAGCTGGCGGCGCACGCTCCGATGCGGTTCCTGGACCTGGCGGCGGTCGACACGGTCGTCGTCGACGCGGGGACGGACGCCGACCAGCTCGCGCTGCTGCGGGCGACCTGCCGGGAGGTGGTGGTCGCGCCGCTGGACGCCGGGACGGCCGTCCCGGCGTCCCGGCCGGCGGCCAGCGCCAGCCGGGCGGCCGGGACGTGACCGGGCCCTGGCTCGGTGCCGTGGCCGACGACCTCACGGGGGCCTGCGACCTCGCGGACGCGGTGAGCGAGGCGGGTGGGTCGGCGGTCGTGGTGGTGGGCCGCCCCACGGCGCCGCCGCCCGCCAGCGACTGCGTGGTCGTGGCGCTGAAGTCCCGGACCGCACCGCGCGACCAGGCCGTCGCGGAGTCGCTCGCCGCGGCGCGGTGGCTGCTCGACGCCGGCTGCACCACCCTCTACCAGAAGTACTGCTCGACGTTCGACTCCACCGACGCGGGCAACATCGGCCCGGTGGCGGACGCCCTGGTCGGCCTCGTCGGGGACGCCGTCGCCGTGGGCACGCCGGCCACGCCGCGGGTGGGCCGCACGGTCTACCAGGGACACCTCTTCGTCGGCCGGCAACTGCTGTCCGAGTCGCCGCTGCGGGACCACCCGCTCACCCCGATGCGCGACCCCGACCTCGTGCGGGTGCTCTCCCGCCAGGCCGAGGGCGGGGTCACGCTCGTCGACCGGGCCACGGTCACCGCCGGCCCCGCCGCCGTCGCCGCCGCGATCGGGGCCGCCCGTCGGGCCGGCGCCCGGCACGTGATCGTCGACGCCCTCGCCGACGGCGACCTGGACACGCTGGCCACGGCGCTGCTGGCGACGCCGGACGGGCTGCTGGTGGGCGGTGCCGCCGGGCTGGCCGCCGCGCTCGCGCGGGTCTCCGGGGCGGGGGCGCGATCCTCGACGGCCGGCGCCGGCCCGGGCGACGCGGTCACCGCGCGGGCCGTGCCGACGGTGCCGGAGGGCCGGCGGCTGATCCTCTCCGGCAGCTGCTCCACGCGCACCCGGGAGCAGGTGGACGCGTTCCCCGGGCCCCGGGTCGCCCTGTCCCCGGTCGACCTCGACACCGGTCTACCGGAGACGGTCGACGCCGTGGTCGACGCCGTGGCCCGGGCGTACCGGGACACGCCCGGGCCCGTCCTGGTCACCTCCTCGGCCGACCCGGAGCAGGTCGCACGGTACGAGTCCCGGCTCGGCTCCGGGCGAGCCGCCGCGCTGCTGGAAGCGGCCACCGCGGAGATCGCCCGCCGCGCGGTGGACACCCTCGGGGTCCGCCGCCTCCTGGTGGCCGGCGGGGAGACGTCGGGCGCGGTGGTCCGGGCACTCGACCTCGGCACGCTGCGGGTCGGACCGGCGGCCGGCCCCGGCCTGCCGTGGATGGTTCCCGAGGGCGGCCCCGCCCTCGCCCTGTTGCTCAAGTCGGGAAACTTCGGCGACCCGGACCTGTTCGCCATCGCCTGGCGGCACTGCCCCTGAGGGCCGCCGTGGTCGCCGTACGAGTCGAGCCCGAGGGATCGGGTTCTTCAGTGCGCCGGCGAGGGCTGCTCGGGCGGGCGGCGGGCGGCGTGGCTGGCGTCGGCCAGGGCGACACCGAGCAGCACGAGCGCGGCCACGACGGCGGCGACCAGCGGCGGGGCGAGATACAGGGGTACGGCAGCCGCCGCGAGGGTGGCGATGGCGACGACCCGGCGGATCGACAGCCGGTCGAACACGACCCGTTCCAGGCGGATGCGGCCGTAGAGGAACAGCGCCGGACCGCCGAGGACCACCGCGAGCCACACCGGTTCCGGCCGCCCCCCGGGTTGTTTCAGGACGATCTCGTAGCCGACGGCGGTGGTGACGATCCCGACCACCATCACGACGTGGGCGATGCCGGTGGCGCGACCGGCGGCCAGCCGGTCCCTGGCGGCGGCGACCGCGTCGCTGAGGACCTGCCCGGAGCGGTAGAAGTAGATCCGCCAGAGCAGCACCGTCGACAGGTACGCCACCACCAGCGCCGCCGACGTGGCCGCGGTGGCCGGCTGCTCGGTGAAGGTGATGCCCGCGGCCAGGACGGTCTCCCCGAGGGCGATCATCAGCAACTGCTGGTAGCGCTCGGGTAGGTGGCGGTTGCTGTCCATGGCCCACGCGCTGATGGGTGGCCGGGCCCGGCGGGGTAGTGGCCAGCGCAGTTGCGCGGCGACGATGTCCACCGTCACCGCGACCCCCCAGAGGGTGGCCCGGGCAACGCCGCTGACCAGCGCGCCGGCGATCCAGAACGTCGCCCCGGCCTTGCACCACAGCACCGAGCGGACGTAGAGGTCGCGCAGGGCGTGCCCGTGCAGGCCGGGCAGGAGGACCAGTGGGCGGGCGCATTGCAGGAGCAGGTACGGCAGCACGAACGCCCAGCCCCGGCTGTCGAACGCGTACGGCAGGGACGAGGCCATGAGCAGCAGGCCGAACGCGCTGGCCAGCACGATCAACTGGATCTTGCGGCGGCGGGGGTCGAACCAGCTGGTGATGTGCGCGGTGGTGATCCACAACCAGATCAGCGGCATGGCCAGGACCAGCAGGTACGCCAGCGACCGCCACCGCACGAGCGGATCGCCCGCGGTGACGTCCTGCATCACCCGTTCGACCACCCCCGCGAGGGCGAACACCAGCACCAGGTCGACGAAGAGTTCCAGGAAGTTCGCCTGCCGCACGTCCTCGCGGCGTTCCAACAGGTCCCGACCGTCACCTCCCCGCAGCCCCATGCCGCCCATGCTCGTCCCCGCGACGCCGCCCCGGAGGCCGGTTCAGGGCGCTCCACCCACACGAAGTCGGTCCCGGCAGTCGGAGTGCAGCACCGAAGCCGACTGCACAGGTCGGCACACCTGTCCCGCCGTCACCGCGGGTCGTCGAAGCCCTCGGTGGCCCGTTCCCGGCGCAGGTGCGCCAGCGCCCGCCGGCCCACGTCGGTGTCCTCCCGACCGAGCGCCTCGTACATGGTCGCGACCTTCTCGTACGGCTGGGCGGGCGGCAGCAGGGGGATCGCCGGATCCACCATCGCCTCGATGAGCGTCGGCCGGTCCGCCGACAGGGCCCGGTCCCAGGCGGCGTCGACCTCGGCCGGCGTGGTGACCCGGACGCCGTGCAGGTCCAGCAGCTCGGCCCAGCGGGCGTACGGGGCGTCCGGCAGGCGCTGGGAGTCGACGAAGCGGGGATCGCCCTCCATCTCCCGCTGCTCCCAGCTCACCTCGGCGAGATCGCGGTTGTGCAACACCAGCACCACGAACCGGGGGTCCGCCCAGTCCCGCCACCGGTGGGCGACGGTGAGCAGCTCGGCGAGCCCGTTCATCTGCATGGCACCGTCCCCGGCGAGGGCCACCACCGGCCGGTGCGGCTCGGCGAGCTTCGCCGCCAGCCCGTACGGCAGCGCCGAACCCATCGAGGCCAGCGTGCTCGACAGGTGCGCGTCGACACCGACGGGCAGCCGCAGGTGCCGCGCGTACCAGTAGGTCACCGAGCCGACGTCCACCGACACCTGCGCGTCCCCGGGCAGCCGGTCGGTGAGGGCGTGCACGACGTACTGCGGATTGAGCGGCTCGGCCTCGGCGGTCGCCCGCCGGCGGGCGATGTCGCGCCACCGGGTCACCTCGCCCTCGACGCGCTGCCGCCAGCTCCGGTCGGACCGGGGCGTGAGCAGTGGCAGCAGGGCCCGGATGGTCTCGGCGGCGTCGCCGAGCAGCGGCACCTCCACCGGATAGCGCATGCCGAGGCGCCGGCCGTCGATGTCGATCTGCACCGCCCGGGCCTGTCCCGGCGCCGGGTAGAACTCCGACCACGGGTCGTTGCTGCCGACGATGAGCAGCGTGTCGCACCCGCTCATCAGGGCGCTGCTGGCGGTGCTGCCGAGGTGTCCCATCACGCCGGTGTGAAACGGCAGCGACTCGTCGAGCACCGGCTTGCCCAGCAGCGACGCCGTCACTCCCGCGCCGAGCGCCTCGGCCAGCTCGACCACCTCGCCGGCGGCGGCCCGGGCGCCCTGCCCCACCAGGATCGCCACCCGCTGGCCGGCGTCGAGCAGGTCGGCGGCGGCCCGCAGGTCCTCCGCGCGGGGACGCAGCTCGGGCACCGGCAGCCCGGGGTTGGTCACCATGATCCCGTGCTCGTGGGCCCGCGGGTCGGGGGCGGGGGCGGTCTGTACGTCGTGCGGCAGGATCACGCAGGTCGGGCTGCGGGTGGCCAGCGCGGTGCGGATCGCGCGGTCGAGGAGCATCGGCAGTTGCTCGGGCGTGTACGCGGTCTGCACGAACTGGGCGCACACGTCGTCGTAGAGGCGGACCAGGTCGATCTCCTGCTGGTAGCCGCTGCCCAGTACCGACGTCACCTGCTGTCCGACGATCGCGAGCACCGGCTGGGAGTCCAGCCGGGCGTCGTAGAGGCCGTTGAGCAGGTGCACCGCGCCCGGCCCCTGGGTGGACAGGCACACCCCCAGCCCGCCGGTGTACTTCGCGTGGCCGCAGGCCATGAGCGCTGCGGTCTCCTCGTGCCGGGCCTGCACGAACTCCGGCCGCCCGGCGCGGCGCAGCGCGCCCATTAGCCCGTCGATGCCGTCGCCGGAGTAGCCGAAGACCCGGCCCACGCCCCAGTCCGCCAACCGGGCCACCACCAGGTCCGACACCGTCGCGTCCGTCATCGCCGCCTCCTCGCCTCGCCTCGGCCCTCCCAGCATGTGGCGACACCCCGGACCGCCATGCCGAACCGGACCGACAGCACCGGTTCGGGTGTCCGTAGCGGCCGCCTCGGCCGATCAGCCCCGCAGTCGGCGCTCATGGCCGCACGCTGAACCGGCGCGAGGACGGCACCAGCGCCGCGGCGGCGGGCGCGGCGAAGCACACCACGGCACACACGGCCAGGACGCCGACCGCGCCGAAACGGTCGATCGCGGGAGCGATGAGCGCCAGACCGACAGGCGCGAGCCCGTAGGACAGGAGGAAGTCCAGCGAGGACACCCGGGCGAGCTTCGTCGGCTCGACCTCACGCTGCGTGGCGGTGAACCAGGGGACGTTGAACAGTTCGATGCCGAGTCCGGCGAGCACGTAGGCGGAGACGACCAGCACGGGGTGCACCGGCAGGAGCAGGCTGAGCGGTACGAGCCCGTACAGGGCGAGCCCGGCCAGGGCGGTCCAGCCCGGTGCCGGCGGGCGCCACCGCCCGATCACCACGGCCCCGGCGAGCGCGCCGAGGGTGTACGCGGTCATGGCGGCGGCGAGCACGGCCTCGGTGCCGTAGCGGTCGCGGCTGATCAGTGGAAGGACCACGCCGGTGGCCGAGTATCCGGTGGCGATGACGGCGGTCAGCGCGGCCAGGCCCGCGAGGAACCAGGGGTGACGGCGTGCCTCGCGCACTCCGTCGGCGAACTCGGCCAGGATTCCGGGCCTGGCGACGGGCGTGTCGGGTCGGCCGGTCCCGGCGGGTGGGATCAGGGCGGCCGCCAGCCACAGGCCGCCGACGCCGAGCAGGAGCATCGGGACGGAGACGACCAGGGCCAGTAGCGCGGTCAGGCTCGGGGCGACGAGGGTCGTGACCCGCACGGCGAGGGTGATCGCGGCGTTGGCCTGCTGCCGTTGCGGTTCGGCGACCACCTCGGCGGTCAGCGCCTGGAAGGCGGGCCGGCACGCGCCCTGTCCCGCACCCGTCACGGCCGCCGCCACGGCTGTCAGGGCGAGCGACCGGCCCATTCCGACCGCCATCACCGGGGCGGCGAGGGCGCCCATCAGGCCCGACCACAGCACCACCCTCCGTCGCGAGTGCCGGTCGGCGAGCACGCCGCCGATCGGGACGGCGACGAGGAAACCCACGGTCCGTGCGGCCAGCAGCACACCCAGTTCGACGGCGGTCAGCGAGCGGTCGAGTACCGCCAACCCGAGGATGAACGGCAGGGCCCACGTGGCCATGCCCGAGGCCGTCGTGCCAGTCCACAGCCGGGCGAAGGACGTGCTCCGCAGCGCCGATCCCGGCTCCGGGCGGGTCTGGACGGTGTCGTCAAGCATGCGCATCGATCCCTCGGCCCTTGACCTGACAATGATTGTCATTATAGTAACGGTCGCGGTTCGTCTCGTCCCGGAGTGTCCATGTCACGTCCCGCCCGACCCGCCCGCTGACCTGAAGGAGGACCATGAACATCAGCCTGGCCGACCTGCCACCGGTGCTGTCCGCCGACCACGTCATCGCGATCAACCAGCCCAAAGCCGACCTGCACACCCACCGCGACTACGCCTGGAACGGCATGACCTTCGACCTGCCGCCCGGCGTCTTCCACCCCGGCGAGACCAGCCGGATGCTGCACCAGCGACTCCTCGACGGCGACATCGAGACCCGGGGCCGCGTCTACGCCGCGATGGGCGTCGGCGTCGGAGTCGAGGCCGTCGCCGCCGGGCTGCGGGGCGCGCACACCGTCTACGCCCTCGACGTGCACCCCGCCAGCGTGCGGGCCACCGCACGGCACTACCGCACCCATGCCGGCGAACGACCCGACACCCGCTTCGTCCCGCTGGTGTCCGACCTGTTCGACGCGCTGCCCGACGGCACCCGGCTGGATGTCGTGACCTTCAACCCGCCCGCCGTCAGCCAGCCGGTCAGCGACGACCCCGACGTCGTACGCAACGTCTGCGTCGGCGCCTCCCTGGTCACCCGGTTCCTCGACCAGCTCGTCGACCGCGACCTGCTGGCCGAACACGGCGAGGTCTTCCTGATCCTGTCCAACACCGCCGACCTGCACGCCATCGTCGGCCATGCCACCCGGCGGGGCTTCGCCACGACGATCCACCACCGCCACGACTGGCACGACGGCGTCGTCACGCTCCTGTTCCGACTCACCCGCCACCAGCGATGACGGCCCTCACCGACCTGGTGACGGCGGTCCTCGACGGCCGGCACGGCCCCGACCCGGCATCCCTCGTAGCCACCAGCGTCTTCTGGGTGCACCACGGCACCCGCCTCACCGGCGGGAACACCACCTACCGCAACCAGTACGTGCTCGCCCGCGTCGGCACCGCCATCGGCGCGTGCGCCTTCGCCGCCGGCGACGTGGACCCGGCGGTGTGTCTGGAGTACTCCGGCGCGCCCGTCGCCCAACTGCTCACCGACGCACCGCCCGCGGTGCGGGTGGCGACCCTCGACGCGTACCTGGCGCACGTCCGTCCCCACCGGGACTCCGACGCCGAGCCCGTCGTGCTGCCCGCCGGCACCCCGGAGGCGCGGGCGCAGGCGCGCGACGCCGCGGTCGCCGGACTCCTCGACGTCACACCCGGTGCGAAGGTCGCCCTGATCGGCGTGGTCAACCCGCTCGTGGCCGCCATCCGTCAACGCGGCGCCGAGTGCCTGCCCTGCGACCTCACCCTGCGCACCACCCAGTGGGGTGACCCCGTCACCCCCGACATGCGCGACGTCCTCGACGTCGCCGACGCCGTCGTCGCCACCGGTATGACCATCGGCAACGGCACCTTCGACAAGATCCTGCACACCTGTCACCACCGGGGCGTCCCGCTGGTCGTCTACGCGCAGACCGCCAGCGCGGTGGCCCGACACTTCCTCGGCGCAGGCGTCACCGCCCTGTCGGCGGAGCCGTTCCCGTTCTCACAGTTCAGCGCCGAGCGGACCGTGCTGTACCGGTACCACGCCCAGTCCTGACCAGCCCGAGGGGAAGACGTGGACGAGCACATCAGCGAGACACTCAGCAGACCAGCCCTGATCCGCCTGGACGACCGCACCACCTGCCTGCGCTTCGAGACCATGAAGGTGGCCTCCGCGCTCGCCGCGGTACGGCATCTGTTGCGCCGGGGCGTGATCGCACCCGGCGACACCCTTGTCGACAGTTCCAGCGGCATCTACGCCCACGCGCTGGCCCTGGCCTGCCACCGCCACGGCCTGCGATGCCACATCGTCGCTTCCACCACCGTCGACATCACGCTGCGCACCCAGCTGGAGATCCTCGGCGCCACCGTGGAACCCATGCCACCGACCGCCAACCTGAAGCTGGACCAGGACCGCCGGGTCGCGCGGGTCCAGGAGATCCTGCGTGCGAAGCCGCGCCACCACTGGATGCGCCAGTACCACGACGACATCCACTATCTGGGTTACCGCCCGATCGCCACACTGATCCGCCGGGAACTCGACGGGCAGCGCCTGACGATCGTCGGAGGCGTCGGCACCGGGGCCTCGACCGGTGCCCTGGCCACCTACCTACGCGATGCCGCCCTCGACGTGTCCCTCGTCGGCGTCCAGCCGTTCGACAGCGTCACCTTCGGCAGCGACCACGTCCGCGACCCCGAGATCATCATTGCCGGCATCGGCAGTGCCATTCCCTTCGCCAACGTCCGCCACACCCTCTACGACACCCTGCACTGGGTCGGCTTCGACGCCGCGCTGGCCGGCGGTATCGCCCTGCTACGCGACCACGCCGTCTTCGCCGGCCTGTCGACGGGCGCCGCCTACCTGGCCGCGCGCTTCGAGCGACGTGCGGACTCCCGGCGGCACGTCGTACTACTGGCCCCCGACACCGGCCACCGCTACGTCGACGCCGCCTACAGCCGACACGCCCGGGCCCTCACCGCACACGACCTGCAACCCCACCAGATCAGCGAACTGGCCGAGATGAAACTGCCGTGGTCGCGCATGGACTGGAACGCCGCCCCGGCCCCCACGGGCGCCGCAACGGACCCGGCCCTTCGACCCGCATCCGGTCCGGCGGCCAGCGGCGTCCGATGATCACCAACTGTCAGGCGGGCACGCTTCCGTTGAGTACGCGTTGATCTGGTCGACCTCCAGCGGGTCGAGGACCTCCGGCTGGCTGACCCCCGGCGTCACGATCCAGCCGTGGTCCATGACCACCTGTCCTCCTGCCGGCGGCTGGCGCGTGCGCAGCGTTGTGAAGCTCGCTCGATCGCACGACGCTCGACGGACCGGCACCGCACCCTTGAAGGATCGCGAGCCGGTCCGTGTCACGTGCGCTGATCCACGGTCAGGGCCGCAGGTCCCGCAGGTACGCGGCGAACTTCTCCAGGCCGTCGACGTTGCGAGGGCTGCTGATGCCCTCGTTGTAGTCGAGGACGAAGAAGCGGTCGTTGACCACCGCTGGCAGATTCCGGGTCTTGGGCGAGGTCTTGAGGAACCTGATCTTCTGCTCGGCCGGCTGATCCTGGTAGTCGAGAATGATGATCACCTCTGGCCGGGCCTGGACGACCGCTTCCCAGCCGACCTGCGTCCACCGGCCGTCGAGGTCGGCGAAGATGTTCCGGCCACCCGCGAAGGAGATGATGTCGTTCGGCGGCACCTGCCTGCCGGCCGTGAACGGCTGGTCGGTGCCCGAGTCGTAGAGGAACACCGGGGTCCGGGTGCTCGGTGCCTGAGCCCTGACCGCCTCGACCCGTCGCTTCATGTCGGCCACCACGGTTGCGGCCCGCTGCTGCACACCGAAGATCTGGCCGAGTCGCTCCAGGTCGGTGTAGAGGCCGTCGAACGGGGCGTGCCGCTCGGGGTGGTTCGGATAGTTGAAGCAGGACTCGGCGTGCATGAAGCTCTGGATGCCCAGCCCGTCGAGGATCTCCGGAGAGGTGCCGCGCTTGTCGCTGAGCCCGGAGTTCCAACCGGCGACCACGAAGTCGGCCTTGGCCTCCACCAGCAGTTCCCGGTTGAGCAGGTCGTCGCTGAGGAACTTCACCTTGGCGTACTCGGCGGCCCACGGCGATTCGGTCACCGGCGGATTGGCGGGCGGCATGACGTATCCGTGGACGTGCTCGGTGAGGCCGAGGGCGAACATCTTGTCGGCGCTACCGCCCTCGTAGACGACAGCACGTCGCGGGGTGGTGTATTCCACCGGTTCACCGCACCGGTTGACGGTGACCTTCTGCACCCCGCTCCCGCTCGGTTCGACCTCGGCACCACAACCGGCGAGCAGCGCCGTGGCGGTCAACGACGCCAACACGGTACGGACTCCGGTTCGCCGTCGGGAAACGTTTCCGTTCATCTGGGGATTCCTTCCGAAGATCTTGCTGGGCCCAGGGAATAGAGCAGTTGTGGATCACCGGTCAGCGGGTGCGTCACCACGCTGACCAGGACGCCGAACACCTCGCGGATCAGATCGGCGGTCAGGACCTCGGCTGGGGTTCCGGTGGCGACGACCCGGCCTCCGGACAGCACGCCGAGCCGGTCGCAGGCCGCCGCGGCGAGGTTCAGGTCGTGCAGCACGACCAGGACGGTGAGCCCTGAGCCGCGCAACAGGGACAGCAGCTCGATCTGGTGCCGGACGTCCAGGTGGTTGGTCGGCTCGTCGAGCACCAGGACCTGCGGCTCCTGCACGAGGGCGCGGGCGACGAACACCCGTTGCCGCTCACCGCCCGACAGCGCGAGCATCCCGCGGTCGGCCAGGTGCAGCACGTCGAGCTGTGCCATGGCCCGTCGACACAGGTCCCGCTCCCGTTCGCTGAGCGGCTGGTTGCCGCGCAGGTGCGGGGCACGACCGAGAGCCACCGTCTCGGCAACGGTGAAGTCGAGGTCCGTGCCGCCGTCCTGGGTGAGCGCGGCGACCGACCGCGCGCTGCGGCGCAGCTTCAGCGTGGACAGGTCGTCGGAGCCGAGCCACACCACGCCGCGGCTCGGCCGCAGCGCCCGGTAGACGCAGCGCAACGCAGTCGACTTGCCGGATCCGTTCGGTCCGATCAGTCCGACGATCCGCCCGTCCGGCACGTCGAGCGACAGGTCCTGGACGATGACGTTCCCGTCGACCTCCACCGTGACGCCGTCGAGTCGAAGATCCATCACCGGCCGCCGAACAGGTAGCCACGGCGGCGCATCAGCGCGAGGAACACCGGTACGCCGACCAGAGCGGTGATCACGCCCAGTGGCAGCTCCCGGGGAGCCACCAGGGTGCGGGATACCAGGTCGACCCAGACCATGAAGACGGCACCGGCCAGCGGCGCGACGACCAGCACCCGGTGGTGCGAGGCGCCGACCACGATCCGGACCAGGTGCGGCAACACCAGGCCGACGAACGCGACAGCTCCGCTGACCGCCACCATCGCACCGGTGACCAGTGAGGTGATGACGAACAGTCGTCGACGTACCCGGGTCGTGTCGACGCCCAGGCTGAGGGACGCCTCGTCGCCGAAGGTCAGCACGTCGAGGGTGCGGCTGTGCCGGTGCAGGACGACCCCTCCGACGAGGACGGTGGCCGCGGCCACCGGCAGGCCGCCCCAGGTCGCGGCGCCGAAGCTGCCCATGGACCAGAACAGCATGGTGGCGGTCGCCTCGCTGTCCGGTGTGAAGTAGATGATCACTGCCATCAGTGCCTGGAAGCCGAACGACATGACCACGCCGGTCAGCACGAGGCGCAGGGGCGTGATGCCGGCGCGGCTGTACGCGGCCAGGTAGACCAGCGCCGCGGCGGCCATCGCGCCGAGGAAGGCGCCGGCGGAGACCGCGTAGACGCCGAGCGCGCCGAGTCCGCCGGCGACCGTGACCGAGACGGCGCCGACCGAGGCGCCGGAGGAGACCCCGAGCACGTACGGATCGGCCAGGGCGTTGCGTACCAGGGACTGGATCGCCACACCGACCGCGGACAGGCCCGCCCCGACGATCGCCGCGAGCAACACCCGTGGCGTGCGGATCTGCCAGACGATCTGGTACGTGGTCACCTCGTCGGCGTGGATGCGGCCGCCGGTGAGCGCGGCCCAGAGGTACCGGGCCGTCTCGTCGGGCGGGATGGCGACCGGCCCGAGGCCGATCACCACCACGAGCGAGGCGGCCAGCAGGACCAGCAGGGCGACCACGGTGCCACCCGTTCGCAGTGACTGGCGAGGGGCGCCGGCGGCAGGGGCGTCCGGGTCGACCACGAGGTCGACGGCCGTGGAGGGCGTCACGCCGAATCACTCTCCCGGTAACGAAATCCATTGTCAAATGCACATGGTGGCACGTGACCTGAGCGATGAACCCGTACCGCCCGGGCCGTGCCTCGACGGATCGGCGACCCGGCGGGACGACCCGCCAGCGGCAGTCGGCGGGCGTCCTGGTGCTCAGCTGCCCTGAGTTCCACGGCGGGCGTACCTGTTGCGGAACTTCTCGACCCGGCCGGCGGTGTCGAGCAGGCGCTGCCTCCCGGTCCAGAAGGGATGGCTGGCTGACGAGATCTGCACGTCGATGACGGGGTAGGTGTTCCCGTCGGTCCACTCGACCGTCTGGTCGCTGGTCGCGGTGGAACGGGTGAGGAAGGCGAAGTCGGCGTCCTTGTCGCGGTAGACGACGGGTCGGTACCGGGGGTGGATTCCGGGCTTCATGCGAGTCGTGCTCCTTCGGTGTCGGTGTCGGTGTCGGTGTCGGTGTCGGTCAGCTCCGCCACGTCGAGGGGGAAGCAGCCGGCGAACGGGTCGTGGTAGGTCCGCCAGACCTCCTCGCCGTCGGCGAGTTCGGCGTCGGTCAGCAGGCAGCCGGTGAGGGCGCGGTGCAGCTCGACGGGATCGACGTCGAGGCCGATGAAGGCCAGGTGCTGGTGCCGGTCGCCGTAGTAGGGGTCCCACTCCAGGGCGGCGGCGAGCCGGCGCTGGTCGCACACGTGCTCCCAGCCGTCCTCGGGCAGGCTCACCAGCCAGTGTCCGAGAGAGCCCATCGTCAGGCCGCCGCCGGCGAACTCCCAGGCCACGACCGTGTCGGGTTGGCTGGCCAGCCAGAGGTGGCCCCGGGAGCGGATCATGTCGGCGTTGACGTCCTCCAGGACATCGTGCAGCCGTCGCGGGTGGAACGGGCGGCGGGCACGGAAGACGGCGGAGACCACGCCGCAGTCGGCCTCCGGCTCGTGCGTGCCCAGCGCGAAGCCCTGTAGACCCCGGGCGAGGACGCCGGGGGTCTCCGGCCGGTGCCGGTGGGTGTGGCGCAGTTGGCGGGTGAGCGCGTCGGCGTCGACGAGATCGCCGTCGACCCGGAAGTGCGCCGCCCACGGCGCCATCCGCTGGAGCAGGACCGCGATCCGGCTGGTGTCGAACTCGCCCTCCGGGGACCGTCCCCAGAGCACCAGGGTGTCGGCGTACTCGATCTGCCGGACCACGACGTCGGCGAGACCGCGGTGGTCGTCCTCGGCGGCCTGGATGCCGAGCGTGGCGAGGTCGTCGGTGCTGGCCAGGCCGTCGAGCAGGTGCTCGGCGTCGAGGACGGTGACGTAGGAGTCGACGCGGACGAGATCGGTGACCGGTGTGCCGTCGACCAGGTGGTGGGCGCAGGCGGCGGCGACCGCCTCGGGTTCCACCACCTCGGGCAGCATCAGCACCAGGTCGTGACCGGGATGGCTACGGGCGAGCCGGGCGAGGGTGGGCAGCACGTCCTCCCGCAGCGTGCAGGAGGCGCAGCCGTGCGCCAGGGTGACCCGCTCGTCCTCGACGATGCCGGTGCCGGTGCGGACCACCCGGCGGACGACGCCGTCGCGGATGCCGGCGAGGTCGTGTCGCACCAGCAGCAGCGACGGGTCGGCGGCGAGCAGCGTGCGGGCGACGGCGAAGGTCGCCGCCGGCCAGAACCCGGACAGCACGGTCAGCGACGGGCGGGTACCGGCGTCGGCTGTCTCGACGCGGATCGGGGCCTGCGGGGACGACGTCATCATGTTCCTCTCGGCTAATGAAAACGATTGTCATTCTAGGCAGACGTGGCTGCGGGCGCGAGTCGCGTCCCGGCCCGGCTGATCGCGCGGCTCCGCCGGTGTCGGCGGCCCCTGCGCGGTGCCGGCCGCAGTGTCGGCCCCCTCGTGACCCGGCACGGATCCGTCCGATCGGATGGTGTAAAAATGAAAACCGTTGTCGTTAGCGTAACGACCTCAGCAAGGAGCGATCACTGTGTCCAGACGTTGTGACGTCACCGGCGCGCGGCCGAGTTTCGGCAACGCCGTGTCCCACTCCCACCGGCGCACCCGCCGCCGCTGGAACCCGAACCTGCAGAACCACCGCTACTGGCTGCCCTCCGAGCGACGGTGGGTCGGCCTGACCCTGACGGCGAAGGCACTGAAGACCGTCGACCGCAAGGGCATCGAGCGCGTGGTCGCCGAACTGCGCGGCAGGGGAGTGCGGCTCTGATGGCCCGGCAGACCGACGTACGCCCGATCGTCCGGCTGCGCAGCACCGCCGGCACCGGCTACACGTACGTGACCCGCAAGAACCGTCGCAACGACCCGGACCGGCTGGTGCTGCGCAAGTACGACCCGGTCGTACGCCGGCACGTCGAGTTCCGCGAGGCGCGCTGATGGCCCGCAAGAGCCTCGGCCGTCGGCAGGCGCGCCGCGAGACGCTCGTCGCCCGGTACGCCGAGGCGCGGGGCGAGCTGAGGCGGGCGGTCGGCAGCCCGGACACCGACCCGGACGTACGAGCCGACGCGGCGCGCCGACTCAGCCGCCTGCCCCGGGACTCCAGCCCCGTACGACTGCGCTCCCGCGACCAGATCGACGGCCGCCCGCGCGGCGTGCTGTCCCGGTTCGGACTGTCCCGGGTGCGGTTCCGCGAGCTGGCCCTGCGCGGTGAGCTGCCCGGAGTGCGCAAGGCGTCGTGGTGACGTCGCCTCGCCCCGCCCGCTACGCGGGAGGCCACCGCGCGGATCACCGCCACATGCACCACCGCGCGCAGGGGCGCGCGGTGTGGAAAGGGGAGGAACGAATGCGACTCTGAGGGCGCGCGGTCTCGCGGCGCTGGCTGTCGGAGCGGTGGTGGTCGCCGGCACGGTGCTGGCTCCCACCGCCGCCTCCGCAGCCGAGAAGGTGGTGCTGTCCAAGGGGCACACCGACGCGCTGGACGTGCACTACGAGGACGGCGCGCTGTCGTTGAAGGTGAACGACGACACCGTCAGTCCCTCGGTCACGCGGGATCCCGCGGACGTGACGTTCCAGGTCCTGCCGGACGCGGCCATGGCCGTCCCTGACGACCCGCGGTTCGCCTTCCTCGGGCCGGCCGGCAGTCAGGTCTGGCTGCTGCCACTGACCCAGGACCCGGATCTGCTCTGGCCGGGGCTGGAACACCACCACGCTCGACTCGGGGGTGTTCCAGGGCAACAAGGTGCGGCTAAGCCTGGTCGACGTGCAGGGGCCCGGCAATGCCACGCTGTTCACGCAGGACTCGTTCGGCGGCCCGATCGTCAAGTTCCGCGGCGACGATGGTCTGCCCGACGCGATCGACGTCCCGGTGCACACCCACGCGCACTCGAACTGGGCCTTCAGCGTGCCGGGCAGCTACACCCTGACGTTCCAGGCCGACGCGACGCTGACCAACGGCACCACGGTCAGCACCGGGCCGGTCGACTACTCGTTCGTCGTCGGCGAGCTGCCCGGCAACGGACCGAAGGTCGGCCTCTCGGTCAGCGGCATGGTCGGCGAGTACCAGCCCAACGACACGGTCACGCTCAACGCGGTGCAGACGCCGCAGACCGAACTGGACCACCACCACTGTTCAGCAGGTGCCCCGGCGCGGCCGACTGGTCGATCATCCCGGGCGAGGCCGGCGCGAGCTACTCCTTCACAGCGACCCGCAAGCTCGACGGCTGCCAGTACGTGGCCAAGCTCTACGGCGACGGCCACGCCGTGGCCGCGACCAGCGAGCCGGTGACCCTCCGGGTGGCGTCGCCGCCCCCGGGCCCCGGCACCTCGCAGACCATCACCGCGTCGATCGATGCCACGCAGGGGCGCCTTGGTGATCAGCGTCGACCCCGACGACCGGGCCGTCGTACTGTCACCCGCGCAGCTCGCCGCCTCCGGTGACCGCTGGGAGAGCAACGGTGAGCTTCGCCCGGTCACGGTGACCGACACCCGCGCCGGTCAGCCGGGGTGGAGCGCGTCCGGGCAGCTTCCGACGGACTTCACCGGACCGGACGGAGCGACCTTCCGCGCCGGGCACCTCGGCTGGAGTCCCCGGATCCTCGCCCAGGGATCCGGCCAGAGGGTGGTCGCCGGTCCGGCGGTGACGCCGACCTGCAGGACGTCGAGCTGTGGACGAGGACCTTCGGGGTGAGTGAGACGCTCCGCTGTTGAAGCTCGTGAAGGCGGTCTAGTGTCCATCACCGATTTCGTCACCGATCTGTTCAAGCCCGACCTTGCGTTCCTGCCCAAGGCGCTGGCGATCGCGGTCATGTCCAGCATCGTCTGCGGTGTCGTCGGCTGCTACGTGGTCCTGCGGGGCATGGCCTTCATCGGCGACGCCGTGGCCCACGCGGTCTTCCCGGGCATCGCGGTCGCCTTCGTCCTGCAGGGCAGCCTGGTGCTCGGCGGCGCCGTCGCCGGCGTCGCGACCGCACTGCTGATCGTGATCTTCTCGCAGAACCGGCGCGTCAAGGAGGACTCGCTGATCGGCGTCTTCCTGGTCGCCGCGTTCGCCCTCGGCATCGTGATCATCTCACGGGCACCCGGCTACGCCGGATCGCTGCAACAGTTCCTGTTCGGCTCGATGACCGGCATCCCGGACCGGGACCTCTACCTGGTCGGGGGGACCGGCCTGGTCATCCTCGGGCTGGTGCTGGCGCTGCACAAGGAGTTCGTCGCCGTGTGCCTGGACCGGGAGATGTCCCGCGCGATGGGGCTGCCGGTCTTCTGGCTCGACATCGTGCTCTACGTCCTGGTGACCCTGGCCGTGGTGATTTCGTTGCAGACCATCGGCAACATCCTCGTCCTGGGCCTGCTGATCACCCCCGCCGCGGCCGCCCGCCTGCTCACCGACCGGCTCGGCGTGATGATGCTGCTCGCCCCGGTGATCGGCGGCGCGTCGGCGACCGTTGGGCTGTACCTGTCCTGGAGCTACGACACACCCGTCGGGGGCACCATCGTCCTGGTCGCCACCGCCGTCTTCCTCACGGCCTGGCTGATCGCCCCACGACACGGCCGGCTGACCAGGCGCCGGCGACGTCCGGGCGGGCACGGGCCCGCCGACGACGACGCGAGGCTGGATCCCCGGTCCGGCTCCACTCGACCGCCGCAAGCGCCGCTGGTCGTTCGACAGGCGGACGGGCGGACGCCGTGAAGGGGCGATGGCGCTCGGTCGCCCGGGCCTACGGGCGCAGCGCCGGTCTTCACTCCTGGCCGCCCCTGCGGCAAGCTTGAGCGGCGTCGCCAGCGAGCCCTTCCCATCCTGCGTCGTGGCAGGTCCCGACCCGGTGCGGGACGAGGACGGCCTGCACGATCGCGGTCGCCCGGCGTTTGGGCGGCCTCGTCCCCGGAGCCGTGGTGGTCCGACGGGACGATCGGTGGGCGCGTGCCGGCCGCGTCGCTGGCGGGCCCGAGGCCGGGCCATGGCCGGCAGGTGGCGACCCACTGTCACAATCGGACACGCGTTTCGCTCGACCATCGTCGATGCCCGGCTCGTCGGGCACCTGGGCTGTGAGGTCATCGCATGGGGAGACTCGTACTGCCGGTCGTCGTGACACTGCTGGCGCTGTCCGCGGTGCGATGGGCCGATCCGGACGCCCTGCGGGTTGACGGGTTCTGGCCGCTGGCGGCGGTCGCGCTGGTCACCTCCGTCGGAGCGGCGGCGACCCTGCGGCTGCTCCGCCTCGTCCTGACGCACGTGCCGCCGTGGACCAGTGGCCTCCTCGCCACCGTCGTCGCCTTCGCCCTGCTGACGTCGTTCACCGACGGCCCCGGCCTGGCGGCGGTCATCGGGGGGATCGTCATGGCGCTGGTGCTGCTCGTCTCCCTGCTGCGCCGCGGCGGACGCGCCCTGCGGGCGGAGCCGTTCCCGCCGGACGTCCTCGGCGTGGCGCGGCTCGCGGCACGGTTCGCGGTGCCGCTGCTCTGGTACCTCGCCGCCGTCGAGCTGGTGCCGGGCGTGCAGTCGGCGCAGCGGTGGCCGGGCGCGCTGCTGGGCGGCCTGGCCGCGGGCGGCACGCTGGTCATGGGCACGACTCTGGCGTGGACCAGGCCGTGGCACGCCAGCGTGACGCCGGTGCCCGTGGACGGTCACCTCCAGGTCGCGTACGGCGGGATCGGCCACCTCGTCGGGGTCGGCGACCCGCGCGCCGGCAGGGAGCTGCGTGTGATGGGTTCCGCCGGCGTGCTGGTCGAGCTGGCGGGTCTGCTGCCGAGCCCGATTCCGGACCGCATCCTGCCGTACCTCGATCGCCTCACGCCGGGCCTGGTGCGGGCGGTCTGCGTGGTCGAGACCCCGCAGCGCGTGCTGCTCGCCTCCGCCGGCTACGGCGAGGCCGTGCACCTGTGGGACCCCGAGACCGGTGAGGCGGTGCACGCCCTCGCCGGCCACCGGGGGCCGGTGAACGCCCTGTGCGCCGTGCCGACCGGCGACACCGTCCTGCTCGCTTCCGGCGGCGACGACCGGGGAATACGGTTCTGGGAGCCCGAGACCGGCCGTCAGGTCCGGGCCGTCGGCCGTGAGGTTCGCCCGTCCGTCCGGGCGCTGTGCACCCTGTCGGTGGACGGTCAGCTCCTGCTCGCGGCCGGTTACGCGGACGGCGTCGTCCGGCTGTGGGACCCGGTGCGGCTGCGGCTCGTCGGTCAACTGGGCGTCCAGCGGGGCGGAGTCAACGCACTCTGCGCGGTCACCGTCGACGGCGCGGTCCGGCTCGCCTCGGCCGGCGGCGACGGCACCGTGGTCCTGTGGGACCCGGCCACGGGTGAAGGCCTCGGCGCCTACGACGACGGGGCCCCCCGGTACGCGCTCTGCGTCGTGGAGATGGACGGCGAGGTACTCCTGGCCGCCGCTGGGGACGGCGTCGGCGTCACGCTGTGGGACCCGGCGAGGATGGCGCGCCGGGGCTCGCTGGGTACCGGCTCGCCGATCAGCATGCTGCTCGACTCGACGGGTTGGATCCGGTCGATGTGCCAGCTCGGCACCGGCGACGACGCGTTCCTCATGCTCGCGGGGTACGACCGGGCGGTCCAGCAGATCCGGCTCCGGCCGGCGCTGCGGTCCCTCGCCGAGACCGAGGAGAACTCCTGATGGGGCTCGTTGGGCAGCGGCTCCGGTCGGGGGCCCCTGCTGCTTCGGGGGCGACGATCAGGGGGGTCGGGCATGGGTGACGCAGGCCGCACCGCCGACGCCGGAGACGCCCCGTCCGGTTTCCGCGGCGGTCACCCGGGTGGCCGGCCCGTCCGGCCGGTCGCCGCTGTGTTGACCGCGGCCCTTGTCGGGCTGGCCTCGACGGCCACCTGGTACATCGAGCGGCGGTCCGATTCGCTGGAGCAGCAGCAGCGCCAGGAGGAGCGGGCCCGGTTCGAACGGGCGTGCAACGACCCGATCTCCGCCGCGGCCATGGTGATCAACATGCCGTCCTTCGCGAGCCGTTGCCCGGTGGGGCTGCGGCACCTGCTGTCGATACCGGCCGACGAGGTCCGCCCGGGCCCGGCGTTGGTCGACGCCTACCTGGACCGGCTGTTCGTCCTGCTCGGCGCCCAGGTCCCCGGCGGAGATGTCGGGCCGTACCTCAGCGCGCTGCACCGCGACGACGACCACGCCGCCGCCCTGCGTGTGGCGAACCGGGCCGTCCGGTCCTGCCGGGCGGTGCTGCCGACCGACCCGCCCACCCCCACGCCCACGCCGGAGGCTTCCGGGCCACCGGCGGGCCTCTGGGACGACTCGCAGCACATCGAGGTGCGCCCGCAGCGCTCGACGGTACGGGTGAGCGGCGCGCCGGGCGGCGTCACGGTGATCGACGTCCGGGTGGTCGAGACGACCCCGTCCTGCCTGACCCGGCCACCGGAGGAGGTGCCGGTGCCGCGGTACATCGGCACCACCGCCCTGAGCCTGGCCTTCAGCACCGGCACCGGTCCGAGCGGGCAGCGGGTGTGGCTGCTCGACCGTATCGACGCCTGCCCGGTGCACCCGGACCCGCTGGCCTCGGCCCCGATCGTCGACACCGACTCGATGCTTCGCCACAGATCGATCCGGGCGAGCGCGACCGACTCCCTCTTCGCCTACGCCGGGAGCACCTGCCCATCGCCGCCCAGCCCGGGGTGAGCCGCCTCCGGGTTTGTGAAGGCGCCGGACGCCGCCACGAGTGCGGGTTTCGGACCCGCGCGCTACTGCCAGGTGGCGGGGTCGGGGTCGGCGTCCCCTGCCCCGTGCGCCCGTTCGGCCGGGTGCCGAGGGTCGACGGCGGGCACCTCCTGGACGCGGCGGCCGGCATGGCGGCGCTGATCACTCCGGATCGAAGCTCGACGGCCTCCGCCCGTGTGCACACTTCCTGCCTGTGGCGGGCACGTCGGGCGATGACCGAAGCAGGGCGACGACTGCTGCCTCGACGGGTTCGATGACTGGATTGCCATGATCTGAGGTGTCCACCTCGACGACGGCGTCGACTCCATCTGGCGGCTCGAAGATCGACCGCTTCAGCGCGCCTCGTTGGAACTGAAATTCGAGCTGTCTGTCGACAGCCGCGCCTTCGGCCGCTCTGGCACGGAGTCGTCTCCGGATGACTGCGTCGTCGGCGACGACGTGAACAGCGAGCACTCGGGCACCGCACGCGAGGAGCGCATCCAGCAGCTCGGGGGACAGCACCGAGGACTCCACGACGAAGCTCACGCCTAGGGTCGCGAGCAGCCGGGCTGCGTCGGCCATCACGGCCTCAGCGCGCAGACTCAAGGGACCACCGGCGATGTGGAAATCGGGATCGAGCTGAACGACGTCGTCCTCGGTGGCGGAGGCGGACGACAGCCCGAGACCGGTCTTGATCTCGTCCCGGGACAGGAGCGGCAGTCCGAGGCGGCGCGCCGCCGCAGCGGCAACCGTGGTCTTCCCGGCTCCAGGGGACCCACATACGGCGACCGCCAGCGGCCTTTCCCTCCCGAACATCCGCGGATGGTCTCATAGGCCGCCCTTCAGGGTGTCGAGGATGTGGCGCTGGCCCCGTCCCAGGGACACCAGCGCCCAGGACGGGCCGCGCGACGAAGAACCAGTCCGAGTGCATCGTCCTCGAGCGGTACCGGGACTCCGAGGCGCACATCGAGCACACGGCGCATGTCGCTGACCTGATGCAGGCGATCCTGGCGACGGGCTCCGTCTCCGGCGAACTCCTCGGTGAGCCGAGCGCGCAGCTCAGAGCGAAGCTGGACGGCAGCGGCGTCCGTCTCTTCACGTCCTTCCAGTCCGTGTAGCTCGCCGGCTCGGGCCGTTGACGACCTCCCTCAGGCCGCGCTCGGGACGGACGCGGGGGAGGGTGGCGCGGTCGCGGCGGAGCCACGACGGACGCCGAGGGCGGTGACGAGCACGGCGACGACCGTGAACACCACCGGGACGACGAGCCCGTGACGGATCGCCGTCAGATCGAGCCCGTCGCCCGGTGCGCCGTCGGCCGCCGCGGCGCTGACCGCGGTCACCGCCGAGATGCCGAGCGCCGTGCCGAACTGCATCGACGTGTACAGCAGGCCGCCGGCCAGCCCGTGCTCGCGCTCGTCGACGCCGTCGGTGGCGGCCATGGTCAGGGGCCCGTAGGCGAGCGAGAACGCCAGGCCGATCAGGAGCATGCCGGGCAGCATGGCCGCGTACGTCCAGTCGGCCGAAATCGGCAGGAACAGCGCGTACGCGAGGACGGCCGACAGCACGCCGCCGAGCAGGACCCGCACGTTGCCGAACCGGTTGACCAGCCGGGGGGTCAGCGTGGGTGACAGGATCATGTCCATCGCGACGACGAGCATCGCCAGACCGGTCTGGAGCGGACTCCATCCCCGCAGCTCCTGCAGGTAGATCGTGATCATGAACTGGAAGCCGGCGAAGGCGCCCAGGAACAGCAGCGCGCCGACGTTGGTGCGCACGAGTGGCCCGGAGCGGAGGATGCCCAGCCGCACCAGCGGGTTGGCGGACCGCCGCTCGATCACGACGAAGGCCGCCACGAGGACCAGGCCGGCGGCGAACACCCCGGCGGTGGTGCCCAGACCCTCGCCGGCGTGCTCCAGGCGCACCACGCCGTAGGCGAGCAGCAGCATCGCGCCCGTGATGCTCAGCGCGCCGGCGATGTCGAACCCGCCAGCCGGACCGGCATCCTCCGCCGTGCCCCTGAGCAGGACGAGCGCGGCCAGGAGGATGACCGTGGCGAGGAGGACCGGCGCGAAGAACACCCAGCGCCAACCGATGGAGGCCAGCAGGCCGCCGGCGACCAAGCCCAGCGAGAAGCCGCCCGAGCCGATGCCGGCGTACACGCCCAGGGCCCTGGTGCGTTGCGGCCCCTCGGGAAAGGCCCCGGTGGCCAGGGCCAGCCCGGCGGGCGTCATGAACGCGGCGGCGACGCCGGTGACGAAGCGCGCCACCAGCAGCATCCAGCCCTCGGTGGCGAGACCGCCGAGGCCCGAGAAGGCGAGGAGGACGACGAGCCCCAGCAGGAACATCCGGCGGCGGCCGAGCAGGTCCGCCGCCCGCCCGCCCAGCAGCATGAAGCCGCCGTAGCCGAGGACGTAGGCGCTCACCACGCCGCTGAGCGTCCCGGTCGACAGCCCGAGGTCCGCCCGGATCGCCGGCAGCGCCACGTTCAGCATCGCGACGTCGATTCCCTCCAGGAAGATCGCCCCGCAGAGCACGAGCAACACACGCCACGCCCGGGTGTCCGTGCGGCCGCTTGACGTAGCCATGATCCATCGACCCTTCTCGCCGACCGGCTGCCCTTGGTTCTCCTTGTGCACGCCGGTTCCTTCTTGTAACCAGGTGCAGCGTCGGGCACCATCGGTGGCCATGGAAGACGGAACTTTGCGGTCCTCTGGTAACTGCGGGGATACCGACGCCAACTACGACGTGTTCCAGTGGGACACCAGGGAGGACTGCGAGGTCCGCCAGATCCTGGACCGCGTGGCGGACAAGTGGTCCCTGCTGGTGATCGCGCTCCTCGACCGGCAGAGCCTCCGCTTCACCGAGCTGCGCCGGCAGATCGACGGGATCAGTCAGCGGATGCTCGCGCGTACGCTGCGGCACCTCGAACGCGACGGCCTGGTGAGCCGCACGGTGTTCCCGACGGTGCCGCCCCGGGTCGACTACGCGCTCACCCCCCTCGGGGCGACCCTGCACGAGACGATCCGGACCCTGGTGACCTGGACGGAGACGCACCAGAACGAGATCGCCGCCGCCCGCGCCGCCTACGACGTACGGGCGGCCGCGGAGCGGGACGAGGCGCACCGGGAGGCGGCGGAACGGGAGAGGATCGCCCGGCAGGCGACGGCGGGATCACGAGGGCGGACGGCCTGACCGTCGGCGTGCCGGACCCAGCCGCCACCGCACCGGCCCCTTGACGGGGACTTGGGAACGAGAGTTCCGCAGCGCTCTGGACGAACGCGGGATCGGCCACATCATGCAGGTCAAAGGCGATGCCCTCGCCCACAAGCCAGACGTGCGGCCAGCCGAGCGGGTGTGGTCCCCTCGCGGATGCGGGCGTTGACGCTCTCTATCGCGTCGGCGAGCAGATGACCTTGCGGGTCTACGGGCATCGCGACATCCTCGGCATCTGGGCCCGTGACGGCGGCGAAGGCGCGAAGCACCGGCTGCACGTGCTCACCGAACTGAAGAACCGTGGCGTCGTTGTTGCTTTCATGCTCGTCTTCGACGGATCCTAAAGGCTTGCCGGAGGCGGTCGAGGCGGTCTGGCCGCGTACCATCGTGCAGACGCATGTGGTGCATCTGCTGCGGATCGCGATCATCCGCTCATCTAGGCGACCGCCCCCGCCGGCCCCACGACCGGCAGCTGCGCAGAAATGTTCTCGGTCGTCACCTGGCGTCTCTCCCTTGACTGGTCGATCAGCCCATACTTGTGCAGTGTCGGTCCAGGCGCATCGGCTTTCGCCACCTTCGCGCACACCACTGGCGAGGGAAGTCAAGCCGCTACCCGTTGTGCCGCGTATCGTTAATTGTGCATTGACCCGGAAGACGCACTGATCATCGCCGCCGGTAACCGGCTGGCGACAATCGCCCGTGAACTAATCACCGGCGCGATCATCGGACAGCGCAGTGACATGTGGTCGATGGTCTATGGCCATCCCAGAGCAGTGGCCACCAAAGCACTGCTTCGATCATGTTCGTCAAGGTCCGCGACTGTGATCAGCTGGTCGCCGCGTTCACCGAGCAGTAAAACGCCCTCAACCTGGGTGCCGCAGCCGTCATAACCTCGCTGGCGCAGTTGTATGCCGACGCCGCTGGCATCAGCGAAGTCGAGGCTCTCGATCGGGCGCAGGCGCTGATGCACGTCGGGTTCGGCGAAGTCTGACCGTCCCGGCGCCGACAGGCGGTCAGGTAGCCGTCGCAGCAGCGTGCGCCGCCTCCTCCGGGCTGGCGAAGCTGCGCGCCGGGTCGAACTGGCCGCCTTCCGCGACGGCCTGTACGTCGCCGCTGGTCGCGTCGATGAAGCTGACCCAGGCTCCGCTGTTGACGACGAGGATGAGGGTGTCACTGCCTGGCATGGTTCCGGCAGCGATCGTGGCCCCACGCGAGGCCGGATCGACTATGGGCGGTGCCACAGCGGCGCGCCGCCGTCGGTGGCGGGCGGCGGAGGTGTGAGTGGGACCGAGGCGAGTGCCGCCCCGGTCGCTGCGGCCAGCGCACTATGTACGGCGGTGACGGAGGGTTGGATGCCGTTCTGCTTGGTCGCCTCGAGCAGGTCGATGGCCGCCGCGATGACCGGCAGGCAGCGCCAAGGGTGCTCGGCGCTATGCGCTCGCGCCATCGAGGGTCAGCGGGACGTCGCCGACACGGACGCACTTGGTTGTTGCGCTTTCGGCAGGGCGGCGAAACGTCGGGTCGACGTGGCGACGAGAAGTCCGAGTGCGGCGTAGGCCGCGCCGAGCAGGCTGGCGGCCGACCATCCCCTGGCGCTGTAGGCCCAGGTGGTGGTGATCGCACCGAGCGCGGAGCCGAGGGAGTAGAAGGCCATGTAGGCGCCGATGACGCTGCTGCCCTGGTCGGGACGGGCGGTGGTGAGCAGGTGCTGGCTACTGACGTGAACGGCTTGCACTGCGAAGTCCAGGACGATGACGCCGACGATCAACAGCCACAGCGATGACCCCGCTTGAGCGATCAGCAGCCACGAGGCTGTGAGCAGGGCCAACGACCAGCTGGTGACCGAGGGCGTCAGGCCTTGGTCGGCCCATCGGCCGGCCCGGGCCGCGCCCAGCGCCCCGGTGAGACCGGCCAGTCCGAACAATCCGATCTCGGTAGTGCCGAAATGCCACGGCGCGTCACCGAGCGGGAGGGCCAGTCCGCTCCACAGCGTGCCGAAGGAGGCGAACAGGAAGAATGCGACCAGTCCGCGACTGAGGAGGAGCCGGTCGTCGACGACGAGACGACCCAGCGATGACAGCAACTGCCCGTACCGGGCTCGGGGGCGGTGGATGTCGACCTCGAGTGTGAGTCGGGTGGCGAGGGCCAGCATCGCGCACAGCCCGGCGAGTACGAGGTAGACCATGCGCCAGTCAGTCAGCTCGCCCAGCGTGCCCGCGACCACCCGCACCCCGAGGATCCCGATGACCACGCCCGAGGTGACCGCTCCGATGTTGCGGCCGCGTTCGCCGGGCGGTGAGACGACAGCGACGTAGGCCACCGTGATCTGGACAACCACGGCGAACAGTCCAGCCAGAGCCAGGCCCGCGATCGCGATGCCTCCGCTGGGTGCAGCGGCGGCCACCCCCGCACCTACCGCTGTGAGCAGCAGGAGCACCGTGATGAGTTTGCGGCGATCGAGCAGGTCACCCAGCGGGACCAGCATCACCAGCCCCGCGAGATAGCCGATCTGACCGGCGGCGACCAGCCACCCCAGGACTCCTTCCCCCAGGCCGAGATCCTCGCCCGCGGCCCCGAGGACCGGCTGGATGCCGTAGATGGTCGACACCGTCACCGCGCACACCAGCGCGAGCACGGCCCGCTGCCTCTCGGTCAATCCTGACGACATGTCGCCTCCATCAGTTGCAGAATGCAACTCATGAGGCTAGGGCATACTGGTTTCAGATCGCAACTCATCACGAGGGGGGCCAGTGGGCGTGAAACTCGCTGCGGGAACGGCTTGGACTGACCCGGCCTGCCCCGTCGCACGGACCGTCGACCTGATAGGTGACCGGTGGAGCCTGCTGATCATCCGCGACGCGATAGACGGGGTGACGACCTTCACTGAGTTCCATCAGCGGCTGGGGATCGCCCGCAACATCCTCACCGACCGGCTCCGCAAACTCGTCGAGCACGGCATCCTTGACAAGAGCGCCACCGACGGCAGACGGCACACGTACCGGCTCACCGAAGCCGGGCAGGACCTCTTCACGGCCGTCGTCGCCCTCCGCCAGTGGGGCGAGCGCCACGCCTTCGTTTCAGGCGAGCCGCACTCCCATCTCGTCGACGGCCAAGGGCGGGAGCTTCCCGAACTCCACCCGCTCGACCGGGACGGCGCGCCACTCTCCGCCGAGGCGTCGCACGTTCGGAAAATCGGCTGAGCTCAGCCGCGCAAGAACCCGTCCCATCGGGCCCCGCAATCGATGCCCCTCCACCAACCTCGAGTCTGCGGCCGACTCGCCCCCGGAAACTGCAATCTGCACCGTCTCGCCCCCGGAGGCTGTCCTCAGCGTGCGCACGGACGGACGAGCCTGAAGGATGTCTCGTAATGCGGTGCAGGTGTTGCTGGTGAAGGGTTGCCGGTCAGTCGGCCAGGGCGATGTTGTGCAGGTGGGCGATGCCGGCTGCGGTGGTGGCTAGGGAATCAACTCCGGGCGGGAAGCCAAGAACACCTGCATCCATCGAGGATCACCCACAGCCGGAATCGGACTGTCACCGGTTACGAGAGATCGCTCAGCCTCGGCTCGTGGATGACGGGCTTCTTCGCGGCTCCGGGCCGAACAGGCCCGAGCGCTGCTCTACGACGCCGATCCGCACCACGCGGTGATGCTGGCCTGCGACCTGCTGGTGGCCGGCGTCAACCGCGACGCCGTGGTGGCGCTCGCGGCGGAGTCGGCGCCGACACTGCCGGCGCATGACGCGAATCGGCGCCTGGCGGCGGTCACTGCCGAACTCGGGCTTCCGGTGCCGGACCTGCCAACCGCAGTGGCGCTGATCGCGGCCGACACCTGCGAGCGGATCCTCGACGGGAGCATCCCCGCCGAGGTGGGAACCCACCGTCTCTATGTGGTGGGACACGAGGGCAGCCGCTGGACGACCTGCTCCCGGCGGTCGCCGCCTTGGCCGAGCGTCTCGAAGACGACCTGGGCGGGCGGGCCGACGACGACCTGCGAATTCGGCTTGCCGCGCTGGCTCGGACCATCCTGAACCGCCAGGTGGCCGGAGATCCGGCTTGAGGCCGCGCTGCCTGGAGGCTTGGGCGACCGCCGACACGCGTGCGCCTGGTTGCCCGCTGCGCGACCAACACCTGCACCCATTGATGATCATCGCGGTCCGCGCTGGACTGTTACCGCGTTACGAGACGTCGCTCAGACCGGGACGATGGTGGCGGCCAACACCCGCCAGTTGCCGTCCTCACGCACCCAAAGTCGGGTGTAGCGCAACCGCGCGGACATAGCGGCACCGCCCTGAACGGCATCCACCGCAGCGACCATGCGAGTCACCCCGGTCTGACCGTCTTCCTGGACGTCGAGCGACTCCTCCACCAGGCTGGTGATTCGCAGTGCACCGGAGCGGTAGTTCTCCAAGTCGTCTTCCTTCGTAAAGACCGTGCCGTCCGGTCCGGCACCCACCACCTGCGGGTGCAGTAGCGCGTCGAGGGACTCGACGTCGGCGGCGCGCTGGGCGGCTTGGAGTTGCCGTTCCGCGGTGAGGAGATCCATCCACCGATCCTCCGCAGCGCACCGCAACAGGACAAGCGGGTTCGCTCGCGGCAGAACGGCGACGTCAGCCCGGCAGGGCGTTCACGGCACAACCGAACCTCGGCCCGACCCTGGTCGGCCCAACTGAGAGGGTCTTCTGCCTTGCTCCGCGGCGCGGAATCATCGGTCCTGTCGAACCTGGACATATGTCGGTGCCACGGGCGGCGGCTCCAGCGCGAGCCTGCGCGTTGTCCGCGGCAGTTGAAACCGCCAAGGTCCTACCGGAGCCACCCCTCATGTCGACCCCCTGTCCTGCCTCGCTCGTATGTCTCTCCTGACCGGCACCACCAGGATGGAAAGGGCTCACTGATGTGCCGCTGAGGGGCGTCTCTGAACCCCAGCGTCCGTCTGGTGAGGATGACCGCCGAGGATCCTCCAGTGCAGGTGATTACCCACGGGCGGGTTTGTCCGCGCACCGCCGGCCCATGCCCGTCTGCCCTTTGCGCCGCAGCGGCCCGTGAGGCGTAAGCCGGTCGCTCCGGAGAGCGGGCAGTTCGTCGCGCCAACCCCGTCCCACGTCCGTTACCGGCACCCTGGGAACCGCCCCTGCTGCGGTGTGATCAACGGCGCCCGCCGTGGCGGACCGTCACTCCGCGAGCCTCCAGGCGGGTCGGGACGTCGGGGTCGTCGAGGTGGGCCAGGGTGACGTCCAGGTTGCGCAGCGCCAGCAGCGACTCCAGTGCCTCCGCCCCTGTGCAATCGCCGGTCAGGAAAAGCTCCGACAGTGTCGGGTGGCCGGTCAGCGGGGTCAGGTCCAACGGCGCCGGGTGATAGCCGTGGCCGTCCAGGTCCAACGACTGCAGGCCCGACAGCGCGTGGATGCCCTCCAGCGACGTCACGTTGTAGTCGTCGGACTCGCCGCCCGTATCGATGTTCAGGGTCTGCTCGATGAGCATGTAGATCTCGTTACCGCCGTCGAAGTGCAAGTGTTCGATCGCCGCAGCCTCGGCGGACGGCACCGCGACGGCGTGCAGGAGGTCCAGCGACGCCGCGAGGCGCGGGCCCGGGCCTGGATAGCCGTCGTCCGGGCCGTCCGGGCCGGTCGACTCGATGATCGCCGTAAGGTCGGCAGCGGCGATCACACCGTTGGTCAGTAGGGCATTCAGGACGCCAAGGTGCAGGCCGCGGTCAGCGAAGACGATGGTCACGATCTCAACCGTATCGCGTTACGAAAGTGGCTCACGACGTGGAGCGGGCCATCGGCCAGGGACGCATTGGGCCGCACCCGCACCCGCGCACGTGTCGGTAAAAGGTCCGGTTGTGCTCCGCTTCCGGATCTTCGATGCCATCCACGTGCACGTCGAACAGGTGCAGAGTGTCTTCGTCCTCGATAGGCACCTCGGTGGCCATTTCCCAGTCGTAGTCGTCGGCGTGGTTCGGCAGCCGCGCCAGCAGGTCGCCCGACGGTCCCCACTCGTCGACGAGCGCCGCCTGAGCGGTCTGCACAATCAGGTGGGAGGCCATCTCCTCGCCCGCGCAGGTAGGCCGAGGCTCCCTGCCGGCCTCGAGGTCCTCGGTCAGGTCATCGAATGCGCCTGCCTGTGCCATACCGCGTCCTGCCGCCACGTGATCCGCGGGTGCTCCCCGAAGCGGAGCAGGTAGTAGGCGGCGGTAGCTGTCCGCGCGGCGGCGCCTGGCGCCGTGTGCTGTTACGCCGAATCGAGGAAGGTGCGCGTTGGAGCACGTGCGGCGAACACGCCGGATCGTCGTCGGACTCGGCAGCCGGAAGTGACCCGCCGGCGTCCGTATCGATCGGCGAGTGGGAAGGGATGAAGTCGGCGGGGTCCAACGCCAGTAATCCGGGCACGGCCGGACGGGGGAAGAACTGCCAGCTCGGGGTGTCCCTGGCCTACGCCAGCCCACACGGACGCACGCTGATCAACCGGGAGTTGTATTTGCCGCGCGGCCGACGCGACAACCCCACCCGCCGCGAGGAAACCGGCATCGCGGCGAGCGTCGGGTTCTGCACGAAGCCCGCGCTGGGCCTGCGGATGCTCGAACGCGCCATCACCACCGGCCTGCCGGCGAGGTGGGTCACCGCGGACGAGGATGCGGGCAGGACTCGAAGTTCCGGACCTGGTTGCAGCAGCACAAGATGGCTACGTCCTCGCCGCGTCCCGTAACGCGGAGCGCCGGTAACCGGGTGCCAGTCGCGGCTGAACCCGCCGGGGACCGTCGCCGGATGGGCATCGGGTGCGCGGTGACCTGGTGATCATGGCCATGCGATGCCTTCCTCGAACGGCACGTCGCAAAGAAACACGGGCCGCAGGCCACGGACATCGCAAAAACGAACCTGAACAAATGATGATGGATAGAAACGCCGAACGGCGGCCCGCTGAACCAGTCGGGCCGCCGTGGCGAAGCGTGGATCAGAGTGAGCGGATATCCGACGCCTGCGGGCCCTTCGGGCCCTGGGTGATGTCGAACTCCACCCGCTGGTTTTCCTCGAGGCTGCGGAAGCCGCTCGCCGAGATCGCCGAGAAATGGGCGAAAACGTCGGCGCCGCCGCCGTCCTGGCTGATGAAGCCGAAGCCCTTGTCGCCGTTGAACCACTTCACGGTACCAGTAGCCATGTCTGCTCCTTCGCAGGCTGTTGGAGACCGCACTGTGCGGACTCGCGCGCCACCGCGTTGATCACCCGCGTCGGGAACGACACGAAAACGAAAAAGCGCCTGGATGGGTTTTAGATAACCCATCAGGCGCCGAAACGTCCACGGAAATCAAAACTGCAACAGGGCAACGTTAGCACAGAATCCGTCGGCCGTCGCCAGCCCCGTGCCTGCGGCCCTCCGTCACAGCACTGCACCGCGAGGCGCAACTTCGATCGCTGCGACGCCTCGGCCGTAGAGTACGACGAGCCGATCACCGTGTTTGGTGCGCAGCACTCCTGAATCCTGCGCCAGTGTCGAGATCACGTGGTCCACAAGATCGTCCTCGTCGGCGACGTCCGGTTTGTCGTACGTGATGTCCATGCGGTCGCCGCCGATGAGCCGGACGCGTAGCACCGTAGTTGCCATGTCGTAGAGGTTAGTCGAGTGGGGACGCCAGGTGCAGTGGTGCTGTCGCGGGCTCCTCGGTCGACTCGCGCAGCCACATGTGCCGGCGTGCAACCGCTGGCGCCGGCCGCAGGTCGTCGACACAGGCGAAGCTCGGACGATGGACCACACGGGCGAGCGTGACAACGGACGCCGAGACGAGGTGGTGTCGATCCTCGCCGAGAGGGGGCCACATTCATCGCTGGAGTCAGCTCCCTGAGCTGGCAGCGACACCGCTGCGTGTAGTGGGCGTAGAGTAGTTGGTGGATCAGTTCGTCAACATCGTTGGCGGGCCAGCACTTACCGGGCGCGCTACCCAGCTCTCGGCAGTGTCCAGAAGACAACCTCCAGATGTAAGGGCCGAGCGCTGGCAGACCATCCGATCGCCATTGACATTTCAGTGTGCTGACGGACAACGCCGCGTCCGATGCAGGAGACGACCAACGACGCCGTGAGGCGAACCGTCATGATCGGAGGCGTGGTTGGCGTCCAGTGGCTGTTCATCCCCTTCAGGCGGCCCTTCAGGAAACGTCTGCCGCAGGCACAACGACTCGCATCCCGACAGAGATCTTGCCGGGTCACGAGCCGCTACCTCGCTGGCAGCAACCAGCGAAGCGCCTCCAGCGCGGTGGTACGACGAGGCCGGTGCGGCACGGCTGCGGCAGGTGGGCGTCAATCAGACTGGTCGAGCGAGCAACACCGACACCACAGGAGAAGGACATGACTTTCGTGTTAGCCCCGCCCACGGTCTCTCCGTCACCGTTGCGCGAGCCCGCCAAGACCCTCCGGGAAAGAGGGGCAAACAGTTTTCACGCCGCGCTCGCCGCGGTCTTGGCCGCCGGGTTGGAGGATGCTCTCGAAGCGGGTGATCACCCGAGAGCGATCAGCTTCGTCAACCGCGGCTTCGCAGAAGGAAGCCCACAGTTGGGCTGCGACCTCCTCTGCCGGGCGATTGCGGTCGTCGGGACAGCCCGGACCTGGACCGTGCAGCTCGCGCCCCTGCGATCACCGTAACTCCTTGGATTGACGCAGCCGGCCGCGCTGCGATTCGCTGCTGCACGGGTACCACCCGTCATTCCGTGACGCCTTCACCGGTCGTACAGACTTCCTGACCAGCGCGGATGCCCGCACGGCGCGGGCGATTGGCGTACCAACAACCAGTGCAGCGGTTCGACAGCGTCGACGTGACCTGCTAGTGGACATTGCCGTCCGCTCGGCAGTCGTCAGCCATGAGTGTTGGGGGTCATGGCCCAGGTTATCGGGCATGAAACGGTGGGCGCGTCGGTCCACGCCGCGTCATCGACAGTCCGTCAGGCCCACCTCGGGCACTGCCTGCGAAGTACCCGCCAGTCGGCGGGCAGGTCGACGCGGTCGTCCAGGAGATCTGGCCGGCCGCCTCGACCCGGCCTTCGACGGCGACCGGGCATGCGTCAAAACCGTGGGAACCACTAACCACCAACTCCAGCGATCCGACATCAACCGCCGTGATAGCAGCACCAACCGCCGGATGAACCTTTCAAGACGCGCGGGATCGATTACACGCCCATGCCGCGATCAGGGTGAGGGAGCGTGGAGTCAGTGTGCCGTCGGTGCCGGCCTGCGGCGAACCCGCCACCACACCTCGACGAGGATCGGTGGCAGCGCGATCGCGGCGCCGGCGAACGCAAGTGCCCGGGTGCGCCGTTGCTGGATTTCATCCCGTAGCTCTTCGTAGGTGGCCTGGTGTTCGATGCCGTCGCCGCGGGACCGGACGCATTCGTCGCCGGGCCCGATCAGGACATCGTGGTTGGCCGGGTTGGCCTCGAAGCAGGCGATCGTGGTCGGCTTCAGTTCCCAGTTGACGCGGTCCCAGTCGACATCGACCCATGACTGCGACGTGCACATGTCGCCTGAGCAGGAGGTTTGCACCGGCAGGTCCCAGCCGGAGCGCAATATGAGAGCGCCGACGAACAGGCCAAGCAGAACAGAGCTGAGGGAGACAACGGCGCGCATGTCAGGTTGGACCGCCGGCAGTCGTGCCTGGTTCCACCAGAGGCCCTCCGAATGATCCTTACCGCGCTCGCCTCGGTGGAGCACGCCGAGACGAGCGCGGGATTGCGTTGTCTACGTCGAGTCGCATGTGGCTTTCAAGCGAAGTGACCCCTGTCAGCCGGACACCTCGATGTCTGTCAGGGCCTCCCGGTGGATCTTCTCGTAGGTGTCGGGGCTGACGTTACCCAGGCGGCTGTGCCGGCGGCGTGGGTTGTAGAAGCCTTCGATGTAGGAGAACACCTCCATCGCCAACTCGTGGCGACTGGGCCAGGCGCGGGTGTAGACCAGTTCGGCGATGAGAGGCAGCAGGGACCGGCGCCGGTGAGCCCCGATGCCGCCATCCGTCTTGCTGCCGGTATGACCGGCTCGTCAAGGATCTCGGCCGCCCGCCCTACGGGTCTGAGCTCGCTCAGGCCAGCGGGCGAAGCCGGGCTACGGCGAACCGGAAGAGCTGGCGCGCCGCCGCGGCGTAGACACAGCGAAGCGTCCCCGCTGCCTTGCGGCAGCGGGGACGCTGGGTTGGCGGATCGCAGAATGAAATGCCACCCCACCGTCCGCATAAGGACGCCCACGAGCCCGCCGCTGGACGTAACGGTTGGTCCAGTCCGCAGGTAGCGGGTGGCGTTGGTTGTCACCCGATCTAGCTACAACAGGGACAGCACGAAACGTCTACCAGGAGCCGGGCGAGGGCTACCCGGAGGCCTCTGAGTCGGGTTAGTCAGCGGGTGCAGATGATCTGCGCCGTCACCGAGTAGAGGCCCGGCCACGGCTGCGTCGTGTAGCTTCCGCCAGGGCTGCACTGCGTGCTCGGCTCGAACCCGTCCGCGCTGGCGAGGGATCGCGCGTTGTCCTGGGCCTTGAACAACGCCGTGAAGTAGTTGTTGTTCATTCCGTTGCCGTAAAAGGTCTTGGTTTCGGCGGCGACTGCCGGCCCGGAGAGCAGGACGGACGCGGACACCGCCCCGGCCAACGCTGTGGCGACGATCCGACGAAGTGCAGGCATGCGAGCTCCAGTCTGTTTGATCCCTGGCCCGATCTTGACAGGTTGATCGACGAACATCAACTACTGCACGAAGCGGCCCCCACCCGCCGGGAGGGCCGCCGTGCAGCGGCCCCCGCCCTGCCCGGGATCGACAGATGATATTGGTGTGCCTCTGACCGATCGCTCACCGAACCCTCTCGTCCCGCAGTCGGCAACGGTAGCTGCGTAGCCCCTCGCCGTCTCGGGTGTGCTGGCGGGGGCCGACCCTCCCAGCCCAGTCGCTCGCAAAATCCGACCGCCCCGGCAGGCCCGATCGGGGTGACCAGTTCGGCTGTCGTCGCCCCGGCAGTCCGGGCGTGCGCGACGAATCGGTGCACAATCCGCTCTCTAATCAAGGGTGTCGCCATGTGTGCCGGTGGACCGGGAGTTGGTCGGCCAACAGGCCGGCCAGGGGTTGCCGGTCACGCAGGTCCGCGAAGGCGCCCTCGGCGACGACGCGACCCGCGTCGAGCATCACGACGCGGTCGGCGCGCATGATGGTGGACAGGCGGTGGGCGATCACCAGGGTCGTCCGCCCGGCGCGGGCGGCGTCGAGGGCCTCAGCCAGGTCACGCTCGGTGCGAGCGTCAAGGTTCGCCACGGCCTCGTCGAGGACGAGGATCGGCGCCTCGGTGAGCAGTGCACGGGCGACGGCGACCCGGGCCCGCTGGCCACCGGAGAGGGCGCCTCCCCGTTCCCCGACGGGGGTCTCCAGCCCGCGCGGCAGTTCGTCGGCGAACGCGCTGACCTGTGCGGTGCCGGCGGCCCGCCGCAGGTCGGTGTCGGGGGCGTCGGGCCGGCCCAGGCGGATGTTGTCGGCGATCGACCCGGGGAAGAGATGCACGTCCTGGGGCACGACGGTGACTGTGCGCCGGAGATCGGTGTCGGCGAGGTCCCGCAGGTCGACGCCGCCGACGGTGATCCGGCCAGCGGTGGGGTCGGCGTAGCGCAACAGCAGGTGGACGCAGGTGGACTTGCCGACGCCGGAGGCGCCGACCAGGGCGACGGTCTCGCCGGGACGGATCGTGAACGAGACGCCCGACAGCACCGGGCGGCCGGGCAGGTAGCCGAAGTGCACGTCGTCGAAGGCCACCTCACCACCGGCAGGCGCCGGCAGTGGGGCGGTCGGGGCGGTGACCGGTGCCGGGGCGCGCAGCAACGTGTCGATGCGGTCAGCTGCGGCGCGGAGGACGCCGGCCTGCTTGAGTAGCAGCGCGACCTGGGCTGCCGGGCCGAGCACGGTTCCGGCGAGGACCACCGCGATCGGTGCGAATGCGGGGTCCAGACGGCCCGTACCGACACCGTCGGCCACGACCAGCAGCCCGCCGACGCCGGCCACGGCCAGCAGCGCGTCGATGAGCGCCGTCTCCAGGCCCGCCCGGGCGGCGTTGGCCCGCTGCGCCCGGCCGAGCTGCCGGGTCCGCGCGGCCAGGTGGGCGCGCTGCCGGTCCATCGCCCCGAAGACGGTCAACTCCCGCAGGCCCTGCACGGTGTCGACGATGTCGGCCGTCATGCTGGCGGTCGCCGCCCGGACGCGCGTGCCGTGCCGGTCGGCGTGGCGACGCAGCAGCCACGGCACCACCGTGATCAGGCCGGCCAGCGGCAGCACCACGGCGGGCAACCACGGGTCGATCGACGCGGCGAGCAGCGTGCCGGCGGTCAGGACGACGGTGGCGGTCAGCAGCTGCGCGATCGTGTGCGCGAAGAGCCATTCCAGGGTCTCCACATCGGACAGCGCGACGGTGGTGAGGTCACCGGAGCGCCTGCCGGCCAGTCCGCCGGGCGCGATCCGGGTGATCGCGTCGTAGACCCGCAGTCGCAGGTCGGCCAGGACCCGGTAGGCCAGGTCGTGCGAGACGAGCATCTCCCACCAGGTGGCCGCGGCGATGACCGCCACCAGCCCGCCGAGCACCGCGGCGACCACGTCGACCGGTGTGGGATCCCCGGTCACCGCCCGTCCGAGCAGCCATGCGCCGAGGACCGCCGCGCCGGCGGTGGCGAGCTGGCCGACGAGGTTCGCCGCCAGGGTCGCCCAGAAGGCCCCGGAGTGCCCCGCGATCGCGGGCAGCAGCCGCCGCAGCGCGCCGGGCTGCCGGCCGTCGGGTCCGGGCTGCGCGGCACGGCCGGTCGACAGGGCGGCCGGGTCGGGTGCCAGGTCCGTCGTGACCATCAGGGCACCTCCTGCGCGGTGACGAGCTCTGCGTAGGCGCGGGTGGTGCGCAGCAGGTCGTCGTGGCTGCCGGTAGCGGTGATCCGGCCGTCGCGCATCAGCGCGATCCGGTCGGCGTGCCGGACGCTGGCGAGCCGATGGGCGATGACCAGGCAGGTGCGCCCGCGCGTGGCGTCGGCAAGCGCCGTCACGATCTCGGCTTCCTGTCGTCTGTCCAGGTGGGAGGTGGCCTCGTCGAGGACGAGCACCGGGGTGTCGGCGAGCAGCGCGCGGGCGATGGCCAGTCGCTGCCGCTGCCCGCCGGAGAGGGTCGTGCCGCGCTCACCCACGGCTGTCGCGTACCCGTCCGGCAGGGCCGTGATGAAGTCGTGTGCGCCGGCGGCGCGGGCCGCGGCCCGCAGGTCGGCGTCGGTGGCGTCCGGGCGGGCCAGGCGCAGGTTCTCCGCCACCGTGCCATGGAACAGGTACGTCTCCTGCGCGACCACGGTCACCGTCCGGCGCAGCGTGTCCCGTGTGAGGTCGCGCAGGTCGACGCCGTCCACGGTGATCCGGCCGGTGTCCGGGTCGAGGTGTCGTAGCAGCAGGCTGGCCAGGGTCGACTTGCCCGCGCCGGACCGGCCGACCACCGCGACGGTCTCGCCGGAGGTCAGCCGCAGCGTCACGTCCCGCACCGCCGGCGACTCCCGGTCGGGGTAGCGGTAGCTGACCGCCTCGACGGCGACCGCCGGGCCCTCGGTGAAACGGGGGGCGAGGCGGCCGGTGTGTGTCACCGGGGCCGGCGCGGTGAGCAGGTCGGTGAGGCCGTCGACGGCGGTGATGCCGAGGTAGCCGGCGTGCCAGTGCGCGCCCAGGTCGCGTACCGGCCGGAAGCACTCCACCGAGACCAGCAGCACCAGGAACGCGGTGCTCGCGTCGGCCCGGCCGCCGCTCGCGGCCACGGCCGCGGCGACGGTCGCCGCGGCGATTCCGGCCTGGATGAGCAGGGCGCTGATCCCGCTCTCGATCAACGACAGCCGCAGCTGCGTCATGGTGGTGGCGTGCAGGTCGTGGTTGCGCGCCTCGATGCGGTCGCGCATTCGGCCGACCGCGCCGAATGCCCGCAGGGTCGCGGCGCCCTGGAGGGTGTCGAGGAAGTCGGCGGCGAGCGCGGTGAAGGCCGCCCAACGTCCCCGGCCCCGGCGCAGGAGGGTGGCGTCCCACACCCGTGGGACGGTCAGCACCAGCAGCACGGCGGTGCCGAGCAGCGTCACGGCGACGGGCGCGACGGTGGCCAGCCACCCCACCAGCGCCGTCGGGACGGCCACCGTGACGAGCACCTGAGGGACGTAGCGGCTGTAGTAGGCGTCGAGCCCTTCCACGCCGTCGACCAGCGTGGCCTGGGTGCGCCCGGTGCGCGCCCCGGTCAGCCAGGCCGGGCCCAGCTCGGCCAGCCGTGCCACCAACCGGTCGCGCAGCCGGGCCCGGATCCGGGCGCCCGCCGTGGCGGTCGCGACCTCCCGCCAGTACAGCAGCAGGGCCCGGGTCACGATCACGGCGAGCACTCCGGCCAGCAGCGGGGGAGTGGCGTCGAGGTCGCGGCGCGACACCGCCGCCAGCGCCGCGGCGAGCAGCAGGGCCTGACCGACGTACGCGGCCGAGACCGCCACGCCGAGCGCCGCGCACCCGGCCACCGGTCCGGCGACGGCGCCGCCGAGCCGCACCAACTCCCGATGGACGATCACGCCGCCTCCAGCGGGGTGTCCGCCAGCGCCCGGACGGTGCCGGTGTGCGCGTCGGTGACCACCCGGCCGCGTACGCCGAACACCGTGGCGAGCAGCTCCGGGGTGACCACCTCGGTGGGCGGCCCGTCGGCGGCGACCCTGCCCTCGGCCAGCGCCACGACCCGGTCGGTGAACCGGGCAGCGTGATCCAGTTCGTGCAGCACCGCCACCACGGTCAGGCCCCGCTCGACATGCAGGCGGCGCACCAGCGACAGCACCTCCAACTGGTGCCGTACGTCGAGGAAGGTGGTCGGCTCGTCCAGCAGCAGCACCGGGGTCTGCTGCGCGAGCGCGAGCGCGAGGCGGACCCGCTGGCGTTCCCCGCCGCTGAGCGTGTCCACCTCCCGCGCGGCGAGCCCCGCCACGTCCGCCGCGTCGAGTGCGGCGACCGCTTCGGCGTCCTCCGGGCGCCACAGCATCCCCAACGGCCCCCGGTGCGGGTAGCGGCCCTGCGCGACGAGTTGCCGCACGGTCATCCCCGGCATCGGCGGTAGCTGTTGGTGCAGCACGGCCACCTGCCGCGCCACGTCCCGCCGACGCATCGCGTGTGCCGGGCGGCCGCGCAGCAGGACCCGGCCGCTCTGCGGCGAGTCGATGCCGGCGAGCAGCCGCAGCAGGGTCGACTTGCCGCAGCCGTTGCGGCCCACGAGCGCCACGCACTCACCGGGACGGACGACCAGGGACACCCCGTCGAGCACCGGCCGGTCCCGGTACCGGTACCGGACCTCCTCCGCCGCGAACACCGGTTGCGTCATGACACCTCCACGTGAGACGACCTGCGCGCCACGACGACCAGGGCCACCGCCCCGAGCAGCGCGGTCACCGCGCCCGCCGGCACGCCCAGCCGCTGCGCGGCCGATCCGGACTGCACCATCACCGTCAACACCTGCGCGAGCGCGTCCGCACCCGCGACCGCACTCGCCCCGACCAGCGCGCCGGCCGGCAACGCCCGGCGCAGGTCCGCCCCGCACATCGCCCGGGCCACGTGGGGCACGACCAGCCCGACGAAGGCCAGCGCGCCGGCCAGCGCGACCGCCCCGGCAGCCAACGCCACGGCCAACGCGAGGCCGACCGCGCGGGCCGTGCGGGGCGGCACACCGAGCGCGACGGCGTGCCCGTCACCGGCGGCCAGCACGCCCAGCGGGGCCGAGCACAGCCAGGCCAGCACCAGCGACGCGACCAGCCACGGCCACGCGGTCTGCACGTGCGCCCAGACCCGCCCGTCGGTCGAGCCGACGAGCCAGCGCATCGCGTTGCCGAACCGACCCGGCTGGTACGCCAGCAACAGCGTGGTGACGCCGGCCAGCGCCGCCGACCCGAGCAACCCGTACGCCGCCACCTCCGTCGTCGAGCCGTGCCGCGCCAGCAGCCACATCAGCGCGCCACCGAGGGCGCCGCCGGCCAGCGCCGCGAAGAGCGCGCCGGCGGCCGAGTCCGCGGGCACCAGCCCGATCTGGATGCCGGTGAGCACGCCGAGCACCGCGCCCGGACTCACCCCCGTCAGCTCCGGCGCGGCCAGCGGGTTGCGCAGCACGGCCTGCAACAGCAGCCCGGCCGCACCCAGCCCGGCACCGGCGAGCAGTGCGGTGACCAGCCGAGGCAGCCGCAGCTCGACGAGTATCCGCTGCTCCAGGGGGTCCAGCTGCGGCCAGTCCACGCCGTTGCCCACGGCCAGTTCCGCGACGGCCGCCGCGAGCAGCGCCCCGACCGCCCACCACCACCTCACGACGCCCTCCGTCGCGCCAGCATGAGCAACCCGGCGAGGATGCCGACGGCCGCCGTCCACGCGCCGAGCGGAGTCTCCGCCGGAGCGAAGACGTGTCGAGCGGCGAGGTCGGCGACCGTGGTGAACAGCGCGCCGATCGTCGCCGCCCAGGGCAGCAGGAGGCGCGCGTCAGCGGCCGGGCGCAGCCGGCGGGCAGCATGGGGCGCGACGAATCCGATCCACGCGATCGGTCCGCACGGTCCCACCACCACGGCGACCAGGACGGCGGCGAGCCCCAGCACGGCGATCCGAGCCCGGCCCACGTGCAGCCCGACGGCCGCCGCCGCCTCGTCACCGAGGCGCAGCACCCCGAGCGCGGGCAACGCCAGCACGGCCAGCGGCACGCACGCCAGCAACCACGGCAGCGTCAGCCGGGCGTGGTCCCAGGTGATGCCCGTGAGGCTGCCGACCAGGTACCGGAACAGCGTGTCGTACTGCAGCCGGTCGGCAGCCGCCAGCACGGCCAGCAGTACCGCCTGCAACGCGGTGGAGACCGCCGCGCCGATCAGCAGCACCGCGCCCGGGCCGCGACCCGTGCCGGCAGCAGCCAGACACAGCGCACCCCCACACACCGCCCCGACCAGCGCCACCACCGGCTGCAGCGCCACCGGGACCGGCAACGCCCAGACCACCGTCACCGCCGCCGCCAGGGCACCGCCGGTGGACACCCCCAACAGTTCCGGCACGGCCAGCGGATTGCGCAGTGCCGCCTGCATCAGCAGTCCCGCCGCCCCGACCGCCGCGCCACCCAGGAGGGCGAGCAGCAGCCGCGGCATCCGCAGCTCCCACAGCACCACCCGCGCGACGTCCGCCTCTGCGGGCAGGCTCACGCCCAGGGTCGACCCGACCGCGACGGCGAGGGCGGCCATCAGCGCCAACGCCGCCGACCAGCCCGGCACCGGCCGGGGCACGGCGACGCCGAGCGCCGTCATGCGGTCGCCTTGGCGACCGCCTCGTCGAGAATCAACCCCAACGCGCGGGTGCCCCGGCCCGAGGCCCACAGCTCCGCCGGCACCTCGTGCGCCCGGCCCTCCCGCACTGCCGTGATCCGCTTCCACACGGGGTTGGCGGCGTACTGGGCCGACACCGTCCTGGCGTCCGGGCCGAAGGTGAACGACTGGATGAACACGATGTCCGGGTCGCGCGTGAGGATCTCCTCCACGTTGTACGCCTGCGCGGTGTCGAAGCCGCCGCCCTTGCTCGGCCACGGGTAGTCGAACACCTGCGACAGCAGGTGGCCGAGCAGGTCGTCGGAGGTGTTGACCCCGATCGACGTGCCGCCGTACATCGCCAGCGCGGTCGTCTTGTTCAGTCCACGCTCGATCGAGGTGGCTCGGGCGGCGGCGAGCCGGTCGCGGAACGCGCGCTCGGCCAGCACCTGCTGGGCGCCGCGGTCGGTGAGCGTCGCCACGTCGCGCAGGTAGCGCACCGAGTCCTCGTACGTCTTCACCTCGACCAGCCACAGCGGCGCGAACTTCTCGATCGCCGGGCGAAGCTGGTCGTGCGCTCCAGCGAGACCCATGACGAGGTCCGGCTTCGTGGCGGCGATCGCCGCCACGTCCTCGTTGCCGAACATGCCCGGCACGGTGGGGACGGCCCGGCCGGCCTCCCCGAGGTAGTCGGGACGGGCGACGAGCTTCGGCGTCGTGGTCGCCGCCGGCGTCAGACCCAGTTCCACCAGCGCGTCGTCGCACAACCCGGTCAGGCAGACGATCCGGTCCGGCTTCGACTTCAGGCTGACCGTCTGCCCTCGCGCGTCGGTCAGGCTCAGCTTGTGGGTCACCGCCTCCACCGGCGGCGCGGAGGGCGCGACGGCGGCAGCGGGCTGTGACGGTGCGGAGGGACCGGCGCAACCGGTCAGGGTGACACCGGCGGCGAGCAGGGAGGCCAGAGCAAGACGTAGTCGTGTCACAACCGGGAACTTTCGTCGGGGGGCAGGGCAACGCGGTAACGATAACGGTTGTCATTAGCGATCACATTCCGGGGTCGGGGCGGCCTGCGGGCCGGGCGGCGGCGACCACTTTCGGCAGCCGGTGGTCGCCGGGGCGGCGCGCTCCTGCCGGGGCAGCGGCGTGACCGTGGCGTGACAGCGCGACGGAAACCGGACGTCAGCGCACGCGCCAACCCTGGCGACGACCACCGAGGAGGGATCGTCGCCCCATGACAACCGCGTCGAGGACGCTCGCGCTGTCCGCCCAACAGGAACTCGTCTGGCTGCGCCAGAGGCTGTCGCCGGACAGCACCGCGTACCACTTCACGGCGGTCTCCGACCACGACGGCGTGCTGGACCGGGACACGCTGCGCCGCGGCCTCGAACGGGTCGTCGGAGGGCACGACGCGTTCCGGCTGGCCGTCCCGGCCGACGAACCACCCAGCGGATCGCCGACGGCGACATCCCCGAACCGTCCGGCCCTCGCCCGACGTGGTTCCAGCGCGTCTACGCCGACGACTACCGGCTCGACGGCGAGGAACCGGCCGGAGTGCGCGGGACCACGCGCTGGGCTACGACCGGATGTTCCCCGACCGGGTCCGCCTGACGACCAGCCAGCCGAGGCCGGGGCGCTGGCAGGGCAGGAGAGCGCGCCTGGGACGGCAACACGGGGTGGTTAACATCTGCCCATGACGTTCTGGGTTCACTACGTGGTCCCACCCGGGGCGGCCGGCGAGGGCATGCCCTCGCCCCCGGGCGACGACGCCCTCGTCTTCGCGCAGACGGTCGAGGTGGGACCAGGAGACCGGACCGTCGAGTTCTGCGTCCTCGCCGTCGGCGGCGGGATCCAGATCGCCACGGACATCGACTGCACCGCGTTGCTCCGGGGACGGGCCGAGGAGGTGGCTGTCGTCCGGGCCGTGGACGCCTGGGTGCTCGAGTACGCCACACAGGCTGTCCGGATACACGAGCTGCTGCTCCACAGGTGGTACGAGGTCAGCTCGGCCTCGCACCGGTCGTCGATCGAGGCGCTCCGGCGGTGGCTCACGGCTCACGACCGCCCGGGCGACTACTGGCAACTGCTCGTACGGCGACCGGGTGACCGAGCGGCGGGTGATCGCGCCCGAGGGGGACGCTGAGGCGGGCGGCGACCGCCCGACCGACGACGGCGATCAGCGGGAGCCGCGCCCGGCCTGGTCATGCCCCTGCTGCACCTGGCGGCGGGACCGGATCCGTGGCCGGCGACGCGCTCGGCTCGTCGCCGGGCGGGGCCGGCCGGCAGTCGAGGTAGGCGTCCAGTGCGGCGGCGCCGGTCAGCATGGCGCGGCTCCTGGCGGAGAGGCGGGCGCGCCAGTCGCGCAGCATCGACTCCAGCGGCGCGACGCCCCCGGCGGATCGGACCTGGGCGATCAGCGGGGCGATCTGCGCCAGCAGGTAGCCGCCCCGTCTGAGCTGGTGGACCAGCCGGGCGTCGCGTACGTCGGCGGCGGCATAGACCCGGTAGCCCGTCTGCGGGTCGCGGCGCGGTTGGACCAGGCCGGCGCGTTCCCACTTGCGGAGGGTGGCCGGGCGGATGCCGAGCCTTCTCGACAGGGGGCCGACGAACGTGGTGCTCCGTTCCTGCGGCACCGGATCGAGGTCACCGACAGCGGCTTCGGCGGCCTGGAGGGTGCGACGGTCGTCAAGAAGCTGGGCGTGGCTCTCGTCGATGAGCCGGAGCGCGTCCTCGGTCGCGTCCCGGTTGACCGCCTGCATGATCGACGTGGCCTTCGCATGCCCGTGCCCGGGTACGAGGGCGAGGAACGCGTGCAGTGCCTGTGCGTGCAGCGGCGTGTAGGTGCGGTAGCCGTGCGGGGTGCGTTCGGCGGCCGGAAGGATGCCGGCCGCCTCGTAGTTCCTGACCGCCTGTGTCGACAGGCCGTGCGCGCGCGCCAGGTCGACCGGCCTGAGTCTGCCGCTGCTTTGAAGGTTTGACTCCATCATCCTGCTGAGTTCGACGAGAAGTTTGCACCGTTGGTTCAACGATACCGTTTAGGGTATGACTGCTGGTATCGCAGAGGCCGCCCATGTCGTCGACGCCGCTGCCGTCATGGGGTTGCTCCCGAACAGGCCGCGGCTGCTCGCCCTGGGCGAGCCCACCCACGGCGAGGACGTCCTGCTGGACCTGCGCAACGATCTCTTCCGGCAACTCGTCGAGCAGGAGCGTTACCGGACGATCGCCATCGAGAGCGACTGCCTGATGGGCCTGGTCGTGGACGACCACGTCACCTCGGGCGCCGGCCTCCTCGACGACGTCATGGAGCGCGGGTTCAGCCACGGGTGGGGCGCCTTCTCGGCCAACCGTGAGCTGGTGCGGTGGATGCGCGCGTACAACGACGGCCGGCCCCCGTCGGAGCAACTCCGGTTCGCCGGATTCGACGGCCCACTGGAGATCACCGGCGCCGCGAGCCCCCGGCAGGCCCTCACCGCGCTCCACGCCTACCTCGCCGCCCGGGTCGACGCCGACCTGCTTCCCTGCGCCGCGGAGACGCTCGACCGCCTGCTCGGCGCCGACGACCGGTGGACCGATCCCGCCGCGATGACGGACCCGTCCCGCTCCGTGGGGCGGACGCCCGACGCCGGACGACTGCGGCTGCTCGCCGACGAGCTGGTGGCCCTGCTCGACGCGCAGACGCCACACCTGCTCGCCGTGGCGACACGGGAGGACTGGCACCGGGCACGCCTGTACGGGCGTACCGCCATCGGCCTGCTGCGCTACCACCACGCGATGGCCGACGCGTCACCGAGCCGCATGGCGCGGCTGCTCGGCGTGCGGGACTCGATGATGGCCGCCAACCTGCTCGCGATCGCCGGACGGGGACCGGCACTGGTGAACGCCCACAACGGCCACCTCCAGCGGAACAGGAGCAGGATGCGGATGGGCGGCGTGCCGGTGGAGTGGTGGAGCGCCGGCGCGATCGTCGACGCGCACCTGGGCGAGGAGTACGCCTTCCTCGCCACCGCCGTCGGCACGATCCGCCACCAGGGGGTCGACACCCCGCCGCCGGACACCCTCGAAGGGCTGCTGTACGCGCTGCCCGGGGAGCGTCACCTCGTCGACGCCCGCCGCCTGGCCGCCGCCCTCGCCGACCGGACGCCCGCCGCCCGGGTGTCGCCCTGGTTCGGATACTCGCCGCTCGACCCGGCCCACGTGGCCGGCGCCGACGGGATCCTGTTCGTCAGGGACGCCCGGCGGGGCCAGGCTCCTCGCAACGGTGCCCCGGACGGGTGACGACGGCTGTCGGCCTCACCCGGACATCGCGAGCATGTCGAGAGCGGCGAAGAAGGCCATCGGCCGGCCGGGGCGGATGACCTGTTCGAGGAGCGCGACCCCGATGCGGTCCGCGACGTCGCACTCCGCTTCGAGCGTGGTGCGAACGGGGCCGTACCGGCGGGAGGAGGAACGCGCCGAGGCGAGGACGACCCCGTCGCGGCGGAGCTGTGCCCGACGTGAACTCGTGTGAACCACCTCGTACCTGCGTCCCCGCAGCGTCCATGTGGTGCCGGCGTTGCGTCGGCGGCAGGGCGCGCTCCTGCCGTTCACGAACTCGAACCGTTCACCGGTGGTCAGCGTGACCGCGACGGTGTCGGCCTGGAAGGCCAGCGGCCGTGACCGGGGCGGCCACGTCACTTTCTCCCCGCCCCGGCGGGGCTCCACGATCGTCAGCTCGGCACCGCGCTCATCGAGCAACCGCAGCCGGCGCGCGTCCGTCACGTCGAACGAGTATCCAAAGCTCAGGGGCTGCACCATGTGCGAGTCGGTCACGCACTCATTCAAGCAGCCGGGTGGGAGGTCACGTCCGCGCTGGTGCGCGCACGGCCGAGCCCTTTCGCGCTGGGGCCGCCCGGAGCCGGCACTTGTCAGCGGTACAGGAGGCCGCAGGCCAGCAGCGCGCAGCCGAGCGTGCCGGTGAACGCCGCCAGGGTGCCCGTGGCCGTCGCCGACCTGATCCGGCCGGCGAGGAACCGGTGCGCCAGCAGCGAGATCGCCAGGCTGCCGATGAGGGGCAGCGCGCCGAGCCGCAGCAGGTCCCACACGCCGGGACCGGGACCGTAGCAGGCCAGCGTCTTCTCCGCGCACAGCTTCACCGGGCCGGGCCTCTCCGGACCCAGACCCACGAACTCCGGGCCGAGAACCCAGGTCGCCGCCGCCACCGGCGCGAGCACGGCGAACGCGTACCAGCCGGCCAGCACGGCAAGGCTTCGTCGGGCCATGGTCCACCGCTTCGCGGGAGGATAACAACGAGGACCCCACATTCGCCGTACGTCACGCGCCGGCTCCTGCGGTCCGGGGCGGCGCCGGCGCCGCCCCGGCCGGTTCAGGCGATCGTGCAGGTGGCGCCGTTGAGGGTGAACGAGGAGGGCCGCCCCGCGTCGCCGGTGTGGGTGGCCTGGAAGCCGACGCTGACCGACGCTCCGGGCGCGATGGTGGCGTTGTAGGAGACGTTGCGGGCGGTCACCGCGCCGCTGGTCGGGGCGTACGTCGCGTTCCATCCGCCGGTGATGCTCTGGCCGGCGGGCAGCGTGAAGGCCAGCGACCAGCCGTTCACCGTCGCGGTGCCGGTGTTGGTGACGGTGACCGAGGCGGTCAGGCCGGCGTTCCAGGCGTTGACGGTGTAGCCCACGCGGCAGGCGCCCGGCGAGGGCGGGGGAGTGGACGGCGGCGGAGTCGTCGGCGGCGCCGTCGTGGGAGGCGGGGTGGTCGGAGGCGCGGTGGTGGGAGGCGCGGTGGTGGGAGGCGCGGTGGTGTCGAGCCCGAAGAAGCGGATCGCCTGCGCGGCGTCGACCGGCAGGTTGTGCGACACCCCCTGCATGCTGATCGCCTCGACCGGCGCCCGGTCGCCGCTGCCGCCGTAGCGGGTGCGGGTGTAGCCAGCCTGCGGGCTGTCGGTGTACGTCGGCGTCTGGCTCAGCCCGTGCACGTTCGTCCACTGCTTGATCTGCTCGCCGAAGTTCGGGTAGCGCAGCACCTCGTCGTTGGTTCCGTGCCACGTCTGCATCCGGGGCCGGCGCCCGGTGTAGCCCGGATAGGCGTTGCGGACCAGATCCCCCCACTCCTGCGCGGTCCTGGTGACCTCGCCGTTGGCGCACTCGCTGTTCCACTCGGAGCCGTTCGTGGTGGCGAAGCAGCCGAAGGGGACCCCGGAGAACGCCGCCCCGGCGCTGAACACGTCGGGGTAGAGCCCGAGCAGGACGTTGGTCATCATCGCGCCGGACGAGATGCCGGTGGCGAAGATCCGGTCGGGGTCGACGGCGTACCGCTGCCGGACGTGGTCGACCATCGACTTGATGCCCACCGGGTCGCTGCCGCCGTCGCGGCGCAGCGCCTGCGGCGAGGAGACGTCGAAGCACTGGCTGCTGCGGGTCACCGACGGGTAGACGACGATGTAGCCGTACCGGTCGGCGAGCGCCGCGTACTGGGTGTTGGAGTACATCGCGGGGCCGGTGCCGGTGCAGTAGTGCACCGCGACCAGCAACCCCGGCCGGGGCGCGACGGAGTCCGGCACGTACAGGTACATGCGCAGGTTGCTCGGGTTGGGGCCGAAGTTCGTCACCTCGGTCAGGGTCGCGGCGGACGCCGGCGGGGCGACCGCCACCGCCGCCAGCGTGGTCAGCGCGGCGGCGGCCAGGGCGGCGCCCAGCAGTCGGAGTCTGGCTCTCATGGATGGTTCCTCTCCTCGGACGGTGGACAGGGCGGGGTTCCGATCGAGGGCTGCCCGGCTGCCCGATCACGTCCGGCTCAGGAACATCGACAAGTATCTATAAATATGGGGGGTCCCGCAAGGGTCGGCCGCACGACCTGCCGCCCGCCGCTCGCGCCGTCACGGCGTCAGGCGCTTCTCGAACCAGTGGTGGGCGTACGGCTCGGAGTTGTACGCCTCGACCTCGCGGTAGCCGGCCGCGTGGTACATCGCGATCGCCTCGGTGAGGTTGCGGTTGGTGTCCAGCCGGACGGCGGTCCAGCCCCGCCCGGCGGCGTGGCGTTCCAGCTCGCTCAGCATCCGCCGCCCGATCCCGAGCCCGCGTACGGAGTCCGCCACCCAGACCCGCTTGATCTCGGCGGGCGCGTCGCGGTGGAGTTTCACCGCGCCGCAGCCGACCGGCTCGGCGTTGAGGGTGGCGAGCAGGAACACGCCGGCCGGGGGGACGAGTTCCTCGTCGTGGACCGGGTTGCTCCGGGCCGGGTCGAACCCGCCGTCGAAGCGCCGCGCCACCTCCCGGGCGTAGCCCCGGACGCAGGCACGCGCCCGCGGGTCGCCCGGCGGGCAGGGCTCGATCAGCACCATCGACGCGACGAGCAGCCGCTCCACCTCGGCCATCGCCGCGACGAGCCGCTCGCGGCGTCGCCCGGTCAGCGGCGCGAGGATCGACCGGGCGAACTCGTCGGAGCGCTCGTCGAGCTCGGTCCACTCGGCGCGGCCGGCGTCGGTGAGCGTGGCGACCCGGACCCGCCCGTCCCCGCCCACCTGGTCGGACGGCCCGACGGTGACGAGCCCGTCGGCCTCCAGGGCGCGCAGGAGGCGGCTGAGGTGCCCCGAGTCCAGCCCGAGCCGGGACCGCAGCGCCGCGACCTCGGCGCCGCCGGGGCCGATCTCCCACAGCAGGCGGGCCTGGGCGAGGGGGCGGGCGCGCGCCATGTACTCGTCGTCGAGCGCCCCCACCCGTTGGGTCACCGTCCGGTTGAACCGCCGCACGGCGGCGACGAACTCCGCTTCCATGAAGCCTGACTTTAGTCAGAGATCCATGGTCCGCGCCAGCGCCGCCCGGCGGCGGGTGCGGTGGTGTCCGCGTACCGGCGGCGTCTCTGCCCGGGCCGGCGACCCGGCGGCCCCGGGGCGGCGCGGTGGGCGCCGCCCCGGGGCCGTCCGTCACCCGACGCTCAGGAGGCGGTGCAGGAGCGCACCAGCGGGCGCGTCCAGGTGCCGTTGGCCATCGTGGTGAACCCGAAGACGTTGCCGCTGCCGTTGGACCGCATGGTCATGACGTTTCCGCTGCCGTCCCAGCTCGGGGTGCCGTTCCAGGTGGCGGAGACCTTCTGCGGGGGTGTCACCTCGACGACCACGGTCCAGTTGGTGGCGCCGCTGACCGTGACGTCGCTGTTGAACCGGTCGCCCCACCGGGTGCCGTCGCGAAGGGTGGCGGTGCAGCTTCCGCCCGGCGGCGGGGTGGTCGGGCCGGTCGTCGGAGGCGGCGTGGTCGGCGGGGGAGTGCCGTTGTTGAGGGCGGCGAGGACCGCGTCGTACGCGGGCTTGCGGTTGCCGCTGTTGTCGAACAGCAGCGGTGTGTCCGAGGCCCGCCAGGAGTCGCTGTCCCGGATGCCCCAGACGGTGATGCCGGTGCACCGGGAGACTGCGAGGCAGTCGTTGACCACGTTGCGGTACGTGGTGGGCGAGGCCCCGGCGATGTCCAGCTCGGTGATCTGCACGTCGACGCCGAGCGCCGCGAAGCTGGACAGCGTGGTGCGGTAGTTGCCCGGGTAGGGCGAGCCGCTGTTGAAGTGCGACTGGAGGCCAACGCAGTCGATCGGCACGCCGCGCTGCTTGAAGTCGCGGACCATCGCGTAGACGGCCTGGGTCTTGGCGTGGCTCCAGTCGTCGGTGTTGTAGTCGTTGTAGCAGAGCTTCGCGCCGGGATCGGCGGCCCGGGCGGCCCGGAACGCCGCCTCGATCCAGTCGTTGCCGGTGCGCTGGAGGTTCGAGTCACGCCGGGCGCCGCTGCCGCCGTCGGCGAACGCCTCGTTCACCACGTCCCAGGCCACCACCTGACCACGGAAGTGGGTGGCCACCTGCGTGACGTGGTTGAGCATCGCCTGGCGCAGGGCGCTGCCGCTCATGTTCTGCATCCAGCCGGGCTGCTGCGAGTGCCAGGCCAGGGTGTGGCCCCGCACGCTCATGCCCCGGCTGCGGGCGTGGCTGACGATCCGGTCGGCGTTGGCGAAGGTGAACTGCCCCTGCTGCGGCTCGGTGGCGTCGATCTTCATCTCGTTCTCGGGCGTCACCGAGTTGAACTCGCGGTTGAGGATCGTGACGTAGGTGTTGTCGCTGAGCTTGTTGGCGGCGACGGCGGCGCCGAAGTAGCGGCCGCGCTCCGCCGCCGACGCGCCCAGGGTGGTCCCGGCGTTCGCCGCGCCGGGCAGGACCGTGGCGCCGGTCGCCGCGAGCAGTCCCACGGCGGCGACGGCGAGGGCCGCGCGTGTGCGCGAGCGCGATCTCGGCCGGGTGTCCCGGTGGCACCTCTCGATCATTCCTGCTCCTTCCGGGGGCCGTTCCGCACCGCCAGGGGGCGGACCGGTGTGGTGGGGGTGTGTCGGACCGGGGCCGCTCGGCGGGCTGCGCGGCAGGGGCCGCGAACCCACTGTCATCGACCCTGGTGGATGTGGAGTATGGCAGCGCGACGCATCGGCGAGCAAGAATTTCCGGAAAACTAACGATAGCTAAGGGCGGCCTTCCTTCGACTCTTCTGCACCCTGGCCCAGGTCAGCGGAACAGGTGGAAGCGCGACAGACGATTTCACTGATCTCTTTTTGATCAGCGCGGGCATCCGTCGACCGGATTTTTCGGCGAGGTTCCGTAACGGGTCAGAAGGCTGTCGGGCGTCGCAGGTCAGGCGTCGCGCCTGGCCAGGCCGCTCACCTTCGCCGCGGTGAGCACCGCCGCGGCCTGCGCGACGTCGAAGAGCAGCATCCGACCCATGGCGTACGACCCGCGCACGCCGCACACCCGGCCTGTCAGGCGTCGACGAGCCGGAAGGTGGAGTTGGCGATCGCGGTGCCGCCCATGCCCCATGCCGGACACGCCGGTCGCGAAGCCGCGCCGCCCGGAGCGGGCACCCGCTCCGGGCACCCGGCGACGGCGTGGTCGATCGGCCGGGTGCCCGGCTATGGTGTCGGCATGCAGGATCGGCACGGCCTCCGTCGCGCCGGCAAGCGGGTGTCGCTGCCGGCGCTGCTGATGCTGACCGTGCTGCTCATGGTGCTCGCCGCAGCCCGGTCCGTCGGGCTGTGCATCGTGTTCCGGTGCGCGCGGCGGGCCGTCCCCGGCTGCGTGCCCGCCTGGTCGGCCGACCGCGCTCCGCCCGGGCTGACGTTCGCCGTCTGAAGCCCGTCCGCCTCCCGCGTCGTACCACGCGGGCCCGTGGCTTGGAGCACCATGCCGACCCTGCATCATGATCGATCAATCCTGCCCCGGTCCGTCGGCGACGGACCGCGACCCGTGGCGTACGCCGCGCCGTGGGGGCGGTGACCATGCTGAGCCCCGGCGCGTACGCCCGCCTCGGCCTGCGTCATCCCGTCGCCCTGGACCTGGGCACCTCCACGGTGCGGCTGTGGACGCCGGGCTCCGGCGCGGTCGTCGCCGAGCCCACCGTCGTCGCGTGCACGTCGGCCGGCGCCCGGGCCGTCGGGCGTGCCGCCATCGCCCTGCGCGACACCGGTGACGCGAAGCTGCTCTGGCCGGTGCGGCACGGCGTGGTGGCCGACTTCTTCGCCTGCGTACACCTGCTGCGGGTGGTGGCCGCGGCGAGCGGGCGGCCGGGCGACGACGTCTCCCCGGTCGTGGTCGGTGTGCCGGCCACGGCCACGCTGCGGCAGAAGGACCTCCTCGTCACGGCGGTACGCCACGCGTTCGGCGGGCGGGTCGCCACGGTGGAGGAGCCGCTGGCCGCCGCCCTGGCCTGCCGGGCCGATTTCGACGGCGACGACGTGGTCGCCGTCGACATCGGACAGGGCCGCACCGAGATCGCCCACATCGCCGACCGCGCGGTCGAGGCGGCCGAGCGTGTCGACGTGCCCAACGTCCTCGACCAGGTGCCGCTGATCGCCGCCGCGGTCCGACGCCTGGGCGCCCGGCCGGTGTGGCCGGGGCGACGTCGGCTGCTGATCACCGGCGGCGGGGCGACGCACCCCGAACTCGGGGCCCGGCTGGCCGCCCTGACCGGCCGGGTCGTCACGATGCCCGCCGATCCGCACCTGGCCACGCTCGCCGGCCTGCGCCTGCTGCTGACCGGCTGACACCGGGGTGCCGCACGGCGTCGTGACGACGGTGCCGTGCGGCCGTCCGCCGCCGCCCACCGGCCGCCCGCCGGGCCGGGACCGACCACCTGGAGTTTTCGATGGACGTCGAGCTGACCCCCCTGCCCGGTATCGGGCTGCGCCGCATGTTCACCACCGACGCGGGACTGCGCATCGGGGTGGTGACCCACCACGTCGGCGGCCGGCGTGAGCTGATCTACCCCGACGGCGACGACCCCGACGCCACCCGCAGCATCACCCTCACCCACGACGAGGCCGTCGTGCTCGCCGGACTGCTGGGCCTGCTCGACGTCCTCGACGTCACCGGGCCCGGCGTCCTCGCGACCACCCCACCCACGGGCGGGTAAGCCGCCGTCCGGCGGGAGAAGGAGGGGACGGTGGGACGAGAGTTCGTGAACTGGTCCGGCAGCCTGTCGTTCACCCCTGCCGAGTACGCCGAGCGAAGCGTGCCGGAGGGGGCGCCGGGCCGCCGCCGGACACCGGTGACGGCCGCGGGATCACGCCGAGCCGACGAACTGGCTGACGTGGTAGGCGGTGCTGCGGTTGTCGGGCGTCCTGGTCCACTTCGACACCATCAGGTGCAGGTCGTTGGCACGCCGGCTGGACCACGGGTGGATGAAGCCGCCGTAGAGGCCCGGCTCCTGCCAGGAGGTGACCTGGATCCGCTCGGCCGTCCAGACCCGGTCCGGCCCGTCCGCCGTGCGCGTGACGATGCACCCGGTGGCGCAGTTGAGGTACGACATCACCCACGTGCCGTCGGCCAGCCGTCGCACCGAGGGCTCACCGAAGCGGCCGGTCAGGATCGGCGTGCACGGGCGGCCCCAGCCCCAGTCGCTGCCGTTCCAACCCCAGCCCTCGTACGACTCCGGGAAGAACAGCCGGTCCCAGCGGACCCGCCGCAGCATCATCGGCCCGTGCTGGCGGCCGGCGCGCACCGAGAAGACGTACACCCAGTCCCCGTCGCGCTGCATCGTCCACATCTGGAACGGGTCGGTGTTGGTGCCGTCGTTCCACCACTTCAGCGGCGTACGGACGAAGTCGTTGCCGTTGTCGCTGTAGGCGAGCCCGGCGTAGCGCGACCGCCAGTGCGGCCCGGCCGGGCCGGCGGAGTTCCAGTTCTCGATGCTCATGTACGACACGAGCTGGCGGCCGGTCTCGGGAAAGGCGATGCCGTCGTTGGGGATGACGGTCACCTCCCAGAGGCCGTCGATGCCGACGCCGTGGTGGCCGTTGTGCATCAGCTCCGGGGCCCGGCCGTTGCCCGCGACGCGGGCGGCGCTGTCGAAGACGATCCCGCCGGCGGCGCCGGGGTGCACGGCGGAGCGCAGCATCACCGGTGAGCGCCAGTCGTTGGGCACCGGCGGGCCCTCGGGCCACGGGGTGTCGAACGTGTCGCCGAACAGGTAGCCGATCGAGCCGTTCTCCAGCACGTACGGGATGCCGAGGTCGGTGCCCGCGACCCGCCACCGGTGGTTGGTGTCCAGGTCGGCGCCGGTCAGGCGCTTCTTCCAGGAGGCGGCCCGGGCCGTGCCGGGGGCGAGGACCGGCGCGACGGCCGCGGCCACGCCGGCGGCGGCGACCGTGCCGAGCAGGGAACGGCGTGTGATCATGATGACCGTCCTTGTCGCGAGGGGTCCCGGAAGGCCCCGGACGTGGGGACCGGACCGCAGGCCGGCCGCATCGAGTTACCGATGTCGATGTAGGGCTGGAACCTACGGCCAACCGGCCGGCGAGGTCAAGGAGCCCGGACGCGTCGACCACGAAGCCGCACGTGGCGGATTGGACGGGCGGGCGCGGGCATGACAGGGTGCTGCTGGTGCGCACGGGTGAGAGGTAAGCGTCTGTGGCCGATCCGCATACCGCGTGGTCTTCCGGTGATCCGCAGGCGGTGCTCGACGGTTTCGAGCAGCTGCCCGGATTCGTGTGGATCTTCGAGGGACCCGAGCTGCGGGTGGTGGCCGCGAACCCGGCCGTGCGCGCCGCCGTCGGCAACCGCAGCGGCCTGATCGGTGAGCCCTTCCGTCGGGCGGTGCCGGAACTCGCGGGCCAGCACATCTTCGAACTGCTCGACCAGGCCCTGCACGGTGTCCGCTCGCACGGCTACGAGCAGCGCGTCCTGACCGACCGCAACGGCGACGGCAGCCTGACGGAGGCCTTCTACACCTTCGACATGGCGCCGTGGCACAACCCCGACGGCTCGGTGCGCGGGGTGATCGTGCAGGCCGTCGACGCCACCCCCGTGGTGGCCGCGCGGCAGGCCGCCGAGGCCGCCGCGGCCACCGCCGAGCGCCGCTACCGCCAGGCCGCCGGCCTGGTCCTGGAACTGCAACGCAGCCTCCTGCCCGACATGCTGCCCGTCCTGCCGCGCGTCCAGGTCGCCGCCCACTACCTCGTCGCGAGCAGCGACCTCGTCGCCGGCGGGGACTGGTTCGACGCGGTCCCCCTGCCGGACGGCCGGCTCGCGCTGACCGTCGGCGACGTCGTCGGGCACGGCGCCGCGGCCGCGGCGGCCATGGGGCAACTCCGTACGGTCGCCCGGCAGGCGTTGCAGTCGGGCGGTGGCCTGCCGCAGGTGCTGGCCGTGCTGGACGACTTCGCGGCCCGCGCCGACGTGACCCGGGCGGCCACCACCTGCCTCGCGGTGCTCGACCCGGACACGGGGACGCTCGAAGCGGCCAGCCACGGACACCCCGCGCCGCTGGTGATCGGCGCCACCGGCGAGACCCGGTACCTGCCGCTGGCGCCTGCGGGACCACTGGGCACCGGAGCCGGCCCCGCCCCGGTGCGGGCCCACCAGCTACGGGCCGACGACGTTCTGCTGCTCTACACCGACGGCCTGATCGAACGCCCCCGGCAGAGCCTGCACGACGGCGCCCGCATCCTTGCCGACGCCGCGGCGGCCGCCCGGCGGGCGATACTCGACGCGGCCACGACCGTCCCGCAGCGGCTGCCCGACCGGATCTGCACCCTGGTCACGGAACGTCTCGCCCTCGCCGGCGGCGGCTTCGGCGACGACACCACCCTCCTCGCCGCCCACCTCCTGCCGCAGCCCCTCGCACCGCTGCACGTGACCCTGCCCGCCGACACGACGGCGCTGCGCCCGATGCGCCGGCACCTGAGCGACTGGCTCGTCCGGATCGGGGCCGGCGAACTCGACGCGAGCGACATCGTCCACGCCGCGGGGGAGGCCGTCACCAACGCCGTCGACCACGCCTATCCGAGCGGTACGCCGGGGACGTTCACGCTGCACGGCACGCTGGACCACCAGGGCGTCGTGCACGTCACCTGCGCCGACCAGGGGCGGTGGCGCCCGCCGGTCGCCGACCCGGGCGGCCGCGGCCGTGGGCTGACGATGATCCGCGGGCTCGTCGACCGCGCGGAGGTCCGGCACACAGAGTCCGGCACCACCGTCAGCATGCACCACCACATCGGCCAGGCCACCAACGTCACCACCGTGGCCGCCGCCCAGGCGGCCGGCCCCCACAAGCAGGCCGCCGTCGTCGAGGAGTTCACGGCCGCCGTCATCGAGACACCGACGGGCCGGGTGCTGCGGGTGCAGGGGCCGGTGGACCTGGTCACCGGCCCCCGGCTGCGCGCCGCGATCATGCAGTCCAGCCGCGGCGGCAGCCTGCCGCTGACCATCGACCTCACCCCGGTCACCCACCTGAGCAGCACCGGCGTGCGGATCCTGCACGAGGTCGCCCGGATCGTCGCGCACCTGCGCGTCACCGCCACCCCGCAGAGCCCCGCGCACGCCGTGCTGGAACTGACCGGGCTGCGTCACCTCCTGCCGGAGGCCGCCGTGAACGGAAGCGACGACGGGTTGCACCGGTAGCCCGGACCCCGGCGCGGAAGAATCTTCGAGCGGGGTGTCCAATCGGCGGTCTCCCGTCCGTAGTGATGTCGTACGGCGTCGCCCGGCACGGGAGAGGCGACGCGACACGGAGGGGAGTCGGATCGTGAAGTACATGTTGCTCATCAACGCGGGTGCGGTCGGCGAGGACGGCGGGGCCGCCGGCTGCGACGTCGGCGACTGGATGGCGTACGACAAGCAGGTGCGCGAGGCGGGGATCCTGGTCTCCGGCGAGTCGCTGGCGGACCTGGTCACCGCGACCACCGTGCGGGTCGGCCAGGACGGCAGGCGGACCGTCACGGACGGGCCGTTCGCCGAGACCCGCGAGATCCTCGGCGGCTTCTACGTGATCGACGTGCCGGACCTCGACGTCGCGCTCGACTGGGCGGCGCGCTGCCCCGGCGCGCGCGCGGGCGGCTCCGTCGTGGTCCGGCCGGTCGCCGAGTTCGAGGGCTGAGCGCGGTGGGCGGAGCGCCCGCCGACACCGGGGGGACGGGCGAGGCGCCGGCGGCGGTCGTGGAGGCGGTGTTCCGTGAGGAACGCAGCCGGCTGCTGGCGGCCCTCGTCCGCCGTTTCGGCGACCTCGACCTGGCCGAGGAGGTCACCTCCGAGGCCGTCGAGGCGGCGCTGACGCGGTGGCCGGTCGACGGCGTTCCGCCCAAACCCGGCGCCTGGCTGATGACCACGGCGCGCCGCCGGGCGGTCGACCGACTGCGCCGAAACCAGGCCCTCGCCGCGCGGCTTGCCATCCTCCAGGCGGAGGCGGACCGGGCGGAGCCCGCCCCCGCCCCGGTGCCGGGCGGTGAGCTGCCCGACGAGCGGCTCCAGCTCTTCTTCACCTGCGCGCACCCGGCGCTCGCGGCCGAGGACCACGGGGCGCTGACCCTGCGCTACCTGGCGGGCCTGACCACGCCCGAGGTGGCCCGCGCCTTCCTGGTGCCGACAGCGACGATGGCCAAGCGGATCACCCGGGCGAAGAAGAAGATCCACGAGGCCCGGATCCCGTTCCGCGTGCCCGGCGCGCAGGAGCTGCCGCAGCGGCTGCCCGGAGTCCTCCAGGCGGTGTATTCGATCTTCACGGAGGGCTACGCGGCCAGCGAGGGCCCGCGCCTGCAACGGCTCGACCTCGCCGAGGAGGCCATCCGGCTGGCCCGGATCCTGCGCCGGCTGCTGCCCGCCGGACGGGAGGTCGCCGGGCTGCTCGCGCTCATGCTGCTGATCCACGCCCGCCGCGACACCCGCACCGGCCCGGACGACGAGCTGCTGCTGCTCGACGAGCAGGACCGTGGCCGCTGGGACCACCGCATGATCGCCGAGGGCCTCGACCTGGTGCCCGTCGCGCTGACCGGCGGCCCGCCCGGCCCGTACGGCGTGCAGGCCGCGATCGCCGCCCTGCACGTCGAGGCGGCGGACCTCGCCACCACCGACTGGCCGCAGATCGTCGCGCTCTACGACGTGCTGCTCGCCCTCGCGCCGTCCCCGGTCGTCGCGCTGAACCGGGCCGCGGCGGTGGCGATGCGCGACGGCCCGGAGGCGGGCCTGGCGCTGCTGGACGAGCTGGCCGACGAGCCGCTGCTGCGGGGCCACCATCCCTACCCGGCCGCCCGGGCCGACCTGCTGCACCGCCTCGGCCGGCACGCCGACGCCGCCGAGGCGTACCGGGAGGCGCTCGGCCTGGCCGGCACCGAACCCGAGCGGGCCCTGCTGCGCCGCAGGCTGGACGCGATCGAGCGGCCCTCCGCGTCGGAGACGTGACGGCACCCCGCCGCGACGTCGTCGGCCCGCCGGGTGCCGAGCCACCGCCGACAAGGTGATCGCGCGGGCTCCGGCGCCTCGCGTGCCGTCGGGTCGGCACGCCAGGGGCGCTCACCGGGCGGCGACCGCCAGCACGCCCCGGTCCAGGACAACCCGTCCGGTCCCGTCGGTGGCACGGAAGACCACGCCGTACGGGCGCCGCCAGGCGTGCACCGTCAGGGTGTCGCCGGCGTGCAGCGGGGCGTTGAAGCGGGCGCGGACGTGCCGCACGCGCGTCGGGTCGTCACCGACGAGGGGCAGCAGGAGTCGGCCGGCGAAGCCGAAGGTGCACAGGCCGTGCAGGATCGGGCGGGGCAGCCCGGCCCGACCGGCGACGGCCGGGTCGGAGTGCAGCGGGTTGCGGTCCCCGCTGAGTCGGTAGAGCAGCGCCTGGTCCGGGCGGATGGTGGTGACGATCCGGTGCTCGGGCGGGTCGGCCGGCGGGTGCCAGAGGGCGGGCCGGGCGCGACGTCCGCCGAATCCGCCGGCGCCGATGACGAACATCGCCCGGCGTACGGTGCCCAGGGCCGTGCCCGCCGGGTCGTGGAGCCGGGAGACCTGTTCGACCAGGGCGCCGCTGCCCTGGTCGTGCAGCGCGGTCACGGTGGCGGTGGTGTGCACCTGCCCGGCCGGTGGCAGGGGGCGGAACAGGGTCAACGCCTCCTCGGCGTGCCGGATCGCGGTGAGTTCGCCCAGGGGTGGCGGGTCGGCGGCGAGCACGCTGGCGAAGGTCGGCAGCACCCGCTGCGGATGGCCGGTGGAGTTCTCGGTGGTGAGGTGGAGCTCCGCCGCCGGGTCGCGTTGTCCCGCGCCGACCCCGAGGGCGTAGAGGATCGTCTCGGTCGGGGTCCACTCCCGGCGTAGCGAGGTGCGCAGTCCGACGAGACTACTGAACGTAGTCGGCGCGGTTCGCCGCCGGGTCGACGGCCGGCCTGGTCGGTCGGCATGCGCCCCTTTGTCCAGCGTGTTCATCGGGCTCCCGGTTTGTTCGACTCGTCGGCTGGCGATGATCGACGGCTACTGTCTGTTGCAGGAAGGTGAGGCCCAATCTCTTGACTGCGTACGCCGTCCGGCAGTAGCGTCCCATATTAAGCAACGGTAACCATAATATGAGCCGCTAGGTATCTGGGGTAGCCATGAGAATGCGAGCATTGCGCGCTGCGGTAGCAGCCCTGCTGGTGACCGCCGCCGTTGCGGCATGCGCGGAGAACCAGAGCCCGACCGAGTCCGGCGGCGGCGAGGCGGCCCCTTCGGTGGCGGTCAACTTCGGCGTCGGCGTCGACCCGGCGTACTCCCCGATCTACCTCGCCGACCAGGACAAGCTTTTCCAGGCCAACGGCCTGAACGTCACCGTCACCCAGTTCCAGGAGGGCACCGGCGGCCTCGACGCGATCCTGGCCAAGCAGGGCCAGTTCACGGCCAGCACCGAGTCGAGCCTGCTGAACCGGGCCACCCGGGGCGACATCAAGGGCCTGGCCGTCTTCTCGCAGTCGCCCAGCTTCATCAAGCTCGTGGCGCGCTCCGGCATCGCCGACGTGACCGGCATCAAGAAGTACGGCGTCGTCCCCGGCACGGTCAACGAGTACGCCACCAACAAGGTCCTCGCGGCGCGCGGGATCAGCCGGGAGTCCGTCGAGTTCGTCAACGCCTCTCCCGCCGAGATGCCGGCCCTGCTGCAACGCGGCGACGTGGACGGCTACATCATGTGGGAACCGTGGCCGTCGCGCGGCGTCGCCAACGGCGGCAAGGTCCTGCTGACCAGCGGCGACATCGGCTACGTCTACAACCTGGTGATCGGCGTCGACGGCGCCTGGTACGAGGCCAACAAGGAGACCGCCAAGAAGGTCGTCCAGACCATCGGCCAGGCGTGCGAGCAGCTCACCCAGGACCCGGCCAAGGCGGGCACGGTCACCGAGAAGGCCATCAAGGTGCCGGCGAAGGAGGCCCAGACGCTGCTGGAGGGCGTCCAGTGCCAGGTCCGCGACTTCACCGACGACGACCTCAAGCGCTACGGCGAGATCGCCCAGTTCCAGCAGGACAGCAAGATCGTCACCCAGAAGGCGGACCCGGCGACCGTCATGGTCAAGGGGGTGGCGTGACAGTCAACGGCACCGCCCCCGCCACGACCCCCGCCGGCCGACCCGCCAGCCGCGCCGGCTCCCCGATCCGCATCAGCGACGTCGACATCCGCTTCGGCGAGTTCGTCGCCGTCCGCGGCGCGAGCCTCGACATCGCCGCCGGTGAGCTCGTCTGCCTGCTCGGCCCCAGCGGCTGCGGCAAGTCCACACTGCTCAACGCGGTCGCCGGGTTCGTCCGCCCGGCGGCCGGCGAGGTAACCTGCGGCGGCGAGCCGGTGACCGGGCCCGACGTGTCGCGGGGCGTGGTCTTCCAGAGCGCCGAGGCCCTGTTCCCCTGGCTGACCGTACGCCAGAACGTCGCCTTCGGGCCGCAGATGCGCGGCGTGCCGAAGGCCCAGCGCGACGCGGTCGTCGAGCGGTACCTGGCGATGGTCGGCCTCGCGCACAGCGCCGAGCGGTTCCCCGAGCAGCTCTCCGGCGGCATGCGCCAGCGGGCCCAGCTGGCCCGGGTCCTGGCCAACGACCCCTCGGTCGTGCTGATGGACGAGCCGTTCGGTGCGCTGGACGCCCAGACCCGACTGGTGATGCAGGTCGAACTCGACCGGATCTGGCGCGAGACCGGCGCCACGATCGTCTTCGTCACCCACGACATCGGCGAGGCGATCCTGCTCGGCGACCGGATCGTCACGATGACCGCGGGACCGTCGGCGGCCATCAAGAAGGACTACCGCTGCGACCTGCCCCGGCCCCGCGACCTGACCGACCCGGCCTGCGCGGCGCTCTTCCGGGAGCTGCGCGAGGACATCGGCGCCGAGGTGGCCCGGACGCTGCGCGCCCAGGGACTCGACGACGGCCACGACGGCCGGCCCGGCGCTGACCACGCGGGCGACGACCGGACGGAGGGGCGATGACCGTCGAGGCACCCACCGTTCCCGACCGCACCAGGGCGTCGGCGACGACCGCCCCCCGCCGCAACCGCTGGCCCCGGCTGACCCGGATCGGGCTGTCGGTCCTGTCGGTGCTGCTCGGCGTGCTGATCTGGGACCTGGTCAGCCGCAACTACACGGCCTTCTTCCTGCCCTCGCCGCGGCTCACCCTCGACGGCGCGGTCGAACTCGTCCGCGACGGCACCCTGTGGGACTCGGTCAGCGCGTCCTCGACCCGCATCCTCACCGGCTGGCTGCTCGGCGTGCTCGTCGGCGTACCGATGGGTCTGCTGATGGGCTGCATCCCCTGGCTGCGGCTGATGCTCGACCCCTACATCCAGTTCTTCCGCTTCGTGCCACCGATCGCCTTCGTCACCCTGGCCATCATCTGGCTCGGGCCGGGGGAGGCGTCGAAGGTGGCGCTGATCTTCTACACCACCGTCTTCATCGTCGCCCTGAACACCCTGGCCGGGGTGCTGTCGGTCAACGAGATCCGGATGCGGGCGGCCCGCGCGCTCGGCGCCGGTCCCGTACGCAGCCTCGTCTCGGTCGTGCTGCCGTCGACGGTGCCGCACGTGGTCACCGGGGCCCGGCTGGCGATGGGCAACTCGTTCCTGACGATCGTCTCCGCCGAGATCGTCGCCGCCCAGAGCGGCCTGGGATCGCTGATCTGGACGGCGCGCAACTACGCCAAGACGGAGTGGGTCTTCGTGGGCATCATCGCCCTGGGCCTGCTCGGCTACCTCTTCGACTGGATCCTGCGTCTGGTCACGGGACGGACCCTGCGCCGCTACGGCGTCACGTTCTAGCGGCCCGACCCGTCGCCGACGCCATCCACCCCCTATCCGAAAGGCTCGCCATGCTCTGCATCGGCGTCGACATCGGTGGCACCTTCACCGACGTCATCGTCTACGAGCCGGCCACCGCCCGGCTCGCCGAGGCCAAGACCCTCTCCACCCCGCACGATCCTGCGGCGGCGATCTTCGAGGGTCTCGCCAAGCTCGGTGTCAGCCTGGACACGGTCGACCGGTTCGTGCACGGCACCACCCGGGTGACCAACGCGCTCCTGGAAGGCTCCGGCGAGCCGGTGTCCGTCCTGGCCACCGAGGGCTTCCGGGACGTGCTGGAGATGGGCCTCGGACACCGGCCCCGCCTCTACAGCGTCAAGGAGAGCGCCCGGCCGCCGCTCGTCGCGCGCCGGCACCGGCACGTGCTGCGCGAACGCATCGGCGCCGACGGGCGCGTCGTCCGGCCGCTGGACACCGACGAGCTGGACGAGGCCCTCGACCGGGTGGCCGCCGCCGGCCCCCGGGCGGTGGCGGTCTGCCTGCTGCACTCGTACCGCAACCCCGCCCACGAGCGGGCCGCGGCGCGGCGGCTGGCGGAGCGGTACCCCGACCTGGTCTGCACGGTCTCCTCCGACGTGGTGCCGGAGCAGGGCGAGTACGAGCGGTTCGCCACCACCGTGCTCAACGCCAGCGTGCGGGCGACCGTCGCCGACTACCTGCGCGGCCTCGGCGACGCGCTCGCCGACGGCGGTTACGCCCACCCACTGTCGATCATGACGAGCAGCGGCGGTGTCGTCTCCACCGAGGAGGCCGGGCGGCTGCCGATCAACCTGGCCCTCTCGGGGCCCGCCGGCGGGGTCGCGGCCACCGTGCACCTCGCCTCGCTCGCCGGCTACCCGAACGTCATCACCTGCGACATCGGCGGCACCAGCACGGACGTCTGCCTGATCAAGAACGGCGCCCCGTTGATGACCAACGACGGGAAGATCGCCGGCTACCCGAACCGCACCTTCCAGGTCGAGATCAACACGATCGGCGCCGGCGGCGGCTCGATCGCCTGGCGCGACCGGGGCGGGGAACTGCGCGTCGGACCGCGCAGCGCCGGATCGACCCCCGGCCCGGCGGCGTACGGCCGGGGCGGCACCGAGCCGACCACGACCGACGCGCACCTGCTCGTCGGTCACCTCGACCCGCAGGAGAGCCTGGGTGGGGAGGTGCCGCTCGACCTCGACGCGGCCCGCGCCGCCCTGGCCGGGCTGGCCGGCACGTTCGGTCTGGACGAGCTGGACCTGGCGCATGGCATCCTCACCCTCGCCACGGTCAAGATGACCAGCGCGATCAAGGAGATCTCCGTCGCCTGCGGCCACGACCCGCGCGACTTCGTGCTGATGCCCTTCGGCGGCGCCGGCCCGATGCACGCCACCGACCTCGCCGACGAACTCGGCATCCGTCGGGTCCTGGTCCCGCCGGTGCCGGGCAACTTCTCCGCGCTCGGCTTCGTCACCGCCCAGGCCCGCCACGACTACGTGCGTACCGTGCTGGTGCCGGCCGACGACGACGGCCTGGCTGCCGTCCGGGCGGCCCTGGCCGACCTGCGCGACGCCGCCCTGGCCCAGCTCAAGGCCGAGGACGGCGTGGAGCCCGACCAGGTCAGCTTCGGCCTGTCGGTCGGCATGCGGTTCCGGGGCCAGAGCTTCGACCTCCCCGTCGCCCTGCCCGAGCTGCCGACCGACGCCGACGACCTGGTGGCGGCCTTCCACGCCGCCTACGCCGAGCGGTACGCCTACACCCGCTCCGACCACCCCGCCGAGATCGTCAACTGCCGGCTCACCGCGTTCGGGCCACGCCCGGCGGTGCGCTTCGCCGCCCCGACCGGCGGCCCGGCGGAGCCCGGCCGGACCCGTCTCTACCGCCCGGGCGGCTGGGTCGAGGCGACCGTGTGGCGGCGCGCCGACCTGGGACCGGGCTGTGCCGTCGTCGGACCCGCCGTCGTGCGGGAGAACGGCAGCACCACCGTCGTCGGCGGTGGATGGACCGCCACGGTCGACGACCACGGAAACCTGCTGCTCACCAAGGAGTGATCCGTGATCCCGCCAGCCCTCGACCTCACCGTGCTGGAGCGCGCCGCGCGGCAGCCGGACCGCGCCCTGTACGTCTTCGACGATCCGGCCCGGCCGGTGACCACGGGGGAGTTCGCCGACCTCGCCGGCCGGGCCGCTGCCGTCCTGGCGGCCCAGGGCGTCGGCCGTGGCGACCGGATCGCGGTCTGGGCCGAGAACGGGCTGACCTGGCTGGTGCTGCTGGCCGCCGCGGCCTGGCGGGGTGCCGCCCTGACCACCCTGCACCCCGGCCTCACCGGTCCCGAGCTGACCTCGGCGCTGGCCCGCAGCCGGCCCCGGCGTCTCTACGCCGCCGAGCGGGTACGTGACCGGCACGGCCCGTCCACCGTCACGCGGGCCCTGGCGGCGCTGCCGCCCGGCGAGCGCCCGGACGGCTGGCACGTCCTCGGCGCGGACCTGGGACCGGGGGCCCTGGCGGGGCTTCCCGGCTGGGACGACCGGGTCCCGCCGCCCGTCGGCGACCCGGACGCCGCCTGCAACATCCAGTTCACCTCGGGCTCCACCGGCCCGGCCAAGATGGTGTCGCTGAGCGCCGGCAACCTGCTGGCCAACGCGGCCTGGACGGCCGAGGCGGCCCGGCTGCGCGCCGACGACCGGATCGCCTCGCCGCTGCCCCTGGCCCACGCGGCGGGGCTCGGCAGCGGGGCGATGCTGGCGCTGGTGACGGGCGCGCTGTGGGTCTCCACCCGCCGGTTCCGCACCGAGCCGGTCCTCGACCAGATCGAGCGGCACGCGTGCACGGTGGTGCAGGCCGTACCCACCATGGCGTCGATGCTCACCGACCGCGTCGAGCGGGATCCCGGCCGCTGGGACCTGTCGTCGTTGCGGGTCGGCTTCCTCGGCGGCGCCACGTGCACCCCGGCGCTGCTCGCCCGCACCCGACGGGTGCTCGGCCTGGACCGGGTGGCGGTCGTCTACGGCCAGACCGAGGCCGGCCCGACGATCAGCCTGGACCCCGGCGACGGGAGCTGCGGCGCGCCCGGTGACACCGTCGGGCGCGTCCTGCCGGCCCTGGAGGCCACCGTGGTCGACCCCGCCACCCGCGCCCCGGTGCCCACCGGTCAGGTCGGGGAGCTGCTGGTACGCGGCAGCTCCGTCACCCGCGGCTACGCCGACGACCCGTTCACCACCGCCGCCACGATCACCAGCGACGGCTGGCTGCGCACCGGCGACCTGGGCGCGCTGACCGACGGACGGGTCCTCACCCTGGCCGGTCGGATCAAGGAACTGATCATCCGCGGCGGCGAGAACGTCCACCCCGCCGAGGTCGAGGCCGTGCTCGCCGACGATCCGGCCGTGGCCCGGGTGTGCGTCGTCGGCGTGCCGTCACCCCGCTGGGGGGAGGAGGTCGCGGCCCTGGTCGTGACCGTCCCGGGTGGGCACTGCGACGTCGACCGGCTCGCCCGGGGCGCCACCGAACGGCTGGCCCGGCACAAGGTGCCGACCCTGATCCGTACCGTCGCCGACCTGCCGCTGCTGCCGTCCGGGAAGGTCGACCGGCGGGCCGCCCGGGAACTGCTCGTCGCGGAGGGGGAACGCTGATGCAGCTCGGATCGTGCTTCCTGGACTCGCTGACCGTCACCAGCTTCTTCGGCAACGCCGAGATGCGCGGGGTCTTCAACGACCGGCAGCTCATGCAGTCCTGGCTCGACGTCGAGGCCGCCCTCGCCCGGGGCCAGGCGCGCCTGGGCATCATCCCGTCCGCCGCCGCGCAGGCGATCACCGAGGCCGCCCGCGTCGAGCGGCTCGACACGGCGGTGCTCGCCGCCGACGCCGCCGACACCGTGCACCCCCTGGTGCCGCTGGTGCGCGCGCTCACCGCCGCCTGCCCCGGCGACGCCGGTCGCTACGTCCACCTCGGGGCCACCACCCAGGACGTGATGGACACCGGTTTCGTCCTGCGGGCCCGCGACGGACTGGACATCGTGCAACGGCAGGTCGACGAACTGGTCCGTACGCTGCGGCGGCTCGCGCTGCGCCACCGCGCCACCCCGATGGCCGCCCGCACCCACGGGCAGCAGGCGCTGCCGACGACGTTCGGCCTGCGCTGCGCGGTGTGGCAGGACGAACTGCAACGGCACCGCGTCCGGCTGCGGCAACTGCGGCAGCGGCTGCTGGTGACGAGCATGGGCGGCGCGGCCGGCACGATGGCCGGCTACGGCGCCCAGGCGTTCGCGCTGGAGCACGCGGTCGCCGCCGACCTGGGGCTCGGCGTCGCCGACACCCCCTGGCACGCCACCCAGGACCGCTTCGCCGAGTGCCTGATGGTCTTCGGCCTCGTCGCGGCCAGCGCCGAGAAGCTGGCCAGGGAGATCTACTTCCTCGGCCGCACCGAGGTCGGCGAGGCGTACGAGTCGCAGCGCTCCACCCAGGTCGGCAGCAGCACCATGCCCCACAAGCGCAACCCGATCCGTTGCGAGGCGGTGATCGCCGCCGCCGGCACCCTGCGGGCCCAGGTGCCCCTGGCGTTGCAGACGATGGTCGCCCAGGACGACCGGGACATGGGCGTCGGGATGACGCTGTGGAAGCTGCTGCCGGAGTGCTTCATCCTGCTGGGCGGCGCGTTGCAGCGACTGGTGGACGTCTTCGGCGACCTCGGCGTCAACCCCGACCGGATGCGCGCCAACCTCGACCTCACCGGCGGGCTCGTGCTCTCCGAGGCGGTGATGCTGCGCCTGGCCGGTCCGCTCGGCCGGGAGCAGGCCCACCATCTGGTCATGCGGATCGTGCGCGACAGCCTGGAGCAGGGCCGCCCGTTCGCCGAGGCGCTGCGCGCCGACCCCGAGGTGGCCGCCGCCCTGCCCGCGGCGGAACTCGCCGGCCTGCTGGACCCGCTGTCGTACGTCGGCCACGCCGCCGCGCTGGTCGACCGCGCCCTACTGAACTCGGAGTCCCCATGACCGACGCACACCGCGCCGAGGAATCCGTGCTGCTGCACCGCGACGGGCGACTGGCCCGGGTGACGCTGAACCGGCCTGCCCGGCGCAACAGCTTCGACCTGGCGATGCTCGCCCGCTTCGAGGACGTGCTGCACGAGCTGGCCCGCGACGACGGGACCGAGGTCGTCGTGCTCACCGGCGCGGGCACCGCGTTCTGCGCCGGCACCGACCTGCACGAGCTGGCTACCCTCGACGCCCGGGCCACGATGTCCGTGCAGCGCCGCACCGCCGAACTGGTCGAACGCTGGTACCGGCTGGAGCAGACCACCGTCGCGGCGTTCAACGGCCCGGCCATCGGCTCCGGCGCGGTGCTCGGGCTGGCCAGCGACCTGCGGGTGGCCGCCGACACCTGCTTCGCGACCTTCCCGGAGGTGGGCTTCGGCATCCCGCTGACCTGGAGCGGCATGGCGATCCTCGCCGACCTCGTCGGCGCCGACCTGGCCAAGCGCTGGCTGCTGCTCGGCGACCGGATCCCCGCCGACGAGCTGCGCGACCTGCGTCTGGTGACCGAGGTGGTGCCGCCGGGGCGGCTCGCCGACGCCGCGACCGGGCTCGCCGAGCGGCTGCTCGCCACCTCCGCGGTCGGGCGGTCGATGACCAAGCGGGCGGCCCGCCTGGCCGGGCCCCGGTTCGAGGCCGCCGCCAACGACTCCTACCTCGGCGCGCTGAGCGTGGCGCTGCGCCCCGCCGGCGACTACCTGACCCGGGACCCCCGGTGAGGGCCGGCGAGGCGATCGCCGACGCCGTCGTGGCGCACGGGGTCGACACGATCTTCGGGCTGCTCGGCGACGCCAACATGTTCCTGGTCGCGGACCTGGTGCAGCGCCACGGCGTCCGCTTCGTGGCGGCCCGTAACGAGAACGCCGCGGTGATGATGGCCGACGGCTGGGCCCGCGCCACCGGCCGGTGCGGGGTCGTCACCGTGACCCAGGGCCCCGGCCTGGCGGTCGCCGGCGCCGCGCTGACCATCGCCCGGCAGGCCGGCACGCCGCTGGTCCTGATCGCCGGCGACACCCCGCCCGGCGACCCGCTGCACGTACAGAGCTTCCCGCAACAGCCGTTCGCGCTGGCCACGGCGGGGGCGTTCGTGCCCGTGGTGGCGCCGGCCACCGCCGCCCGCGACGTCGGCCTGGCGTTCCGCGCCGCCACCGAACGGCCGGGCCCGGTCGTCCTCGACGTCCCCATCGACCTGCAGGACGAGCCGGTGCCCGCTGGGGCCGTGCCCGCGCCGGCGGTCGTCGCGTACCGGCCCGCGTCGCCGGCGCCGACCGACGCGGCGGTCGCCGAGCTGGTCGGCCGGCTGGTCGCCGCCCGCCGCCCGGTGCTGCTGGCCGGGCGGGGCGCCGAGGCGGCGGCCGACGACGTACGCCGGCTCGCCGACTGGTCCGGCGCGGTGCTCGCCACCACCGTGCTGGCCGCCGGGCTCTTCGCCGGCCACCCGTACCACCTGGGGGTGGCCGGGGGACTGGCCCGCCCGCTGACCCGGCGGGTGCTGGCCGAGGCGGACCTGGTGGTGACCTTCGGCGCCGGACTCAACCGGTGGACGGCCGACCACGGCGCGCTCTTTTCCCGTGCGCGGGTGATCGCGGTCGACGTCGACGCGCGGGCACTGGGGGCGCGGTGGCCCGTCGACACCGGGATCGTCGGGGACGCGGCGGTCACCGCGCGCGCCGTGACGGCCCGGCTCGCCCCGATCGAGCGTCCGGACTGGCGCAGTCCCGCCCTGGCCGCGGAGATCGCCGCGGCCGACCCGTTCGACGGCATCGAGTTCGTCGAGGGGGCGGCGGGGATCGACCCCCGGGCGTTCATCCGGATCTGCGCCCGGCGGCTTCCGGCCCGGCGCACCACGGTGGTCGGGGTGGGGCAGTTCGGCGGCTGGCCCAACCTGCTGCTCGACTCCTCGGCCGTGGACCGCGCGTTCATCGCGCCCTGGGAGTTCGGCAGCATCGGGGTCGGCCTGCCGTACGCCGTCGGGGCCGGGGTGGGCCGCCCGGACCGGCCGGTGGTCGCCTTCGAGGGCGACGGCAGCCTGCTCACCGGCCTCGGGGAGCTGGACACCCTGGCCCGGGTCGGGGCGCCCGTGCTGCTGGTGGTCCTCGACGACGGCGGCTACGGCGCGGAGGTGCGCAAGTTCGCCCCGCGCGGGGTCGACCCGGCGTTGGCCCGGTTCCCGGTCCGGGACCTGGCCGCCGTGGCACGGTCCCTGGGCGTACCGGCCTGGACGGTCACCGACCAGGCCGGCGCGGAGGTGGCGTTCGACGAGGCGCTGCCGGTGACCGGGCCGAGGATGCTGCACGTCCGGGTCCTGCCCGAGGTCACCCAGGAGCGGTTCTGACGGCGTACGCCCCACCGCGCCGTCGCCGGTCGCCGCGCCGGCACCGGGCGCGGTGCCGGCGTGGCGGCGGAGAGTCGCGGTGACCGGCCCGTGGGCGACGCGGTCAGTCGCCCCAGCGGTCGCCGAAGCCGTGGCCGAGCTGCCGGGACAGCTCGGCGGCGGTACGGCAGGCGGCGTCGGCGAGTTCGTGGGTGCGGGTGTCGTCCAGGCGGAAGATCGGCCCGGAGATGCTGATCGCGGCGGTCACCCGGTCGTGCCGGTCGCGTACGGGGGCGGCCACCACCCGCAGTCCGTGCTCGCTCTCCTGGTCGTTGAGGGCCCAGCCCTGCCGCCGCACGGTGGCCATGTGCGCCACGAAGGTGTCCAGGTCGGTGATGGTGTTGCTGGTCATCGCCGTGAACGGCACGGTGGCGAGCAGGGCGCGCAGGGCGTCGTCGTCGTGGTCGACGAGCAGCGCCTTGCCGGCCGCGCTGCACCACAGCGGGATGCGCCGGCCGAGGCGGGAGACGAGCTGCACGTTGCGGGTGCCCTGCACGACGTAGAGCGAGATGGCGTCGGAGCCCTCCAGGACGGCGAGGTTGACGCTCTCGCCCTCGCGCTCGGCGAGCTGGTGCAGCAGCGGACGGGCCAGCGCGTGCAGGTCGATGCCGGCGAGGAAGCGGGCGCCCAGCTCGAAGACGGCGACGCCGAGGCGGTAGGTGCCGTTCTCCTCGTTGCGTTGCAGGAAGCCGGCGTCGGCCAGCGCGCGGAACAGCCGGCTGGCCGTGGACTTGTGCAGGCCCAGTTCCCGGCTCACGTCGCTGACCTTGCGCTCGACGGCGTCACCCCGGAAGGCCAGCAGGACGCCCAGGGCGCGGTCCAGCGCCTGGGTGCCCGACTCGCGGGGGGCGACGCCCTCGTCGGGCGTCGGGTCAGTGGCGTACGACATCTTGCTTCCCTGCCTTTCCGGCTGCTAGGTTTCATAATATAACTCTAGGACCACATGATGGTCCAATGCACGGTGGTCCACTCGCCCCGACCAGTCCAGGTCCCCTCCGGCGGAAGACACGGACCGACACCGGAATCAGTGAGGCATCCGCATGACCGTGAATCCGATCGACCTGGAAGTCGTCACCGAAAGTCTCATCTCGATCGTCCGGGAGATGCGACAGACGATCTTCCGTACCGCGCACTCGCCGGTGATCGCCGACGCCCAGGACTTCTCCTGCGCACTCTTCGACCCCTCCGGGCAGATGGTCGCCCAGGGCCGGGACATGCCGGGACACGTCATCGCCATGCCGGCCTCGGTGGCCGAGATCTTCGCCGACTTCGCCGCCGAGATGCGCCCCGGCGACCTCTACATCGTCAACGACCCGTACCGGGGCGGCAGCCACCTCAACGACGTCACCCTGATCAGCCCGGTCTTCGTCGACGGGCAGATGTTCCTCTTTCCCTGCGTCCGGATGCACTGGGCCGACATCGGCGGCATGACCCCGGGCAGCGTGTCCGGCCAGGCCACCGAGATCCTCCAGGAGGGGCTGCGGATCCCGCCGATCAGGCTGATCGAGGAGGGCCGTCCCAACCGGGCCGCCTTCGACATCCTCTTCGCCAACGTCCGGATGGCCGAGGAACGCCGGGGCGACCTCGAATCCAGCATCGCCGCCTGCCACACCGCGCAACGACGGCTGCGGGAACTCGTCGACCGCTGGGGCACCGACCTGATCCTCGACTTCGTCGCGGCCAACATGGACCGCACCGAGCAGCGGCTGCGCGACATGATCCGGTCGCTGCCCGACGGCACCTACCGCTACGAGGACTACCTCGACCTCTACACCGACGGCGACTACGACGCTGCGATCGTCCGCTGCCGGCTGACCGTCGACGGCGACGAGATCGAAGCCGACTTCCGGGGCTCCTCCACCCAGGTCGCCGCCGTGGTCAACTCGTCGCGGGCGATGACCGTCGCCGGGGTGTTCATCGCGGTCAAGTCCGCCCTCGACCCCGGCGGTCTGGTCAACCACGGCGCGTTCCGGCCCCTGCGGGTGCTCACCGAGCCCGGCACCGTGGTGCACGTCAGCTACCCCGCCCCGGCCAACGCCCACAGCGAGGTCCGCAAGCGGGTCATCTCCGCGGTGATGGCCGCGTTGAGCCAGGTGGCACCCGACCTCATCGCCGCCGACCAGTTCGGCACCACCTTCCAGAACCTCATCGGCGGCGTGGACGAGCACACCGGTCAGCCCTACCTCTACTACGACTACCCGGCCGGCGGCAACGGCGGATTTCTCGAATCCGACGGCCCCAGCGCGATGAACCCGGTCGACCTTGGCGACATCTCCACCATCCAGTCCGTCGAGCGGCTGGAGACCGAGATCCCGATCCTGGTCGAGGCGTGCGAGCTGCGCGCCGGCTCCTGCGGAGACGGTACCCACCGCGGCGGCCTGGGCAGCCGGCGGGAGACCCGGCTGCTGGCCAGCGGCGGGTCGTACTCGGTGCAGACCGACCGCACCACCGTCCCCCCGTACGGGCTGCGCCACGGCGGCCCGGGCGCCCCGACGGTCACCCACCTGCGCCGCGCCGACGGCCGACGGGTCGACTTCGACACCCCCGGCAAGATCGCCGGCTTCCCCATGCGCGCCGGGGACGTGCTGGTCATGGAGTCCGCCGGTGGCGGCGGCTGGGGCGACCCGCTGGACCGCGCGCCCGAGGCCGTCGCCGAGGACGTCCGCCAGGACTACCTGACCGGCGACGAGGCCCGCCGGCGCTACGGCGTGGTCCTCGACGGCGACGGCGAGGCCGACCGCACCGCCACCGCCGAGGAGCGCCAGCGGCTGCGGGACGAGCGGAGCTGGCTGCGCCTCACCACCACCGACCAGCCCGCCTACACCGGGCGGCGCGGCCAACGCCGGCTGGCCTACGTCGCGCCCGGCAGCGGCCTGGCCGAGGAGAGCCTCGTCGAACTGCACGGCGTGCACCCGGCACCGCTGCGGGCCTGGCTACGCCACGACACCGCGCTCGCCGCCGACGAGATAGCCCTCGACGACGACGGGATGCAGATCCTCGGCGCCACCGCCGAGCACCGCGCGTACGTGCGCGTCCTCGCCGGGGAGGGGCGGTCATGAGCAGGGTCTTCCGGGTGCCGGTGGCGACCACCAGGCCCCGCACCGGTGGCGGCGCCGGCAGCGCCCCGGCCCCGCAGCCCGCGCCGGCCCGCGCCGGCATCGTCGCCGGCTGCCTCAGCCCGCACCCGCCCCACCTGATCTACGCGGAGAACCCGCCGCAGAACGAGCCCCGCTCCACCGGCGGCTGGGAGACGCTGCGCTGGGCCTACGAGCGGCTGCGCCGGCGCATCCAGGAGGTGCACCGCCCCGACGTGCTGATCGTGCACGCCCCGCACTGGATCACGATGGTCGGCCACCACGTCAACTGCGTGCCGAACCCGCGCGGCATCTCCGTGGAGCCGATCTTCCCGCACCTCTTCCGGTACCGGTACGACTTCCGTACCGACGTCGAACTCGGCGAGGCCATCGTCGAGGAGGCCAGCGGCCTCGGCCTGGTCACCCGCGCGATGCGCGACCCCCGGGTACGCGTCGACTACGCCACCATCGGCGCCCTGCACCTGGTCAACCCCGCCTGGGACATCCCCGTGGTGTCCCTGTCGGCGAACAACAACCCGTACTTCTACTCCGACGCGTCGCTGGAGGAGATGGAGGTGCTCGGCGAGGCCACCCGCCGCGCCGTCGAGGCCACCGGCCGCCGCGCCGTGCTGCTCGCCTCGAACTCCCTGTCGCACCTGCACTGGCACGAGGAGCCGGAGCTGCCGGAGGACATGGAACGCGAACACCCGTACAACAACCACCAGTACCGGTGGGACATGAAGCTGCTCGAAGCGATCCGCCGGGGACCGACCGCCCCGCTGCGGGAACTCATCACCGAACACATCGAGGCCACCGCGTCGGAGACGAAGGCCGGCAGCCTCACCTGGCTGCTCGCGGCGATGGGCTGGCCCCGCGTCGCCGGTGACGTGCTCGGCTACGGCACGATCATCGGCACCGGAAACGCCGTCGTCGAGTGGCTGCCCGAGGGGAGCCCTCATGGCTGACCGGACCGGAATCGTCGCCGGCGCACTCCTGCCCGGCATGCCCCACCTGCTGGCGAAGGAACCCGCACCGAGCTGGGCCGCGCTGGCCTCGGCCGCGCGCGACGTGGGCGAACGGCTGCGCCGGCTGGAGCCGGACGTCGTCCTGCTGCTGTCCACGCAGTGGTTCACCGTCCTCGGCCACCAGTTCCAGTGCGACCCGAACCCGCGCGGCGAGCACGTCGACGAGAACTGGTACGCCTACGACTACGGCCTGCTCCGCTACGACCTGCGCTTCGACGTGGAGTTCAGCGAGCGCTGGGCCGACCGGGTGCAGGCCGACGGGAAGCAGGCGCGCCGCACCCGCTACGAGGGATTCCCGATCGACGCCGGGACCATCGTCACCTCGGCGCTGCTCGACCCGGAGCGCAAGCTGCGCTGGGCGCAGGTCTCCTGCAACCTGTACGCCGACGCCGACACCCTCGCCGACGTCGGCCGGGCCGGTGCCGCCGCCGCCCGCGACGCCGGAGTGCGCGCCGCCGTCGTCGTGGTGAGCGGCCTGTCCTCCGGACTCATCCAACAGTGGATCGAGCCAGGGCAGGACCACATCGGCGCACCCGCGCACGACCAGTGGAACACCCGCGTACTCGACCTGCTCACCGCCGGCAAGGTCGACGAGGCGCTCGCGATCCGCGAGGACTACGCCCGGCAGGCCCAGGCGGACAGCCAGTTCCGGGCCCTCGCGTTCGCCGCCGGGACCGGCGCCGCGAGCGGCCCGGCGCAGCTGCACTCGTACGGCCCGATCTGGGGCACCGGCGCCGCCGTCCTGTCCTGGAACCTGCCCGAGCGTCCCTGACCGAAGCCGACCCGCAACCAGAGCAAGGAGCAGACATGCGAAACGTGGCCGTGGGCTTCGTCGAAGCCGAGGGTTTCACCCCCATCTTCGACGCCGTCGACGCGATGGTGAAGGCCACCGAGGTCGAGGTGACGAAGGTCGTACGCCTCGGCGGCGGCATCGTCGCGGTCGCCGTGCGCGGCGACCTCGCCACCGTCGAGGAAGCGGTGGACATCGGCGAGGAGACCGCCCGGACGCGCAGCCGCTCGGTGCGCTCGATCGTCTTCGCCAGCCCCTGCGACGCGGTGAGCGCGCTGGCCGCCGAACCTGACCTCGTCGGCAACTGACAACCGGGTAAGGAGAATCAGACATGTCCTCCGACATCGCGATCGGAATCGTCGAGACACGCGGCCTGGTGGCGCTCTCGGCGGGAATCGAAGCCATGATCAAGACCGCCGACGTCCGGTGCGTGGCCGTGGAACGGGTCACCAGCGGCTACCTCGCGGTCGCCGTCCGGGGCACCCTCGCCGCCGTACGCCAGGCCGTCTCCGCCGGAGAGGCCGCCATCCGCGCCCACGGCGAGCTGCGCAGCTCCCAGGTCTACCCCAAGCCCCACCCGACCACGGCGGCCCTGCTGGACGCGCCCGAACCGGCCCGCATCCGCGAGGTCATCGCCGGCCTGCGGGGAGAACCCGATGGTGCTCGGTGAGGTCGTCGGCAAGGTGTGGGCCGACCGCATCCTGCCGGCGTTGCAGGGCAGGCGGCTCGTCCTGGTCCGGCCGCGCGGCGACGGGCCCGACCTGGTCGCCGTCGACCCCCTGAACGTCGGCGTCGGCACCACCGTCCTGGTCGTCACCGACGAGGCCGCCGCGGCCGTGACCGGCCAACCCACCGTGGACGCCGCCGTGGTCGCGCTCGTCGCCGACCCCGGCAGCGAGCGGACCGACCCCACCACCTGAACCGGAAGGGACACCCGACCATGCCCGAGTCATCCTGGCCGGTGAGCCTGCGCGACGGCCACCCCGGCGCCGACCCGCCGATCCTGCGCAACTTCGTCGGTGGTGAGTTCGTCGAGGGCGGGCGGCGGTTCGTCAAGCGCAGTCCGGTGACGGGTGAGCCGGTGTTCGAGGTGGCCGAGGCGGATCGGGCGTGCGTGGACGATGCGGTCGCGGCGGCGCGGGCGGCGTTGCGGGGGCCGTGGGGTCGGATGGGGGAGCGGGAGCGCGCGGAGGTGCTGCGTCGGGTCGCCGACGAGCTGGAGCGTCGCTTCGACGACCTGGTGACCGC
>NZ_JBEYRY010000003.1:620267-620601 GCF_040704175.1 Micromonospora sp. NPDC047812 | reverse complement strand
CGGGCACTACATCAGCGTCGTCGGCTACCGCGACAACGGTGCGACCGTGACGATCGCCGACTCGGCCAACCCCGACCAGGCCTCCTACCGGATGAACGTCGACAACCTGGCCGACTGGATCGCCACCCGCGGCTACACCGCCTGACCGACGACAACACCAGCACTACAAGCGACACAAGCGACAAGGGCCGGCCCCGACAAGGGGCCGGCCCTTCCGTCATGCCCGGGGCTGGCCCTTGCCGTCATGCCGTTGTCGGGCGTGAGGCGCAGCGGCCCCTCGCGTCCGAGTCGGCACCAGCACCGGGGGCGAGGCGGCGGCCCAGCCGGCCGAGTC
>NZ_JBEYRY010000003.1:496613-620171 GCF_040704175.1 Micromonospora sp. NPDC047812 | reverse complement strand
AGTCGGCCCCAACACCCGGAGGCGAGGCGGCGGCCCAGCCGGCCGAGTCGGCCCCAACACCCGGAGGCGAGGCGGCGGCCCAGCCGGCCGAGTCGGCCCCAACACCCGGAGGCGAGGCGGCGGCCCAGCCGGCCGAGTCGGCGCCGGCAGCCGGGGGCGGACAGTGGTTGCGGACGCAGCGGCCAGAGCGCGCCATCGGCGGCAGCGGCGAGGCAGGTCCGCCGCCACGGTGATCATTGCCCCGACGGCGTGCCCGGGCCGTCAGTCGACCGGGGCGAGGAACTCCAGCCGGTTGCCGTGCGTGTCCTGCGAGTGGAAGCGGCGCATCCCGGGCAGCTCGTCGTCGCCCCAGTTGACCGGGTATCCGGCGGCGACCAACCGGGCGGCGAGCGCGTCCAGGTCCGGCCACAGCAGGCCCGGGTGGGCCTTGCGGGCGGGGCTGAACCCGTCCTCCACGCCCAGGTGCAGCTCCGCGCCGTGCCCGGTGAACCAGCAGCCGCCACGGGCCACGAGCGCGGGCGGTTTGGGCTTCTCGATCATCCCGAGCACGCCGACGTAGAAGGCCCGCGACGCCTCCTCGGAGCCGCGTGGGCAGGCGAGCTGGACGTGATGGATCATGATGGCACCTCCTCGTCCCGAACGATGGCACGAGGTTGCGAAGTTAGCAAGACGGACGTACGGTTTTGTTGACGACGAGATCGGCGGTAAGTGTCCCCTAACCACGGCGGCACCCCGACCGGTGCGACAGACTGCTCAGGACTACTCACGGTCGCTGGTGTGAAGGAGTACGACGTGGCGAGCCTCGACACCTTCGGTGCGAAGACCCAGCTACGCGTCGGAGACGCGAGCTACGAGATTTTCAAGATCAGCAAGGTGGAGGGGCACGAACGGCTCCCCTACAGCCTGAAGATCCTCCTGGAGAACCTGCTCCGGACCGAGGACGGCGCGAACATCACCGCCGACCACATCCGGCAGCTCGGGGCCTGGGAATCCGACGCCGACCCGAGCGTCGAGATCCAGTTCACCCCGGCGCGGGTGCTCATGCAGGACTTCACCGGCGTGCCCTGCGTGGTCGACCTGGCCACCATGCGCGAGGCGGTGCGGGACCTGGGCGGCGACGCCACCAAGGTGAACCCGCTCGCCCCGGCCGAGCTGGTCATCGACCACTCCGTCATCGCCGACCTGTTCGGTCGCGAGGACGCCTTCGAGCGCAACGTCGAGCTGGAGTACGAGCGCAACAAGGAGCGCTACCAGTTCCTGCGCTGGGGCCAGACCGCGTTCAACGAGTTCAAGGTCGTCCCGCCGGGCACGGGCATCGTGCACCAGGTCAACATCGAGTACCTGGCCCGTACGATCATGGAGCGCAACGGCCAGGCGTACCCGGACACGGTGGTCGGCACCGACTCGCACACCACGATGGTCAACGGCCTGGGCGTGCTCGGCTGGGGCGTCGGCGGCATCGAGGCGGAGGCCGCGATGCTCGGCCAGCCGGTCAGCATGCTGATCCCGCGCGTGGTGGGCTTCAAGCTCTCCGGCGAGATGCCGGCCGGCACCACCGCCACCGACCTGGTGCTCACCATCACCGAGATGCTGCGCAAGCACGGCGTGGTGGGCAAGTTCGTCGAGTTCTACGGCCCGGGCGTGGGCGCCGTGCCGCTGGCCAACCGGGCCACCATCGGCAACATGTCCCCGGAGTACGGCTCCACCGTCGCGATCTTCCCGATCGACGCCGAGACCGTCCGCTACCTGGAGCTGACCGGTCGGGACGCCGCGCAGGTCGCGCTCGTCGAGGCGTACGCCAAGGAGCAGGGCCTCTGGCACGACCCGGACGCCGAGCCGGAGTACTCGGAGCGCCTGGAGCTGGACCTGGGCACGATCGAGCCGTCCCTGGCCGGCCCGAAGCGCCCGCAGGACCGGGTCCCGCTGGGCAACGCCAAGACGCTGTTCCGTTCGGCGCTGACCGACTACGTGGCCGCCGACGAGACCGGCGGCGACCGTGGCCGCAAGTCGGGCGTGCCGCAGTTGGAGAAGCCGTTCGGCGTGCAGGGCCACGCCGACGAGGCGAGCGCCGAGTCCTTCCCGGCCAGCGACTCCCCGGCCAACGGGGTCAGCGACCCGGCCGACGCGCCGCGCGACCTGGAGACGGCGGCGGTCGGCTCCGGCGGGCGGGCCAGCAACCCGACCCGGGTCACCAGCGCCGACGGCGTCGAGTACGAGCTGGACCACGGCGCCGTGGTCATCGCGGCGATCACCTCCTGCACCAACACCTCCAACCCGCAGGTGATGATCGGCGCGGCCCTGCTGGCCCGCAACGCGGTCGACAAGGGCCTGACCCGCAAGCCGTGGGTGAAGACCACCCTGGCTCCGGGTTCCAAGGTCGTCATGGACTACTACGAGCGGGCCGGCCTCACGCCCTACCTGGAGAAGCTCGGCTTCCACCTGGTCGGCTACGGCTGCACCACCTGCATCGGCAACTCCGGCCCGCTGCCGGAGGAGGTCTCGGCCGCGGTCAACGAGGCCGACCTGGCCGTCGTCTCCGTGCTCTCCGGCAACCGCAACTTCGAGGGCCGGATCAACCCGGACGTCAAGATGAACTACCTGGCGTCCCCGCCGCTGGTGGTCGCGTACGCGCTGGCCGGCACGATGGACATCGACCTGGCCAACGAGCCGATCGGCGAGGACAGCGAGGGCAACCCGGTGTTCCTGCGGGACATCTGGCCCAACAGCGCCGAGATCCAGGACGTCATCGCCTCGGCGATCGGCGCCACCGGCTTCAGCGCGGCGTACGAGGACGTCTTCGCCGGTGACGAGCGCTGGCAGTCGCTGCCGACCCCGACCGGCGACACGTTCGCCTGGGCGGAGGAGTCCACCTACGTCCGCAAGCCCCCGTACTTCGAGGGCATGGAGCGGGAGCCGAAGGCGGTAGTCGACATCACCGACGCCCGGGTGCTGGCCAAGCTGGGCGACTCGGTGACCACCGACCACATCTCGCCGGCCGGTTCCATCAAGGCCGACTCGCCCGCCGGGACGTACCTCGCCGAGCACGGCGTGCCGCGGCACGAGTTCAACTCGTACGGCTCGCGCCGGGGCAACCACGAGGTGATGATCAGGGGCACCTTCGCCAACATCCGGCTGCGCAACCAGCTGGTCCCCGGCGTCGAGGGCGGCTTCACGGTCAACCACCTGACCGGCGAGCAGACCTCGATCTACGACGCCTCCGTGGCCTACCAGGAGGCGGGCATCCCGCTGGTCGTGCTGGCCGGCAAGGAGTACGGTTCCGGCTCGTCGCGCGACTGGGCGGCCAAGGGCACCATGCTGCTCGGCGTCCGGGCGGTCATCGCCGAGTCGTACGAGCGGATCCACCGCTCGAACCTGATCGGCATGGGCGTGCTCCCGCTGCAGTTCCCGGCCGGCGAGACCGCCGAGTCGCTCGGGCTCACCGGCACGGAGACGTTCTCCATCACCGGGGTGACCGCGCTGAACGACGGCGAGACCCCGCGTACGGTCAAGGTCAGCACCGAAACCGGCGTCGAGTTCGACGCGGTGGTCCGGATCGACACCCCGGGCGAGGCGGACTACTACCGGCACGGCGGCATCCTGCAGTACGTGCTGCGTCGCATGATCGCCAACTGACGACACGGACGAGGGCCCCCTGCCACGACGGCAGGGGCCCCTCGCGTGTCCGCTCAGATGCGGCCGGTGCCGGCGCCCGCGAGGACCAGGGCGGGCACGTCCGCCGCCGGGTCGAGGGTGTACGGGTAGTACGTGCGCGGCTCGACCACGGTGCCGTTCGTCTCCGGCGTGCCGGAGCCGACGTACACGTTGTGGCGCTGCACCGCCCGGCCGGGTCCGCTGTCGGCGTAGCCGCTCGCCGACCACATCGGGTACGGCACATCGCGGAAGTAGTTCCCCTCCACCAGCACGCCGGCGTTCTCCGTCGACGCCACGCCGTAGAGGGCGTTGCCGAGGAAGTAGTTGTTGTAGACGTGCACCGGCTCGCCGAAGCGGACCCGGGGGTGCCGCTGGCGGCTGTTGTCGAAGAAGTTGTGGTGGATGCTGACCTTCAGCCGGCCGACGTCGGTGGAGGCCGAGCCGTCGGAGTGACCGATCAGCATGGACTTGTCCGCGTGGTCGAAGTGGTTCCACGACACCGTCACGTAGTCGGCGCCGCGCACGATGTCGACCGAGCCGTCCACCGCGCCGGAGAAGCGGTTGTGGTCGATCCAGATGTGGTGCGAGTTCTGGCCGACGTTGATCGCGTCGTCCTCCGCGTTCGTGAAGTTGATGTTGCGGACGATCACGTTGTACGACCGGTAGAAGTCCAGCCCGCCGCCGGTGATCTCGGCGTTGCCGACCCCGACGATGGTCTTGTTGGGGCGTACCCCCTGCTTGCTGGTGATCGCGATCCGCCCGGTGACCTGGATGACCAGCGGGCCCACCGTGTCGATGTGTTCCAGGAAGTCCGCCGCGTTGGTCGCGGTCACGGTCGGTCCCCCGGCGCCGCCGGTGGTGCCGTTCTGGCCGAGGGCGTTGACGGCGGCGAAGCCGTCCGGGCCCGCGGCGGCCGGCGCGACGAGGGCCGATGTGGCGAGAGCCGATGTGGCGGGGGTCGTGGTCTTGCCGGGCCCGGCGCCCGCCGGGACGATGGTCGGCACGCTCGCGGCCGGGTCGAGGGTGTACGGGTAGTACGCGCGCGGGTCCGGCACCGTGCCCCGGGTCTCGATCGGATGGTTGCAGGCGACCAGGATGTTGCCCCGCTCGACGATGCGGCCGAGGTCGCCGCTGAAGTCGACCCGGCCCGGGTTGTTCACGCTGTAGAAGTAGTTGTTCTCCATCAGCACGGCGGCGTCGTACGTGGAGGCCACCCCGTAACTGTTGTCGTTGTAGTGGTTGTTGTAGACGTGCGCCAGCGCGGAGAAGCGCACGCGCGGGTTGCGCTGGTCGGAGCGGTCGAAGAAGTTGTGGTGGTACGTGACCCGCAGCCGGCCGATGTCCTGGGGGCCGGCGTCCTCGTCGTGGCCGAGCAACAGCGTCTTGTCGTGGTCGTGGAAGTGGTTCCAGGAGACCGTGACGAAGTCCGAGCCGCGCTTGATGTCGACTGCGCCGTCGTCGCCGTTGGAGAACTCGTTGTGGTCGATCCAGATGTGGTGCGAGAACATCTGGACGTTGATCAGGTCGTCCGTCGCGCCGGTGAGGTGCAGGTTCCGGATGATGATGTTGTGCACCGCGTTCGCCGGGGGCGAGGTGACGTCGTCGTCGACCGGCAGGCCGATGTTGAGCCCTCCGCCGGAGAGCGTCGCGTCGTCGCCGAGCCCGACGATCGTCTTGTCGGAGGCGACGTTCCACATCCCGTCGTTGGCGCCGGTGGGCAGCGTGATCGTGCCGGCGACCTGGATGACGTACGGCCCCGGGCGGGCGATGTGATCGAGGAACTGCGCGGTGGTGGTGACCGTGACGACCGGCCCGCCGGCGCCGCCGGTAGTCCCGTTCTGGCCGAGGGCGGAGACGCTGGCGAAGCCGTCCGCCGCCGCGGCCGGAGCGATGCCGGATACCGCCGCGGCCGGAGCGATGCCGGATACCGCCGCGGCCGTGGCCGGAGCGGTGCCCCGGGCCGCCTGTGAGCTGCCGCCGGCCGCCGCCTGCGCGGTGGTGCCGGATGCTGCCTGCGGCGGGGGCGCGGCGCCGGCCGGTGATGCCGGTGCCACCAGCGCGGCGGCCAGGCCGGCGACGGCGAGCAGCCGTCGGCGACGCCCGGGCCGTGGCGGCCCGTCCGGGTTGCGGGTCGCGAGCATGAGGTTCCGCCTTTCTCGTACGGCGGATCGCCGGAGCCGGCGCACGAGGGGCCGGATGCCGTTCGGGGTGCCGGGCACGGTCGCGCGGAACCGGACGCGAGTGGGGACGGGCACGCGTCGGGTTGCGGACCGGCACCGGCGATCAGCCAGGTGATGGACGGCGGAAAGCGCTTTCCGAGCACCATGCTAGGCAGCCCAATTGATCGAAGTCAATCAATTGGCTGTTCGACTGCCGCCCGACCTCGCGCCCACGGGAAGCCACGCACGGGCGCACCCGGAGCGCGCCGTCGACTCGACGATGCGGCCATGCGGAGTCCGTGCCCTCTCGACCCGCCCGCCAACGGGCGCACTGGCGCTCAACGGCCGCGCCGCCACTCAACGGACGCACTGGCACCGGTTCACGCCCGAGATCTTGGTAGGCGAGTGCCCCCGGAGGGGCCATTCCCTACCAAGATCTCGTCAGCACACCCGGAGACGCAGCAGGCAGCAGGCAGCAAGGCGCCAGAAGACCCGACGCAGCAGGCAGCCGGACTGCGACGCGGGGTAGCCGTAATGGCGGCTACCCGCGCAACGGCGGCGGCGCAGCGAAACGGCTGCGGTGCGGTGCGGTGCGGTGTGGTGGCGGTCGTCCGGTTACTCGGCGGCGGCGGCGCGGCGGCGGGCCTCGCGGGTCTTCATGGCGTGCTCCATCAGCGTGATGAGCACCTCCTTGCTGGACTCCCGCTGCCGCGCGTCGCAGAGCAGCACCGGCACCCCCGGGTCGAGGTTGAGCGCCGCCTGCACCTCGTCGAGCCGGTACTGCCGGGCCCCCTCGAAGCAGTTGACCGCCACCACGAACGGCGTGCCCCTGCCCTCGAAGTAGTCGATGGAGGGGAAGCAGTCGGCGAGCCGCCTGGTGTCGGCCAGCACGACCGCGCCGAGCGCGCCGAGCGCCAGTTCGTCCCAGACGAACCAGAACCGGTCCTGACCGGGGGTGCCGAAGAGGTAGAGCACCAGGTCGTCGCTGATGGTGATGCGGCCGAAGTCCATCGCCACGGTGGTGGTCGTCTTGCTCTCCACCCCGGAGAGGTCGTCGATGCCGACGCCGGACTCGGTCAACACCTCCTCCGTACGCAGCGGGCGCGTCTCGCTGACCGCACCGACCATGGTGGTCTTGCCGACGCCGAAGCCACCCGCGACGAGGATCTTGATCGCGGTGGGCAGTGGCGTCGCTCCCGCCGGCCGCTCAGAGTGCCCGTAGTCCATTGATTACCGCCTCGAAAACGCTGTTGTCGGGAAGGCCGGCTGTGGTGTGCGGTTCGCGTACCTGCACCAGGCTGCGGGCCGCCAGGTCACCGAGCAGGACCCGGATGGTGCCCACCGGCAGGTCCAGGTGGGCGGCGATCTCGGCGACGGACTGGATCCGCTGGCAGAGCCCGACGATCGCCAGGTGCTCCGGGCCCAGCCCGACCTCCGGGGTCACGTCCGCGCGGGTCGCCGTCACCAGGGAGATCAGGTCGAACGTGCCGGTGACCGGCCGGGCCCGGCCGCGCGTCATCGCGTACGGGCGCACGACCGGGCCGGCATGGTCGTCGACCCACTGGTGCTCCGAGGACTCCCCCTGCACCGTCATCGCGGCTACTTCTCGCCGGTCTGCTGCTCGCCGGTCCGCGACGGCGACGCCACGTACTTGCCGACGCGGGTGACCAGCATCGCCATCTCGTAGGCGATCAGACCCACGTCGGCGTCCTCGCTGGCGAGCACGGCGAGGCAGGCGTTGCGCCCGGCCGCTGTGACGAACAGGAACGACGACTGCATCTCGATGATGGTCTGCTGCACCTGCCCGCCGCCGAAGCGCTTGCCGGCGCCCCGGGCCAGGCTCTGGATGCCGGCCGCCATGGCCGCCAGGTGCTCGGCGTCGTCCCGGCCGAGCCCTCGCGAGGCGGCCATCAACAGGCCGTCCGTCGAGAGCGCGACCGCGTGGTCGGCCTGCTTCACCCGGCCGACCAGATCATCCAGCAACCACGTCAGGTCGGCACTCGAAGCCGTCTTCTGCGCCACTCGTCGTCCTCTTCTCCCCCGGCTGTTGTCGCCGTGCTCGTCTCGGCCGACCGCCACGGTGCGGGGATCCCCCGCACCGTGCCGGCACCGGTCAGGTCGCTTGCAGGTCGTCGCCGGCGTCGGGTTCCTCGCCGGCCTCGGTTCGGCTGTCGCCCGCCCCGCCGAGCAGCCGGGCGGCGTCCGTACGGCCGCGCCGGGTGCCGGTCTGGTAGGAGCTCATCATCCGGCGTACCTGCTCCGGCGGGCGTACCGCGTCGTCGTCCCCGTCGTCGTCCCCGCCGGCTGCCGGATCGTCGCGCAGCTCCGGCACGATGCTGGCCTGCCGGACCCGGACCGGCAGCCCCGAGTCGGTACGCGCCGTCACCTGGCGGGCCGTCGACGCCGGACCGCCGGTCGCCGTGGACCCGGCGTCCGCCTCCGGTGCGGCCGGTTCCGCCGCGTCGGGCGTCTGCGCCGGCGCGGGCCGGGCCGCGGCCGTCGGCAGGCCGGTCGGGAAGGTCGGGCCGTCCAGGGCGTACTGCTCGGGGCCGCCACGGGGCCGGACGGGCAGCCGCGCGTCGAGGGCCGGTCCGGTCGTCGGCAGGCTCCGGCCGCGCGACCGGGTCGGCAGGGCGCCACCGTCGTCGGCGTCCCCCGCGGCGGGGGCGTCGGCGTCCGGCGCCGAGCGTGGGCGGGACGTGAGCGGTTCGGCCAGCGCCACCGGCGCCGTGGCGAGCGGCGGCTCGGCGGCGGGCGGCGCCTGGCCGGACGCGCCGGCCGCCGGGCCGGCAGCGGGCAGGCCGGCCCGGAACCCGCCGGAGGTGCTCGGGTCCTCGTCGTCCACGGTCACCAGCTCGGCCGGGATCAGCACGACGGCCGTGGTGCCGCCGTACGCGGACTCCTTGAGCTGCACCCGCACGCCGTGCCGCTCGGTCAGCCGGCTGACGACGTAGAGCCCCAGGCGGGAGGCGTTGGCCAGGTTCAGCTCGGACTGGTCGACGATCCGGTGGTTCGCGGCGGCCAGGTCCTCCTCGCTCATGCCCAGGCCACGGTCCTCGACCTCGATGGCGAAGCCGTTGGCCACCATCTGCCCGCGCACCTCCACCGAGGTGTGCGGCGGGGAGAAGGACAGGCCGTTCTCGATCAGCTCGGCGAGCAGGTGGATGACGTCGCCGACCGCGCGGCCGGTGAGCGAGACCGCGCCGAGGGGCAGCACGTTGACCCTGGTGTAGTCCTCGACCTCGGCGACGGCGCCGCGGACGACGTCGACCATCGGCACGTTGCGCCGCCAGGCGCGGCCCGGCGTGGAGCCGGAGAGCAGGATGAGGTTCTCGGCGTTGCGCCGCATCCGGGTGGCCAGGTGGTCGACCCGGAAGAGGTCCTCCAGCTCCTCGGCGTCGTGCTCGCGGCGCTCCATCGCGTCGAGCAGGGTGAGCTGGCGGTGCACCAGCGCCTGGGTGCGCCGGGCCAGGCTGAGGAAGACGTCGCGTACGTTGCGGCGCAGCTCGGCCTGCTCGACGGCGGTACGGATGGCGGTCTCCTGCACGGCGTTGAACGCCTTGCCGACCTGGCCGATCTCGTCGTCACCGAACTCCAGCGGAGGCGCCTCCTTGGCGACGTCGACCTCCTCGCCGTGGCCGAGCCGCTCGACCACGCCGGGCAGCCGCTCGTTGGCGAGCCGGAAGGCGGCCTCGCGCAGCCGCTCCAGCTGCCGCAGCAGGGCACGGGTCGTCGTGACGGAGACGACGATCGAGACGATGACCGCCAGCAGGCCCAGGCCGGTGGCCAGTACGAGGCGCACGACCACCATCGCGCCCACGGTCGACGCCCGGCCCACGATGTCGTCGCCGCCCGCCACCACCGTGCTGTTGACCTCGGCCAGCGCCTGGTCGACCGTGTCACGCCACTCGTCCCGGTTCACCGGCAGCTGTGTCGTCGGTTGGCCGCCGCGGATGATGCCGTCCTGCACCGAGCGCAGGCGCTTGAACGGCTCGCTGTCGACGAGCTGCTGGTAGCGCCGCTGGTCGGCGGCGGAGAGCTTCGATCTGGTCTCGTCGCCGAGGAACCGCTCGGCGCCGACGAGCGTGGTGTATCGGGCGTACTCCGGGCCACTCATGCGGCCACTGCCGAACAGGCCGCTGAGCAGCGCGTCCTGTTGCGAGATCAGCTCCTTCATCCGGTTGAGCTGGATGAGGGCCGCGGCGTCCGCCGCCAGCTCCTTGTCGTCCAGGCTGCCGGTGACGTCGTAGATCTGGAAGATGGATCCGATGGCACGGGTGTAGGCGTCCGCCGCGGAGATCCGGTCGGTACCGCGATCGAGTACCGCGCTGCGTACCGCCCCCAGCGCCTCCAGCTGGGCCACCGATTCGTCGAGCTGCCTGCTCAACGCGTCGCCGCCGGCGACGTCGACCTGCCAGTGCCGCACGGACTTGGTGAAGGAGGCCGTCAACTCCGCCGTCGTGCGGTGTTCGGCCTCGAGCGCCGCCCGCTGCTCCGGCCCCGGGTCGCTGAGGTACGCCTGGGTCAGGCGGCGTTCCAGCTGGAGTTCCTGGAGCAGCGGCTCGCTGGGAACGTAGATCTTGGCGTTGAGCATCTGGACGCCGAGCAGATTGAAGCCGTCCCGCAGGGTCACCCAGGCCGCGAACATCCAGAGGGCCACGAGGGAGAGCAGGAGAGCGATAACCTTCGTGCGGATACTCGTACCGCGAGAACGCATTGAACCGTCCCAGGCCGGCGTTGACTCAGGTCATCAACGGCAGATCGTAAAAGCGCGGATGTCCCGCCGGAGGGCCGTGCGGGACAAATGCAGTGGGTACGCTAGCAGTGTCCACATGGCACCCTCAAGTTGCTGATTTCTGCCGTCCCGTCATGACATGTGCGGCGCCGCGTCGATTGTCGAGTCGAGTGCGGGCGAGGTGGGAGGCGCCGAGCACCACCGACCGGACGATGGTGGTGGGACAGTAGAGCTCCTTGCCGTACCACAGTGGTGGGTGCTCGCGTCCGTCGACGTCCGCTCGCAGGTAGGCGCTCGCCCGGCGGGCGGCGACGGCCACCGCCGGCTCGTCCGACGGTACGGCCAGCAGGACATGCAGGGCGTAGGCGGTCTCCTCCGCGGTGCCTCCCCACCGGCCCCACGACCCGTCGTCGCGTTGGTTGGCCAGCACCCAGCGCACCGCCCGACCGACCGTGCCCACGCTGTCGTCGTCCGGAGTGGACTCGGCCAACGCGAGCACGCAGCAGGCGGTGGCGTAGTACGGCGAGGCGTGCCACCGGTCGCGCCAACTCCCGTCGGCCTCCTGCCGCTCCCGGAGCACCCGGGCCAGCCGGCCGACGGCGGTGCGGTGTCGGGAGCCGGCGCCCGGGTCACGCGCGGCGTGCTGCGCGAGGGCGTCGAGCACGTGCGCGTTCGTGGTGACCGAGAAGCCGTCCTCCCCCGGCCAGGTGCAGAACCCCTCCGCCGTCTCGTACCCCCACAGACTCGCCGGGTCGAGCGGGCGGCCCAGGCGTCCGAGGGCGTACAGGGTCACGGCGGTGGTGTCCGCGTCGGGCAGCAGGCCCGCTCCGGTGGCGGCACCGGCGGGGCCGACCGCGTCGGCCAGGCCCGCGAGGACCGCCTCCGGTGGTCGCACCCGGATGCCGGCCCGGGACAGCCAACTCAGGACCCAGGCACGTTCGAAGACGGTGATCGGCGTAGGGCAGGGCACCGGCCCGCCGCCCTCGCTGATGAGCCGTTCCAGGAAGACGCGGGCCGCAGGCGCGTCGGCGTCCGGACCGGCGGTGGCCAGCCACGCGGCGGTAGCTGCTGGCGAGGCCCCGACAGTGGTCGGCTCGGCGGCGCGCGGCCGCGGCCACCGCCGGGCCGGCCCGTCGAGCAGCTCGCCGAAGTGCGCCAGCTTCGGGTGCAGCTCGGTGCCCGCGGCGTGCGCCGCCCGCACCGCGGTCAACCGTCGACGGTCCGTCCCGGTGGGCAGGCTCAGCGGGTGGTCGACCGACAGGGCGGCGTCCGGCCCGGACGTCCGCGCGTTGATCGAATCCACCAGGGCCGGCACGATGAGGTCGGCGGCGGGCGTGTCCGGCACGGCGGAGCCCGCCGCGAGCAGGGTGGCCAGGGCTCGCAGTCCGCGCCCGGCCGCGGCGGTCGAAGCCGGGCGGGCGTCCGCCGGCAGGCCCTCGTCGGCCAGCGCCGCCAGCAGCGCGTCCGTGGCGCTCAACGTCGGCACCAGCGCGTAGCCCTCCGGGGGTCCCCACGCGCCGTCGGCGCGCTGGTGCCGGAGTAGGAACGCGACCCGTTCGGCGTGCCGGGCGAGCAGGGGCGCGACGGCGACCAGCCGGCCGGTCTCGTAGACGGAGGGAGCAACCTCGCCCCACGGTCTGCGCGCCATCGCGTCGACGAGTTCCCCGGCCAGGCTCCCGCAGTCGTCCGAACCGCGGCCGGTACGCGGCGCGGCTGCCGCGACCGCCCGGGATCCGCCGCGGCTCATCGCGTCCCCCAGAAGTCGGAGACCTGGTAGAAGCCGGCGGTGAAGGAGAGCTGCCGGCGCATGTAGTCGGCCTGCCGGGGATCGCGCTCTGCCAGCAGGTCGAGCAGCCCGTGGCAGCGCTGCGTGAGCTGGGCCAACCGGTCGCGCACGAGGATCGGGTCGGGAACCAGCATGAGCGCGTTGAGGTCGCCCCACTCCACGTCCCGCTGATGGGTGGCCAGATCGTTGATCAGGCGCAGCACCCGTTGCACCTCGCGGCCCACCGTCAGCAGTTCGGCCAGGTGCCGCAGACAGTTCCCGTCGCCCGTGGCGACCCAGTGCGTGACGTTGACGAAGGAACAGGCCAGGTTGTCGGCATTGTCGAGGTACCGATCGAGGGTGGGCAGGGATCCGCCCGGGGCGCCCGACGCGTTCTTCCAGTCCCACTCGCGGGCCACCGCGGTGAACATCCGCTCCAGTTCGTCGCGCCACACCGGCCGGAGCCGGTCGAACGCCGGCACGGTCGCCAGTTCGTCGCGGATGTCGGCCAGCAGCCGGGCCAGGTGTCGCCCCGCCGGCGGATCGGCGCCGTCGGCGACCGCGAGGCACTCCGCCACCAGCGCGCGCACGTCGTCGGCGGACGTCGCGAGGTAGTCGACCTGCCAGTCGGCGGCGAAGACCCAGAGCAGCGTACGGGTGGTGATCCGCAGCTCGTCGGCGCTGTGCCAGGGAGCGGTGAAGGCGATGGCGGTGGCGACGGACCCGAGCATCGCGGAGTCGAACGTGTCGGCGGAGAAGAGTCCAGGGTGCGCGGCGGTGACCTTCTGCAGGTCGCGCACACCTCGCGTGGCCAGGGCGCAGATCCTGCCCTGTTCGGCCACGTCGGCCTGGCCGGCCCTCGACCCCGCGTCCGTTGCGCTCACGGGGCGACCGGGCGCTGCACCGGCGACAGGGTCACCCGCAGCCGTTGCCGGGGCGAGAGCGAGGCGCCCATCCGGGGGGTCAGGTCGGCCGGCGCGGTCGGGCGGAACCGGAAGCGACTCAGCACCGTGCTCACGATGAGCTGCGCCTCCAGGAGGAACAGGTACTGCCCGAGGCACTGGTGCGGGCCCCCGCCGAAGGGGTAGTAGGAGTAGCGGTAGCGGCGACGGGGCCGATCCGGCGAGAAGCGTTCGGGGTCGAAGCGCTCCGGGTCGTCCCAGAACATCGGCATCCGTTGGGTCACGTACGGGCTGATCAGCACCGTCGCGCCCGCCTTGATCCGCACCCCGCCGAGCACGTCGTCGGCGACCGCCGTGCGGGGCACCATCCAGCCGGCGGGATACAGCCGCAACATCTCGTCCAGCACCATGCGCTCGTAGCGCAGTTCGGCGAGGTGCTCCCGCCGGACCCGGCCGCCGCCCACCACCCGGTCCACCTCGGCGTAGAGCCGCTCGGCGACCTCGGGTTGGGTCTCCAGCACCGGCCAGAGCCAGGACAGCAGCGCGATGGTGGTCTCGGTGGCGGTGGAGAACATGGCCACGACATCGCCGCGGATCTGGTACTCGTCCGGCATGCTGCCGTCCGGACGGGGCCGGCAGAGGATGGAGATGATGTCGTCGTCGTCGCCCGGGCGCGCCCGCGCCTCACGGATGATCGGCAGCACGACCTCGTCGATGGTCCGCACGGCCGCCCGGAACGCGCGGTCGCCGGGCATGGGCACCGAGTAGGGCACGAAGGGCACCAGCAGGCGGGCGATCATCGAGGTGGTGACGGTGTCGAGCGCGGCGCTGATCCGCTCGGCCTCCGGCACGGAGATCCGGTCGGCGAAGAGCACCCGCATGGTGGTGCGCAGGACGATCCGGGTCAGCTCGGCGGCCGTGTCGATCGGCCGCCCCTGCCGGGCCGGCTCGTCCCACTCGTCGACCGCCTCGCTGATCACCTCGGCCATCCGGTCCACCAGGGTCTCGACCCGCTTCGCCGTGAACAGGGGTAGCAGGGCGCCACGGCTGGACTCCCACACCTCCCCCTCGGCGACCAGGATGGCCTCCCCGACGACCCGACGGACCGGACGCCACAGCAGCCCCTGACCGTCCCGGATGTAGTTGTCCGCGCGGTCGCGTAGCACGTACTGCAGGTGTTCGGGGTGGCTGACCAGGTACGGGCGGAACGACCCGAGGTTGAGCCGGACGACCTCCCCACCGGATCCCTCCGCGAAGCCGACCAGCGCGCCGAGTGGATCCCGGAGCAGGGCGGGCAGCGCCCGCCGCAGCGGGATCGTGCGCGGGTTCGCGGGGAGGGCGACGCCGTGGCCGTCACGCAAGCTGGACATGCGTACCAGGTCTCCTCGTCGTCTCGACAGTGGTCCCCGGGCGGTCCCACGTGGAACTTCCACCGCCCGAATGCGGAAGCATCTCACCAATGAGGACAGCAGTTCCAGTGTTTGTGCTGCGAAATGTCCCACTGTCAACAGTGGACGGTCAGCGACGAGGCAACTCCCGCAGGTAGCGCCACTCGGCGGCAACCGGCCGGTATCCGAACCACGCGTTGACCGTCCGCATCGTGTCGTTGCCGGCGTCGTTGATCGTGGACGCCCACCGGAGGCCCGCCGACCGGGCCGCCCGCAGCGACGCGTGCTTGACCGCCCGGGCGAGGCCCCGGCCCCGCCACCCGCTGCGGGTGCCCGTCATCCCCGACAGGTAGCGGTCCCGGCGGTCGGTCAGCGCGAGGCTGAACGCCACCACCACACCGTCGGCCGTCGCCACCGTGCTCAGCGCCCGGTCCAGGTCCGGCCGGTCCCAGTATGCGGCCCGCCACTCGTCGAAGCTGATCTCGTCCATCCCGACGTCGCCCGGCTCGTCCGCGGCGGCGGCCAGGTCCGCCTCGTACAGCGGACGCGGGTCGACCAGGTCCGCGACCGTGCCCAGCCGCACCCCGGCCGGCGGGGCGGGCGCGGCCGGCAGCGCCGCCGCCAGGTCCAGGCCCAGGATCACGCTGCGCCGGCCGGGCCGGTAGCCGCGCCGCTCGGCGAAGGCGAGCGCCGCCGGCTCGTCGACGACCCGCGCGTACGCCCGGCGCACCCCGAGCCCGGCGAGTCGCTCCTCGGCGGCGGCGAGCAGCGCCGACCCGACGCCCCGCCCCCGCCCCTCGGGGCGCACGACCAGGTTGACGAAGCCGAGCCCGGGCTCGGCGCTCTCGTACAGCAGCCCCGTCCGGGCGACGCCGGCGATCCCGTCGCCCGTCTCGGCGACGAGCATCCCGAAGCGCTCGGCCGGCTTGCCGGTCGCCTGCCAGGCGAGCAGTTCCGGCGTGACCACCAGGTGGGGCCGGGCGGCGCGGAGCAGGTCGGCGACCGGCGCCAGGTCGCGGGGGCCGGCGGCCCGGAGGGTGGGGACCATGGCTGGGCAACCTACCGCAGCGGCGGGGGGCGGCGGCGGAACCCGGGCCGCGCCCGGCTGGCCTGTGCCAGGCTCAGGGCATGGACGACAAGACCATCCTGAACCGGATTTCCGAGCTGGTCGACGAGGAGCACCGGTTGCGTGCCGACGCGCAGGCCGGCGAGTCGGGCACGGACGACGACGCCCGCACCCGGCTGCGCGAGCTGGAGGAGTCCCTCGACCAGTGCTGGGACCTGCTGCGCCGGCGGCGGGCCGCCCGGCAGACCCACGGCGACCCGGACGCCCAGGGAGCGCGCCCCAAGCCGGCGGTCGAGCGCTACCTCCAGTGACCCGGGGTCCCGGGCGGCCGGTGCCTGGCCGCCCGGGACGTCGAGGTCAGCGGATCCCCGCCTCCCGCAGCAGCAGCGCCGTCAGCGCGGCCGGGTCGGCGTCCGCCGCGGGCAGGCCCCGGGCCGCGAACCAGGTGGCGACCACCCGCACGTCGCGGGCCAGGAACTCCGGCCCCTGCGGGTTGGCCACCACGTCGACCACCTGCGGCAGGTCGATCAGCACCAGCCGCCCCGCGTGCACCAGCAGGTTGTACGGCGACAGGTCGCCGTGCGCGAGGCCGGCGCGGGCGAGCACCACGAGGGCGTCGACGAGCTGCCCCCACAGCTCGCGCAGCTCCCCCGCCTCCGGCCGCAACTGGGCCAGCCGGGGCGCGGCCAGCCCCTCGTCCTGGTCGCCGAGGAACTCCAGCATCAGCTCCGTGCCGCGCAGCTGCACGGGGTAGGGGACGGTGATCGTGCCGTAGCGGGCGCCGACCTCCCAGAGCCGGGCCAGCGCGGCGAACTCGGCCGCCGCCCACTGCCCGGCGATCATCTGCCGGCCGAACGCGGTCCGGCCGGCCATCGCCCGGTTCTCCCGGGACCGGCGGACCCGGCGGCCCTCCAGGTAGCCGGCGTCGCGGTGGAACAGCCGGTGCTGGGCGTCCCGGTACCGCTTGACCGCCAGCAGGCAGGACCGGTAGGTGCCGGGCACCGCCCGACGGACCAGGTGGACGTCCGCCTCCTTGCCGGTCTTGAGCACGCCCAGCTCGGTGTCCTTGGCGGCCAGCTCGGTGATCAGCCAGTCGGGGTGGGGCTCCGGGCCATGCACGGCGTCGTCCCAGGAGGACCAGCGCTCCCCCGTGTCGGGGTCGGGCTCGGCGTCGGGGTCGGCGGGGACGGGCTCGGCGGCCCGGCCACGCTTCAGGAAGAGCTGTTCGTCGTCGTCGAAGCGGCGCTTGCCGCGGGTACGGCGCTCGCGCGCCGGAAGGTCGTGATCGCGCACTGCGGTGGTGATCCCTTGCTCGAGGCTGGTGGGGGCAGGTGGAAGTGACCTGCGAAGACGGCCATGACCGACCCCCTCTCCTCGACCGGGCGCGGACCCGGTTGCACGATGCGCCGACCATGCTCACGGGCCGACGCCACCCCGGTCAACCGAATTACGCCCGGTCCGGCACCCCGCCCGACCCCGGCCCGGCGCAGGAACCCGTGGCCCGGCCACCGCGTCGGCGGTCGGGCGGCGGGCTGCGCTCGTGTCAGCCGGCGAGCACCGTCGCGACGGCGGCGATCACGCCGTCCGCCGTGCGGGTGGGGGCGAACCGGTCGTCGACCCAGCTCCGCCCCCGGTGCAGCCAGACGCTGGGCAGGCCCACCGCGGCGGCGCCGCCGATGTCCACCTCCGGGCCGTCGCCGACCACCCAGGCGCCGCGCAGGGGCAGCCGTACCCGCCGGGCGGCCAGCGCGAAGATCCTCGGGTTGGGCTTGCTGACGCCGACATCCTCGGAGATGACCCAGTCGGCGACGTAGCGGTCCAGCCCGGTACGCCGGATCATGGCCTCCTGCTGGCGTACCCCGCCGTTGCTGACCACCACCGGCGTCCAGCCGGCCTCGTCGGCGATCCGCAGCGCGCACGCGACCAGCGGGTCGAGCCGGATGTTGGCCACCACGCCGTCGTGCAGCTCCTCGACGAGGTCGATGGACGGGATCCGCAGCCCGTACCGGTCACGCACGGCGTCGGCGACGTCCCACCGGTCGGTCAGCCCATCGGCGTCGATGGACAGCAGCCAGTCGATGTCGGTCGGCGGCGCGCCGACACCGGCCAGGAATCGCTCCCCCCAGGCGCGGAACGGACCGGCCCTGTCGAGCAGCGTGTTGTCCAGGTCCAGCAGGAGCAGCGGCACTCGGGCACCCTACGGGAGCACGGCCGCCCGCCGACAGTGCCGGCCCCTCCCGGCGCCGTCAGGCCGGCAGCGCCGAACGGGCGCCGCCCTGATGGGGCAGGCGGTCGAGCAGCATGCAGTGGGCGGCCCGGGTCGCCGCGAGCGCCTCGGGGGCGAGCGCGACGACCAGCACGGCCTCGCCGGTGTCCGCGCCCCGGGCCAGCGGCCGGCCCTCCGGGTCGTAGACCGCCGCGCCGCCGTTGAACCGCCACGGGTCGGCGCCGCCGACGAGGTTGGCGAACACCACGTACATCGTGTTGTCCAGCGCGCGGGCGGCGTAGTAGAGGTCGCGGCGGTGCTCGGAGCCGGCCAGGTAGCCGCTCGGGCAGAGGTAGCCGTGCGCCCCGTCGGCCGCCGCGGCCCGGCCGTGCTCGGGGAAGCAGCCGTCGTAGCAGATGCCGATCCCGAGCCGCCAGTCGTCGACGAGCAGGGTGGCACCCCGGTCGCCGGCGACGAACAGCTCCCGCTCGCCGCTCCACAGCTGCTGCTTGTCGTATCCGACGCGAACCTCGCCGACGCGGTCGACCAGCAGGGCGGAGATCGTCCGCCGGCCGTCCGGGTGCCGGACCGCGGCGCCGACCACCACGGCGCCGCCGCCGTCGCGGGCCGCCTCGCGCAGCGGGTCCAGCCGCGGGTCGGCCACCGCGCCCGCCGCGTCGGCCGCGACGTCGGTGCCGGCCGGATCGGCCGCGAGCGTCGGCAGGTGGTACGCGGGCAGGAAGAGCTCGGGCAGCACGGTCACCCGCGCGCCCCGCTGCGTGGCGTGGCGGACCAGCCGGGCGGCGCTCGCCGAATTGCCGGCCACGTCGCCGGGGACGGGCTCGGCCTGCACGGCCGCGACGGTCAGCGGTGCGGCGGGGACCGCGACGGCGGTGGGGAGTGGCGTCACGGGCCGATCCTAACCGGCGCGCCGCAGACTCATGATCATCTGCACAGCCAAACCAAGCCGTACGTACGGTTTGCACAGCGGGGGGCGAGCTGTCACGATCGACCCGTGCCCAGAGTAAGTCAGGACCAGCTCGACGCGCGCCGGCAGGAGATCCTCGCCGCCGCGCGGGCGTGTTTCGCCCGGCACGGCTACGAGGGCGCCACCGTCCGCAGGCTGGAGGAGGCCACCCGGCTGTCCCGGGGCGCGATCTTCCACCACTTCCGCGACAAGGACTCGCTCTTCCTCGCCGTGGCCGAGGACGACGCCGCGGCCATGGTGGAGACGGTGGCCCGCAACGGCCTGGTCCAGGTCATGCGGGACCTGCTGGCCGGCGCGGTCTCCCCCGACACCACCGGCTGGCTGGGCAGCCAGCTTGAGGTGTCCCGCCGGCTGCGGACCGACCCGGCGTTCGCCAAGCGGTGGGCGGAGCGGTCGGCGGCGATTGCCGAGGCGACCCGCGACCGACTGGCCCGGCAGCGGGAGGCGGGCGTGCTCCGCGAGGACGTGCCGATCGACGTGCTGGCCCAGTTCCTCGAACTCGCCTACGACGGCCTGGTGCTGCACCTGGCGATGGGCCGTCCCGCCGGCGACCTCGGCCCGGTGCTCGACCTGGTCGAGGAGGCCGTCCGCCGCCGCTGACCTGCCCCACCGGCCGCTTTCGCGCCGCTGCGTATCGGTCCGGTAACTCGGTCCACGCGGTGGGTCCACCCTGGCGGGCCTGCTCCACAATTGGGTCGCGATCCCCCTCGCCCGACAGGAGCAGCACATGACCGTCCTCGCCGCACCTGGTGACACCTGGGGCATCCCCGGTCCCGCCTTCCTCGGGGTCTATCTCCTCGCCGCCGTCGTGATCGTCGTCGGCACGGTCGTCCACCGGCTCTCGGTCCTCGCCGGGCCGCAGGTGGGCGACGTGGGTCAGCTCGGCCCGCAGCAGGTCGCCTACCTCAACGGCGGGCAGCAGCTGGCGATCTGGGCCTCGCTCGGCGGGCTGCGCAGCAGCGGGGCCATCGGCGTACGCCCGGACCGGCGGCTCACCACCGGCGGTCCGCTGCCGGTCGGGATCACGCCGCTCGACCAGGCCGTCCACCTGGCCGCCGGACGCAACGCCACCACCCGGGAACTGGCCCGTGACGAGTGGGTCCGCCGGGCGCTCGACCAGCTCAGGACGAGCCTGGAGCAGCGCGGGCTCGCGCTCGCACCGGCCGACCGGGCCGCGCTGCGCCGGGGCGCGTTCCTGCTCTGGGCCCTGCTGCTGGTCGGGGTGCTGCGCATCTTCGCGGGTCTGGGCAACGACCGCCCGGTGGGCTGGCTCGTGCTGAGCCAGGTCCCGCTGATCGTCGTGGCCGTCCTCCTGCACCGGGTGCCGTGGCGCACCCGCGCCGCCACCCGGGCCCTGCGCGACCTGCGGCGTCAGCACACCTACCTCGCGCCCGCCTCGGCCCCCGCCTACGCCACCTACGGCCCGGCGGGCGCCGCGATGGGGGTCGCGTTGTTCGGCACCGCGTCGCTCTACGCCATGGACCCCGGCTTCGCCAGCCAGGCCGAGATCCAGCGCCAGGCGATCAGCGGCTCCGGCGCCTCCTCCTCCGGCGGCGGGGGCAGCTCGTGCAGCGGGGGCAGCTCGTGCGGCGGAGGCGGGGGCTGCGGCGGAGGCGGGTGCGGCGGATGACCGGCCCCGCCGGCGTGGGCATCGGCTGGCGGCCCGAGATCGCCGGGTTCGTCGCCGACCTGCCCGGGCTGCGCTTCGTGGAGGTGGTCGCGGAGAGCGTCGCCGCGACGGGACCCCCGCCCGCCGGGCTGGCCGCGCTGCGCGAGCGCGGCGTGACGGTCGTACCGCACGGCGTGCGGCTCTCCCTCGGCGGCGCGGAACCGGTCGACCCGGCGCGCGTCGCCCACCTGGGCGCGGTGGCGGAGCTGGTCGGGGCGCCGCTGGTCAGCGAGCACATCGCCTTCGTCCGGGCCGGCGGCGTCGAGGCCGGTCACCTGCTGCCGCTGCCCCGCAGCCGGGAGGCGGTCGACGCGGTCTGCGCCAACGTCGCCCGCGCGCAGGCCGCACTGCCGGTGCCGCTCGCGCTGGAACCGATCGCGGCCCTGTTCGACTGGCCCGACGACGAGCTGGACGAGGCCGACTTCCTCACCGAGATCCTGGACCGCACCGGCGCGTTCCTGCTGCTCGACGTCGCCAACGTGTACGCCAACGCCCGCAACCGGGGCACCGACCCGCTCGCCCTGCTCGACCGGCTGCCGCTGGAGCGGGTCTCCTACGCGCACGTGGCGGGCGGCGCCGACCACGGCGGCTACTACCACGACACGCACACCGACCCGGTGCCCCCGGCGGTGCTCGACCTGCTGCGCGAGCTGTGCGCCCGCCGCCGGCCGCCGGCCCTCCTGCTGGAGCGCGACGGGCACTACCCGCCCGCCCCGGTGCTCCGCGCCGAGCTGGACGCCCTCGCCGCCGCGTCCGGCTTCCCGGTGGTGACGTGAGCGGCGACCTGGCCGAGCGGCAGGCGGCGCTGGTGGCGGCGCTGGTCGCCGGCGGCCCGGTGCCGGCCGGCTTCGACCCGGCGGCGGTCGCCGCCGCCGGGGCCGCGCTGCTACGCAAGCGCGCCGGGGAGGTGGCCCGGCACTGGCCGCTGCTCGCCGCCGGGCTCGGCCCCCGGTGGCCGGATACCTTCGCCCGGTGGGCGGCGGGGCGGCCGACCGGCGGCTCGCTGCGCGACGGCTGGGACCTGGCCCGCGACCTGCGCGACCGGGGCGCGCTGCCGCCGCTCGGCGCGGAGGAGCTGGCCGCGCGCGAGGCCGCCCACCGCTACGACGGGCAGGCAGCGCCGCGCCCGCGTCGGCTGCCGGCGTGGGGGCGCGCCGGCGGCGCCGTCGCGGTCCAGGTCGCCGGTCGGGTACGCCTGCTGCGTCCCGCCCGCCGCTGACCGCCCGCCACGCACCGGCCCGAGGGCCCCGCTGGCGGATCCGGCCGGGTGCGGCAGGATCGACGACATGGATCTCGGACTGACCGATCGGGTGTACGTACTGACCGGCGCCTCCCGGGGGCTGGGCTTCGCCACCGCGCAGTGCCTCGTCGCCGACGGCGCCCGCGTGGTGCTCTCCGCCCGCGACGCCGACGCGGTGGCCGCCGCCGCGCAGCGCCTCGGCGGGCCGGAGCGGGCGGTCGGGCTCACCGCCGACCTGGCCGACGCCCAGACGCCGGAGCGCCTCGTGGCGGCGGCCCGCGAGCACTTCGGACGGCTCGACGGGGCGCTGGTCTCGGTCGGCGGGCCGCCGCCGGGCAGCGCCGCCTCGGTCACCGACGAGCAGTGGCGCCGCTCCTTCGAGACGGTCTTCCTCGGCACCGTACGCATGGTCCGCACCGTCGCCGAGAACCTGGCCGGAGGCGACGGCGGGGCGGTCGGGCTGGTGCTGTCGACCTCGGCGCGCGGGCCGGTGCCCGGCCTGGGCATCTCCAACGGCCTGCGGCCCGGCCTGGCGGGCATGGCCAAGGACGTCGCCGACGAGTACGGGCCCCGGGGCGTGCGGGTGGTCGGCCTGCTGCCCGGGCGGATCATGACCGACCGCAACGTGGAGCTTTTCGCCGCCACCGGCGACCCCGAACGGGCCCGCGCGGAGGCCGAGGCGGCCATCCCGCTGCGCCGCATCGGCGCGCCGGCCGAGTTCGGTCGGGTAGCCGCGTTCGTGCTCTCCCCCGCCGCGAGCTACCTGACCGGCGTCACCGTGCCGGTCGACGGCGGCGTGCTGCGGGGCCTGTGATGGCCGACTCCGCCGGCAGGCCGGGTTCCGGCTCCCCCGCCCGGCGGCGGGGGCGGGCGGCGGAGGCCGGGCGGTATCCGCGGCCCACACGGGAGGAACTCGCCGCGGCGGCCGAGCGCACCATCCCCGACGTCATCGCCCCCGGCCTGGACGTGCTCTTCGTGGGCATCAATCCGGGCCTGTGGTCGGCCGCGACCGGGTGGCACTTCGCCCGGCCGGGCAACCGGTTCTGGCCCGCGCTGCACCGGGGCGGCTTCACGCCCCGGCTGCTGCATCCCAGCGAGCAGGACGAGCTGCCCGGGTACGGGCTGGGCATCAGCAACATGGTCGCGCGGGCCAGCGCCCGCGCCGACGAGCTGACCCCGGCCGAGCTGGTCGAGGGGGCGGAGATCCTCACCGGCAAGGTCGAGCGTCACCGCCCCCGGTGGGTGGCCGTGGTCGGGGTGACCGCGTACCGGATCGGGTTCGCCCGGCCGAAGGCCGCCTTCGGGCCGCAGGCGCAGCGGCTGGCCGCCGCCCGGCTCTGGGTGCTGCCCAACCCCAGCGGCCTGAACGCGCACTTCACCCCCGAGACGCTCGGCGCCGCCTTCGGGGAGTTGCGGGCGGCGGTCGCCGCCAGCTGAGACGCGCGTCAGTCGGCCGCGCGGTAGCCGGCAGTCGGCCGCGTCAGCGTCAGCGTCAGCGTCAGTTGGCCGCGGTTGGCGGCAGCGCCTCGTCGGCGAGGTAGGGCCGCAGCGGCGGCACGGCCACCGGCTCGGGCCCGGTCGCGTCGGCGTACGGGGTGGGCGAGTCGGCGACCGCGAACTGGGTGCGGTAGAGCTCGGCGTAGAGCCCGCCCACGGCCACCAGTTCCTCGTGCCGCCCCCGCTCGACGATCCGCCCGTCGTCGAGCACCAGGATCTGGTCGGCGTCGCGGACGGTCGAGAGCCGGTGCGCGATCACCAGCGCGGTACGCCCGGTCAGCGCCACCGACAGCGCCCGCTGCACGGCGGCCTCGCTCTCCGAGTCGAGGTGCGCCGTCGCCTCGTCGAGGATCACGATCGACGGGGCCTTGAGCAGCAGCCGGGCGATGGCGATGCGCTGCTTCTCGCCTCCCGAGAAGCGGTAGCCGCGCTCGCCGACGAGGGTCTCCAGCCCCTCCGGCAGCGACCGGACCAGGTCGGCGACCTGCGCCCCGGCCAGGGCCGCCCAGATCTCGTCGTCGGTGGCGTCGGGCCTGGCGTAGCGCAGGTTCTCGGCGATGGTCTCGTGGAAGAGGTGCGAATCCTGGGTGACCACGCCGATCTCGTCGCGCAGCGAGGCGAGGGTGGCGTCGCGGACGTCGACCCCGCCGACCAGCACCTGCCCGTCGGTGACGTCGTAGATGCGGGAGATCAGCATCGACAGCGTCGACTTGCCGGCGCCGGAGGGGCCGACCAGCGCCACCATCTGCCCCGGCTCCACCGCGAACGAGACGCCCTTGAGCACGGGCTCGTTGACCGTACGGTCGAGGGCGGCGACCTCCTCCAGGGAAGCGAGCGAGATCTCGGCGGCGCTGGGGTAGCGGAACCGGACGTCGCGGAACTCGACGCGGCCGCTGGCCCGGGGCACCGGCACGGCGTCGGGCTTCTCCTCAATCGTCGGCTTCAGGTCCAGCACCTCGAAGACCCGGTCGAAGGAGACCAGCGCGCTCATCACGTCGACCCGGACGTTGGACAGCGCGGTCAGCGGGCCGTAGAGGCGGGTGAGCAGCAGGGCGAGGGTCACGACGGTGCCGGCGCTGACGTTGCCGGTGACCGCCAGCCAGCCGCCGAGGCCGTAGGTGAGCGCCTGGGCCAGCGAGGCGACCAGCAGCATCGCCACGAAGAAGGTCCGGGAGTACATCGCGGACTGGATGCCGATGTCGCGCACCCGCTCGGCCCGCCCGGCGAACCGGCGGGCCTCCACCTCGGGCTGGCCGAAGAGCTTCACCAGCAACGCGCCCGAGACGCCGAACCGCTCGGTCATCGTCGCGTTCATCTTCGCGTCGAGGTTGTAGGACTCCCGGGTGATCTCGGCGAGCCGCTTGCCGACCCGGCGGGCCGGGATGATGAAGACCGGCAGCAGCACCAGCGAGAGCGCGGTGATCTGCCAGGAGAGGGTGAACATCACCGCGGCCGTGAGCACGAGCTGGATGACGTTGCTGACCACCCCGGACAGGGTCGAGGTGAACGCCCGCTGCGCGCCGAGCACGTCATTGTTGAGCCGGCTGACCAGCGCGCCGGTCTGCGTGCGGGTGAAGAACTGCAGCGGCATCCGCTGGACGTGGTCGTAGACCCGGGTGCGCAGGTCGAGGATGATGCCCTCGCCGATGCGGGCCGAATACCACCGCTGGGCGAGGGAGAGCAGCGCGTCGGCCACCGCGAGCCCGGCGATGACGAGGGCCAGCCGGACCACCGCGTTGCCGGCGTCGGTGCCGCCCCGGGTGATCGTGTCGATCACGTCGCCGGCGAGCACCGGGGTGGCGACGCCGATGACCGCTGCCAGCACCACCGTGACCAGGAAGACGACGATGTCCCGCCGGTAGGGACCGGCGAAGGCCACGATCCGGCGGGCCACCCCGCGCTTGAGCCGGTGGGTCGAGATCTCGTCGCGGTTGCGCATCGACCGGAGCATGCTCCAACCGGCCATGCCGCCGCCCGACATCGAGTTGGACACGTTCACCTCCGGGTCGTCGGGCTGACCGCACCGTCAGGTCAATTCTCCCGACGACTCTGACAACCTCGGCCGTAACCCCGATCTTCCCGAACGGTCCTTACTGCTTACTCTCCCCGCCCGGCGAGATCACGCAGCCGGCGGGTCTGCGCCTCCCGCTCGGCCCGCTGCTGGTCCGCGGCGGACCGACCGGTCGCGCCGGCCAGCAGGGCCTTGATCTCCACCACGGCGTTGCGGTCGTTGGCCAGCAGCCCGGCGGTCAGGTCACGCACCGCGGCGTCCAGCTCGGCGTTCGGCACCACCAGGGTGGCCAGGCCGATCCGGTCCGCCTCGGCGGCGTCCATCCGCCGGCCGGTCGCGCAGATCTCCAGCGCACGGCTGTAGCCGACCAGGTCGACCAGGCGGCCGGTGCCGGCGAGATCCGGGACCAGGCCGAGCGTCACCTCGGCCATGGAGAGCTTCGCGTCCTCGGCGAGCACGCGCAGGTCGCAGGCGAGCGCCAGCTGGAAGCCGGCGCCGATCGCGTGCCCCTGCACGGCGGCGACGGAGACGACGTCGGGACGGTGCAGCCAGGTGAAGCCGCCCTGGTACTCCGCGATCCGGTCGGCGCACTCCTGCTCGGGCAGGGTGGCCAGCTCGGCGAACGAGCCCGGGCCGGAGGCTCCGGCCACCGACAGGTCGAGGCCGGCGGAGAACGCCCGCCCCTCGCCGCGTACGACCACGACGCGGACGTCGCCGGGAAGGTCCCGCGAGAAGTCACTCATCGCGCGCCACATCGCCGGGGTCTGCGCGTTGAGCACGTCGGGCCGGCACAACGTGACCGTCGCGACCGGCCCGTCGCATTCCAGCCGGACCCCGGTCGTCTCGGCGGTCACCGGACGACCCGGGGAGCGGCGCTGATGGACGACGCTGGTGGGCGGGTCACGCCTTCTTGCGGCGTCGGGCGCCGCCACGCTGCCGCAGCTGAACCCCGGACTCGGTGAGCACCCGGTGGATGAACCCGTAGGAACGGCCGGTCGAGGCCGCGAGCGCGCGGATGCTCTCACCCGAGGTGTACCGCTTTACCAGGTCCTTGGCGAGCGTCTGACGCTCGGCTCCGACGATCCGGCGACCCTTCTCAGTGCTGGTGGCTGTGCCAGTGGCTGCCATGCTGTGTCCTCACGTCCCAGACTGTGCGGTTCGGATACGGTCCCACCTATTAGACCGCCTCGAACGATCATGCGCCAGATATCAACTCTTCGCCAACCGACACGCTATGCAATGTCAGCTTCCCGATAGCGTGATGCTTCCGACCTCCGGAACGCCCGCCCCGACACGCGCGGCGGACCCGGCCTGCGCGGCCGACTCGGCGGGCGCGGCGGGGCGGCCCGCCCGTACCCTGCTGGCGTGACCGACCTGTTGGGCACCGCCGCCGGCGCCGCCGTGGTGTTCGCCGCCACCGACATCGACGACATCGTCGTCCTGACGCTGCTCTTCGTCGCCGCCCGCACCACCGGCCGCCCCCGGCCCTGGCAGATCGTCGCCGGGCAGTACCTGGGCATCGGCGCCCTCTCCCTGGCCAGCGCCGTGGTCGCGGCCGGGCTCCTGGTGGTACCCGACCCCTGGACGGGGCTGCTCGGCCTGTTGCCTGTCGCTCTCGGCGTCCGCGCGCTGCTCGACCGCGACGCCGACGAGACACCCGCGGTGGTGGGCTCCACCGTCGGCGTCGCCGGGGTGACGATCGCCAACGGCGCCGACAACATCGCCGTCTACGTGCCGGTGTTCCGGGCGCTCGGCCCGGCGGACAGCGCGGTCTTCCTGCTGGTCTTCGTGGTGCTCATCGCGCTGTGGTGCGCGGCCGGCGCCTGGCTCGGCAACCACCCCCGGGTGACGGGGCTGGTCGGGCGCGCGGGCCACTGGCTCGTTCCGGCGATCTTCATCGCCATCGGCGTGGTCATCCTGGCCACCTCGGGCATCCTGCCCCACCTACGCGACCTCCTGCGCTGACGGCACGACCCCCTCTGACCCACCCCCCACCGGGGGCGGGTCAGAGGGGGTGGGTCACGCCAGTTCGACGAGTTCGAGCAGGTCGTCGCTCCAGGCGTCCTCGTCGCCGTCGGGCAGCAGGATGGCACGGTCGGGCTTCAGCGCCATGACCGCGCCGGGGTCGTGGGTGACCAGCACGATCGCGCCCGGGTAGCGGGCGATGGCGTCGAGCACCTGCTCCCGGCTGACCGGGTCGAGGTTGTTCGTCGGCTCGTCGAGCAGCAGCACGTTCGCCCCGGAGCAGACCAGGGTGGCCAGCGCGAGCCGGGTCTTCTCGCCACCGGAGAGCACCCCGGCCGGCTTGTCCACGTCGTCGCCGGAGAACAGGAACGCCCCGAGGATCTTGCGCAGGTCGGTGTCGGTCTGCTCGATGGCGGCGCTGCGCATGTGCTCCAGCACCGTACGGTCCACGTCGAGCGTCTCGTGCTCCTGCGCGTAGTAGCCGAGCCGCAGGCCGTGGCCGGCGTGCACCTCGCCGGTGTCCGGCTCCAGCAGGCCGCCGAGCATCCGCAGCAAGGTGGTCTTGCCGGCGCCGTTGAGCCCCAGGATGGCCACCCGGGAGCCCCGGTCGACCGCCACGTTCACGTCGGTGAAGATCTCCAGCGAGCCGTACGACTTCGACAGGCCGGTCGCGGTGAGCGGGGTCTTGCCGCACGGGGCCGGGCTCGGGAAGCGCACCTTCGCCACCTTGTCGGCGACGCGCACCTCCTCCAGGCCGGAGATGAGCTTCTCGGCCCGCCGGGCCATGTTCTGCGCGGCGACGGTCTTGGTGGCCTTGGCCCGCATCTTGTCGGCCTGCGCCATCAGCGCGCCGGCCTTCTTCTCGGCGTTGGCCCGCTCCCGGCGGCGGCGCCGCTCGTCGGTCTCGCGGGCCTCCAGGTACGCCTTCCAGCCCAGGTTGTAGACGTCGACCACGGAGCGGGTGGCGTCGAGGAACCACACCTTGTTGACCACCGACTCCAGCAGCGAGCCGTCGTGGGAGATCACGATCAGGCCGCCCTTGTGGTTGGCGAGGAAGCTGCGCAGCCAGGTGATCGAGTCGGCGTCGAGGTGGTTGGTCGGCTCGTCGAGCAGCAGGATGCCGCCGCCGTTCTCGCCCGCGTCGCGGAACAGGATCCGGGCCAGCTCGATGCGGCGGCGCTGACCGCCGGAGAGCGTGCCGATGGTCTGGGCCAGCGCGCGGTCCGGCAGGCCGAGGTTGGCGCAGATCCGGGCGGCCTCGGCCTCGGCGGCGTACCCGCCGAGGGAGGCGAACTGGTCCTCCAGCGCGCCGTAGCGGCGGACCAGCTTGTCGTCGGCGCCGTCGGCGAGCCTGGCCTCGATCTCCTTCATCTGGGCCATCAGCACGTCCAGGCCCCGGGCGGAGAGCACCCGGTCGCGGCCGGTGACCTCCAGGTCGCCGGTCCGGGGGTCCTGCGGGAGATAGCCGATGGCGCTGCGCCGGTCGATCTGACCGGCGTACGGCTGGCCCTCGCCGGCGAGCACCTTCAGCGTGGTGGTCTTGCCGGCGCCGTTGCGGCCGACCAGGCCGATCCGGTCACCCGGCTGCACCCGCAGCGTGGTGTCGGACAGCAGGATGCGGGCGCCGGCGCGCAGCTCCAGGCCGGTGGCAGTGATCATGTCGGAGGACTCGCTCTCGGGGTCTGGAAGGGCTGGCTCAGGGCACGCGAAAGCGCCGGCGAGCACGAGGCCCGTCGGCGCGGGGCGGTTCAGCCTTCGCAGAGCAGCACGGGGCAAGTGTACCGGGCGTCGCCGGGCCGCCCCGCCGGATTACCGATCAAGATCATCGGGTACCGGAACGCCGTCCGGACCCGGTCCGGTACCGCAACCACCAAAACGGATCAAATCGGTGATCGGGGTTGACATGGAGCTGAACGAGAACGCGCGGATCGACACCAGCCAGGTGGACGACCGGCGAGGATCCGGCGGGGGCGGCGGGCTGGGCGGCATCCCCATTCCGATCGGCGGCGGCCGGGGCGGCATCGTCGGCCTCGTCATCGCGGTGCTCGTCGCGCTCGTCGGCGGCGGCTTCGGCCTGAACGCGGCCACCAACGGCGGCGACGAGCCGCAGGGCGACAACACGTCGCTGGAGCAGAAGTGCTCGGCCGAGGACGCGCTCCAGAAGCTCGACTGCCGCAACGCCCTCTACGTCAACTCCATCCAGGCGTACTGGCAGAAGGCCCTGCCCGAGGCGTTCGGCGAGCAGTACCGCCCGTCGAAGACGGTGTTCTTCAGCCAGGGCGTCAACACCGCCTGCGGGCAGGCCGACTCCGGCGTCGGCCCGTTCTACTGCCCCGCCGACGACCAGGTCTACATCGACCTCACCTTCTACCAGGTGCTCGCCCAGCAGCTCGGCGCTTCCGGCGAGTTCGCCCAGCCGTACGTGCTCGCCCACGAGTACGGCCACCACGTGCAGGACCTGCTCGGCACCGAGGCCCAGATGCGCCGCCAGCAGCAGCGCGACCCGGACAGCGCCAACGCGCTCTCGGTGAAGCTGGAGTTGCAGGCCGACTGCTACGCGGGCGCCTGGGCGAAGAACGCCACCGGCACCGCCGACGCGAGCGGCCAGAAGATCTTCACCAGCATCAGCGAGCAGGACATCCAGCAGGCCGTCGACGCCGCCGAGAAGATCGGCGACGACGCCATCTCGGAGCGGGCGAACCGGCCGGTCAACCCCGACGAGTTCACCCACGGCTCCTCCGCCCAGCGCAAGGAGTGGTTCACCCGGGGCTACTCCACCGGCGACCCGAAGTCCTGCGACACCTTCCGCGGCAGCCTCTGAGCACGCAGGACACCGTCCCTGACGGACGACGCCACGGGCCCGGTCGGTGACCGGGCCCGTGGCGTACGCGTGCGGAGCGGCGGCGGTCAGACCCGCTGCCAGAGCGCCGGCACGTTCGGCGGCTCCCAGCCCGGCTGGGCGGTGTGTCCCTGCAGGCAGCGGTACGACTGGCCCGCGTAGCTCACCGTCGCGCCGGCGGCGTACCCGGTGCCGACCTGCCAGGTCGTGCCGCCGGGCGGGTTGCCGGTCGAGGTCGGGGTGGGGGTCGGGCCGGGGCCGCCGGCGGTGACGAGGGTCAGCCCGTACGCCGCGAGGATCGCGTTGACCGGCTGGAAGTACATCGTCCCGCCGGTGGTGCAGTTGCCGGAGCCGCCCGAGGTGACCCCCTGGGCCTGGTCGCCGGAGAGCCACGAGCCGCCGGAGTCGCCCGGCTCGGCGCAGGCGTTGCTCCGGGTCAGCCCGGTGACCGTGCCCTCCGGATAGGTCACCGAGGCGTTCTTCTGCTGGATGGTGCCGCAGCGCCAGCCGGTGGTGGAGCCGGACCGGCAGACCGCCGCCCCCACGGCTGCCTCGACGCTGCCCGCCACCGGGACCGTGCCGCCGCGGTAGTCGTTCACCAGCCCGCGCGGGGTGTTCCCGGCGTCCACCTGCACCCAGGCGTAGTCACGACCCGGGAAGGTGGAGCCGCGGACGGTGCCACCGGGTTGGGAGGTGCGGGCGCCGGTCCGGCCGCAGTGCCCGGCGGTGACGAACCCGCCGTTGACGGAGAACCCGACCGAGCACCGGCTGCTGCCGGTGTAGTAGGCGTTGCCACCGATCACGTCGGCGTACGGCCTCGGGTTCTCGGAGCTGGCCTGGACCCGCACCGCGCCGGCCGGCACACCCGCCGCGGCGGCGAAGGACCGGGCCGCGGCCGAGCCGCCGTCGCGGGCCAGCACCACGACGGAGTTGCCGGGAAGGTCGGCGTACCAGCCGACCACGGTGGCCGGCGCGGCGGCGGCCCGGCGGTTCAGCCGGTCGACCGCCGCGTGCAGGGTGTCCTCGCCGTAGGTGACCGGGACCGGGACAGCGCCGAGGGCGCGGACGGGACCGGCGTCGGCGGCGGGGGTGACGCCGACCGCCACGGCGGCACCTCCGGCGGTGACCCAGGTGCCGCCGTAGCCGGCGCCGAGTGTGCTCCGCAGCACCTGCTGCGCGCGGCTGGCGCGATCGTCGACCGCCAGGCGGGCGCGGGCCTGGTCCGGGGTCAGCCGGAGGTCCCGTTGCAGGGCGGCGAACATCTCCGGCGCGACGTTGCCGGAACCGGCGGCCGGCGTGGTCGAGGTGGGGGTGGTGTCGGCGCCGGCCTGGGTGGCCAGGGCCATGGTCAGCACCAGAGCGGCAGCACTCAGGGTAGTTGCCGCCACGGTGGCTGGACGTCGGAGCATGGGGGTCTCCTCGCGGTCAGGACGATGTGGAGGGTCGGTTCAGGCCCGCCTGATCAGGCACGGAAGTGCCGGACAGCGGGATCGCGCGGTGCGCTACAGACGGAACAACAAATGTTGTTAACTGTGTTGCGCTCACCGTAGGTTAGACATCCGACGCCGTCAATACAGGCAGCGATCGATCGCCATCCGTCCCTCCACTGCGAACGGAGCCGCCCGTGTCCCCGCCGCGCCCGTACGACCGCCAGACCCGGACCGTCCCGGCACGACCCACCCCCGGGCCGGCCACCCCCTCCCCGGCGCCCAGCTCCGTGACCGGCCCGGCACCGGCGCTGCCCCGGCACGACCTGGCGGTACCCGCCCCGGACGAGCTGCCCTTCGCCGTCGGGTCCTTCGAGGAGATCGGCCCGCTCTCCCGCGCCGACTTCCCGCACCGGCACGTCTTCTACGAGCTGGTGTACGTGACCCACGGGCGGGCCACGCACGTCATCGACCTCGACGCCCACCCCGTCCGGCCGCCACACCTGTTCGTCGTCACGCCCGGCCAGGTGCACCACTGGCAGGACCAGCGCGACCTACGCGGGCACGTGCTGCTCTGCGCCGCCGAGTTCCTGCTGACCTTTTCGGCCGACCGCGACGCGCTGCACCGCTCGAGGCACCGCTCCTGGCGCCCGCGCGACGACGCGCAGGCGAGACGGATCGCCACCCTGATGCGCTGGACGACGGCCGAGTACCGCCGGGGCGGGCCCGGCCGGGCGAGCACCCTGCGCGCCTACCTGCACCTGCTGCTCACCGAGGTGCACCGGTCCCGACCCACGGGTCCGCCCCCCGGCCCGCCGCCCGAGCCGGGGACCCGCAACCAGCGCGCCGTCGCGATCGCCCGCCGCTTCGAGGAGCTGCTCGGCGAACCGGACCTCGTCGGCGAGCCTCCCCGCGCGTACGCCCGTCGCATCGGCGTGTCGGTGCGCCACCTCAACGACGCGGTCCCACTGGCCACCGGCGCCACCCCCGCCCGGCTGATCCGCCGGGCCCGGGTCCTGGAGGCGAAGCGCCTGCTGACCCGCACCGACCTCACCGTGGCCGCGATCGCCGACCGGCTCGGCTTCGCCGACCCCGCCTACTTCTGCCGGTTCTTCCGCAGGGAGGCCGGCGACTCCCCCGGCGCGTTCCGCCGGCACGGCGGAAAACACCACGATCCCGCCGGCTGACACATCGACGCACCCCGACGTCCGTCAATAGCGTCGGGTCGCCGGCCGTGCCGGCCCGCCCGGGTGTGCCGGGAGTTCCCGGGCCGGCCGGGCCCCGACACCCGTTGCCCACGAGAGGAACGCCATGAACGGTGCAGCCAGCGACGCACGGGAGCCAGACGATGCCCGCCCCCACGGCGGCGTGACGCGCAAGAGCGTGCTGCGGGCGGCGGCACTCGCCCTGCCCGCCCCGTTCCTCGTCGCCGGCGCCTCCCGGGCGATGGGCGCGAGGACGGCCGACCCCGCGTCGGCGCCGCCCCTCACCCCGTACTGCGACGACGGCGACGACCCGACGCCGGCGCAGATGGAGGGTCCCTACTTCAAGCCGAACTCACCACGGCGCGCCTCGCTGGTCGAGGCCGGCACGGTCGGCACCCGACTCACCGTCACCGGTCACGTCTTCGGACTCGACTGCCGGCCGCTGCCCGACGTGCTGCTGGACTTCTGGCAGGCCGACACCAACGGCGGCTACGACAACGTCGGCTACCGGCTGCGCGGCCACCAGTTCACCGACGCGTCGGGCGCGTACCGGCTCAGCACGATCGTGCCGGGCCTCTATCCCGGGCGGACGCGGCACATCCACGTCAAGGCGCAGGCGCCGAACCGGCCGGTGCTCACCACCCAGCTGTACTTCCCCGGCGAGCCCCGCAACAGCACGGACACGCTCTTCGACCCCGCGCTGCTGATGACGGTACGCACGGTGAACGGCGTCCGGGAGGCGAGTTTCGACTTCGTCCTCAACGTGACCTCCGGTCCCACTCCCACCCCGACCGGCACCGCCCCCGGCGGCACGTGGGCGGCCGGCACCGCGTACCCGGCCGGGGCCCGGGTCACCTACGGCGGCGTCGGTTACCGCTGTCTGCAGGCGCACACCGCCCAGCCCGGCTGGGAGCCGCCGAACGCGCCGGCGCTCTGGGCCCGGGACTGACGCACGAACGTGGACCGGTCGCCCGCCCGCCGAGGGGATGACGAACGGGCGGCGACCGGCCCGCAGACGGGCCGGCCCGGCGGCCCGGCGGAAGGGCCCCCGGCGGCGTACCCGTCGCCGGGGGCTCAGGCCGTGGCGCGCGGCACCGCGACCCGCTCGCCGAGCTGCTCCACCTGGTGCAGCCCCTCGCGGAGCAGGTCGAGCGCGTCGTCGGGGCGGCCCCACGCCTGCATCCGGTCGGCCAGCAGCAGGACCACCGACGCCAGCTCCCGGCGCCGCCCGGCCGCCCGGTAGCCGGCGAGCGCCGCCCGCAGGTGCCGCTCGGCACCCGCCCGGTCGCTGTCGTCGTCGCGCAGCAGGCCGCGCACCCGGTCGGCGCGGGCCGCCACCACCGGGTCGCCGCCGAGGTCGACGGCGTCGCGCAACAGGGCCTCGGCCCGCGCCGGCTGGCCCAGCGCGTGGTAGACCTCCGCCAGCTCCACCCCGACCTCGCAGGCCAGCGCCGGCTGCCCGGCGTCCGTCAGCACCGCGTGCGCCCGCGCCAGGTCGGCGAGGGCACCGGCCAGGTCGCCGGCCGCCCGGCGCCCCTGCCCCCGCGCCCGGTGACAGCACGCCAGCAGCCACCGCATGGCGACCTGCCGGGCCGCCTGGCGGGCCTGCTCGGCGGCGACGGCCGCCTCCGCCGTCCATCCCGACGCGAGCAACGAGGACGCGACGCTCAGGTGCAGACCGGCGACCGGGGCCGGCGCGGGAAGCACCGCCAGGGCGAGGGCCCGCGTGGCGGCCTCCGCCGCCGCCCCCTCGTCGCCGAGCGCGACGTGGCAGCGCACCAGCTCGGCGTGCAGGACCAGCAGGACCGACGGATCCGGGTACCCGGCGCGCAGCAGCGCGTCCCGCGCCTCGGTGAGCAGGTAGCGGGCGTAGCGCGGGTCACCGGCCTGGTAGGCCAGCCCGGCCCGGCCTACCGCCGCCTCGGCGCGCACGTGCGGGGGCGCCCCCGCCAGGAGAGCCTCCGCACGGTCGAGCTGGGCCGACGCGGCACCGCGTTCGTCGCGGCGCAGTGCCACGCCCGCCAGGCCGAGCCGCGCCCGGGCTTCCAGCACCGGCTCGGCCAGCTCGGCGGCGGCCCCGGCCACCTCGCGGCAGACGGCGGCCGTCTCCTCGACCGACCCGGCCAGGTCGGCCTCGGCCAGCCGCAGCCGCAGGCGCACCACCTCCGCCGGCGAGCGGCCGGTGGCCAGGTCCGAGGACGTGACGCCGAGCCGCTCGGCGAAGTGGGCGACGGCCTCGGCGGAGGGCACCCGGCGACCGCTCTCCACGGCGGAGACGTAGGCCGCGGTGTAGCGGGGCTCGGCCAGGGCGCGCTGCGTGAGCCCCCGTTCCGCGCGCAGCCGCTGCACCCGCGCGCCCAGCCCGCTCGCCGCCGCACCCGCCACGACGGGCTCCGGCCGGCTCACGACAGCCGCTCCGCCGCGCGCAGGCCGCGGCGCAGCACCGCCGCCGCCTCGTCCCGCTCCGCCCGGGCCAGCAACAGCTCCGCGAGATGGCGGCAGGTGATCACCACGTCGCCCATCAGTCCTGCCCGCTCGTACCGGTCGACGGCCCGCAGCAGCAGCCGCCGGGCCTGGTCGCCGTCGCCCTGGGCGGCCCGCACCAGCCCGCGTACCCGGTCGGCCTCGGCCATGATCTCGCGGTGGTCGCTGGCGGTCGCCGCCCGGGCCGCCTCCTCGGCCAGGTCGGCCGCCTCGTCCAGCGCGCCCTCGCGCCGGCGCGCTTCGGCCAGCTCCAGCGTCGCCCCGGCGTGGTCGAGCACCGCGCCGACGTCGCCCAGCGTCTCCCGGGCGCGCCGCAGCTGCGCCCCCGCCTCCCCCGGCCGCCCGGCCCGCAGCAGGACGTAGCCACGGGCCCAGTGACACAGGCCGATCTCCCGGGTGAGCCCCAGTTCGGTGTAGCGGCGGACGGCCTCCCGCAGGTGCCGGTCCGCCTCGTCCAGCTCGCCGTCGCGACGCAACTGCCCGGCGACGGCGTGGAACTGCGCCACCCACTCCCGGTTGGTCGCCCGGGTGAGCAGGGGCGTCACCTCCCGCTCCAACCGCCGGGCCCGCTCCCGCCAGCTCAGCTCGAGGAACGTGTACATCAACGCGTTGGTCAACCGCAGTTCGGCGTCGGCGTCCACCGGCGGCGCCGCCCGCAGGGCCCGCAGGCCGCCCTCCAGGAGCGCCACCGCCCGCGGCGCGTCCCCGGCGACCAGCAGGCAGTACGCCTGCCGGGCCAGCACCGCCGCGCGCAGCGCCGGGCAGTCGTCGGGCAGTTGGTCGGCAAGCTCGTCGTACCGGGTGGCGGCGTCCTCGGTGCGCCCCCGGTGCAGTTGGGCCTCCGCCAGGTGGTATCCGGCCCAACCGGCCAGCTCGGACAGTCGGTAGCGCTCCGCGCGGCGGCGTATCCCGGTCAACGTCCGCTCGGCGGCGTCCAACCTGCCGGCGGAGAGCTCTCGGCGGGCCGCCGCCTGCTCGGCGGCGAGCTGGGCGGCCGCGTTGGCCGGCCGACCGTGGCGCAGGTCGTCCACCGCCAACCCGAGGCGGTCGGCGAAGTGGGCCAGCGCCTCGGGGCTGGGCATCCGGGCCCCCGACTCCACGGCGCCCAGGTAGGCGCGGGTGTAGCGGGAGCCGACGACCTGTTGCTGGGTGAGGCCACGGGCCAGGCGCAGCCGTCTGATCCGGTCACCCAGGCTCTCCCCGACCGCGTCGTCGCGGGAGTCGACGTCCCCGGCTGCGGCGTCGTGGGGGTCGGCGCTGCCGACCACGGCGACGTCGGCCGCCGTCTCCGCCATCCTGGCCCCCTCCCCGACCGTCACGCCCAGCCTAGTGCGCCGGGTCAGGACGGTGCGGGGTCGCGCACCAGGATCCGGACCGCCCGGGCCGCGGGGATCGCGTCGACGAGCACGGCGTGGCGGGGCTCGGGCACGTCGAGCAGCCGCTCGGCCCGCAGCGCCGCCAGCGGGGCGAGGCGCCGGTCGGTCAGCACGGTGTCGACGGCCCGCCGGTCGCCGCCGCAGACCAGCGCACTGAGCGACGCGGCCTCCGGCAGCAGCAGTCGTACGGCCAGGTCGGCGGCGTCGCCCAGCGCCGCCTTCGCCTGGTTGTCGCGCCGCCGGGCGAAGCGCTGCTGGGACCAGCCCCCGGCGGCGGTGCGCCCCTGCACGTAGCGGGTGTCCACCTTGGAGACGGTCAGCTTCTCCCCCGCCGCCACGCCGACCGCCACCGCGCCCTTGCGGGCCAGCAGCAGGCCGAGCCGCCGGGGCGCGGTCGCGGCAACCACGAAGCCCGGCAGGTCGGCGGCGGCGGGCGCGCCGGGCGGGATGTGCAGCTCGGCGGTCGCGCCGTCGGCGGCGGCGAGCAGCAGCCCGTACGCCTGGACGGTGGTGGTGGGCGGGCCGTGCCGGTCGGCGAAGCCCTCGACCCAGCGGGCGACCCGGGCCGGGTCGACCTCGACCCAGCGGCCGCCTCCGGCTGCGGGTCGGCTGCTCATACGCCGAACCTACGGCACGGCAACGCCGGTCCACCGCCGTGGGTGGGCTCGCGGCGGCGGGCCGCCGCCCGGCCGGGCGGCGGCGACCGACCCGGGCTCAGCCGGGCAGCAGCATCGCCACGGCCAGGGCGGCGATGATCGCGCTGGAGAGCAGCGCCGTCACGAGCCGACCGCGCGGGCCGGTGAGCACCCGGCCGACCAGGGAGCCCCCGCCGGCGACCAGCAGCTGCCAGCTCGCCGAGGCGACGAACGCGCCGAGCACGAAGAGACCGGCGGCGAGCGGATCCGCCCCGGCGCGGTCGGTGCGGCCCAGCACGAGCGCGGCGAAGTAGACCACGGTCGTGGGGTTCAGCAGGGTCAGCGCGAGCACGCCGGTGAAGGCGCGGACCGGGGTGTCCATGCCCCGGCGGACGCCGGCGGCACCGGTCGCGGCGCGGGGACGCAGCGCGCGCCAGGCGCCGTGGCCGGCGAGAAGGAGCAGCACCAGCGCGGCGGCCAGCCGCAGCGGCCCGGCGACCGGGGCGATGAACCCGGCGACGGCGGCCCCGCCGAGGGCCGCCACGGCGGCGTAGAGCCCGTCGGCGGTGGCCACCCCGAACGCGGCGGCGGCGCCGACCCGGAACGACGTGCGGGCGCTGAGCCCGAGGATGAGGACGGCGATCGCGCCGACCGGGATGGCGACGCCGTAGCCGGCGACCAGGCCGGCCAGGAACGCGCCGGTCACGACGGTCGGCTGCGGACCGGGACGCGGCCGGACGACGTCCGCTGTCGGCGCGCGGCGGTGGCCGCGGCGACGGGGAGGTTGTGCACCGGGTACGTCTCGATCACGCGCCGATCCTGCTTCACCGCCCCGCCCGCCGCCACCGGTTTCCCGGCGTTCGCCGGCTACGACGGGTGCCGGCGGTGGGCGTTCAGGCCAGCTGGTGCGTCGCGACCGCGCTCGAGCAGTCGGCGATGGTGGTGGGCTCCGAGACGTTCAGGGCGTCCAGCCGGGACCATCCGTTGACCCCGGTGGTGGTGTTACGGAGGAAGATCCAGAGCGCGTTGGTGTAGGTGGCGCAGTGGACGTCGATCCCCTGGCTCGGGTAACCGAGTCCGCGACTGCCGCAGTCGACGTGCGGATAGGCGCGGATGTTGGTTCCGTTTCCGAACGAGATGGCACCCCCGCTGTACAGATCCGGGTGGGTGCCGTGCCCGCTGCAGTGCGCACTGGCCGGGCCGGCCGGCAGCAACGCCAGCGCCGAGCCACCCGTGACGAGCGCCAGCGCGGACGCGACGGAGATCAACCGAGATCGCATGTGCCGTCTCCTCAACATGAACGGTGACAACTGTCGATTGAGAATGTCACGCGGATCACACCTGGTGTCGGCTCCGCCCGAACACGCAACGTGGAAGAAACGTCGTCCCCGCACACGCCGGGTCATCTGCGGCAGTGGGACACCCTCGTCGTCATCGGCGAAGTGGCCGCAGTCGTCGGTCGGCAGAAGCGCGTCGAGCGCGCCGCCCCTGGAAGGGGACGGCGCGCTCGACGGGTACCGGCTCGGGGCCGGTCAGACGTTGAAGCCGAGGGAGCGGAGCTGGTCGCGCCCCTCGTCGGTGATCTTGTCCGGCCCCCACGGCGGGAGCCACACCCAGTTGATCCGGATGTCGTCGACCAGGCCGCCGCCCGGTCCGGTGGTCAGCGCCTGCCGGGCCTGGTCCTCGATCACGTCGGTCAGCGGGCACGCCGCCGAGGTCAGCGTCATGTCCAGGGTGGCGACGTTGTCGTCGCCGATGTGCACGCCGTACACCAGGCCGAGGTCGACCACGTTGATGCCCAGCTCGGGGTCGACGACGTCCTTCATCGCCTCCTCGACGTCGGCGACAGCGGCCTTGCCCTTGGCCGCCGACGCGGCGGCCTCCCCGACCGGGGCGCCCGCGCCCTCGGTCGCCGGGGTCGCCGCGGTGGCGGTGTCCTCGCTGCTCATGCCTCAACCTCCGTCGGGCTCACGCCCACACCGGCGCGTGCCGCGGCGTCCTTGAACGCCATCCACGGCAACAGCGCGCACTTGACCCGGGCGGGGTAGCGGGCGACGCCCGCGAACGCGACCCCGTCACCGAGCACGTCCTCGTCCGGCGTGACCTGGCCACGGCCGGACATCAACTCGACGAACGCCTCGTGCACCCGGAACGCGTCGCCCGCGCCCCGGCCCACCAGCAGCTCGTGCAGCACGCTCGCCGACGCCTGGCTGATCGAGCAGCCCATGCCGTCGTACGAGACGTCGTGCAGCACGTCACCGTCGGTCGCCACCCGGACGGTGACCTCGTCACCGCAGGTCGGGTTGACGTGGTGCGCCTCGGCGACCCGGGCGTCCGGGGCGTCCGCATCGCGCAGGCCGCGACCGTGCGGGTGCTTGTAGTGGTCCAGGATGATCTCCTGGTAAAGAGATTCAAGCTGCATCAGGCTGAACTCCCGTCGATCCGCGGGCTCCTGCGTCGCCGCTCACTCGAACACCTTCCGCACCTGCTCCAGGCCCGCCACCAAGGCGTCGATCTCCCCGGTGGTGGTGTAGAGGTAGAACGAGGCCCGCGTCATGGCCGGCACGCCGAACCGGGTGCAGACCGGCTTGGCGCAGTGGTGGCCGACGCGCACCTGCACGCCGAGCGAGTCGAGCACCTGCCCGACGTCGTGCGGGTGGATGTCGCCGAGGGCGAACGAGATGGTGCCGCCCCGGCCCACCGGCACGGCCGGCCCGAAGATCCGCAGGCCGGGCACCGTGGCGAGGGCGTCCAGCGCGTACGCCGTCAGCTCCTTCTCGTGCCACTGGATGGCCCGCATCCCGATGCCGGCGAGATAGTCGACGGCCGCGCCGAGCGCGACCGCCTCGGCGATCGGCGGGGTGCCCGCCTCGAACCGGGCCGGCGGCGCGGCGAACGTCGAGCGGGCCATGGTGACCGTCTCGATCATCGACCCGCCGCCCAGCACCGGCGGCATCGCCGCCAGCAGCTCCGCCCGGCCCCAGAGCACGCCGATGCCGGTCGGGCCGCACATCTTGTGGCCGGTGAAGACGATGAAGTCGGCGTCGTAGTCGACCACGTCCATCGGCATGTGCGGCACCGACTGGGAGCAGTCGAGCAGCAGCAGCGCGCCCACCTCGCGCACCCGCGCGGTGATCCGCGAGGTGGCGTTGACCGTGCCGAGGATGTTGGACGTGTGCACCAGCGAGACGATCTTCGTCCGCTCGGTGACCAGGTCCTCCAGCCCCGACTCGTCCAGGCGCCCCTGGTCGGTGACCGGGAACCAGCGCAGGGTCGCGCCGGTGCGCTCGCAGAGCAGCTGCCACGGCACGATGTTCGAGTGGTGCTCCATCTCGGAGATCACCACCTCGTCGCCGGGGCCCAGCCGGAACCGGGGGTCGGCGTCGGGCCGCAGCGACGCGTTGGAGAACGCGTACGCCACGATGTTGATCGCCTCGGTGGAGTTCTTGGTGAACACCACCTCGTCCACGCTCGGCGCGTTGATGAACGCGGCGATCTTCGCCCGCGCGCCCTCGTACGCCTCGGTGGCCTCGGTGCCCAGGGTGTGCACCGAGCGGGACACGTTGGCGTTGTGCATCGCGTAGTGCTCGCCGAGCACGTCGAGCACCTGCCGCGGCTTGTGCGAGGTGTTGGCGCTGTCGAGGTAGACCAGCCGGTGCCCGTTGATCTCCCGGTCGAGGATCGGGAAGTCGGCGCGCACCTTCGCCACGTCGTAACGCGGCACGTCGTCGTACTGCGGCATCCCCGACGGGATCGCGATGGAAGTCATGTCGACCGGCCCACCCATTCTTTCGAGAGGACTCAGGCCCGCGCCGCGCCGGCTCCGGCGGCGTACCGCTCGTAGCCCTCTTCCTCGAGCTTGTCGGCCAGCTCCGGGCCACCCTGCTCGACGATCCGGCCGGCGACGAAGACGTGCACGAAGTCCGGCTTGATGTAGCGCAGGATCCGGGTGTAGTGGGTGATCAGCAGCATCCCGGTGTCGCCGTTGTCGCGCACGCGGTTCACGCCCTCGCTGACCACGCGCAGCGCGTCCACGTCGAGGCCGGAGTCGGTCTCGTCGAGGATCGCGATCTTCGGCTTGAGCAGCTCCAGCTGCACGATCTCGTGTCGCTTCTTCTCACCGCCGGAGAAGCCCTCGTTGACGTTGCGCTGCGCGAACGCCGGGTCCATCTGGAGACGCTCCATGGCCCCGCGCAGCTCGCCGCCCCAGGTGCGCAGCTTGGGCGCCTGGCCATCGATGGCGGTCTTGGCGGTACGCAGGAAGTTCGCCACCGAGACGCCGGGGACCTCGACCGGGTACTGCATGGCCAGGAAGAGGCCGGCGCGCGCCCGCTCGTCCACGGAAAGGGCCAGCACGTCCTCGCCGTCGAGGGTCACCGAGCCGCCGGTGATCTCGTACTTGGGGTGGCCGGCGATCGAGTAGGCCAGGGTGGACTTGCCGGAGCCGTTCGGGCCCATGATCGCGTGGGTCTCGCCCGAGCGGACGGTCAGGTCGACACCGGCCAGGATCGGCTTGAGCTCACCCTCGGGCAGCTTGACCGACACCTTCAGGTCGCGGATCTCCAGGGTGCTCATTATCGGGTCACTCCATTGCTCGGCGTGAGACTGACGTAGATGTCGCCGTCTCGGACTTCGACGGGATAGACGGGAACGGGTTCGGTGGCGGGCAGCCCGGTCGGCTCGCCGGTCCTCAGGTCGAAACGGGATCCGTGCAGCCAGCATTCCAGCGTGCAGCCGGAGACCTCCCCCTCGGAGAGGGCGACCGCGGCGTGCGAGCACTCGTCGTAGGCGGCGTAGAAGACGCCGTCCTCGCCGTGCACCAGCGCGATCGGGGTGCCGTCGACGTCCGCGCTGACCACCGTGCCCTTCGGCACGTCCTCGGTGGAGCAGAGGCGGATCATCAGGCGCCGGCCTTGCTGAGCCGGGCCTCGATGGCGTCCCCCAGGCGCTCACGCAGCGACTCGACCGGGATCTTGTTGATCAGCTCGGCGAAGAAGCCGCGCACCACCAGGCGCCGCGCCTCGGACTCCGGGATGCCCCGGGCCATCAGGTAGAACAGCTGCTCGTCGTCGAAGCGGCCGGTCGCGCTCGCGTGACCGGCGCCGGCGATCTCGCCGGTCTCGATCTCCAGATTGGGTACGGAGTCCGCCCGCGCGCCGTCGGTCAGCAGCAGGTTCCGGTTGATCTCGTACGTGTCGGTGCCGGTCGCCTCGGCGCGGATCAGCACGTCGCCCACCCAGACGGTGCGCGCGCTCTCGCCCTGCAGGGCGCCCCGGTAGCCGACGTAGCTGCGGCAGTCCGGCACGGTGTGGTCGACCAGCTGGCGGTGCTCCAGGTGCTGCCCCGAGTCGGCGAAGTAGAGGCCGTACAGCTCGGCCTCGCCGCCCCGGTCGGTGTATTCCACCGAGGTGTACTGCCGGACCAGGTCGCCGCCGAGGGAGACCTGGACGTGCACCACCTTCGCGTCGCGGCCCAGCCGGACCCGCAGGTGCTGGGCCTGGACGGCGTCGTCGGCCCAGTCGGCGACGGTGACCAGGGTCAGCTTCGCCCCGTCGGCCACGGCCACCTCGACGTTGTCGGCCAGCGTGGCCGAACCGACGTGCTCCACCACCAGGGTCACCTCGGCGAACCGGCCCACCTCGACGAAGGTGTGCCCGAAGGCCAGGCCCTCGGCGCTCTCGCCGACCACCCGCAGGCTCACCGGCTCGGCGACCACGGCGTCGCGGGCGACCTGGACCAGCAGGGCCTGACCGGCCCCGCCGTAGGCCAGCGCGCTGACCCGGTCGACCGGGGTGAGCACGCTGCCCACCCGGGGGTCGTCGGAGCCGATTCGCCCGACGGTCACGCCCTCGGGCAGGTCGCCGTGCTCGTGGCGGACCGTGCCGGTGGCGGCCTGCGCCGCGCCAACCAGCCCGCGCAGGCGCTTGAGCGGGGTGAAGCGCCACTCCTCCTCCAGGCCCGTGAGGGCCGGGAAGTCGGCGACGTCGTACGAGCGGAGCGCCTGCGACTTGGTGCTGGGCGGCGCGGAAGCCTGGGTAGTCATCTCTTCCTTGGTCTGTTCTGCGACGACGGTGTCCTGAACTGGGCCGGGCCGGCGTCAGCCGACCGCGCCCTCCATCTGGAGCTCGATCAGGCGGTTGAGTTCCAGGGCGTACTCCATCGGGAGCTCCTTGGCGATCGGCTCGATGAAGCCGCGAACGATCATCGCCATCGCCTCGTCCTCGCTCAGGCCCCGGCTCATCAGGTAGAAGAGCTGGTCGTCACTGATCTTGGAGACGGTCGCCTCGTGCCCCATCGACACGTCGTCCTCGCGGATGTCGACGTACGGGTAGGTGTCCGAGCGGGAGATGGTGTCGACCAGCAGCGCGTCGCACTTGACCGTGCTCCGGCTGCTGTGCGAGCCCTCCAGCACCTGCACCAGGCCCCGGTACGACGTGCGGCCGCCGCCGCGGGCGATCGACTTCGAGATGATGGTCGAGGAGGTGTGCGGCGCGGCGTGCACCATCTTGGCGCCCGCGTCCTGGTGCTGCCCCTCGCCGGCCATGGCCACCGAGAGCACCTCGCCCTTGGCGTGCTCGCCGGTCATGTAGACCGCCGGGTACTTCATGGTGACCTTGGAGCCGATGTTGCCGTCGACCCACTCCATGGTCGCGCCCTCGTGGCAGACGGCACGCTTGGTGACCAGGTTGTAGACGTTGTTCGACCAGTTCTGGATGGTCGTGTAGCGGCACCGGGCGTTCTTCTTGACGATGATCTCCACGACCGCGCTGTGCAGCGAGTCGGAGGAGTACAGCGGCGCGGTGCAGCCCTCGACGTAGTGCACGTACGCGCCCTCGTCGACGATGATCAGCGTCCGCTCGAACTGGCCCATGTTCTCCGTGTTGATCCGGAAGTAGGCCTGCAGCGGGATCTCCACGTGCACGCCCTTCGGCACGTAGATGAACGAGCCGCCGGACCACACGGAGGTGTTCAGCGCGGCGAACTTGTTGTCGCCGACCGGGATCACCGTGCCGAAGTACTCCTTGAAGACGTCCTCGTGCTCGCGCAGCGCGGTGTCGGTGTCGAGGAAGACGACGCCCTGCTCCTCGAGGTCCTCGCGGATCTTGTGGTAGACGACCTCGGACTCGTACTGCGCCGCGACACCGGCGACCAGCCGCTGCTTCTCCGCCTCGGGGATGCCCAGCCGGTCGTAGGTGTTCTTGATGTCCTCGGGCAGGTCCTCCCAGCTGGTGGCCTGCTTCTCCGTGGACCGCACGAAGTACTTGATGTTGTCGAAGTCGATCCCGGTGAGGTCGGCGCCCCAGGCCGGCATCGGCTTGCGGCCGAACAGCCGCAGGCCCTTGAGCCGCAGGTCGAGCATCCAGGCCGGCTCGTTCTTCTTGGCCGAGATGTCCCGCACCACCGCCTCGTTGAGGCCGCGCTGGGCGACCGCCCCGGCGACGTCGGGGTCGGACCAGCCGTACTCGTAGCGACCCAGGGCGGCGAGCTGCTCTTCCTGCGTCAGGGGCTGGACGATCTGCTCGGTCATCTATCTGTCCTCACAGTGGTGACGGTCTTACCGGAACGGGCACGCCCCGGCTGGGTGGGAATGTGCGTGGTGCACACTCCGTCGCCGTGCGCGATGGTGGCCAGGCGCTGCACGTGGGTGCCGACCAGGCGGGAGATCACCGCGGTCTCGGCCTCGCACAGCTGGGGGAACTCGGCGGCCACGTGCGCCACCGGGCAGTGGTGCTGACAGAGCTGGCCGCCGGTGGCGATCGTGGACGCGTTCGCAGCGTAACCCTCGGCGGTCAGCGCTCCGGCGAGTGCCTCGGCCCGCGCGAGCGGGTCGTCGCCGGCGTCCTCCATGGCGGCCCGGCAGCGGCTCTCCAGCGCGGCGACCTGGTCGGTCGCGAACGCCTCGACCGCCGCGGCGCCGCCGTTGCGGGCGATCCAGCGCAGCGCGGCGGTGGCCATGTTGTCGTAGTGGTGGGTGCCGCAACGCACCCGGGCCGCGTCGGTCAGCACGAACACCTTCGCCGGGCGGCCCCGGCCGCGGTGGCCCCGGACGGTCTGCTCGCGGGCGACGACGTCGCCGTCGGCGAGCATCGCGTCGAGGTGCCGGCGGATCGCGGCCGGGCTGAGCCCGAGGGCCGAGCCGAGCTGCGCGGCGGTGGTCGCGCCCCGCTCCAGCAGCAGCTGGGTGACCCGGTCACGGGTGGAGAGGTCCGCGACGGACGCGGGCTGACCGGCGGTCGGAGCGACCGCCGGCTGGTGCCCGGAGAGCTCCGCCGCGTTTTTCACAACGCCAACGTTACGTAATTCGTCCGGGGCCCGCAAACCCGGGCCCCGGTGATCCGAACCACCGCACGGACGGAGTCACCCGATCGCGCTCCACTACGATGCGTAGGATTTGCGCCGTGAAGCGACCCGTCCGGTTCCCGGTCTCCACCACACTGCTGCGCCGTCTCGCGCTCGCCTCGATCATCGCGAACGTGGGCATCGTCGTCACCGGCGGGGCCGTCCGGCTCACCGCGTCCGGCCTCGGCTGCCCCACGTGGCCCCGGTGCACCGACGACTCGTACGTGGCGACCGCCGAGATGGGCATCAACGGGGCGATCGAGTTCGGCAACCGCCTGCTCACCTTCGCGGTCGGCGTCATCGCGCTGGCGGTGCTGGTGGCCGTGCTGCTGCACCGCCCCCGGCGCCGGGAGCTGATCCCGCTCGCGGTCGCCGTGCTCTTCGGCATCCCGGCCCAGGCGGTCGTCGGCGGCATCACCGTGCTCACCGACCTCAACCCGTGGGTGGTCGGCCTGCACTTCCTCGCCTCGATGCTGGTGATCGCCGCCGCGTACGCGCTGTGGCAGCGGATCAAGGACCCGGCGGGCCCGGCGGTGGCCGTCGTGCCGGCCCCGCTGCGGACCCTGGCCACGCTCACCACCGTGGTCAGCGCGACCGTGCTGGTGATCGGCACCTGGGTGACCGGCAGCGGTCCGCACGCGGGCGACCACGGCGCCGCCCGCAACGGGCTCGACCCGGAGACGATCTCCCAGGTGCACGCCGACAGCGTCTTCCTGCTGATCGGCCTGTCCGTGGCGCTGGTCTTCGCCTTCCGCGCGGTCGGCGCGCAGCGCGCGGCGCGGGCCGCCGTGGTGCTGGTCGCGGTCGAACTGGGCCAGGGCGTGATCGGCTTCGTGCAGTACTTCACGAACCTGCCGGCGCTGCTGGTGGGCGCGCACATGCTGGGGTCCTGCCTGGTGCTGCTGGCCACCCTCTCGGTGCAGTGGTCCACCCGCGAGCGCCGCCCGGTCGGGCCGACCCCGGCCCCGGACGCCGCCGACCGGGCCGTCCCGGTCGCCGCCTGACCGCGCCCCTCCCCGCCCCAGCGCGGGAACCCGTCCGCCACGGGAGCCCCGGGAACCGCAGCCGCCGTCGTCCCGCCGGTCCGGCGGCGCGGCCCCGACCCCCCGGACGTCGGCGGCCCGGGGGCCGGTCAGCCGGCGGCGCGGCCCAGCAGGGTCAGGATCGCGTCGGCCAGGCGGTCGGCGGCGCCATCGGCGTGGCCGAGGAACAGCGACGGCTCGGTGAGCTCCAGCTCCACCAGGACCGGCGCGCCGTCCGGGCCCGGGATCAGGTCCACCCGGGCGTAGAGCAGCCGTCCCGGCCCACCGGGCACCGCCGCGAGGGCCCTGGTCGCCACCGCCAGCTGTTCCGGGGTGGCGGTGCGGGCGGTGATCTCCTCGGGCCGGTACAGCCCGTCGACGCCGAGATCCGGGCCGGTCAGCATCGGGCCCTTGCGCACGGCGTGGCTGAACGCCGGGCCGTCCGACCCGGCCAGGAACATCAGCGCCGTCTCGCCGGCCGTGTCGACCGCGTCGAGGTACGGCTGCACCATGGCCAGCCGGCCCGCGTCCGACAACCGCCGCACGTGCGCCACGGCCAGTTCCCGGTGCTGCGGATCGGCCAGGTCGTAGCGGCCGGTGTCCCGGCTGCCCGCGCCGACGGCCGGCTTCACGACGTACTCGCCGCGGGCGGCCGGTGGTCGCCAGCTCTCCCCCGGCGCGACCCAGGACGTCGGCACGGTGGGCACCCCGGCCGCGGACAGCTCGGCCAGGTACCGCTTGTCGGTGTTCCAGCGCACCACGTCGGCCGGGTTGGCCAGGGCGGGCACCCGCGACGCCCAGGCGAGGAACTCGTCGCGGCGCAGCACGTAGTCCCACGGCGAGCGGAGCACCGCCAGGTCGTACGCCGGCCAGTCGGCGGAAGGGTCGGCCCAGTCCAGCGCCTCGGCGGTCACGCCGCGACGCGCCAGCGGTTCGAGCAGCAGCCGGTCGTCGGGGTCGAGGTCGGGCAGTTCGGCACAGGTGACGAGAGCGACCCGGGGTTCCCCCCGGGTCGGCTGGTGGTGATCGGTCAAGTTATGTCAACGGGCCATCGTGCGCCGGGCCATCGACCGCCAGAGGTCGTTGCTCGGACGCATCTGGTCCATCAGTTCACGCTCCCAGGCGTTCTCGACGGTGACTCCCGCCTTCGCGCAGGCCTGCCGCGCCACGACGGTGTCGTCGGCGAACTGGTCGCCCCACACCCCGTCCTCGCCCACGAGGACGATGCGCGCGCCACGCTTGCCGACGTACTCGATGACCGCCTTCGCCCCGCCGTGACCGGCGGCGAACGACTTGATGCCCGCGACCAGGCCCTGCGGGGCCTGCCCGGGGGTCTGCTCGGCCGTCAGCGTCGTATCGGAACCTTCTGCCATGACGGGAAGCGTAAGCAGACTTCCACCCGGGCGGGCGAGAACCATGAACCTTTTGTGATGCCAATTACCCGCAGGTTTAAGGAGAAGCACAGGCGATATGCCCGGCCTTGTCCGGACTTATCCCTTCAAAACTCCGCCCCAATCCGGGCCGGCCCGGGGCATCCGAGTGGTTCCGGACCCATACCGACGGCGTCACCGATGTGACAAGAAACCCGGACAAGCCATACACCATGATGATTTTCCGGTACGGCCTCCGGCCGCGCGGACCGGGTGGAGGCGCAGGCAGGGACCGGCTCGACGCGGCGGCCCGTCCGGATCGGCGGGCGCCGCCCGGTCAGATCAGCGCGTCGAGCGCGACGGCGGCGAAGAGGATGGTCAGGTAGGTCGTCGACCAGTGGAACAGCCGCATCGGCTTGACGGCCTGCCCCCGCGCCACCCGCCGGGCGAGCTTGTGCGCCTCCACCACGAAGATGGCGCCGACCACCACGGCGGGCACGCCGTAGATGAGGCTCATCCCCAGCGGCCACACGGCCAGCGAGGACGCCACGGTCAGCCAGGCGAAGCCGATGATCTCGGCGTTGACCCGCCGCGTGGAGGCCACCACCGGCAGCATCGGGATGCCGGCCCGGGCGTAGTCGTCCTTGTACTTCATCGCCAGCGGGTAGAAGTGCGGCATCTGCCAGAAGAAGACCACCGCGAACAGCGCCCACGCGGCCGGGGCGAGCGTCCCGGTCACCGCCGCCCAGCCGATCAGCACCGGCGCCGCCCCGCAGGCCCCGCCCCAGAACGTGTTGGCCGTCGTGGTCCGCTTCAGCCAGAGGGTGTAGACGACGTCGTAGTAGACGATCGCGGCCAGCGTGAGCCCGGCGGCCAGCAGGTTGGTGAACGCCGCCATCATCGCGACCGACACCGCCGCCAGCACCAGCCCGAAGATCAACGCGTTACGCGGCGTCACGGTGTGCGCCGGCAGCGGGCGACGCTTGGTGCGCCGCATCAGCTGGTCGATGTCCCGGTCGATGTAGCAGTTGATGACGCTGGCCGCGCCCGCGGCGAGCGATCCGCCGACCAGCACCACCGCCACCAGCCAGAGCGACGGCAGGCCGCCGTCCGCGAGCATCATCGCGGGCACCGTGGTGACGAGGAGCAGCTCCACGATCCGCGGCTTGGTCAGCGTCACGTAGGCCGCGACCACCGCGCGGACGTCCCGGCGGGCCACCGCCGACCCCTCCGCCGCAGTCCGCACCGGCTGCCCGGCAGAGTTGCTGACGGGGCGCTCGGTGATCATGCTCACGGATTGCCACCTTCCGGCGTCGGCAGGGGAGGTCGGATCGGCCGGACCCGACTGGGGCCACACGCCGCACCACAGACTACGCGTCGTCGTTTTGGCTGCCCGGGCGACCCGACAACGGTGCGGGCCGTCACACCGTCGTGGCGGGACCGCGACCCGCGCGGACCAGTACAGACCGGCATGCAGAGATCCCTGGGCGGACGTTTAGGACCGCTCGATAGGGTCATCACTGAGGGTTCCGCCCATCTGCCGAGGAGCACAACCATCGTGGCTGCCAACCGACCCGAGCACCCCGCACTCAACTGGTCCGACCTCGACCGCCGGGCCGTCGACACCGTCCGCGTGCTGGCCATGGACGCCGTGGAGAAATCCGGCAACGGCCACCCGGGCACCGCGATGAGCCTCGCGCCCGCGGCCTACCTGCTCTTCAACCGGGTCATGCGGCACAACCCGGCCGACCCGAACTGGCCCGGCCGGGACCGCTTCGTGCTCTCCGCGGGCCACTCCAGCCTCACCCTCTACATCCAGCTCTTCCTCTCCGGCTACCCGCTGGCCCTGCAGGACCTGGAGTCGCTGCGGCAGTGGGGCTCGCTGACCCCGGGGCACCCCGAGCACGGGCACACCCCCGGCGTGGAGACCACCACCGGGCCGCTCGGGCAGGGCCTCGGCAACGCGGTCGGCATGGCGATGGCCGCCCGCCGCGAGCGCGGCCTGTTCGACCCGGAGGCCGAGCCGGGCCGGTCGGTCTTCGACCACGACATCTGGTGCATCGTCTCCGACGGCGACATCGAGGAGGGCATCAGCCACGAGGCCAGCGCGCTCGCCGGGCACCAGCAGCTCGGCAACCTCACGGTGATCTACGACGACAACGAGATCTCCATCGAGGACGACACCCGGATCGCCAAGAGCGAGGACGTCGCGGCCCGCTACGAGGCGTACGGCTGGCACGTGCAGACCGTCGACTGGCGCGCCGGCGACGCCGACCAGGGCGACTACCACGAGGACGTCGAGGCCCTGCACCGGGCGCTGCTGGCGGCGAAGGCCGAGACCGGCCGCCCCTCCTTCATCGCGCTGCGTACCATCATCGGCTGGCCCGCGCCCAACAAGAAGAACACCGGCAAGATCCACGGTTCGGCGCTGGGCGCCGACGAGGTGGCCGCCACCAAGCAGCTCCTCGGCTTCGACCCGGCGCGGACGTTCGAGGTCGACGAGGAGGTGCTCGGGCACGCCCGCACGGTGATGGAGCGCGGCGCCCGGGCCCAGCAGGAGTGGACCACGGCGTTCGACGGCTGGGCGAAGGCCAACCCGGAGCGCCACGCCCTCTACGACCGGATGGCCGGGCGGATCCTGCCGAGCGGCTGGACCGAGGCGCTGCCGGAGTTCCCGGCCGACGCCAAGGGCATCGCCACCCGGGCCGCCTCCGGCAAGGTCCTGGAGGCGCTCGCCGGAGTGCTGCCGGAGCTGTGGGGCGGCTCGGCCGACCTGGCGGAGAGCAACAACACCACCATGAAGGGCGAGCCGTCGTTCGTCCCGGCCGTCCACGCCACCAAGGACTTCCCCGGCCACGAGTACGGCCGCACGCTGCACTTCGGCATCCGCGAGCACGCCATGGGCGCGATCCTCAACGGCATCGCCCTGCACGGTGGCACCCGCCCGTACGGCGGCACCTTCCTGGTCTTCAGCGACTACATGCGCCCGTCGGTGCGGCTCGCCGCGCTGATGAAGCTGCCGGTGGTCTACGTCTGGACGCACGACTCGATCGGCCTCGGCGAGGACGGCCCCACGCACCAGCCGGTGGAGCACCTGAGCGCGCTGCGCGCCATCCCCGGCCTGGACGTGGTCCGGCCGGCCGACGCCAACGAGACGGCCTGGGCCTGGCGGCAGGCCCTGGAGCACACCGACCGGCCGACCGCGCTCGCGCTGAGCCGGCAGGCGCTGCCGACGCTGGACCGGTCGGCCCTGGCCGGCGCCGAGGGCGTGGCGAAGGGCGGCTACGTGCTGGCCGAGGCGTCCAACGGCAAGCCGCAGGTGATCCTCATCGGCACCGGCTCCGAGGTGCAGCTCTGCCTGACCGCCCGCGACCGGCTGGAGGCCGACGGCACCCCGACCCGGGTCGTCTCGATGCCCTGCCAGGAGTGGTTCTTCGAGCAGGACGAGGCGTACCGGGAGTCGGTGCTGCCGCGCGGGGTAAAGGCACGGGTGAGCGTGGAGGCGGGCATCAGCATGTCCTGGCACGGCATCGTCGGCGACTGCGGCGAGAGCGTCAGCCTGGAGCACTACGGCGCGAGCGCGCCGCACTCCGTGCTCTTCGAGCAGTTCGGCTTCACGCCCGACCGGATCGTGGCCGCCGCGCACGCGGCGCTGACCCGGATGGGTGACATCACCGGTTTCACCACCGGCAACTGAGGGGAGCGTGGACGGTATGACGGACAGGCTGAGTGAACTCACCGCCGCAGGCGTGGCGGTCTGGCTCGACGACCTTTCCCGGGTACGGCTGTCCTCCGGCGGGCTGGACCAGCTCCGCCGGGAGAAGCACGTGGCCGGGGTGACCACCAACCCGACGATCTTCGCCAAGGCGCTGAGCGACGCCGACGAGTACGACTGGCAGCTGCGCGACCTCGCCACCCGTGGGGTGGAGGTCGAGGAGGCCGTGCGGATGCTCACCACCTACGACGTGCGGTGGGCGTGCGACGTGATGCGCCCGTCGTACGAGGGCAGCGCCGGGGTCGACGGCCGGGTCTCCATCGAGGTGGACCCCCGGCTGGCCCACGAGACCGACAAGACCGTCGCCGAGGCCAAGGCGCTGTGGTGGCTCGTCGACCGGCCGAACCTCTTCATCAAGATCCCGGCCACCGAGGCCGGGCTGCCGGCGATCACCGCCACCCTGGCGGAGGGGATCAGCGTCAACGTCACCCTGATCTTCGGGCTGGACCGCTACTCGCAGGTGATGGAGGCGTTCCTGGCCGGCCTGGAGCAGGCGAAGGCGAACGGGCACGACCTGTCGAAGATCGGGTCGGTCGCGTCGTTCTTCGTCTCCCGCGTCGACAGCGAGGTCGACAAGCGACTGCAGAAGCTCGGCTCCGACGATGCCAAGGCGCTGCGCGGCAAGGCCGCCGTCGCCAACGCCAAGCTGGCGTACGAGCGCTACGGCGAGGTGTTCTCCTCGGACCGCTGGCAGGCCCTCGCCGACGCCGGCGCCCACCCGCAGCGGCCGCTGTGGGCCTCCACCTCGACCAAGAACCCGGACTACCGGGACGTCATCTACGTGGAGGAGCTGATCGCCCCCGGCACGGTCAACACCATGCCGGAGCCGGTCGTGCACGCGTACGCCGACCACGGCGAGACCCGCGGCGACACCATCACCGGTTCGTACGACGAGGCCCGCAAGGTCTTCGCGGACCTGGAGTCGGTCGGGATCGACATGGCCGACGTCATCGAGACCCTGGAGCGCGAGGGCGTGGAGAAGTTCGAGACGAGCTGGCAGGAACTGCTCGACGGCGTCCGCAAGTCGCTGTCGGCCGCGGGCCGGGGCGCAGGCCACCCGGGCGACGCCGCGAAGGACAACGCGCAGGCCGCGCAGCAGGCGGGAGGAAACGCGTGAGCGAGCGTAGCGAGCGAACCATCAGGCTCAGCAGTGCGGCGCCTCGCGCCGCCGCCGAGCGGAGCGAGGTGGCGGCGTGAGTGATCTGCTCGCCGGGGCGGTCGAGGCCGCCGCCGGGCTCTCCGTGCACGGGGCCGACGCGGTCGACAGGTCGGCCCCCGCCTCCACCCGGGACGCGCTGGTGAGCGCCGGCACCCCGGGCAAGCTGGCCGCGAAGGACCCGACCCTGTGGGGTCCGGACGCCGAGGCCGAGGCGAAGATCCGCCTCGGCTGGGTGGACACCCACCTGCGCAGCCGGGAGCTGCTGCCCCAGCTGGCCGAGCTGAAGGCGGAGCTGGCCGACCTGGACCACGTGGTGCTCGCCGGGATGGGCGGCTCGTCGCTGGCCCCCGAGGTCATCGCCCGTACCCTCGGCAAGCAGCTCACGGTGCTCGACACGACCGACCCGGGGCAGGTCCGGGCGGCGCTGGCCGACCGGCTGGAGCGCACCGTGGTCGTGGTGGCCAGCAAGTCCGGTTCGACCGTCGAGACCGACAGCCACCGCCGGGCGTACTGGCAGGCGTTCCTCGACGCGGGGATGACCGAGGCGGAGGCCGGCCGGCACTTCGTCGTCGTCACCGACCCCGGCTCGCCGCTGGAGGCCACCGCCGCCGAGATGGGCGCCTTCACCGTGCTCGCCGACCCGAACGTGGGCGGCCGCTACTCGGCGCTGACCGCGTTCGGGCTGGTCCCGTCGGCGCTGGCCGGCGTCGAGGTGGCCGAGCTGCTCGACGAGGCCGACGAGCTGGCGCGGTCGCTGGGCGGGGACCGCGACAACCCGGGCCTGGCGCTCGGCGCGGCGCTCGGCGCGGCGGCCACCATGGGCCGGGACAAGGTCGCCCTGATCTCCGACGGCACCGGCATCGAGGGCCTCGGCGACTGGGCCGAGCAGCTGATCGCCGAGTCCACCGGCAAGGCCGGGGTCGGCATCCTGCCGGTCGTCGTGGAGTCGCCGCAGAGCCCCGGCGCCACCGGCGACGACGTGCTCACCGTGACCTACGGCGGCGCGCTGCCCGCCGGCGCGGTCCCCGGCGGCGGCGCCGACGCCGACGTGGCCGTCAACGGCCCGCTCGGCGCGCAGTTCCTCGCCTGGGAGTACGCCACCGCGATCGCCGGCGTGGTGCTCGGCATCGACCCGTTCAACCAGCCCAACGTCACCGAGTCCAAGGAGAACACGAACCGGATCCTCGCCTCCGGTCCGCCGACGGAGACGCCGTCGTTCACCGAGGGCGCGATCGAGGTGTACGCGCCGCAGGGCGCCCCGGGCGACCTGGCCGGCGTGCTCCGCCAGCTGGTCGACGCGACGGGCGACGACGGCTACCTCGCGGTGATGGCGTACCTCGACCGGTTCGCCGACGCCGACGCGGCCGGGCTGCGGCCGCTGCTGGCCGGTGCCGCCGGACGGCCGGTCACCTTCGGTTGGGGGCCGCGGTTCCTGCACTCCACCGGCCAGTACCACAAGGGCGGCCCGCAGGTCGGCAGCTACCTCCAGCTCACCGGCGCGGTCGCCGACGACCTGCCGGTGCCGGGCCGGCCGTACACCTTCGGGGAGTTGCAGGCGGCGCAGGCCGCCGGCGACCGGCAGGCCCTGGCCGAGCGGAAGCGCCCGCTGGTCCGGCTGCACCTGACCGACCGGTCGGCGGGCGTGGCCCAGCTGCTCGATGTGGCCGGGGCGTTGCGGGCGTGACGATGGGGACCATGGATGACGCGGAGCGAGGAGGCGGCGTGAACCCGCTGCGCGACCCGCAGGACCGCCGGCTGCCGAGGATCCCGGAGCCGTGCGCTCTGGTGATCTTCGGCGTCACCGGTGACCTGGCCCGCAAGAAGCTCCTGCCGGCCGTGTACGACCTGGCGAACCGGGGGCTGCTGCCCCCGGGCTTCGCCGTGCTCGGCTTCGCCCGCCGGGACTGGGGCGACGGGGACTTCGAGTCGCTCGCCCACGAGGCCGCCAAGAAGCACGCCCGCACCCCCTGGCGGGAGGAGGTGTGGGCGCGGCTGGTGGGCAACATCAAGTTCGTCGGCGGCTCGTTCGACGACGACGCCGCGTTCGACCACCTCTCCGAGATGCTGGACGAGCTGCGCCAGACGCACGGGATCCCGGGCAACGCCGCCTTCTACTTCTCCATCCCCCCGGCGGCGTTCCCCGTGGTCCTCAAGCAGCTGGCCCGCACCGGGATGGCCGACAACGCCAAGTCTGGCGGCTGGCGCCGGGTGGTGGTGGAGAAGCCCTTCGGGCACGACCTGCCCTCGGCGAAGGCGCTCAACGACCTGGTCGACGACGTCTTCACCCGCAAGGACGTCTTCCGCATCGACCACTACCTGGGCAAGGAGACCGTCCAGAACATCCTCGCCCTGCGGTTCGCCAACAACCTGTTCGAGCCGCTGTGGAACTCCAAGTACGTCGACTCGGTGCAGATCACCATGGCCGAGGACGTCGGCATCGGCACCCGCGCCGGCTTCTACGACTCGGCCGGCGCGGCCCGTGACGTGTTCCAGAACCACCTGCTCCAGCTGTTGGCGCTGGTGGCGATGGAGGAGCCGACGAGCTTCGACGCCGACGAGATCCGCACGGAGAAGCTCAAGGTGCTCCGGGCGATCACCCTGCCGAAGGACGTGGCCGAGGGCACCGTACGCGGCCAGTACCTGCCCGGCTGGGTGGGCGGCCAGCGTGCGGTCGGGTACCTGGAGGAGGAGGGCGTCCCGGAGGACTCGACCACGGAGACCTACGTGGCCGTCCGGCTCGGCATCCAGAACCGCCGCTGGGCGGAGGTGCCGTTCTACATCCGGGCCGGCAAGCGGCTGCCGCGGCGGGTCACCGAGGTCGCCATCATGTTCAAGCGGGCGCCGCACCTGCCGTTCAACGAAGCCGACATGGAGTCGCTGGGCAACAACCAGCTCGTGATCCGGGTGCAGCCGGACGAGGGCGTCGTGCTCAAGTTCGGCTCCAAGGTGCCCGGCACCACGATGGAGGTCCGCGACATCGCGATGGACTTCCAGTACGGCGAGGCGTTCACCGAGGCCAGCCCCGAGGCGTACGAGCGGCTCGTGCTGGACGTGCTGATCGGCGACCGCACCCTCTTCCCGGACGCCGCCGAGGTCGAGCAGAGCTGGCAGGTGGTGGACCCGCTGGAGCACGCGTGGGCGGGCACCAGACCGGAGCCGTACCGGGCCGGCGAGTGGGGCCCCCGGGCCGCCGACGAGATGCTGGCCCGCGAGGGCCGGGCATGGCGGCGGGCGTGAACGCGAGGAGTGAGCCGGTTCTGCGAGCCCCGCAGTCGCGAACGAAGGCAGGTGCCGTGAGCAGCCGCAGCGAGCAGACCAGGAGGCTCCATTGATCGGCCTGTGGGACACCACCGGCAACGAGGTGGTCAAGGCGCTGGCCGCCGAGCGGCGCAGCGCCGGCGGGGTGGCCAGCGGCATGGCGCTCACCCTGATCGTGGTGGTGGATGAGAAGCGGGTCCGCGAGGCGGAGGCGGCGGCGACCATAGCCGCCGCCGCCCACCCCTGCCGGCTGCTGGTGGTGGTCCGCACCGACGTGGAGCGCGAACGCAACCGGCTGGACGCGGAGATCGTCGTCGGCGGCCGGCTCGGCCCGTGCGAGGCGGTGGTCACCCGGATGTACGGGCGGCTGGCCCTGCACGCCGAATCGGTGGTGATGCCGCTGCTGGTGCCGGACGTGCCGGTCGTGACGTGGTGGCACGGCGAGCCGCCGGCCGAGATCGCCACGGACTTCCTCGGCGTGGTGGCCGACCGGCGGATCACCGACTGCGCGCAGGCCGCCGACCCGATCGAGGCGCTGCGCCAGCGGGCCCGGGACTACGCTCCCGGCGACACGGACCTGGCGTGGACCCGGATCACCCCTTGGCGCACGCTCGTGGCGGGGGCGTTCGACACCACCCAGGCCAGGGTGACCGAGGCGACCGTGGTGGCCCCGCCGACCGACCCGACCGCCGCCCTGATGCAGGGCTGGCTGGCCGCGCGGCTGGGCATCGAGCCGGTGTGGGAGCACACCGACGCGTCGCCCCGGATGCGGGAGGTGCAGCTGCGCTGCGCCAACGGCGACACGCTGACGCTGTCCCGGGACGACAGCGTGGCGACGTTCCGGCGTACCGGCCAGGAGGACCGGCAGCTGCCGCTCGTCCGCCGGCCGCTGGGCGACGAACTGGCCGAGGAGCTGCGCCGGCTCGACGCCGACCAGGTGTACGCGGAGGCGCTGGGCACGGCGGCCGGGCTGGCCGACCTCGACCAGCGCCCGCCGCAGCGGGTGCACGTCTGGAAGGACCCGGCCACGGCCCAGCGGGCCGAGGCGGGGGTCACCGCGCACGTGGGAACGAGCGCCGAGCACTGAGCGCCCGACTGTCCGGGGCACCACGGAGGACCGGCCACGCGGCGGCCGGAGAAACGAAGGCACACAGATGAGTGAGGCGAGTGTCGCCGTCCACGCCGACGCCGACCTGCTGGCCCAGGCGGTGGCCGCCCGGTTGGTGGTCAAGCTGCTCGACGCGCAGGCCGAGCGGGGCCAGGCGTCGGTGGTGCTGACCGGCGGGCGGATCGCCGCGGCGGTGCACCGGGCGGTGGCCGCGCTGCCGGCCCGGGACGCCGTGGACTGGTCCCGGGTCGACGTCTGGTGGGGCGACGAGCGGTTCCTGCCCGCCGGCGACCCGGAGCGCAACGAGACCCAGGCCCGGGCCACGCTGCTGGACGCGGTGCCGCTCGACCCGGCCCGGGTCCACCCGATGCCGGCCTCCGACGGTCCGGCCGGGCCCGACCCGGAGGAGGCGGCGGCCCGCTACGCCGAGGAGCTGGCCCGCTCGGCGCGTCCGGGGCACGCCGCGCTCCCCCACTTCGACGTGCTGATGCTGGGCGTCGGCGAGGACGGGCACGTCGCCTCGGTCTTCCCCGAGCATCCGGTGCACCACGACAGCCGGCCGGTCAGCGCGGTGCGGGGCAGCCCGAAGCCCCCGCCGGTGCGGACCACGCTGACCCTTCCGACGATCAACACGGCCGAGGAGGTCTGGCTGGTGGCCAGCGGGTCCGACAAGGCCCGGGCGGTCGGCATGGCGCTGGCCGGGGCGGGGCCGGTGCAACTGCCGGCGGCCGGCGTGCAGGGCACCGGTCGTACCCTCTGGCTGCTGGACCGGGCGGCGGCGGCCGACGTCCCGGCCCGCCTGCGCAGTCTGCGCTGACGTGACAGGGGCCCCTCGTCGACGGCGACCGTCGACGAGGGGCCCCTTGCTGTCCGCCGTGGGCGGGAACGCCGCCTAACCGGCGGGACGGCCACGCCGGCGGCGCAGGTCGGCGAGGGCCTCGGCCAGGATGGCCTCCCCCTCCGCCGCGGTGCGCCGCTCCTTCACGTACGCCAGGTGGGTCTTGTAGGGCTCGGGCCGGGCGCGGCCCGGCGGGTTCTGCGCGTCCCGGCCGGCGGGAAGGCCGCAACGCGGGCAGTCCCACAACTCCGGCACCTCGACCTCGGCGGCGAGCCGGATCTCGTTGCGGTGGTCGTTGCGGCACCAGTAGGTGACCGTCCGGCACGGGGCCGGCTGGTGGCGTTCGGGCGCGGATCCGACCCGGGTGCCCGGGATGACGTTGCCGATGGGCACGGCTGCTCGCTCCTGTCGTCGGAGGGGAACCGCCGCGGAGGGGGCGGCGGGCGACGCGGTGCAGCGGGTGGAACGAACTGCGCGCGGCCCGTCGTCGACGGGCCGCGCGCAGATTGTACGACTTGGCGGGCTCAGACCGTGCCGCTGGCCATCTGGAGGCGGAGCCAGAGCCCCAGCCCGACGATGCAGGCGAACCAGACGATGCCCACCAGGACGGTGTAGCGGTCGAGGTTCTTCTCCGCCACGGAGGAACCGGCGAGGCTGGAGCTGACGCCACCGCCGAACATGCTCGACAGACCGCCGCCCTTACCGCGGTGCAGCAGGATCAGCATCGTCAGCAGGATGCTCGTGATGACCAGCAACACGATCAACGTGTATGCGAACCAGATCGGCATGGCTGGGGTCAGTCCTCTCGTTACGATCCTCGCCCGGGCAGATCGGGCACGGTGGCACCGACCGACGGACGGGCGGAGTCAAGGATAGCGAGCGATCAGCGGGAGATGTGCTCCGGGAACCGGCAGATCTTCGCGAACTCCTCGGCGTCCAGGCTCGCGCCGCCCACGAGCGCCCCGTCGACGTCCGGCTGGGCCATGATCGCCGCGACGTTCGAGGACTTGACCGACCCGCCGTAGAGGACCCGGACCTTGTCGGCGGTGTCCTGACCGAAGGACTCGGCCAGGCGCTGACGGACCGCGCCGCACACCTCCTGGGCGTCCTCCGGGGTGGCCGTCTTGCCCGTGCCGATCGCCCAGACCGGCTCGTACGCCACCACGACCTTCTGCACCTGCTCGGCGGTGAGCCCTTTCAGGGCGCCGTCGAGCTGGTCGCTGCAGTGCGCCACGTGGGTGCCCTTGTCCCGCACGTCCAGCCCCTCCCCCACGCAGAGGATCGGGGTGAGCCCGTGGGTCAGCGCCGCCTGCACCTTGGCGTTGACGATCGCGTCGTCCTCGTGGTGGTAGGCCCGTCGCTCCGAGTGCCCGATCACCACGTAGGTGCAGCCGAGCTTCGCCAGCATCGGGCCGGAGATGTCCCCGGTGTAGGCCCCCGACGCGTGCGGCGAGAGGTCCTGCGCGCCGTAGCCGATGAGCAGCTTGTCGCCGTCGACGGCGGTCTGCACCGTACGCAGGTCGGTGAACGGCGGCAGGACCACCGTCTCGACGTCGGTGAGCTGCTTCTCGGTGAGGCTGGCCGCCAGCTTCTGCACCAGCAGGTTGGCCTCGAGGTGGTTGCAGTTCATCTTCCAGTTGCCGGCCATCAGGGGCCGGCGGGTGACGCTCGCCATCAGTTCTCCAGGGCCGCGATGCCGGGGAGGGTCTTGCCCTCCAGGTATTCCAGGGAGGCGCCACCGCCGGTGGAGATGTGCCCGAAGGACGACTCGTCCAGCCCGAGCGCCCGTACGGCGGCGGCGGAGTCACCGCCACCGACGACGGTGAACGCGTCGGTCTTCGCGATCGTCTCGGCGATCCCGCGGGTGCCGTGGGCGAACGCCGGCATCTCGAACACGCCCATCGGGCCGTTCCAGAAGATCGTCCGCGCGCCCTTGAGGGCGGCGGCGAACCCGGCGACCGTCTCCGGCCCGATGTCGAGCCCGACCCGCTTGCTGGGGATGCCGTCGGCCGGCACGGTGTCGTGCGCGGCGTCCGGGGCGAACGCGTCCGCGGCCACCACGTCGACCGGGAGCATGATCTTGCCCTCGGAGCGCTCCAACAGGTTGCGGCAGGTCTCGACCATCTCCTCCTCCAGCAGCGAGGAGCCCACCTCGTGGCCCTGCGCCTTGAGGAAGGTGAAGCACATGCCGCCGCCGATGAGCAGCCGGTCGACCGACGGCAGCAGCGCCTCGATCACCGCCAGCTTGTCGGAGACCTTCGAGCCGCCGAGCACCACCACGTACGGGCGCTCCGGCTCGCCGGTCAGCCGGGACAGGACCTCCACCTCGCGCAGCACCAGCCGGCCGGCGACGTGCGGCAGCCGGGCCGGCACGTCGTGCACGCTGGCGTGCTTGCGGTGCACCGCGCCGAACGCGTCGTCGACGTAGGCGTCGCCGAACGCGGCGAGCTGGTCGGCGAAGGCGCCCCGCTCGGCGTCGTCCTTGCTGGTCTCACCGGCGTTGAAGCGCAGGTTCTCCAGCAGCGCGACCTCGCCGTCGGCGAGCGCGTCCACGGTGGAGCGGGCGGACTCGCCCACGGTGTCGGTGGCGAAGTGCACCCGCGCGCCGAGCAGCTCACCGAGGCGCCCGGCGACCGGGTTGAGGCTGAACTGCGGGTCCGGGGCGCCCTTCGGGCGGCCCAGGTGCGAGCAGACGACCACCTTGGCGCCGGCTCCGGTGAGCGCGCTCAGCGTGGGCAGCACGGCCCGGATGCGGCCGTCATCGGTGATGTCACCGGACTGCTTGTCGAGCGGGACGTTCAGGTCGGCGCGCACCAGCACGCGCCGACCCGACACCCCCTCGGCGAGCAGGTCGTCGAGGGTACGGATGCTCACTTAGGCCAGGCCTCCGTTCGTGACTGCGGGGCTCGCAGGCTCACTCCTCGCACTCACAGGGACTGGCCGACCAGCTTGACCAGGTCGACCAGGCGGTTCGAGTAGCCCCACTCGTTGTCGTACCAGCCGACGACCTTGACCTGGTTGCCGACGACCTTGGTCAGCGGCGCGTCGAAGATGCACGACGCCGGGTCGGTGACGATGTCCGAGGAGACGATCGGGTCCTCGTTGTAGACCAGGATGCCCTTGAGCGGGCCGTCGGCGGCGGCCTTCAGCGCGGCGTTGACCTCGTCCACCGTGGTCTCACGGTTGACGTCGACCGTGAGGTCGGTGGCCGAGCCGGTCGGGATCGGCACCCGCAGCGCGTAGCCGTCCAGCTTGCCCTTCAGCTCCGGCAGCACCAGGCCGATCGCCTTCGCCGCGCCGGTCGAGGTCGGCACGATGTTCAGCGCGGCGGCGCGGGCCCGACGCAGGTCCTTGTGCGGCGCGTCCTGGAGGTTCTGGTCCTGGGTGTACGCGTGGATCGTCGTCATCAGGCCGTGCTGGATGCCGAACGTGTCGTGCAGGACCTTCGCCATGGGCGCGAGGCAGTTGGTGGTGCAGGAGGCGTTCGAGATGATGGTGTGCTTGGCCGGGTCGTACTGGTCGTGGTTGACGCCCATGACGACCGTGACGTCCTCGTTCTTCGCCGGGGCGGAGATGATGACCTTCTTGGCCCCGCCGTCGACGTGCGCCTTCGCCTTGGTGGCGTCGGTGAAGAAGCCGGTGGACTCGATGACCACGTCCGCGCCGACCTCGCCCCACGGCAGCTTCGCCGGGTCCTTCTCGGCGAACGCCTTGATGGTCTTGCCGCCCACGGTGATCTCGTCGGCGGTGGCCTTCACCTCGTGCGGCAGGCGGCCCAGGATGCTGTCGTACTTGAGCAGGTGGGCGAGCGTCGCGTTGTCGGTCAGGTCGTTGACCGCCACGACCTCGACGTCAGCGCCGGATGCCAGCACTGCCCGGAAGAAGTTGCGGCCGATCCGGCCGAAGCCGTTGATGCCAACCCGGATGGTCACAGGTCCCATCTCCTTGCGTTCTGGTCCGCCGGCGTAAGACCCGGGCCGGCGGAGGTGTGTGCGCCGACCGTTGGAGCCGGCCGTTGACGGTTCATCTCGGCCACCCCGCCGCGGTCTCGAAGGACCTGACCGCCCGAGGCGGTGTGCACGGCGAGGAGTGCCTGTGCCGGCCCCCTTGCCGTACGCAGCGACCTTATCCGAGCGTGCGACGCAGTGCAGCGCCGGGTGGTGGTCCCACCGGCACCGCCGACCCGCACCGTCCTATCAGACCACGAGCATGTCGGGCGTGACGGCTGCTTCCGTATCCGGGATGCCCAGGTCCCGGGCCCGCTTGTCGGCCAGCGCCAGCAGCCGGCGGATCCGGCCGGCGATGGCGTCCTTGGTCAACGGCGGGTCGGCCAGCGCGCCCAGCTCCTCCAACGAGGCCTGCCGGTGCTCCAGGCGCAGCCGGCCGGCGGAGGTGAGGTGGTTGGGCGCGTCCTCGGCGAGGATCTCCAGCGCCCGGGTCACCCGGGCGGCGGCGGCGACCGCGGCCCGCGCCGAGCGGCGCAGGTTGGCGTCGTCGAAGTTGGCCAGCCGGTTCGCCGTGGCCCGCACCTCGCGGCGCACCCGCCGCTCCTCCCAGGCCAGCACGCTGGAGTGGGCGCCGATCCGGGTGAGCAGCGCGGCGATCGCGTCGCCGTCCTTGACCACCACCCGGTCCACGCCGCGCACCTCACGGTTCTTGGCGGTGATGCCGATCCGGCGGGCCGCGCCCACCAGGGCCAGCGCGGACTCCGGGCCGGGGCAGGTGATCTCCAGCGCGCTGGAGCGGCCCGGCTCGGTCAGCGAGCCGTGCGCCATGAACGCGCCGCGCCAGGCCGACACCGCGCAGCAGACGTTCGCGGCGACGACGTGCGGCGGCAGCCCCCGCACCGGGCGTCCCCGCACGTCGAGCAGCCCGGTCTGCCGCGCGAGGGCCTCACCGTCCTTGACCACCCGCACGATGAAGTGGCTGCCCTTGCGCAGGCCACCGGACGCGAGCACGTGGATCTCACTCGGATAGCCGTAGACCTCCGCGATCTCCCGTCGCAGCCGTCGGGCCACCGCCCCCGTGTCGAGTTCGGCCTCCACCACGACCCGACCGGAGACGATGTGCAGCCCGCCGGCGAAGCGCAGCAGCGCCGCCATCTCCGCCCTCCGGCAGCAGGGCTTGGGCACGTCGACCCGACTCAGCTCGTCCTTGACCGCAGCCGTCATCGCCATTGTGCGTCCCCTCACGGACCTGTTCCGGCGTGTCGCCGGAGATTACGTACGTGTCTAACGATCGGCGCCCAGGACAGGCACCAGTGCGGCGCCCAGGGCGGCCGGATCATGACGGGGAGTGCCGTCGGTGACCGCGACGGGAGCGAGGACCAGGCGGGCACCCAGCGATTCTGCCGCACGTTCGACCGGTTCGGGGTCACCCGCCGCCTTGGAATCGGCGACCACACGGTCGACCCTCAGCTCCGGCAGGTACGCGCGCAGCGCGGCCAGGTGGTCGGCCTGGGAGAGCCCGGAGGTCTCCTTCTCGGCGGCGAGGTTCAGCGTGACGAGCCGCCGCGCCGGGCTGGCGACGATCGCGGCGGCGAGCTGCGGCACCAGCAGGTGCGGCAGCACGCTCGTGTACCAGCTGCCCGGCCCGAAGATCAGCCAGTCGGCCGCGCCGATCGCGGCGACCGCCTGCGGGCAGGCCTCCGGCGCGGCCGGGGTGAGCCGCAACGACTCCACCCGGCCGGTGGTCACCGCGACCTGGTGCTGGCCCGTGATCGTGCGCACCTCGTCCGGCCGGCGCGGGTCGGCGCCGCGTACCCGCGCCTCGATCCCCACCGGCTCGCACGACATCGGCAGCACCCGGCCGACCGAGCCGAGCATCGCGCCGGCGTGTTCCAGGGCGGCCACCGGGTCGCCGAGCAGCTCCATCAGCCCGCAGAGCACCAGGTTGCCCACCGCGTGCCCGGCCAGCCCGCCGGCGCCGTCACCCGCCCGCCCGGCCGCACCGGCACCCGCCCGTCCTCCGGCGACCCCGCCGGCCGTCCCTCCGGCGACCCCGGCCGGCTGCGGGCCGGAAGGGGCCCGTCCGGTACCGGAGACCGGAAGGCGTCCCGCCGACAGGTCCCCGGCGGGAGCCGGGCCGTCGGCGGGCGGCGGCACCTCGGCGAAGCGGTGCTGGAAGAGCTTGGCACTGCGCCGGGTGGCCGGGTGGTCCCCCGCCAGCGCGACCAGCGCCTGCCGCAGGTCGCCCGGGGGCAGGCCGCCCCGCTCGGCCCGCAGCCGGCCGCTGGAGCCGCCGTCGTCGCCGACGGTGACGACCGCCGTGATGTCGAGGTCCAGCTCGGGGGCGCAGCGGCGCAGGGCACGCAGCGAGGCGGACAGGCCGTGCCCGCCGCCGAAGGCGACCACGCGCGTCGCCGTCACTCGCGCCCCAGGTCGCGGTGCTGGGCGTTGGCGGCCAGGCCGGAGTGGCGCAGCCGGGCGGCCAGCTCCTCGGCGATGGCCACGCTGCGGTGCTTGCCGCCGGTGCAGCCGACCGCCACGGTCAGGTAGCGCTTGCCCTCCCGCTCGAAGCCGACGGTGGTGGCGTTGACCAGGTCGGCGTACGACCCGACGAAGGCGTCCGCGCCCTCCTGCCCCAGCACATACGAGCTGACCGCCTCCTCCCGGCCGGTGTGCTCGCGCAGCTCCGGCACCCAGTACGGGTTGGGCAGGAACCGGGCGTCGAGCACGAAGTCGGCGTCCGGCGGCAGGCCGTACTTGAAGCCGAAGGAGAGCACGGTGACGCGCAGCCGGCGGGCGTCCTCGCCCCCGAAGAGCTCCTCGACGCGGCGGCGCAGCTGGTTGACGTTCAGATGGCTGGTGTCGATGATCACGTCGGCCTGGTCGCGGGCCTCCTCCAGCAGGCCGCGCTCGACGGCGATGCCGTCGGCGAGCCGCCCGTCGCCCTGCAACGGATGCGAGCGCCGGACGCTCTCGAAGCGCCGGATCAGCACCTCGTCGTCGGCGTCGACGAAGACCACCCGGGGCGAGAAGCCGCGCTCCTTCAGCTCCCGGATCGCCCCCGCCAGGTCGGTGGAGAAGGCGCGCGAGCGCACGTCCAGCACCATCGCCGTACGCCGGGCCGCCCCGCCCGCCTTGAACGCCAGCTCGGCCATGTCGAGCATGAGCGCCTGCGGCAGGTTGTCCACCACGTAGAACCCGACGTTCTCCAGCGCCCTCGCCACCGTGCTGCGGCCGCCGCCGGAGAGCCCGGTGACCACCACCAGGGTCGTGTCCGACTCCGCCGGTGTCTGCTGCCCGGTCACTGTCGTGCCCCGTTCCTCGGCCGTACGCGCCTCGCTCACCCACTACCCCCAAGCCGTGGCGCCACGGCCGGCACCCCCGGCCGCGCGTGGTCAATCAGCGACTCTATCCCGCACCCCCCGCACGTTGCCGGCACGTCCCGGGCCGCCGTGGCGGCGACCGCCCGGCGCGGCCCCCGGCTGGTCCGCGGGGCACCCGGTCGGCGACCGGGGTGGCGCCCGCCTCCGGCGGCACCGGCGGGCGGCGGGCGTCCCGTCCTCGCCCCGGTCGCCGTACCGCCGGATCGTCCCCCGGCGCGACCCGCCCGCTCGGGTCCGCCGGCTGTCGGAGGAGGTTCGTAGAATCCCCGGATGGCTTCCCCCACCGACCTGCGCTCCGCCGACGCCCTGGAGGTGCTGCGCCGGGTCTTCGGCTACGACGCCTTCCGCGGCTTCCAGCAGGAGGTGATCGACCACGTGGTGGCCGGCGGCGACGCGCTGGTGCTGATGCCGACCGGCGGCGGCAAGTCGCTGTGCTACCAGATCCCCGCGCTGGTCCGCGACGGCGTGGCGGTGGTCGTCTCCCCGCTGATCGCGCTCATGCAGGACCAGGTCGACGCGCTGACGGCGGTCGGCGTCCGGGCCGGCTTCCTCAACTCGACCCAGGATCTCGACGCCCGCCGGGTGGTGGAACGGGCCTTCGTCGGCGGCGAGCTGGACCTGCTCTACCTCGCCCCGGAGGCGTTGGGCACCCGCGGGGTGCAGCAGCTGCTCGACCGGGGCCGGATCGCCCTGTTCGCCATCGACGAGGCGCACTGCGTGTCGCAGTGGGGGCACGACTTCCGCCCCGACTACCTCGCCCTGTCGATGCTGCACGAGCGCTGGCCCGACGTGCCCCGCATCGCGCTCACCGCCACCGCGACCAGCGCGACCCGCGACGAGATCGCGACCCGGCTCAAGCTCACCGACGCCCGGCACTTCGTGGCCAGCTTCGACCGGCCCAACATCCAGTACCGGATCGTGCCCAAGCGCGAGCCGCGCAAGCAGCTGCTGAGCCTGCTGCGCGACGAGCACCCCGGCGACGCGGGCATCGTCTACTGCCTGTCGCGCGCCTCGGTGGAGAAGACGGCGGAGTTCCTCACCGCCAACGGCGTCGCCGCGCTGCCCTACCACGCCGGCCTGGACGCGGCGACCCGCGCGCGCAACCAGCAGCGCTTCCTGCGCGAGGACGGCCTGGTGATGGTGGCGACCATCGCGTTCGGCATGGGCATCGACAAGCCCGACGTCCGCTTCGTCGCCCACCTGGACCTGCCGAAGTCGGTCGAGGGCTACTACCAGGAGACCGGTCGCGCCGGGCGCGACGGGCTGCCGTCGACCGCCTGGCTGGCGTACGGGCTCCAGGACGTGGTGCAGCAGCGCAAGATGATCGAGACTTCCGACGGGGACCTCGCCCACCGGCGCAACCTCGCCGCCCACCTCGACGCGATGCTCGCCCTCTGCGAGACGGTCCGCTGCCGGCGCGGCCAACTGCTCGACTACTTCGGCGAGAAGGCGGCCGCCGCCTGCGGCAACTGCGACACCTGCCTCAGCCCGCCGGAGTCCTGGGACGGCACCGTCGCGGCGCAGAAGCTGCTCTCCACGGTCTTCCGGCTCGACCGGGAACGCAACCAGCGCTTCGGCGCGGGGCACTGCGTCGACATCCTGCTCGGCCGCACGACCGACAAGGTCACCCAGTACGGCCACGACTCGCTGACCGTCTTCGGCATCGGCACCGAGCTGCGCGAGGCCGAGTGGCGCGGCGTGGTGCGGCAGCTGCTGGCCGAGGGCCTGCTGGCCGTCGAGGGCGACTACGGCACGCTGGCCCTCACCGAGGCCAGCGCCGAGGTGCTGGGCCGTCGCCGCACGGTCATGATGCGCCGCGAGCCGGAGAAGGTCGCCTCCTCGCGGGCGGCCAAGCCGCGCGGGGCGGCCACCGTCGTCGCCGAACTCTCCCCCACCGCCGCCGGGGTCTTCGAGCGGTTGCGGGCCTGGCGGGGAGCCACCGCCAAGGAGCAGGGCGTCCCGGCGTACGTGGTCTTCCACGACGCCACGCTGCGGCAGATCGCCACCGACGCGCCCACGTCGCTGGCCGAGCTGTCCGCGGTCAGCGGCGTCGGCGAGAACAAGCTCGCGAAGTACGGCGAGCAGATCCTGGCCGTCCTGGCCGAGTGACTGCCCGGCCGGCCGCGCCACCCGGCCAGGCGTCGGCGCGCGGGCCGACGCGCCGCCGACGGCGGCGTGGTCACTCCCCGGCCGGGGTCTTCGCCTCGCCGCCCAGCGCGGCGAGGATCGCCTCGGCGGTGCGCCGGCCCACGCCGGGCACCTCGGTGATCTCCTCCACGGTGGCCGCGGAGAGCCGCTTGAGCGAGCCGAAGTGCCGCAGCAGCGCCTTGCGCCGCACCTCCCCGAGGCCGGGCACCCTGTCCAGCGCCGACTCGGTCATCCGCTTGGAGCGCCGCTGCCGGTGGAAGGTGATGGCAAAGCGGTGCGCCTCGTCGCGCACCCGTTGCAGCAGGTAGAGCCCCTCGGAGGTGCGCGGCAGGATGACCGGGAACTCGTCGTCGGGCAGCCAGACCTCCTCCAGCCGCTTGGCCAGGCCGCAGAGCGCCACGTCGTCGACGCCCAGCTCCGCCAGGGCCTGCGCCGCCGCCGCGACCTGCGGCGCGCCGCCGTCGACCACCACCAGCTGTGGCGGGTACGCGAACCTGCGCGGGCGCCCGGTGGTCGGGTCGATCAGGGTGCCGACGGTGCGCTCGTCGGACCCGCCGGGCTGGTGGGGCTCGCTCGGCGCGGGCTGCCCGGCCGGGGCGACGGGATCGTCGGCCGGCTCGACACCCGCCTCGCCGGTCTCGGCGCGGGCGTCGAGGTAGCGGGCGAAGCGGCGGCGCAGCACCTCGGACATGGCGGAGAGGTCGTCGGTGGCGCCCCGGATGATGAAGCGCCGGTATTCGCTCTTGCGGGGCAGCCCGTCCTCGAAGACGACCATGCTCGCCACCACGTCGGTGCCCTGCATCTGGGAGATGTCGAAACACTCGATGCGCAGCGGCGAGGTGCGCATGTCGAGCGCCTCGGTGATCTCGTCGAGCGCCTTGCTGCGGGTGGTCAGGTCGCCGGCCCGGCGCAGCTTGTGCCGGGCGAGGGCGTCCTTGGCGTTGCGCTCGACGGTCTCCAGCAGGGACCGCTTGTCGCCGCGCTGCGGCACCCGCAGGCTCACCCGGCTGCCCCGGTGACCGGAGAGCCAGTCGGCCAGCGCGTCGGCGTCGGCGGGCAGCGCCGGCACGAGCAGCTCGCGGGGCACGTCGGCCTCGCCCTGCTCGCCGCCGTAGACCTGGGTGCAGAAGTGGTGCACCAGGTCGCCCGTGCTCAGCTCCTCGGTCTTCTCCACCACCCAGCCGCGCTGACCACGGACCCGGCCGTCGCGCACGTGGAAGACCTGGACGGCCGCTTCGAGGGGGTCGTCGGCGAACGCGACCACGTCGGCGTCGGTGCCGTCGCCGAGCACGACGGTCTGCTTCTCCATCGCCCGGCGCAGCGCGGCCACGTCGTCGCGCAACCGGGCCGCCCGCTCGAACTCCAACTGCTCGCTGGCCTCGGTCATCTCCCGTTCGAGCCGGCGCACCATCGTGTCGGTGCGGCCACCCATGAAGTCGCAGAAACCGTCGACGATCTCCCGGTGCCGCTCGGGGGTGACGCTGCCGACGCAGGGGGCCGCGCACTTGCCGATGTAACCCAGCAGACAGGGGCGGCCCACCTGGCCGGCGCGCTTGAACACCCCGGCCGAGCAGGTGCGCGCGGGAAAGACCCGCAGCAGCAGGTCGAGCGTCTCGCGGATCGCCCAGGCGTGCGAGTAGGGCCCGAAGTAGCGCACCCCCTTGCGCTTGGCGCCCCGCATCACCTGCAACCGGGGGAACTCCTCGTCCAGGGTGACCGCGAGGTAGGGGTAGGACTTGTCGTCGCGGTAGCGGACGTTGAAACGCGGGTCGTACTGCTTGATCCACGTGTATTCGAGCTGGAGCGCCTCGACCTCGGTGCCGACGGTGACCCAGTCCACCGACTCGGCGGTGGTGACCATCTGCTGGGTGCGCTGGTGCAGGCCCCACAGGTCGGCGAAGTAGGAGTTGAGCCGGCTGCGCAGGTTCTTCGCCTTGCCGACGTAGATCACCCGGCCGGTGCCGTCGCGGAACCGGTAGACCCCCGGTGACTCCGGGATGGTGCCGGGCGCGGGACGGTAGGTCGAGGGGTCAGCCACGGCAGCAAGCGTAGTCCGCTCCCCCGACAGCTCCCGGGACGGCGCGTCCCCGCCCGGCCCGCCCGCCGTGCCACGCCCCGGTCGTGCCGGCCGTCCCGGGCCGGGGGGCGAACCTCCGGCGGCCCGAAACTGCGGTGCCGCCGGAAACGCTCCCCGCTAACATCCGCCCCTGGCGGAGGCGACGCGAGGGGGTACGGGGACATGGGCGCGAACCCCGCGGGACACAGCCGAGGGGGTGCCGTCCTCGTGGCGGCGCTCACCGTCGACTCGGTCGGCAACGGGCTGTTCCTGCCCCTGTCGCTGGTGTACTTCCTGCGGCTCACCGACGTGCCCCTGGCGCTGCTCGGGGTGCTGCTCAGCGCGGCGACCGTGCTCACCCTGCCGGTGCCGCTGTGGGCGGGATCGCTGGCGGACCGGTTCGGGGCGCTGCCGGTGGTCGTCGCCTCCCAGCTGCTCCAGGCCGCCGGCTATCTGGCGTACGCCTGGGTGGGAGGGCCCGTCGGCGTCTTCGTGGCGGCGGCGCTGGTCGCCGTCGGCGTGCGGTTCTTCTGGTCCGCCGTCTTCACGGCGGTCGCCGACTACGCCGACGGCAGCCCGGGCGGCTGGGCCCGGGACACCTGGTACGCGATCAGCAACGGCGCCCGTACCGCCGGGCTGGCGGTGGGGGGCCTGACCACGGGCGTGGTGGTGGCCGACGGGCGGGCCGCCACCTACCGCGCGGTGGCCTACGCGGCGGCGGCCTGCTTCGCCCTCGCCGCGGTGCTCATCGCCGTCTGCGTGCGGATCCCGCCGGCCACCGACCGCCCGGCGGGATCCGGGCGGGGCGGGTACGCCGCGCTGGTCCGGGACCGCCCGTTCCTCGCCCTCATCGGCCTGAACACGGTCTTCGCGCTGAGCAGCATGATGCTCGGCTTGGCCCTGCCCACGATGATGCTCACGGACCTGCGGGGCCCCGCGTGGCTGACCTCCGCCGTCCTGGCCGGCAACGCGTTCCTCGTCGCCCTGCTGTCCGCGCCCGTCGGCGCCCGCCTGCCGCACCACCGCCGCACCCGTGCGGTCGCGCTGGCCGCCGCCCTGTGGACGGTCTGGGGCCTCGCCATGGCAACCCTCGGCCCGGGGCGCCTCGGCGTGGTGGCCGCGCTGCTGGTCGCGGCGACGCTGCTGTTCACCGTCGCGGAACTGGTGCACGCGCCGGCCTCCGCCGCGCTGGCCGCGGCCGCCGCCCCGGTCGCCGCCCGGGGCCGCTACCTCGCGGCCTTCCAGTACTCCTTCGCCATCGCCTCGATGGTCGCGCCGGCCTTCTTCGGCACCCTGTACGAGGTCGACACCGCCGCGCCCTGGCTGGCGCTGGCGCTGCTCAACGCCGTCGGCGTCGCCGGCGTCCTGCTGTTGGAGCGGAGCCTGCCGCCGGCCGCCCTGCGGGAGCCGCCGCCGACGGGCGAGCGGCCGGCGGTCGACGTGGGCGCCGCCGCGGACTGAGCGGGGCCGGCGGCCCGGGTCGGGCCGCCGGCCGCGCCGGACCGGTCAGGCCAGCGAGATCTGGTCGCCGGTGACCTTGACGTTCTTCGGCGGGAGCGGCTTGGTGGCCGGGCCGCCCTTCACCGAGCCGTCCTCGATCGAGAACTTGCTGAAGTGGCAGGTGCAGTTGATGGTGCCGCCGTCGACGTTCGTCACCGGACAGCCCTGGTGGGTGCAGATCGAGTCGAACGCCTTGAACTCGCCCTCGCGCGGCTGGGTGATCACCACGCCCTGGGCGGGATAGACGGCGCCGCCGCCGACCGGGATGTCGGCCGTACGGGCCAGCGACTGCGCGCCCTCGCGGTCACCGCCGCCGGCGTCCCCGGTGCTGGGCACCGGCGGGCCGCCGCTGGTCGGGGCCGCCCCGTCGCCGGAGTCGTCGCTGCCGCAGGCGGCCAGGACCACCGCCGCGCCGACCGCGCCCGCGCCCGTGAGAAGGGCGCGTCGCGTCCGCGTCGCCGGCCCGGTCAGCCCCTGATCGTCACTCATGCCTCGCCCTTCTCTCGGCTGCCGCCGCCTGGTCATGATCCGCGGCCGCACTCGGGTACACGGATCACTCTGCCCGACGGTTCACCCGATCGGCGAGCGTGGGGCCGTCCCGGCGGGCGTGGGGCCCGCCCGGACGGCCCCACGGTCCGTACCTGCGGTCGGGAGGCGCGCCGTCAGCGCGCCCCGGCCGGCACCTTGCGGGCGCGGGGCCTGGTGCCGTTGGCCTTGGCCGCCCGGGAGGTGGCCGCCGCCGCGCCCTTCGCCTCGCCGTCGAGCCTGAGCGCCTGCCGCAGGAAGTGGCCGGTGTGGCTGCCGGGCACCTCGGCGACCTCCTCGGGGGTGCCGGTGGCGAGCACCGTGCCGCCCCGGTGGCCGCCCTCGGGGCCCATGTCGATCAGCCAGTCGGCCGTCTTGATCACGTCGAGGTTGTGCTCGATGGTGATCACCGTGTTGCCCTTGTCGACCAGCCCTTCGAGCACCATCAGCAGCTTGCGGATGTCCTCGAAGTGCAGGCCGGTGGTCGGCTCGTCGAGGACGTAGACCGTCCGCCCGGTCGAGCGCTTCTGCAACTCGGAGGCGAGCTTGACCCGCTGCGCCTCGCCGCCGGAGAGCGTGGGCGCGGGCTGGCCGAGCCGGACGTAGCCGAGGCCGACGTCGACCAGCGTCTTGAGGTGCCGGTGGATGGCCGGGATGGCGGAGAAGAACTCGGCCGCCTCCTCGATCGGCATCTCCAGCACGTCGGAGACGGTCTTGCCCTTGTAGTGCACCTCCAGGGTCTCCCGGTTGTAGCGGGCGCCCTTGCAGACCTCGCACGGGACGTACACGTCGGGCAGGAAGTTCATCTCGATCTTGATGGTGCCGTCGCCGGAGCACGCCTCGCAGCGGCCGCCCTTGACGTTGAACGAGAACCGGCCGGGGCCGTACCCCCGGACCTTGGCCTCGGTGGTCTCGGCGAAGAGCTTGCGGACGTGGTCCCAGACCCCGGTGTAGGTGGCCGGGTTGGACCGCGGCGTGCGGCCGATCGGCGACTGGTCGACGCCGACCACCTTGTCGACGTGCTCCAGCCCGGAGACCCGGGTGTGCCGGCCGGGGACCAGCCGGGCCCCGTTGATCTGGTTGGCCAGCACCGCGTAGAGGATGTCGTTGACCAGCGTCGACTTGCCGGAGCCGCTGACCCCGGTGACGGCGATGAGCTGGCCGAGCGGGAACGAGACGGTCAGGTTGCGCAGGTTGTGCTCGCGCGCGCCGTGCACCACCAGCTCCCGCTCCGGGGTCTGCGGACGGCGCCCCCTCGGCGTCGGGATCGACCGGCGGCCCGACAGGTAGGCCCCGGTCACCGACTCCGGGTTCTCCAGCAGCGCCGGCACCGAGCCGCTGTGCACGATCTTGCCGCCGTGCTCGCCCGCGCCCGGGCCGATGTCGACGATCCAGTCGGCGGTGCGGATCGTGTCCTCGTCGTGCTCGACGACGATCAGCGTGTTGCCCAGGCCACGCAGCCGGACCAGGGTCTCGATCAGCCGGTGGTTGTCGCGCTGGTGCAGCCCGATCGACGGCTCGTCGAGGACGTAGAGCACGCCGACCAGGCCGGAGCCGATCTGGGTGGCCAGCCGGATGCGCTGCGCCTCGCCGCCGGAGAGGGTGCCGGCCGGGCGGTCCAGGGACAGGTAGTCGAGACCGACGTCGAGCAGGAACTTCAGCCGGGCGTTGATCTCCTTGAGCACCCGCTCGGCGATCATCTTCTGCCGGTCGGTCAGCTCGATGCCGGCGAGCAGGTCGGCGGCCTCGCCGACGGATAGGTTGCAGACCTCCGCGATGCTCTTGCCGGCCAGGGTGACCGCGAGCACCTCGGGCTTGAGCCGGGCGCCCCCGCAGGCCGCGCAGGGCACGTCGCGCATGTAGCCCTCGTACTTCTCGCGCGACCACTCCGACTCGGTGTCGGTGTGCCGGCGCTCAATCCACTGCACCACGCCCTCGAAGCCGGTGTAGTAGGAGCGCTCGCGGCCGAACTTGTTGCGGTAGCGCACGTGCACCTGGTCGTCGGAGCCGTGCAGGATCGTCTTCTGCGCCCGCGACGGCAGGGCCCGCCACGGCGTGTCGACGTCGAAGTGCTCGGCCGCGCCGAGGGCCTCCAGCAGGCGCAGGAAGTATTCCAGGTTGTGCCCGGTCGACCAGGGCTGGACCGCGCCCTCGCGCAGGGTGCGCTCCGGGTCGGGGACGACCAGCTCCGGGTCGACCTCCTTCTTGGTGCCGAGGCCGGTGCACTCGGGGCACGCGCCGTAGGGCGCGTTGAAGGAGAAGACCCGGGGCTCCAGGTCCTCGATCGCGAGCGGGTGGTCGTTGGGGCAGGCCAGGTGCTCGGAGTAGCGCCGCTCGCGCTCCGGGTCGTCCTCCGGCAGGTCGACGAAGTCGAGCAGGACCAGGCCGTTGGACAGGCCCAGGGCGGCCTCGACCGAGTCGGTCAGCCGCTGCTTGGCGCTCGGCTTGACCGTGAGCCGGTCGATCACCACCTCGATGGTGTGCTTCTCCTGCTTCTTGAGCTTCGGCGGCTCGGTGAGCGGGTGCACCACGCCGTCGACCCGGGCCCGGGCGTAGCCCTTGGCCTGGAGCTCGGCGAAGAGGTCGACGTATTCGCCCTTGCGGCCGCGCACCACGGGCGAGAGCACCATGAACTTGGTGCCCTCGGCCATCGCGAGGACCCGGTCGACGATCTGCTGCGGGGTCTGCCGGGAGATCCGCTCGCCGCAGACCGGGCAGTGCGGCTCGCCGATGCGGGCGAAGAGCAGCCGGAGGTAGTCGTAGACCTCGGTGATGGTGCCCACCGTCGAGCGCGGGTTGCGCGAGGTGGACTTCTGGTCGATGGAGACCGCCGGGCTCAGGCCCTCGATGAAGTCGACGTCCGGCTTGTCCATCTGGCCGAGGAACTGCCGCGCGTACGACGACAGCGACTCCACGTAGCGGCGCTGCCCCTCGGCGAAGATCGTGTCGAAGGCCAGGCTCGACTTGCCCGACCCGGAGAGCCCCGTGAACACGATCAGGGCGTCCCGGGGCAGGTCGAGACTGACGTCACGCAGGTTGTGCTCGCGCGCGCCACGGATGATCAGTCGGTCGGCCACTGTCCGTGTACTCCCGGGTGAAGAAGATGAAGAGGAATTGTCCGCTCCAAGGCTGGTCTGAGCGGTTGTTTGAGTGGTTGTGGGCGCGCAGAAAGGCGCCTCGGCAACTCTAGCCCCGAGGTACGACAACTTCCCTCGCCGGCACATTCCCCCAGCTCAGCCCGGTCCGCCGTGCCGAGGAACCGGCGCGCCGCGTTCGAGGGAACAGTCCGCCGTGACCGAGGAAGCGGTCCGCCGCCCCCGAGGAAACGGGCGGGGCCGGTCGTCGACCGGCCCCGCCCGCGCGTACGCCCGTCAGGGGCGGGCGGCCCGCCGCCGCCCGGAGCGCCAGCCGCCGCGCCGCTCCGCGGCCAGCCGCGTCTCCCGCCGCCGGCTCTCGTACGCCACCTCCCGCTGCAACCGCCGCCAGCTCTCCCAGCGCCGCGCCGGCAGTTCGCCGGTCTCCAGCGCCTCGCGCACCGCGCAGGCGGGCTCCCCGTCGTGCCCGCAGTCGGCGTACCGGCAGCCGGTGGCCAGCTCGGCGATGTCCGCGAACGCCCGGTCCAGCCCCGCCGAGCCGTCGAGCAGGCCGACCGCGCGTACCCCCGGGGTGTCCAGCACGGCGCCGCCGCCGGGCACCGGGAGCAGGGCCCGCCAGGTGGTGGTGTGCCGGCCCTTGCCGTCGACGCGCCGGATCGCCTGCGTCGGCATCAGCGCCGCCCCGGCCAGCGCGTTGACCAGGCTCGACTTGCCCGCGCCGGACGGGCCGAGCAGGCCGAGCGTGCGGCCGGGCGCCACCTCGGCGCGCAGCGGGTCGAGCCCGGTGCCGTGCTCGGCGCTGACGGCCAGCACCGGCACCCCCGGGGCGATCCCGGCGAGCTGGCGCGCGACGGCCTGCGGGTCGGCCGCCAGGTCGGCCTTGGTGAGCACGACCAGCGGCCGGGCGCCGGACTCGTGCGCCAGGGAGAGCAGCCGTTCGATCCGGCCGACGTCCGGTTCGGGGTGCACCGGCTCCACCACGGCGGCGGCGTCGAGGTTGGCGGCCAGCACCTGGCCGCTGGCGTCCTTGCCGGCGGTCCGCCGGACGAGGGCGGTGCGCCTCGGCAGCACCGCCTCCACGGTGACGTTGCGGTCGGGCCAGGTGCCCAGCAGCACCCAGTCGCCCGCGCAGGGCAGGCGGGTCAGGTCGCGGGCGGCGGCGGCCAGGACCGCCCCGCCCAGGGTGGCGCGGACCGGGCCGTCCGCGCAGAGCACGGTGCAGACGCCGCGGTCCACCCGGGCCACCCGGCCCGGTCGGTGCCCGGCGCGTCGCGGTACGTGTGCCGCCCGCTCGGCATCCCAGCCGAGGGCGGTCAGATCGATGGTCATGGCATCCTCATCGGTGTCGCAGTGGTTGACGCACGCGTGCTGCTACCGGCATGGTCACCACCTCCCCCGCCGTCCGGTGCCGCGTTCCACGCCGACGGTAGGACGCGCCGCGACGCGCCGAAAGCGATTTCCCCGGCGACGCGGCGTCCCCCGGCGGATAGGGTCGGTGGGTGACAATGGATCCGCTTCTGCTGACGGGCGAGGTGGACGCGGCCACGGACCGCCTGCTACGGACCGCGGCCTCCCTCGACGACACGGGCCTCGCCGCCGCCTCGCTGCTGCCAGCCTGGAGCCGGGGGCACGTCCTGGCTCATCTGGCCCGCAACGCCGACGGCTTCGTCAACCTGCTCACCGCGGCCCGCACCGGCGAGCCGATCCCGATGTACGCCTCCGCGGCGGCCCGGGACGCCGACATCGACGCCGGTGCCGCCCGCCCGCCCGACGCCCACCTGGACGACCTGCGCCGTTCGGCCGACCGGTTCGCCGAGGCGGTCGCCGCGATGCCGGTCGAGGCGTGGGCGGCCACCGTCCAGACGCGGCGCGGCCCCTGGCCGGCGGCCATGCTGGTCTGGGGCCGGCTGCGCGAGATCGAGGTGCACCACGTGGACCTCGACGCCGGCTACCGGCCCGCCGACTGGCCCGAGGCGTTCGGCCACCGGCTGCTGCACGAGGTGGTCGGCGACCTCGCCGACCGCGCCGACGTGCCGCCGATGGTGCTGCGCTTCGACGGCAGCCGGCACGAACTGGTCGTCGGCGACCGGAGCGCCGCGCCCACGGTCACCGGCGCCGCCCCCGAACTCGCCGCCTGGCTGATCGGCCGCAGCCCGGGCACCGTGCTGACCGTCACCCCCGACGGCCCCCTGCCGCAACCACCGGAATGGATATAGACGACCTCATGACCTACAGCGGAGACGTCACGCCCGGCGGCGCGCCGGCCGTACGCGAGCTCGACGGGCTCACCATCACGAAGGTGTCGGTGGGCCCGATGGACAACAACGCCTACCTGCTGCGCTGCCGGGCCACCGGCGAGCAGGTGCTGATCGACGCCGCCAACGAGGCGCCCCGGCTGCTCGAGCTGGTGGGCGAGGCCGGGCTGGCGACGGTGGTCACCACCCACCAGCACATGGACCACTGGGTGGCGCTGGAGGAGGTGGTCGCCAAGACCGGCGCCCGCCCGCTGGTGCACGCCGACGACGCGGCCGGGCTGCCGATCGAGGCCGAGACGCTCGCCGACGGCGACAGCGTGCCGGTGGGCGAGTGTGCGCTGGAGGTGATCCACGTCAAGGGCCACACCCCCGGCTCGATCGCGCTGCTCTACCGCGACCCGGCGGGGTCGCCGCACCTGTTCACCGGCGACAGCCTCTTCCCCGGCGGGGTCGGCAACACCGACAAGGATCCGGAGCGGTTCTCCGCGCTCATCGACGACGTCGAGCACAAGCTCTTCGACCGGCTGCCCGACGAGACCTGGTTCTACCCGGGTCACGGCAAGGACAGCACGCTCGGCGCGGAACGTCCCGCGCTGCCCCAGTGGCGCGCCCGCGGCTGGTGAACCTCAGCGGGGCCGGGCGCGATCCGCGCCCGGCCCCGCTCCCCCCGTCGGTCCCCCGTTCCCCCGTCGACTCCCCGATCCCCCGTGCCCCGGTCCGACGCGGGGTCAGGCCCCGGTGACCGCGCGCAGCCGGCGCCGCGTGCCCATCAGCACCGCGCCCGCCAGCAGCAGGCCGACCGTCATGGTGACCAGCATCGGGCTGGACTCCCCCGGCAGCAGCCCGGCGAGCGACCGCGACGCGGTGCCCAGCACCAGGTAGAGACCGGCCCATGCCGCCGCGCCGAGCGTCGCGCAGCCGAGGAAGCGCGGGTACGACATCCGCAGCCCGCCCGCCGCCAGCGGCAGCAGCGCGTTGAACACCGGCAGGAAGGGCGCGACCAGCACCATCCGGCCGCCGCCGCGCTGGAGGATCCCCTCCGCCGCCGCCCAGCGCGCCTCGCCGATCCAGTCGCCGAGGCGGCTGCGCCGCAGGCGTTCGCCGTACCGGCGGCCGGCGAGGAAGCTCAGCGACCAGCCGGCGAGGCAGCCGGCCACCACGACGGCGAAGGTGGCGGCCCCGGTGGTCGGGCCGCCGACCCCCATCGCGGCCAGGATCGCCACGTCGCCGGGGACCAGCACCCCGAGCAGCGGTACGGCGTCGAAGAGCATCACCACCCCGAGCACCCCCATGAGCAGGGTGGTGGGGAGCTCTCCGAGCTGGGTCAGCCAATCCGCCATGCCCGTACGCTATGGCCGCCCGGCCAACCGGGACATCGGGTCCGATCCCCCACCGCCCCCTGGTATCGGGCTCGGGGTCGACCCTGAGAGCCCGTGGGTCATTGGGGGCGCAGCACCTGCACCCGGCGCACGGTCGAGTCGACGGCTGGCTCGGTGGTCGGCACCGGGTAGCTCGCCACCGTCGCCAGCACGCCCGGTGGCAGGTGGCCCCGTCCGGGGTCGCCCACCAGCACGTCGGCGCCCGCGGCGGCGGCCCGTCGCAGGAAGGGCAGCACCCGCGCCGCCATCGTCGCGTCGTAGAGCACGTCCCCGGCCACCAGCAGGTCCACCCCGTCGAGGTCGGAGTCGAGCAGATCGCCGCCGGTGGTCGCGACCGTCACACCGTTCACCCGGGCGTTGACGGTGACCGCCGCGACCGCGTACGGGTCGATGTCGTTCGCGACCACCCGCTCGGCGCCGGCGAGCGCGGCGGCGATCGCCACCAGGCCGGACCCGGCGGCGAGGTCGAGCACCCGGCGGCCGGCCGCGAGGTCGGGGTGGTCGAGCAGGTGGCGCGCGAGGGCCTGTCCACCGGCCCAGACCGAGGCCCAGTACGGCGCGGGCAGGGCGTGTCCGGCCTGCGCCTCCATCCGGGCCCACCACACGATGGCGTCCTCGGCCAGGTGCAACCGGACCTCGGGGACGAACGGGATCCGCACCAGCCGGAGCCGGTCCAGCCCGCCGCCGGGAGCGTCGATCTCCCGCTCGATCTCGGTCAGCGCGTCGGCTGTGGCACCCCTCATCGGGGCAAGCATGCCCCAGCCGACCTCGCACCGCCCGGCTTTCGCGTCGCCGCGCCGAGAGTTCGGCCAGCGGATCGGGGTTCGGCCGGTTACTCTCGGGGTAGCACCGGGCGATCATCGGTCGACGACCGAGGTTCACCCGCTTTGGAACAGGGAGAGATGCATGGCAACCGGCACGGTTAAGTGGTTCAACTCGGAAAAGGGCTTCGGCTTCATCGAGCAGGATGGCGGAGGGCCGGACGTGTTCGTCCACTACTCGGCCATCGCGTCGAGCGGTTACCGGGAGCTGAACGAGGGCCAGAAGGTCGAGTTCGAGGTGACCCAGGGTCAGAAGGGTCCGCAGGCGGACAACGTCCGTCCGCTGTAGATCCCGTGCCGGTGGCGGCGGCCGACTGACGGCCGCCGCCGCAGCGCGTATTCAGGGCCGCTTCGGCGCGGCGGGCAGGTCCCGTCGCCGCCGTAGCGGCCCGATCAGCAGAATGGCCGGGGTGAGCGCGAGCCAGCCCGTCATCACCGCGATCGCGGTGCCGGCCCCGTGGGCCGCGCCGACCGCCCCGGCCAGCACCGCGGCGAGCGGGATCGTGCCGTAGTTGAGCATCTGCATGCTCACCGTGACGCGGCCCAGCAGGTGGTGCGGCGTGTAGGTCTGCCGGAAGCTGCCCTTGAGCACGTTGCCCACCGCCACCCCGAGGCTGACCAGCATCCCGCCGATCGCCGGCAGGGCCAGTCGGCCGCCGGGCCCGGCGAGCGGGATCAGCAACGCCGGCGGCCCGGTGAACGCCGCCGCCAGGAGCATGGCCCGGGCGGTGCCGAGCCGACGGCCGAGCAGGGTCGCCGACAGCGCGCCGACGATGCCGCCGAGACTCATCGCCGCGACCAGCAGGCCCACCGGGGCCGGTGCGAGTCGCGCCTCCCGGACCAGGAAGACCACCAGGACCGCCTGGTAGCCGACCAGGCCGACGTTGCTGGCCGCCCCGAAGGCGGTGAGCACCCGCAGGTACGGGTCCCGGGCGACGAACCGGATCCCCTCGCCGATCTCCCGCCGCAGCGACCGCGAGGGCCCGACGCGCTCGGGACGCCGCTCGACGGCGCGGATGCGCAGCAGGCAGGCGGCGGAGAACAGGAAGCTCAGCGCGTCGAGCACCAGCGCGGTGACGGCGCCGGCGGCCTGTGCGACCACGCCGGCGAGACCGGGGCCGAGCACGTAGCTCGCGGTCTGGGTGGCCTGGAGCTTGGCGTTGCCCTCCGGCACCTGCTCGGGGCGCAGCAGCACGGGCAGGTAGACCTGGTCGGCCGTCTCGAAGAAGACCCGGGCCAGGCCGGCGCCCAACGCCACCACCAGCAGCTGCGTCACGGTCAGCACGCCGAGCACGGCGGCGGCGGGGACGCTGAGGAACAGCAGCGCCGAGACCAGGTCACAGGCGATCATCACCGGCCGGCGCGGCAACCGGTCCACCCAGGCGCCGGCCGGCAGGCCGACGAGCAGCCACGGCAGCCAGGCGGCGGCGGTGAGCACCGCGACGCCGAACGTGCCGGCGTCGAGCACGGTCACCGCGACCAGGGGCAGCGCCACGGCGGTGACGTTGCTGCCGACGGCGCTGGCGGTCTGCCCGGCCCAGAGCAGCCGGAAGTCCCGGTGCCGCAGCAACCCTCCCCGGGGCGCCGCCGGCCGGTCGGCGGGCCGTACCGCCGGATCGGTGCTGGGACGGCGGGCGCCCACCGGTGGGGCGGCCGTGGCGCCGGCGGTGCGGGTCGGCGGGGTGGCGTCGGCGGGCGACGTCACGGCGTGGCCGGGATCCCGTAGGCGAACAGGAAGACCGGCTCGCGTTTCTGCCCGTCGTCGGGCACGTCCCGCTCGCCCCACCGGGTGAGCACCTCGTTCAGCTCGCCGGCCAGTTGGGCGAGTTCGGCGTCGGTCAGGTGCAGCCAGCGGTCCGTGGAGAACGGCCCCTCCGGCCAGGCGGCCTGGCTGGCCTCGTCGGTGGCGTGCCACGCGCGGGCGAGGGCGACGTGCCGGTCCAGGTTGAGCGAGGTGGCGGCGTCGGCGACGGCCCGGGCGGCGGGGTCGGCGTCGAAGTCCGACTGGGACCAGCGGACGCCCCGGGTGACCAGCCGCCACCAGCGTTCCCGCCGGTCGCGGGCCAGCTCGGGCGCCTCCTCGACCAGCTCGGCGCCGGCCAGCACCTTGAGGTGGTGGCTGACGTTCGCCGGCGCCTGGCCGGTCCGCTCGGCGAGCAGGCCGACGGTGGACGGGCCGTGCACCTTGAGCACGTCCATCAACCGGCGGCGCAGCGGATGGGACAGGGCGGCGAGCACCCGCGAGTCGGTCACGTGGCGTACGTCGGGTTTCGTCATGCCGCCAGCCTGGCATCGGCAACGACAGTTGCGCAACAGCTGTTGCGCAACTGCCGTTGCCGAATCCCGGTCGCGGCCGGCCGCCCGGCATGTGCGTGCCCGCCAGGGGCAGACCTGGACGAACTCGCGGCGGCGGGCCGGGCGCCGCCGGCGCCGGTCCGCCGGGCGGGGCGCGGGCACCGGCGCGGCGGACGCGGCGGGGTCAGGCCGCCAGGCGGCGGGCCAGCTCGTCGGTGACCTGCTGGGCGATGGTGGGCGGGATCGCCTCCGCGATCTGTTCCGGCGAGAGACCGGCGAGCACACCGGCGACGATCGCCTGCTCGTCGCTGAAGTCACCCTCGGACAGGGCCTTGACCTGGGCGACCAGGGCCGGATAGGCCCGCGCCATCGCGAGCATGAGCATCAACGGCGACTCCGGCAGCGGCGGGGTCAGCAGACCGGCCGTCCCGACGGGCGAGATCAGCCAGTTGCGCAGGTTCTCCAGGTCGGCGAAGACCTGGCCGACCGTACGGGTGGGTACCCCGGTGTTGTAGGCGAGCCTGTCGGTCTGTTCCATGTCGGACTCCTCTGCTGGCGGTGCGATCAATCCGATGGTCGTCAGGTAGCGGCGGAACAGCGGGGTCTGGTCCCGGTTCGCCTTGATGGAGTCGCGGAAGAAGCTGAAGTGCGTGTGCCACAGGTGGGAGCTGTCCCCGCTCGTTCGTTTGCGCAGGCGGTCCCACCGTCGGACGGCCTTGCCGTCCGGGGAGTAGATGATCTCGCGGATGTCCCGGCTGTCCGGGGTGCCGTCGGCGCACTGCGCCACGCACCAGGTGGAGAAGCCGCGCAGGTCGTGCGTACGGCCACCGGCGCGGACCTCGAAGAGGCCGACGTCGAGGGCCGCCGCGTCGAGGGTCAGGCCGGCGGAGTCCCGGGGCGACTCGACGACGGAGTAGTCCCTGGGCACCACCCGGTCCGAGCCGCAGTGGTAGCCGCCCCGGTGGGCGGGATCGCCGACGATGCCGACCTCGGCGGGTTCGAGGTCCTGACCGCGGACGGTGTCGGGGTCGACGTTGAGGTGGTCGAGCAGCAGGCGGCGGACGGCCAACAGGTTTTGCGGTGCCCGCGTCATGGACTCCCCCTTGCGGATGGTTCGGGGGCCGGGCACGGCAGTGACACCGCGTAGGCGGTGCGGGAGCCTCACGCGCGGGCCCGACCAAGTGATGCACAGCGTCGGGCAGTGGCCCCACCATAGCCCCATCTATTGATGAATGCCCAGTTCAGAGCGGGTTATTTCGGCTAGGAGAAACCTGTGATACCGGCGGCATGACCGGCAGGACCACAGCGGACGGACACTGTGGATCATGCAGTATCTCGCGCCATCCGGCACGCAGGGTGACTGCCGTGCCGAGGGGCTCACCGGTGCCGGGGTTGCGCGCGTAGCGGGGATGGGCGCCGCCGGAGACCTGCACCCGCAGCCGGTGCCCCGGCGCGAACCGGTGCGCCGTGGGCCAGAGCTCCACCGGCACGCGCACCACGCCGGCCGCGTCGGCGGGGAACCGGTCGGGCGTGACCCGGACCAGGCCGTCGCAGACGTTCCAGGACCGGCCGCGCCGGTCCACGTCGCACAGTCGCACGAAGACGTCCAGGTGGGACAGCTCGCTGCGCAGGTGGATCTCGGCGCGTACGGGACCGGTCACCTCGACGGGCGCGTCGAGCGGGGCGCTGGTGAAGGTGAGCACGTCGGGCCGGGCCTCGACCGGGCGGTTGTCCACCGGCCCGGCCCGCTGGGCGACCAGCAGCGGCCCGCCGAGCGAGGGCGTCGGGTCGGCCGGGTCGTAGTGGAAGCCGTCCGGCGCCGACGGGACCGGCGCGGCGGTGCTCAGCCCGCCCGCCGGGTGCAGGTGCCACGGGGTCGGCACCGCCGGGGGCGGCCAGTCGGGCAAATCTCGCCAGCCGCCACCGGCACCGCCCACGTGCACCCGCACGGGGGCCGCCGCACCGGCACCGGCCCGCGCCTGCGGAGACCGCCCGGCGAGGTGGGCGTCGAGGTGGTCCAGCCCTTCGCGCAGCGCGGCGAGGAGGAGCCCGGGGCTGCCGTGGGTCCACGGCCCGACGGTCAGCCGGGGACGGGCGCCGGCCGCGCGCAGCGCCGCGAAGTCGCGCAGTTGGGCCGGCAGGAAGATGTCGTGCCAGCCGCTCACCATCACCACCGGCGCGTGGACCTCGGCGACCCGGTCGCCGAAGACGCGCGTACGCCAGTAGTCGGCGTCCGGGGTGTGGTGGCGTAGCCACTCCTGGAAGAACGGCACGGTCACGCCGGTGGCCACCCGGTCCGCCTCGGCCAGCGGCAGGTGGGCCAAAGCCGCGACCAGCCGGGGCTGGCCGCGCTTGAGTTCCCACTGCCGGGCCAGCCACGGCACGGTCTGCGCCTGGAGCAGCTCGGCCCAGGTGAGCACGGTGTCCAGGGCGAAGGACTCCCCGGCGTACGTCGAGTCGCGGGTGCCCGAGGCGGTCACCACCGCGACCATCGCCCGCAGCTCCTCCCCGGCGTCGGCGGCCAGGGCCCACTGCACGAAGCCCTGGTAGCTGGCGCCGAACATGCCGAACGCGCCGGACCACCAGGGCTGGCGGCGCAGCCAGTCGAGGGTGTCGAGGCCGTCCTCGCGCTCGTGCACCAGCGGGGCGAAGGTGCCACCGGAGCCGAACGTGCCGCGGCAGGACTGGATCACCACGTGGAAGCCGCGTTCGGCGACGAGCCGGCCGAGCAGCCGCACGGGTCCGCCCCGCCCGTACGGGGTGCGGATCAGCACCGTCGGCGCGCCGGGCAGGGCCGGGGCGTAGTGGTCGGTGCGCAGCGGCACGCCGTCGCGGGCCCGCACCCCGATGCCCCGGGTGAGGGTGACCCGGCGGGTGCGCGCGGGCGGCAACCGCAGCGCGGCGGTGGCGAGGCGGGTTGCCAGCCGGTCGAGCACGACGTCAGCCGTTCGCGCGCCGGGCCGGCTCGTCGCGGGCGGCGCGCACCGCGTCGCGGTGCTCCCCCATCGAGGCGGTCATCGCGGTCATGAACCGGTGCACCACCTCCAGCTCGTCGTCGCTGAAGCCGGCCATCACGTCGTCGGTGCGCCGGCCCAGGGGCCGGAAGAACTCCATGGCCAGCGCGGCACCCCGCTCGGCGTAGTGCAGGAAGACCTTGCGCCGGTCGGCGGTGTCACGGTCGCGGCGGATGTGCCCGGCGCGCTCCAGCCGGTCGATCAGGGCGGTGACCGATCCGGACGACAGGTTGAGCTGCTCGCCGAGGCGGCCGGGGGTGATCGGCCGGCCGACCAGCTCGGCGTCCATCACCGCGATCAGCGCCTGCAGGTCGGTGGCGTTGAGTCCGTGCAGGCCGGCGAAGGCGTGCCCGATGTGCTGCGCGTCGACCGAGTAGCGCCGCAGCTCGGTCCCGATCTCGGCGACCAGCCGCTCGCGGCGCGTGTCGCGCCGCCGGTACATGCCGTGACCTGCCACCTCAGTCGCCGCCTCCCGCCCTTCCGTTCCGGTTGCAGCATAACTCAGCAGCCGATAATCTCGTTTATCGAGATACTCGACAGTCGGACCTTTGCGTCGTTCGCGAGGTCTTGACCGTCGAAGCAGATCCGCCGAGAGACCGTGAGGGCATCCGATGTCAGTGTTCACCCGCGTGGCGCGCGGACGGCTCGCCGCGTGGCTCACCGTGGTCGCCGCGATCGTCTTCGGGGCGGCCGTCTTCGCGCTGCCCAAGCCCGACAACCCCACGCCCGTCTCCTCCACCGGCCTGTCCGTCGAGTGGCAGTCGACCCAGGTGGAGCGCCTCCAGGACCAGCTGCCCTCCCGCGACGTCCAGCCGGCGATCGTCGTCGTCAGCCGCGCCGACCGGGCGGCCCTCACCGAGGCCGACCGCGCGGCCCTGACCGGCCAGTCCGGTGACCTCGGCCGGTTCGCCGTCGGCGGTCGCGTCAGCCCGCCGCAGGTCTCCCCCGACGGCACCGTCGCGCTCGTCGCCGTGCCGCTGTCCACCGCCGGCGGGCAGGAGGAGACCGCGGGCCGGATCGACGAGCTCCGCGCCTCCCTGGACGACGCGCCGGCCGGCCTGAACGTGGAGGTCACCGGCGGGCCCGCGTTCGCCACCGACCTGACGAAGGTCTTCGACGGCGCCGACACCACGCTGCTCGCCGTCACCGCCGCCGTCGTGGCGCTGCTGCTGCTCGTCACCTACCGCAGCCCGTTCCTGTGGATCGTGCCGCTCGTCGTCGTCGCGGCGACGGAACAGCTCACGCTGCGCGCCCTCGACACGGTCGTCCCGGCCGTCGGCATCAACCTGCCCGGCGGCGCCGTCACCGGCATCGCCAGCGTTCTCGTGTTCGGCGCCGCCACCAACTACGCGCTGCTGCTCATCGCCCGCTACCGCGAGGAGCTGCGCCGCGAGGAGGACCGCTTCGTGGCGATGCGCGCCGCGCAGCGGCGGGTCGCCGAGCCCATCCTCGCCAGCGGCTCCACCGTCGTCCTCGGCGTACTCACCCTGCTGCTGTCGGAGCAGGAGCTCAACCGCGCCCTCGCCGTGGCCTGCGCCACGGGCGTCGTCCTCGCCATGCTCTCGGCGCTGTTCGTCCTCCCGGCGGTCCTGGTGATCTTCGGACGCGGCCTGTTCTGGCCGTTCGTGCCCCGCGTCGGCGGAGAGATCCGCGAGGGCCGGCTGTGGGGCCGGCTCGGCGCCGCCGTCGAGCGCCGTCCCGCGCCGGTCGCGCTGCTCGCGACGCTGCTGCTGGCCGGGCTCGCCCTCGGCGGGCTCGGCATCCGCACCGGCCTGTCGGAGACCGAGCAGTTCCGGGTCAAGCCGGAGGCGGTCGCCGGGGCGGAGACCCTCGCGCGGTCCTTCCCCGCCGGCACGACCCAGCCGGTCGCCGTGCTCACCACCCCCTCGGCGGTGCGGGCCGTCACGGACACCGCCGCCGGGATCCCCGGCGTCGCCTCCGCGCGTCCCGGCGAGGCGGGCGCCCAGGTGGCCCAGGTCGACGTCGTACTGGAGGCCGAGCCCGGCACCGAGGCCGCGAACCGGGCCGTCGAGGCGCTGCGGGACGCGGTCGCGGCGGTCCCCGGCTCCGCCCCGCCCGCGGTCGAGGGCGCACCCGCAGTCGACGGCGCGGTGGTCGGCGGCGCTGTCGCCGCCACCTACGACGAGAACGAGGCCAACGGCAGGGACCTGCGGCTGATCCTGCCGATCATCCTGCTGCTCGTCGGCGCGGTGCTGGTGCTGCTCCTGCGCGGCCTGGTCGCCCCGCTGCTGCTGGTGCTCACCGTGATCGCGTCGTTCTTCGCCAGCATCGGCGCGTCGTGGCTGCTCTTCGACCACGTGCTGGACATGCCGGCGCTCGACAGCGGCGTCCTGCTGCTGGCCTTCGTGTTCCTGGTGGCGCTCGGCGTGGACTACAACATCTTCCTCGTCACCCGGGCCCGCGAGGACGCCCGGCGCAGCGGTACCCGCGCCGGCATGCTCTCGGCCCTGCGGGTCACCGGCGGCGTCATCACCAGCGCCGGCGTCCTGCTCGCCGCGGTCTTCGCGGTCCTCGGCGTCCTGCCGCTGATCCTGCTGACCCAGATCGGGATCATCGTCTGCATCGGCGTCCTGCTGGACACCCTGCTCGTGCGGACGGTCCTGGTGCCGGCGCTGGCGTTCACGCTCGGCGACCGTTTCTGGTGGCCGGGACGGCTCACGCGCGAGCCCGCCGGGGACGAGGACGAAGCCGGACGCGAATCGGTCACCTCCCGGGACTGATCGGCCCCTCGGAGCGACGGGGGCCGTGGCGTCGCCGCCACGGCCCCCGTCTGCCGTCGTACCGGCACGCTGGCGTCCCGGGTCGGCTCTAGGGCTCGTCACAGGCAGGTCAGGCAGGTTCCGGCTGGAGTACTAGAAGTAGGTGTCCTCGTCGGCCTTGCGGTAGTTGTGGATCTCGTCGAGTCGGCCGGCTGCGGCGAGGGTCACCCACGCCGGGTTGCCGAGCAGGATGCGTCCGAGAGCCACGAGGTCGAATTCGCCGGCGTCGAGCCGGTGGAGCAGGTCGCGTAGAGCGCGGGAGCCGAGGAAGTCGCGGGTCAGGCCGATCGAGCCGACGGTGATGGAGGGCAGGCCGGTGAGGTGCTTGGCCCAGCCGGCCAGATTGCGCGGCGAGCCGGGGAACGCCGGGTCGGCGAAGTTGCGCTGGGAAGCGTGCAGCACGTCGGCGCCGGCCGCGGCGAAGGCGTTGAGGATCACCGCCAGCTCGGCGGGTGACTCTGCGATCCGGGCGGCGTAGTCCCGCTCCTTGAACTGGGAGAACCGCACGATGACCGGCATCTCGGCGGGGACCGCCGTGCGGACCGCCCGGATCACCTCCGCCGGGAACGCGGAACGCCCGGCGGGTGACCCGCCGAAACGGTCGGTGCGGCGATTGGTGTACGGCCAGAGGAACTCGTCGAGCAGGTAGCCGTGCGCGGCGTGAATCTCCACGGCGTCGAAACCGGCCCGTACCGCCACACCGGCGGCGTCGGCGTACGCGGCGAGAAGAACGTCGACGTCGGCGAGGGTCATAGCGTGGCTGTCGCCGGGCACGCCCGACGGGGTCCACGCCGCGATCCCGTCCACCGGTTCGCGTGCGCTGCCGAGATGCCACAGCTGCGCGGCGATCCGGCCGCCGACGGCGTGCACCTCGTCGGTCACCCGCCGCCAGCCTTCCTCCGCCGCTCCGGCGGTCATCCGCGGCACGCTCGTCTCGTGCCCGGCGCTGGGATGCCCGACGAGCACCCCCTCGCTGATGACCAGACCGATGCCGTTGTCGGCCCGGCGCCGGTAGTAGGCAGCGACCTCGGGTGTCGGCACACCGCCGGGCGATCGGAACCGGGTCATCGGCGCCATTACGAAGCGGCTGTTCAGCGGCAGGCCGGCAAGCGTCGTCGGTTCGAGCAGGGAACCCAGTGGGGTCGTCGTCGTGGTCATGCCGTACGCTAAAACCTGACATTGACGTCAAGGGCAAGTCCTGTGACGAGGGAGACACCGATGCGCATCGGCGACCTGGCCACGGCGACCGGCGCGAGCGCCCGATCTCTGCGCTACTACGAGGAACAGGGGCTACTCGCCAGCGAGCGCAGCGCCGGCGGGCAACGGCACTATCCCGAGTCGGCGGTCGAGCGCGTCACGCTCATCCAGTCCCTGCTCGCCGCCGGCCTGTCCAGCAGCACCATCCGCGACGTGTTGCCGTGCATCACCGAGGAGGCGATCCGCACGCCCTGGCTGGCCGCACGGTTGCGCTCGGAGCTCAGCCGGGTCGAGGACCAGATCAACTCTCTGCACCGGACCCGCACCATCCTGGCCGGCCTGGTCGAACACTACGCCGCCTGACACCACCGACGCCCTCGACAGCCGGGGGACGAACGCCAGCCAGCGCTGATCAGTCACGCATCTGCACCAGAGCCCGTTCGGGCGTTTCGCTGCTGGGCCTGGTCCGGGCTGACACCGGCCACGTTCTCCGGATCGACGAGCTTCACATCGAACGCCATGCTGTCCTGCCTCAGGCGTCCGCGCGCAGCGCCACCGGCGCCGGTTCCGCCGGGTCGTCGCCCACCGCCCTGTCGCGGGTGGCCCAGGCGACCACGAACAACGCCGTCCAGGCCACCCCGAGCAGCACCGCCGTGACGCTGCCGCTGGCGGTGCTCAGCCCCAGGTAGAGGCGGGCGCCGACGATGCCGACCACCCCGGCCGCCGCGGCCGTCCAGGCGGCCACCGCCACCGGCCAGCGCGCCCCCCGTGACAGCAGCCAGGCCAGGGTGCAGAGGCTGGCCGCCACCACGGCGTTCTGCGTCGGGAACAGGGCGGCGTCCCGGCCGTCCGGCCCGCCCGCCGCCGGCCCGGCCAGGTCGACCACCACGGCCAGCACCACCAGCGGCACGAACGCCCCGACCGTGCCGACCACGCTGAGCAGGTCCGCCCGCCAGGGCCGGTGCCGCCAGGCCAGCACCGCCGCGACGACGGCCACCAGCACGATCAGGGACGAGCCGCGCAGCACCGAGACCACCGCGAGCGTGACGTCGACCGCCCCGGGCGTACGCCGGTCGGCGAACCAGTCGGCGATCGCGCCGTCGAGCACCGCCAGGCCGCTGTGGCGGACCACCGCCCCGAGCACCCAGGCGATGGCGAGCCCGACCAGGAAGAGCAGCATCAGGCCCGCCACCAGGTTGATCAGCAGCGTCCAGGCCGGCCCGACGTGCATGGCGAGCAGGAAGAACAGCACCCCGTACCGGCCGCGGAGCCAGCGCACCGGCCGCAGGCCCGCCGCCCGCGACGCCAGCGCCCGCGCCGGATCCGGGTTGCGGCCCAGCCACCGCCCCGCCAGCACCACCGCGACCAGCGCGGCCACCAGCACCAGCACCGCGCCGGTGGCGCGCCCGAGCAGCCGGGAGACCGTCTCGTACGACTCGCCGGCCAGGTTGCCCACGAGCACCGAGCCGCCCACCCAGGTCACCACCCCGGCCAGGTTCCACGGCGCGAACCGCCGGTACGGCATCCCGGCCGCCCCGGCCAGCCTGGGCACCAGGGTGCGGGCGAAGGCCACCCAGCGGGCGGTGAGCACCCCGCGCCCGCCCAGCCGGTCGAGCATCGCGTCGGCCCGGCCCCACCGCTCGTGCCCCACCCGCGCGCCCAGCCGGCCGGCGCGCAGCCGGGGCCCGTGCCGCCGACCCGCCCGGTACGCCAGTGTGTCGCCGATCACTGCTGCAAGGATCATCACCAGCAGCGCCGGTACGAGCCGCAGCGTCCCCGCGTACGCTAGGAAGCCGACCAGCAACAGGGTCGCCTCGCCCGGCACCAGCAGACCGAAGATCACGGCGGTCTCCCCCGCGACGACAATCGCGGCGATCACATAGATCAGCAGGGGCGGCAGGCCCTGCAGCGAGGTCAGCAGGTCGTGCATCGGGCCCCCATTCCCACGGGGGTCAGCATGCCAGGCGCTGAAACGGTCGGAACATCAGTTTCGACAGAGATCCGGGCCATCTGGGGGGAGACCCCGACGCGTGCCCCGGCAACCGCAGACAGGAGTATGGAGGGTATGCAGCTTCGCACCGACCTCCGCAACGTCGCCATCATCGCCCACGTCGACCACGGCAAGACGACCCTGGTCGACGCCATGTTGCGGCAGGCCGGCGCCTACGGCGCCCGCGGCGAGGTAACCGAACGGGTCATGGACTCGATGGACCTCGAACGGGAAAAGGGCATCACCATCCTGGCCAAGAACACCGGCGTGCGATACATGCCGGCCGACGGCTCCGACCCGGTGACCATCAACATCATCGACACCCCCGGCCACGCCGACTTCGGCGGTGAGGTCGAGCGCGGCCTGACCATGGTCGACGGGGTGGTGCTGCTGGTGGACGCCAGCGAGGGCCCTCTGCCGCAGACCCGGTTCGTGCTCCGCAAGGCGCTCAAGGCGCGCATGCCGATCATCCTGGTGATCAACAAGGTCGACCGCCCCGACGCCCGGATCAAGGAGGTCGTGGACGACACCTACGAGCTCTTCCTCGACCTGGACGCCGACGAGGAGCAGATCGACTTCCCGATCGTCTACGCCTGCGCCCGCGACGGCATCGCCTCGCTGACCCAGCCCGCCGACGGCGCGGTCCCCGACGACAGCACCAGCCTGGAGCCGTTGTTCCGCACCCTGCTGGACACCATCCCGCCGCCCGCGTACGACCCGGAGGCGCCGCTGCAGGCGCACGTCACCAACCTCGACGCCTCCCCGTTCCTCGGCCGACTGGCGCTGTGCCGGGTGCGGCAGGGCACCATCAGCAAGGGTCAGACGGTGGCCTGGTGCCGCACCGACGGCAGCACCCAGCGGGTCCGCATCTCCGAGCTGCTGATGACCGAGGGCCTGGAGCGCAAGCCGGCCGACTCGGCGGGCCCGGGCGACATCATCGCCGTCGCCGGCATCCCCGAGATCATGATCGGTGAGACCCTGGCCGACGCGGAGGACCCGCGCCCGCTGCCGCTGATCACCGTCGACGAGCCGGCCATCTCGATGACCATCGGCACCAACACCTCGCCGCTGGTCGGCCGGGTCAAGGGCGCCAAGGTCACCGCCCGGATGGTCAAGGACCGGCTCGACAAGGAGCTGGTCGGCAACGTGTCGCTGCGGGTGCTGCCCACCGAGCGCCCCGACGCGTGGGAGGTGCAGGGCCGCGGCGAGCTGGCGCTGGCCATCCTGGTCGAGCAGATGCGCCGCGAGTCCTTCGAGCTGACCGTCGGCAAGCCGCAGGTCGTCACCAAGGAGATCGACGGCAAGACCTGCGAGCCGGTCGAGCGGCTCACCATCGACGCCCCCGAGGAGTACCTGGGCGCGATCACCCAGCTGCTGGCGACCCGCAAGGGCCGGATGGAGCAGCTGGTGAACCACGGCACCGGCTGGATCCGGATGGAGTGGCTGGTCCCGGCCCGGGGCCTGATCGGCTTCCGCACCGAGTTCCTCACCGACACCCGGGGCACCGGCATCCTGCACCACGTCTTCGAGTCGTACGAGCCGTGGTTCGGCGAGCTGCGCACCCGCAACAACGGCTCCCTGGTCGCCGACCGGGCCGGCGCCGTGACGTCGTTCGCGATGATCAACCTCCAGGAGCGCGGCCAGCTCTTCGTCGAGCCGACCACCGAGGTGTACGAGGGCATGATCGTCGGGGAGAACTCCCGCTCCGACGACATGGACGTCAACATCACCAAGGAGAAGAAGCTCACCAACATGCGCGCGTCGACCTCCGACGAGACCGAGAAGCTGATCCCGCCGCGCAAGCTGTCGCTGGAGCAGGCCCTCGAGTTCTGCCGCGAGGACGAGTGCGTCGAGGTCACCCCGGCCGCGATCCGGATCCGCAAGGTGGTGCTCGACCAGACCACCCGTGGCCGGGCCGCCGCCCGCCGCAAGCACGCCGGCTGACGTACGACCGCAGCCGATCCCGGAGCCCGGACCGCCCCGCGCGGTCCGGGCTCCGCCCGTTCCCGGCCCCGCGGCGGCGGTCAGGCGGGGCGGACGGCGAGGAAGGCGAACAGGTCGGGCACCGGCCCGGAGCCGGCCTCGGCCGTGCGGACCAGGGTCAGACCGGCGTCGGTGACCGCGTTGAGCAGGTCGGCCAGCGGCACGTGCCACGCGCCGACACGCACCCGCACCCCGTGCGGCGTCCACGCCCGGAAGCTGCGCTCCCGCTCGGCGTAGCCGCCGTCGATCACGATCCGCCGCGGGTCGGAGCGGTCGGCGAACGCCCCGGTGAAGCACGGGTGCACTCCCACGTGGACGAACCGCCCGCCGGGCGCGAGCACCCGCGCGGCCTCGGCGATCACCGCCGCGTAGTCGGGCACGTCGGTGTGGGCCAGCACGCACGCCACCGCCGGCACCGAGGCGTCGGCCACCGGCAGCGCCGCCGCGTCGGCGCGGGCCACCGGCAGGCGCGGCCGGGCGTGCCGCAGCTGCCCGGCGGACAGGTCGACCCCCACCGGGTCCCAGCCCAGCCTGCGCAGCTCCGCCGCCTGGAGCCCGGTGCCGCAGCACAGGTCGAGGCAGCGGCCGGGGCCGGGCCCGAGCAGGTCGCCGAGCCGGGCGCGGACCCGGGTCATGTAGCCGCTGGACGTGTCGGTGGCGAACGCCTCGTACCAGTCGGCGTGCGCGTCGTAGGCGGCAACCGTCATCCCCGCACGGTACGACCGATCGCCCCGGCCCGCCGCCCCGTCGGCGATCCGTTACGGTCAGCCGCATGACCTGGGACGAGCTCGACGCCCATCTGGACGGGGTACCCGGCACCGTGTCGGCGTACGTGGGGCGGGTCGGCGCCGCCCCCACCTGGACCCGGCACGCCGACGCGACCCACTACGCGGCCAGCACCATGAAGGCGGCGGTGCTCGTCGCGCTGCACCGCGCCGCCGAGGCCGGCACCCTCGACCTGGACACGCCGGTGCCGGTGCGCAACGAGTTCGACTCCGCGCTGCCCGGCGCGCCCCGGTTCTCCTGCGCGCGGCACTACGACAACGACGAGGCCGTCTGGGAACGGCTCGGCGGCGGCGCGCCGCTGCGCTGGCTCGCCCACCGGATGATTGTCCGCTCCAGCAACCTCGCCACCAACCTGGTCATCGGCCACGTCGGACTGCCGGCGGTGGCACGGGTGTGGGACCTCGCCGGGGCCCGGCACAGCGTCACCGGCCGGGGCATCGAGGACTTCGCGGCCCGCGAGGCGGGCGTCACCAACCTCGTCACCGCCGCCGACCTGGCCGCGTTGCTCGGCGCGCTGGCCGCCGGCGCGGGCACCCCGGTCCCGCTGGCCTCACCGGCCGGCTGCGCGGCCATGCTCGACGTGCTGTTCGCCCAGGAACACCGCGAGGACCTGGCCGCCGGGCTGCCCGAGGGCACCCGCATCGCGCACAAGAACGGCTGGGTGCGCGGCGTGCGCCACGGCGCCGGGGTGGTCTTCCCCGACGACGCGCCGCCGTACGCCGTCGTCGTCTGCACCACCACCGACCTCGCCGACGGCGGCCCCGGCGGCGAGGAGGACGACGACGCCTGCCGGCTGATCGCGCGGGTGTCCGCCGCCGCCTGGGACGCCCGCCGCGACCTGCGCCCCTGACGCCTCACTCCAGCAGCTGCCCCCGCAGCGCCGCCAGCACGTCGTCGGTCACCCCGAGCCCGTCGCGCAGGTACGCCCCGAACGACCCGTGCACCCGACGCACCTCCGCGTACGCGGCGTCCAGGTACTCCTCGCGCACCTCCAGCACCGGGCGTACCGCCTCGACGTCCAGCCCCGGCATCCGCCGCCGCATCGCCTCCAGCAGGACCTCCCGCAGGCTCTCGGTCAGCCGGTTGTTCGCCAGGTAGTCCGCCCGGATCGCCGCCTCGTCCACGCCGAGGGCGCTGAGCAGCAACACCGTCAACCAGCCCGTGCGGTCCTTCCCCGCCGAACAGTGGTAGACCAGCGGCAGGTTCTCCGCCTCCGCCGCCAGCCGCACCGCCGCGCCGAAGTTCGCCCGCGCCGACTCGCCGCTGACGAACCAGCGGTAGATCGCCGCCATCGCCGCCGGAGTGCCCTGCTCCGCCAGGGCCTCGTACGCGCCCAGGTCGTGCCCCAGCAGCACCGCCGAGACGTACGTGAAGACGGGGTGCTCGGCGTCGTGCACCGGCAGGTGCACCACCCGCGGCTCCCCGGTGAGCCGGTCCGGCGGGGCCACCGCCGTCTCCGAGTGGTCCCGCAGGTCGACCACGCAGGCCGGGCCCAGCTTGGCCAGCACCGGCAGGTCCTCGTCGGTCAGCCGACCCAGCGCCGGGGTGCGGATCAGCACCCCGGGACGCACCCTTCGGCCGTCGGCGCCGACGAGCCCGCCGAGGTCCCGCGCGTTCGGCGCGCCCACCAGTTCCCAGCCCTGCTCGCTTCGCCCGCTCATGCCGGCACTCCGCTGCGCTCCGTGCCGCCCTGCGGCAGCACCGCCCCGCACCCGATGACTCGCTCACGTTCGCTCATGCCGGCCTCCCCTTCGCCTGCCCGTGCCCGTATAGGGTGCCGCACATGACGATCGCCGCGGTACGCACCCACCGGCTCTCCGCCCCGTTGCACACGCCGTTCGTCACCGCGCTGCGCCGCACCACCACCGTGGAGACCCTGGTGGTGGAGGTGGTCGACGCCGACGGCCGGTCCGGCTTCGGCGAGGCACCGCAGGTGTGGCAGGTGACCGGGGCGTCGGTCGCCGGTTCCGAGGCGTGCGTCCGCGAGCTGCTCGGCCCGGCGCTCACCGGCCGCGACGCCGACGACCTGGTGGCCCGCTGCACCGAGGTGCAACGGGCGGTCGTCGGCAACGAGGCGGCCAAGGCGGCCGTCGACGTCGCGCTGCACGACCTGGCCGCGCGGCGGCTCGGCGTACCGCTGGTGCGGCTGCTCGGGGGCACCGCCCTGCGGGTGCCCACGGACGTCACGCTCGCCGCGGGCGACGCGGTGGACCTGGCGGCGGCGGCCCGGCAGCGGCGGGCGGAGGGCTTCGGCGTGCTCAAGCTGAAGGTGGGCACCGACGCCGCCGGCGACCTGGAGCGGGTCCGCGCGGTGCGTTCCGCCGTCGGCGACGGGGTCCGCATCCGGCTGGACGCCAACCAGGGCTGGACCCCGCGCGAGGCGGTCCGGGTGATCCGCGGCGTCGAGGACGCCGGGCTCGACGTGGAACTGGTCGAGCAGCCGGTCGCCCGCTGGGACCTGGACGGGCTGGCCTGGGTCAGCGACCGGGTGGACGTGCCGATCCTCGCCGACGAGTCGGTCTTCGGCGTCCGCGACCTGGTCGAGGTGATCCGCCGCCGGGCCGCCGACATGGTCAACGTCAAGCTCGCCAAGTGCGGCGGCCTGCATCCGGCCCGGACGCTGCTCGACCTCGCCGCCGCGCACGGCCTCGGCACCGTCGTCGGATCGATGATGGAGAGCCAGGTGGGCATCGGCGCCGCTGCGAGCCTGGTCGGCGCCTACGGCACCACCGCCGTGGCCGACCTGGACGCCGCCTGGTGGCTGGCCTGGTCGCCGGTGCGCGGCGGCCTGCGGTACGACGGCGCGACCGTCGTGCTGCCGGACGCGCCGGGTCTCGGCATCAGCTCCGTGACTGAAGCAAAGATGCAGACTACTGGTTGATGCTTGTCGAAAACTTTCATATGGTCGCGGGAACGATCGGCGCGAGCTGGGGGTGGACGTGGAGCTGCAACCGGGCCGGGAGGCCGTGGTCCGGGTCGCGGTCGCGACCCTCTGGAGCTGCCCCGAGGCGGTACGCCCCGTCGACGGCCCCGCCCTGGCCGCGCGTACCGACATCGCCGCCTGGATCTCCGGCATGGACACCGACCAGCAGGTCGGCGACTGTGTGCTGAGCCAGCTGCTGCTCGGCGAGCGGGTGCTGGTCACCGAACTGCGCCCGGACGGCTGGGCCCACGTGGTGGCGGTCGAGCAGCCGGCTCCCCGGCTGCACCCGCGCGGCTACCCCGGCTGGCTGCCCACCGAGCAGCTCGCCCCGGTCGCCGGCACCGCCGACGCCGACCCGCTCGTGGTCGACGCCACCGTCACCGCGCTGCGCGACGCGCCGGGTGGCGCCGAGGTGCTTCCCGGGGTGATCCTGGGCACCCGGCTGATCCCGTCCGGGCCGGCGGTCGACGGCTGGCAACCGGTGCACGCGCCGGGCCACTCCGTGCCGCTCTGGCTGCCCTGCGCCGACGCGGTGCCGATGCCCACGACTCCCCCGTCGGCCGACGAGGTGCTGGCCGTCGCGCAGCGCCTGGTCGACGTCGTCTACATCTGGGGCGGGGTGTCGGCACACGGCATCGACTGCTCCGGCCTGGTCCACCTGGCCTGGCGGCGGCTCGGCGTGCTGCTGCCGCGCGACGCCAGCGACCAGGCGACGGTGACCACGCCGGTGCCCCTGGGCGCGGAACGCCCCGGCGACCTCTACTTCTTCGCCCGGCCCGGACGCCGGATCCACCACATCGGGATCGTCACCGCCGACCCGCGCCCCGGCGACGACCGGCGGATGCTGCACGCCTGCTACCTGCGGCGCCGGGTGCTGGAGGAGCGGCTGCCCGACGAGCGCACCGCCACCCTGGTCGGCGCGCACCGCGTCTGACCCGCGTACGGCGCGAGAGGGGCGCTCCCGACCGGGAGCGCCCCTCTCGTCGCGTCGCGTACGCCTCAGAGGCGGGCGTCGGTCAGCACCCGCCGCCGGTCGCGGGAGGACTTGACCAGGCTGGCCACGGTGGCCACGGCGAGGGTGCCGAGGATGATCGTCAGTGAGAGCCAGATCGGGATGTGCGGGGCCCAGGAGACGTGCTCGCCGCCGTTGATGAACGGCAGCTTGTTGTCCGCGAGGGCCTCCAGCACCAGCTTGACGCCGATGAAGCCGAGCACCACGGCCAGGCCGTAGCTGAGGTAGATCAGGCGGTTGAGCAGGCCACCGAGCAGGAAGTAGAGCTGCCGCAGGCCCATCAGCGCGAAGACGTTGGCGGTGAAGACCAGGTACGGCTCCTGGGTGATGCCGAAGATCGCCGGAATCGAGTCGAGCGCGAAGATCAGATCGGTGGTGCCGATGGCGATCATGACGATCAGCATCGGGGTGAAGATCCGCTTGCCCTTCACCGTGTGGGTGGTCAGCCTGGCGCCGTCGTAGTCCCGGGAGATCGGCAGCGCCTTGCGGCTCCACCGGATCAGCAGGTTCTCGGAGAACTCGTCCTCGTCGGGCTCGCCCTGCCGGGCGAGGTTGATCGCGGTGTAGATCAGGAACGCGCCGAAGATGTAGAACACCCAGGAGAACTGCGAGATCAGCGCCGCGCCGGCCGCGATGAAACCGCCCCGCATGACCAGCGCCAGCACGATGCCGATGAGCAGCACCTTCTGCTGGTACTGCCGGGGCACCCCGAAGCGGGCCATGATGATCACGAAGACGAACAGGTTGTCGACCGAGAGGCTGTACTCCGTCAGCCAGCCGGTGTAGAACTGCCCGGCCGCGCTGGCCCCGGAGGCCAGCCAGACGCCACCGCCGAAGATCAGGGCCAGGGCGACGTAGAAGCCCACCCAGAGGCTCGACTCACGCACGCTGGGCTCGTGCGGCCGCCGACCGACGATCAGCAGATCCACGAGCAGGATCCCGGTCAGGGCGACGAGCGTCCCCGCCCAGACCAGTCCGGACACGTCCAATGTTCATTCCTCCGGCAGACACGCAACGACGGGCACACCGTACGCCCTCGGTGGACGCGGTGTGCCGGCGACGCTGACTCTGGTGACTGACGGAGGTCTCTTCCGTCGCCGTCCCCGAGGGGGCGGCGACCGACGGGCCGGGTCGCGCATCCAGGATCGGCGCTCGACCGTGCTGACGACTCCGTCGCGGGGGAATACTCCCCTCCTCGCCCGTCATTCTTGCCCACCGCCGCCAGTGGCCGCATCCCGGGTCGTGAGTGTCCTTTCCCACCCCGGGCATCGATGCTGGTGGCGGGGTGGCATCGAGACCGGCCGCACCGCCCGTTGGGCATCCTAGGAGGCTAGGTGCTCCTGGTCGGCGGCGACCAGCGGGTCGGCCAGCGGCCAGCCGGCCGCGAGCAGGGCGTCGCAGGCGGCCACCGCCCGGGCCAGTCGCTGCCGGTGCGGGCCGGTCAGCTCGACCACCGGCACCCCGCAGCCCGCCAGTACCGCCCGGAACCGCCCCGTCATCCACGCCCGCAGGTGCTCGCCGTCGCGCAGCCCGTCGTCGTCGAAGGGCACCCCGACGTGGTCGGTCAGCAGGTACAGCGCGGGACGCCGGGCCGCCGCGCGCACCCGCGCCGACGTCGACCCCAGGTACCGCTCCTCCCAGACGGCGGTGGCCCGCGCGTCCGTGTCGCAGAACAGCAGCGGGCCGCACGACCTCGCCGCGGCGTCCTCCGCCGCCTGCTGCTCCCGGACCACCTCGGCGAAGTCGTCGCGGTCCCAGACCACGTCGAAGACCGTGGCCGCCGGATCCCGCCGGCGCAGCCGGGCCAGCTTCCGCGCGGTCAGCTCCCGGCCGTACTCCGGGACCCAGCGGGTGCCGTAGTGCGCGGCGAGGGCGGCGGCCATCGTGGTGGTGCCGGTCGACTCCGCGCCGAGGACCACCACCCGCCGGACGAACCACGCCCGCACCGGCGCGCTGAGCCGGTCCCAGTGCCCCGCCGGGTCCGCGCGCACCGCCGTCCCCGACACGGGCACGCCGCGCCGCCCCGGGTCCACGCAGACCGACACCGCGTCGAACCGCCGGGCCAACTCCTCGCCGTACGGCTCGGAGGAGAAGACGGCGTCCACCGGCGCCCCGCCCAGCGCCTCCCGGAAGACCGCGCAGTGCAGGTCCCAGACCGCCGGGTCGGCGTAGTCCACCGGGTGGTCGTCGTAGCGGCCGACGAAGCGGACCCACGGGGTGGCCGCGTGCACCTCGCGCAGCCAGTCGAGCCGCAACGCGAGCGGTATCGACTCCCGGCGGGACGGTGCCACCACCACGGTGACGGCCGCGCAGCGGGCGGCGGCGGCCTCGATCAGCGCGTGGTGGCCCGCGTGCGGCGGGTAGAACTTGCCCACCACCATCGCGTGCCGAAACTCCGGCGGGGCCGGCCCGCCGCCGACGCCCACCTCCCCGGTGACGCCGCCGACGCCCGTCGCCCCGGTCACGCCGTCGGCGGGGCCCGCCCCGGTCACGCCGCCGCCGGTGCCGGGCCCGGGGGCACCGGGGTCGGGGCGGCGCCGCGCCGCAGGTCCGCCCGCCACTCGCGCAGCCCGAGCACGCAGAGCCCGAGGAAGATCACGTAGAGGGCCGCGGTGAGGTACAGGCCCTTGTAGGCGTACAGCGGGATGTAGATCAGGTCGGCGGCGATCCACAGCCACCAGCTCTCCACCCGCTTGCGGGTCTGCCCGTACGTCGCCAGCAGCGACAGCGCGGTGGTCAGCGCGTCCGGCAGCGGCACGGTGGAGTCGGTGGCCCGGTCCAGCAGCGCCCAGAGCCCGCCGGTCAGCACCATGCCCGCCGCCGCCAGCGCCCACCACTCCCGGCGGCCCGTGCGGCCGACCGTGAGCCGGGTGCGCCGCTCTCCGCCGTACAGCCACGCCCACCAGCCGTACAGGCCCAGGCCGACGTAGACGACCTGGAGGCCGGCGTCGGCGTAGAGACCGGCCGTCCAGAACAGCAGCATCAGCAGCAGCACGTTGGCGATGCCGACCGGCCAGTTGGCGATCCGCTGCCGGGCCACCAGCCAGACGTTGAGCACCCCGGTGGCGAAGCCCAGCAGCTCCGCCCAGGTGGTGCCGGTGCCCGCCACGGTGAACGCCGTGCCGGTCAGCCAGTCGATCATTCGCCTCCCCCTTTTCCGCGCGCCCACCCTAGATCCGCCCGGCCTGCGGGAACAGGCCCCCGCGGCGTCCGGCCCGCACCGCGGCATGAAAGGCTTCCGGGCATGGTGCTTGAGGTCGCGCTCATCGACGTACTGCCGGGACACGAGGACGAGTTCGCCGCCGCGTACGCCAAGGGGCATCCGGTGCTCGCCGGCACGCCCGGCTGCCGGTCCGTGCGGATGACCCGGGGCGTCGAGTCTCCGAGCCGGTTCGTGCTGCTGGTCGAGTGGGACTCGGTCGAGGCGCACAACGACAACTTCCGCGCCACCGAGCGCTTCGCGCAGTGGCGGGCGCTGATCGGCCCGCACTTCGCCAACCCGCCGCTGGTCGAGCACTTCGTGGACGTGCCGGCCTGAGCTGTCGTACCCCTGCCCTAGGGTGCGCCGTGCACGCGACGGCCGCCGGTCCCGACGGGCTCGGGGGCGCCGGGCCCGGTTGCCGCGCGGAGATATCCGCTGGCCCCCGGTCGCCGACGCCGGTTGACTGGTCCCATGACGCAGCGGGTGGCCCTCGTGACGGGCGTGAGTCGTCGGACCGGCATCGGCGCGGCGGTCGCCCGCACACTCGCCGCGGACGGCTGGCGGCTGCTGCTCACCGGCCTGCCGGAGTTCGACGACGCCCAGCCCTACGGCGGCGATCCCGGGGGCGTGCCGGCCCTGCTCGGTGAGCTGGGCGACGCCGGACACGTCCGAGCCGACCTGCTCGACCCGGCCGCGCCCGCCGGCCTGGTCGCCGAGGCGCTACGCCGGCACGGCCGGCTCGACGCGGTGGTCGCCGTGCACGCCTACTGCACCCACACGCCGTTCGGCACGCTGGATCCGGCCGAGATCGACCGGCACCTGCTGGTCAACGTGCGGGCCACGCTGCTGCTCGCCGAAGCGTTCGCCGAGGCGTTCACCGCCGGATCGGGTGGCCGGCTGGTGCTCTTCTCCACCGGCCAGCGCCTCAGCCCGATGCCGCAGACTCTCGCCTACGCGATCAGCAAGGCGGCGGTGGAGAACGCGACCTTCCAGCTCTCCCCGCTGCTGATGCCACGGGGCATCACCGTCAACTGCGTGCACCCGGGCCCGACGGACACCGGATACGCGTCGCCCGAGGCGTACGCCGAGGTCGCCAAGCTCTTTCCGGGCGGACGCTGGGGCACGCCGCAGGACGCCGCCCGGCTGGTGCGGTTCCTCTGCTCGTCCGACGCCGACTGGATCACCGGCCAGGTGATCGACTCGGAGGGCGGCTTCCGCCGCCACCTGTGAGCCTGGCTCAGCCGGCGGCGAGCCGGTCCAGCGCCGCGACCGTCTCCTCCGGGCCGAGGGCCGCGTCCAGCAGCCAGCCGGTGAGCTGCTCGTAGCGGTCGACGTCGGCGAGCGTCACCAGCCGCACGTCGGTGGTGAGCGCCTCCAGCATCACCGTGCGCGGGTCGGCCGGGTCGGGGAACGAGTAGCAGGAGTACGGCGTCAGCGGCTGCGCCCCGCCCCGCGCGGCGACGCCCCGGGGCAGCAGCCGGATCGTCACGTGCGGCAGGGCCGCCAGCTCGACCAGGTGCCGCAGCTGCTCCCGCCACACCTGCGGCGGGGTGTCGCCGGCCTCGCAGGCGGCCTCGGTGAGCAGCGCCGTGTATCGGGGCGGGTCCGCCCGCCGCAGCACCTCGTGCCGCAGCGCCCGGGCGCGCACGTCGGCGTCCACGTCGAGGGCGGGGTCGAGCAGCTGGCCGGCGGCGAGCCGCAGCCGGGCGTACGCCGGGGTCTGGAGCAGCCCCGGCACGATCGCGGGCTGCCAGTCCACGATGCTCGCCGCGCCGGCCTCCAGCTCGGCGTAGGTGCGCTGTCGCTCGCCCATCTCCCCCAGCGCCTTCCACCAGCCCCGGCTGGTGGCGGCGTCGCGGGCGATGACGATGAGCGCGTCGCGCTGCGGCGGCGGCACCTCGTAGACGTCGAGCAGGTCGAGCACGTCGGCCAGGTCCGGCCGGCTCTGCCCCAGCTCGATGCGGGACAGCTTGGAGGTGGAGGCCCAACCCAGCCGGTCGCAGACCTGTTCCAGGGTCAGCGCCTCCCGTCGTCGCAGCTGACGCAGCTCGGCGCCCAACCGGGCGCGACGAATGACCGGACTCGTTGGCAACGGCATCCCCAGCCTCCCCACCGAGGGAGAGTAGCCAGGACGATCACTGAGCGCAATAGCCTGCTCGCGTACCGCAATCAGCCGCGCGGAGCGGCCAGCCACCGCCGCCCAGGTGGGCGCGGGAGCGGGCCGCTCACTTCACGCCGGCCGCGTCCATGCCCCGCAGCTCCTTCTTGAGGTCGGCGACCTCGTCGCGGATCCGGGCCGCCAGCTCGAACTGGAGCTCCCGCGCCGCGGCCAGCATCTGGTCGTTGAGCTCCTGGATGAGCTGGGCCAGCTCGGCCCGCGCCATCCCCTCCCGCGCGGGCCCGGCGCCGCCGGTCCGGCTGCGGCTGCGGGTCTCCTTGACCGGCGCCTTGCCCCGGGAGAGCTGCCGTACGGCGCCGCCGACGCGGCTGTTCTCGGTGTCCTCCGCCTCGCGGTAGATGTCGTCGAGGATGTCGTGGATCTTCTTGCGCAGCGGCTCGGGACTGATGCCGTGCGCCTCGTTGTGCGCGATCTGCTTGTCCCGCCGCCGGTTGGTCTCCCCGATCGCCTCCGCCATCGACGGAGTGATCTTGTCGGCGTACATGTGCACCTGACCGGAGACGTTCCGCGCCGCCCGGCCGATGGTCTGGATCAACGACCGGCCGCTGCGCAGGAAGCCCTCCTTGTCGGCGTCGAGGATGGCGACCAGCGACACCTCCGGCAGGTCGAGACCCTCCCGGAGCAGGTTGATGCCGACCAGCACGTCGTAGTCGCCCTTGCGCAGCTCCCGCAGCAGCTCCACGCGGCGCAGCGTGTCGACCTCGGAGTGCAGGTAGCGCACCCGGATGCCGTTCTCCAGGAGGTAGTCCGACAGGTCCTCGGCCATCTTCTTGGTCAGCGTGGTGACCAGCACCCGCTCGTCGCGCTCGGTGCGCAGCTTGATCTCGTGCATGAGGTCGTCGATCTGGCCCTTGGTGGGCTTGACGACGACCTCCGGGTCGATCAGACCGGTGGGCCGGATCACCTGCTCGACGAACTCGCCCTGGGCCTGCTCCAGCTCCCACGGGCCGGGCGTCGCGGAGAGGAAGACCATCTGGCCCACCCGCTCCAGGAACTCGTCGAAGCGCAGCGGCCGGTTGTCGGCGGCGCTGGGCAGCCGGAAGCCGTGGTCGATCAGCATCCGCTTGCGGGACGCGTCGCCCTCGTACATCCCGCCGATCTGCGGGATGGTCACGTGCGACTCGTCGACGACAGTGAGGAAGTCGTCGGGGAAGTAGTCGAGCAGGCAGTGCGGCGGACTGCCCGGCAGCCGGCCGTCCATGTGCATCGAGTAGTTCTCGATGCCGGAGCAGAACCCGACCTGGCGCATCATCTCGATGTCGTAGGTGGTGCGCATCCGCAGCCGCTGCGCCTCCAGCAGCTTGCCCTGCCGTTCCAGCTCGGCCAGCCGCTCGGCCAGTTCGGCCTCGATGTCGCGGATCGCCCGCTCCATCCGCTCGGGCCCGGCCGCGTAGTGGGTGGCCGGGAAGATGACCAGCCCGTCGACCTCCTTGACCACGTCGCCGGTGAGGGGGTTGAGGTAGTAGAGCTTCTCCACCTCGTCGCCGAAGAGCTCGATCCGGACGGCCAGCTCCTCGTAGGCCGGGATGATCTCCAGCGTGTCGCCGCGGACCCGGAAGGTGCCCCGGTTGAAGGCCATGTCGTTGCGCGTGTACTGGATGTCGACCAGCCGGCGCAGCAGCTGGTCACGGTCCAGCTCCTGCCCGACCGCGACCCGCACCGCGCGGTCGAGGTATTCCTCCGGGGTGCCCAGGCCGTAGATCGCCGAGACGGTGGCCACCACGATCACGTCGCGGCGGGTGAGCAGCGACATGGTCGCCGAGTGCCGCAGCCGCTCGACCTCCTCGTTGATCGAGGAGTCCTTCTCGATGTAGGTGTCGGTCTGCGGGATGTAGGCCTCGGGCTGGTAGTAGTCGTAGTAGGAGACGAAGTATTCGACCGCGTTGTGCGGCAGCAGCTCGCTGAACTCCTTGGCCAGCTGCGCGCAGAGCGTCTTGTTGGGCGCCAGCACCAGCGTCGGCCGTTGCACCCGCTCGATCAGCCACGCGGTGGTGGCGCTCTTGCCGGTGCCGGTCGCGCCGAGCAGCACGGTGTTGCGGTCGCCGCGCCGGACCCGACGCTCCAGCTCGTCGATCGCCGCCGGCTGGTCGCCGGCCGGCTGGAACTCGCTGATGACCTGGAAGCGGCCGTCGAGCCGGGGAATGTCGAGCGCCATGACCCCCACGGTACGCCGGGGGTCCGACACCGCGACGCGACTACGCCCGGTCCGTGATCGGCTTCGATATTCGCATTGTGTGGCGCATCTCACCGGACTACGCTCTCCGTGTAGGCCGCTCGCGGCGGCCGTCCGGGCAGGTGGCCAGGCCGTCAGGGCCGGCCCGCCCCCGGCACAGGGTCGCAGCACCCGGCATGCCCGGCGTGCGCACCCGATGTGGTCGCGCGTGAGGCGCTGACCGGCCGCCGCGAGCGCCCCTGCTCGTCACCCCACGGGGGTGAATCCCGTTCAACCTCCCGTGGAGACCTCCGCCGCCCGTACCGGCCCGCCGCACCCGCCGCAGGGCCCTCCGGCGCACGACGACGCGCACACCGGGGGCATCCCACGGGTGGTGACCGGCCGTCGGCGCACCGTCCTGCTGGTGCTCGCGGCCGTGGCCGTGCTCTCCGCCGGCGCGCTGGTCGTGGGGCTGGCGAGCTGGGCGCCCGGGCGGCCGGAGCAGCCGAGGGCGCTGACGGGCGACGAGCGCGAGCGACTGGCCGCGATGCGGGTCACCAACTACCGGGACCTGCGGGCCGGGGTACGCGTGACGGCGGGCACCGGCGCGGCGCGTACCGAACTGGTCGGCTGGGTCGACTGGTCCCGGTCGCTGGTCTACCTCGACGTCGGCGGGCCCGGCGCGGGCGCCGAGCGCGGGCTGCTCCAGGCCACCCCGACGGTGGTCCTGCTGCGCCCCGACCCGACGGCGGTGCCGACCCCCGCGCCGCCCCCGCTGGTGCCGCCGACGGACCGCTGGCGGCTGCACGACCCGCCCGCCGGGCAAGGGCTGGCCGCCGTGCTCGACCTGCTCTTCCGCCTCGCCTCGGACCGTCCGGAGCCGCCGGCCGACGCCGCGCGCCGGGTCGGTGGGGCCACGGTCGGGGCGGCGCCGGTCGACATCCTCCAGGCACCGCCGTCCGGCCCCGGCGCCGCGACCCCCGTGCCGGGCGGGCACCCCCGCTACTGGCTCGACCACGACGCGCGGCTGCACCGGCTGGAGACCGGGCTGGCCGGCGTCGGACCGGTGACCGTGCAGCTGAACCGGAGCGACCGGCCCACGCTGCGGCCGGTCGACGCCCTCGGCGGCCGCCCCGGGCAGCCCCGCGCCCTGACCGGCGCCGAGCGGGGCCGGCTGGACCGGTTGCCCGCCCGGCTGCGCGCCCGCGGCGGCGCCGCCGTGACCCTGACCGCGCCCGTCGCCGCCGCCACGAACCTGCGCGGAACCGGCTGGGTGAGCTGGAGCGGGCGGGCCGCGTACGTCACCGTCGCCGACCTCGGCGTGCCGGAGCGCCGGACGCTGCTGCGCCTCGACGGCGCCGGCGTGCGCCGGGCGGAGGTGCCGGCCGCGACGGTCCCGGGCACCGTGGAGTCGCCCGGCCGGCCGCCGCTGCCGCCGCCCGCCCGGGGCTGGCGCGCCGACCCGCGGCGCGCGGGCGACCTGGGCCTGCTGCTCGACGCGGCGCTGCGGGCCGCCGGATCGGCCGGCGGGCGCGACGCCGCCCTGCGGGTGCGCGGCGACACCGTCGCCGGCAAGAGCGTCGACGTGGTCGAACTGCGCACGTCCCGGGGGCTGCTGCGCTACTGGATCGACCGGTCCGGCACGCTGCGCCGCCTGGAGCTGCGCACCCGCACCGGCGCCTGGGCTCAGCTCGACCTGACGCCCACCACGGTGCCCCGGCTCGTCGCGCCGCCCCGGTCCCCGGCCGGGGGGCGCTGACCGGTCAGGGACGCCAGCCGGTCTGCGCCGCCCACTGCTCGGCGCGCAGATGCTCCTCGTCGAACCACGGGTCCTTCGCGGTGGTCCAGGTGGCGCTGTCCGGGGCGGAGGCCGCCAGCTCCCGCTTCAACATCAGGTAGGCCGCCCGCTGGTCCGGGTCGGCACGCAGGTGGTCGCGCATCAGCAGCGCGTAGCGCCAGCCGGGCGAGTCGACGGGGCGGACGTGCAGGTGCACGGGGCGGCCCGGGTCGGCGTTGCCGTGCAGCCGCTTCTCCCACCGGCCGCTACCGGGCGGGCGGGGGTTGTCCCACCACTCGCCGGGCAGGCGTGGGAAACCGGCCGCCGCGAGCCGTTCCGCCAGCGGCCCGTCCGCGTCGGCGAGGGTCGGGACGGTGAGCTGGATGTCGATCACGTCCTTGGCGGCGAGCCCCGGCACCGCGGTCGAGCCGATGTGGTCGACGCGCAGGTCGGCGGGGGCGACCGCGTGCCGGATCCGGGCGGCCAGCCGCGCGTACTGCTGCGGCCAGGTCGGGTCGGCCTCCGCCAGGGCGACGCGGTCCGACCGGGCCGGCCGCCGCTCGCGCAGGTTCGCCTCGTAGGGCCGCAGCCGCTCGCGCCACAGCACGTCGACGGCCGCGTGCAGGTCGTCGAGGCTGCCGTCGTTTGTCAGCAGCACGTCCGCCGCGGCCCGGCGCCGGGCGTCGTCGGCCTGCGCGGCGATCCGCCGCTCGGCCTCCGCCCGGTCCATCCCCCGGTCGCGGGCCAGCCGCGCCAGCCGGGTGGCCACCTCCGTCTGCACCACGACCACCAGGTGGTACGTGGGCGCGAGCCCCACCTCCACCAGCAGCGGCACGTCGTTGACCACGATCGCGTCGGGTGCCGCCGCGGCGGCCAGCTCGGCGGAGCGGGCCCGTACGCGGGGATGGGTGATCGCCTCCAGCCGGCGGCGCGCCGTCTCGTCGGCGAACACCAGCGCGCCCAGCGCCGCCCGGTCGAGGGCGCCGTCGGCGTCGAGGACCCGCTCGGAGAAGGCCGCGACGATCTCGGCCAGCCCTTCCGTGCCCGGCGCGACCACCTCGCGGGCGATCCGGTCGGAGTCGACCACCACCGCGCCGCACTCGGCCAGTCGCCTCGCCACGGCGCTCTTGCCGGACCCGATTCCCCCGGTCAGTCCCACCTTCAGCACGGCACCAGTCAACCGGATCACGACCGCGCCGCCGGCACCGGGGGCACCCCCGGACCGGGTTCCCTGGGGGACGTCGCACGGCCCTATTCCAGTACTAGGATAGGACCGTGGAGCTGACCACCGCCGAGCTGACCGTGCTGGGCCTGATCATCGAACGACCCCGGCACGGCTACGACCTGGAGCAGGTGATCGCGCGACGCGGCATCCGGCAGTGGTCCGACATCGGGTTCTCCTCGATCTACTACCTGCTCGCCAAGCTGGAGAAGCGCGGCCTGGTCCACGTTCCCGAGGCTCCCGCCGCCCCGAAGTCCCGCCACGTGTTCCACGCCACCGCCGAGGGCCGGGCGGCCGCGGCGCGCACCGCGCTGGCCCTCATCGAGGAACCGCAGCCGGTGCGGCACCCGCTTCTGGTCGGCATCGCCAACCTGCCCCTGTTCTCCGAGCGGCAGTACGCGCAGGCGCTGCGTACCCGGCTGGCGCGGGTCGAGGCCCGCATCGAGTCGGTCCGGGCGGCGCAGCAGGCGCAGGACCCCCTCCCGCACCCGGCGCGCGAGGTGTTCTCGTACTCACTGAGCCTCCTGGAGGCAGAAAGGCAGTGGCTCGCCACCCGGGCCCAGGTGCCTGATGACTGACAAGACCGACTTCAAGAAGACCCTCGACGCCTACCAGGCCAGACGCGGCCGGTTCCGGATCCTGGACGTGCCCGACACGCGGTACCTCATGATCGACGGCCATGGCGACCCGAACGCCTCACCGGCGTTCACCGGCGCCATCGGAGCCCTCTACCCGGTGGCCTACAAGCTCAAGTTCGCCAGCAGGCGGGACCTCGGCCGGGACTACGTCGTCCCGCCCCTGGAGGGCCTGTGGTGGGCCGAGGACATGGACTCCTTCACCGCGCGACGCGACAAGGCACGGTGGGACTGGACGCTCATGATCATGGTCCCGGACTGGATCGACCAGGGCATGGTCACCGCCGCCGTGCAGCAGGCCGGGGCCGGGAACCGCCCGGCGCGTCTCGACGACATCCGCCTGGGAACGCTGTCCGAGGGGCGGTGCGTGCAGACGCTGCACGTCGGTTCCTTCGACGAGGAGGCCGAAGTGCTGGCGCGACTGCACGGTGAGTTCGTTCCCGGCAACGGGCTGCGGATGGTGGGCAGACACCACGAGATCTACCTCAGCGACTTCCGCAGGGTCGCACCCGAGAGGCAACGCACCATCCTGAGGCAGCCGGTCGCCGCCGCGTCGGGTGCGTAGGCGGGACGACGACACCGGCGGTGGCGGGGCCGGCGCGGCAAAGACGGGAGCCCCGCCCCCGGCGATCTCGCGATCGCGGGGACGGGGCCCGTCGTCGTTCAGCGGGTCACTTGCCGCCGGCGAGCTTCTCCCGCAGAGCGGCGAGCGCCTCGTCGGTGGCCAGGGTGCCGGCCGGCTCCTCGGCCTGGCGGCTCGGGGCCGCGCTGGTCGAGGTGGTGGTGCCACCACCGGTGACGGCCGGAGCCGGGTTGGCAGCGGCCTCGGCGTCGGCGGCCCGGGAGGTCTGCACCTGCTTGGTGTGGGCCTCCCAGCGCTGACGCGCCTCGGCGTACTGGTTCTCCCAGGTCTCGCGCTGCTTGTCGTACCCCTCGAGCCACTCGCCCGTCTCCGGGTCGAAGCCCTCCGGGTAGATGTAGTTGCCCTCGGCGTCGTAGGTCGCGGCCATGCCGTAGAGGGTCGGGTCGAAGTGCTCCTCGCCCTCGACGAAGCCCTCGTTGGCCTGCTTGAGCGACAGCGAGATCCGGCGACGCTCCAGGTCGATGTCGATGACCTTGACCATGACCTCGGAGCCGACCTGGACGACCTGCTCCGGGATCTCCACGTGGCGCTCGGCCAGCTCGGAGATGTGGACCAGGCCCTCGATGCCGTCGTCCACCCGGACGAAGGCGCCGAACGGCACCAGCTTGGTGACCTTACCCGGCACGATCTGCTGGATCGCGTGGGTGCGGGCGAACTGACGCCACGGGTCCTCCTGCGTCGCCTTCAGCGACAGCGAGACCCGCTCGCGGTCCAGGTCGACGTCCAGGACCTCGACCTCGACCTCCTGGCCCACCTCGACGACCTCGGACGGGTGGTCGATGTGCTTCCAGGACAGCTCGGAGACGTGCACGAGACCGTCCACGCCGCCCAGGTCGACGAACGCGCCGAAGTTGACGATCGAGGACACGACGCCCTTGCGGACCTGGCCCTTCTGGAGCTTGTTGAGGAACTCCGTGCGCACCTCGGACTGCGTCTGCTCCAGCCAGGCCCGGCGGGACAGGACCACGTTGTTGCGGTTCTTGTCCAGCTCGATGATCTTGGCTTCGAGCTCGCGCCCGACGTACGGCTGCAGGTCGCGCACCCGACGCATCTCGACCAGGGAGGCGGGCAGGAAGCCCCGCAGCCCGATGTCGAGGATGAGGCCACCCTTGACCACCTCGATGACCGAACCGCGGACGACGCCGTCCTCGTCCTTGATCTTCTCGATGGTGCCCCAGGCCCGCTCGTACTGCGCCCGCTTCTTCGAGAGGATCAGACGACCCTCCTTGTCCTCCTTCTGGAGGACCAGGGCCTCGATGTGGTCACCAACCGAAACGACCTCGGCCGGGTCCACGTCGTGCTTGATCGACAACTCCCGAGAGGGGATGACACCCTCGGTCTTGTAGCCGATGTCGAGCAGGACCTCGTCCCGATCGACCTTGACGACGGTGCCTTCGACAATGTCGCCGTCGTTGAAGTACTTGATGGTCTCGTCGATCGCGGCGAGGAAAGCCTCCTCGGAACCGAGATCGTCGTGGGTGACCCGGGTGGCGCTCGAGGGGGCCTCGATGCTGCTCGTCATGTGGGCGGTTGCTCCGGTCGGATGGTGTGTCACAGCAGGCTGGTGTGTCGCGGTGACCTGTTCGCGCCAGCGGATCCGTCGCCGGGCACACCGAAAGATCATCGCGTGAGATCATGGATGTGGCTCCGCCAGTGGTCCCGGAGACCGCGCACCTGCTCCCTGCCGAGGCACACGATCCGCGAGCGCATCATCTAGCCTACCCGCTGCATTACCACAGCGTGCAAGGCCTCCCGTCCTCTCGCTGCGTCGTCAGCTGCGAAAGCGGAGATATCGGCAGGAAGGCGTCGCAGGTGTCGCGTCCGTCACAGGAGCATCAGGGTGAACGGTAGCGCCGGGCGCCGCGCCACGCACTGCGGGGGTAGGCCGGCCCGCGGTGCCGCCGGGGCTAGCGTGAGCGCGTGGATGACGACAGCCGGGTGACCCGGCGCCGGGTCGGCAACGCCGAGGCCCGCCGGGCGAACCGCCGCTGGTGGGACGCCGACGCCGACGACTACCAGGCCGAGCACGGCCGCTTCCTCGGCGACCTGGACTTCGTCTGGTGCCCCGAGGGCGTGCGGGAGGCCGACGTACGGCTGCTGGGCGACCTGTCCGGACGGCGGGTGCTGGAACTCGGCTGCGGGGCCGCCGCCGCCGCGCGGTGGCTCGCCACCCGGGGCGCCCGGCCGGTCGCCCTGGACCTGTCCGCCGGCATGCTGCGGCACGCCGCGCTGGCGGCCGGACGCACCGGCGTACGCGTGCCGCTGGTGCAGGCCGACGCGCTGGCGTTGCCCTTCGCCGACGCCGCGTTCGACACGGCGTGCACGGCGTTCGGGGCGGTCCCGTTCGTGGCCGACTCGGCGGCGGTCATGCGCGAGGTGTTCCGGGTGCTGCGCCCCGGCGGCCGGTGGGTGTTCTCGGTGACCCACCCGATGCGGTGGATCTTCCTCGACGACCCCGGCGAGGGCGGGCTGACCGCCGTGCACTCGTACTTCGACCGCTCCCCCTACGTGGAGCAGGACGAGGCCGGCGACGCCACCTACGTCGAGCAGCACCGCACGCTCGGCGACCGGGTCCGCGAGCTCGTGGGCGCCGGGTTCCGCCTGCTCGACCTCGTGGAGCCGGAGTGGCCCGAGGGACACGAGGGGATCTGGGGGCAGTGGAGCCCGCTGCGCGGCCGGCTGTTCCCCGGTACCGCCATCTTCGTCGCCGAGAAGCCCGCCCGCGAGAGCCGGACAGTCAGTGCGACGTCCGAGGCGGGCCGCGGGGCTACGCTGAGCCGGTGAGCGCCGAGCCGACCGCGACACCGCCTGGCCCATGGTGTCCGGACCCGATCCGGCAGCAGCGCGCCGACTACACGCTGGAGGACCTGCTCCACCTGCCGGACGACGCCCCCCGCGTCGAACTCGTCGACGGAGTCATCCAGGTGACACCCTCCCCCACCCTGGGCCACCAGGACATCTCCAGCCTGCTCTGGCTGTGGCTGCGGACCCACTGCCCCGCACACCTGCGTGCCACACAGGCCGTCGGCGTGGCCCTCAATGCGAACACCAGCCGGCAGCCGGACGTGCTGCTGTGCCGGACGGAGGTGACCGCCGACCGGTCGCTGCTCATGCCGGACGACGTCATCCTCGCGGTCGAGGTGGTGTCGCCCGGCACCGCCGCACCGACCGGTTCGCCAAGCCCGGCGAGTACGCCGCCGCAGGCATCCCCTTCTACTGGCGGATCGAGCAGGACCCCATCCACCTCTACGCCTACCGGCGGGGCGAGCGGCGCGGGCCGGGCGGCGAGCGACAGTACGAACTGATCGCCGACAGCGCCGAACTGATCGAGCTGACCGAACCGTTCGAGATCAAGCTGCCGATCACCGACATCACGCCGTAGCCCGCGGGTCGTCGTTTCGGCCCGTCGACGCCGGGTACCCGCGCGGCATGGCCGAGCAGAGCGAGTTCCGCAGAGGCGACCACGTCTCCTGGGCCAGCCACAGCGGCCGGGCGTACGGCGTGGTCAAGGAGAAGATCACCGAACGCACGCACGTACGCGGGCACGCCGTGAACGCGTCCCCGGACGACCCGCAGTACCGGATCCGCAACGACGACTCGGGGCGGGACGTCGCACACCGACCGGAGGTGCTGCGCCATGAGCAGGGGTGACGAGGGCCGCGACACCTACCGGGAGTTCACCGAGGCGGTGAACATGAAGCCGGCCGAGCTGTCGAAGTGGCTGGAGACCGACGAGTCGAAGCAGGTCGGCTGGCACAAGGGTGGGCGCTCCGGCGGCGGCGAGTCGGTCGGGCACGAGTCCGGCCGGAAGATCATCAATCTGCTGCGGCGCAAGCGTGCCGAGCTCTCCGAGGGCGACTACCGGCACATGCGCAAGGTCGTCGGCTACGTCCGCCGGCACATGGCACAGCGCCCCTCCGGCGACGTCCGCGACACGAAGTGGCGCTGGTCGCTGATGAACTGGGGGCACGACCCCCTGAAGCGCTGAGCCCGCCCGCTTGACCCTGCCACTGACGGCAGGGTCCGACGATCCGCACCATGAGTCGAGCGCAGCGCAGGATCGTCGTCGTCACCGGTGCGGGTACCGGAATCGGACGGGCCACCGCCCGTGAGTTCAGCGCCCGGGGCGCGCACGTCGTCGCGGTGGGACGACGGGCCGCGCCCCTGGCGGAGACCGCCGCCGGTCACCCCGGCATCGAACCGCTGGTCGCCGACGTCACCGCTCCCGGCGCCGCGGAGCTGATCGTCGGCGCCGCCACCGAGCGGCACGGCCGCCTCGACGTCCTGGTCAACAACGCGGGCGTCGCCGGCGGCGGTCCGCTCGGTTCCCTCGTCGCGGACACGGTCGAGCGCCACCTGGCGACGAACCTGGTCGCGCCGATCCAGCTCGCCCGGGCGGCGGTGCCGGCGCTGACCGACAGCCGCGGCGTCATCGTCAACGTCACCACGTCGGTCGGGTCACGCGCCTGGCCGGGCAGTTCGCTGTACGCGGCGGGAAAGTCCGCCCTGGACTCGCTGACCCGCAGCTGGGCGGTGGAACTCGCGCCGCACGGGATCAGGGTGGTGGCGGTCGCGCCCGGCGCCGTCGACACCCCGATCGGCGCACACCAGGGTCTGACGCCCCAGCAGCAGGCCGACGTCCGCTCGTGGCAGGTGGCGCGGACGCCGCTGGGACGCATCGGGCGCCCCGAGGAGGTGGCCTGGGCGATCCTGCGCCTCACCGACCCGGCGGCCGGCTTCGTCACCGGCGTCGTGCTGCCGGTGGACGGCGGCGCCGTGGTCGCGTGACGGCGCCGCCGAGCCCGCCTGGCAGAAGCGCCGGCCCCGCCTGGCGGCCTGGTAGAAACGGTGCCCGGAGGTGTGGACCATGCTGATCGGCGAGCTGGCGGAGGCCACCGGCGCCACCCCGCGCGCGCTGCGGCACTACGAGCGGCACGGACTGCTCGATTCCCGGCGGGCCCACAACGGCTACCGGATCTACGACGAGCGCTCGGTCGGCCGGGTGCGCAACATCCGTCACCTGCTGGCCGCCGGCCTGACGCTGGACGACGTGCGGACGTTCCTGCCCTGCCTGGACGGGGACGTGGCCGCCGCCGCGCCCGCGCCCGCCGGTGTCCGGGTCGCCCTGGACCGGCTCGCGGTGCTCGACGCCCGCATCGCGGCGCAGACGGCGGTACGCGACCGGCTGGCGGCGGCCCTGCGCGCGGCGGGCACGGCCGTCCCGCACGCCTGAAGGCGACGCGGGCCCTGCCCCGACCACAGCCGTCCCGCGCGGTTCGACGATGGACGCCGGCCCTGCCTGCCGCCTACCCGGACAGGGCCGGCGCCGACGTACGGCGGGACGGTGCCCGTCAGTGGTCGGCGCTGTTCCAGTCGCGCCCCTCGCCCACCGAGACCTCCAGCGGCACCGACAACGGGTGCGCCGCGCCCATCTCCCGCCGCACCAGCGCCTCCAGGGTCTCCCGTTCGCCCGGGGCGACCTCGAAGACCAGCTCGTCGTGCACCTGGAGCAGCATCCGCGAGCGCAGGCCCGCCTCGCGCAGCGCCGTGTCGACGTGCAGCATGGCGACCTTGATGATGTCGGCCGCCGAGCCCTGGATGGGGGCGTTGAGCGCCATCCGCTCGGCCATCTCCCGGCGCTGCCGGTTGTCGCTGGCCAGGTCGGGCAGGTAGCGGCGGCGGCCCAGGATGGTCGAGGTGTAGCCGTCGTGCCGGGCGCGGGCGACGACCTCCTGGAGGTAGTCGCGTACCCCGCCGAAGCCGGCGAAGTAGTTCTCCATCAGCCCGCGCGCCTCCTCGGCGGTGATCCCGAGCTGCTGGGAGAGGCCGAACGCGCTCAGCCCGTACGCCAAGCCGTAGTTCATCGCCTTGATCTTGCGCCGCTGGTCGGCGGTGACCTCGTCGACCGGCACCCCGAAGACCGACGAGGCGGTGGCGGCGTGGAAGTCGGCGCCGGAGTTGAACGCGTCGATGAGCGCGTCGTCCGACGACAGGTGCGCCATGATCCGCATCTCGATCTGGCTGTAGTCGGCGGTGAGCAGGCACTCGTAGCCCTCCCCCACCACGAAGGCGCGGCGGATCCGGCGGCCCTCCTCGGTGCGGATCGGGATGTTCTGCAGGTTGGGCTCGGTCGAGGAGAGCCGGCCCGTGGCCGCCACCGTCTGGTTGAACGTGGTGTGGATGCGGCCGTCGTCGGAGACCGACTTGAGCAGCCCGTCGACGGTCGTCTTGAGCTTCGCCACGTCCCGGTGGCGCAGCAGGTGGGCCAGCACCGGGTGCGGGTTCTGCGCGTGCAGCCACTGGAGGGCGTCGGCGTCGGTGGTGTAGCCGGTCTTGATCTTCTTGGTCTTGGGCAGGCCCAGCTCGCCGAAGAGGATCTCCTGCAACTGCTTCGGCGAGCCCAGGTTGAACTCCCGGCCCACCGCCTCGTACGCCCCCTGGGCGGCGGCCTTCACCTCGGCGGCGAAGTGCGCCTCCAGCTCGGAGAGGTAGTGCGTGTCGGCGGCGATGCCGGTGCGCTCCATGCCGGCGAGCACCCGCATCAACGGCAGCTCCACCCCGGCCATCAGCCGCGCCGACTGCTCGCCGTCGCGGGACAGCTCGGCGTCGATCGCGTCGGCCAGGTCGAGGGTGGCGCGGGCCTGGAGCATCAGGTTCTGCTCCGCCTCACCGTCGTTGCCGAGCCCCTCCAGGGTGAGCTGGCCGGTCTCCGGGGCGTCGACCCGCAGCTCGCGGTGCAGGTAGCGCAGGGCCAGGTCGGTCAGGTCGTAGGAGCGCTGGTCGGGGCGGGCCAGGTAGGCGGCGATCTGGGTGTCGCGGAGGATGCCCTCCATGCTCCAGCCGTGCGCGGCGAACGCCAGCACCGCCGGCTTGCTGTCGTGCAGCACCTTGGGCCGCCCGGCGTCGGCCAGCCAGGCCGCCAGGGCCGCCTCGTCGGTCGGCTCCAGGGTGGCGGGATCGCACCAGGCCGCCGCGCCGCCGGCGGTGGCCAGCGCCAGCCCGGTCACCGAGGCGGTGTGCCGGCGGTTGGGGCCCGTGTCGAGCTTCGCCGCCACGCCCACCGGGGTGTCGGCCGGCGCGTGCGTCTCCAGCCACCCGGCGAGCGCCCCGGGCTCGGTGAGCACCTCGCCGGTCAGGTCGAACCCGGACTCGGCCTCCGGCTCCACCGCCTCCAGGTACTGGTAGAGCCGGTCGCGCAGGATGCGGAACTCGAGGGTGTCGAAGACCTGGTGGACGGCCTCGCGGTCCCACCCCTCCCAACGCGCGTCCTCGGGACGCAGCGGCAGTTCCAGGTCGGAGACGAGACAGTTGATCTCGTAGTTGCGGATCACGTCGGCGAGCCGCTCGCGCAGGCTGTCGCCGGCCTTGCCCTTGATCTCGTCGGCCCGCGCGACGACTCCGTCGACCCCGCCGTACGTGGTGATCCACTTCGCGGCGGTCTTCGGGCCGACACCCGGCACGCCGGGCAGGTTGTCGCTGGTCTCGCCCACCAGGGCGGCCAGGTCGCGGTAGCGCTCCGGGGGGACGCCGTACTTCGCCTCGATCGCCGCCGGGTCCATCCGGGCCAGGTCGGAGACGCCCTTGCGCGGGTAGAGCACGGTGATGTTGTCGCCGACGAGTTGGAACGCGTCCCGGTCGCCGCTGCTGATCAGCACCGACATGCCCTGGTCGCGGGCCTGGCAGGCGAGGGTGGCGATGATGTCGTCGGCCTCGAAGCCCTCCTTCTCCACCACCGGGATGCGCAGCGCCGCGAGGACCTCCTTGACCAGGCTCACCTGGCCCTTGAAGTCGGTCGGGGTCTCGCTGCGGCCGGCCTTGTACTCCGCGTACTTCTCGGTGCGGAAGGAGCGGCGGGAGACGTCGAAGGCGACCACGATGTGCGTCGGCTGCTCGTCGCGCAGCACGTTGATCAGCATGGACGTGAAGCCGTAGACCGCGTTGGTCGGCTGCCCCGTCGTGGTGGAGAAGTTCTCCACCGGCAGGGCGAAGAACGCCCTGTATGCCATGGAATGTCCGTCGACGAGAAGCAGGCGCGGCGTCGTAGCTGTCACGGCAGCGACTCTAGCCGCCCGCTCCGACACTCCGGGACACCGGCACGGGCGCCGGCGCGGCCCGGGTGGGGCCGCGCCGGCGTACCGCTCAGAGCACCTTGGCCAGGAACGCCTTCGTCCGGTCGTGCCGGGGGTTCGCGATCACCTCGCGGGGCACGCCGGACTCGACCACGACGCCGCCGTCCATGAAGACCAGCGAGTCGCCGACCTCCCGGGCGAAGCCGATCTCGTGGGTGACCACGATCATCGTCATGCCCTCACGCGCCAGGTCCTTCATCACGTCGAGCACCTCGCCGACCAGCTCCGGGTCGAGCGCGCTGGTGGGCTCGTCGAAGAGCATCAGCTTGGGCTGCATCGCCAACGCCCGGGCGATCGCCACCCGCTGCTGCTGTCCGCCGGAGAGCTGGCCCGGGTAGTTGCCGAGCTTGTCGCCCAGCCCCACCCGCTCCAGCAGCGCGGCGGCCCGGTCCCGGGCGGCGGCCTTGGACTCGCGGCCCAGCAGCACCGGCGCCTCGGCGACGTTCTCCAGGGCGGTCATGTGCGGGAAGAGGTTGAACCGCTGGAACACCATGCCGATCGCCCGGCGCTGCGCGGCGACGTCCTTCTCCCGCATCTCGTGCAGCTTGCCGCCGCGCTCGCGGTAGCCGATCAGGTCGCCGTCCACCCAGATCCGACCGGCGTTGATCTTCTCCAGGTGGTTGATGCAGCGCAGGAACGTCGACTTGCCGGAGCCGGAGGGACCCAGCAGGCAGCACACCTCGCCGCTGCGGACCTCCAGGTCGATGCCCTTGAGCACCTCGATCGCCCCGAACGACTTGTGCACCTGCTCGGCCCGGACCATCGGCACGGACTTCACCGCCGCCCCGTCAGCCGCTGCCGGCACCGTCAGCTCGGTCATGCGCCGTCCGCCTTCCCGGTCGTGCCGCCGCTCTCCGCCGCGAGCCCCCGCAGCCGGGTCTTCGCCCGCCCGCTGCGCCCGACGCCCTTGGAGAAGTGCCGCTCCAGGTAGTACTGCCCGACCAGCAGCACGCTGGTCAGCAGCAGGTACCAGATGGTCGCCGCCACCAGCATCGGGAAGACCTGGAAGGTCCGGCTGCCGACGGCCCTGAGCTGGAAGAACAGCTCGGTGGAGACCGGCACGAAGGCCACCAGCGAGGTGTCCTTGAGCATGGCGATGGTCTCGTTGCCGGTCGGCGGGACGATCACCCGCATGGCCTGCGGCAGCACGATCCGGCGCAGGATCTGCCCCCGGCGCAGGCCGAGCGCCTGCGCGGCCTCGGTCTGCCCCTCGTCGACCGACTGGATGCCGGCCCGGACGATCTCCGCCATGTAGGCGGCCTCGGACAGCCCCAGCGCCAGCATGCCGGCGACGAAGCCGGTCAGGATCTCCACGGCGGAGAAGCCGAACAGCCGCGCCTCGAAGTCGTCGACCCCGAACAGGGCGCCGATCTGCCGGTCGAAGGGCAGGCCGAACTCGACGCGCGCCCAGAGGATGCCCAGGTTGCCGAAGAGGATCGCCAGCACCAGCCGGGGCACCGCCCGGAAGAACCAGGTGTACGCGAAGGCGACGCCGCGCAGGATCGGGTTCTCCGAGAGCCGCATGATGGCGATGACGACGCCCAGCCCGACACCGATCAGCATGGAGGTCACCAGCAGCGCGAGGGTGCCGCGCAGCCCCTCGACGATCGGCGGGCGGAACATCTCGTCGATCATGAACGACCAGTTGAACGCCTTGTTCGTCACCAGCAGGTGCACGAACATGGCCACCAGCACCCCGATCACGGCGACGGCGACCCACCGCCCGGGATGCCGCACGGGCACGGCCCGGATGGGTTCCGGCCGTGCCCGCTCGGGTGTATCAGTTCCGACCGACATGGTCAGCTGGTCGGGTTCAGCGCCGGGGTCGTGATGGCGCCGCCCTCGACGCCCCACTTCTTCAGCGCGCCCTGGTACGTGCCGTCGGCGATGACCGCCGTGACGGCCTCCTTGAGCACCTCGGCGAACGCGGCCTGGTCCTTCTTCACCGCGTAGCCGTACGGGGCGGACTCGTAGATGTCGCCGAGCAGCTCCAGCTGGCCGTTGCTCTGCTTCACCGCGTACGCCCCGACCGGGGAGTCGGCCAGCATGGCGTCGTTCTTGCCGCTGACCACGGCGGCGGTGGCGTCGCTCTGCGCCTGGTACTGGTCGATGGTGATGGCCGGCTTGCCGCCGTCGGTGCACTTCTTCGACCGGGCGGTGATGTCGTCGAGCTGCACGGTGCCGACCTGCACGGCGATCTTCTTGCCGCAGGCGTTCTCGGTGTCGACCTTGGCCGGGTTGCCGGCCTTGGTCGCCCACTGGGTGCCGGCGGAGAAGTAGCTGACCATGTTGACGGTCTTCATCCGCTCGGCGTTGATGGTGAACGAGGAGACGCCGACCTCGTACTTGCCCGAGTCGACGCCGGGCAGGATCGCGTCGAACGGCGCCGACTCGTACTCGGCCTTGAGGCCGAGCTTCTGCGCGACCGCGTTGAACAGCTCGATGTCGAAGCCGACGACCGTCTTGCCGTCGGCGTCGAGGAACTCCGCCGGGGCGTACGTCGAGTCGGTGCCGACCTTGATCACGCCGTCGGCCTTGATGGCGTCGGGCACCTTCGCGGCCAGCGCCGAGTCGGCGGCGGCGGTGACGCTGGGGCCGGCGCCGGGCTGCTCGGTGCTCTCCTTCTCACCGCAGCCGGCCAGCGAGAGGGCGAGCAGGGCGGCGCTGGTGACGCCGAGGGCGGCCCGGCGGCCACCACTGATGCGGAACATGGGGTACTCCTTGCGATGAGGGGTGACGGCCGGTCAGGCCACGCCGAGGTAGGCCTCTTTGACCGCCGGGTCGTGCAGCAGCTCGGCGCCGGTGCCGCTCTTGACGATCCGGCCGGTCTCCAGCACGTACGCCCGGTGGGCCCGGGCCAGCGCCTGCTGGGCGTTCTGCTCGACCAGCAGGACGGTGGTGCCCTGCTGGTTGATCTCGACGATGATGTCGAAGATCTGCTGGATCAGCATCGGTGCCAGACCCATGGAGGGCTCGTCGAGCAGCAGCAGCTTCGGCCGGCTCATCAGCGCCCGCCCGACGGCCAGCATCTGCTGCTCGCCGCCGGAGAGGGTGCCGCCCTGCTGCTTGCGCCGCTCGGCCAGGCGCGGGAAGAGCCCCAGCACCCGGTCGAGGTCCTGGGCGATGCCGGCGCGGTCGCGCCGGGTGTACGCGCCCATGTCCAGGTTCTCCAGGACCGTCATGCCCGGGAAGATCCCGCGGCCTTCGGGGGCCTGGCACAGCCCCCGCCGGACCCGCAGGTCCGCCCGGAGCTTGGTGATGTCCTCACCGGCGAACCGGATGCTGCCGCTGGCGACCGGCCGGATCCCGGAGATCGCCCGCATCGTGGTCGACTTGCCGGCGCCGTTGGCGCCGATCAGGGCCACGATCTCGCCCTCGTCCACCGTCAGGCTGATGCCGTGCAGCGCCTGGATCCGCCCGTAGAGCAGGCTCACATCGTCGATCTCAAGCAGCATCGTCCGGCACCCCCAGGTACGCCGCGATCACCTTCGGGTTCTCCCGCACCTCGGCGGGCAGCCCCTCGGCGATCTTCTTTCCGAACTCCAGCACCACGATCCGGTCGGTGACCCCCATGACCAGGCGCATGTCGTGCTCGATGAGCAGCACGGTCACGCCGGTGTCCCGGATCTGCCGGATGAGCTGGAGCAGTTCCTCCTTCTCCGCCGGGTTGAAGCCGGCGGCCGGCTCGTCCAGGCAGAGCAGCACCGGGTCGGTGGCCAGCGCGCGGGCGATCTCCAGCCGCCGCTGCTCGCCGTAGGAGAGGTTGCGGGCGAACTCGTGCATCCGCTTGCGGATGCCGACGAACTCCAGCAGGCGCTCGGCCTTCTCCCGGCTCGCGCGCTCCTCCTTCCAGTACCGCGGCAGGCGGAACAGCGCGGAGATGACGCTCGTCTTGTTGTGCGCGTCCGCGCCCACCAGGACGTTCTCCAGCGCCGTCATCTCCGGGAAGAGGCGGATGTTCTGGAACGTCCGCGCCATGCCCATCTTGGTGATCTGGTGCCGCTTCTTGCCACTGACCTTCTGGCCACGGAACCGGATCTGCCCCTCGGTGGGCTGGTAGATGCCGGTCATGGCGTTGAAGCAGGTGGTCTTGCCGGCGCCGTTCGGGCCGATCAGACCGAGGATCTCGCCCTTGTAGAGGGTGAAGTCCACCTCGTTCAGGGCGACCACGCCGCCGAAGCGCAGCGTGACCTTGTCGACCTCCAGCAGCGGCTCCCGGGTGGGCACCGCCTCCACGGCCGGCGCGCCGGCCTGCGCCGGAACGGCCGGCGTCTGCTCGGTGTCACTCACCGACGGTCACCTCCTTGCGACGATCCTTGAACTCCGCCGCACGTCGTCGGTTGGGGATCAGACCCTCCGGCCGGAAGATCATCATGACCACCAGCACCAGGCCGAAGAACAGGAACCGGTACTCGTACAGCTCGACGCCCAGCAGCTCGATGCCGCGGAACCGCTCGATCATGTACGCCACCAGACCACCGCCGACGATCGCGCCGACGATGTTGCCCGAACCACCGAAGATGACCGCGGCCAGGATGATGATCGAGTTCAGCAGCTCGAAGTTCTGCGAGTTGACGAAGTTCTGTTTGCCCGCGAAGAGCGCACCGGCCAGGCCCGCGATCGCGGCGCCCGCGGCGAACGCCCACAGCTTGAACTTGAACGTCGGCACGCCCATCAGCTGCGCCGCGTCCTCGTCCTCGCGGATGGAGATCCACGCACGCCCGACCCGGCTGTGGGTCAGGTTCCGCACCCCGATCACCACCAGGATGATCACCGTGAGCACCAGCCAGTAGTACGGGCGGGCGTCGAGCACGCCAAAGAACGGCTTGCCGTCGGCGTACTGGCCCGGGGGGTGCGGGATCTGGTTGAAGCCCCGCTGGCCCTTCAGGAACTCCGAGCTGACCGCGCCGATCCGGATCATCTCGGCGAAGCCGAGCGTCACCAGCGCCAGGTAGTCGCCCCGCAGCCGCAGGGTCGGCGTACCGAGCATCACGCCGGAGACCATCGTCAGGGCGATCGCCACCGGCACCGCCAGCAGCCACGGCCACAGCGTCTTGATGTCGCTGCTCGGCGAGGTCAGCACCGCCACGGTGTACGCGCCGACGGCGAAGAAGCCGAAGTAGCCGAGGTCGAGCAGGCCGGCGAAGCCGACCACGATGTTCAGGCCGACGGCCAGCAGCACGTAGATCGAGACGGTGAACATCACCTGGGTGAAGTTCGCACCGGGGGTCGGGATCGGCCCGAGGTACTGGTAGAACTCCTTGTTCGGCAGCGCGTAGAAGAACACGATCACCGCGGCCAGCAGCGCCCAGCGCACCCAGCGCGGCGCGCCGCGCCACCGTTCGCCGGCCGCCTCGCGGCCGGAGCGCACCTTTTCCAAGACGGTCGTCATGCCCGTGCCCTCCCCAGCGACTCACCCAGCAGACCGGTCGGCCGGAACATCAGCAGCACCACCAGCAGCGCGAACGCGGCGAAGTCCTTCCACTCGCTGCCGAACAGGCCGGAGGCGTAGTTCTCCACCACGCCCAGCAGGAGGCCGCCGAGCAGCGCCCCGCGCAGGTTGCCGATGCCGCCGAGCACCGCGGCGGTGAAGGCCTTCAGGCCGAGCAGGAAGCCGACGCTGTAGGTGAGGGTCTGGATCCGTACGTCGTAGAGCAGACCGGCGACGCCGGCCATGCTGCCGCCGGCGATGAAGACCATCAGGATGATCCGGTCCTTGTTCACGCCCATCAGCGCGGCGGTGTTGGCGTCCTGGGCGACCGCCCGGATGCCGCGACCGACCCGGCTGCGGTTGATGAACAGGTCCAGCGCGATCATCATCGCCAGCGCCGCGCCGAGGGTGAGCAGCTGCACCGCGTCGATCGGCACGCCGAAGACGTGGAACAGCGGATCCTGGCTGACCAGGATCGGGGCGCCCTCGGGGCGGCGGCGGGTCCAGATGCCGAACGCCTCGGAGATGGCGATGGACGCGCCGATCGCGGTGATCAGGAAGGCCAGCGGCGGCGCGTTGCGCTTACGCAGCGGCCGGTACGCCACCCGCTCGATCACGGTCGCCGTGCCCGCCGAGGCGATCGCCGCGACGATCATGGCCACCAGCAGGTAGAACAGGATCGAGCCGATCCCGCTGACCTGCGAGTTCTGGTCGAGCCCGAAGCCGTTCCAGGTCCAGATCGCGGCGAACGCGCCGGCGATGAAGACCTCGGAGTGGGCGAAGTTGATGAGCCTCAGCACGCCGTAGACCAGCGTGTAGCCGAGCGCGACCAGGGCGTAGATCGCGCCCTGCGTCAGGCCGGTCGTCGTGTATGTCCCGAAGTTGGAGAACAGGTCGTCGAAGTTCAATGAAGGGACACTCCATCAGGGTCTGGAGAGAAAAGTGGGGCGATCCCGTCCAGCGCGCGGCCGGTTGGCCGCAGGCGTTCCTCGGGCGGTGCGGTCGCGGCGCCGGACGGCAT
>NZ_JBEYRY010000003.1:278934-496603 GCF_040704175.1 Micromonospora sp. NPDC047812 | reverse complement strand
GTCGGCCGAGGCGCCCGGCTCGGGATGCGGGTCGGCGCCGGGTGCGGCCAGTCCATCGGTACGGGATTGGAGCTTAGAGCCGGGCCCCCCCGGCCGCGCCCGCGATCACCACTCAATCGCCGTAGCAGCGACCGACGTCAGGACTTGGGGATCTCCTGGTCCGGAACGACCTTGCCGCCGACGACCTTGAAGGCCCAGACCTTCACCTGCGCCGGGTCGAGCTCGCCGCCCTCGACGAACTTGTAGCTCGCCGCGACGCCCTCGCCGCTGTAGCCCTTCACGAACTCCAGCAGGCCCTCACGGGTGGTCTTGCCCGCCTTGATGCCGGCGAGCAGGATGTTCGCCGCGTCGTAGGCGGTGTCGCTGTAGGTGCCCGGGTCGGCGCCGTTGAGCGCCTTGTACTCCTGGACGAAGGTGCCGCGCGCCTCGGCGGCCGGCTGGCACGGGCAGGTGAGGATGGTGCCCTCGGCCGCCGCCGCGCCCGCGGAGGTGATGTACGCGGCGTCGTTCACGCCGTCACCGGCGATCAGCGGGGCGGTGATCCCGGCAGCGGTGAGCTGCTTGCGGATCAGGCCGGCCTCCTGGTAGTAGCCACCGTAGAAGATCGCCTTGACGTTGGCGGCCTTGACCTTGGTGACCACGGCCGAGAACTCGACCTGCTTGCCCTCGCCCTGGACCTTGTCGGAGCCGACGACCGCCGGGCCGAGCAGCTTCTTGACCTCGTCGGCCAGGCCGGCGCCGTACGCGGACTGGTCGTCGATGACGTAGACCTTGTCGGCCTTCAGCACGTTCTTGATGTAGTTGCCGGCCGCCGGGCCCTGGCTGAAGTCGTTGCCGACCGCGCGGAAGAACGTCTTCCAGCCCTGCTCCGCCAGGCTCGGGCGGGTCGCGGAGGGGGTGATGGTGACAAGACCGGCCTCGTTGAAGAGCGGACCGGCGGCCTCCGACTCACCCGAGTAGGCCGGGCCGACGATGCCGAGGATCTTGGTGTCGTCGATGGCCTTCTGGGCCAGCTGCGGCGCCTGGTCCGGGCTGCCCTGCGAGTCCAGGGGAACCAGCTCGACCTTGCAGTCGGCGTTCTCCTTGTTGTACTTGTCGACCGCCAGCTTGACGCCGTTGTTCTCGTTGATGCCGAGCGCCGCCGAGCTGCCGGTCAGCGCGCCGAAGAACGCGATCTTGTTGCCACAGGCGTCGCCACCGGACGCCGTGTCGTCGCTACCGCTGGAGCATGCGGTGCCGCCGGCGACGAGCGCCAGCATGGCGACCCCACCGATAACGCGCGCGAGCTTCTGCCTCAAGGCCCGAACCCTCCTCCATCCAATGGTCCGAACCACCCGCTGCCGATTGGCCCTTGCGGGGGCGGACGAACCAGACCGTCGTCGCCGGTCTGGGGCCGGACGCTATCCCACCTTTGAGCTGTGACGAAAGCCCCAGGGGAGCGGGTTGACCGAACCGTTACACGGCGTGGCGGATTCGAAACGATCGCTGTAAGAACCGTCGGCCGCGAAAGCCCCTCACCTTCGTTTCATCGGTAACGGACCGAACCTCGTCCACCCCCTACCGATCGATGGTCGGCAAACCGACTGACCAGGCACGGGACGCCTCCCCGTCGTCGGACACCAACACCAGTCGATCACCCTGCGACGCGACCGCCACGGCCGTGTTCCCGCCGTCGGGCACCGGGGCCGGCATAGCCATCAGTCGCCACGAATCCCCCGCATCGGCGGAAAGCCACAGTCCGTGACCATCGCCGTCCCCCGTCACCGCGACCAGCTCCCGCCCGGCCGGCACCAGGGCGTCGACCGAGGACACCCCCGGACCGGCCGCGCCGAACCCGCCGGCCCGCCGCCACTCGTCGCCCGCCAGCCGCCAGGCGGCGAAGCCGTCGCGCACCGGACCGAGGGCCACCACCGCACCGTCGACCGACGCCACCCGCTGCGCCTGCCCACGCCCGTCCGGCACCGGCAGCGCCACCCGTCGCCAGGCCCGGCCGTCGGCCGAACTCCAGGCCAGGGGCGCCAGCGCCGTCGCGCCGGGCGGCAGCACCGCGCCCACCACCCACCAACCCGACGGCACGGCCACCACGTCGTACGCGACCGTCCGGCCCCGCCCGTCAGCGGCGAGCTCCGCCACGCCCTCCCGGATCGTGAACCGCTCGCCGTCCGGCGACGTCCAGACCGCCGCCCCGTCGACCCGCGCCCCCGCGATCAGCCAACCGGCCGGCCCCGCCGCGAGCCGCGCCACGCTCACCGCGCGCGGGCCGGCGTACAGCTCGAAGGGCGCCGCCGCCTCCCGCAGCCGCCCGTCCGGCGACTGCGACCAGGTGCCCGTGCGCGGGTTGCCGTGCGCGCCGCCGTTCTTCGCCCCGAGCGCCGCCAGCCGGCCGTCGCGGCACGCGGCCGCGTAGAGCACGTGCTGGCGGCCGTAGTGGCTCGACGGGGACACCGGCAGCGCCGTCCACGACACGCCGTCGGCGCTGCGCCAGGCGGCCGGCCGGGTCTCCCCCGCCGCGTCGGCCAGCCCGCCGACCGCGTACCACGTGCCGGCGCAGGCCACGGCGTCGCGCAGCAGCGGCCGGCCGGGGGCGCCCGGCGGCGCCGGCAGGGTCAGCGGCTGCCACCGCGGGCGCAGCGGCTCGTCGACGGGCTCCGCGGGAGCCCGGCCGCAGCCGGCCCCCAGCACCGCGAGGAGACCGAGCACCGCCACCAGCCGCCGGGTCCGCATGGATCAGATGTTATCGATCAACGGGTCCCGCGAGGAGCCCCCGGAGCCGTCTCCGGCGTGTCGCGTCGCCCGGCGGCGCGTCAGGAGGCGGGCTGGGCGACCTCACCGCCGGCGGTCTCGGCGAGGATCCGCTCGGCGACCTCCTTCATGGTCATCCGGTGGTCCATCGCCGTGCGCTGGATCCACTTGAACGCCTGCGGCTCGGTCATCCCGTACGTCGTCATCAGCGCGCCCTTGGCGCGCTCGACCGTCTTGCGGATCTCCAGCCGGTCGGTCAGCCCCGCGACCTCCGCCTCCAGGGCGGCGATCTCCGAGTAGCGCGACAGCGCGATCTCCACCGCCGGCACCAGGTCGCTCTTCTGGAAGGGCTTCACGAGGTACGCCATCGCGCCGGCCGCCCGCGCCCGCTCCACCAGGTCACGCTGGCTGAACGCGGTCAGGATGATCACCGGGGCGATCCGGGCGCCCGCGATCCGCTCGGCGGCGGCCAGCCCGTCCATGATCGGCATCTTGATGTCGAGGATGACCAGATCCGGCTTCAGCTCCTCGGCGAGCCGGACGGCGGTCTCCCCGTCACCGGCCTCGCCGACGACCTCGTACCCCTCCTCGACGAGCATCTCGGCGAGGTCCAGCCGGATCAGCGCCTCGTCCTCGGCGATCAGAACGCGCCTGCGCTCGACGTCCGTCTGCGTCTCGGCCACGAGCCACTCCCACCATCGTTCCCGGCACGGCTACCACCCATGCTCCCGCATGAGCCTAGTCGGGTACAGTGGGCCGGACCCCGCGCAGGGGTTAAGCCGGGATGGAGGAATCGGCAGACTCGGATGCCTCAAAAGCATCTGCCCGAGAGGGCGTGCGGGTTCAAGTCCCGCTCCCGGCACTTCTGTCATACACCTGTTCGACAATTTCCGGGTGCACCCACCTGAGATGCGTGCCCGAGCCCGAGCACTTCGCGCCCGTGGCAACAACATCCGGTCAGTCGCCCGAGCCATGTCCCTGCCCTACAGCACCGTCTGGCACTGGTGCGTCGACCGGCCCGAGCCGGTCGTCGTCGGCACCGCCGCCCGCTGTTTCCGCTGCTCCCCTGATGTCGGCGATCCGACCGATCCTGCGGCCTACTCCTATCTGCTCGGTCTCTACCTCGGGGACGGTCATCTGGTCACCACCGACCGCGTTCCTGTCCTACGCGTCTACTGCGCCAACGCGTGGCCCGACCTCATCGACGCCTGCGACGTCGCGATGAAGGCGGTGCTCGCGAACAGGGTCCAGCGGATCCAGAAGCAGGGCTGCGTGGCGGTGCAGAGCACCGGGAGACACTGGCCCTGTCTGATCCCACAGCACGGGCCCGGCAAGAAGCACGACCGGCCGATCGTCCTCGCCGACTGGCAGGAGCAGATCGTCAGCAGGTTCCCGGGCGACTTCGTGCGCGGCCTGTTCCACTCCGACGGGTGCCGCTTCGCCAACCGGGTCACCGTCCGGGGCAAGGAGTACGTCTACCCGCGCTACATGTTCGTCAACGAGTCGGCCGACATCATGGTCCTCTGCCAGTGGGCGTTGGACCTACTCGGCGTCGCGTGGCGGATGACCCGCCGCAACTGCCTCTCGGTGGCACGGCGGGAGGCGGTCGCCGCCCTCGACCGCCACGTCGGCCCGAAGTCCTGACCCGTCAGACCCGGTAACCCGCTCCCGCCGCGTCGCGCCACCGCCACGTGCCGCGCCACCGCCACCTGATGTGCCCCGCCCGGACGAGTGCCGCCGTGCCGGCCGGTCGGGTCACGAGTGGAACCTCACGGGTGTCACACGACCTCTTTGGCGACCGCGCTGTTCCACCCGTGCGGCACGTCGCCGCACGGCGGCTCGCGGCAGCGGAGGGGCCCGCCGAGCCACCCGTGCGGCACGTCGTCGCCGCACGGCGGCTCGCGGCACCGGGGGCGGCCGACGTCGGCCCGGGTCAGCCGAGTGCGGCGAGTGCCTGGGCCAGGTCGGCGCGCAGGTCCTCCGCGTCCTCCAGGCCCACCGAGATGCGGAGCAGGCCCCCGCACGGCTTGGCCTCCCCCTCGACGGGCCGGTGGGTCAGCGAGGCCGGGTGCTGGATGAGGGTGTCGACGCCGCCCAGGGACACCGCGTGGGTGATCAGCCGGCAGGCGTTCGCGACGGCGGACGCGGCGGGCGCGCCGCCGCGTACCTCGAAGGCGAGGAGGCTGCCGGGGCCGCTCATCTGCCGTCCGACGAGCCCGGCGGGGTCGTGCAGCGACGGGTGGTGCACGCGCGCGACGGCGGGGTGGGCGGCGAGCCAGGCGGCGAGCTTCTCGGCGCCGGCCTGCTGGGCGCGCACCCGCACCGGCAGGGTCTGCAGGCCGCGGTGCAGCAGGTACGCGCCGAGGGGGTGCAGGATCGCGCCGGTGAGCGCGCGGACCTGGCGCAGCCGGGCGGCCCAGTCGGCGTCGCAGGCGACCACGCCGGCGAGGACGTCGCCGTGCCCGCCGATGCTCTTGGTGGCGCTGTGCAGCACGAGCGTGGCGCCGTGCCGGGTGGGCTGCTGGAGCACGGGGGTGGCGACGGTGTTGTCGACGAGCAGCGGCACGTCGCCTGCGGCGCGGGCGAGGGCGGCGATGTCGACCAGGTCGAGGGTGGGGTTGGCCGGGGTCTCGGCGATCACCAGGGCGGTGTCGGGGCGCACGGCGGCGGCGACCTCACCCGCGCGGGCCCAGGTGACGGTGGTGCCGAGCAGGCCGGTGGCGAGCACGTGGTCGGTGCCGCCGTAGAGGGGCCGGACGGCGACGAGGTGCCGCTTCCCGTCCCGGGTGGCGGCGAGCAGGGTGGCGGTGAGGGCGGCCATGCCGCTGGCGAAGGCGACGGAGTCGGTGGTGCCCTCGAGGTCGGCGAGGGCGGTCTCGAAGCGGGCCACGGTGGGGTTCCACAGGCGCTGGTAGACGGCGCTGCCCCCGGCGGGGAGGGTGCCTCCGGTGGCGAGGGCCTCGTACGCGTCGCCGCCGGCGTCGACCGACGGCAGCGGGTTGGTGGTGGAGAAGTCGATCGGCGGCACGTGGACGCCGAGGGCGGCGAGGTCGTCGCGGCCGGCGTGCACGGCTCTGGTGTCCACGGTCGTCATGCCGGAAGGATCGAACATAGCGCCAACCGACGGCAATAGTTCCGAACATGATTCGGTAATTACGCTTGGAAGCGCGGGCATGTTCGATGGATGATGCCTACATGCCCCTTGCGACGAATGATGTGCGGCGCTTCGCCGACCTGGACGACACCGACCGGGCGATCCTGTCGGAGCTGGCCGCCGACGGCCGGCTGCCGAACAACGCCCTCGCCGAACGGGTCGGGGTGGCCCCCTCGACGTGCCTGACCCGCACCCGAGCACTGCGCGAGCGCGGGGCGATCCGCGGGTTCCACGCCGAGGTGGATCCGGCGGCGGTGGGGCTGCCGTTGCAGGCGCTGGTGTCGGTGCGGTTGACCGCGCACGAGCGGGCGGCGGTGGACGCGTTCCGGGCCCGGTCGGTGCGGCTGCCGGGGGTCGTGGCGGTGTTCCACGTGGCGGGCGCGGAGGACTACGTGCTGCACGTGCGGGCGGCCTCGGCGGACGCGCTGCGGGACTTCGTACTGGACCACCTGGCCGTGGACCCGGCGGTGCTGCACACCCAGACGAGTCTGATCTTCGAGCAGGCGCGCGGCATGGGGTGAGACCCGACGGTCGGGGGCGGCGGGCACCGTGAGCCTGGTCGCTCCGGGGAACAATCCCGAGGTGGGCGGGGTTGGCCAAACGTGTGATCAACGTACCGCTGTCTGTTCTCGATCTTGCCCCTGTCGCGGCCGGCGCCACCGCGGGCGCGGCGCTGCGGCACACCACCGAGCTGGCCCGGCGCACGGAGGAACTCGGGTACCGCCGGTTCTGGGTGGCCGAGCACCACAACATGCCGGCCATCGCGAGTTCCGCCCCGGCGGTGCTGCTCGCGCACCTGGCGGCGCACACGTCGACGATCCGGCTGGGCTCGGGCGGGGTGATGCTGCCCAACCACGCGCCGCTGGTGGTGGCCGAGCAGTTCGGCACGCTGGAGGCGCTGCACCCGGGCCGCATCGACCTGGGCATCGGCCGCGCCCCCGGCACCGACCAGGTGACCGCGCTGGCGTTGCGCCGGACGATGGAGGGGCTGTCGGCGGAGGGCTTCCCCCGGGAGCTGGCGGACCTGATGAACTACTTCAGCGGCGAGCGGCCGGGGCCGATCACGGCCACCCCCGGCCTCGGCGAGCAGCCGGCCGTCTGGCTGCTCGGCTCCAGCGGGTTCAGCGCCCAGCTGGCCGGGCTGCTGGGCCTGCCGTTCTCCTTCGCGCACCACTTCAGCGCGCAGAACACGGTGCCCGCGCTGGCGCTGTACCGGCAGCACTTCCGGCCGTCGAAGTGGCTGGAGCAGCCGTACGCGATGGTGGCCGTCAACGCGGTCTGCGCGGACACCGACGAGCGGGCGGAGTGGCTGGCGGGGCCGGCGGCGCTGTCGTTCCTGCGGCTGCGCTCGGGGCGGCCCGAGCCCCTGGCGACGCCGGACGAGGCGGCGGCGTACCCGTACACGGAGGCCGAGCGCGAGTTCGTGCGCCAGCGCCGGGACGGGCAGGCGACGGGCTCCCCGGAGACGGTACGGCGGCAGCTCGGCGAGCTGCTGGCGCGCACGGGCGCGGACGAGCTGATGCTGACCACGCTGGTGTACGACGTGGCCGACCGGGTGCGCTCGTACGAGCTGATCGCCGAGCACGTGGCCGGTGGCCTGCTCCGGAAGGGCTGAAACACGATCTTCACGTCGGCGTCACCGGGGCGACGCGTGGCGCGCCTAGTTTTGTCCTCGGTGGTGGTACGGCATTCCCGGTCGGGACGGGTCGGGGATGCCGCGGTGTGGGGCACCGGGCCGGAGCTGTGCGGATTCCGCGGCTGCGGCCCGGTGCCTGTTTCACCCCCGTGGCCGGCCGGCGGAGCGCCACGAGGCGCCGTCGCCGGCCGGGCGACTGTCAGCGCAGGTGGATGTCGGGCGTGGGCGGGGCGGCCATGCCGTCGCCGAGGAAGAAGCCCGGGTGCGGGGGCTGGTTGTAGGCGGTGTTCTGCCAGGCGACCGCGACCCGGTACTGCGGGTCGTGCATGAGCGTGTGGATCCGGGTGCCGGTGGGCGTGGGCGTGCTGTAGATCCGCAGGGCGCGGCTGTCGCTGGTGCGCCAGACGACCTCCTCCCGCCAGTCGCCGAACAGGTCGGCGGAGAGCGCCGGGTTGGACTTGGTGCCGTTGTTCGCCGCCACGCCGCTGGCGGTGAGCAGGCGGGTGTCGCCGCCCGTGCCGTACTTGTCGATGCGGGTGGCGTCGAGCAGTTCCCGGACGGGGTCGCCGTCCCACCAGACGAGGAAGTTCGCCGAGGACGGCCTGCGCCCGACGACGGCTCCGGTGGCGCCGTAGAGGTCCGTCATGTGGGTGCCGGCGCCCCAGAACTCGGCGCCGGGGCTGCCGGCGTGGACGTCGGCGGCGACGCCCCGGCCGGGGCCCTCGGCTCCCCCGTTGTTCGGCCGCTGCCAGACGACCTGGCCGGTACGGGCGTCGTGCAGGTCGGCCGCCGGCTGGTTGCCGGACTCGTGGATCGTGAAGACCTCCAGGCCGGCGCGGCCGGGGACGAGGTCGCCGACGTGCAGGGCGTCGCCGTGGCCGAACCCGGTGGCGTACATCAGGCGGCCGTCGTCGTTGATGGTGGCCGATCCGTACACGATCTCCTGTCGCCCGTCGGCGTCGACGTCGGCGACGGAGAGGTTGTGGTTGCCCTGGCCGAAGGCGGCGCCGTTGCCCGAGGCGTTGGAGTCGAAGGTCCACCGCTTGCGCAGGGTGCCGTCGCGGAAGTCCCAGGCCGCCACGACCGCCCGGGTGTAGTAGCCGCGGGCCATCACCAGCGAGGGGCGCTGCCCGTCGAGGTAGGCGGTGGCGGCGAGGAAGCGGTCGACGCGGTTGCCGTAGCTGTCGCCCCAGGAGGAGACCGTGCCCCGGGGCGGGTCGTAGGCGACGGTGGAGAGGACCGCGCCGGTGCGGCCGTCGAACATGGTCAGGTACTCGGGGCCGGCGAGGACGTATCCGCTGGAGTTGCGGTGGTCGGCGGTGGCGGAGCCGATCACCTGGCCGGTGCCGGAGCGGGTGCCGTCGGCGGTCTTCATGGCCACCTCGGCGCGGCCGTCGCCGTCGTAGTCGTACACCTGGAACTGGGTGTAGTGGGCCCCGGCGCGGATGTTGCGGCCCAGGTCGACGCGCCACAGCCGGGTGCCGGTGAGGGTGTACGCGTCGACGTACACGTTGCCGGTGTAGCCGGACTGGGAGTTGTCCTTGGCGTTGGACGGCTCCCACTTGACCACGAACTCGTAGTCGCCGTCGCCGTCGAGGTCGCCGACCGAGGCGTCGTTGGCCGAGTACGTGTAGCTCTCGCCGCTCGGCGTGCTCGCGCCCGGCGGCACCTGCAACGGCACGTCGAGGTGACCGGCGGGGAACTGGAGCGCGGCCGGGGAGGCGGCCTGCTCGGCGCCGCCGACCACGGCGCGCACGGTGTAGGTCGCGTCGGCCGCCGCGCCGCTGTCGAGGTAGTTGGTGGCTCCGGTGATCGGGCTGCCGTTGACCCTGGTCGCGCCGCGGTAGAGGTTGAAGGCCACCCCGGCGGTCTCGGTGCCGAGCAGCCGCCAGGAGATCAGGTTGCCGGTGCCGGAGCGGACGCTGACCAACCCCCGGTCGAGGTCCTCCATCTGCACCGCCCCGGCCGGGGGCGGAGTGGTGGGCGGCGGGGTGGTCGGCGGCGGGGTCGTGGGCGGTGGGCTGCTCGGCGGTGGCGTGGTCGGGCCGCCGGTGGGCGCGGCGCCGGTGCAGACGGTGCCATTGAGGGCGAAGCCGGTCGGCGGCGGGTTGCTCCCCTCCCACGAGCCGTTGAAGCCGAAGGTGGTGCCGGCACCGGTGGCGATCACCGCGTTGTGGTCGACGTTGCGGGCGGTCACCTGGGCGCCGGACTGGTCGACGAGGGCGTTCCACGCCTGGGTGACCCGCTGGCCGGCGGCGTACGACCAGGTGAGGGTCCAGCCGTTCACCGGATCACCCAGGTTGGTGACGGTGACGTCGGCGCCGAAGCCGCCCGGCCACTGGTTGGTGATCCGGTGATCGACGCGGCAGCCGGCGGCGGCAGCCGCGGCGGTGAGGGTCGGAAGCGTACCGGCGGCGAGTGCGGCCGCGGCGGCCGCGGCGAGCAGCGCGACGCGGCGGTGGGTGACGGGCATGGGGGTGTCCTCCGGAGAGGTCGGGCGCGCGGGAACCGTCGCCGTCGGCCTGCCCGGGCCGGCGGGAGGACACGCCGCGCTGGCGGCGGTGGTCCGACGCCGCCGATCCGGCGTCGGTGTCGACGCCGCAGGTCCGGTGTCGGCACCCCGACGCCGTCACTGCGGCGTGGGTGTCCCGGCCAGGCGACGTCGAGGGGTGGCTCCGCGCACCTGCGATGCTAGGGCAAGCGCCTTCTACGGACAATCCGCTCATCCCCCCGTCCCGGCCTCCCTCTCCCGGCGTCCTCCGCGTCGGGGACCCTCGGCGCTTCCCTTGCCCCGGGCCCGGATTCTTGATCGACTCAGGGCGTGGCTGAGCACATGACCCCGGACGAGTTCCGCCGCGCCGGGCACGCCGTGGTGGACTGGATCGCCGACTACTGGGCGACGCTGGAGCGGCGCCCGGTGACCTCGCAGGACCCGCCCGGGACGGTGGCCGCCCGGCTGCCGGCCGGCCCGCCGGAGCACGGCGAGCCGGTGGAGGCGGTCCTGGCCGACCTGGACGCCCTGGTCACGCCGGGTCTGACGCACTGGCAGCACCCCGGCTTCTTCGGCTACTTCCCGGCCAACACCTCCGGGCCGAGCGTGCTGGGCGACCTGGTCAGCGCCGGGCTGGGCGTGCAGGGGATGCTCTGGGCGACCGGGCCGGCGTGCACCGAGCTGGAGACGGTGCTGCTGGACTGGCTCGCCGACCTGCTGGACCTGCCGAAGCGGTTCCGCTCCGGCTCCGGGGGCGGCGGGGTGATCCAGGACTCGGCGTCCTCGGCGACGCTGGTGGCCACCCTGGTCGCGCTGCACCGCGCCAGCGGCGGCCGGTGGCGCGAGGTCGGCGTCGACCGCCGCTACCGCGCCTACGCCTCGACCCAGGGCCACTCGTCCATCGAGAAGGCCGCGCGGATCGCCGGGCTGGGCGCCGACGGCGTACGACCGGTCGAGGTCGACCCGGAGACGCAGGCGATGTCCCCGGCGGCGCTGCGCGCGGCCATCGAGGCGGACGTGGCGGCCGGCGTCGTCCCGGCGATCGTGGTGGCCACCGTCGGCACCACCTCCACGACCGCGATCGACCCGCTGCCGGAGATCGGCGCGATCTGCGCCGAGTACGGCGTCTTCCTGCACGTCGACGCCGCGTACGCGGGAGCGGCGGCGGTCTGCCCGGAGCTGCGGTTCGGGCACGTCGGCCTGGAGTACGCCGACTCGTACTGCTTCGACCCGCACAAGTGGCTGCTCACCGGCTTCGACTGCGACGCGTTCTGGGTGGCCGACACGGCGGAGCTGATCGAGGCGCTGAGTGTGCTGCCGGAGTACCTGCGCAACGCCGCCACCGAGTCTGGCGCGGTGATCGACTACCGGGACTGGCAGGTGCCGCTGGGCCGCCGGTTCCGGGCGTTGAAGCTCTGGTTCGTGCTGCGCTGGTACGGCGCCGAGGGGCTGCGCGCGCACATCCGCTCCGGCGTGGCGCTCGCCGCCCGGTTCGCCGACCGGGTCCGCGCCGACGACCGGTTCGCGCTGGTGGGGGCGCACCCGTACTCGCTGGTGTGCTTCCGGCTGGCGGCGGACGACAAGGTCAACGCGGAGCTGCTGGCCCGGGTCAACGCCACCGGCCGGGTGCACCTGACGCACACCCGGGTCAACGGCCGCTACACGCTGCGCCTGGCCGTCGGCTCCCCGCAGACCACCGAGGTCCACGTCGACGAGGCGTGGACCCTCCTCGCCGACGCCGCGACCGCCCTCCTCCCCCACTGACGACCCGACCCACCGACGGTCACGCCGAGAAGCGAGTGTCCGGCAGCACGCCGCCACCCGCCCCAGGACAACCGCCCACGGCGCGCTCGCCACACACGGCGGAGACGCCGCACACGGCGGAGACGCACGCGCGGCGGAGCGCCGCGCACGGCGGAGGCCCCCGGAGATCTTGGTGGGAAACGGCCCCTCCGGGGGCACTTCCCTACCAAGATCTCCGCCGGGAGGTGGGTCAGCGGTGGTCGGGGGCGCCGGCCGTCGCCGGCTGAGGGGTGATCGCGGGTTCCGGGGAGCGCGGCAACGACTCGGCCGCGCCAGGGACCGCGGGCCGGTCGGCCGGCGCGGCGGTCGCCACCGACGGGGCGTCGGTCAGGGTGTCGGCCGCGAGGGCGGCTGCGGCGACGGCCCGCTGACGGCGGGTGCGCAGCAGCGCCCGGACGGCCAGTGCGAGGGCGGTGGCCCAGGCGACGGCCAGCAGGACGTAGACGGCGGGCCGGGCCGGGCCGCCGAGGTCGGCCGAGCGCATCAGCGTGCGGGCGTTGGTCAGCACGATCACGCCGCCGATCGCCGCGCCGAGCAGCTGGGCGGGGACGATGCGCACCAGCCAGGCCGCGATCGGCGCGGCGATCAGGCCGCCCACGAGCAGCGCGGCCACCATGGGCAGCAGGAAGCCCTCGGAGCCGAGGCCGATCAGGAAACCGAGGCTGGCGGCGCCGGCGACCACGAACTCGGACGTGTCCACCGAACCGATCACCTTGCGCGGCTCCATCCGCCCGCTGACCAGCAGGGCCGGCGTGGCCACCGGGCCCCATCCGCCGCCGCCGGTGGCGTCGACGAAGCCGGCGACCAGGCCGAGGGGGCCGAGGAAGCGGCTCCGCAGCCGGCCGCCGCGCCGATCGGTCCGCAGGGGCCGGGAGAAGCGCACCAGCAGGTACGCGCCGAGGGTGAACAGGATGCCGGCCATCCAGGGGGCGGCCGACTCGGTGGAGATCGAACTGAGGAAGGTCGCCCCGGCGAACGCGCCCACGGCGCCGGGGAGGGCGATCCGGCCGACCACCCGCCAGTCGACGTTGCCGAACCGCCAGTGCGACACCCCGGCGGCGAGCGTGGTGCCGATCTCGGCCAGGTGCACCGACGCCGACGCGGCGGCCGGCGCCACCCCGACGAGCAGCAGCAACGTGGAGGAGGTCAGCCCGTACGCCATGCCGAGCGCGCCGTCGACGAGTTGCGCGGCGAGCCCGACCAGCGCGAGGACCAGCAGCTTGCGCACGAGCGCCCCCTGACTTTTCGGCATCTCCTATCGACTTGGTCGACAATGCGGCACGGGGCGTGCCCCGGTCAAGCCTCCAACCGGTCAGTGAGACGACAGCCGCCGACCGGCCGCCGCCACCCGGGCCGGGCGGGGCGGCGACGGGCGCGTGCCCGAGCGGAGAACGAGGGCGACGGGACCGGACACGGACACGGGACCAGGTGCGGCGACCAGCGCGTGCCGAAGCGGGGAACGAGGGCGACGGCAACGGCCCGGACACGGGACCAGGTCAGGTCCCGGGGCCACACCGGGACTGCCGTCCGGTGAGGCGGCGGACCAGACGGGGAGCGGGTCCGGGGCCACAGCCGGGGGCTGCGGGTCAGGTCCAGGCGCGGGGGTCGGCGGCCAGCTCGACGACCCGGCCCGGCAGGGTGCCGCCGGCCACGTCGGCGACGGTGACCAGTTCCAGGATCTCGCGCTCGCTGGCCCGCAGGGCGATCCAGACCTCCTGGAGGGCCCGGGCCGCGCCGTGGTAGCCGAGCTCCTCGGGCCGCTGCCCGCGTACGTGCGCGAGCGGGCCGTCGATCACCCGGATCACCTCGGCCAGCGAGATCTCCCCCGCCGGCCGGGCCAGCCAGTAGCCGCCCTCCGGGCCGCGCTGGGCCTGCACGATGCCGCCCCGGCGCAGTTGCAGCAGGATGCTCTCCAGGAACTTCGGCGGGATCTCCTGGGCGCGGGCGATCTGGTCGGCGGTCACGGGCCGGCTTCGCCCGGGCCCGGCGTCGCCGGTCACCGAGGCGAGCTCGGCGACCGCGCGGAGGGCGTAGTCGACCCGGGCGGAGAGGCGCATGCGGCAAGGTTAGTCGCCTGGCCGCCCCGCCCGGACGATCACCCCTCAGCCGATCGGCCGGTGGCGATGTGTCGCCGAGGTCAGTCGCCGACGCGACGCAGCAGCCCTTCCTGCACGACGCTGGCGATGTGCCGCCCGTCCGTGGTGAACATGCGGCCGGTGGCGAGCCCCCGCGCGCCGGAGGCCGACGGGCTCCAGCAGTCGTAGAGGAACCAGTCGTCGGCGCGGAACGGCCGGTGGAACCAGAGCGCGTGGTCGAGGCTGGCACCGACCACGCCGCCCGGGCCCCAGACCTCGCCGTGGACCGAGAGCACCGAGTCCAGCAGCGTCAGGTCGGAGGCGTAGGCCAGCGCGCAGGCGTGCAGCAGCGGGTCGTCGGGCAGCCTGCCGTCGATCCGCATCCAGACCCGCTGGTGGGGGTCGGGGGGCCGGTCGCCGGGGCGTACCCAGCCGGGCTCGCCGACGTAGCGGACGTCGATCGGGCGCGGGATCTGCGCCCAGATGCCGAGCCGCTCCGGATAGCGGGCGAGCCGGTCGGTCATCGTCGGGACCTCGTCCGGGCCCGGCACGTCGGGCGGGGTGGGGGCCTGGTGGTCCAGGCCCTCCTCCGTCCGCTGGAACGACGCCGACATGAAGAAGATCGGCTTGTCGTGCTGGAGCGCCACCGAGCGGCGCACCGAGAAGGAGCGGCCGTCGCGGACGTTCTCCACCTCGTACACGATCGGCTCGGCCGGGTCGCCCGGGCGGACGAAGTAGCCGTGCAGGGAGTGCACGAAGCGGGCCGGGTCGACGGTGCGTCCGGCGGCGACCAGCGCCTGGCCGGCGACCTGGCCGCCGTACACCCGCTGGGGACCGACCGGGGGGCTCATCCCCCGGAAGGTCATCCCGCCGGTGTGCTCCAGGTCGAGCACCTCCAGGAGCTGGTCGACCGCGGCCTGCCCGACCGCGACGTCCGCGTCGCTCACTGCAAGGCCCGCGCCGACGCCGCGTCGACCAGCGACCCGAGCTGGTGTACGCGCAGCGTGTTGGTCGAGCCGGGAGTGCCGGGCGGGCTGCCGGCGACGATCACCACGTAGTCGCCGGGGTTGGCCCGGTCGAGCCCGAGCAGCGCCTGGTCGACCTGCCGGAACATGTCGTCGGTGTGCTCGACGAACGGCATCAGGAACGTCTCCACGCCCCAGGAGAGGGCGAGCTGGTTGCGCACCTCGGGCACCGGAGTGAAGGCGAGCAGCGGCAGGTCGCAGTGCAGCCGGGACAACCGCCGCACGGTGTCGCCGGTCTGCGAGAAGGCGACCAGGGCCTTGGCGCCGATGGCCCGGGCGATCGAGGAGGCGGCGACGGTGAGCGCGCCACCGTGCGTACGGGGGTCGTGCTGCAGGCGCGGCACGCCGATCGAGCCGGACTCGGTGGTGGTGACGATCTTCGCCATGGTGCTGACGGTGAGCACCGGGTACTTGCCGACGCTGGTCTCGCCGGAGAGCATCACCGCGTCCGCGCCGTCGAGCACGGCGTTGGCCACGTCGGAGGCCTCGGCGCGGGTCGGCCGGGAGTTCTCGATCATGGAGTCGAGCATCTGGGTGGCCACGATGACCGGCTTGGCGTTCTCCCGGCAGAGCTGTACGGCACGCTTCTGCACCAGCGGCACCTGGTCGAGCGGCAGCTCGACGCCGAGGTCGCCGCGGGCGACCATGACGCCGTCGAAGGCCAGCACGATCTGCTCCAGGCAGTCGACCGCCTCGGGCTTCTCCACCTTGGCCAGCACGGGGCGGTGCACACCCTCCTCGGCCATGATGCCGTGCACCAGCTTGATGTCGTCCGCCGACCGGACGAAGGAGAGCGCGATCAGGTCGACGCCCAGCCCGAGGGCGAACCGGAGGTCCTCGGCGTCCTTCTCGGACATCGCCGGCACGCTGACCGCCACGTTCGGCAGCGAGACGCCCTTGTTGTTGGAGACCGGGCCGCCCTCGGTGACCAGGCAGCGGATGTCGTTGCCGGTGACGTCGGTGACCTCGACGGCGACCCGGCCGTCGTCGATCAGCAGCCGGTCGCCGGGCTTCACCTCCTGCGGAAGCTTGCGGTAGGTGCAGGAGACCCGCTCCTTGGTGCCGAGCACGTCGTCACCGGTGATGACGACCGAGTCGCCGGTGCGCCACTCGTGCGGGCCGTCGGCGAACCGGCCGAGCCGGATCTTCGGGCCCTGTAGGTCGGCGAGCACGGCCACCGGCCGGCCGGCGGCTTCCGCGGCCTCGCGGACCAGCCGGTACACCGCCTCGTGATCCTCGTGGCTGCCGTGGCTGAAGTTGAGTCTCGCCACGTTCATGCCGGCCTCGACGAGGCCCCGGATGCGCTCCGGCGACGAGGTGGCAGGGCCAAGAGTGCAGACGATCTTCGCGCGGCGTGTCACGCCCATCAGGCTAGTCTCTCCTCCGGGTCGGGCCGAGGGCCGACCCTCTTGCGGACTGCGGAACATTGTCCAACGACGCGCGTCACGCGCGCAGCCGGCGGGCGGAACCCACGCCGGAACGTTGAGGCGGCGGGCATCGGCGACCGCGCGCCCGGAATCGTACGCCCCCGGCGCGAACGGACAACCGGGTGCTCCCCGGCGCGCGGGCCGACTCCACCGGAAGCGCGGGTCGACGCTGAGGCGGGGTGACGCAGGGCCGCCCGGCCCGCTGCGGATGCGGCCGGCGTCGTTTCCAAGCCGGACGGCGACCGCCTCCGCACGGGGCGTCGTCGCCGTGGCCGGTGGGCGGCTCAGCTCTGCGTCTTGACCAGCGGGAAGTCCAGGGAGCCCTCCGGGCAGAGGAAGGTCAGCACGTCGACCCGGTAGAGCCCCGCCTGGACGGCCGGGTCGGCCTCCATCACGCTGCGCACGTCGTCCACCGAGCCGGTGCGGGCCAGGCCGAAGCCGATCGGCGGGTCGGGCTCGCGGGCCGGGCCGTCCACCGAGCCGGCGACCAGGATGATCCCCCGCCGTTGCAGGGCCTGCATGTGCGCCAGGTGCTCGGCCTGCAACCGCTGCACCGTCTCCGCCGGCAGCGCCCGTCCGGCCGCGCCGGGATACAGCACGATGCACTCGTACGTGTCGAGCGCGAAGTCGACCTGCGGCACTCCCGTCATGGCGCCCCCTCCCGCGTCGCGCCGCACGCGGCGACCCGTGGTCGACGCCGAGCCGGCACGGCCCAGCGTCGCACGGGCGGGCGGCCGGCACGGGCGCTCCGGTCAACTTCGTCCGCGACCCGGCCCGGTTGCGGCCCGGGCGCGTCGTTTTCCCGGCGATGCCGTGGAGGGGCCCGGAGCGCGAGAGCCGGACGCTGTCCCACCCCCGCCCTACGCTGCCGGCGTGGGAACGAGCTACCAGACGATCCTGGCCGTGGGCGGCCTGGCGGAGATCCGCAGGGTGCTGACGGACGTCGGCACCGAGGCGTACGTGACGCAGGTCGGCGAGGGCCGGTGGGCGGTCGTCCCGCGCGAGGAGGAGGAGAGCGGCTACGCCGAGGTCGACGACCTGGCGCAGCTGATCACCCTGCTCACGCGCGAGCCGGCGGTCGCCTTCGACGTCTTCGACTCCAGCGTCATGCGGGCCAGCGTGCACGCCGGCGGTCGGGAGGCACACCGTTACCTCTCCGACCAGGGCTGGGTGACGGAGTACTGGGACGACGACGACAACGAGGTGCTCGCCGGCTTCGACGGCACGATCTACCCGGTCGACGCCCCACCGCCGCCCGGCCCGAGCGGCGACGACCCGGGCGTCTTCGCCCCGCTGGGCGTCGGCGCGGTCGACGTCGGCGCACTCGGCGCGGCGCTGCGCGGGGAGGTCCCGCTCGACGGTGAGCCCCGCCTGTTCGCCGAGTGCCAACATCGGACCATCCTCGAAGCCCTGCGGCTCGACCCGTGCCCGCTGACCCGGCCCTTCCGGGACACCCACCTCGACCACGTGCCGGCCCCGGTGCACGTACGGCCCGACGGCGGGTGATCCCGGTCTCGATCCGCCCCGGCGGTGGTGCGGGCGACGATCGGCGGGAAAGCCCCACCGATGGTGGCTAGATTGGCCGCTGGAGACGAAGAGAGACAGGATGGGGAATCCACGCATGGCGAACGACGCTGGTAAGCAGCCCGCGAAGGCCTCCGGGACGTACCGGATCGGGGGCGACCTCCAGGTCGACCGGCTCGGCTACGGGGCCATGCAGCTCACCGGCCCCGGCGTGTGGGGCGACCCGAAGGACCCGGCCGAGGCCGTGCGGGTGCTGCGCCGGGCGTACGAGCTGGGCGTCACGTTCATCGACACGGCCGACTCCTACGGCCCCTTCGTCAGCGAGATGCTGATCCGCGAGGCCCTGCACCCGTACGCCGACGACCTGGTCATCGCGACCAAGGCCGGCCTGACCCGTTCCGGCCCTGGCGACTGGCGGCCGGTGGGGCGCCCGGAGTACCTGCGCCAGCAGTGCGAGCTGAGCCTGCGGCACCTCGGCCTGGAGGCCATCGGGCTCTACCAGCTGCACCGGATCGACCCGCAGGTGCCGCTCGCCGACCAGCTCGGGGAGCTGGCGCTGCTCAAGCAGGAGGGCAAGATCCGGCACATCGGCCTGTCCGAGGTGACCGTCGAGCAGATCGAGGCGGCCCGCGCCATCACCCCGATCGTCTCGGTGCAGAACCTCTACAACCTGGCGGACCGCAGCGCGGAGTCCGTCCTGGAGCACTGCGAGCGCAACGACCTCGCGTTCATCCCCTGGTTCCCGATCGCCACCGGCAACCTGGCCCGGCCCGGCGGCCCGCTGGACGCGATCAGCACCGGGCACGGCGCGACGCCCGCCCAGCTCGCCCTCGCCTGGCTGCTGCGCCGGTCGCCGGTGATGCTGCCGATCCCGGGCACGTCGTCGGTGGCGCACCTGGAGGAGAACGTGGCCGCCGCCGAGGTGCGGCTGACCGACGACGAGTACGAGGCCCTCGCCAAGGCCGCCTGACGACGCGCGGAGGGCGGGCGGCGCACGGCCGCCCGCCTCCCGCGTGAGCGCTACAGGGCGAGGCAGTTGGGGCGGATCGCCTCCCCGCGCAGCGCCTGCCGGATCACCGTGTACGTGGTGCCGTCGAGCACCAGGCCGAGGTGCCCGACGACCCGCAGGGGGCACGCCGACTGGATCAGCACGTTGGTCGCCCCGTCGGCCAGTGTGGCGTTGTCGACGGGGCGCACCAGCTCGTCCTGGAGGGTGCGCACCGCCGTCCAGCGGACCGCGCCGGGGGTGTCGTCGCCCGCGTTGAGGCCGGCGAGGAACGACGAGCCGATCGACATCTGCTGGCAGGCGACGATGCCGGCGCAGCTGCCCAGGCCGAGGAACTTCACGATGTTGGCCACGTACGTGCCGTACTGCGGGGTGCCGAGGCTGACGTAGCGGTCGATGCTGCTGGCCCCGCCCAGGCTCTTGATGAAGTACCGGGACACCAGGCCGCCCTCGGAGTGGGCGACGACGTCGACCTTCGCCGCGCCGGTCGATGCGCGAACCTGCCCGACGAAGCTGCTGAACGCGCGGGCCGAGGTGGGGATGTCGCCGAGCCCGAGGTTGGGCAGCTGGTAGACCCAGACCCGGTACCCGTCGACGCGCAGCCGGGAGGCCAGCGGCCCGTATGCGGAGGCGATGCCGCTGAGGCCACCGACGACGATGACGGGGTTACCTGCCGCGGCGGCGGCGATCTCGGCGGCGGTGCTGGTGACGCTGTCCCCGGAGGCGGAGGCGGCCGGGTCGGCGGCGCTCCGGTCGGTGCTGGCCGAGGGCCGGTCGGGGGCCGCGACAGCGGCCGTGGCGGGGGCGGCGAGCACGGCGGCGACCATGACGGCGAGGGCGGGGACGATCTTTCGGAGCAGCAAAGCTGCACCTCCCATGGAGGAACCCGGTGCAACCGGGCGGGGCGGGGGTGGGGGCGGTTCCGATCGATCGTGGAGACGATGATGATGGTCCTAATCCACAAACGTCAATCACAAGTTACGGCCCGGTAACCCCTTGTCGCGCCGGAAGCACAAACCGGCAATCCCGGCGGAGTCCGTCCACGGCGGACGGTGCCCCGCGCCGGCCCGGGTGCGGTGGCATGCTGTGACCCGTGCGTCCGACACCGCCCCGCGAAGAGCCGCTGCGGGTGATGCCGTGGTGGCTGGTGGTCGTCGGGCTGCTTCTCGCCGCGCTGCTCGGCTGGCTGGTGCTCGACTGGCTGCTCGGCGAGGCCGACCGCGCCGCCCAGCCGGACACCCGCGCCACACTGCGCATCGACGCCATCCGCACCGGGCTGACCGTGGTCGCCGGCACCGGCGGCGGGCTCGCGCTGCTGCTCGCCGCCCGGCGCCAGTGGATCAGCGAGCGGGCCCAGCGGCACCAGGAGGCCGTCGCCGCACAGGACCAGGCGCACCGGGAACGGGTGCAGGCGCACGCGGAGGCGGCCCGCTTCGCGGACATGGCCCTGTTCCGGTGGACCGAGTTCGGCGACCAGACCTGGTTCGAGGGGGCCCGGTTCGAGGGGGCGGCGAACTTCGGCCGGGCCCGCTTCCTCGGCCCGGTCACCTTCGACGGGGCGACGTTCGCCCGGCGTCCGCTGGTGGACCAGGCGCGGGCGACGGCCGCCGGCCCGCACGTGTGGCCCGAAGGGACCGCCGTCGCCCCGCTCGACGACGACTGGCTGCTGCTCACCGACCCCTGACCATCCCCGGCGCGGGCCTCGCCGTCACGGTGCCACCGCTAGGCTGTGTCGATGGGGGAAACCATTCAGGACAGCCCGGTCGAGTGGGTGGCCAGTCACGTGCGCCGCTACGTGGAGACCGACGGCGCCGACGGCGGGAAGTACCACGGCTACGACGCCCTGCTGGTCACCACCCGGGGGCGCCGGTCGGGCACGCTGCGGCGGACCGCGCTCATCTACGGCCGCGACGGCGACCGCTACCTGCTGGTGGCGTCCAACGGCGGGGCGGCGCGGCACCCGAACTGGTACCTCAACCTCTGCGCCGACCCACAGGTGGAGGTGCAGGTCGGGGCCGAGAAGTTCCGGGGCACGGCGCGCACCGCCACCGCCGAGGAGCGGCCCCGGCTGTGGGAGGCGATGACCGAGGTCTTCCCCACCTACGCCCGCTACCAGAAGGAGACCGACCGGGAGATCCCGGTCGTCATCGTCGAGCGCGCCTGATCGCCTGGCTGGCAGCTACGGCGGAGGCCCGGTTCGGAGATCCGAACCGGGCCTCCGCGTCACGCTCGGAGCTGGACCGACCCGGTCAGGCGCAGACCCACCGGACCGGGGTCGAGGAGACGTTGCCGTACGCGATGTCGTCGTCGGTCAGCGCGGCGACGTCGGTGATCGAATAGGGCGACGACCCGGACGGCAGCGCCCGGTCGACGCCGTCCCGCCGGAGCCACTGCTTGTTCTCGTACGTCTGCTCGTAGGCGACCGAGCCGCGCGCGTTGACCGCGTGCGTCACCGCCCCCTCGGCGAGCAGGGTCGGGGCCGCACCGGGCGCCCACGTCAGAGCCAGCGACGTGTTCCCGGTGTGTTCCTGGCCCACCACCACACCGGCGCTGATCCCGGCCAGCTCCCAGAACGCGTCCGGGTCGCCCGCGTAGCCGGGCAGCTGCTCCGGCTGGGCGTCGGGCGCCCACCGCACCGGCTTGCCGGCCACGAAACCGATGACGGTGCCGTCGGCGTCGACGTCGATCGCCCGGCTGTCGCCGGCACCCGGCAGCGCCCGTACGGTGTCGTCCGGGGCCCAGGTCACCGCCGTCGCTCGCCCGTCGGCGGACCGCACCCACCCGACCACGGTGCCGTCCCCGGCGATGGCGCTCGCGATGGTCTGCACACTGTCGGGCAGGCCCGGCAGCGTGGTCACCTGACCGGCCGAGTATCGCCACGCGGTGCTGCGGTAGAGCCCGTCCTCGGAGTAGCTGTTGCCGACGAAGTCGCCCTGCGCGTTGATCTCCCCGAGCGATCCGGGCGGCGTGCCGAGGTTGGCCGGCACGCCGTTGTCCCACCGGACGACGTGCTCGCGCCAGGAGGTGTCGGTCCCGTACGCGAGCTGGAACCGGCCGCTGGGGTCGGCGTGGACGACGTCGATCCGCTGCCACGACCCGGCGGGCAGCGTCAGGTTCTCCCGCACGCACGGTGGGCCCACGTCGGCCGCCGTCGCGGCCACCTCCGCCGCCGACGCGGCCGACGGCAGGCCGGTCCCGCCGGCCACCACCGACGCCACGGCCACCAGTCCGGCTATTCCTCGTCGAATTCCCATCGAAACCCCCGTGGTCAACGGACATAAACCGCCGTCGATCATACGGGGTGTCCGGTCGACGCATCGTCCACGTACGGCGTCCGGGGTGCTGCCACGCTCTCCACGCGACGGCTCGGGTGGCAGCGGCGCGTCCGCGTCGTCAGGCGACAGCCGCCCGCCTCGGTCAGCCGAGCGTCAGGCGCGGTCGGCGAGCCGGGCGACGAAGGCCCGCCAGGCCGTCGGGGTGAAGACCAGCGCGGGACCGGCCGGGTCCTTCGAATCCCGTACGCCGACGACGCCGGGCAGGTTGTCGGCCACCTCGACGCACACGCCGCCGTTGGTCGACGAGCGGGACGACTTGCGCCAGCGCGCACCGGTCAGCTTGTCCATGTCTTCGCCGCCTCCTTGAGCACGTCGAGGGATTGCCTCAGCGGGAGGGCTTCGCCTCGCACAGCGTCCCACGCCAGCCCTAGGCGGGCAATCGCGTCCGGCTGCCCGGTGGTCTGGGACTCCAACTGATGGTCCACACAGCCCGCACGCGAGCCGTCAGGCAGGTCGGCCAGGATGAACGTTCCGGCCAGTCCTGGGTAGACGCCAGCGGACAGCGGCACGACCTGCACCTGGATATGCGGCTGCTCGGCGCAGGTCAGCAGGTGTTCGAGCTGCTCGGCCATCACGCCGGGACCGCCGAACTCCCGCCGGACGACCATCTCGTCGAGCACCACGAAGAGCTGAGGGCTCGGCAGCCGGGCGAGCACCGCATGCCGCTCCATCCGCGCGGCGACCCGCTGGTCCAACTCGGCGACCGGCGTCCGCGCCGCCCGGAAGGTCGCTCGGGCATACGCCTCGGTCTGGAGAAGTCCCGGCACGAACGCGTGCTCGTACCAGCGCAGCGCGGTCGCCTCGCGTTCGATTTGTATCCACTCGCGCAGCCAGATTGGCGCGGCGTCGCCCTTGACCAGCTCGTTCCAGAGCGTCGCGAAGTATCCGCCGGTGTCCAGCGCCCTGTCGACGGCGGCCAGGTAGGGCGCGGTCGGCGGCTTCGTACCGGTCTCGATCGCGCTCACCTGGGAGTCCGAGCAGAAGACCAGCTCACCGAGCTGCGCCTGGGTCAACCCGGCGGCCGCCCGGCGCCGCCGCAGCTCACGAAGAAGGTACTCCGACGGCGAGATTCCCACGACCTCCACGCCCTTCCACGACTCTCCGCACCGTTCCCCGCCAGCCCCGGACCACCTACTACGTTCCGCGATCGGGCGGTGACTGTTCCGAGCCTAGGGGGCGTTCGTCCAGGGTGGAAGGAGGGCGTCGCGCCCGGCGGAATCGGTCCCCCCGACCTCGCGGGCGCGCACGTCACGGGGGTCGCTGCTGGCGAGCATCCGCAGCGACCCCCGTTCCAACTCACCGACGGAAGGAGGCGTCCGTGCCCGTGCCGAGGCCCGCGAATGCCGTACCGGCGTCGCACTGGGCGACGCGCCCCGCCGCCGCGACGGCCGGCACCCGCGAGGACGGCACGCCCCGGGTGAGCCCCGGCGTGTACCTGCTGACGCGCGAGGCGTCGCCGCAGTTCGCCACGCCGATCACGGTACGGGTGATCCGCGAGCGGACCGACCTGGTCACCTACCACGGCTGGACGTGGATCGAGGCGTACCAGCTCGACGCGCGCGGCCAGGCGACCGACCGCCGCGAGTTGTACGTGCGGCCCGACGGGATGCGTCCCACGCAGACGCCCTCGGCCGCGCGCCGCACTCCGGCCCGGCGAAACGCGAGGACCAGCCGGTGAGCACGTCGCTCCGCGACCACGTGCCGTCCCGCCCGACGTGGCGCTGCCGGGCCTGCGGGATCGCCTGGCCCTGCTCCCCGGCGAAGCTGCTTCTCCTCGCGAGGTACCGGGGCGACATGCCAGGGCTCATGGTGCACCTCGTGACGCTGCGGGAGGAAGCCGCCGAGCAGCTCGCCCAGCAGATCCCCGGCGCGCAGTCGACGGACCTGCACAGGCGCTTCACGGACTGGGTGCCCATCCGATCCCACTGACAGCCGCCGGGCACCCCCACGAACACGTCAGCGGCACGGCGACCTCGCGCACGACACCGGCTGGCGGCGGCCACCGGTGTCCGGCGCGAGGGCGAGCCAGCGGTCGGTGGAACACCATGGTTGCCTCCCGACCCCGGTGACACCCCTGGTGTTCCACCGGTGACATCCCGCGAGCGTCGCGGGCCCGTACTGGAAGGTGGTCTCGTGGGCGGGGCAGCTCGACAGGCCCGGCTGCCCATTACCAGGAGACACCGGTGGCGGTGGCGGGATCTCCGACGCGTCGATGGGCCGGTGTGGAGCCTGCTCAGCGTAGGACGCGGAACAGCAGCAGGAACGCCACGTAGGCGACCGGCACGGCCGCGAAGCAGATCAGGAAGCCCAGGTGCACGTAGCGGGGCGGGGTGCCGGCGACCATGGCCGGTCGCCCCCAGCGGCCGAGCACCAGGTAGCCGGCGAAGAAGGAGAGCGCCGGCAGCCCCGCGCAGATCCACGCGCCGAGGGTGAAGCCGTCGACCAGCCCGACGCCGGAGGCGAACACCATGATCATCATGAGGATCGCGCCGACGGCCGCGCAGCCCGCGTAGACGGCGACCGCCCGGGCCACCGGCGACCAGTCCGGCAGCAGCGCCGGCCGCTGCGCGAGCAGCTCGGTCTGCTGCCCGTGCCGGTCGGACTCGTCGGCGTAGCGTCGGGCCAGCTCCAGCTCGACGGTCGGGTCGACTTCCGCCGGGCGCGGGGCCGGCACCCCGCCCGCCGCCGGGCTCACCGCCGTCGGCAACGCCAGCCTCGTCTCCCCCACCCCCACCTGGGGGTACGCCCCGACGCCCGGCCGCCCCGGCGCGCCGGCTGCGCTGGCGGACTCCCCCTCCCCCGGTCCGGCGCCGGCGAACGGGGCCCCACCGCGACCTCCGTCGCCGCCCGACGCGGCGGGCGCCCCGGAGCCGGGGACGATGGGCGCCTGCGGCGCGCTGCCGTGCGGCCCGACGGACGGCTCGCCGCCGTGTGGCGCGGTCGCGTGCTGGCCGGTTCCGTGCGGCCCCGCCTGCGGTGCGGGTGCGGTCCCCGGCGCGGCGGGCGGCGCGGGGGCGGGGCCGGTGGGGACGCTGGACGCCGGGATGCCGATGGCCTGGCCGAGCTGGTCGAGGCGCTGCCCCTGGGCCGTGAGCCGGTGCTGGAGGTAGTCCGCGGCGGCATGCAGGTTGCGGCGCCGGTCGGCGTCGGCGGCGGCACCGCGCTCGCCGGCCCGCCGCCGCTCGGCGAGTTGCCGGGCCAGCGCCGCGTACTCGTCGAAGGTGGACACGCCTCAGTCCTCCCCGTCCGGGCCGTGCCCGTCGCGGGCGAACGGCACGATGAGTCGGGTGCGCTGGTCGTGCCGGTCGACCAGGAGCGCCCGGTCGGGCCGGGGCGCGTACGCGAGGTCGTGCACGCCGAGGTGCAGCCCCAGCTCGGCGCCGGGCACGTTCAGGGCGACCAGGCAGGCGACGTCGTCGCGGTTGTGGGCGCCGCCGAGGTCGTCGGCGAGGCGGCGCAGCCCGCGCCACCAGCCCAGCAGGTGCGTCCCCTGCCCCGGCCCCTGGCGCAGCACGGCTCGCAGGTCGTCGTGGCCGGAGCGGAACGTGTCCGGGTCGGTGGCGGCGAGCACCCCGCTGGCGGCGTCGACGCCGAAGACGACGAGATAGGTGCGGCCGGCCACCGGGGCGCTGCCGTCCGCCGCGGGGCCGCCCGGCTCGTCGGGAGCGGACGGTGCGGCGGCGAGGGTGCCGAGGTGGCGGCGCAGCCCGGTCGCGTCGAGGCGGTCGACCGGGTGGCCGGCGGCGGCCAGGGTCGCGGCGGTGTCGTCGGCGGCGGGCTCGGCGGCGGTCACCAGCGCGGCGAGCAGGAAACGGGCGTCGCCCGGAGCGTGCTGCCGGGCGAGGCTCAGGGTGGCCGCGCGCAGCACCTCCGCGCCGGTGGCCGAGGTGCCGACCACGGCCAGGTGCCGGCCGGGGGTCGCGTCCATCATGAACAGCGCTGAGGTGCCCTCGACGTCGACCGTACGCCCGACCAGGGCCAGCGGCCGGCGCCCGCCCGGACGCAGCCCGGCGAACGTCGGGTCGTCCTCGACGTGGGCGGCCTCGTAGCCCTTGAAGACCGACGGGGGACGCCCGCCCGCCGGTCGGGCCTGCCACAGCTCGTGGCGCAGCCCGGCCAGCTCCCCGGCGGCGGCGTGCGCGTCGGGGAAGCGGACGACGGTGTCGGCGCCGACCGCGCCGGCCGCGGTGTTGAGCACGGCCGAGCCGACCGGCAGGGTCTGGGCGGCCTCGTTCAGCGGGTCGAGCACCCCGCCGCCACCGGGCAGCGCCACCCGCAGCGCGAACTGGCCGAAGATCGCCTCGGCCCGGCCGTAGAGCGCCTCGACGCCGGTCATGCTCTGGCTGGCCAGCACGAGGTGCACGCCGTACGAGCGGCCCTTGCGGGCCAGCTCCTCCAGCAGGTCGACCGACTCGCGGGCCAGCGCGTCGTTGCCGGCGAGGAGCACGTGGAACTCGTCGATCACCGCCACGATGCGGGGCAGCGGGGTGTCGCGGGGCAGGTCGGCGAGCTTCGTGACGCCGTGCCGCTTGAGGGTGGTGGCCCGCCGCGACAGCTCGCGGCGCAGCTCGCGCAGCACGGCGACGCCGTACTCCCGGTCGGACTCGATGCCGACCGCCCGCGCGTGCGGCAGCCAGGACGGGTCGCGGGGGGTGGGGACGAACTCGGTGAAGCTCACCCCCTCCTTGAAGTCGAGCAGGTAGAGCTGGAGCTCGGCCGGCGAGTAGCGGGCGGCCAGCCCGTAGAGGACGTCGAGCAGGAAGACGGTCTTGCCGGCGCCGGTGCGCCCGCCGACGAGCCAGTGCGGGGTGGCGTCGTCGAAGGCGACGGTGACCCGGTCGCGGCCGGCGCGGCCGACGACGGTGCGCAGCCCGTTGCCAGCCGACTCGACCCAGCGCCGCTCGGGCAGCAGCTCGGCGAAGCCGACGGCGTCGCTGCGTCGGGCGGCGTCGCCGAGGTGCGCGGCGAGGGCGGCCACCGACGCGGCCGGCGGGTCGCCGTCGAGCAGCACGGGGGCGGCCAGGCCGGTGCCGTCGTGGCTGAACGGGGCCCCGGGCGGGTCGCCGACGTGGGCGTACCGCTCGGTTAGCCGGATCGTGGTGGTGGCGCCGAGCTGCGGTGCCGGCTCCGCCGACGCGGCGGTGGGCCGGCCCGCGACCAGCACGCAGACCGCAGCGGCCGGCCCGGCGTGGGTGAGCGCGGCGAGTCGGGCCGCCTCGCGTGGCGGCGGCGCCGACGCGGCGACGACCAGCAGCAGCTCCTGGTCGGGACGGTCGGCGTGCCGGGCGGTGCGGGCGTGCCGCTCGGCGGCGTCGAGCAGGGCGGCCACCTCGGCCTCGCCCGTGGCCGGCGGGTCGAGCACGCCGGCGTCGATGAGCGGGCGCAGCGGCCCGAATGTGGCGCCGAGCGCGGCGGTGTCGATGCCGGCGACCCGCACGCCGCCGGTCGGCGCGGTCGCGAGCAACCGCAGCACGAGCGCCCGCAGCAGGCCGGCCACCCGGGGGTCGCGGGCGTCCGCGTCGACGGCGAGGTGGTGGCCGCCGCCCAGCGGCACGAGGACGGGAAAAGCGCCGTCCGGTGTGGACGCATCGCCGACACGGACGGGCACGGGGGCGGCGGTCACGGGGGTGGCCCCGGGGGTCGGGGTGGCGAGCGCGCCGCCGAGCGCCGCGAGCCGGGTGACCAGTTCGGACGCGCCGGCCGGGGCGGCCTGGGGCGGCTGCCCGGCGAGCGCCCGGCGGGCGGTGTCGAGGTGCGCCCGGGCCGCCCGGTGCGCCGCGACCGCCTGCCCGTACGCCGACGCGAGCCTGCCCACTTTCTGCTCCCGTCGCCGTCGCCCCGCCTGGTCCCCAAGGACCCTAACGGACAGCGGCGACACCCGGACAGTGGCGAGGCGGGCGCGTCGGCGGGCGGACGGTCCACGATGGCGCGCGGACGGGCCCCCTCACTGGTCGGCGACCTGTGGGAAGGGGCCCGTCCGCGGGTGCGGGGTGGGTCGGGGTCGCCGGCGCGGGCCGGTACCCGGCGCGGCGGGTCGTCACCCCGCCCGGCGGTGCGGTCAGCCGGTGACGGCGTTGAGGGCGGGCAGGTAGCCGAGGCGGTAGCCGTCGGCGTCGGGGTGGTACGCCTCGATGACGCCGCTGACGTCGCGGATCCACGGGTCGGCCGCGCAGACGCCGTGCCCGGCGAAGTACGGCCGGGTGTCGGCGAACGTGGCGCCGGCCGCGGCGGCCCGGCCGGAGATGACGGTGGCGAGCACGTCGGCGGCCTCGTTGAGGATGGTCCGCTTGTAGGTGCTCATCGCCAGCAGCCCGCAGGAGCCGGTCTCGAACAGCCGGGGGTAGCCGAGCACGATCAGCCGCGCGTTGGGCGCCCGGTCGCGGATGGCGGCGTACGTGGCGTCCAGCCGGCCCGGCAGCGTCGTGGTGGCGAACGCCTTGGCCTCGTTCACGGCGTTCGTGCAGGTGGACGTGCTGCCGAAGCGGCAACTGGTGATCACGTCGGCGAAGCCGGCGTCGTTGCCGCCGATGGTGATGGTGACCAGGGTGGTGCTGGTGCTCAGCGAGCCGACCTGCTCGTTGATGACGTCGGAGGTGACGGCGCCGCCGCAGGCGGGGAACGTGAAGCTGGTGACCGCGTTGGCGGCGGCCCACAGCGGGGCGTACGACTTCTGGCTGCGCAGGCAGGTGGAGAGGTCGTACGGGCCGGCGCCGACGCCGGAGGAGTAGGAGTCGCCGAGGGCCACGTAGTTGACGGCGGCGGCGGCCTGGGCGGTGCCGGGGGCGAGCACCGCGCCGAGGGCGGCGGTGGCCAGGGCGACCAGCGCGGCGAGGGCGCGGGCCAGCGGACGGTGGGGCATGCGGGACCTCCACGGGGCAGGGGACGGTGGGGCCGGTGACCGCGCGCGTGGCCAGGGACGGGTGCTTGTTACCAGGCGGTAATGCTATCGAAACATTCGAATCAATGGAATGGGTCGGATCGGGCGGCGGGACCAACAAGGTTCACGATCGTCGATTAGGTTGGCCGGTGCGTACACCCCGACGGAGGGAGTCCACCCCGTGCGACGCGCTCTCACGGCGGCCATCGCCGCCCTGACCGTCACCACCGCCGGCGGCCTGGTCGCCGGCGCCCCCGGCCACGCCGCCCCACCGGCCCCGGGCCGGCCCGTCCCCGCCGCCGCACCGCAACCCGGCGGCCCGGGACTTGGCGACAGCTACTTCCCCGACTACGGCAACGGCGGCTACGACGTCGCGCACTACGACGTCCGGCTGCGCTACGACCCGGCCACCGACCTGCTCACCGGCACCACCACGATCCTGGCCCGGGCCACCCGCGACCTGTCCCGGTTCAACCTGGACTTCCTGCTCGACGTCGAGTCGGTACGGGTCAACGGCTGGCAGGCCACGGCCGCCCGGGAGGGCGTGCACGAACTGGCGGTCACCCCGCGCCGCGCGGTCACGGCCGGCCAGCAGCTCACCATCGTGGTGCGCTACTCGGGCGTGCCGTCGGAGACGCTGGTCGGCGGCTACACCGGCTGGACCCGCACCGCCGACGGGGCGATGGTGGTGAACGAGCCGGAGTCGGCCTGGTGGTGGTTCCCCAGCAACGACCACCCGCTGGACAAGGCCACCTTCGACGTCTCCGTCTCGGTGCCGACCGGAGTCGAGGTGATCAGCAACGGCGTCCAGCCGCGCCCGCCGCTGGCCGAGGCGGGCAACCGCACCCGGTGGAGCTGGCGGACCACCTCACCGACCGCCACCTATCTGTCCTTCCTCGCCATCGGCCAGTACGACATCGTCACCGACACGGCGCCGAACGGGCAGCCGGTGGTCAACGCCTACAGCGCCGGCCTCGGCGAGCTGGGTCCGGCCGCGCGGGCCAGCATCGAGCGCACCGCCGAGGTCGTCGAGTGGTGCAGCGGGCTCTTCGGGCCGTACCCGTTCGAGGCGCAGGGCGGCGTGGCCGGGCCCGTCGACGGCATCGGCTTCGCACTGGAGACGCAGACCCGCCCGGTGTACGGGCCGGGCTTCTGGCGCCGGGGCGCCAACACCTACGTGGTGGTGCACGAGCAGGCGCACCAGTGGTTCGGCAACTCGGTCTCGCTGGCCGACTGGAGCGACATCTGGCTGAACGAGGGCTTCGCCTCGTACGCGGAGTGGCTCTGGTCGGAGGAGCAGGGCGAGGGCACCGCGCAGGAGCTGTTCGACTTCACGTACGCCAGCTACCCGGCCGACGACGAGTTCTGGCAGGTGCCGCCGGGCGCGCCCGGACCGGGCAGGATCTTCGACGCGGCGGTCTACGACCGGGGCGCGATGACGGTGCACCAGCTGCGGCTGGCCATCGGCGACGAGGCGTTCTTCGCGCTCCTGCCGGCCTGGACGGCCGCGCACCGGCACGGCAACGCCACCACCGCCCAGTTCCAGGCCCTGGCCGAACGGATCTCCGGCCTGGACCTGGACGACTTCTTCACCACCTGGCTGCTCACCCCCGGTCGTCCGGAGGTGGCCGGCGCGGCCCGCAAGGCCGGCCCGCCGGCCGAACCGAAGTCCTGGGTCAAGCTCCGCGAGTCACACCGGCTCCTGACCCGCTGAGCGGGTGCGGGTGCCCGCCCGGCTCACGGGCGGGCACCCGCACCCGGTGCGCCAGGGGCGGACCGCGCACGCGCCGGACGGGATGCCTGCGTCGACGCTGTCGAGGTGATGTCGTAGACGATTCACCCGCCGTCCTCGTGACGGACGCCGGCCAACCCCGAGCTGCGCCCACCCAGGGTGTGCACGGCGTAGCCGATGCCTGATCCGTCTACGACATCAGCTCGACAGCGCGGACACCGAACAACCGGCAGGGCGTCGAGCGCCAGCAAGGCCGGCGACATGCCCGCCCGGGGCGGGCCCGCCCGGGACAGGCCCGCCCGAGACAGGCCCGCCCGAGACAGGCCCGCCCGAGACAGGCCCGCCCGAGACAGGCCGCTGGAACAGGTCTCTCCGGGACAGGCCCGCCCGGGACAAGCCGGGATCGCCGGTCAGCGCGCGGCCAGGGGTTGGCGGGCCGGGTCCACCGGGGCGGGCAGGGCGCCCGTCCCACCCAGGTGGGCGTGGATGGCGGCGGCAGCGGCGCGGCCCTCGGCGATCGCCCAGACGATCAGCGAGGCGCCCCGGTGCATGTCGCCGGCCACGAAGACGCCGTCGACGCCGGTCTGCCAGTCGGGCCGGGCGTCGATCGCGCCGCGCGCGTTGCGGCCGACCCCGAACTGGTCGAGCAGCGGCTGCTCCTCGGTGCCCTCGAAGCCGATCGCCAGCAGCACCAGGTCGGCCGGCAGCTCCCGCTCCGAGCCGGGCAGCGGGGTGACGATGCGCCGCCCGTCGCGCTTCTCCACCGTGACCTCGGCGATCCGCACCGCCCGCACCTGGCCGGTGCCGTCGTCGACGAACTCCTGCACCGCGACGGCGAAGACCCGCTCGCCGCCCTCCTCGTGCGCCGGGTAGCTGCGCAGCAGCCACGGCCAGGTCGGCCACGGGTCCCGGGCCTCGTCCCGGGCCTGCGGCGGCTGCGGGTAGAGGTCCAACTGGTGTACGCCGGCCGCGCCCTGGCGGTGCGCCACGCCCAGGCAGTCCGCCGCCGTGTCGCCGCCACCGATGATCACGATGTGCTTCCCGGCCGCGTCGATCGGTTTGCCGTCGGGCAGCACCGCCGTGTCGGGCCGGCCGCCCGCCGCCGCGGCGACCACCCGGTTGGCCGCGACGAGGTGGTCCATCGCCTGGTGCACGCCGCGCAGCCCGCGACCCGGGGTCTCCGGGGTGTCCCGGCCCTGGAGCGCGCCGCAGGCGAGCAGCACGGCGTCGTGCTCGGCGCGCAACTGCTCGGCGGTGACGTCGACGCCGACGTTCACCCCGGTACGGAAGCGCACGCCCTCGGCGGAGAGCTGGGCCACGCGCCGGTCGATGTGGACCTTCTCCAGCTTGAAGTCGGGGATGCCGTACCGCAGGAGGCCGCCGATAGCGTCGTCGCGCTCGTACACCGTGACGGCGTGACCGGCGCGGGCGAGCTGCTGCGCGGCGGCGAGGCCGGCGGGCCCCGAGCCGACCACGGCGACCGACCGGCCGGTCGGCGTGGACGCCGGGCGCGGCGACAGCCCGCCGCGCGCGACGGCCGCGTCGGCGATTTCCACCTCGACCTGCTTGATGGTGACCGGCGCGCCGCCGCCGATGCCGAGCACGCAGGCCGCCTCGCAGGGCGCCGGGCAGAGCCGGCCGGTGAACTCGGGGAAGTTGTTGGTGGCGTGCAGCGAGTCCACCGCGGCGTCCCAGCTGCCGGTGCGGACCAGGTCGTTCCAGTCGGGGATGCGGTTGCCCAGCGGGCAGCCGTCGTGGCAGAACGGGATGCCGCAGTCCATGCAGCGCGTCGCCTGCTCGCGGATCAGCTCCTCGCCGGCCGGCGGGTACACCTCGCGCCAGTCGCTGATCCGCACCGGCACCGGGCGGCGCGCGGGCAGCCGCCGGTCGTAGCGCAGGAAACCGTTCGGGTCAGGCACGAGCCACCTCCTGGACCGTCACCCGCGGGGCGGGCATGGTCGGCACGGACTTCGCGGCGGGCGCGGAGAGCGCGCTCATCACCGCGTCGTCGATGTCGCGGCCGGCGGCTTCGGCGGCCCGCATGATCTCCACCACCCGGCGGTAGTCCCGGGGCACCACGGCGGTGAACTCCGCCACCGCTTCCGGCCAGCGCTTGAGCAGCCCCTCGGCGACCGCCGAGTCGGTCTCGGCGAAGTGCCGCTGCACCAGCTCGTGCAGCACCGCCTGCTCCTCCTCGGACAGCGTCGCCAGGTCGACCAGCTCCGTGTTGACCCGGCGGCGGTCCAGCTTGTGCACGAAGGCCGTGCCGCCGGACATGCCGGCGGCGAAGTTGCGGCCGGTCGGGCCCAGCACCACCACGGTCCCGCCGGTCATGTACTCGCAGCCGTGGTCACCGACGCCCTCGACGACGGCCACCGCGCCCGAGTTGCGTACGGCGAACCGCTCCCCCACCCGGCCGCGCAGGAACAGCTCGCCCGCGGTGGCCCCGTAGAGGATGGTGTTGCCGGCGATGGTCTGGTCCTCGGCCCGCTGCCCCGGCGGGGCGTCGCCGTCGAGGAAGGGGGCGGCGGCGTCCGGCCGCACGATGAGCCGACCGCCGGAGAGGCCCTTGCCCACGTAGTCGTTGGCGTCGCCGTGCAGCCGGAGGGTGACCCCGCCCGGAAGGAACGCGCCGAACGACTGGCCGGCGGTGCCGCGCAGCGTGAACTCGATCGTGTCGGCGGGCAGGCCGGCCCCGCCGAAGCGGCGGGTCACCTCGCCGCCGAGCATCGCGCCGACGCTGCGGTGCTCGTTGCGCACCGCCACCGCCACCCGCACCGGCGTACGGTCGCGCAGCGCCGGCCCGGCCAGGGCGATCAGCTCGTTGTCCAGCGCCAGCTCCAGCCCGTGGTCCTGGGCCCGTACGCCCCGGCGCGCGGCCCCGGCCGGCAGCTCCGGCAGGTGCAGTACGGGGGTGAGGTCGAGCCCGCCGGCCTTCCAGTGCGCGATCGCCGGGGCGACGTCGAGCAGCTCGGCCTGCCCGATGGCCTCCTCGATCGACCGCAGGCCCAGCTCGGCCAGGTAGCCGCGGACCTCCTCGGCGAGGAACAGGAAGAAGTTCTCCACGAACTCCGGCCGGCCGGTGAAGCGTTCCCGCAGCACCGGGTTCTGGGTGGCGATGCCGACCGGGCAGGTGTCGAGGTGGCAGACGCGCATCATGACGCAGCCCTCGACGATCAGCGGCGCGGTGGCGAAGCCGAACTCCTCGGCGCCGAGCAGCGCCGCGACCAGCACGTCCCGGCCGGTCTTGAGCTGCCCGTCGACCTGCACGGTGACCCGGTCGCGCAGCTTGTTGAGCAGCAGCGTCTGCTGCGCCTCGGCCAGCCCCAGCTCCCACGGGGTGCCGGCGTGCTTGAGCGAGTTCAGCGGCGACGCGCCGGTGCCGCCGTCGTGGCCGGAGATCAGGATGACGTCGGCCTTGAGCTTCGCCACGCCCGCCGCCACGGTGCCGACGCCGACCTCGCTGACGAGCTTGACGTGCACCCGCGCGGACGGGTTGACGCACTTCAGGTCGTGCACGAGCTGCGCGAGGTCCTCGATGGAGTAGATGTCGTGGTGCGGCGGCGGGGAGATCAGGCCGACGCCCGGGGTGGCGTGCCGGGTACGGGCGATCCACGGCCAGACCTTGTTGCCGGGCAGCTGCCCGCCCTCGCCGGGCTTGGCGCCCTGCGCCATCTTGATCTGGAGGTCGTCGGCGTTGACCAGGTATTCGCTGGTCACCCCGAACCGGCCGCTGGCGATCTGCTTCACGGCGGAACGGCGGGTCGGGTCGTGCAGCCGCTCGACGTCCTCGCCGCCCTCGCCGGTGTTGGACTTGCCGCCGAGCCGGTTCATCGCGATCGCCAGGGTCTCGTGCGCCTCCGCCGAGATCGACCCGTACGACATGGCGCCGGTGGCGAACCGCTTGACGATCTCGGTGGCCGGCTCGACCTCGTCGATCGGCACCGGGGGCCGCACGCCGGTACGCAGGGTGAACAGCCCGCGCAGCGAGCCGGCCTTCGCGGCCAGCTCGTCGACCTTGGCCGTGTACTGGCGGAAGACGTCGTACTGGCGGCTGCGGGTGGCGTGCTGGAGCAGGAAGACCGTCTCCGGGTTGAACAGGTGCAGCTCGCCCTCGCGGCGCCACTGGTACTCGCCACCCACCTCCAGCCGGCCGGTGGCCTCGGCGCCCGGCGGCGGCCAGGCCACGGCGTGCCGGGCGGCGACCTCGGCGTGGATGCCGTCCAGCCCGATCCCACCGATCTTGCTCGGGGTGCCCCGGAAGTAGCGCTGCACCAGCTTGGCGTCCAGCCCGACGGCCTCGAAGACCTGCGCCCCGCAGTACGACGACACCGTCGAGATGCCCATCTTGGACATGATCTTCAGGACGCCCTTGCCGAGGCCCTTGACGTAGTTGCGCACCGCCTTCGCCGGGTCCGTGCCGACGAGCGCTCCGGTGGAGATCATGTCCTCCACCGACTCGAACGCCAGGTACGGGTTCACCGCCGCCGCGCCGTAGCCGATCAGGACCGCCGCGTGGTGCACCTCGCGGCAGTCGCCGGACTCGACGATCAGCGCCACCTGGGTGCGGGTCTGCTCGCGCACGAGGTGCTGGTGCACGGCGGCGGTGAGCAGCAGCGACGGGATGGGGGCGAGGTCGGCGTTGGAGTCGCGGTCCGACAGCACCAGGATGCGTACGCCGTCCTCGATGGCCTCGGAGACGTGCCGGCAGATCTCCGTGAGCCGGGCCTTGATCCCGGCGCCGCCCTCGCGGATCCGGTAGAGCCCGGAGACCCGGACCGCCTTGAACCCGGGCAGGTCGCCGTCCTCGTCGATGGAGAGGATCTTGGCCAGCTCGTCGTTGTCGATCACCGGGTACGGCAGCACGATCTGCCGGCAGCTCGCCGGGCCCGGGTCGAGCAGGTTGCCCTCCGGCCCGATGGTCGACGCCAGGCTGGTCACCAGCTCCTCGCGGATGGCGTCCAGCGGCGGGTTGGTGACCTGCGCGAAGAGCTGGTGGAAGTAGTCGTAGAGCAGCCGCGGCCGGGTGGACAGGGGGGCGATCGGGGTGTCGGTGCCCATCGAGCCGAGCGGCTCGGCGCCCGTGCGCGCCATCGGCGCGAGCAGGATCTTCAGCTCCTCCTCGGTGTAGCCGAAGGTCTGCTGGCGGCGGCGTACCGAGTCGTGGGTGTAGACGGTGTGCTCGCGCGGGGGCAGGTCGGTCAGCTCGATCAGGCCGGCGTGCAGCCAGTCGGCGTACGGCTGCTCGGCCGCCAGCTCCGCCTTGATCTCCTCGTCGTGCACGATCCGGCCGGCGACGGTGTCGACCAGGAACATCTTGCCCGGCTGGAGGCGGCCCTTGGCGACCACCCGGGCCGGGTCGAGGTCGAGCACGCCCGCCTCGCTGCCGAGCACCACGAGCCCGTCGTCCGTACGCCACCAGCGGCCGGGACGCAGCCCGTTGCGGTCCAGCACGGCGCCGACGACGTCGCCGTCGGTGAAGGCGACCGAGGCCGGCCCGTCCCACGGCTCCATCAGGCTCGCGTGGAAGCGGTAGAAGGCGCGCTTGTCGGCGGCCATGTCGGGGTCGTTCTCCCACGCTTCGGGGATCATCATCAGCACCGCGTGGGGCAGGCTCCGCCCGGCCAGGTGCAACAGCTCCAGGACCTCGTCGAAGTTCGCCGAGTCGGAGGCGGCGGGCGTGCAGACGGGGAAGACCCGGCGGATGTTGCCCGGCAGGTTCGGGGTACGCAGCAGCGCCTCGCGCGCCTGCATCCAGTTCCGGTTGCCGCGGATCGTGTTGATCTCGCCGTTGTGCGCGATCAGCCGGTACGGGTGCGCCAGCGGCCAGGACGGGAACGTGTTGGTGGAGAACCGGGAGTGCACCAGCGCGATCGCGCTCTGCACCCGCTCGTCGGCCAGCTCCGGGTAGAACGCCGGGAGCTGGTCGGGGGTGAGCATGCCCTTGAACACCATGGTCCGCGCGGACAGCGACGGGAAGTATGCCGGCACGCCGCGCTCGGCGCTCTCCCGCTCGGCCTGCTTACGCACGCAGAACGCGACCCGCTCCAGCTCGACGCCGCCCAGCGGCGACCCGGCCGGCCCGGCCGCCGAGTCGGTGAGCCGGTGCGCGGCGAGGAAGAGCTGCCGCACCCGGGGCATCGCCGCCAGGGCGGTCTCGCCGAGGCCGCCCGGGTCGACCGGCACGTCCCGCCAGCCGAGCACGTCGGCCCCCTCGACCAGCGCGTACTTCTCCACCACGCGGCGGGCGCGGGCCTCGGCGGCGTCGTCGTCGGGTAGGAAGACCAGGCCGGTGGCGTACTCGCCGGCGGGCGGCAGCGGGAAGTCCACCACCGCGCGCAGGAACGCGTCCGGGATCTGGATCATGATGCCCGCGCCGTCGCCGGTGTTGGGTTCCGCGCCTCGGGCTCCCCGGTGGTCCAGCCGGCAGAGCGCGTCGAGGCCGTTGACCACGACCGCGTGCGAGCGCCGCCCGTGCAGGTCCGCCACGAAGGCCACACCGCAGGCGTCGTGCTCCTGCGCGGGGTCGTAGAGCCCGGCCGCGGGCGCTCCCGGGCCGAGGTGCGGGGCCTGCTTCGGGCTGCTGTGAGGGTACGGAAAGGCCACCGGGCCTCCTGTCGTCGCTCAGGGTGGATCTCGATCGGGACGACGTCGGCCCTCAAGGGTCTATTGAGTCTACGTTAGGGTCCGGAGCGCAAGGCCAGTGCAGATTGATCACACCTTCCAGACTCTGGGACGTGTAGTCTCGCGCGGTGGATTTTCTTGACAGGGACCTGTTCGGTCGGCTGGAGCGCTTCTACGACGCGGTGCCCCGGGACGCGGCCCGTACGGAGGAGCACGGCGCCCTCGTCCTCTTCGTCCGCGAGGGCGCCGGTTGGCCGTTCTACGCCCGGCCCCGGCTCGACGCCGCCGGGGCGCCGTCGCTGGCGGACGTCACGGCGGTACGCGAGCGGCAGCGCGAACTCGGCCTGCCCGAAGCCCTCGAATGGGTGCACGAGACCACTCCCGACCTGCTGGCCGTGGCCCGCTCGGCGGGGCTGTCGGTGCTGGAGGCGCCGCTGATGGTGCTCGACCCGGCCGCCCTGCCCGACCCGGGGACCCTCACGGACGTACCGCTGCGGATGCTCGACGCGGCGGAGCCCGGCTTCGCGGCGGACGTGGCGGCGCGGCGGGCGGTCGCCGCCGTCGGGTTCTCCGCGGCCGGCACCGCACCCGGCGAGGCCGGCGCCGCGCAGCGGGACGCCGCGATGGCTGAACTGGACGAGGCGGCGCTCGACGAGGAGCGGGCCCGCGTCGCCGACGGCCGGCGGCTGTCGGTGCTGGCGGAGACGCCCGTCGAGGGCGCGCTGGCCAGCGGGATGGCGATGCGGGTCGGCGACGTGGCCGAGATCGCCGGGGTGGCCACCCTGCCGGCCGCCCGCCGCCGTGGCCTGGGCGCGGCGGTCACCGCCACGCTGGCCCGCGAGCTGCTGGCCGCCGGCACCGACCTGGTCTTCCTCTCGGCGGGCAGCGAGGACATCGCCCGCGTCTACCTGCGCGTCGGCTTCCGCCGCGTCGGCACCGCCTGCATCGCCGAACCCACCCCCGTCAACCCCTGACCAAGCGCCCACCCCGCCCTCCGGCCGCGTCGATCATGCAGCTGTGGTGCCCGGTTCGACGGGATTTGCGGATCTTGTCCCCCACCACAACTGCATGATCGGCGGCAGCGGGGGTGAGCCCCCGGGAGGCCGGTGGGTCAGGTCGGGGGGCGCCACTGGGCGGCCGTGGTGGCGGCCGTCGAGAGCAGGCGGGGACTCAGGGCGCCCAGGGCGACGTCGCGGGCGCGCAACGCCAGCGGGCCCCGGGCCTTCAGCACCGCCGACATCCGTCGGGTCTGCCGGACCACCGTCGCCGCCCGGGGCCGGCGCACCCGGTCGTACGCCGTCACCGCGTCGGGCAGCCGGGACTCGCGCAGCAGCGAGGCGAGGGTGGCGGCGTCCTCGAAGGCGAGGCAGGCGCCCTGGCCGAGGTGCGGCGGCATGGCGTGCGCGGCGTCGCCGAGCAGCACCACCCCGCCCGGGCCGGTCGGGAAGCCGTACGACCTCGGCAGCGGCCGCAGCTCGCGGATCTCCTGCTGCACCAGGTCGGTCGGGTCGGTGGCGTCGAGCAGCTCGGCGATCGGCGCGGGCCAGCCCGCGTACCAGCGGCGGAGCAGGGCGAGCTGGGTCTCCGGCGGTTCCGGGCGGGGCGCGCCGACGGCGGTGGCCACCCAGTAGATGCCACCCCGGCTGGAGCCGCCGGAGGAGCCGCGCTCGCCCAGCGAGGCGGACACGAAGCGGTAGCCGGCACCGAGCACCTCGCCGCCGACGGGCCGGTCGGCGGGCAGCTTCGGGGCCCGGTACCAGGGGATCACCGCCCGCCAGGCGGCGCAGCCGGAGCTGACCACGCCGGACTCGGGGGCGAGCTGCCGGCGGACCGCGCTGTCGGTGCCGTCGGCGGCGACGACCAGGTCGGCCTCGATGGTGTGCCGGCCGTCGCCGACCGAGGGACGCTCCCCGGGCACGGCGCGGACCGTCCGCACGGTCACCCCGGTACGCAGCTCGACCTCGTCGCCCAGGCCGGCGATCAGCGCGTCGTGCAGGTCCTCCCGGTGCACCACCACCGGCATCCGGTCGGCCGGCGTGGGGCGGGGCTGCACCAGCCAGTGTCCGTCCGGGCGGCGCACCCCGCCGTCGGGGAGCCCCGTGGCGATCGCCTCCAGGCCGGCGCCGAGACCCAGGGCGCGCAGCGCGCGTACGCCGTTGGGCCAGAGCGCCACGGCGGTCGGCTCGGGGCGGACGCGGTCGGCCCGCTCCAGCAGGGTGACCCGCCAGCCGGAGCGGGCCAGCGCGCCGGCGACCGCGAGGCCGCCGATCCCGGCGCCGACCACGACCGCGCTACGCATCAGGTGCTCCTTCTCAGCTGTCGCGCTCGGCGGGCCGGGTGCCCGTGGCCCCGGCCCGGTCCTGCGGGGTCTCCGCACCGGACCCGGGGGCGGCGTCCGCACCGGCCGACCCGTCCGACGGCGCGTCGGCCGACCCGTCCGGCTCGGCCGGCGCCTCGCCGGTCTCCCGCCAGTGCCGGTACTGCTCCTCGCTGACCACGCGGTAGCCCTCCGGGGCGGCCGGCCGGGCGCCGGCCTCCCGCGCGGACAGGTCGACCTGCGAGACGTCGGAGTCGACGACCGGTTCCGGCGTCGCGGCGGCGCCGACCGGGACGACGTACTCCCGGGGGCCGCGCACCCGCACGAAGTAGGCCAGGGCGCCGAGGAAGACCAGGCCTGCGGTCCAGACGTTCAGGCGTACGCCGAGGATGGTGTTCGCCTCGTCGGTGCGCATCAGCTCGATCCAGAACCGCCCGGCCGTGTAGCCCATCACGTAGAGGGCGAACGCCCGTCCCCGGCCGAGACGCAGCTTGCGGTCGAGGACGAGGACGAGCGCGGCCACGCCGAGGTTCCACAGCAGCTCGTAGGCGAACGTCGGGTGGTAGAGGCCCGGTTCGAGGATCGGCTGGCCGGAGTCGTCGCGCAGCGCGTGCCCCGGGTTGTCCGGGTCCATCCGGTGGATCTCCAGCCCCCACGGCAGGCTGGTCCGGCCGCCGTAGAGCTCGTTGTTGAACCAGTTGCCGAGGCGGCCGACCGCCTGCGCCAGCGGCAGGCCGGGCGCCAGCGCGTCGGCGACCACCGCGAACGGGATGCCGAGCTGCCGGGCCGCGAGCCACGCGCCGACGGCCCCGCCGGCCACCGCGCCCCAGATGCCGAGACCGCCCTCCCAGATGGCGAACGCCTTCATCGGGTCGCCGCCGGTGCCGAAGTACTTCTCCGGCGAGGTGATCACGTGGTAGATGCGGGCGCCGATGATGCCGGCCGGCACCGCCCAGACCGCGATGTCGAGCACCGCGCCGGGGGCGACGCCGCGCTGGCGCAGCCGCCGCTCGGTGACCCAGCAGGCCACCACGATGCCGAGGATGATGCACAGCGCGTACGCCCGGATCGGCACCGGTCCGAGCTGCCAGACGGCGGTGCTGGGGCTGGGCAGGGCCGCCTGGGGGGTCAGCGAGGCGAGAGTCACGGATGCACACGCTACCGCCGCGCACCCCTGCGGTGGCACCCCGGTCCACCGTCCGCCGGTACCGGTGACTTCTGGTTTGCGCCGCCGTAGGCTCTTTGTCCATGAGCGCGCTCACCTGGGCGGTCGCCGCGGTCGTCACCGACGACGCCGGCCGGGTGCTGCTGTGCCGGCAGGGGCGGGGCGAGCGCCACGGGCTGCCCGGTGGGCGGCTGCGCCCGGCCGAGAGCCCCGTGCGCGCGGCCACGCGCGACATCCGGATCGAGACCGGGTGGGAGGTCGAGGTCGTCGACCTGGTCGGCCTCTACCACCTCACCGGGCGGCGCGGACCGTCGCCGGCGGCGCACGCGGCTTCGGCGGCCGGGCGGGCCGGGCCGCTGCCCGACGTCCTGGTGCACGTCTTCCGGGCGCGTACGCGGGGGGCGGGGCCGGTCGGCGACCCGGCGGGCGGCTGCCGGCTGTCCTGGCACCACCCCTCAGCCCTGCCCGAGACGCTCACCCCGACAACCCGGGCGGCGCTCACCGACGCCCTGGCGGGCCGCTCCGGCGTGCTGCGTGACGCCGCCCCGGGCGATCCGGCGCCGGCGGCGGGCCACCCACCGGGGCAGCGGAGCACTCCGCCGGCCGACCGGACACCCCAGCACTGACCCCGGGCGGGACCGGAGGGCGCGGTCGGCTCAGCGGGTGGGGTTGCGGACGCCCTCGGCGAGTTCCGCGCTCAGCGCGCGCAGGGCCGCCAGCCCGGACGCCTCGTCCGGCGCGTCGAGCAGGCAGCGGATCAGGGCGCTGCCGACGATGACGCCGTCGGCGTACCCGGCGACGGTGCCGGCCTGCGCACCCGTGCCGACGCCCAGCCCGACGCCGACCGGCAGGTCGGTGGCCTCCCGCACCCGCGACACCAGGACGGGCGCCGCGTCGGACGTCTGCGCCCGGGCGCCCGTCACCCCCATGATCGCGGTGGCGTAGACGAAGCCCCGGCAGTGCCCGACGGTCATCGCCAGCCGCGCGTCGGTCGAGGAGGGCGAGACCAGGAAGGTGCGGTCCAGCCCGTGCGCGTCCGAGGCGGCGAGCCACTCGCCGGCCTCCTCGGGGATCAGGTCGGGGGTGACCAGCCCGGTGCCCCCGGCCGAGGCGAGGTCCCGGGCGAAGGCGTCGACGCCGTAGCGCTCGACGGGGTTCCAGTAGGTCATCGTGACCACGGGCGCCCCGGTGGCCGCGACCGCCTCGATGACGCGCAGCGTGTCCCTGGTGCGTACGCCGCCGGCGAGGGCGATGTCGCTGGCCTTCTGGATCACCGGCCCGTCCATCACCGGGTCGGAGTACGGGATCTCCACCTCGATGACGTCGACGCCGGCCTCGACCATGGCGGTCATCGCGGCGATGCTGCCCTCGACGGTGGGGAACCCGGCCGGCATGCAGCCGACCAGGACGGCCCGCCCGTCGGCGCGGGCCTTGTCGAAGGCCACCCCGATCCGGCTCACGTTCTCACTGCTCCTTGTCGAGGATGCCGAAGTAGTCGCCGGCGGTGTGCACGTCCTTGTCGCCCCGGCCGGAGAGGTTGACCACGATGGTGGGCTCCCGGCCCAGCTCCGCGGCGAGCTTCGGGGCGATCTTGAGGGTGCCGGCGAGCGCGTGGGCGCTCTCGATCGCCGGGATGATGCCCTCGGTGCGGCAGAGCAGCTCGAACGCGGCCATCGCCTCGTCGTCGGTGACCGGCAGGTACGTCGCGCGGCCGCTGTCGTGCAGCCAGGCGTGCTCCGGCCCGACGCCCGGGTAGTCCAGCCCGGCGGAGATCGAGTGCGACTCGCACGTCTGCCCGTCGGCGTCCTGGAGCACGTACGTCCGGGTGCCGTGCAGCACCCCGGCGGAGCCGCCGGTGATGCTGGCGGCGTGCCGGCCGGTCTCCACCCCGTCGCCGCCGGCCTCGAAGCCGTACAGGCGCACGTCGGGGTCGCCGACGAAGGCGTGGAAGATGCCCAGCGCGTTGGAGCCGCCGCCGACGCAGGCGGTGACGGCGTCCGGCAGCGCGCCGGTCAGGTCCAGGCACTGCTGGCGCGCCTCGTCGCCGATGCCCCGGACGAAGTCGCGGACCATCGCCGGGAACGGGTGCGGCCCGGCGGCGGTGCCGATCAGGTAGTGGGTGTCGTCGACGTTGGCGACCCAGTCGCGCATCGCCTCGTTCATCGCGTCCTTGAGGGTGCGCGAGCCGTTGGTGACGGGGACGACGGTGGCGCCGAGCATCCGCATCCGGGCCACGTTGAGCGCCTGCCGCTCGGTGTCGACCTCGCCCATGTAGACCACGCAGTCGAGGTCGAACAGGGCGGCGGCGGTGGCGGTGGCGACGCCGTGCTGGCCGGCGCCGGTCTCCGCGATCACCCGGCGCTTGCCCATCCGCCTGGTCAGCAGGGCCTGACCGAGCACGTTGCGCACCTTGTGCGCCCCGGTGTGGTTGAGGTCCTCGCGCTTGAGCAGCACCCGCGCGCCCACCCTGGCGGAGAACCGCTGCGCCGCGTAGAGCAGCGAGGGGGTGCCGGCGTAGTCGCGCAGCAGGGCGCCGAACTCGGCCCGGAACGACTCGTCGGCCATCGCCGCGCGGTGCGCCGCGTCCAGCTCGTCGAGCGCCGCGACCAGCGCCTCCGGTACGAACCGGCCGCCGAAGCGGCCGAAGTGGCCGGCGGGGTCGGGCAGCGGACCGGCCGGTGCGGCCAACGCGTCGGCGCTCATGAGATGGTCCTCTCGGTGCTGACGAACCGGCGCGGGATCAGCGCACCGGGCGGGGCGTTGCCGGGTGGTTGCCGGCGTTGACCAGCTCGGCCACCGCCTCGCGGGGGCTCTTCTGGGTGACCAGGCCCTCGCCGACCAGGACCGCGTCGGCGCCCGCCGAGGCGTACCGGATGAGGTCGTGCGGGCCGCGCACCCCCGACTCCGCGATCTTGACGACGCTGCTGGGCAGGCCGGGCGCGATCCGCTCGAACACCGAGCGGTCGACCTCCAGGGTACGCAGGTTGCGGGCGTTGACCCCGATCACCTGGGCACCGGCCTCCAGGGCGCGGTCGGCCTCCTCCTCGTCGTGGACCTCGACCAGCGCGGTCATGCCCAGCGACTCGATCCGCTCCAGCAGGCCGACGAGGGCGTTCTGCTCCAGCGCGGCGACGATCAGCAGCACCAGGTCGGCGCCGTGCGCGCGGGCCTCGTGCACCTGGTAGCTGGAGACGACGAAGTCCTTGCGCAGCACCGGGATGCTGACGGCGGCGCGGACGGCGGCCAGGTCGTCGAGCGAGCCGCCGAACCAGCGCCCCTCGGTGAGCACGCTGATCGCCCGCGCTCCCCCGGCGGCGTAGTCGCCGGCCAGGTCGGCCGGGTCGGCGATCTCGGCCAGCCGCCCCTTGGACGGCGACGAGCGCTTCACCTCGGCGATCACGGCGACGCCCGGCTTGCGCAGGGCCGCGTACGCGTCCAGCGGCGGTGGCGCGGCGGCGGCCAGGTCGCGGATCCGCTCCAGCGGAACCTGCTCCTGTCGCCGGGCGACGTCCTCACGCACGCCGGCCAGGATCTCGTCGAGCACGCCTACGGACGCCGCCGGACCGGCCTCGTCCCCCTCCGCGTGCGCATGCTCAGCAGTCACCAACGGACTCCCCTCTCCGGGTGTCATGGGCCGATGCTAGGGGGCGCCACCTGGCGACGGGCGCCGGGGGTATGGCGTGCCTCACGAGATGGGCTGGGGCATAATGGCCGACCTCCGGTGAACGGGATGTCACGCAGGGCGACCACGCCCCACGACGAACGCCACCCGACCATCCCCGCCTCCGCCCCCCAGGTCATCGACGTGATCCTATCTGGTGGCGCGGTCGGCCGCCCGGTCCGGCACCCGCCGCCGACGCCCGTCGATGGTGTGACCTACCTCAAGGTCGAACGGCCCTTTGCCTGGTGGCGGGCCTGCGAGCAGTGTTGACGTGTCGGTCACCACGGCGAAACGTGAACCGGCCAGCATCGTCCTCGGGCAGACTCGATGACGCGCCTGCCCCACCGTCACCAACGATCCTCCGCGGGGTGATCATGAGCACTGTTGAGCCGCACCAGCCCATCGGACTGACGACCGTCTCCCGTACCGTCGCGTCGCTCGCCGTCGGCGTGGTCCACACCCTGGAGCGCGCCGTGGTGGGCGAGGCACGGATGCGTACCGCGCGGGGCAACGCCTGGGAGGCGGTCTGCGCCGACCGGGCCCGGGCGGAGCAGCGGGCCGAGCTCGACCGCCTGGTGGCGGAGCTGGCTGCGGCCCGGGCCGCCGCCCGCGAGCGCCAGCCGGTCAGCTGACCGTCGGGTCCTCGCCCCGGTCCAGCGCGTCCCACGCCTCGGTGGTCTGCCGGCCGGTGACCCGGTCGCCCTCGCCCCGGCCGTTCCCGCCCCGGGCGGCCGGCGCGGCGTCCCCCGCGGGCCGCCGCTCGTAGCGGGCGCCCATCGCCGGCCAGTGGCGCCCCCGCAGCGCCGTCAGCAGGCCGCCCGCCGTGGCGAGCACCCCGCCGAGCAGGCAGAGCGCCGGCCAGTGCCGGGCGACCTCGCCGTCGAACGCGGCGACCAGGCCGTAGCCGCCGCCGGCCGTCACGGCCGCGCCGAGCACGCACAGCAGCCCACCCAGCAGCCGCCGCGCCCGCCCCCGGGTGGCGAGCACCGCCCCGCCGCCGGCCAGCCCGACCAGGGCCAGCGCCGGCAGCCAGGGCAGCAGGCCGGCGCCCGTGCGGGCGTCTCGTACCGGCGGCAGCGGGGTCGGCCGGGCGGTCAACTCGACCGCCCAGGTGCGGGTCGACGCCCACAGCGCCAGGCCCGCGCCGGCCACGCAGAGCAGCACGGCGTACGTCAGTTCGCGCCGCTGCGTGCCCGGCCGCGCGCCCCGGCCCGCGTCGCCCGCCGGAGCGGTCCCCGGCTCGGCGGCCGTCACCGGGCGGGCCGGAGGGTCTCGGCGGCGGCGATGGCGGCGAGCACGGCGGCGGCCTTGTTCCGGGTCTCCTGGTCCTCGGCGGCCGGGTCGGAGTCGGCCACCACCCCCGCCCCGGCCTGCACGTACGCCCTGCCGTCGCGCATCAGCGCGGTGCGGATCGCGATCGCCATGTCCAGGTCGCCGCCGAAACCGAAGTAGCCCACGGTGCCGCCATAGATGCCGCGCCGCACCGGCTCCAGCTCCTCGATGATCTCCATGGCCCGCACCTTGGGCGCGCCGGAGAGGGTGCCGGCGGGGAAGGTCGCGGCCAGCGCGTCGAAGGCCGTGCGGTCCTCGCGCAGCGTGCCGACCACGGTCGAGACGATGTGCATGACGTGGCTGTAGCGCTCGATGGTGGCGAACTCCGGCACCTCGACCGTGCCCGGGCGGCAGACCCGGCCCAGGTCGTTGCGGCCCAGGTCGACCAGCATCACGTGCTCGGCGCGTTCCTTCGGGTCGGCGAGCAGCTCCGCGGCGAGGCGGGCGTCGGCCCCGGGGGTGCCGCCGCGCGGCCGGGTGCCGGCGATCGGGTGCAGCAACGCCCGCCGCCGCCCCTCGGCGTCGCTGGTCACCTTCAGGTGCGCCTCCGGCGAGGACCCGACGATGTCGAAGCCGTCGAAGCGCAGCAGGTACATGTACGGGCTGGGGTTCGTCGTGCGCAGCACGCGGTAGACGTCCAGCGGGTCGGCGTGCGTGTCCCGCTCGAACCGCTGGGCCAGCACGATCTGGAAGCACTCGCCGGCCCGGATCGCCTCCTTGGCCGCCTCGACGGCCTTCGGGTAGCCGCCCTCGGGCGTACGGCTGCGCACCTCGCCCGCCGGGGGTCGCCCGACGGTCGAGACCATCGGCGGGATCGGCCGGGACAGCGCGGTGGTCATCGCGTCGAGCCGTCCGACGGCGTGGTGGTAGGCCGCCGTGACCTCGGCGTCGCGGTCCGGCTCGGACAGCGGCGGCAGGATCGCGTTGGCGACGAGGATCGCCGAGCCGTCGTAGTGGTCCAGCACCACCAGGTCGGTGGCGAGCATCATGCCCAGCTCGGGCACGCCCAGGTCGTCCTCGGTCAGCTCGGGCAGCCGCTCGAACCGCCGGACCAGCTCGTAACCCAGGTAGCCGACCATGCCGCCGGTCAGCGGGGGCATGCCGCTGGCCGCGTCCCACGCCGGGCCGGCGAGCGCCTCGACGGTCTCGCGCAGCACCCGGACCGGGTCGCCGGAGGTGGGCAGGCCGGCCGGTGGGCGCCCCGTCCACACCGCGGCGCCGTCGCGCTCGGTCAGCGTGGCGCTGCTGCGTACGCCGATGAACGAGTAGCGCGACCAGGCCAGGCCGGCCGAGCCGACGCCCTGCTCGGCGGACTCCAGCAGGAACGTCCCCGGGCCGCCGGCGAGCTTGCGGTAGACCCCGACGGGGGTCTCCGCGTCGGCGAGCAGCCGGCGGGTGACCGGCACGACCCGCCAGCGGGCGGCCAGCTCGGTGAAGGTGGCCGGGTCGGGGCTGACCGCGCCGTCGGTGCGGGACCGCCCGCCGTTCGCGGCGGCGGGACCGGACGCGCTCACCGGGCACCCGCCCCGTCCCCGCCGACCGGCAGCTCGGTGAAGAAGCAGGTGCGGTGCCCCGTGTGGCAGGCCGCGCCCACCTGGTCGACGTCGACCAGCAGCGCGTCGCCGTCGCAGTCCAGCGCCACGGCGCGGACGTACTGGTGGTGCCCGGAGGTGGCGCCCTTGACCCAGTACTCCCGGCGGCTGCGCGACCAGTAGGTGGCCCGGCCGGTGGTCAGGGTGCGGTGCAGCGCCTCGTCGTCCATCCAGGCGACCATCAGCACCTCGCCGGAGTCGTGCTGGCGGACCACGGCGGCCACCAGGCCGTCGGGGGTGCGGCGCAGCCGGGCGGCGATGGCCGGGTCGAGCCGGGACGGACGGACCGCGCCGTCGGCCGCGGGCTCCTGCGGACTGGGGTGGGCGCCGGTCACGGGCGCGTCAGGTACGGGCACAGTGACCCATTGTCCCGGACGCGGGGCGGGCACGGTTGACGGCTCCCGCCGGGGCCGCGGCGGCCGGTGGGCGGGCCGGGCCAGCTGGTCGACGTAGCGGTCCAGCCGGCCGTCGGTCAGGGCGTCGGCCAGGTCCGCGCCGGCGGCCCGCGCGACCTCGGCGGCGTACGGGCGGATCAGCGGCAGGACGCCGCCGACCAGGCGGGCCGCGGCGGCGCAGAGCTGGCCGACGGAGCCGGGCCGCAGGCCGAGGCAGAGCAGCAGGTCCTCCCGGTAGTTCGGGGGCGCCACCGGCAGGTCGAGGGCGGCGGCGAAGGCCGCCCGCCGGGACGTCACCCGGACCGTGGGGTTGGCCAACCGCAGCACGGACGGGCAGAGCCGGGCCAGGTCGGCGGCGGCCAGCCGGACGCCGAGGTGGTCGTCGGCGTCCCGCGCGCCGGCCACCTTACCGAGCGTCGCGATCAGCTCCTCCAACTGCGGCTCGCCGGCGGGATGGCAGAGCACCGGCAGGTCGATCCGGGGGCGCCAGTGCGGGTCCGCCCACAGCAGCCGGACCGGCGCCGTCACCGGCAGCCCGAACGCCCATTCGGCGGGCTCGCCGAGGCGGCTCAGCCAGGAGCGGACGTCGCGGGCGGCCACCGAGACGTGGGTCAGCCGGCCCCCGTGCTCGGCCAGGAACGCCCGGCGGGCGGCGTACGGGGCGCCGGCGAGCAGCACGTCGACGTCGACGTCGCTGTGCGCGGTGGCGGCCCGCCGGGCGTGGCTGCCGCGCAGCATGATGCCGACCACGGGCTGCTCGGCGCCGGCCCGCAACCGGGCCGCCCATTCGCCGAGGAACCTCTCGTCCGGTGACGCAGCGTGACCCACGGCGCCATCGTGCCGTACGTCCGATCAGGGCGCAATGCCCTATGCCGCGCCTGATGCCCGTTGGCGGACCCGCTGTCCGGTCCGAAGGCTAATGCCCGACCAATCGCATGGCCGCCTCGGGGTACCGGTCCCCGGCGACCGCACCCGGCGGCACCGCTCCGCCCAACCGGGCCCGCTGCTCGGGCGTGAGTCGGATGTCGGCCGCCGCCGCGTTCTCCTCCAGCCGGTGCACCCGCCGCGTGCCGGGGATCGGGAAGACGTCCTCGCCCTGGGCGAGCAGCCAGGCCAGGGCCGCCTGGGCCGGGGTGCAGCCGATCTCCCCGGCCACCGCGCGGACCTCGTCGACCAGCTTCAGGTTGGCGTCGAGGTTGCCCTCGGCGAAGCGCGGCGCCCGGGCACGCCAGTCGTCGGCGGCGAGCTGTTCCCGGCCCGTGATCGCCCCGGTCAACAGCCCGCGCCCCACCGGCGAGTACGCGACCAGCGCCACGCCCAGTTCCCGGCAGGTGGCCAGCATCTCGCCCTCGACGTCGCGGCTGAACAGCGAGTACTCCATCTGCACCGCGGTCACCGGGTACACCGCGTGCGCCGACCGCAGCGTCGCCGGGCTGACCTCGGACAGGCCGATCAGCCGCACCTTGCCGGCGGCGACCTGCTCGGCCATCGCGCCGACGGTCTCCTCGATCGGCGTGGCCGGGTCGCGCCGGTGCAGGTACCACAGGTCGATGACGTCCACCCCGAGCCGGCGCAGGGAGGCGTCGCACGCCTCGCGCGCCCAGGCGGCGCTGCTGTCCACATACAGGCCGGGGCTGCCGGTGCCGCCAGTCGCGTCGCCGCGCACCCGGTTGCCGAACTTCGTGGCCAGGAAGACCTCGTCGCGGCGGGCCCGCACCACCGGGGAGAGCAGCTCCTCGTTGCGGCCGTGGCCGTACAGGTCGGCGGTGTCCAGGTGGTTCACCCCCAGGTCGAGCGCGCGGTGCAGCGTGCGGGTCGAGGCGGCGTCGTCGCTGGCGCCGTAGGCGAAGCTCATCCCCATGCAGCCCAGCCCGAGCGCGGAGACCTCGGGCCCGGACGCGCCGAGCGGTCGGCGGATCATCTGCGCCCCTCCGCCCGGCGGTAGTTGTCGATCTTGTAGTTGAGCACCTTCAGATCCTCCTCCAGCTCGGCCATCCGGCTCAGCACCCGGGCCCGGTGCGTCTCGAAGAGCGCCCGCCGGGCGCCCAGGGTGGCGTCGCCCTGCCGGGCCAGCTCCGCGTAGCGGCGCATGTCCCGCACCGGCATGCCCGTGCGGCGCAGTCGGGTGAGCAGGAACAGCCAGTCGACGTCGCGTTCGGTGTAGCGACGGCGCCCGGCCGAGTCGCGCCCGACCGGGGCGACCAGACCCTCCTGCTCGTACCAACGCAGCGTGTAGGTGGTCAGGCCGACCCGCCCGGCCGCCTCGCCGACGGTCAGGGTCGCCTCCCGGATGCTGATGTCCACGCCGTCCAGGCTTCCAGTTCGAGTGCACTCGAAGTCAACCGTTGCCGCCCGGCCGACATCTCCGTTAGCGTGGAGTTCAACGGATGATGAGTTTCCCCGGAGGCGCCGGTGGACGAGGCGATCGCCGTACGCGACCTGGTCGTCGAGCGGGGCGGGCGGCGGGTGCTGCACGGCGTCAGCGCGCGAGTGCCGCGCGGTTCGGTCACCGGGCTGCTCGGCCCGAGCGGCAGCGGCAAGACCACGCTGCTGCGGGCGGTGGTCGGCGTGCAGGTGGTCGGCGCCGGCACGGTGACCGTGCTGGGGCGTCCCGCCGGATCGCCGGAGCTGCGCCGCCGCGTCGGCTACCTCACCCAGGCGCCCAGCGTCTACGCCGACCTGACGGTGCGGGAGAACGCGCGCTACTTCGCCGCCCTGCACGGCCGGGGGCGGGCCGAAGCCGACCGGGCGGTCGCCGAGGTCGGGCTCGGGTCGGCCGCCGGCCAGCAGGTCGGCACCCTCTCCGGCGGGCAGCGCAGCCGGGCGTCGCTGGCCTGCGCCCTGGTGGGGGAACCGGAACTGCTCGTCCTCGACGAACCCACCGTCGGTCAGGACCCGGTGCTGCGGGCCGACCTGTGGGCCCGGTTCCACGCCATGGCCGCCGCCGGCACCACCCTGCTGGTCTCCAGCCACGTCATGGACGAGGCGGCCCGCTGCGACCGGCTGCTGCTGATCCGCGAGGGGCGGCTGATCGCCGACGACACCCCCGACGCGGTCCGCGCCGCCGCCGGCACCGACGACCTGGACGAGGCGTTCCTGCGGTTGATCAGGGCGGGCGCCGCCGGACGGGAGACGTCGTGAACCCCCGGATCCTGGCCGCCACCACCGCCCGCATCCTGCGCCAGCTGCGGCACGACCGGCGCACCGTGGCGTTGCTGCTGGTGGTCCCGTCGGCGCTGCTCGCCCTGGTCCACTCCATGTACGTCGACCAGCCGTCGACGTTCGACCGGGTCGCCCTGGTGATGCTCGGCTTCTTCCCCTTCGTGGTCATGTTCCTGGTGACCAGCATCGCGATGCTGCGCGAGCGCACCACGGGCACGCTGGAGCGGCTGCTCACCACCCCGCTGGGCAAGCTCGACCTGCTCTTCGGCTACGGCATCGCGTTCGGGCTGGCCGCGGTGGTGCAGGCGGTCGTCGCCTCCGTGGTCGCGTACGGGGTCCTCGGGCTGGACACCGCCGGCCACAGCGGGCTGGTGGTCCTGGTCGCCGCGCTGAACGCCGTGCTCGCGGTCGCGCTCGGGCTGTTCTGCAGCGCGTTCGCCCGCACCGAGTTCCAGGCCGTGCAGTTCATGCCGGTCGTGGTGGTGCCCCAGTTGCTGCTCTGCGGGCTCTTCGTGCCCCGGGGCGAGATGGCGGGCTGGTTGCAGGCGGTCAGCGACGCGCTGCCCCTGTCGTACGCCGTCGAGGCGCTCCAGGAGGTCGGCGCCCACGCCGAGCCGACCGGCACCATGTGGCGGGACGTGGCGGTGGTCGCCGGCGCGGCGGCGCTGGCGCTGGTGCTCGCCGCGGCCACCCTCCGGCGGCGCAGCGGCTGAGCGGAGGGCGACGATGGCGCGGCGGACCGGACGACGACCCGGCAACCCGGACACCCGGCAGGCCATCCTCGACGCGGCCCGCGCCGCCTTCGCCGAGCGGGGCTTCGACCGGGCCTCGATCCGGGCCGTCGCCGCCGCCGCGCGGGTGGACCCGGCGCTGGTGCACCACTACTTCGGCAGCAAGGACCGGCTCTTCCTGGCCGCCATGCACGCGCCGGCCGACCCGGCAGAGCTGCTGCCGAGGGTGCTCGCGGGCGACCGCGCGGGGCTCGGGGAGCGGCTGGTGCGCGCCTTCCTCGGCGTCTGGGACTCCCCGGCCGGCACCGCCGGCGTGGCCCTGCTGCGCTCGGCGGTGAGCAACGAGTGGACCGCCCGGCTGCTGCGGGAGTTCCTGGTCACCCAGGTGCTGCGCAGGGTCCTCGACCAGCTCGACGTCGACCCGGCCGAGCTGCCGCTGCGCGGCTCGCTGGTGGCCAGCCAGCTGATCGGGCTGGCCATGATGCGGCACGTGGTCCGGCTGGAACCGGTCGCCTCGGCCGCCCCGGAGACGCTCGTCGCGGCGGTCGGCCCCACCGTGCAGCGCTACCTGACCGGCGACCTCGCCGAGGTCTTCGCCGGCTGACCGGACGGCCGGGCGGCACCCGGTCAGGCGTGGTCGGCGTGCCGGGACGACGAGGCGTGGCGGCAGACCAGCGGATGCAGGAGCCGGGTCAGCTCCGCCTGGCAGTCCAGCGGACGCGGGAACGCCAGCCGCACGCGCCGGCGGGCACCGGGTCGGCCGTGGGCGACCAGCAGGCCGTACCGGTCGATCCGGACCACCCGGGGCGCGGTGTCGGGGGCGCCGTCGGCGAGGCCGAGCTGGCGGCGCAGGTATCCGGCCACCTCGGCGGCGTGGTGGTCGGCGAGGTCGGCCAGGAGTTCGGCCTCGACGGCGTGCAGCGGGTCGGGCTCCGCCTCGGCGTACGCCTCGGGGTCGATGCGGCTGACGGTGTCGCCACGTTCCCAGCGGGCCTCGACCACCTCGAAGCGGTGCAGCCGGAACCGGGTGCCGACGTCGAGCAGGTCGCCGGCCGGCTCCACGGCCGCGAAGTCCAGCGCGGCGCGGCGCTCCTCCTCCCCTTCGAGCCGGGCCGCCCAGCCGGAGACCCAGGCCCGGCCGAGGCTCGGCGCGCCGGCGGCGGGTGGCAGGTCCAGCACGTCCAGCACCAGCGCCACCTCGCAATCGCCGTCGGCGGGGCGCAGCGCGGCGGCGAGGTCGCTGACGACCGGCACCAGCAGCAGCACCCGGCCGTCCGGGTCGGTCACGTGCCGGACCTGGTGCGGGCCGGGCCGGTGCGCGACGTGGGCGATGCCGGGCAGCCGGCCCGCGACGAGGGTGCGGACGATCTCCGCCGGGCTGGGCCGCATGGACAACTCCTTCGTAGGTTAGCCTTACCTAACTCGGAGACTAGAGCACCGGATCGGAGACGTCCAGCGTGAACCAACCCAGGCCCAAGGCCCGCCTCTCCCGCGCCCTCGGCATCCCCCTGACTCGCAAGTGCGTGCGGTACTTCGAGCGGCGCCCCTTCCCGCCCGGAGTGCACGGCCGGCAGCGCCGCAAGACCTCGGACTACCAGGTGCGGCTGTTGGAGAAGCAGCGCCTGCGCCACCAGTACAACGTCAGCGAGACCCAGCTCCGGCGCGTCTTCGACGAGGCTGCCCGGAGCTCCGGCAAGACGGGCGAGAGCCTGGTCGCGCTGCTGGAGCGACGGCTCGACGCGGTGGTGCACCGGGCCGGCCTGGCCCGCAGCATCTACCAGGCCCGGCAGCTCGTCGCGCACGGCCACTTCACCGTCGACGGACGCAAGGTCGACCGGCCGTCGTACCGGCTGCGTCCGGGCCAGGTGATGGCCGTCCGCGAACGCAGCCGCGCGTCCGTGCCGTTCCAGCTCGCCGCCGCGGGCGCCAACGCCACCGAGGGACCCGGCCAGCCGTACCTGTCGGTGGAGCTGGGCGAGCTGCGGACGACGTTGCTGCGCGAGCCCGCCCGGCACGAGGTGCCGGTGATCTGCGACGAGCAACTGGTGGTGGAGTTCTACTCCCGCTGACCGCCGCGCGGCCCGGCGCGCAGCCGGGCCGCGCGCCGGACCGGGCCGGCGGAGACGGCCCGCCGCGCACGCACGGCGGGCCGGGTCAGCGGGTCTGCTCCAGCCAGGAGGCGTAGAGCAGGCCGTAGACCGACTCCGGGTCGCGGACCAGCTCGTCGTGCGGACCGCGCTGCACGATCCGGCCCTTGTCCACCACGATCACCTCGTCGGCGGCCTGCGCCGTGGAGAGCCGGTGCGCGATCGCGAGGGTGGTGCGCCCCCGGGTGACCGCGTCCAGGGTGCGTTGCAGCCGCACCTCCGTGGCCGGGTCAACCGCGCTCGTCGCCTCGTCCAGCACCAGCAGGTCCGGGTCGGCCACGTACGCGCGGGCCAGCGCGACCAGCTGCCGCTCCCCCACGCTCAGCGCCTCGCCGCGCTCCCCCACCGGCGTGTGCAGCCCCGACGGGAGCCCGTCCAGCCAGTCCGCCAGCCCCAGCTCGGTGAAGGCCGCCCCGAGCTGCTCGTCGCTCAGCTCCGGGCGGGCGAAGCGGACGTTCTCCGCCACCGTGGCGTCGAAGAGGAAGCCGTCCTGCGGGACCATCACCACCCGCGAGCGCAGCGAGGCGAACCGGACCCGGTCCAGCGGCACGCCGGAGAGCAGCACCTGGCCGGCGGTCGGGTCCATCAGGCGGGTGAGCAGCTTGGCGAAGGTGGTCTTGCCGCTGCCGGTCTCCCCGACCACCGCCACCCGGCTCTTCGCCGGAATCTCCAGGCTGACGTCGTGCAGCACGGGCGGGCCCTCCGGGTACGCGAAGCGCACCCCCGCGAAGCGGATGTCCAGCGGGCCGGACGGCAGCTCGCGTCCCTGCTCGCCCGGGTCGGCGACGTCCGGCTCGACGTCCAGCACGTCCAGCACCCGGCGCCAGCCCGCGATGGCGTTCTGCGCCTCGTTGAGCACCTCGGTGGCGATCTGCACCGGCTGGATGAAGAGCGTGACCAGGAAGAGGAAGGCGGTCACCTCGCCGATGCTCAGGGTGCGGTCGGCGCCGAGGGTCACCCCGAGCACCACCACACCGGCCAGCGCCAGGCCGGCCGCCAACTCCCCGACCGAGCTGCCCATGATGCTGATCCTGATCGCCCGCTGCTGGGCCCGGCGCTGCCCGTCGATCGCCTCGTCGAGCCGGCGGGCCGTCCGGCCGGCGATCCCGTAGGCCCGGATCACCGGCGCGCCGACCACGCTCTCCCCGATCGCGCCGAGCAGCGTCCCCGTGCGCTGCCGGACCACCCCGTACGCCCCGGCGAGGCGGCGCTGGAGCTGCCGGATCACGAACACGGCGGGCAGGAAGGCGGCGAACACCACCAGGGTCAGCTGCCAGGAGTACGCGAACATGACAAGCGTGGTGACCGCCAGCTGGCCGAGGTTGATCACCAGGATCACGCCGCCCCACTGGAGGAACTGGGTGATCTGGTCGACGTCGCTGGTCACCCGGGAGACCAGCGAACCGCGCCGCTCCGACTGCTGGTGCAGCATCGACAGGTCGTGCACGTGCCGGAACGCCCGGATCCGCACGTTGGCCAGCGCGGTCTCGCTGACCGTGAAGAGCCGGCGCATCATCAGGTAGCCGCAGAGCGTGGTCACCACCAGCACCGCGGCGGTGGCGGCGACCACCTTCCAGATCACGTCCAGGTCCAGGCCGCCCACGATGCCGTTGTCGATGCCCTGCTGCACCGCCACCGGGACGGCCGCCCGGCCGACCATGTAGACCAGGGCCAGGCCGAGCGTGCCGGCCAGGCCGACCCGCAGCTCCGGGGAGAGCGCCAGACCCCGGCGCAGCGTCTGCCACGTCGTCTCGGGCGCCTCGGGCGTCTCAGACGCCTCGGCGGTCCCGGTCTTCCGCGCCGTGTCCGTGGTGGTGGTGGTCACCGGTTCCTTCTTTCGTTCGCGACTGCGGGGCTCCGCTGCGCTGCACTCCTCGCGCTCACCGGACCCGCCTTCCGTTCGCGACTGCGGGGCTCCGCTGCGCTGCACTCCTCGCACTCACCGGTCCACCTCGATCTCCAGGCCCGACGGCAGCGGGGCGACCTCGTCGTACGTCTCGTCCTTGGCGTGGTCGACCTCGGCCTGCTCGTAGGCGGTGACCAGGTCGGCGTAGCCCGGCACCGTGGCCAGCAGCTCGGCGTGCGGGCCGCGGGCGAGCACCCGGCCCTGTTCCAGGTAGACCACCTCGTCGGCCAACGCGATGGTGGCCCGCCGGTAGGCGACCACCAGGATCGACGCGGCCGGCACCCCGGCCTGCCCCGCCGAGGAGCGCAGCCCGGCCAGGATGGCCGCCTCCACCCGCGGGTCGACGGCGCTGGTCGCGTCGTCGAGCACCAGCAGGCGTGGCCGGCCGGCGAGCGCGCGGGCCAGGGTGAGCCGCTGCCGCTGACCGCCGGAGAGCGAGGTGCCCCGCTCGCCGACCCTCGTGTCGAGACCGTCGGGCAGGGCCGCGACGAAGCCGTCCGCCTCGGCCAGCCGCAGCGCGGCCCAGACGTCGTCGTCGCCGATGCCCGGCCGGTCCAGCGTGATGTTGGCGCGCACCGTGTCGTCGAAGACGAACGGCACCTGGGCGACCAGCGCGGCGGTGCCCGCCAGCGAGGCGGCGGTGAGCCGGCGGACGTCCACCCCGTCCACGCACACCGTGCCGGCCAGCGGGTCGACCAGCCGCACGGCCAGCGCGGCGATCGTCGACTTGCCGGAGCCGGTCGGCCCGACCAGGGCCACGGTCTTCCCGGCGGGCACGGTGAAGGAGACGTCGCCGAGCACCTCCGTGCCGGGCAGGTGCGCCTCGGCCGGCTCGTAGCCGAACCGCACGCCGTCGAACGCGAGGGTGGCGGGGCGGGGGTCCGTCACGTCGAGCGTCGTGTCGCCGTACGCCATCTCGCCGGTCGCGTCGAGCACCCGGCGGACCCGGTCCCAGCCGGCGACGCTGCGCGGCAGCTCGGCCAGCACCCAGCCGATGGCCCGTACGGGAAACGCCAGCACCGTGAAGAGGAAGGCGACGCTGATCAGCTCGGCGACGCTGATCGCGCCCTGCCGCAGCCGGATCGCGCCGACCACCAGCACGGCGAGGGTGCCGAGGCTGGGCAGGGTCTCCAGCATCGGATCGAAGACGCCGCGCAGCCGCCCGACCGCCACCAGCGAGTCGCGCAGCTCGCCCGCGCGGGCGGCGAACCGGTCGGTCTCCTGCGCCTCCCGGCCCATCGTCTTGACGACCAGGGCGCCGTCGAAGCTCTCGTGCGCGATGCCGCTGACCTCGGCGCGCAGCCGCTGGGCCCGGGCCTGGCGGGGAGCCATCCGGCGGGAGTAGGCGACGTTGAGCGCGAAGAGCGCCGGGAAGACCGCGACGCCGACCAGGGCCAGCGCCCAGTCGGTGACGAAGAGCGACCCCACCGCGCCGACCAGCATCACCAGGGTGCCGACCGCGAACGGCAGCGGGGCGATCGGATACCAGGCGGCCTCGACGTCGGAGTTGGCGTTGGACAGCAGCGTGCCGGTGGCGTTGCGGTGGTGCCAGGCCAGCGGCAGCTCCAGGTAGCGGCGGGTGACCCGGCGCCGGTAGGCGGCCTGGAGGCGGTACTGCATGTAGCCCGCGCCGAGCCGGCGGCCGAAGATGCCTGCCACCCGCAGCACGCTGATGCCGAACAGCGCGACGGCCGCCAGGGCCAGCCCGCCGACCCCGACCGCGCCGCGCTCGATCGCCGGCACCACCACGTCGCCGACCACGGCGCCAACCACGTACGCGCTGGCCACCGTCATGGCGCCGAAGAGCACGCTGCCGCTCACCGCGACCGCGAAGATGCGCGGCTCCTCCCGGATCGCCCGCCCGAGGACGGCCAGCCCCCGCACCAGCACGTCCCGACTTGTCCTGCTCGCCACGCTCTCCCCCGCCGTAAGCCGCACTTATCTTCCTCATCCTTACCGGTCCGGGCCAGCTCCGCCGCCCCGGTCCGCTATGTCCACCGTCACGGCCGCCGGCCCACTCGACGCGCCGAGTGGGCCGCACGCGCCTACGATCGGTGCATGCCGCGGTACGCCCGATCGGAGCGCGAGGCGCTCGCCGACCTGATGCAGACGCTGGGACCGGACGCGCCGACGGTCAACGAGGGGTGGAGCACCCGCGACCTCGCCGCCCACCTGGTGCTGCGCGAACGCCGGCCCGACGCCGCCGGCGGCATCCTGCTCCCGCCGCTGCGCGGCTACTCCGAACGGGTGCGCCTCCGCGTCGCCGCGCGCCCCTGGTCACGCCTTCTCGATCAGGTGCGCCGGCCGCCGGTGTGGAGTCCGGTCAGCAACCCGGTCACCGACGAGCTGGCCAACACGCTGGAGTTCTTCATCCACCACGAGGACGTGCGCCGCGTCCGCCCGGGCTGGCTCCCCCGCGATCTCGCTGCGGGGCTCAACGCGGCGCTCTGGAAGCGGTGCGCCGGGCTGGCCCGGCTGGCGCTGCGCCGGTTCCCGGCGGACGTCTTCGTCCAGGCGCCCGGCTACGGGGAGCTCTCCGTCGGCCGGGGCGGCGAACCCGTGCGGGTGGTGGGCGCGCCGGGCGAGCTGGCCCTGTTCCTCAGCGGCCGGCAGCGGGTATCCCGGGTGCAGATCGACGGGTCGGCGGCACCGGCCGAGCGGCTCCGGGGCGCCAACCTGGGCATGTGACGCGCTGTACGCAATCGGTCACAGCGCAATGCGGAAAATCGGCCACCCAACGACCGCGACCGATTCCTGCTCCCGTACGCTGTCCCGCGCCGTCCCGCCGTGGGGCGGCGCGACAGGGGGCACCATGCGGACCTTCGCGGTCTCGGCGCTACGGGAACCCCCCTTTCCCGCGCGCCAGCACGACGCCACCGCACGGGTGGCACGGGAGAGCACCGAGTGGGCGCTCGGCCACGGGCTGATCGCTAACGGGCACCGGCTGCGCCGGCTGCGCCGGGCCGACGCCGCCGGTCTGGCCGGGCGCGCCTGCCCGGAGGGCCCGGTGGACGGGCTGCGGCTGCTCACCGACCTGATCTCCTGGCTGTTCGTGATGGACGACGCCTGCGACGAGGACGGCCTCGGCGACTCCCCCACCCGGCTGGCGCCGACCGTCGCCGCCCTGCTGGACGTCCTGGACGGCCACGGGGAACGGACCGACGCGCGGGCGACCGCGGCCGGGCCGCTCGGGGAGGCGCTGGGCGACCTGTGCCGGCGGGCCCACGCCGCCGGCGGGCCCGTGACGCTGCTGCGCTTCGTCGGCGAGGTGCGGGAGTACCTGCTGGCGCTGCTCTGGGAGGCGGCGAACCGGGAGCACGGGCGGGCGCCGGGGCTGGCCGAGTACGTCCAGATGCGCCGGCACACCGGAGGGGTCCACCCCAGCTTCACCCTCACCGAGCTGGCCGCCGGGGCGCTGCCGGGGGCGACCCACCGCACCGAGCCGTCGCTGGTCGCCCTCGACCTGCTCGCCGCCGACCTGATCTGCTGGTGCAACGACGTCTTCTCGTACGGCAAGGAGCACCTCGGCCAGCCGGACGTGCACAACCTGGTCGCGGTGATCGCCGCGGGGCGGGCGGACGGCGACGAGTCGTCGGCCCTGCGGGCGGCGGCCGACCGGTTCAACGAGGGCCTGACGGCGTACCTGGCGACGGAGGCGGCGCTGCTCGCCACCGGCGACGACGGCCTGCGGCCGGCCCTCACCGCGCGGCGCAACTGGGTCCGGGCCACCTACGACTGGTCGCTGGGGGCGGCCCGGTACGCCTGAACCGGGTTCCATCCTCCGAGACGTGGCCCAGCCGTGATCCACAGGGCTAGCCGATGCCCGGGCGCAGGCAATACCCTTCGGTAACGAACGCCGACGTGACCACGGTCACGTCTCCACCCCCGAAGGCGGCTACAGCGATGGCTCTCGATGTACCGTACCGTTCCATCCCCGACATGTTCCTCAAGCGCGTGGCGGCGTCCCCCGACCGCGACGCCTTCGCCCATCCGGCCCCCGACGACTCCGGGCCGGTCTGGCTGAGCTGGGAGCAGATGGCCCGTCGCGCCAAGGCGGTCGCCGCCGGGCTGCACGGCCTCGGTGTCGGCCTGGAGGATCCGGTCGCGATCCTGGCGAACACCCGGCTCGACTGGGTGGTCGCCGACCTCGGCATCATGTGCGCCGGCGGCGCTACCACCACCGTCTACCCCACGACGGAGCCCGACGACGCGACCTACATCATCGCCGACTCCGGCTCCCGGGTGCTGTTCGCCGAGAACCCGGCCCAGGCCGCCAAGATCGCGGGCGCCGACCTGCCGGCGCTGACCCACGTCGTGCTCTTCGACGGCGCCGCCGACCCGGCCGCCGCCGTCCCCCAGCTCACCCTCGCCGAGCTGGAGGAGCAGGGCGCCCGCGCGCTGGCCGCCGAGCCCGACCTGATCGACATGCTGGTCGCCGGGATCGGTCCCGAGCACCTGGCCACGCTGATCTACACCTCCGGCACCACCGGGCGCCCGAAGGGCGTCGAGCTGCTGCACGGCGGCTGGTGCTGGGAGGGCGTGGCCCAGGCCGAGCTGGGGCTGCTCCGCGAGAACGACCTGCAGTACCTCTGGCTGCCGCTGTCGCACTCGTTCGGCAAGACCCTGCTCTGCGGGGCGATCCACGTGGGCCTGCCGACGTACGTCGACGGCCGGGTGGACAAGCTGGTCGAGCTGCTCTCGGTGATCCGGCCGACGCTGATGTGCGGCGCGCCCCGGGTGTTCGAGAAGGTCTACAACAAGGCGGTGACCACCGCGCAGGACAGCGGCGGCGCGAAGGCGAAGATCTTCGCCTGGGGCGTCCGGGTCGGCAAGGAGAAGGTCGCCATGGAGCAGGCCGGCAGGCCCCTCCCGACGGGGCTGAAGCTGAAGTACGCGGTGGCCGAGAAGCTGGTGTTCAGCAAGCTCCAGGCCCGCCTCGGCGGCCGGATCCGGGTCCTCGTCTCCGGCGCCGCCCCGCTCAGCCCGGAGATCGCCACCTTCTTCGCCGCGGCGAACCTGCCGATCTCCGAGGGCTACGGCCTCACCGAGACCAGCGCCGGCAACTTCGTCAACCCGCCGAACGGGCTGCGGATCGGCACCGTCGGCAAGGCGATGGGCGACCTGGAGTGCCGGATCGACACCGACGGCGAGATCCTGGTGCGCGGCCGGCCGGTGATGCGCGGCTACCACAACCTGCCCGAGGAGACCGCGGCCTCGTTCACCGAGGACGGCTTCTTCCGCACCGGCGACATCGGCACCCTGGACGCCGACGGCTACCTCAAGATCACCGACCGGAAGAAGGACCTGGTCAAGACCTCGGGCGGCAAGTACATCGCGCCCTCGCACATCGAGGGGATGTTCAAGGCCACCTGCCCGTACACCTCGCAGGCGGTGGTCATCGGCCAGGCCCGCAACTACTGCACGATGCTGGTCACGCTGGACCCGGACGCGATCAAGGGCTGGGCCGCCGGCACCCCGCTGGAGGGCCGCGACTACGCCGACATCGTCGCCTCCCCGGAGGCGAAGGCCATGGTCGAGGGATACGTGGCCGAGCTCAACGCCAAGCTCAACCGCTGGGAGACGATCAAGAAGGTCGCCATCCTGCCGCGCGACCTGACCATCGAGGACGGCGAGATCACCCCGTCGCTCAAGATCAAGCGCCGCGGCGTGGAGAGCAACTTCGCCGGCGAGATCGAGAAGATGTACGCGGGCACGCTGGCCGAGCTCTGAGCACGCGACGTCGGCGGCCCGCGCTGCGGTGCGGGACCGCCGACGTCGGCCCGCGCCTCGTGCTCCGCCTCGGGCCGGGGGCCCGCTCCGCAGGCGGGCCGCCCCGCATCGGGGTCAGAGGTGGTGGCCCCGCCACCGCGTCTGCTCGGCCTCGGAGGCGAGCTGCTCATCCAGCGCCACCTGCCGCACGCGCCGCCGTCGCGGGGCGTCGACGACCGTCTGCACCGCGACGGTCAGCACGGCGGCCACCGCCAGCATGGCCACGGCCACCAGCTCCGGCAGTTGCCCGGCCACCGGGGTCAGCGCGACGATCAGCACCACCCCGCCGATCGACGGCCAGCGCGCCGCACCCAGCATCCGGCTGCCGAGCAGGATCAACGTGAGCAGGTAGAGCGCGACCCCGCCGAAGAGGGCCAGCATGTCGAAGCCGGGCAGCGGCACCCCCCACTGCGGAGTCGCCGGGTCGGCGCCCTCGTAGATCAGCCCCTTGAGGCCCAGGGCGAACAGGATCACGCCCGTGATCAACGGCAGGTGCAGGTACGTGTACACGTCCCGGGCCAGCCCGGCGCGGGTACGCCGCTCCCGGGTGCGGTGCAGCACCTGCTCCATGGCCAGGGCGAGGGTGTCGAAGTACGCCCACCACAGCGCCGCGACCACCGCGATGCCGAGCAACGCCGCGACGATCACGGGCCAGGTCAGCGGCAGGGCGGCGGTGGGGCCGGGCCCGAGCCCCAACGCGATGATCGACTCGCCGAGCGCCACCATGATGATCAGCGCGTGCCGTTCCGCCCAGTGCCCCGCCGAGAGCACCGTCCAGCCCGCGCGGTGCTGGGCCAGGCCGGAGCCGTACTCGACGCCGAGCGCGGCGAGCCACAACACCAGCCGCAGCATCATCTCGGCGCGGCCGTCGAGAAGTCGCTGCGGCACCAGCGCGGCGGTCATGATGAAGCCCGTCGCCAGCAGGAACGGCAGGGCCAGCACGGGCATCCGCCGGCGCACCTCCCGGTCGGAGCGTACGGCCCAGAGGAAGACCGTCACCTGGGTCGCGCGGACCAGGAAGTAGCAGACGGCGAAGACCACCGGGCCGGGCAGCCCACCGGGACGGTCGACGAACGCCTTCGGCAGGCTCAGCGCGAGCACGAAGACGGCGGCGGAGACGGCGAACCCGACCAGCGGCGCGATCCCCTGGTCGGTGCGGACCACGTTGCCCAGCGCGGCGAAGCCGCTCCAGCACCACCAGAGCAGGGCGAGCACCACCAGGAGCTGGACCAGCCCGCGCGGGGTCGGGTTGCTGGCCGTCGCCGTGGTCACGTTGAGGAAGGCGAAGACGAAGACGAGGTCGTAGAAGAGTTCGAGCCGGGTGGTGCGGGAGCCCGGTGCGCTCGGCAGGATCCCGCGCGGCCACCGCACCCCCCGAACGTCCTCCACCTGCGCAGTCTCGCAGCCGCGGCGCCGGGCGCAGACCTGATTGACCGACCCGGCCGGGAACCTCCCGCCCCGGGCCGGCCGGCCGGTGTCAGGCGATGACCGCCGGTTCCCGCCACTGCGACCGGCCGCCCCGGTCCAGGTCGTAGCGCACGGCGGCGATGCGACCGACCGCCTCGACCAGGTCGGCGGCCGGCAGGGTGAACGGCAGCCGCAGGAAGCGCTCCAGCGTGCCGTCCAGGCCGAAGCGGGGACCGGGCGCCAGGCGTACGCCGACCTCCTCGGCGGCCCGGGCCAGCGCGCTGGAGATCGGCCCGTCGAGTTCGGCCCAGAGGGTCACCCCGCCGTGCGGGACGGTGACCCGCCACTCGGGCAGGCGCTGCGCGAGCGCGGCGAGCAGCGCGTCGCGCTGGACGGTCAGCTGGGCCTGCCGGGCGGCGACGATGCCCGGCGCGTCGGCGAGCAGGTGGACCGCGACCAGCTGGTCCAGGACCGGGCTGGCCATGTCGACGCCGACGCGGGCGGCTGCCAGCCGCTGCACCTGCGGGGCGGAGGCGCGGACCCAGCCGATGCGCAGGCCGCCCCAGAAGGGCTTGCTCATCCCGCCGATGGTGATCACCCGGGAGTGCCGGTCGAAGCTGGCGGTGGGCGGGGGCAGCACCGTCCCGTCCAGCGGCAGGTCCACGAACGACTCGTCGACGACCAGGTCGGTGCCGACGGCGTGCGCGGTGGCCACCACCCGCTCGCGCAGCGCGGCCGGCATCAGGTGCCCGGTCGGGTTCTGGAAGTCCGGGATCAGGTACGCCAGCTTGGGCCGGGCCTGCCGGAGGCCGCCGAGCAGCAGGTCGGCGTCCCAACCGGGCTCCTCGACGGCCAGGCCGTGCGTGGTGATCCGGGCCCGGCGGGCGGCCAGCGCGGCCAGCGCGTTCGGATAGCTGGGCGCCTCGACCAGCACGTTGCCGCCGGGGGCGAGGGCCAGCCGGAGCACCAGGTCGAGGGCGTGCTGGGTGCCGTTGGTGACCATGATCTGGTCGGGCGAGGTGGGCAGGCCCCGGTCGGTGTAGGCGCGAGCCACCGCCTCGCGCAGCTCGATGATGCCGGTCGGGTGGTAGCCGGCGCCGCCCAGGTAGCGGGGCAGGTCCTCGGCCGCCGCGCGCGCGGCCGGCAGCAGCTCGGGCGGCGCGGCGAGCGCGGCGACCCCGAGATCGATCATGTCGCGGTCGTCGAGCGGGGTCCAGAGTCCGGTGCTCGCCACCCGGTGGGTGCCCGGGAGCATCGTCCAGCTGCCGGCCCCCCGCCGGCTGGCGAGGTGGCCGCTCTCCCGCAGCTCCCGGTACGCGGCCGTGACCGTGGTCCGGCTGATCTTCAAAGCCTCGGCCAACTCCCGCTCGGCGGGCAGCCGCACGCCCAGCGGCAGCCGGCCGTCGGCGAGCAGGCCGCGTACGGCACCGGCCAGGGCCGCGTAGTCGGGGCTGCGACGGCGGCCGGGCAGCGCATGCCACTGACCGAGGAGCCGGGCCAATTGGACACCCCGAACCTGACTCGTCATGGCCACTCCTCCCGGATTGGCTCTTACGCTGCGCCGATTGGCCTTTAGCGTGGCATGGGTGGCACCGATTGGCAATCTCCGGCATCGCCCCGCGCGGCGGCTCGTCCAGCTCTTCGCGGGCCTCGTCCTCTACGGCGTCAGCATGGCCCTGATGATCAACTCTGGGCTGGGCCTGGACCCGTGGGACGTGTTCCACCAGGGCCTGTCCGAGCTGACCGGCCTCTCCTTCGGCACCGTCACCATCGCGGTGGGCGTGCTGGTGCTGCTGCTCTGGATACCCCTGCGCCAGCGCCCCGGCCTCGGCACGGTCAGCAACGTCCTGGTCGTCGGGCTGGTGGTCGACGCGACGCTCGCGCTGCTGCCGGCCGGCGGGTCGCTGGGCGTACGGGCCGGGATGCTGCTCGCCGGCGTCGTGGCCAACGGGGCGGCGACGGGTCTCTACCTCGGCGCCCGCCTCGGGCCCGGCCCCCGCGACGGCCTGATGACCGGCTACGTCGCCCGCCGGCCCGGCCGCTCGGTCCGGCTCGTCCGCACCGTCATCGAGGTCACGGTGCTGGCGCTGGGCTGGCTGCTCGGCGGGACCGTGGGCGTCGGCACGGTCGTCTACGCGCTGGCCATCGGCCCGCTGACCCAGGTCTTCCTGCCGCTGTTCACGGTCCCCGGGCCGCAGGACCCCGCCCCGGGCCCGGTCGCGCCGCTCCCCGCCGCGTGACGCGACCCGGACGTCGGTGTTCCCTTCGGACGCCACGCCCGGCAGAATCCTCGCATGGGGGAGAACGGATGGCGCTGGAGCGATGCCTGGATCTTCGTCTCGGTGGTGATCGCCAGCGGTGCGGGACGGCACCGCCGCGCGGCGTCCAGCCGCCGCCCCGAGGGCGTACGCCTCGCCGACGTGCTCTCCACCGCCGACCACCTCAACCAGGCGATCCCCGAACGACACGAGGTGGAGGCGGCGGTCCGTCGCCTCGTCGGGGCCGGGCTGGTCAGCGTCACCGACGGCTGGTTCCGGATCACCGCCGACGGTGAGCGTCTCTGGCGCACCAGGCCGAGCGCCGGGCTGGCCACCACGGTGGACACCGTGCAGGGCGTGCTGGTCCGGCGACACGCCCCGGTCAGTGCCGACTGGCACCTGGACGAGGCCGACCACGCCGCCGCCGTGCAGGAGTACGTGGTGCGGTCGATCCCGGCGCCCCGGCGCTCCCCCGAGAACCGGTCCCGCCGCGACTGAGCGGGCGCAGCCGGACCGCGCGGGCGGTCAGCGGACGGGGTGCCCGGCCCCACGCAGCGCGTCCTTGACCTCGGCGACGGTCAGCTCCCCGAAGTGGAAGACGCTGGCGGCGAGCACCGCGTCCGCGCCGGCGCCGATCGCCGGCGCGAAGTGCGCCACCTCGCCCGCGCCGCCGCTGGCCACCACCGGCACGTCCACCACCCGGCGCACCGCGCCGATGAGTTCGAGATCGAAGCCGGCCTTCGTGCCGTCGGCGTCCATCGAGTTCAGCAGGATCTCCCCCGCGCCCAGCTCGGCGCCGCGGCGGGCCCACTCGACCGCGTCCAGCCCGGTGCCGCGCCGACCGCCGTGGGTGGTCACCTCGAAGCCGCTGGGCGTGCCGCCGCCGGGTGCGCGCCGCACGTCGAGCGAGAGCACCAGCACCTGCCGGCCGAACCGGTCGGCGATCTCGGCGATCAGCTCGGGGCGGGCGATCGCGGCGGTGTTCACCCCGACCTTGTCCGCACCGGCGCGCAGCAGCGTGTCGACGTCGGCGACCTGCCGGACGCCACCGCCGACGGTCAGCGGGATGAAGACCGACTCCGCCGTGCGGCGGACCACGTCGAGCATGGTGCCCCGGTCGCTGGAGGAGGCGGTGACGTCGAGGAAGGTCAGCTCGTCCGCGCCGGCCCGGTCGTACGCCGCCGCCAGCTCCACCGGGTCGCCGGCGTCGCGCAGGTCGAGGAAGTTGACCCCCTTGACCACCCGACCGGCGTCCACGTCGAGACACGGGATGACCCGCACCGCCACCGTCATGCCGCGAGCCTATCCTTCCCGGCGCCCGCGGTGACCGGCCGGTGAGGCCGGCCACCGCGTCGAGGGGCCTTGGCGCCCTCGGTCACACCCGGACGAGCATCTTGCCCAGGTTCTCGCCGCGCAGCAGGCCGAGGAACGCCTCCGGGGCGTTCTCGATGCCGTCGACGACCGTCTCGTCGTACGAGACCTTGCCGTCGCGCAGCCAGCCGGCCATCTCGCGCACGAACTCGTCGCGCAGGTGGTTGTGGTCGCCGACCAGGAAGCCGCGCAGGGTGAGCCGCTTGCCGATGAGCAGCGCCAGGTTACGCGGCGCGGCCGGCGGCTCGGTGTCGTTGTACTGCGCGATCATCCCGCAGATCGCGGCCCGGCCGTGCACCTTCATCGCGGAGATCGCCGCCTCCAGGTGGTCGCCGCCGACGTTGTCGAAGTAGACGTCGACGCCGTCGGGGGCGGCGGCCTTCAGCGAGTCGCGCACCGGCCCCTCGTGGTAGTCGAACGCGGCGTCGAAGCCGAGCGCGCGCAGCCGCTCGACCTTGGCCGCCGAGCCCGCGCTGCCGACCACGTGCGCCGCGCCCCGGAGCTTGGCGATCTGGCCGACCAGGCTGCCCACCGCGCCGGCGGCGGCGGAGACGAAGACCGTCTCCCCCGGCTTCATCCCGGCGACCTCCAGCAGCCCGGCGTACGCGGTCAGGCCGGTCATGCCGAGCACGCTCAGGTAGGCGGTGACCGGGGCGAGGTCGGGGTCGACCTTGCGGGCGGCCCGCGCGTCGAGCAGCGCGTACTCGCGCCAGCCGAGGCCGTGCAGGACGGTGTCGCCGGGCTGGACGCCCTCGGCCTCGCTGGCCACGACCTCGCCGACCGCCCCGCCGTCCAGCGGCGCGTCGAGCGCGAACGGCGGCATGTACGACTTGACGTCGTTCATCCGCCCCCGCATGTACGGGTCGACCGACACGTACCGGTTGCGGACCACGATCTGCCCCGGCCCGGGGGTGGGCACGTCGGTCTCGACGAGCCGGAAGTTGTCCGCGGTGGGCCAGCCCTGCGGCCGGGAGGCGAGGTGGATCTCCCGGTTGCGGGTGCTCACAGCGCCTCGCGCACGGTGAGGGTGACCTCGACGTTGCCGCGCGTGGCGTTCGAGTAGGGGCAGACCTGGTGGGCCTGCTCGACGACCTGCTCGGCGGCGGCCCGCTCGACGGCCGGAAGGTCGACCAGGAGGGTGACGGTCAGCCCGAAGCCGCCGCTGCCGTTGGCGCCGATGCCGACCTCGGCCTCGACGACCGAGCCCGAGACGTCGACCTTCGCCTTGCGGGCGACCAGGCGCAGCGCCGAGTGGAAGCAGGCGGCGTAGCCGGCCGCGAAGAGCTGCTCGGGGTTGGCGGCACCGCCGGCGCCACCCATCTCCTTCGGCACGGCCAGGCCCAGGTCGACGGTGCCGTCGGAGGTGCGGACGTGGCCGTCCCGACCGTCCCCGGTGGCCCGGGCGGACGCGGTGTAGAGCACCTGCATGGTGGTCACTGCTCCTTCTGTCGGTGGATCGTCTCGGTGACCCGGGTGAGGGTGTCGCGCAGCTCGACCAGCTCCGCCTCGGTGAGGCCCGTGGCGTGGGCGACCCGCAGCGGCACCTCCTCCATCCGCTGCCGCAGGGCCCGCCCGTCGCCGGTCAGGCCCACCTCCACCCGCCGCTCGTCGCGCGCCGAGCGCGTCCGGACGACCAGCCCCGCCCCCTCCAGCCGCTTGAGCAGCGGGGAGAGCGTGCCGGAGTCCAGCCGCAGGGCGGCGCCCAGCTCGGAGACCGTGGGGGCGTCGTCGCGCTCCCAGAGCACCAGCAGCACCAGGTACTGCGGGTAGGTCAGGCCGAACTCGTCGAGGACGGGCCGGTAGACGTCGGTGAGGGCGCGCGACGCGGCGTAGAGCGCGAAGCACACCTGCCGGCGCAGCACCAGATGGTCGGTCACCCGGAAACGGTAGCGTGCAATTAGATTGTGCGCAACCGATCAGGCCACGGCGCGATCCGCTTGCGGACCGCCTTGATCCAGAGAACGAGCAATTCGGCAGATGACCCGGGTGGCCACCCTGAAACTTGACCACCGGTCAAGGAGCGCTACAGACGGCGCACCTGACCGCGGTGGTCTCCCTGTCGGGACGGCCGGATGCGAACCGACGCCCCCTTGGCCCCCAGTGGGCTAGCCGGCGTACCGGCGCCTGCCAGACTGGACCGGCTCGTGCGGCCACCGACCAGGGCAGGAGAAGGCGGAGGGCGTCCAGCGATCCGGCTACGACGACCCGGCCGCTGGATGCCCTCCGTCTGTCGGCTCCCGTCGACGCCATCGGTGAAGGACGGCGCCGGAGGCGTGGAGGCACGGCGCTCGCTCAACGCACTCGACCACAGCAGCGCGTCACTCAGCCCCGTCCTGCGCGATCCATGCGGCGATGTCGACGTCACGTGGGTGTACGGGTTCGGAGAGCACGATGCCGGTGGTGGTGTCGCCCAGCTGCGCGAGGCGCTCGATGACCTGCTCCAGGTGCTTCGCGTCCCGCACGGCGACGGTCAACTCGTAGCAGTTGTGCCCGGTGACATGGACGCAGGAGAGCACGTGCCCCATGGTGAGCAACTGCTCACGCACGCCCTGGGAGTTGCGGACGGAACGGTGCCGGGGGCGCAGGGACACATGGGCGCGCAGGCCCAGCCCGAGCCGGGCGAGGTCGAGGTCGGCCCCGTAGCCCTTGATGACGCCGGAGTCCTCGAGGCGCCGCATCCGCTCGGCGACCGCCGGGCGGCTCAGCGACACCCGGCGGCCCAGCTCGGCGACGCTGATCCGGCCGTCACGGGAAAGCTCGCGGATGATCGCGAGATCAGCGGCATCCCACGATGACGATCTGACGGTTGTCATGAGGAATCAACTCCTTATCGACGGCCGCCGCCCGCAGATCCCGTCGAAAGGGCATGGGCGAAGGACCTGCCGCAGCCTACTGTCATCCACCATGAAGGCGACGGTGCTGCACGGGACTGGTTGGGTGGACGTCATCGACGTCCCCGACCCGATGATCGAGCAGCGTGGTGACGCGGTGGTGAGAGTGTCCCTCGCGGCCGTGTGCGGTTCCGATCTCTGGCCCTATCGGGGCCAGGAGTCGTTCACTCCCGGTGATCGCATGGGGCACGAGTGGGTCGGGATCGTCGAGGAGGTCGGCGCGGATGTCGCTCGTGTCCGGCCGGGCGATCTCGTCCTGGCCCCGTTCGCCTTCGCCGACGGAACCTGCCCCGCATGCCGCGACGGCTGGTTCACCTCCTGCCCGGCCGGCGGCTTCTGGGGAGGCGGCAACGGCGGTGGTCAGGCTGAGGCGGTCCGCGTGCCGTTCGCCGACGCGACGCTCGTCCCGGTCCCTGCGGACGCCGACGCGGAGCTGCTGCGCCGACTACTGCCGCTGACCGACGTGATGGCGACCGGCACCCACGCCGTCGCGCTGGCCGGAGTCCGGCCGGGCGCGACCGCCGTCGTCCTGGGCGACGGTGCCGTCGGGCTCTGCGCGACGCTCGCCGCGCGCCGCGCGGGAGCAGCACGGATCATCCTCGTCGGCCGTCACCCCGACCGGGGCGCTCTCGCCACACGTATGGGGGCGACTGATGTCCTTCCTGCGGGCGATCCCGCGACCGTCGGCCTCATCCAGGAGGCGACCGAGGGTGGCGTGCCGGGTGTCGCAGAATGCGCGGGAACCCAGTCCGCCCTCGACCTCGCGATCGACCTCGTCCGGCCCGGCGGCACGATCGGCTCCGTCGGCGTGCCCAACGGCGTGGACCGGGTCGACCTCTACCGGCTGTTCCGCCACAACATCACCCTGAGGGCGGGGGTCGCCCCCGCCCGCCGTCACATGGAGCTCCTCCTTGCCGACGTCCTCGCCGAGCGGCTGGACCCGTCACCCGTCTTCTCGGCCGAGGTCCCCCTCGATGCCGTCGCCACCGCCTACCAAGCCATGGACACACGCCAGGCAGTCAAGGTCGCGATCCGGCCTTGACCAGCACGACCAGAGGAGTCCCATGACGCACCAGACCCTTCGGCCCGACTACCCGATCCTGACGCCACGGCTGGCGCTACGGCCGCACCGCGCTGACGACCTCGACGACCTGCTCGAGTTCCACAGCGATCCCGAGGTCGTACGATTCCTTCCGTGGCCCGTCCGCGACCGGGAGGCGACGAACGCCGCGCTCACCGCGAAGCTGGACCAGGCGACCCTCACCGAACCGGGTCGATGGCTGGTGCTCGCCGTCGAGTTGCGCGAGACGAAGACCGTGATCGGAGAGGTCCTCCTGAAGTGGGCCAGCGCCGAGCACAGGCAGGGGGAGCTCGGCTTCGCCTTCGGGCGGGCCCATCAGGGCAGGGGGTACGCCGCCGAAGCCGCCGCCGAGATGCTGCGCCTCGGCATCGAGGACCTGGGCCTCCACCGCATCACCGCGGTGTGCGTCGAGGACAACGGTCCCTCGGCCCGGCTCCTGCGACGCCTCGGATTCACCCAGGAAGCGCGGCTGGTCGACGACATCTGGTTCAAGGGCGGCTGGGCCACCCGGCTTCTCTTCGCGTTGACCGAGGACGCCTGGCGCACGCCGGCGACGCCCCGCAGCGACGAGGAGGAGATCCGCTCCCTCATCCGCTGCTACTTCGACGCCTTCACCTCCGGATCCGGAGTCGACGAACGAATGGCGGCACTGCGCGACGCGATGCTGCCCGGAGCCATCATCGTCCGAACGTGCGGGATGGATCCCGCAGTGTACGACGTCGACGCCTTCATCGAGCCACGGCGAGCCATGCTCGTCGACGGCACGCTCACCGACTTCCAGGAAGAAGCCCGGTCGGGCCGGCTGGACCTGTTCGGCGACATCGCCCAGTGGTTCGGGAGGTACGCCAAGGCGGGCCGCATGAACGGTGCCCCCCACAGCGGTGGCGGGATGAAGTCGATCCAGTTCGTGCGTACCGGGGCCGGCTGGCGCATCAGCGCGGCGACATGGGACGACGACCGCCCGCAGCGATAGGAGGAGTCATGTTCGACAGCAGCGATTCCGGGCCCCGGAACGCGCCGGAGCCGACCCCGCGCGAGTCCCGGAACTGGTCCATCGTGGTTACCTCCGGCTGCCCGGAGTGCGGCTTCCAGGCAGGCAGCATCGCTCCTGACGAAGCAGCGCGACGCCTCCGCACCGCGATGCTCGGCTGGGAAACAGTGCTCGCCGGCCCTGCGGCCTGCCAACGGCCGGCACCGGGGACCTGGTCACCGACGGAGTACGCCTGCCACGTCCGCGACCTCTGCCGGCTGTTGCCGGCACGACTGGCCGTGATGGTCTCGTTCGAGGATCCGCAGTTCGAGAACTGGGACCAGGACGAGGCGGCGGTACGCCACGCGTACTGGGCAGTTCGGGCCGCAGAGGCGGCTGCCGACCTGAGGCGATGGGTCGCCGCCGCGGCGAGCACGCTCGAAGCGGTAGTCGTTGAGCAGATGTCCAGGACCGGCCGCCGAAGCGACGGCACGCGCATGACCATCGGCGAGCTGTGCGCCAACTTCGTCCACGAGGTCGAGCACCACCTCCAGGACGCCGGCGGACCTCGCCCGGGCCAGCACGCAGCCGGGGGCTGATGGCGGCGCCGAGGGGATGACCGGGATTCCGGTCGAGCTGGCGACCGCCGCCATGGTCACGCCGTTCCCGGCCCGCCACCTGCCGCTTCCTGTGGGGCGTGACTACGTGGACAAGACCGTCTCACCCTCGCGGCCCTGCTGGACCTACCGCAGGCTCGCTCGCCGGATCCCAGCCGCGCCTACGTCTCCTGCGCCCCGCTCTGCGGCGGCGCGGGCACCACAGTGCCGGGGCATGTCATCGGAGGCCCAGCCGCGCAGCAGCACGAGATCGCCGTTGTCTCCCCCGGCGCGCTTCCACTCGTGGGCAAAGTTGTGGCGCCATCGGTGCGCGCGCACGTCCGGCACTCCGGCCGCCTCGCGCGCCCCGGGGCAGGTCCGCGCGCGGGACCGCGCGGCCCGGACCGTCCGTCGGGCTCAGCGGTCGCCGAGGTACGCCTCCAACTCCACCTCGACCAGATGGTCCGGGTCGAGCAGACCGGCCACCACCACCATGGTGGCCGCCGGCCGGACCGCGCCGAAGACCACGTTGTGCGCCCGGCCCACCTCGTCGGCGTACGTGCGGTCCGTCACGTACATCCGGGTCCGCACCACGTCCCCGGGCTCCGCGCCCACCTCGGCGAGCGCGTCCAGCCCGATCCGCAGGGCCTGCGCGGTCTGCGCCGCCGCGTCCCCGACGTGGGTGACCATGCCGTCCACCGTCGAGGTGCACCCGGCCGTCCAGGCCAGGTCGCCGGCCCGGACGACCCGGCAGTAGCCGTACACCGGCTCCCACGGGCCGCCCGAGCCGAGCCGCGTGACGGTCACGCCGCCGCCAGGGTTTCCAGCGCCTGCGCCACCGTGAAGGCGCCCGCGTACAGGGCCTTGCCGGCGATCACGCCCTCCACGCCGATCGGCTCCAGGGTGGCCAGCGCCCGCAGGTCGTCCAGGGTGGAGACGCCGCCGGAGGCGATCACCGGGGCGTCGGTGCGGGCGCAGACCTCGCGCAGCAGGTCCAGGTTCGGCCCGCGCATGGTGCCGTCCTTGGTGATGTCGGTGACGACGTAGCGCGCCGCGCCCGCCTTGTCCAGCCGCTCCAGCACCTCGAAGAGGTCGCCGCCGTCGCGCGTCCAGCCCCGGGCGGAGAGGGTACGGCCCCGCACGTCCAGCCCGATCGCCACCCGGTCGCCGTACTCCCCGCACACCCGGTCGCACCAGAGGGGATCCTCCAGGGCGGCGGTGCCGATGTTCACCCGGGCGGCGCCGGTGCCGAGCGCGGCGTGCAACGACTCGTCGTCGCGGATGCCGCCGGACAGCTCCACCTTCACGTCGAGCTGCCGCACCACCTCGGCCAGCAGGTGCGCGTTGGAGCCGCGGCCGAACGCGGCGTCGAGGTCGACCAGGTGGATCCACTCGGCGCCGTCCCGCTGCCAGGCGAGCGCGGCCTCCAACGGGTCGCCGTACGTCGTCTCGCTGCCGGCGGCGCCCTGCACGAGGCGGACGGCCTGGCCGTCGGCGACGTCCACGGCGGGCAACAGGGTGAGGCTCACGGTATTTCTCCTCGAAGTCAGGTGCGACGGTCCAGGGCGATCACCACGATCGCCGGCAGTACGAGCAGCAACAGCACGACCAGCGCGATCCGCAGCGCCAGATCGTCGACGAACGACCAGATCAGGACCATCGCCACCAGGGTCAGCAGCACGATGGCGGCCCGCTCGCCGCGGCTGTGCCGGGGCAGCCGGCCCGTCCGCCCCCGGCGCAGCGACGGCGTCATCCGGCGGACCAGCGCCCGCCGCCGCGACCGCCGGGCCGCCCGCCGCTCGCGGACGACCCTCGCCCGGGCGGCCTCGGCCTCCCGGGCCGCCCGGCGCCGGGCCCGCTCCTTGCTCACGTCGTGCCCCGCCGGCGGCGCGGCCGTCCGGGCGACCGGGGGCGGGTGGGGGCGGTCCGGAGCGGGCCCGCCGCACCGGGCAGGCGCTCAGTCACCGGTGGGAAGCGTGGCGAGCCAGTTGCGCAGCAGCGCGGCACCGGTGTCGGCGGACTTCTCGGGGTGGAACTGGGCGGCGCAGAGCGGACCCCGCTCCACGGCCGCCACGAAGTCCGTCCCGTGGTGGGCGGTGACGACCGTGGCTCCGGCTTCCACCAGCGCGGCCGGGTCCCCGACCGCGTACGAGTGCACGAAGTAGAAGCGGCTGTCGGCGGGCAGGCCGGCGAAGAGCACCGACCCCGCCGGCGCCGCGACGGTGTTCCAGCCCATGTGCGGCAGCCGGGGGGCGGCCAGCCTGGTCACCCCGCCGGGAAGCAGCCCGAGCCCCTTGGTCACCACCCCGTGCTCGTCGCCGTGCTCGAAGAGCACCTGCATGCCCACGCAGATGCCGAGCACGGGACGGCCGGCGGCGACGCGTTCGGCGATCACCGGGCCGGCGCCGAGGTCCTCGATCCCGGCCATGCAGGCGGCGTACGCGCCCACCCCCGGCACCACCAGGCCGTCCGCCTCGGCGGCGGCGGTCAGGTCGTCGGTCACCGTCACGTCCGCGCCGGCGCGGGCCAGGGCCCGCTCGGCCGAGCGCAGGTTGCCCGACCCGTAGTCGAGCACCACCACACGGCTCACGCCGTCACCACCCTCCGGTCGGCGGCACCGCGACGTCGTCGCCCACTTTGCCCGCTCATGCGCCCTCCCCCGGCAGCAGCCAGAGCACGCCGCCGGCCGTGGCCAGGACGGCGAGCAGCGCGGTGACGACCACCGCGCCGCGCGGGGCACCCTGCCGGTGCAGCGACCACGCCCCGCCGACCAGCACACCGGCCAGGATCAGCAGCAACGACGGCAGCACCCCACCCATCAGAGCCGCCCTCCGATCGCGACTGCGGGACTCCGCTGCGCTGCGTTCCTCGCGCTCACGCTCACAGGGCTCCCTTCGTGCTCGGGATGGCGCCCGCCGCGCGCGGGTCGATCGCCGTGGCCTCGCGCAGCGCGCGGGAGACCGCCTTGAACTGGGCCTCCACCACGTGGTGGGCGTCCGGGTGACCGCCGGGGCGGGCCGCCCGCAGCACGTCCACGTGCAGGGTGATCCGGGCCGCCTGGCCGAAGGACTCCCAGATGTGCCGGGTCATGCTGGTCGGGTAGACCGGCCCGATGTACGGCGCCAGCACCGGCTCGTCGTGCACCACGTACGGGCGGCCGGAGAGGTCGACCGCGGCCCGGACGAGTACCTCGTCCATCGGGACGGTGGCCGAGCCGTACCGCCGGATGCCGGCCTTGTCCCCCAGCGCCTGGTCGAACGCGGCGCCCAGGGCGAGCGCGGTGTCCTCCATCGTGTGGTGGGCGTCGATCTCCAGGTCGCCCACGGTGCGCACGGTGAGATCGAAGCCGCCGTGCCGCGCGATCTGGTGCAGCATGTGGTCGTAGAAGCCGACCCCGGTGCCGATCTCGGCCCGGCCGGTGCCGTCGAGGTCGATCTCGACGAGCACCTTCGTCTCCTTGGTGATCCGCTCCACGCGGGCGGTCCGGCTCATTGCCTGCCTTTCGGTCGCGACTGCGGGGCTCGCGGGGTCACTCGTGCTCCCGTCGGAGCTGCTCCATGGCGGTCAGGAACGCGTCGGTCTCGGCGGGGGTGCCGGCGGTGACCCGCAGCCAGCCCGGCAGGCCGACGTCGCGTACCAGCACACCGGCGTCGAGCAGGGTGCGCCACGCGGCGGCCTGGTCGCCCCCGACCTCGAACAGCACGAAGTTGGCGTCGCTGTCGGCCACCCGCAGCCCCCGCTCGCGCAGCCGCGCCACGATCCGGTCCCGCTGCTCGCAGATCGCGGACACCGTGTCGAGGAGGGCGTCGCGGTGCGCCAGCGCCGCCCGGGCCGCGGCCTGGGTGAGCGCCGAGAGGTGGTACGGCAGCCGGACCAGCTGCACCGCCGCCACCACCGCCGGGTCGGCCGCCAGGTAGCCCAGCCGGCCACCGGCGAACCCGAACGCCTTGCTCATCGTCCGGGTCACCACCAGCCGCGGGTGCCCGGGCAGCACCGCCAGGGCGCTGACCGTGCCGGGGCGGGCGAACTCGGCGTACGCCTCGTCGACGACCACCATGCCGGGCGCGGCGTCCAGCACCGCGGCGACCACCGCCGGGTCGAGGGCCGTGCCGGTGGGGTTGTTCGGCGAGCAGAGGAAGACCACGTCCGGGGCTTGCTCGCGGACCTGGGCGACCGCCTCGTCGGCGGTCAGCCCGAAGTCGACGCCGCGGCGGGCCGGCACCCACCGGGTGCCGGTGCCCAGCGCCAGCAGCGGGTGCATCGAGTACGCGGGGGTGAAGCCGAGGGCGCTGCGGCCCGGCCCGCCGAACGCCTGGAGCAGCTGCTGCTGGACCTCGTTGGAGCCGTTGGCGGCCCACACCTGCTCGACGGTGAGCCCGTGGCCCAGGTAGCCGGCCAGGTCGGCGCGCAGCGCCACGGCGTCGCGGTCCGGGTAGCGGTTGAGGTCGCGCAGCTCCGCCGCGAGGGCCTTGCCGATCGCGTCCACCACCGGCTCGGGCACCGGGTAGGAGTTCTCGTTGGTGTTCAGCCGCACGGGCACGTCGAGCTGCGGCGCCCCGTACGGCGACAGCCCGCGCAGGTCGTCGCGGATCGGCAGGTCGTCGAGCCCGCTCATGCCGCCACCCCGCTCCGCCCGGTGACGACCCCGGGCCGTCGGAATCTGTGCCCGCTCATCCCAGCTCCCCCGGGAAGCGCACCTGGACCGCCCGGCCGTGCGCGGGCAGGTCCTCGACGGTGGCCAGGGTGACCACGTGCGGGGCCACCTCGCGCAGCGCCTGCTCGGAGTAGTCGACCAGGTGGATGCCGCGCAGGAAGGACTGCACCGACAGCCCGGAGGAGTGCCGGGCGCAGCCGCCGGTGGGCAGCACGTGGTTGGAGCCGGCGCAGTAGTCGCCGAGCGACACCGGCGACCAGGCGCCGACGAAGATCGCCCCGGCGTTGCGCACCCGCAGCGCCCACTCGCGGGCGTCCCGGGTCTGGATCTCCAGGTGCTCGGCCGCGTACGCGTCGACCACCCGCAGCCCGGCGTCGAGATCGTCGACCAGCACGACACCGCTCTGCTCGCCGGTCAGCGCGGTGGTGACCCGCTCGGCGTGCTTGGTGGCCGGCACCTGCCGGGCCAGTTCCCGCTCCACGGCCTCGACCAGCTCGACCGAGGGGGTCACCAGCACGCTGGCCGCGAGGGGGTCGTGCTCGGCCTGGCTGACCAGGTCGGCCGCGACGTGCGCCGGGTCGGCGGTGTCGTCGGCCAGGATGGCGATCTCGGTCGGCCCGGCCTCGGCGTCGATGCCGACGACGCCGCGCAGCAGCCGCTTGGCCGCGGTGACCCAGATGTTGCCCGGGCCGGTGATCATGTCGACCGGGTCGCAGTACGCGACGCCCTCGGCGTCGACCGCCGCGCCGTACGCCAGCATCGCCACGGCCTGGGCGCCGCCGACGGCGTAGACCTCGTCGACGCCGAGCAGGGCGCAGGCGGCGAGCACCCGGGCGTCGGGCAGGCCGCCGTTGTCCTTCTGCGGCGGGCTCGCCACCACCAGCGCACGCACCCCGGCCGCCTGGGCCGGCACCACGTTCATCACCACGGTCGACGGGTACATCGCCAGGCCGCCGGGGACGTAGAGGCCGACCCGGTCGACCGGCACCCAGCGCTCGGTCACCGTGCCGCCCGGCACCACCTGGGTGGTGTGGTCGGTGCGGCGCTGATCGGCGTGCACCCTGCGGGCCCGGGCGATCGACTCCAGCAGCGCGGCGCGCACCTCGGGGTCGAGGGCGCCCTCCGCCTCGGCGAGGGCCTCGGCGGGCACCCGCAGCACCTCGGGCGAGACCCCGTCGAAGCGCTCGCTGGCCTCCCGGATCGCCGGGTAGCCATGCTCCCGGACCGCCTCCACGAGGGGGCGGATCCGCTCGACGGCCACGGAGACGTCGAGTTGGGCACGGGGCAGCAGGCGGCGCGGGTCGCGGACGCCGCCGCGCAGGTCGATCCGGTTCAACACCCTTGCGAGTCTAGGCGGCCCGTCCGGACGGCGACCGGCGCCGCCCGTACGCCGGGACGGTGAGCCGGGCCACGCCGCCGCGCCGGGATCGGGCTACGCTCGACGCGTGACTGCGCGGCTGCCGGTGTTTCCGCTCGGAATGGTCCTCTTCCCCGGTCTGGTGCTGCCGCTGCACATATTCGAGGAGCGCTACCGCGCCCTGGTCCGGCACCTGGTCGCGCTGCCCGAGGACGCCCCGCGCGAGTTCGGCGTGGTGGCCATCCGGGCCGGCTGGGAGGTCGCCCCCACCGGGCCGGACGGCCAGCCGCTGCCCGGTGGCGGCGACGTCACCCTGCACGAGGTGGGCTGCACCGCCGAGCTGCGGCAGGTCACCGAGCGCCCCGACGGTGGCTTCGACATCGTCACGGTGGGCAAGCGCAGGTTCCGCGTCGCCGAGGTCGACCGGGACACCGAGCCCTACCTCACCGCCGACGTGGAGTGGCTGCCCGAGCCGGGCGGGCCCGACGAGGTCGCCGACCTGCTCGCCGCCCGGGTGATCTCGGTCTTCCGGCAGTACCTGGGCCTTGTCCGCGCCGATCCCGAGGAGCTGTCCGAGCAGCTGCCGGAGGACCCGACGGTGCTGTCGCACCTGGTGGCCGCGACGGCCGTGCTGACCGTGGCCGACCGGCAGCGGCTGCTCGCCATCGACGACACCGCCGCCCGGCTGCGCGCCGAGCTGCGCCTGCTCAACCGTGAGGCGGCGCTGCTGCGCCAGGTGCGGGCGGTTCCGGTGCCGCTGACGGAGCTGGCGTCCCCGCCGACTCCCAACTGAGCCCGGGCACGCCGGGCTCGCGCTCCGGGCGCAGCGACGGCCAGCGGGACCAGCCGGCCAGCAGGGTGTACGTCACGGCCGCGCCGAACGCGGGCAGCAGCAGGTTGCCGTGCGGCACCGGCAGCACGCCGAGCACCCACTCGATCCCGCCGGCCCGCAGGTCGGCCGGCTTCTCGAAGGCCTGCCCGACGGGCGCACCCTGCAGCAGCCGCTCGTAGTCGGCCAGCCCGGTCCGCCGGCCGACCTGCCAGGCGACCAGCGCCGCGCCGAGGGCGCCGAGCACGGCGGCGAGCAGCCCGACCGGTCCCCGTACCCGGCGCAGCAGGAACCACAGCGCGAGCGCGGCGAGCACCCCGAAGCCCAGCCCCAGCAGGCTGAACCAGCCGTCGGCGGCGATCGGCTGCTCCGGCTGCGGCTCGGCGTAGATCGCCCCGTCGGCGACCTTGAGCACCGGCGTGTCGGGCGCGAGCGCGGCCCAGAGCAGCCCGAGCGGCACCCCGAGCACGCTCGACGCGAGCACCGCCAGCAGGGCGAGCCGCACCGCCCGCCCGCGCGGCAGGTCCGGCTCCGCCGGTGGCGCGAGCGGGTAGCCGGCGGCGTACTCCAGGCCGGTCCCGCCGGGGACGTACTCCACCGTCCCGCCGTGCGGCGGAACTCCGGTCGTGGCGTACGGCGGGACGCCGGTCGTGGCGCGCGGCGGGAGGCCAGCCGTGGCGTGCGGCGAGACGCCGGTCGTGGCGCGCGGCGGGAGGCCGGTCGTGGCGTCGTGCGGCGGGGCGGGCTCCCCGGCGGCGTACGGGTCGGCGGGGCCGACGCGCGACGGCGGGTCGGGTGCCGCCCAGGCGGCCGGTGCCCCCGGCTCGTCGGGCCGGCCACCGGGCCGGTCGGGTTCGGGGGTGTCCGCGCTCACCCGGTGATCCTCTCAGGCCCTCGGGCGGCGTGGGCGGTCGGTGGCGGCACACCCGCTCACCGGGCGAACGGCTCCAGCATCACCGAGGCGGCCTTCAGCCACGCCTGCCGGGTCTCCTGCTGGAGCTGGTGGTACTCGATCGAGGAGCCGGTCTCCAGCGCCGGGTCGTACGGCACCACGGCGACGGCCCGGGTGCGGGTGGCGAAGTGCCGCTCCAGGTCGTCCTGCAACGGCGAGCGGCCCGGGGTGGGGCAGGAGATCAGGGTGACCGCGTTGTCGGCCAGCTCCCCCATCCCGACCTCGTGCAGCAGGTCCAGCATCCAGTCGGCGCTGAACGCGGCGTCCTCCCGGGGCACGGTGGTCACCACGAGCTGGTCCGCCGCCTGCATGATGGTCCGCCAGTTGGCGCTCTCCACGTTGTTGCCCGTGTCCACGCAGACCACGTCGTGGGTGCGCCGCAGCAGCTCCAGCACCCGCCGGACGGTGAACTGGTCGAGCCGCTGGGCGAAGCGCGGGCTCTCCTCGCCGGCCAGCACGTCGTACGAGCCGTCGGAGGCGTGCCGCAGGTAGTCGTCCAGGTGCTCCAGCAGCTCGGGGCCCTCCTTGATCTCGACGTGCGCGAGATCGCTGACCAGGTGCCGGATGGTCCGGGCGTGCCGGGCGCTGCCGGCGCGCAGCCCGAGCGTGCCGCGCAGCTCGTTGTCGTCCCAGGCCAGCACGCCCCGTCCGCGTACGCTGCCGACGGTCGCCGCCGCCAGCACCGTGGCGGTGGTCTTGTGCACGCCGCCCTTCGGGTTGGCGAACGCGAGCACCCGAGGGGTGCCCAGGTCGCGGCGGAGCACCCCGGCGGCCCGCTCCAGCTCGATCTCCGTGCCGCGTGGGCGCCACTCGACGCGCGCCGGGTAGCCCCGATCGGCGGCCACCGGCGCGGCGGGCGGCGGCACCACCGGCGGCGGCGCGGCGGGCGGGGCCGGCGGAGGCGGGGCCGGTGCCTGGTGGGCGCGCTGGGAGCGGTAGCCGTTGTCGAGCACCGCGTACCGGGACTCGACCGGAGGCGGCTCGTGCCGGTAGCCGTTGTCCAGCACCGCGTAGCGCGACTCGGTCGGCCCCGGGCCCCGGCGCGGCTCGGTCTCGATGCGCGGCGGCGAGGGCTGGGCCGGCACGCGGTACGCCGGCTCGACCGGATACTCCGGCTCCGCCCGGTAGGACGGCTCGACCGGATCCGAACGATAGGTCGGTCCGACCGGATCAGACCGGTACGACGGCTCGACCGGATCAGACCGGTACGACGGCTCGACCGGATCAGACCGGTACGACGGCTCGACCGGATCAGACCGGTAGGACGGCTCGATCGGGTATTCCGGCTCCACCCGGTAGGCGGGGTCGAGCGGGTCCGCCCGGTAGGCCGGCTCCACCCGGTAGGTGGCCTCGGCCCGGTAGCCCGCGTCGACCGGGCGACCGTACTCCGCGCCGTACGGCGGTGGGCCGGGCTCCGGCGCGTACGGCTCGGGGGCCCGGCCGATGGCCGGCACCCGCGCGGCATAGCCGTTGCCCGACGAGCGGCGGGGCAGCGGCTCCGGCGGGAGGGGCGGCGGATCGGCGTGCCGGTCGGCCTCGGCCTGCTCAGCCGTGCGGCTGCCGTGCCGGGCCCGGTCGAGCAGCGCCCGCCACCGCGGTGCTGGTTCGGCCGGCCGCCCCCAGCCGGTCTCGCTGCCCTCCACGGCTCGCCCTCCCAGCGCCATCGATGCCCGTCTGACAGGCTACGAACGAAACCCTATTCGGACCACACCCGTCTACGCACCTTCGGTTCTTCCTCCCGTCACGGCACGGGCCCCGGTACGCCGCCGACGCCGGTGTCGGAGGAGGTCGACGGGGCCGCCGGCGGCGACCCGCCGCAGGTCGGTCCGGGCGGCCCCGGTGAGGGTTCCGTCACGCCCGGTGCGGGTTCCGACGTTTCGCCCACCGTCGGTTCCGGGGCACCGGGGCGCATTGGCGGGATCCCCTCGTCGGATCGTCACGGGCGGGACGACGCTCAGTCGCGGAGGATCTCGAGCGCGCGGTCCAGGTCGTCAGGGTAGTCGCTGACGAAGCGCACCTCGTCCCCCGTGCGGGGGTGCAGGAAGCTCAGCGACCGGGCGTGCAGCCACTGTCTGCTCAGGCCGAGCCGGGCGGACAGGGTCGGGTCGGCGCCGTACGTGAGGTCGCCCACGCACGGGTGCCGCAGCGTGGAGAAGTGCACCCGGATCTGGTGGGTGCGCCCGGTCTCCAGCCGGACGTCGACCAGGCTCGCCGCCGGGAACGCCTCCACCGTGTCGTAGTGGGTGATGCTCGGCTTGCCGCCGGAGACCACCGCCCAGCGGTAGTCGTGGGTGGGGTGCCGGTCGATCGGGGCGTCGACGGTGCCGCGCAGCGGGTCGAGGTGCCCCTGCACGACCGCGTGGTAGCGCTTCTCCACCTCGCGGTACTTGAACGCCCGCTTCAACGCGGTGTACGCCTGCTCGCTCTTGGCCACCACCATGATGCCCGTGGTGCCCACGTCGAGCCGGTGCACCACGCCCTGCCGCTCGGCGGCGCCGCTGGTCGAGATGCGGTGCCCGATGGCGGCCAGCGCGCCGATCACCGTCGGGCCGGTCCAGCCGGGGCTCGGGTGGGCCGCGACGCCCACCGGCTTGTCCACCACCACGATGTCGTCGTCGGCGTAGACCACCCGCAGCCCGGGCACCGCCTGCGGCACCACGGTGGGCGGGGCGACCGGCGCGGGCAGGGTCACCTCCAGCCAGGAGCCGGCCTTCACCCGGTGGGAGTTCGGCCGGGCGACCCCGTCGACCAGCGCGTCGCCGGCGTCGACCAGGGCCGCGGCGGCGGTGCGGGACAGCCCGAACAGCCGCGACACGGCCTGGTCGAGCCGCGAGCCGTCGAGGCCGTCGGGGACGGGCAGGGAGCGGTGGTCGCCGCCGGCGGCGAAGGCGGCGGTCATGCCCGCTCCCGCTGCCCGGCGTCGGCCTGGGCCGCCGCCTCGTCGGTGGGCTCGCCGTGGCCGATCCGGCTGCCGTCGCGCTGCCGGCCGGTCAGCTCCAGCAGGAGGGCGAGCAGCACGCCGCAGACCAGGGCGCTGTCGGCCAGGTTGAACACCGGGAACACCCGGCCGTACGGTGCGAAGACGCTGACCATGTCCACCACGTGCCCCACGAACCAGCCCGGGGCGCGGAAGACCCGGTCGGTGAAGTTGCCCAGCGCCCCGCCCAGCACCAGGCCCAGCGAGATCGCCCAGGGCAGCGAGCGCAGGCGCAGCGCCATCCAGACGATCCAACCGACCACCCCGAGGGTGATCAGCGGGAAGACCCAGGTGTGGTCGGCGCCGATGCTCCACGCCGCGCCGCTGTTGCGGGTGAGGCTCAGGTAGACCGCGCCGCCGAGCAGCCTGACCGGCTCGCGGTCCTCCAGGGCGCCCAGGGCGAGGTGCTTGGTCGCCGCGTCGGCGGCGAGCACGGTGAGCGCGATGCCGAACAGGATGCCGGCGGCCCGGCGGTGGGGCGTGCCGGCCCTCGGCTCGGCGCTGTCGGCACCCGGCTCAGCGCTGCCGGGACCGGCGGGCGGTGCTTCGGACATCTGCTCCCCATCGACGCTCGCGGCGGCGCTCGCGCGCCGCCTCCCATGGCCGCCGGGGAGCGGGCCTCAGCGCCGCTCCTCCAGCTGCTTGCACGTCACGCAGAGGGTGGCCGACGGGAAGGCGGCGAGCCGCTCCACCGGAATGGGGTTGCCGCACCGCTCGCACCAGCCGTAGCCACCCTCGTCGAGCCGCTCCAGCGCCCGCTCGACCTGCGTGATCCGTTCCAGGATGCTGTTGGCGAGTGAGATCTCCTGCTCACGCTCGAACGTCTTGGTCCCGGTGTCGGCCTGGTCGTCCCCGGCCGAGTCGGTCAGCCGGTCGCGCTGCAGCTCGGTGATCTCGCTCAGCGTCCGATCGTACTCGGCGCGCAACTCGTCACGCCGCGCCGCCAGGGCCGCCCGGATCTTCTCGGTCTCCGCAGCGCTGCGGGTGGCCTTCGCCACCGGCTTCCGGCCGGCGGTCCTGGTGTCGGCTGGCTTCGCCATCGTCGCTCCCTCGGCCGCGGAACCGCGGCGTTCCGCGGCACCTGGACTGGGGCCGCCGGCATCGGCGCCCCCAGGTACAAAAGGGGCGCGCGGCGACGGGGCCGCGCACTCCGGAGATTCGCAAGAATACGGAACGTACAGGCGCACGACAACGTGCCGCTCCGACGCACCGACGTTCGGCCCCTAGTCATCCCTAACTGGGGCAAAAGGAACGCTAGCAGATCACGCGTCGGGACCCCGGCCGTACTCGCCAAACCAGCGGGCCAGCCGACCCCGCCGGCTGACCGCCCGCAGCCGCCGCTCCGTCTCGTCGCGTACCCCGGCCGTCGCCACGATCAACATGCTGTCGCCGGTCTTGAGCCGGAAGTCCGGCCCGGGCACGACGCCCGCCCCGTCGCGCAGCACCAACGTCACCGAGGCGCCCAGCGGCAGCCGCAACTCGTCGACGTGCACCCCGGCCAGCCGGGAACCCGGCGGCACCTCCAGCTGGAGCAGGTCCGCGCCCATCCGCTCCAGCGGCGCCGTCTCCACCCGGATCTCGGTCGCCTCGGCCGGCGCGGTCACCCGCAGCCGGCGGGCCACCGGCCCCAGCGTCCCGGTCTGCAACAGCGTGAAGATCACCACCAGTACGAAGACCGAGTCGAAGAGCCGGTCGGCGCCCGGCACCCGCTCCGACAGCGGGATGGTGGCGAGCACGATCGGCACCGCCCCGCGCAGCCCCGCCCAGGACAGGAACGCCTGCTCGCGCAGGTCGAACCGGAACGGCAGTGCGGACGCCGCCACCGACAGCGGCCGGGCCAGCAGCACGAGCGCCAGCCCGGCGACCACGGCCGGCAGCACCGCCGAGCCCAGCCGGCCCGGCGAGACGAGCAGCCCGAGCAGCACGAAGAGCCCGATCTGGGCCAGCCACGCGAGGCCGTCGGCGAAGCCGAGGATCGCCTGCCGGTGCGGCAGCCGGGCGTTGCCGAGGATCACCCCCGCCACGTAGACGGCGAGGAAGCCCGAGGCGTGCAGCACCGCGCCGGCGGCGTAGGCGAACACGGTCAGCCCGACCGCCGCGATCGGGTAGAGCCCCGCCGACGGCAGCGCCGCCCGGCGCAGCGCCCACCGCCCGCCGACGCCAGCCGCGAAGCCGACCGCCGCACCGGAGCCCAGCTCGTAGCTGACCAGCGAGATCTCGTACCACCACGGGTGGGTGACCCCCTCCCGGGACAGCAGCACCACCAGCAGCACGACCGGGGCGTCGTTCATCCCCGACTCCGCCTCCAGGGTGGCCACCAGGCGGGGCGGCAGGCGCAGCCGGCGCAGCGTGGCGAAGACCGCCGCCGCGTCCGTGGAGGAGAGCACCGCGCCGTAGAGCAGGGCCAGCCGCCAGTCCAGTCCCAGCAGCAGGTGCACGACGAGGCCGACGACCAGGATGCTGACCACCACGCCGACCGTGGAGAGCAGGGCGGCCAGCCCGAGCACCGGACGCAGGTTGCTCCACCGGGCGGTCAGCCCGCCCTCGGCGATGATCACGATGAGCGCGCAGAAGCCCAGGGTCCGGGTCAGCTCGACGTCGTCGAAGCGGATGCCCAGCCCGGCCTCCCCGATCACCACCCCGAGCGCCAGGTAGGCCAGGAGGCTCGGCACGCCGAGCCGGGTGGAGAGCCGGACCGCGCCGACCGCGACCAGCAGGACACCCGCGCCGAGCAGGAGCGCGAGATCCAGCCCCGGCGTCACCGCCGCCCGGCCCCGGGGTCGGTCACCCGGCGGCCCCGTCACGCAGCCGGCGCAACGCCTCCGTCAGCTCCGGGGCGGGCCCCTCGACCAGGAAGAGCTTGTCGCGGCTGGCCGCGCCGGCCCGCAATGACACCACGGCCGGCCGTACGCCCAGCGCGCCGGCCAGCGCCCGCCGGGCCGCCTCGGTGGCCCGCCCGTCCACGGCCGGGGCGTGCACCGCGATCACCAGGGCCGGCCCGTGCGGCCCGTCGAAGCGCCCGCCGACACGGGCCCGGGCGGAGCCGGGCTTCACCCGGACCGCGACGGTCAGCGTGGCATCCATCGGGAAGCGTCCCGCCGCTCAGATCCGGCCGGCGTCGGCGAGCAGGGCGGTGTCGGGTGCGCAGCGGGCGCACGGGGTGAAGCCGAGGTCGACGGCCTCCGCGACCGGAATCGGCTCGTGCTCCCGCCCCACCAGGTACGCGCAGTCGGCCAGGTGGTAGCGGGGCCGCCCGTCGACCACCCGCACCTCGGCGGCGAGGCGGGCCACCCGGGCGGCCTCGACCGGCGTGACGTCCTGCGCAGGCGGCTCGTCGTCGTACGGCACGGCGGGGCCGGCCCCGGGCGCGGCGGCCGGGACGGCGCCGTCGGTCACCGGCGGCTCGGGCGGTTGCCGCCACCCGGTGCCGTCGGCGTCGACCGTGGAAGGAACGTGCTGGACGGGGATGTCCGGCTCCACCGGCGGCCCGCCGGCGAAGGCCGACCCGGCCGGGCGGGTCGCCCGACGGGGCCGCCACACCGGCCGGCCCGGATCCGCCGCCGCCCGGCCCGCGGCCGCCTGGCGGGCGCCCGCGACCAGCGCGACGGCGGCCAGCAGGCTGGCCGCGATGGAGATGGTCAGGAAAACGCTGGAGCCACCGGCCAGGCCGAGCACCAGCAGCACCACCGCGACGAGGATGAGCAGGAGACTGGCGACTATCACGGCTCACCCCCGCCGCGTCGTGCTGATGAGGCGAGGTCGGCGACCGTCATCGTGACGACGGTCGCCGACCGATGGTTCAGCGACCGGTCTCGAGAGCGCCGGAACGGCCGCCGCCGCCGTAGGAGCCGGCGAGCCCGGCGGTGGCCAGCCCGTTGCCGCCGCCGGCGGCCCGGGTGCCCTCGCCACCACGGGTCATCTCGACCTCCAGGCCCTGGCCGCGGCCGTCGAGGTCACGCAGCTGGCTCTCCAGGTAGGCCTTGAGCCGGGTGCGGTACTCGCGCTCGAACTGCTTGAGCTCCTCGATGTGCTTCTGCAGGGCCGTGCGCTTGGCGTCCAGGCCGCCCATGGCCTCCTGGTGCCGCTGGCGGGCGTCGCGCTCCAGGGCGTCGGCCTTGGCGCGGGCCTCGCGGGTGACCTCCTCGGCCTTGGAACGGGCCTCGGAGAGCAGCTGGTCGGCCTCGCGGCGGGCGTCGGAGACGTGGTCGTCGGCGGTCCGCTGGGCCATCATCAGCACCCGCAGCGCCTGCTGCTCACCGTCGGCGCCGCCGACGGCCGGGCCACCGGCGGAACGGACCTGCTCCAGCTCGGCCTGCATCGCGCGGGCGGCCTGCTCGGCCGCCGCCTTGTCGCGCTGCACCCGGTCGAGCTGGGCCTTGACGTCGTTGAGCTCCGCCGCGAGACGGGCGTCGCCACCGGGGCCGGCGGGGGCGCCACCACGGCCGCCGCGCTCCACCTGGGCGCGCAGCTCGTTGTTCTCCTCGATGAGACGGGCAAGCTCGCGCTCGACCTCGTCCAGGAAAGCGTCGACCTCCTCCTCGTCGTAGCCCCGCTTGCCGATCGGCGGCTTTTTGAAGGCGACGTTGTGGACGTCGGCCGGGGTCAGCGGCATCGAAACTCCTCGGGTCAGTTGCGGCCGCGAAAGCGCGTCGGTCATCAGACGGTGCCGATGATCGACCGCCTCAACACGAACTCCATCAGCACGAACAGGATAACCAGGAGCACAAGTGAGGCCAGGTCGATGCTCACGGTACCAATTCGCAACGGAGGGATCACACGCCTCAACGCGTTGAGAGGGGGATCAGTGACGCTCCACACGATTTCCAGCCCCACCGATGCCCCACGGCCCGGCTGCCAGCGCCGGCCGTACTGCAGGACGGCGCTCAGGACGAACCGGGCCAGCAGGACGAGCAGGAAGAAGTAGAGCACCAGATACAGCACTTGCAGCACGATCGACAACACGGCAGGCGACGTCCCTCGGGTCGGGCGGGGCTAGCTCAGGCTGAAGAAGCCGCCCTCGGCGATCTTGGCCTTGTCCTCCGCGGTGACCTGGACATTGGCCGGTGAGAGCAGGAACACCCGATTGGTCACGCGCTCGATCGTACCCCGCAGCCCGAACGCGAGGCCGGCGGCGAAGTCCACAAGTCGGCGCGCGTCGGCCTCGTCCATCTCGGTGAGGTTGATGATCACCGGAACGTTGTCACGGAAGTGCTCACCGATGGTGCGCGCCTCGCGGTACGTGGTGGGGTGCAGCGTGGTGATCTGGTAGCGCTGCTCCTCCTCGGCGACCACCGCGCGCTCCCGGGGCTGTGCCTGCGGCGCCAGGGCCAGGTTGTCGCGGGTGTGGTAGGTCAGCGCGCCCGAGGTGTCACCGGCCGACGGCCGGGTGATGGAGCGGACGCTGGACCGCTCGGCCCGCTCCGCCCGGTCGCTGTCGCCCCGCTCGGCGTCGGCGGCCCGAGCGGCGGCGCGCTCGGAGAGCCGGCCACGGTCGCTCAGCCGGGACCGGGGCGCCGGCGGCTCCTCGGAGTCGTCCTCGTCATCGTCCGCGAACTCCTCCGAGTACCGGCTCTGCCGGTAACGCGAATCGCGGTAGCCACCCTTGTCGTAGCCACCGTCGTCGTAGGCCCGCTCGTCGTCCTCTTCGACCAGACCGAGCCAGACCCCCGCCTTGCGCAGTGCACCCATCCCGCGCCCTTCCCGTCCGCCGTGCGGCACGCGCCCCCGTACCGTGTCGCTTGTCGCGAGTGGACCACTTCTGCCCACCAGAGCGGATCGGCAATCCCCTGGCACGCGATTCGCGTCGCGTGCCACGACCCCCGACAACGGGACGCCGTTCCCTCAAACAACACAGATGTAATTTGCTTCCCGCGGTCAGGCTACCGCAGCGTGGGACGCATTCCGAGCAACGCGCTGCCGACGCGGACATGTGTCGCGCCGTACCGGATCGCGATTTCCAGGTCGCCGCTCATCCCGGCGGAGAGCGCGGCGGCTCCCGGGTGGACCGTCCGGAACCCGGCGGCCACCTCGGCCAGCCGGGCGAACGCCCGCTCCGGCTCCCAGCCCAGCGGCGCCACCGCCATCAGGCCGGCCAGCCGCAGCGCCTCCGCGCCGGCCACCGCCTCGGCCACCGCGCCGAGCCCGGCGCCCGGGTCGGCCGAGTCCGGCAGCGCCCCGCCCCGGGCCGCGTCACCGTCGATGCTCACCTGGACCAGCACGTCCAGCGGCCGGTCCCGCGCCGCCGCCGACGCCGCGTCCAGCGCCCGCGCCAGCCGGACGCTGTCGACCGAGTGCACGACGTCGGCGTAGCGGACCACCGACCGGGCCTTGTTGCGCTGCAACTGCCCGATGAAGTGCCACCGCGCAGTCACCCCCGCCGCGGCCACCTCGGCCGACTTGGCGGACGCCTCCTGGTCGCGGTTCTCCCCCATGTCGACGACGCCGAGCCCGGCCAGGGCCACCACGTCCCCGGCCGGGTAGGTCTTGGTCACCGCGATCATGGTGACCTCGGAGTCGTCCCGTCCCGCGGCGGCACAGGCGTCCGCGATCCGGGACCGTACGCGGCCCAGGCCGGCCGCGATCTCGGCGCGCCGGTCCGGGCGCACCGTGGCTGGGCTGTCGGTCATCGGCGGTACTCAGGAACCGTTCTTGAGGAAGTCGGGCACGTCGACGTCGTCGAAGAGCACCCGGCGGGGCGACTGCTGCGGCGCCGGCATGGTGGCCGGCGGCGCGACCGGGGTGCTCGGCTGCGTCGGCTGGTTCTGGTTGCTCTTGCGGGGCGGCTCGGCCGCCTTATACGCCGGCGCTCCGCCGTCGAAGCCCGCCGCGATGACGGTGACCCGCACCTCGTCGCCGAGGGCGTCGTCGATGACGGCGCCGAAGATGATGTTGGCATCGGGGTGGGCCGCGTCGGTGACGAGCTGGGCCGCGTCGTTGATCTCGAACAGGCCCAGGTCCGACCCGCCGGCGATGGAGAGCAGCACGCCGCGCGCGCCGTCCATGCTCTGCTCCAGCAGCGGGCTGGAGATGGCCGCCTCGGCCGCCTCGACGGCGCGGTTCTCGCCGCGCGCGCTGCCGATGCCCATGAGCGCGCTGCCCGCGCCGCTCATCACGCTCTTCACGTCGGCGAAGTCCAGGTTGATCAGACCCGGGGTGGTGATCAGGTCGGTGATGCCCTGGACACCGGAGAGCAGCACCTGGTCGGCGGTGCGGAACGCGTCCATCATGCTGATGTTGCGGTCGCCGAGCGCCAGCAGCCGGTCGTTGGGGATGACGATCAGCGTGTCGCACTGGTTGCGCAGCTCGTCTATTCCGGACTCCGCCTGCACCTGACGGCGCTTGCCCTCGAACGAGAACGGCCGGGTGACCACGCCGATCGTCAGCGCGCCGAGCTTGCGGGCGATGTTCGCCACCACGGGCGCCCCGCCGGTGCCGGTGCCGCCGCCCTCGCCGCAGGTCACAAAGACCATGTCGGCGCCCTTGAGCACCTCCTCGATCTCGTCGCGGTGGTCCTCGGCGGCGTTCTTGCCGACGTCGGGGTTGGCCCCGGCGCCGAGCCCACGGGTCAGCTCACGGCCGACGTCGAGCTTCACGTCGGCGTCGCTCATGAGCAGCGCCTGCGCGTCGGTGTTGATCGCGATGAACTCGACGCCCTTGAGCCCAACCTCGATCATCCGGTTGACGGCGTTGACGCCGCCGCCACCGATGCCGACGACCTTGATGACCGCCAGGTAGTTGTGCGGAGGTGTCATCTCCGGTCCTTTCCCTTCGAGATTGGCATGGGCCGACCGGGTAAGGCCTGGCCAGACCAGCGGCCGACGAAAGCTGTCACCAGTGAGGATCAGGATTAAACCCTCACCCTCTACTAGAGGCTTACAGTTATGTCAACCACTGATCCCCTTCGGGGCAACGTAAGCGCCCTCACGCGATGAGCCAAGGACCCGCTCGGCGTGTCGCCGCCGGAGCGGGACGGGTCACGTCGCGGGCGGAGCCACCGGTCACCGCAGGGTCACCACGTCCGGGGCGCTGACGTCGATGGTGTCGGCCTTCCGGTCGAGCAGGGCGCTGGCCACCCGGGCCTTGTCCGCGCCCCGGGTCGCGTCCCCCCAGACCACCACCCGGTCGCCGCGCAGTCGCAGCGTGATCCGGGCCAGCCCCTCGACGGTCACGTCCACCAGCTCGGCGCGCAGCTGCGGGGTGAGCGCGCCGAGCACCTCCAGCGCCGCCCGGGTCGGACCGTCGTCCGGGCCCGGCTCGGCGAGCCGGACCACCGGCAGGCCGTCCGGTGGCCGTGGCACGGTCCGGAAGACCACGCCCGCGCCGTCGATCACCACGAACTGCTCCCCGCGCGGCACCGCCGCCGCGCCGGTGCGCTCGGTCACCCGGACCACCAGCGTGTCCGGCCAGTCCCGGGTCACCACCGCCCGCTGGACCGCCGGCAACCCGCCGACCCGCCGCGCGGTGGCGGCCAGGTCCACCCGGGCCAGCGGGGCGCCGTCGGGCACCGCGGCCGCGTCGCGGACCTGCACCGTCGTGACGAGCGCGGCGCCCTCGACGCGGACCTCGCGCACCCCGAACAGGCCGGTGCCGAGCAGGGTCCACGCGACCAGCCCGGCCACCGCGAGCACGCCCGCGGCGACCGCCCACGGCAGCGCCGCGCGCATCCGACGCTGCCGGGCCCGGGCCATGAACCGGCGGGTCGAGGCGGGGACCGCGTCGCTGCCGGCACGGACCAGCTGCCACCGGCGCACCGGCCCGCGCCGGCCGCCGCCGTCCGCGCCGGTGGTGCGCCCCCGCGCCGGGCCGGGACTCATCCGGCCGCGGGCGCCGCGCCGTCCGGGACCGCGCCGCCGGCACCGCCGACGCCGGGGACGGTGCCGCCGATTGTCGTCGTCCCGCCCGCGTCGCCGCCGGGCGTCGTGCCCGCCGGCGCCGCCGGATCGGCCGTACGCGCCGAGAGCGCGGCCAGCAGTTGGTCCCCCATCAGCGAGATCGGTGGGGCGCCCATGGTCACCACGACGTCGCCGGGACGGGCCCGCCGGGCCACCTCCACCGGCGCGGCCTCCCACGAGTCCACGAAGACCTTCCGCTCCGCCGGCAACGACACCGCCTCGATCAGCGCCGCCGACCCCTCCCCCGGCTCGCGCAGCTCGCCCGGGCCGAAGACCTCCAGCAGCACCAGCTCGTCGGCGATGGCCAGCGACTCGGCGATCTCCGCCTGCAGGTCACGGGTGCGGTAGAGCCGGTAGGGCTGGAAGACCACGATCAGCCGGCCGTCCCCGGCCACCTCGCGCAGCGTCTGCAACGCCAGCGTCATCGAGGTCGGGTGGTAGGCGTACTCGTCGTAGACCAGCACGTCGTCCGCGAGGCCCTTGCGCTCGAAGCGCCGCCGCACGCCGGGGAACGCCGCGAGCGCACCCTCCGCCGCCTCCAGCGGCAGGCCCAGCAGATACGTGGTCAGCACGGCCGAGGCGCTGTTGAGCCCCATGTGCCGCCCGGGCACCGGCAGCCGGAACTCGCCGAGCGACCGCCCGTCGATGCTCGCCAGGTAGCGCACCCCCCGGGCCGACGACACGATGTCGGTCAGCCGCAGGTCGGCGTCGGCCGCCTCGCCGTAGGTGTGCACCCGACGGCCCTCCGCGCGCAGCGTCTCGGCCAGCCGCCGCCCACCCGGGTCGTCGGCGCAGGTGATGATGAAGCCGTCCGGGTCGGTGAGCCGGGCGAACTCGGCGAAGGCCGCCTCCAGCGTGGCGAGGTCACCGTAGGTGTTCAGGTGGTCGGCCTCGACGTTGGTGATGATCGACACGTACGGGCGGTAGATCAGGAAGGAGCGGTCGCTCTCGTCCGCCTCGACCACGAAGTGCTCGCCCGTGCCGTGGTGGGCGCCCGAGCCGACCTCGGAGATCTCCCCGCCGATCACGAAGGACGGGTCCTGCCCGGCCTGCTGGAGCACCATGGTGACCATCGAGGTGGTGGTGGTCTTGCCGTGGGTGCCCGCGACCGCCACCGTCCGGCGGCCCGTCATCGCGGCGGCCAGCGCCTCGGAGCGGTGCAGCACGCGCAGGCCGCGCCGGCGCGCCTCCACCATCTCCAGGTGGTCCTGTGGGATCGCCGAGGAGTAGACGACCGTGTCGACGCCGTCGAGGTTGGACGCCTCGTGGCTCATGTGGATCGTGCCGCCGAGAGCGCGCATGCCGGCCAGGCTGGGCCACTCCCGCAGCTCGCTGCCGGAGACCCGGATGCCCCGGGTGAGGAAGAGCCGGGCCAGCCCGCTCATGCCGACCCCGCCGACCCCGATCAGGTGGATCGTGCCCAGGTCCTCGGCGGTGAGCGTGCCGGCCGGGGTGAACTGTGCGGTGTTCATGCCGAGTACCTTCCCGTCGCGGTGCGCCGAGTCATCGGGCCACCGCCTCGTAGACGAAGTTGAGCAGCGCCTCGTCGCCGTCGCGGCGGCCGTACGCGGCGGCGGCGGCGCCCATCGCGTGCAGCCGGTGCGGGTCGCGGATCAGCGGGATGACCGTCCGCTCGACCCAGTCGGGGGTCAGCTCGGCGTCGTCGACGAGCAGCCCGCCGCCGGCCTCCACCACGGGCAGCGCGTTGCGCTTCTGCTCCTGGTTGCTGTGCGGGTACGGCACGTAGATGGTGGGCAGCCCGATGGCGGCCACCTCCGCGCAGGTCATCGCCCCGCCCCGGCCGAGCATCAGGTCCGCCGCGGCGTAGCCGGCCTCCATCTCGGACAGGTACGGCAGCGTCACGTACGGCACCGGCAGGTCGGTGGGGACCGGCACCGGCTCGTTGCGGGCGCCGATCACGTGCAGCACCTGCACCCCGTTGCGGGCGAGTTCCTTGGCCGCGCCGGCCACGGCGAGGTTGATCGAGCGGGCGCCCTGCGAGCCGCCGGCGACGAAGAGCACCGGCAGGTCGGGGCGGAGTCCGAAGTGGGCCCGGGCCGCGTTGCGCATGGCGAACCGGTCCAGCCCGGCGATGCCCCGGCGCAGCGGCACGCCCACCACCCGGGCGTCGCGCAGGGCCTCGGCCTGGGCGGGCTGGTGCGGGAAGCCGACCGCGACGTGGTTGGTGAACCGCATCCCCAGCCGGTTGGCCACCCCCGGCGGCACGTTCACCTCGTGGATCACGATCGGCAGCTCGCGCCGCCAGGCGGCGAGGTAGGCCGGCACGGAGACGTACCCGCCGAAGCCGACCACCACGTCGGCGCGCACCTCGTCGATGACCTTGCCCGCGGCGCGGGCCGCGGTCCACATCCGGCCGGGGGTCTTGACCAGGTTCATGTTCACCGACCGGGGCAGCTGGTAGGCCGGGATCTGGCGCAGGTCGTAGCCCTGGGGCGGGATCAGTTCGTTCTCCAGGCCCCTCGGTGTGCCCAGGCAGGTGATCCGGACGCCGGGGTCGTGTCGGCGCAGGCAGTCGGCGAAGGCGAGCAACGGGTAGATGTGCCCCCCGGTGCCACCTCCCGCGAGCACCACCGAACGCAGCGGACCCATCAACGTCTCCTCTCATCCGCCGACCCGCGGCGCGTCCGGGCCAGCCGGACGCCGCGCGGTGCGGCCACATCGTCCGGCCGCCGCTCCCGCGACCGGGGTACGGACCCTCGGGCAGCCGGGGGCGCCGCCGGACGGCGGCGCCGCCCGGGAAGCGGCGGCAACGGGGCCCAGAGTAGTCGGACCCATCGGGCCGGCGGACGGGCATGCAGCGCTCTGGCGGCGTCGGGTTCGGCACGGGCGAAGGAGGCGAGCATCCCGATGGCGGCGAGCGTGATGACCAGCGCGCTGCCGCCGTCGGAGATGAACGGCAGCGGCAGGCCGGTGATGGGCAGCAGCCCGACCACCCCGCCGATGTTGATCACAGCCTGGCTGACCAGCCAGGTGGTCGCCGCGGCGGCGGCCAGCCGGCGGAACGGGTCGTCCACCCGGCGGGCGATCCGCAGGCCGGTGTAGGCCAACACGGCGAACAGGCTGAGCACCACCGCGCAGCCGACCACGCCCAACTCCTCGGCGAGGATCGCGAAGATGAAGTCGTTGTGCGCCTCGGGCAACCAGCCGAACTTGAAGCTGCTCTTGCCGAGCCCGACGCCGAACCAGCCGCCGTGCTCGATGGCCAGCCGCCCCTGGTAGATCTGGTAGCAGCCCTCGAGCTTGCAGTCCTGCGGGTCGGGTGGGTTGAAGAACGACGTCAGCCGGGCGAAGCGGTAGTTCTCCTCGCCGCGCGCACCCGAGCCCGCGCCGAGCGAGGCCACGGCGATCAGCAGGCCGACGCCGATCAGCCCGAGCACCGAGAGGGTGCCGAAGACGCGCATCCGCACCCCGGCCGCCCAGAGCAGCCCGACCACCACCGCGAGCAGGCAGAGCATGGTGCCGAGGTCGTTGTAGCCGACCAGGACGAAGAGCAGGCCGACCACCGGGAAGAGCGGGGTGGCCAGCTCGCGCCACCAGCCCAGCGCGGCGCCCTTGCGGGCGATCACGTGGGCGCCCCAGAGCACCAGGGCGAACTTCGCCAACTCGGAGGGCTGCACCTGGATGCCGCCGACGAAGAGCCAGAGCAGCCGGGCCTCGACGGGGCCGATCTGGGCCGAGTCCTGCTTGGTCAGCCGGGCGTACGCGAGCAGCAGGTTGAGCACCAGCAGCAGGCCGACGGCGGTGAACAGCAGGGGCCGGCCCAGGGACCGGTAGGTCGTCGCCGGCAGCCGCTGGCACGCCCAGAACGCGACGATGCCGATCACCGCGAAGATCGCCTGCTTGACCAGGGACGTCGAGGCGTTGCCGTTCTCCGCGTAGTCCCGGACGCTGGTCGCGGAAAAGACCATGGTCAGGCCGATCAGCAGCAGCAGGCCGGCGCTGGACAGCAGCAGGTAGTAGGAGGCCAGCGGCCGGTCCAGCAGCCCGCGCAGCGCGGCCAGCCCGCCCGCCGGGTCCAGCCCGCGCGGCACCTGGGCACCGGGATCGTCCGGCCCCCGCGTCGCGGCGGGCGCGTCGCGCGTACGTCTGCCTCCCGCCGACCGCCCGGACGTGCCCTCCGCCGTGACCTCGATGCCTCGTCCCTCCCCCACCCGACCATCATGGCGGTTCCGCGGGGCCGCCACCGGCGCAACCGCCGGGTCGGCGTGTCGGGCTTGCGCCGGGGCGCGCGGAGCGTCCCGGCCGCCGGACGCGCCGCGGGGCCGAGGCGACACGCGCCCGGGCCCCGCGGCGGGAACGGCCGGCCGGCTCAGGTCATGTTGGCGAGGAACTCGCTGTAGAACAGGCCCAGCGCGATGGCCACGCCGATCCCGGCGATGATCCAGAACCGGACCACGATGTTGACCTCGCTCCACCCGGCCAGCTCGAAGTGGTGCTGCAACGGCGACATGCGGAACACCCGCTTGCCGGTGGTGCGGAACGAGATGATCTGGATCACCACGGACATCGTGATGATCACGAAGAGGCCACCGATGATCGGCAGCAGCAGGATCGTCCGGGTGGACATCGCCATGCCGGCGATCAGGCCGCCGAGGCCCAGCGCGCCGGTGTCGCCCATGAAGATCCGCGCCGGCGAGGTGTTCCACCACAGGAAGCCGACGCAGGCCCCGGCCGCGGCGCCGGCGATCAGCGCGATCTCCAGCGGGTCCCGGACCGAGTAGCAGTAGTCCTGGGTGTAGTTCGGGTCGGCGCACCAGTGCCGGTACTGCCAGAAGGCGATCAGCGCGTACGCGGCGAGGACCATCACCGAGGCGCCGGTGGCCAGGCCGTCGAGGCCGTCGGTGAGGTTGACGCCGTTGGTCGCGGCCATCACCACGAAGATGAAGATGACCACCGCGCCGATCTTGGTGATGTCGAGCGCCGGGATGTCCCGGATGAAGCTGAGCGTCGTGCTGCCCACGGTCTCGGTGTTGGTCTCCGCGCCCGAGGCGTCGGTCATGGTGCTCGGGAAGTAGAGCGCCACCACACCGAAGACCGCGCCGACCAGGATCTGGCCGAGCAGCTTGCCCCGCTTGTTGAGCCCGCCGCTGTGCCGCTTGCGCACCTTGAGGAAGTCGTCGATGAAGCCGACGGCGCCGGAGAAGACCATCAGCCCCAGCAGCACCAGCGCGGTGATCGTCGGCTCGACCTGGGCGATCTGCGCGTCCGGCAGGGTCGTCAGGGCCAGGTGACCGGCCACGTACGCGATGACCGTGGCCAGGATGAACACCACGCCGCCCATCGTCGGCGTGCCCTTCTTGCCCTCGTTGCTCGCGAGCCCGAGGTTCGATCGGATCGGCTGGCCGGCCTTCAGCCGGGCGAACACCTTGATCGCGATCGGGGTGCAGAGCAGCGAGACCAGGAAGGCCACCCCGATGGCGACGATGACCGCCCTCATGCGGTGCCGCCCTCCGTCGCCTGCCCGTTCGCCCCGCCACCGGCGGCCTCCGCGCGCAGCGCGTCGGCCACCTCCCAGGTGCGGTACCGCGAGCCCTTCACCAGGACGACGTCGCCCGGCCGTAACTCGCTCCGCAGCACCTCGACGGCCGCCGCCTGATCGGTGAGCAGCACCGACTCTCCTCCCCAGTCACCTACGGATGTCGCGCCTTCGTGGATCGGCGCGGCCGGCTCGCCCACCACGAGCAGCCGGTCGACGCCCAGTTCGGCCGCGAGCCGGCCGACCTCGGCGTGCCCGTCGCGTTCGAACGGGCCCAGCTCGGCCATGTAGCCGAGCACCGCGACGGTGCGCCGCTCCCGCCCGATGCCGGCCAGCGCGCGCAGCGCGACCGCCATGGAGGCGGGATTGGCGTTGTACGAGTCGTCGATCACGGTCACCCCGTCGGCGCGTTCGAAGACGTCCATCCGACGGGTGGAGACCAGTCCCAGGGCGCCCAGCGCGGTGGCCAGCTCGGCCAGCGGCATGCCCAGTTCGCGGGCCACCGCGGCGGCGGCCAGCGAGTTGGACACCTGGTGCCGGCCGGTCAACCCGAGCCGCACCGGCGCGGTGCCCTCCGGGGTGACGAGGGTGTACGCGGGCCGTCCCCGGTCGTCCAGCGTCACGTCCTCGGCCCGCACGTCGGCGTGCGCCGCCTCGCCGTAGCGGACCACCCGGGCGACCGTACGCGAGGCCATCGCGTCGACCAGCGGGTCGTCGGCGTTCAGCACGGCCAGGCCGTCGGCGGGCAACGCCTCGACCAGCTCGCCCTTCGCCAGCGCGATCGTCTCCACCGAGCCGAACTCGCCGATGTGCGCCACCCCGACGTTGAGCACCACGGAGATCCGGGGCGGCACCACGTCGCAGAGGTAGCGCACATGCCCCACCCCCCGGGCGCCCTTCTCCATCACCAGGTAGCGGGTCTCGGGCCCGGCCTGCAACGCCGTGTACGGGTGCCCCAGCTCGTTGTTGAACGACCCGGGCGGGGCGACGGTCGGGCCGAGCCGCGCGGTGAGCTGCGCGATCAGGTCCTTGGTGGTGGTCTTGCCCGACGAGCCGGTCAACCCGACGACGGTGAGCCCGGGCAGCCGGTCGACCACCGCGCGGGCCAGCCGGCCCATCGCGGCCAGCGCGTCGTCGACCAGCACCATCGGCACGCCGGGCACCGCGCGGGTGCCGAGCACCGCCACCGCGCCGGCCGCCACCGCGCCGGCGGCGTAGTCGTGCCCGTCCACCTTCTCGCCCGGGAAGGCGACGAAGAGCGCCCCCGGGCGCACCTTGCGCGAGTCGAACTCGACCGGACCGGTGACCCGGGCCTGCGGGTCGGCGCCGGCCAGCCGCCCGTCGACCGCCGAGGCGACCTCGGCCAGGCTGAGCGGGATCACCGCTGACCCGCCGGGTCGGCGAAGCGGGCGCGCAGCGCGTCGGCCAGCTCGGTGCGGTCGTCGAACGGGAGCACCTCGCCACCGATCTCCTGCCCGCGTTCGTGGCCCTTGCCGAGCACCGCGACCACGTCGCCCGGCTCGGCCAGCCGGACCGCCGCGTCGATCGCCGTCCGGCGGTCGGCCACCTCCTCGACGCGGGCCGCCGTGCCGGCCCCCCGGGCGCCGGCGAGCACCTCGGCCCGGATCGCCGCCGGATCCTCGGTGCGTGGGTTGTCGTCGGTCACCAGTACCACGTCGGCTCCCTCCGCCGCGGCGGCGCCCATCACCGGCCGCTTGCCCCGGTCCCGGTCCCCGCCGGCACCGATCACGCAGATCAGCCGGCCGGCGCCGTACTCCCGCAACGCCGCCAGCGCGGCGACGATCGCGTCCGCCTTGTGCGCGTAGTCGACCACCCCCCGGACCGGCCCGGGGGCGTCCACCAGCTCCAGCCGGCCCGGGACCCCGCCGCACGCGGCGACCCCGGCGGCGGCGGTCCGCGGGTCCACCCCGGCGGCGACCAGCGCGGCGATGGCCAGCAGGGCGTTGGCCACGTTGTGCCGGCCCGGCAGCGCCACGCCGGCCGGCAGGGTCAGCCCGTCCGGGCCGTGCGCGGTGAACCGCTGCGCGTACCCCTCGCCGCCGATCCCGTCGGCCCACCAGGTGGCCGTCGGGTCACCGGCCGCCGAGTAGGTGACCGTCGCCGGGCCGTACAGCGACTTCAGCGCCGGGTCGTCGTGGTTGAGCACCTCGACCGCGCAGCGCCCGTCGAACAGCTGCGCCTTGGCGGCGAAGTAGTCCGCCGTGTCGGCGTGGAAGTCCAGGTGGTCGGAGCCGAAGTTGGTGTAGCCGCCGACCGTGAACCGGACCCCGCCGACCCGGCCCATCGCCAGGGCGTGGCTGGAGACCTCCATGACCACGGCGGTGACGCCGCGCTCGCGGGCGGCGGCCAGCATGGCGTGCAGGTCGGTGGCCTCGGGGGTGGTGCGCACGCTGTCGATCGCCAGGTCGCCGAGGCGGGTCTCGACGGTGCCGATCAGGCCGGTGGTGTGGCCGGCGGCGCGCAGGCCGGACTCGACCAGGTAGGCCGTCGAGGTCTTGCCGGCCGTGCCGGTCACCCCGATCACCGTCAAGCCCTCGGTCGGGTCGCCGTAGACGGCCGCGGCGAGGGTGCCCAGCGCCGCGCGCGGGTCGGACACCACCAGCGCCGGCAGGCCCGCCTCGGCCACCGCGGCGGCGCCGGCCGGATCGGTCAGCACGGCCACCGCGCCGGCGGCCGCCGCGCCGGCGGCGAACTCCGCCCCGTGGCGGCGGGCGCCCGGCAGGGCCGCGTACAGGTCGCCGGGGCGGACCTCCTGGCTGGCGTGGGTCACCCCGGCCACCACCAGCTCGGCGGCGCCCTCCGGGGGCTCGACGGCGAGCCGGGCGGCGAGGTCGCCGAGCCGGACACCGATCACGGTACGGGGACGAGGATTGCCGGGCACGGCGTCAGACCCTACCCGGTCGTCCGGTTCCGGCCGCACTGCCGCCCCGGTGGTTCGTCCGCACTCACCGATGATGTCGCGGCGTGGCCGCTCAACGCGGATAGACCGTGAACTTCGGGGCCTTCTCCCCACTGGGTGGCACCCCGTAGTGACGCAGAGTGAACTGCATCATGTCCCGGAACGCGGGGGCCGCGATGTCCCCGCCCCCGCCGGAGGGGGTGTGCGCGAAGACCGCGATCACGTAGCGCGGCTTCTCGGCGGGGGCCATCCCGATGAACGAGGCCACCTCGCCGAGCTGCTTGCGCCCGTCGACCAGCCGCCAGCCGGTGCCGGTCTTGCCGGCGACCCGCCACTCGGGGATCGCCGCGGCCCTGCCGGTCGCGTCCTCGACCGTGGTGACCGCCTCCAGGATGTGCCGCAGCGCGGCGGCGTTCTCCGGGCTGAGCACCGACCGGGTGACCGGAGGGTCGGTCGGCGTACGCTTCCCGTCCGGCCCGATCACCTCCTTGACCAGGCGCGGCTGCACGTACGTGCCGTTGTTGGCGATCGTCGCGTAGACGGCGGCCATCTGCAGCGGCGTGGCGTCCACGCTGTGCCCGATCGGCACCGACCCGGCCGACGACCCGCTCCACTCGTCGGCCGGCAGCAGCCGCCCGCTGGCCTCGCCGGGCATGCCCACCCGCGTCGGCTCGCCGAGGCCGAAGCGCTTCTGGTAGTCGATGAGCCGCTCCGGGCCGAGCTTGTCGGCGATCTGGATGGTGCCGACGTTCGACGAGTACGCCATCATGCCGGGCAGGCTCATCCGCTGTCCGTGCGCCTTGTGCGTGTCGGTGAACCAGACGCCGCCCTTCTTGATGCCGTTGGCGACCGGCAGCGTGGTGTCGGGCGTGATCACGCGTTCCTGGAGCGCGGCGCCGAAGGTGATCGCCTTGTGCACCGAGCCGGGGTCGACCACGAAGCTGGTGGCCGCGTCCTCCCGGTCGGTCGGGTCGCTCGGCACGGGCTTCGCCGCGTTGTAGGTGGGGTGGCTGGCCTGGGCCAGCACCTCGCCGGAGGGGATCTCGATCACCACGGCGGCGCCGGTGCTGCCCTTGCTCTGCGCCATGTGCCGGCTCAGCATCCGCTGCACCATGAACTGCAGGTCGCGGTCGATGGTGAGCTGGAGCGAGCTGCCCGGCTTGGCCTTCGTCGTCTCGCTGTAGCCGCCGGGGATCGGGGCGGCCAGGTCGCCGAGGCCGACCTCGTAGACCCGCTTGCCGTCCGTGCCGCGCAGCACGTCGTCGTAGCGGGCCTCCAGCCCCTCCAGCCCGACCATGTCCTGGCTGGTGAAGCCGAGCAGGTTGGCCGCGAGGTCCCCGCCGGGCACCTCGCGCCGCTCGTCGCGGTGGGTGTAGATGCCGGGCAGCTCCAGCGCCGTGATCTGCCGGGCCCGGTCGATGTCCACCCCCCGGGCGAGGTACTCGAACTGCGAGTCGTCGCCGTTGACCCGCTTGCGGGGCTTCATCTTCTCGGCCAGCTCCGACGCCGGCATGCCGAGCAGCGGGGACAGCGCTTTGGCGGTGGCCTGCTGGTCCTCGATCTGGGTGGGGTCGGCGTAGACGTAGCGCGCCTCGACGCTGTGCGCCAGCGGGGCGCCGGACCGGTCGTAGATGGCGCCGCGCGCCGCCGGCAGCGTGACGGTGCGCAGCCGGTCGGCGAGGCCACCGCCTGCGTACGCCGGAGTCTCCACGGCCTGGAGGACGACCAGCCGGATGCCGATGACGGCGAAGAGCGTCAGGGTGAGCACGGTGCCGAGCCGCAGCCGGCGGCGGGGGTCGGCCAGCCGGGGCGGCTTCGGCGGCTTGCGCGACGGCCGCCGGGCGGCGGGACGGTCCGGCCGGCGCGCGGGGCGCGGCGCGGCGCGGCGGCGCGGCGCCGGCGGCTCGTCGTCGTGACGCGGGGTGCGCGGCGTGACGGTGCGGACGACGCCGGAGCGGCCCGCCGCCTCCCGGCGGCCGGTCCGGCCGGCGCCCGCGCGCCCGCCGTCGAGGACCTGGAGGGCGGGGCGGAACGGGTCGCCGGAGCGGGTGCTGCGCGGCGTCCGGCGCTGCTCGGCGGGGCCGGCGTCGGCGTCCCGCTCGGCGCGACCGCCGGCGCGCTGCTCGCGCACGGTGCGCCCGCGCGGGGTGTACGCCCGGGCGTCGGAGATGCCACCGACCCCCGGCTCGCCGGAGCGCGGCTCGCCGCCCCGGCCACCGGCGTTACGCGACGAACCGCGCCGGGAGCCTGTGGCGTCCCGGCGCGGTTCCTCCGATCTCGGCGGCACGGTCGTCAGCCTCCCGCGCCCTGCTGGCTGGTGATCGAGGGCTGGCCCCCGGCCGGCTGCGGCACGCCGATGACCTTGCCGTCGGGCAGCCGGATGTAGGCCGGCTCGCCCGCCTCCACCAGACCCAGCTTGCGGGCCCGGGCCTCCAGGTTGCCCGGGGCCTCCGCGTCGGCGATCTGCTTGTTCAGCTGCTGCTGCTCCACGTCGAGCTTGGCCTGCTGCTCCTGGAGCTTCTCCAGCCGGAAGGCGTTCTCGTTGATCTTCGTGTTGACCAGCAGGATACCGAGCACCCCGCCGACCACCAGCACCAGCACCAGGGCGGCGAAGGGCGCCCGCGGCACCTTCACCGGCGGCGGCGGCGCCACCCGCAGCCGGGGCGTACGCGCCGTGACGGCGACGTCCCGCTCGGCCGGTCGCAGCGCGGCGCTGCCCTGGGTCGGGAACTCGCGCGCCCCCCGGGCGCGAGTCTCCCCCTGCCGGTTCGCGCGGTCCGCCCGCGGCGTGCCGGTCCCGATGCGCGTGGCCCGCTCCGCCGCGGTCCGGCCCCCCGACCGCGGTGCGCGCTGCCCGCCGCCGGCGATGTCCCGGCGGTCGCGCTTGTCAATAGTCATGTCCCTCCCCCTCTTCGTCCGTCCCTGTCCCGTCCCCCGGGGTCCGTCGGATCCGTGTCGGATCCGGGGGACCCCGCCCCTGGTTGGTGCATCGCCTTGACCCGCCGGCGGTACCGTTCGCGGTCGGTACCCCCCTGCTGCGCCGCGTCCGGGTCGAGTCGCTCCGCGGCCCGCAGCCGCACGGACGCGGCCCGCGGGTTCGCGGCGACCTCCGCCTCCCCGGGCAGTTCGGCGCCCCGGCTGAGCAGCCGGAACGTCGGACCGGACCCGGGCAGTTCGACCGGGAGGTCGACCGGGCCCTTGCTGCGGACCCGGTCGCTGAGCGCCGCCTTGGTGAGCCGGTCCTCCAGCGAGTGGTAGGACAGGACCACCATGCGGCCGCCCACGTTGAGCTTGTCGAGCGCGGCCGGCAGCGCCGTCTCCAGCGCTGCCAGCTCCTTGTTTACCTCGATCCGTAAAGCCTGAAACGTTCTCTTGGCCGGGTGTCCCCCGGTTCGTCGGGCCGGTGCCGGGATGGACTCCCTGACCAGTTCGGCCAGCCGCGCCGACGAGGTGATCCGGCTCCGCTCGCGCTCGCGGATGATCGCCGAGGCGATCCGGCCCGCGAACTTCTCCTCGCCGTAGACCCGCAGCACGCGGGCCAGGTCCGGATGGGCGTACGTGTTGACCACCTCCTCGGCGGTCACCCCCCGGGTCTGGTCCATCCGCATGTCCAGCGGGGCGTCCTGCGCGTAGGCGAACCCGCGGTCGGGTGCGTCGAGTTGCAGGGAGGAGACGCCCAGGTCGAACAGGATCCCGTCGATCGCCGGGTAGCCCAGCCGGCCGAGCACCTCCGGCAGCTCGTCGTAGACGGCGTGCTCCAGGTGGACGCGGTCGGCGAAGCGGGCCAGCCGGACGCGCGCGTGGGCGAGCGCCTCGGTGTCCCGGTCCAGCCCGATCAGCACCGTCTCCGGATGCGCCTCGAGCACCGCCTCGGCGTGCCCGGCCAGGCCCAGCGTCGCGTCGACGTGGACCGTCCGCCCGCCCCGGCCCAGCGCGGGGGCCAGCAACTCGAGACACCGCTCGAGCAGCACCGGCACGTGCGTGCCGCGTAGCTCCCCCATGTCGACCCCCACTGGTGTGAAACCTTCGTCCTTCACGCGTCTGTCGTCGGACGACGCCGTGCCGTCGTACCGCCAGATCCCCATCCGCTCCCGCCCGTCGGAGGCCGCGGCCCTCCGATCGGATCGTGCGCCTGGCACCGGGGAAGGGGTGCCAGGAACTCGAAAGCGGGTGGAGATCTCGCAGTACGTCGGGCGCCGTCACGCCCTACAGACCGCCGGGCAGCACCCCCTCCTCGATGTCGGCGAAGTCGTCTTCGCTCTCCGCGAGGTAGGTCTCCCAGGCAGCCTTGTCCCAGATCTCCACCCGGGTGCTCGCGCCGATCACGACCAGATCCCGGTCGAGGGCGGCGTAGGCCCGCAGGTGGGCCGGGATCGTCACCCGGCCCTGCTTGTCGGGCACCTCGTCGTGCGCGCTGGCGAAGAAGACCCGGCTGTAGGCTCGGGCCGCCTTGTTCGTCATCGGTTGCGCGCGCAACTGCTCCGCGATCCGCTGGAACTCGGGCATCGGGAAGGCGTAGAGGCAGCGATCCTGCCCTTTGGTGATCACGACACCCCCCGCCAACTCGTCCCGGAACTTCGCCGGGAGGATCAACCGGCCTTTGTCGTCCAGGCGTGGGGTGTGGGTGCCGAGAAACATCGGCCCAACCCCCTCGCCCTTGAGCGGCGTTCGCGGCGCCGCTGACCCCCCGGGCCGGTGGGCCCTCCCGGCCTCACCACTGCGCCCCACTCTACTCCACTTCCCTCCACCCGCAACCAGAATCGCCCGCGTGGCGCGGCCTTTTGGCGCGCAAAACCGCACGTCAACGGGGGTGGAGCGGAGTGGAGGGCCGCGGGGCCCGCCGGGCCGGTCCGCTTTCCGACATAGATCGACTCCGTCCGGCTGAGCGCGTTCCGACCACCCCGTCGGGTCACCCCGGCCGAACGGTTCGCCGTCGGCGGCGATCTGACGGGGTCGCCGGTCCGGTAACCTCGCTCGGGTGACGGACGCGAAGATGCCCCTGCGGGCAAAGGTGGCCAGCTCGGTGTCGCGGACCGCCGCGGCGCTGTCGCGGGCCGCGGGGCGCGGTGACGGCTCCGTGATCGGCGGCTGGATCGGCCTGAAGATCGACCCGGACCTGCTGGCCCACCTGTCGGCCGGGCGTGCCATCGCCCTGATCTCCGGCACCAACGGCAAGACCACCACCACCCGGCTCACCGCGGCGGCGGTCGGCGTGCTCGGCCGCGTCGCCACCAACTCGTTCGGCGCCAACATGCCGACCGGGCACACCTCGGCGCTCGCCAAGGCCGGCAGCACGCCCTACGCGGTGCTGGAGGTGGACGAGCACTACCTCGCCCAGGTGCTGGACGCCACCGAGCCGCACGTGGTGGCGCTGCTCAACCTCTCCCGCGACCAGCTCGACCGGGCCAAGGAGGTCGCCATGATGGCGCAGCTCTGGCGCGCCGCGCTGGTCCGGCACACCAACGTGCGGGTCGTCGCCAACGCCGACGACCCGATGGTGGTGTGGGCCGCCACCCCGCCGCCCAACCACGACCACCGCATCGCCCCGCCGCACGTCACCTGGTTCAGCGCCGGGCAGCGCTGGCACGACGACTCCTGGGTCTGCCCCGAGTGCGGCTCCACCATCCAGCGCTCCGGCGACCAGTGGTGGTGCAGCGGCTGCCCGCTGCGCCGGCCCGAGCCGCAGTGGACGGTGGAGGACGACGGCGTGCTCGACCCGACGGGCGCCTGGCACAAGGTCAAGCTCCAGCTCCCCGGCAAGGTCAACGTCGGCAACGCCGCGACCGCGCTGGCCGTCGCCGCCGAGTTCGGCGTCCGGCCCGTGGACGCCGTGCTCCAGCTCGGCACCGTCACCTCCGTGGCGGGCCGCTACGCGCAGGTCGACCGGGACGGGCGCAACATCCGGCTGCTGCTGGCGAAGAACCCGGCCAGCTGGCTGGAGGCCTTCGACATGGCCGACGTCGCCCCGACACTGCTCTCCATCAACGCCCGGGACCCCGACGGGCTGGACACCTCGTGGCTCTTCGACGTCGACTTCGCCCCGCTACGGGGCCGGCAGGTGCTGATCACCGGCGACCGCGCGTACGACCTCGCGGTCCGGCTGGAGGTCAACGACGTGCCCTTCCAGCATGTGCGGACATTCGCCGACGCCGTCCGGTCGGTGCCCCCGGGGCGCCTGGAGGTCATCGCGAACTACACCGCGTTCCAGGACATCCGAGCGGAGTTGGACCGTGTCAACTGAGAGCCTGCGCATCGTCTGGATCTACCCCGACCTGCTCTCCACCTACGGCGACCGGGGCAACGCCCTGATCCTCGCCCGCCGGGCGCGGCAGCGCGGCTTCCCGGTCGAGGTGCTGGAGGTGCGCTCCGACCAGCGCCTGCCCTCCACCGCCGACATCTACCTCATCGGCGGCGGCGAGGACGGCCCGCAGGCGCTCGGCGCGCAGCGGCTGCTCGCCGACGGCGGCCTGCACCGGGCGGTCGCCCAGGGCTCGGTCGTGTTCGGGGTCTGCGCCGGCTACCAGCTCCTCGGCACCTCGTTCTTCGCCAAGGGCACCCTCTGCGCCGGGCTGGAGCTGCTCGACCTCTCCTCCGACCGGGGGCCGACCCGCGCCGTCGGCGAGCTGGCCGGCGAGATCGACCCGCGGCTGGGCGTGCCGGCGCTGACCGGGTTCGAGAACCACGGTGGGCGCACCCACCTCGGCCCGGGGGTCTCCCCGCTGGCCCGGGTCACCGCCGGGGTCGGCAACGACGGCGCCACCGAGGGGGCGTGGCGGGGCAAGCTGCTCGGCACGTATTCGCACGGCCCGGCCCTGGCCCGCAATCCCGCCCTCGCGGATTTGCTGCTGCGCTGGGCCACGGGTGCGCACCAGCTCCCGCCGCTGGACGACACCTGGCCGGATCGGCTGCGCACCGAGCGCCGCGCCGCGGTGGCCGCCGCCGCCCGGGCATGATCCCCGCCGTCCGGCGGCTGCTGCGGCAGCCGTCGGCCGTCCGGTTCGCCCTGCTGCTGCTCCTGCTCGTCACCTTCGGAGCGGTGCTGCTCGTCGTCGACCTGCCCGACGCGCAGCAGCTGCCCCGGCTGGCGGACCGGCTGGGCGATCTCGCTCCCGTGGCGGCGGTCCTCGGCGGGGCGCTGCTGCTGGTCGCGCTGGTCCCCCGGACCTTCATCACGCTCGCCTCGGGGGCGATCTTCGGTGCGCTGGAGGGCGCCGCGTACGCGCTGGGCGCCGCGCTGCTCGCCGCGGCGCTGGGCTTCACGGTCGGCCGCCTGCTCGGGCGGGAGTTCGTCGCCGCCCGGGTACGCGGCCGGCTGGCCCGGCTGGACGGCTGGTTCGCCCGGCAGAGCGTCCTCGGCGTGATCACCGTACGGCTGCTGCCGATCGCCGGCTTCGGGCTGGTCAGCTACGGCTACGGCACCACCGGCGCCCGGGTGCTGCCGTTCCTCGCCGGCAGCGTGATCGCCTCCGCGCCCACCGCGTTCGGCTACGCGGCGGTGGGCGCGGCGGTCACCTCCCCGGGCGACGTCAACTGGTTCGGCGCCGCTCCGGCCGCGCTCGGCCTCGTCGCCAGCGTGGTGCTGATCCGCCGCTGGTGGCGCGCCGAGCGGCAGCGCCGGCTCGGGCCGAGCTGAGGCCGGCGTGCGCAGCGGGTCGCCCGGAGCGGGCGAGGGCACCGGGCCGGAACACCAAGGGCGGCAGCCGAGCGGCGCCACCGGCCGCGTCGACCCGACCGTCGCCGAGGAGCGGCTGCGCGGCGGCTTCATCGCCGAGGTGGTCCGGGTCGGCGACACCGTCCGGCGTACGCCGCCGGAGAACGCCGAGTTCGTCGCCGCGCTGCTGCGGCACCTGGAGCGGGTGGGCGCGGACGTCGCGCCCCGCCACCTCGGCACGGACGAGCAGGGTCGGCAGGTGCTCAGCCACGTCGACGGCCGGGTGCCGTGGCGGGACAGGGAGGATCCGGCGTACTTCGCCGACCCGGCGCTGACCCGGCTGGCCGAGCTGGTCCGGCGGCTGCACGACGCCTGCGCGGGCAGCCCGCTGGCCGGGGACGCCGAGACGGTCTGCCACCGCGACCTGTCCCCGAAGAACACGGTGTACCGGGACTCCCCCGCCGGCCCGCTGCCCGTGGCGCTGATCGACTGGGACCTCGCCGCGCCCGGCCGGCGGGTCGAGGACGTCGCCTTCGCCGCCTGGCACTGGGCGGCGCCGGGGCCGGGAGCCGACCCGGTGGAGCTGGGCCGGCGCGCCCGGCTGCTCTGCGACGCCTACGAGGCGGCCGGCACGGGGTCGCTCGCGCTGCCCCGCGCCGAACTGGTCGACGTGATGCTCGCCCAGATCGACGGGACCTGGCGCGGGATCGCGGCCGGCGCGGAGCGGGGCGACCCGGCCATGCGCCAGCTCCGCGAGGCGGGGGTCGCCGACATGGTGCACGGCTGGTACGACTGGCTGGCCGAGCACCGCCGGGTGGTCACGGCCGCGCTGCGCTGACCCGCTCCGCGCCGCGCGGCGGCCACGGCGTGCTGACCGGCTCCGCGCCCGCACGGCGGCCACGCTGCGCTGACCGGCTCCGCGGCGCACCGACCGACGGCCACGCTGCGCTGACCGCCCGGAGCGCGCCCGCCCCACCCGGTCGCGCGCCTCATCCCGCCGGGGAGACCAGCCCCGCCTCGTAGGCGGCGATGACGAGGTGCACCCGGTCGCGGGCGCCCAGCTTGCTGAACAGCCGGGCCACGTGCGCCTTGGCGGTGGCCGCGCTGATCACCAGCTCGGCGGCGATCTCGCCGTTGGACAGGCCCCGGCCGACGAGCGTCAGCACCTCGCGCTCCCGCTCGGTGACGCCGTCGAGGGCCCGGGTCGGGGCGGCGGGGGCCGGCCGGCGGGCGAACTCGGCGATGAGCCGGCGGGTGACCCCGGGGGCGATCAGCGCGTCCCCGGCGGCGACCACCCGGACCGCGCCCAGGATGTCGTCCAGCGCCATGTCCTTGACCAGGAACCCGCTCGCGCCGGCGCGCAGCGCGGCGTGCACGTGTTCGTCGTCGTCGAAGGTGGTGAGCACGAGAACGCGGGTGACGCCGCCGTGCGCGGTGATCGCGCGGGTGGCCTGGATGCCGTCCATGCCGGGCATCCGCAGGTCCATCAGCACCACGTCCGGCACGACCTCGCGGGCCAGCCGCACCGCCTCGGCCCCCGTGCCCGCCTCGCCGACGACGTCGATGTCGGGGGCGTCGGCGATGAGCACCCGCAGGCCGGCGCGGACCAGTGGCTGGTCGTCGACGAGCAGCACCCGGACGCTCACCGCTCCCCCGCCCCGGTCCGCGACCCGGCCGGCTCCACCGCCGCCGGCGGGACCGGTGACACCGCCGTCGACGGTGGCACCGGCAGCGACGCCGCCACCCGGAAGCCGCCCTCCGGGCCCGGTCCGGCGTGGAACCGGCCGCCAGCCAGGGCGACGCGTTCCCGCATACCCACGATGCCGTGCCCCTCGCCGCCGACCGCGCCGCCCCGACCGTCGTCGACGACCTCCACGGCGACCTCGTCGGGGAGGTGCGTGACGGTGACCCGGCACCGGCCGCTGCCCGCGTGTCGTACCACGTTGGTGAGCGCCTCCTGCACGATCCGGAACGCGGCGAGGTCGACCTCGGCCGGGACCGGCCGTCGTTCGCCGTCGCGCCGCAGGTCCACCCGCACCCCGGCGTCGGCCGCGGCGGCGACCAGCCGGTCGAGGTCGTCCAGCCCGGGCGTCGGATCCAGCGACGCCGACTCCGACTGCGGGCGGCGCAGCGCGCCGAGCGTACGCCGCAGGCCGGCCAGGGTGTCGCGGCTGGTCGCCTCGATGGTGGCCAGCGCGGCGCGCGCCTGCGCCGGCTGGGTGTCGATGACCCGGGCCCCCACGCCGGCCTGGATGGCGATCACCCCGATGCTGTGCGCGACCATGTCGTGCAGCTCGCGGGCGATGCGCAGCCGCTCGGCGGTGACCGCCTCGGCGGCGGCGTGCGACCGCAGCGCCTCGGCGTAGCCGCGCCGGGCCCGCACCGAGTTGCCGACCGTCCACGCGGTGACGACCGCAAGCACGGAGATCATGGCGCGGCTCACCGGGTCGGTCGAGGGGTTCACGAAGCTCGCGGTGATCTGCACGGCGAGCACCACGACGGCCACCGGCACCGAGACGCGGCGCGACCTCCTCGCCGCGATCAGCCCCACCACCGTGTCCACCGCCAGGAACTGCGCGTACCAGATGTCGGCCAGGTAGCCGTCCTCCGGGACGTTGACGACCACGGTGACCACGCACGCCGCGACGAGCATCAGCGCCAGGACCAGCACCGGCCGGCGGCGCAGCAGGCCGGCGGGCGGGGCCAGGGCCAGCAGCGGCACCAGGTAACGCTCGGAGAGCCACCAGTCGCCGAACCCCACGCCGTCGCGGCTCGACGCCACGACCGGGGCCATGAGCACGGCGACCGGCAGCACCGCGACGCCGATCCAGGGCAGCACCGCCCGCACCAGCGCCGGGGCGCGGCGCGGCGGCGGTGCGGTCGCATCCATGCCGCACACGGTAGCCAGCCCGCCGCCGCCCGGGCATCGGCCCACGGGCGTACGCCCCGGGGCGGGTCGCCGGCCGCCGGGTGTGGCCGCCGGGGCGACGCCCCGCCGCCCGCCGCCCGGCAGCGTGGGTGGAGTGATCGAACTGAACGCCCTGACGAGACGGTACGGCCGCACGACGGCCGTCGACGACCTCACCCTGACCGTGCGCCCCGGCCACGTGACCGGGTTCCTGGGCCCCAACGGGGCCGGCAAGTCCACCACGCTACGGATGATCATCGGGCTCACCGCGCCGACCAGCGGCACCGTCACCGTGGACGGGATCCGGTTCGCCGACCGGCCGCGCGGGCTGCGCCACGCCGGCGCGCTGCTCGACGCCGGGGACGTGCACGGCGGGCGCAGCGCCGTCGCCCACCTGTCGGCCCTGGCCCGCAGCAACGGCATCGGGCGCGCCCGGGTCGACGAGGTGCTGCGGGAGGTGGGCCTGTCCGCCGTCGCGCGGCGGCGCATCGGCGGCTTCTCGCTCGGCATGCGGCAGCGGCTCGGGATCGCCGCCGCGCTGCTCGGGGACCCGCCCGTCCTGCTCTTCGACGAGCCGTTCAACGGCCTCGACCCGGAGGGGGTGCGGTGGGTACGGGACCTGTTCCGGCGGCTGGCGGCCGAGGGGCGCACGGTCTTCGTCTCCAGCCACCTGATGAGCGAGATGCAGAACTGCGTCGACCGGCTCGTGGTGATCGGCCGGGGCCGGCTGATCGCCGAGCAGAGCCTCGCCGAGTTCGCCGCCGGGAGCACCCGCGCCGCCGTGACCGTCCGTACGCCCGACGGGGCGACGCTGTCCGAGGTGCTCACGGCCGAGGGCGCGCACGTCCGACCGGACGACGCCGGGGCGCTCGTCGTGACCGGCCTGACGGCCGCGCGGATCGGCGACCTCGCGCTCGCCCACGGCGTCGGGCTGCACGAGCTGACCACCCGTACCGCCTCGCTGGAGGAGGCCTTCATGGCACTCACCGCCGACAGCGTCGAGTACCTCGCCGGGGAGGGGACCCGATGACCGCCGTGACCGGGCCGACCCGCCGACCGGCCGTGACCGGGGCGCCGGTCCGCTTCCGCGACCTGCTGGCCGCCGAGTGGATCAAACTCTGGTCGCTGCGCTCGACCCGCTGGACGCTGCCGCTGGTCCACCTGTTCGTGGTCGGGGTCAGCGTCAACGCCAGCCTCGCCGACCACCGGAACTGGCCGGCGTACCCCGAGGGGCGCCGGGAGATGTTCCGCCTGTACGGGCCGGTGCGCGACGCCTTCCCCGAGGCCGGCTACCTGCTGCTGATCCTCGCCTCGGCCACCATCGGCGCGCTGACGATCGTCGGCGAGCAGCAGAGCGGGCTGATCCGGGCCACGTTCGCCGCCGTCCCGGCCCGCCGCGCGGTGGTCGCGGCGAAGGCCGCCGTACTGGCCGGGGTCATGCTCGTGTTCGGCACGGTCACCGCGGCGACCTCGTTCTGGGTGTCCCAGGCGATCCTCGCCGACCGGGGCGCCGGCTGGTCGATCGGCGAACCGGGGGTGCCGCGCGCCGTCGCGGCGAGCGCCGTGCTGGTGCCCGTGTGCGCGCTGGTCGGGATGGGTCTGGGCGCGCTCGCCCGACACGCCGCCGGGGCCGTGGCCGCGGCCACGGCGGTACTCGTGCTGGTGCCGATGGCGGTGGACAGCGACGAGCACCGGTGGATCGCCGAGCTGTACAACGCCCTGCCGCTGACGGCCTGGCTGCGCCTGATCGAGGTGCACCCCGACGTCCTCAACCCGGATCCGTACCCGGCCACCGTCACCGGCTCCTGGCTGACCCTGGCCGCCTGGTCCCTCACGGCCACCCTCACGGCGATCACCCTCACCCACCGCCGCGACCCCTGACACACCCGGCCCCCCGCGCCCCACCCCGCCCCGGCGCGTCGATCATGCAGTTCCGGTGGCCGGTTCATCCCGGCCCGGGGACTTCGTCCCCACCACAACTGCATGATCGACGCGAGGGGTCGGGGCGGGGTCAGGCCACCACGGAGACCATGCGGCCCTTGATGACGATGACCTTGCGGGGTTCCTTGCCGGCCAGGGGACCGGCCACCGCCTCCAGGGCCGCCGCGCGGACGGTCTCCTCGGACGCGTCGGCGGGGACCTCGACACGGCCCCGCACCTTGCCGTTGATCTGCACCGGGTAGGTCACCGTCTCCGCCACCAGCAGCGCCGGGTCGGCCGTCGGGAAGTCCGCGTACGTCAGGGAGGTGTCGTGCCCCAGCCGGCGCCACAGCTCCTCGGCGACGTGCGGGGCGAACGGCGCCAGCATCAGCACCAGCGGCTCGGCCACCTCGCGCGGGGTCTCCGTCAGCCGGGTCAGCCCGTTGGTCAGCTCGATCAGCTTGGCGATCGCGGTGTTGAACCGGATCGCCTCCATGTCGCCGCGGACCCCGTCGACCACCTTGTGCAGCAGCCGCCGGGTCGCCTCGTCCGCGGGCGCGTCGGTGACCCGCAGCGCGCCGGTCTGCTCGTCGACGACCGCCCGCCAGACCCGCTGCAGGAACCGGTACGACCCGACCACCGCCCGGGTCTCCCACGGACGGGACACCTCCAGCGGACCCATCGACATCTCGTAGACGCGGAACGTGTCCGCCCCGTACGCGGCGCACATCTCGTCCGGCGTGACCACGTTCTTCAGGGACTTGCCCATCTTGCCGTACTCGCGGTTGACCTGGGTGTCGCCCAGGTAGAAGCCGCCGTCGCGCTCGGTCACCTCCTCGGCCGGCACGTAGGCGCCCCGGGCGTCGGTGTACGCGTACGCCTGGATGTAGCCCTGGTTGAACAGCTTGCGGAACGGCTCGAACGACGAGACGTGCCCCAGGTCGTACAGCACCTTGTGCCAGAACCGCGCGTACAGCAGGTGCAGCACGGCGTGCTCGGCGCCGCCGACGTACAGGTCGGTGCCACCGCAGTCGCCCTCGCCGCGCGGCCCCATCCAGTACGCCTCGTTCTCCGCGTCGACGAAGCGCTGCGAGTTGGTCGGGTCCAGGTAGCGCAGCTCGTACCAGCACGAGCCGGCCCACTGCGGCATCACGTTGGTCTCGCGGGTGTAGCGCTTCGGGCCGTCGCCCAGGTCCAGCTCCACCTCGACCCAGTCGCGGCGGCGCGACAGCGGGGTCTCCGGGTTGCTGTCGGCGTCCTCCGGGTCGAACGTGCGCGGCGAGAAGTCGTCCACCTCGGGCAGCTCGACCGGCAGCATCTCCTCCGGCAGGGCGATGGCCGCTCCGGTCTCGTCGTACACGATGGGGAACGGCTCGCCCCAGTAACGCTGCCGGGAGAACAGCCAGTCGCGCAGCCGGTAGGTCACCGCGCCGGTGCCGTGCCCGTTGGCCTCCAGCCACTCGATGATCCGGGCCTTCGCCTCGGCCACCCCCAGGCCGTTCAGGTCCAGGCCGCGCTCGGGCGCGGCGCTGTTGATCGCCGGACCGTCCCCGGTGTACGCCTTGCCGTCGAAGCCCTCCGCCGGCTGCACGGTACGCACGATCGGCAGCTCGAAGACCTCGGCGAACGCCCAGTCCCGCTCGTCCTGGCCGGGCACCGCCATGATCGCGCCGGTGCCGTAGCCGGCCAGCACGTAGTCGGCGACGAAGACCGGGATCCGCCCACCGGTGACCGGGTTGGTGGCGTACGCCCCGACGAAGACGCCGGTCTTCTCCTTCGTGTCGGCCTGCCGCTCGACGTCGGTCTTGGCCGCCGCCGCCTTGCGGTACGCCTCCACGGCCGCGCGCGGGTTGGCGTGCCCGCCGGTCCACGCGTCCTTCGTCCCCTCGGGCCAGGCGGCCGGCGTCAGCGCGTCGACCAGCTCGTGCTCGGGGGCCAGCACCATGTAGGTGGCGCCGAAGACGGTGTCCGGCCGGGTCGTGAACACCCGGATCGGCGCGACAGTGGTCGGGAAGTCGACGTGCGCGCCGGTGGAGCGGCCGATCCAGTTGCGCTGCATCAGCTTGATCGGCTCGGGCCAGTCCAGCGTGTCCAGGTCGTCCAGCAGCCGGTCGCCGTACGCGGTGATGCGCATCATCCACTGCTTCAGGTTGCGCTTGAAGACCGGGAAGTTGCCGCGCTCGGAGCGGCCGTCGGCGGTGACCTCCTCGTTGGCCAGCACGGTGCCCAGCCCCGGGCACCAGTTGACGGGCGCCTGCGAGACGTACGCCAGCCGGTGCTCGTCGACGACGGCCCGGCGCTCGGCCACGGACAGCTCCGCCCACGGCCGCCCGTCGGGCGTGGGCCGGTTGCCGCCCTCGAACTCGGCGATCAGCTCGGCGATCGGGCGGGCCCGCTTCGCCCCGGTGTCGTACCAGGAGTTGAAGACCTGCAGGAAGATCCACTGCGTCCAGCGGTAGAAGTCGGTGTCGATGGTGGCCACCGAGCGGCGCTCGTCGTGGGCCAGGCCCAGCCGGCGCAGCTGCGCCTTGTAGCGCTCGATGTTGGCCACGGTCGTGGTCCGCGGGTGGGTGCCGGTCTGCACCGCGTACTGCTCGGCGGGCAGGCCGAACGCGTCGAAGCCCATCGCGTGCAGCACGTTGCGCCCCGCCATCCGCTGGTAGCGGGCGAAACAGTCGGTGCCGATGTAGCCCAGCGGGTGCCCGACGTGCAGGCCGGCGCCCGACGGGTAGGGGAACATGTCCAGGACGTACAGCTTCTCCGCCCCGGCGCGGGGGTGACCGGGGTCGGCCAGCGGGCCGGTCGGGTTCGGGGCGTGGAACGTCCCCTCCCGCGCCCAGGCGTCCTGCCAGCGCTGTTCGATCTCCTCGGCCAGGGCCGCGGTGTACCGGAACGGGGGAATGTCGGCCGGTGCTGCCTCACTCATGGCGTCTCCTCGCTTCGCTCGTCGCCGCCGGCCACGCCGCGGCCGGGCTGGGTGCTGACCTCGCTCGGCGCGGTCATGTCGGTCTGGCTCGGGTCTGTCCGCCGCCGGCGCCGCGCCGCCCGAGGGCCGGCGCCGGTGCCGGGTGCCGACCACCGGGGCGTCCGGCGGAGGGCACAAAAAAGCCCCTCGCGCAGGAGGGGCCGCCGTGCTGTCGCGCGTCAGCGCATCAGCACGGCCCGGTAAGAAGCAGGAAGAATCCGGCCATGACCGGGAGTGTACCCCGCCGCCCGGTCCCGCACGTCGCCCGCCGCCACGGGTCGGGACGGCGACCCCGGACGGACGCGGGCCGCGGCACCCCTTCGTGATCATCACCGGCACCGAGCGCGACGGCCCGATCCCCCGACCCGGCGAATATTCGGTGCGTAACCGACCGTCTACCTGCGGGGGTCGGCGACAGCGACAAACATGGTTAGCCTGAGAGACCAGTGAGATTTCTGCGGCAGACGAGGCTCGACGTCGCGAACCCTACGGCGGGTCCAGCTGCTCTATACAGAGCTGCCGTCCGGCGACGAGGAGGAGGCCCGTGACACAACAGACCTGGGACGAGGTGGGCGGCGCGTTGCCGCACGACGAGTTCCGTGCCGCCAGCGAAGCCATCGTGTCGAACATCGAGCAGGTCATCGAGGGCAAGACAGCCACCGTGCGGCTCGCCCTGGCCGTCCTGCTCGCCGAGGGCCACCTGCTCATCGAGGACGTGCCCGGGGTCGGCAAGACCAAGCTCGCCAAGGCCATGGCCCGGTCGATCGACTGCTCCGTGCGCCGCATCCAGTTCACCCCCGACCTGCTGCCCAGCGACGTCACGGGGGTCAGCGTCTACAACCAGGAGACGCACGACTTCGAGTTCCGCCCGGGTGCGGTCTTCGCCAACCTGGTCGTCGGCGACGAGATCAACCGCGCCTCGCCGAAGACGCAGTCGGCGCTGCTCGAGTGCATGGAGGAGCGCCAGGTCACCGTCGACGGCGTCACCTACCACCTCCAGACGCCGTTCATGGTCATCGCGACCCAGAACCCGATCGAGATGGAGGGCACCTATCCCCTCCCCGAGGCGCAGCGCGACCGGTTCACCGCCCGCATCGCGATGGGCTACCCGGACCCGAGCGCCGAGCTGGCGATGCTCGACGGGCACGGCGCGACGGACCCGCTGGACGAGCTGCGTCCGGTCTCCGACGCCAACACCGTGCGGCAGCTGATCAGCCACGTCCGGCAGGTGCACGTCGCCGACGCCGTCAAGCAGTACGCGATCGACCTGGTGACCGCCACCCGCGAATCCGCCGACCTGCGCCTGGGCGCCTCCCCCCGGGCGACCCTCCAACTCCTGCGCACCGCCCGCGCGGTGGCCGCCCTGGAGGGGCGCGACTACGTCCTCCCCGACGACCTCCAGGTGCTGGCCGTGCCGGTGCTCGCGCACCGGATCATCCCGACCGCCGACGCCCAGCTCGCCCGGCGGACGACCGACGCGATCGTCTCCGAGCTGGTGCACCGGCTGCCGCTGCCGCACGACCGCGGACGCTCCCCGTACGACACCCGCCCCACGGGCGAGGGCAACGGCCGAGCCACGTACGAGCCGCGGAGGCGGTGACGTGCGCGACGGGCTGCGCGGGCTGACCACCCGCGGCCGTTCGTTCCTGGCGGCCGCGGTCGCGGCGGCGGTCTCGGCCGGCATCCTCGGCGAGAAGGACCTGCTCCGGGTGGCCGTGCTGCTGGCCGTCCTGCCGCTGCTCGCCGCCGCCTACGTCGGGCGCAGCCGCTACAAGCTGGCCTGCAACCGGTCGCTGGACCCGCACCGGGTGCCCGTCGGGGCCAGCTCCCGGGTGGTGCTGCGGTTGCAGAACATGTCCCGCCTGCCCACCGGCACCCTGCTGCTGGAGGACCGGCTGCCGTACGCGCTGGGCAGCCGGCCCCGGGTGGTGCTGGAGCGGCTCGGCGCCCACCAGGCCAGCTCGGTGGCCTACACGGTGCGCGCCGACGTGCGTGGCCGCTACGAGGTGGGCCCGCTGGTGGTCCGGATGACCGACCCGTTCGGGTTGTGCGAGCTGAGCCGCGCCTTCCCGAGCACCGATCATCTGACCGTCATCCCGCAGGTCACCCCGCTGCCCTCGGTGCGCCTGCCCGGCGAGTACGCCGGCAGCGGCGACAGCCGGGCGCGCTCGGTGGCGGTGCACGGCGAGGACGATGCCGCCACCCGGGAGTACCGGGTGGGCGACGACCTGCGCCGGGTGCACTGGAAGTCCACCGCGCGCACCGGCGAGCTGATGGTGCGCCGGGAGGAGCAGCCCTGGGAGAGCCGCGCCACCGTCGTGCTGGACACCCGCGCGTACGGCCACCGCGGCGACGGGCCGACGGCCTCCTTCGAGTGGGCGGTCTCCGCCGCCGCCAGCATCGCGGTGCACCTGCGGCAGGCCGGCTACAAGCTGCGTCTGGTCACCGGTTCCGGCGCGGACGTGGACGCGTCCGAGGCGGCCGGCGACGGGGTGCTCCTCGACCACCTCGCCGAGGTCCGGCTCGACAAGAATGGCGAGCTGACCACGCTGGTGCAACGGGTCCGGCAACGGGCGGACGGCGGCCTGATCATCGGCCTGTTCGGCTCCGTGAGCACGGCCGAGGCCGAACTGCTGGCCGGGCTGCGGGGCAACGGCGCCACCTGCGTCGGTTTCCTGCTCGACAGCTCCACCTGGCTCAACCTGCCCACCAGGGCCCGGGCCGAGGCCGACCACGCCCACGGCGCCGCCGCGCTGGCCATGTTGCAGAGCGGCTGGCGGGTCATCGGCGTCGACCACGGCACGCAGTTGCCCGCGCTGTGGCCGCAGGCGGCCCGCGGCTCGCAGGGCTTCGCGCTGCGGGCGGCCATGGCCGAGACGGTGGCCGGCGGCATGCGATGAACGGAAGGGTCCCCTCATGATCGCCCACCGGAACCTGGGCTTCGTGGCCGCCGCGGCGACGCTGCTCGCCGCCGCGCCGCTGTCGGCCATCTTCGAACGCTGGACGTGGCTGATCCAGGCGACGATCGCGGTGGCCGTGGTCGCCGCCGTGGCCGCGCTCGCCCGGCTGGCGCGGGTCCCGCTCTGGGGCCAGGCGCTGGGCATGCTGGCCGGCCTGACGCTGGCCCTGACCTGGCTCTTCCCCGGCGGCACCGAACTGCTGGGCATCGTGCCCACCCCGTCGACCTTCACGCACTTCGGCGAACTGCTCGACGGCTCGCTGGAGGACATGCGCTCGTACGGCGTCAAGGTTCCCGACACCGACCCGCTGCTGTTCGTCACGGTGCTCGGGATCGGCGGGGTGGCCGTGGTGGTCGACGTGCTCGCCGTCGGGCTGCGCCGGCCGGCGCTGGCCGGACTGCCGATGCTGGCCATCTACTCGGTGCCCGTCGCGGTCTACGTGGACAGCGTCCCGGCGGTGCCGTTCGTCGTCGGCGCCGCCGGGTTCCTCTGGCTGCTGGTGACCGACAACGTCGACCGGGTCCGCCGGTTCGGCCGGCGGTTCACCGGCGACGGGCGCGACGTCGACGTCTGGGAGGCCTCGCCGCTGGCCGCCGCCGGCCGGCGGCTGGCGGCGGTGGGCGTGGCACTTGCCGTGGTGCTGCCGCTGGCCGTGCCGGGGATGACGGGCGGGCTGCTGGACACGCTGGGCGGTTCGGGCAACGGCAGCGGCAACGGGCGCCCCGGGCAGGGCGGCACCGGCCGGATCGACCTGTTCGCGGCGTTGAGCGGGCAGCTCAACCAGTCGGAGGTCGCCGACCTGGTCAAGGTCACCACGAACGAGCCCAGCCCGTTCTACCTGCGCTTCGGCGTGGCCGACAAGCTCACGTCGACCGGCTTCCGGGAGGGCATCCCCACGGGCCGCCCCGTCTCGGACCTGCCGGCGCCGTCCGCGAGGGGCGTCGAGCAGCGGACGTACCGGGCCACGGTCGAGGTGACGAAGAACCTCACCATGCCGCTGCTGCCGGTCTACACCGAACCGGTGCGCGCCGAGGACCTCAACGGCAACTGGGCGTACGACCCCAGCCTCCAGGTGGTCTTCTCCCACCGGGACAACTCGCGCGAGAAGCGCTACGCCTTCGACTACGTGCGCTCGACGTACACGCCGGCCGCCCTGCGCCGGTCCGAGCCGCTGCCGGCCGACCACGCCGTACGGCGCCTGCATCCCGCCCCGCCGCCGGTGCCCGAGGTCGAGGAACTGGTCTCCACCCTGGTGCGGGGCAAGGACACTGAGTACGACAAGGTCCGCGCGATCTACGACCACTTCTCCGCGGACAACGGCTTCACCTACTCGCTGAGCACCAAGGGCGGCACCAGCGGGCAGGAGATCGTCGACTTCCTCGACAACAAGGTCGGCTTCTGCCAGCAGTACGCCGCCGCGATGACGTGGCTGGTCCGGGCCGCCGGCGTCCCGGCCCGGGTGGCGTTCGGCTTCGCCAACGGCAGCAACTCCGGCGACGGCACGTACACCCTGACCAACCGGAACCTGCACGCCTGGACGGAGGTCTACTTCAACGAGGTCGGTTGGGTGCCATTCGACCCGACCCCGGCGTACGGCGTGCAGGGCTCGACCCGGTCGGCCTGGGCGCCGGACATCGACGCCCCGGAGGAGGAGACGCCGACTTCCGGCCCGTCGAGCGCCCCCGGTGGCGTCGACCCGTCGGCCGGCCCGACGGGGCCGGAGGGCCCCGAGGAGGACATCGACTCCGGCCTGGCCATCAACGGCGCGGCCCCGACCGACCAGGGCCCGGTCTGGCCCTGGTACGCCGCCGCGGCGGTGCTGGCCCTGCTCGCTCTGCTCGCCCTGCCGGCGCTGCGCCGCACGGCCCTGCGCCGCAAGCGCAGCGGCCCGGCGAAGCCGGCCGCTGCGCTTGCGGCGCGTCCCGGGGCCGCCGGCGACGCGCCCGCGGACGGACGACGCATGGTGGTGGTGGCGGACGCGGAGCAGGCGCGGGCGGACGCGCACGCCGCCTGGGACGAACTGCTGGACACGCTGGTGGACTACCGGGTCCGGGTGGACCGGACGGAGACCCCCCGGGCGACCGCCGACCGGCTGGCCCGGGATTCGCTCACCGCCGACGCGGGGGCGACCACGGCGGTACGCCTGCTCGGCCGCGCCGAGGAACGCGCCCGCTACGCCCGCGATCCGCTGACCGGCGAGCAACTCCTGCCGGCCCTGCGCGCCGTACGCGCCGCGCTCGCCGCACAGACCGACCGGCGTACCCGCCTGGTGGCGGCGGTGCTGCCGCCGTCGGTGCTGCTGCGCTGGCGCACCGGCACGGCCGAGGCGTCGTCCCGGCTGGTGGCGGCGGGCGGTCGGGCCCGGCACCGGTTGCTGCGCTGGAGCCCGCGTCGCCTGATGGCCGGCCGCATGGCCCGCTGACCGACGGACGAAGACCGACAGACGAACGGGCCGGTAGGGGCATCGCCCCCACCGGCCCGTCGTGTTCGCGGGACTGGCGTCGTGGACCCGGACGCCCGGGTGCCGGCCCGTCGGTGCCGACGAGGCCGTCAGCCGACGGGTCGCCGGGGCCGACAACCGTCGGAGCCACCGGGGCCGACCGGCCGACAACCGTCGGGGCCGTCAGGGCCGACCGGGCTCAGGGGGGCGGACGGTGGCCGGACGACGCCGGACATCGGGACATGCGAGGACGCACGCCCGGAGGGCGTGCGGAATCGTCGGTTGCCGCCGGGGCGTCCCGGCGGCCGACTGGTAGTCGCGCGGCCCGCCTCAGGGGCGGGTCGGGCTCAGCGGTGCCCCTCCGGGCGCTGCCGCCACCGGTCCTCCATCCGATCCAGGACCGAGGGCCGACGACCCGACCGACCGCGGGGGCGACGACGACTCGTCGTCCCGCCCACGACGTGCAGGTCCGGTGACTGCGCCCGACGGTGCGACTGCACCGCGAACGCGGCCGAGGCCAGCATGACGACGAAACCCGCCACTGCCAGCGGCGGAAGCTTGATCACCGCGCCGTAGACCAACAGGGCCAGCCCGGCGATCATCAAGCCGGCAGCGACGAGCAGGCGACGCCGCGCGTGGAAGCGCGGATCGCTGGCGCGCACGGCCGAGGCGAATTTGGGGTCCTCGGCAAGCGACCGCTCGATCTGCTCGAACAGCCGCTGCTCGTGCTCCGAGAGCGGCACGGCACTCCTCCCCGGTCACGTTGGTCGGCCCGGTCGGGCCGACAGACCGTGGCAGCCAACCGGCTGCTTACCCGCAAGTCTACGAGGGCCCTCGCGCGTCGGAAAGCGGGACGACCTACGGCCGGGGTGGATTTTCATTTCGTCGCCCCTCGCGGGTCCCGAGCAGACTGGCCGGACCTATGACGGACCGCCCGAAACGGGCAGCCGCGGCGTCGGCTGCGGCCTCCGCCTCCCGCCAGCCCCGCTCGGGCGCGCCGAGGGCGAGCTGTCGCGGGGCCTCCCGCGCGGCGGCGAGCCCCTCGACCCGTACGCCGACCAGACGGACGGGCTCACCCGGGTCGAGCACGGTGTAGAGCGCCCAGACGGTGTCGAAGATCTCCCTGGCGACGTCGGTCGGCACGCCCGCCGTGCGGGAGCGGCTGACGGTGCGGAAGTCGGCCAGTCGCACCTTGAGCGACACGGTGCGCCCGACCTGCCCGGCCCGGCGCAGCCGGATGCCGACCTTCTCGGCGAGGGCGAGCAGCGCCCGGCGGATCTCCAGCGGGTCGGTGACGTCGACGTCGAAGGTCACCTCGGCGCCGATCGACTTCTCCACCTGCTCGGGACTGACCCGGCGCGGGTCGCGCCCCCAGGCCAGCTCGTGCAGGTGGACGGCGGACGCCTCGCCGAGCGCCTTGCGCAGCATGCCGACCGGCGCCTCGGCGAGATCGCCGATCGTGGCCAGGCCCAGCCGCCGCAGCGTCTCGGTGGAACGCTCCCCCACCCCCCACAGCGCCGACACCGGCAGCGGGTGCAGGAAGTCGAGCACCCGGGCGGCCGGGACGACGAGCAGGCCGTCGGGCTTGGCGCGGGTCGAGCCGAGCTTGGCCACGAACTTGCTCGGGGCGACGCCGACCGAACAGGTCAGCCCCTGCTCGGCGGCGACCCGCTCGCGGATGCGGCGGGCGATGGCGGCGGGCGGGCCGAAGAGCCGCCGGGCGCCGGCCACGTCGAGGAACGCCTCGTCCAGGGAGAGCGGCTCGACCAGCGGGGTCACGTCCCGGAAGATCTGCATGACGGCGGTGGAGGCCGCCGAGTACTGCGGGAAGTCGGGCGACAGGTAGACCGCCTGCGGGCAGAGCGCCCGGGCCCGCGCGGTGGGCATCGCGCTGCGCACGCCGTAGCGGCGGGCCTCGTAGCTGGCGGAGCTCACCACCCCGCGCGGGCCGGTCCCGCCGACCACGACGGGCCGACCGCGCAGCTCCGGCCGGCGGCGGACCTCGACCGAGGCGAAGAAGGCGTCCATGTCGACGTGCAGGATCGGGCAGCCGGAGTCGTCGGCGTCCGGCCCGAACCGGGGATCGCCGCCCCCGGGCAACGACTGGCTGCGGCCCATCCCCGCAGGCTAGCCCCGACCTGCGACATCCCGCCCGGACGGGACCCCCCGGACCGGTGACCCGCCACGGTCGGGCCGGCGCGGTCAGCCGCGTACGACCAGCAGCGGGATCGTCATCTCGGCCGCCGTGTCCGCCCCGTGGTACGCCACCAGCCGGGAGACCGCCGGCGGCTCGGAGCGGGAGGCGGTCACCGCGTACGTGCCGTTGCAGATCACCACCACGTCGCCGATGCGCGCCAGGTGTTCCTCCGCCACCGGGCCGAACCAGCCGGCGGCCACCACCTCGTCGCGGGTACGCACCCGGGCCGCGTCTGCGAGCACCGCCGACCAGGCGGCCACGACGTCGTCCAGGGCGCCGGGGGTGACGTGCAGGTAGCGGACCCTGGGTTCCCCGGCGACCACCTCCAGCCCGGCGCGCAGCCGGGGGTCGGTGTCCAGGTCGAAGCGGTGTCCGGCCGGGATGTCGAGCTGGCCGTGGTCGGCGGTGACCAGCAACGCGGCGTCGGGCGGCAGCCCGTCGACGAGCCGGGCCAGCAGCCGGTCCACCTCGGCCGCGGCGATCCGCCAGGGCGCCGAGTCGACACCCGTGAGGTGGCCGTGCCGGTCCAGGTCGGGGTGGTAGCCGGAGACCAGCGTGGGCCCCGACCCGGCGGTCAGGGCGGCGAGCATCCGTTCCGCGAGCGCGTCGACGCCGGCCGCGCCGCGGTAGTCGCCGCCCCGGTTGGCGGCCAGCGTCAACCCGCTGCCGCCGAACTCCGGCCGGCTCACCGCGGTCACCGCGACCCCGGCGGCGCGGGCGCGTTCCAGCTGGGTACGGACCGGCTGCCAGCGCAGCGGCGCCGGGTCGGCCGCCCACTCGATGTGGTTGAGCACCCGGTCGGTCCCCGGTACCCGCACGGTGAAGCCGAGTACGCCGTGCGCGCCGGGCGCGGCGCCGGTGCCCAGGGTCACCAGGCTGGTCGGCGTGGTCGAGGGGAAGCCCGAGGTCAGCGGCCGGCCGGCGGCCGCGGCCAGCCCCGCCAGGGTCGGCGCGTACGGCGCGGCGGTCGGGATCTGGTGCCAGCCGAGGCCGTCGACGAGCAGCACCGCGATCCGGCGCACCCCGGGCAGCGCGGTGACCAGCCCGAGCGGGTCGGTGGCGCCGGGCACGCCGAGCACGGCGAGCGCGCCGGGCAGGATGTCGGCGAGACTGGCGTCGCCGTAGCGCGGCCCGACGATCTCCAGCGGGTCGGTCACGGGCGGCGGGCGAACAGGTGCAGCTGGGCGGCGAGGTCCCGCCAGGGCGCCCGGGCGGCGAGCGCCCGCTCCAACTCGACCAGGGCGGCGGGCTGGCCGTCGGCGACGGCGGCGGGGAGCAGGTCGGCGAGCACGCGTACGCCGTGGATCTCCTCGACCACGAGCCCGGCGGCGGCGAGCAGCGCGGCGGCGCCGTCGGCGTCGTAGCGCCGGCTCAGGGTGTCCCGGGTGCCGGCGGCGCCGGCCGGATCGGCGGCCAGCGCGGCGGCGACGTCCAGGTGCCCGTTGATGGCCCGGCCGAGCACGGCGGCGGCCCGGCCGGCGACCAGCACGCTCGCGGCGCCGCCCGGCCGCAGCGCGGCGGCCAACGCCGCCACCACCGCCGCCGGGTCGTCGACGACCTCCAGCACGGCGTGGCAGAGCACCAGGTCGGCGCTGCCCGGCTCGACCAGGCCGGCGAGCGCGTCGCCGTCGCCCTGCACGGCGCGGACCCGCTCGGCCACGCCGGCCTCGGAGGCCCGGCGGGTCAGTGCGGCGAGCGCGTCGGGACTGGCGTCGACCACGGTGACCCGGTGCCCGGCCTGGGCAAGCGGCACGGCGAAGCCGCCCGTGCCGCCGCCGACGTCGAGCACGGTCAACGCGCTGCCGGCGCGACGCTCCAACTCGGCGCGCAGCACCGACCAGATCACGGCGGTACGGGGGGTCAGCGGCGGCCCGGCGAGCCGGCCTGGGGTCTGCTCCACCCGGTCGAGCCTAGTCACCCGGTCCAGCCCCACCGAGCCGCACCTGTGGCGGCCCGGCCGGCTCCGGGGTGGGAGATCAGGACTCGCCGGAGGCGGCGTCGTCCTCGGCCCGCGACCGCAGGGCGTTGGCCACCGGGCCCTCGACGATCTCGTACTCGCGCGGCTCCGTGTGGTGACTCGGGGTCCAACCGGCGCCGAGCCGGGTCCGCCGGGAGTTCGCCACCCCACCGCTACGCTCGTTGTTTCCCATGATCGTTGTCCCCCTCGTGCTCGCGCGGGCCACTCTGCCCACGCGAGCTGGAGTGTCCCTCCATCGGGCGCGGAAAACCGTAATGTGGATCACTGCCGTCAGCGGAAGTCGCGTGAGGGCGGGCTGACCGGCGGTTCGATGGCGTCCAGCCGGTCGGCGGTGAGGTTGATCACTCCCTCGTGCCGCTGCAGCCGGCCCCGCACCACCAGCGCGGCGCTCGTGCGGGCCACCCGCCGGTAGCGCTGCCACAGGCCCGGGGAGCAGGTGACGTTGAGCATTCCCGTCTCGTCCTCCAGGTTGAGGAAGGTGACCCCGCCGGCGGTCGCGGGCCGCTGCCGGTGGGTGACGATCCCGCCGACCCGGATGCGCCGCCCCGGCTCCACCTGGCCGAGCCGGGCGATCGGCACCGCGCCGAGCGCGTCGAGCCGGGGGCGGATGAAGCGGGCCGGGTGGCTCTCCGGTGACAGCCCGGTCGCCCACACGTCGGCGACCAGCCGCTCCACCGCCTCCATCCCGGGCAGGGTGGGCGCGGTCGCGCCGGTCACGGTGCCCGGCAGCCGGCCCGGCCGGTCCTGGGCCGCCGCGCCGGCGGCCCAGAGGGCCTGCCGCCGGGACAGCCCGAAACAGGCGAAGGCGTCCGCGGTGGCCAGCGCCTCCAGCTGCGCGGCGGTGAGACCCACGCGCCGGGCCAGGTCCGGCATGTCGCGGTACGGCCCGCCCGCCGCCCGCTCCGCCTCGATCCGCTCGGCCACCCCGTCGCCGAGGGTACGCACGCCGGAGAGCCCGAGCCGGACGGCGGGCCCGTTCAGCCCCCAGGCGTGCGGCGGCTCCCCCGGTGCGCTGCCCCACCGGGTCTGCGGGGTGGACTCCAGCACCGCCAGGGCGCCACTGGCGTTGATGTCCGGCCGGCGCACCTCCACCCCGTGCCGGCGGGCGTCGTCGACCAGCGTCTGCGGCGAGTAGAAGCCCATCGGCTGGGCGTTGAGCAGCGCGGCCAGGAACGGGCCCGGGTGGTAGCGCTTGAGCCAGGAGCTGGCGTAGACCAGGTAGGCGAAGCTCATCGCGTGGCTCTCCGGGAAGCCGTAGCTGGCGAACGCGGAGAGCTTGCGGTAGACGTCGTCGGCCAGTTCGCCGGTGATGCCCCGCGCGGCCATCCCCGCGTAGAGCCGGTCGGCGATGCGGGCCATCCGCTCGGCGGAACGCTTCGCGCCCATCGCCCGGCGCAGCTGGTCGGCCCCCGCCGCGTCGAAGCCGGCCAGGTCGATGGCGAGCTGCATCAGCTGCTCCTGGAACAGCGGCACGCCGAGGGTCTTCTCCAGCGCGTTGCGCATCAGCGGGTGCGGGTAGGTCACCGGCTCCTGGCCGTTCTTGCGCCGGATGTACGGGTGCACCGAGCCGCCCTGGATCGGGCCGGGCCGGATCAGCGCCACCTCGACCACCAGGTCGTAGAACTCGCGGGGCTTCAGCCGGGGCAGGGTGGCCATCTGGGCGCGGCTCTCCACCTGGAACACCCCGACCGAGTCGGCCCGGCAGAGCATGTCGTAGACCTCGGGATCGTCCAGCGTCATGTCGCCGAGGTCCAGGCTCATGCCGATCATGTCGTAGCCGTAGTGCAGCGCGGAGAGCATGCCGAGCCCGAGCAGGTCGAACTTGACCAGGCCGACGGCGGCGCAGTCGTCCTTGTCCCACTGGAGCACGCTGCGGCCCGGCATCCGCCCCCACTCCACCGGGCACACCTCGATCACCGGCCGGTCGCAGATCACCATGCCGCCGGAGTGGATGCCCAGGTGCCGGGGGAACGTCTGCAACTCGTTGGCGTACGCGACCACCTGCTCGGGGATGTCCGCCACGTCGACGGACGCCACGGAGCCCCAGCGGTCGATCTGCTTGCTCCAGGCGTCCTGCTGGCCGGGCGAGAACCCGAACGCCTTGGCCACGTCGCGCACCGCCGAGCGGGGCCGGTAGGAGATGACGTTGGCGACCTGCGCGGTGTGCTCCCGGCCGTAGCGGGCGTAGACGTGCTGGATCACCTCCTCGCGGCGGTCGGACTCGATGTCCACGTCGATGTCCGGCGGGCCGTCGCGCTCCGGGGCGAGGAAGCGCTCGAAGAGCAGCCGGTGCCGGACGGCGTCCACGTTGGTGATGCGCAGCGCGTAGCAGACCGCCGAGTTGGCCGCCGAGCCCCGACCCTGGCAGTAGATGTCCTGCTCGCGGCAGAACGTGACGATGTCGTAGACCACCAGGAAGTAGCCGGGGAAGCCCAGCTCCTCGATCATGTTCAGCTCGTGTTCGAGCTGCGCGTACGCCCTCGGGTGCGCCTCGGGCGGGCCGTAGCGCTCGCGGGCGCCGGCGTGGGTCAGGTGGCGCAGCCAGCTCATCTCGGTGTGCCCGGGCGGCACCGGGTACGCCGGCAGCCGCGGCGCGACGAGCTGGAGGTCGAACGCGAGCTCGGCGCCGAACTCGGCGGCCCGCGCCACCGCGCCGGGGTAGGCGGCGAACCGGGCCGCCATCTCGGCGCCGCCGCGCAGGTGGGCGGTGCCGGCCGCGGGCAGCCAGCCGTCGATCTCGTCCAGGCTGCGCCGGGCCCGTACGGCGGCCACGGTGGTGGCCAGCCGACGCCGGCCCGGGGTGGCGTAGTGCACGTTGTTGGTGGCCACCGTGGGCAGCCCGGCCGTCGCCGCCAGCTCGGCGAGCGCGTCGTTGCGGTCGGCGTCCACCGGGTGCCCGTGGTCGGTCAGCTCCACCGCCACCGTCTCCGCGCCGAACAGGGCGGTCAGCCGGTCCAGCTCGCGGGCCGCCGCGTCCACCCCCTCGGTGAGCAGCGCCGACGGCACGTGCCCCTTGCGGCAGCCGGTGAGCACCAGCACGTGGTCCCGCAGTTCGGCGGCGATCTCCTCCAGCCCGCCGTAGACCGGGCGGCCCTTCTCCCCGCCGCGCAGCTGGGCGCGGGCGATGGTCGAGGCCAGCCGGGCGTACCCCTCGTGGCCGTGGGCGAGCAGCAGCAGGTGCCGCCCGAGCGGATCCGGCTCACCGTTCTGCGGGCCGGGCAGGTCCAGGGAGAGCTCCGCGCCGAAGATCGTCGGCAGGTGCAGCGCGCGGGCCGCCTCGGCGAAGCGCACCACCCCGTAGAAGCCGTCGTGGTCGGTGACGGCGAGCGCGGTGAGGCCCAGCCGGGCCGCCTCCTCGGCCAGCTCCTCCGGGTGGCTGGCGCCGTCGAGGAAGCTGAAGTTGGTGTGCGCGTGCAGCTCGGCGTACGGCACCGCGTCGTCGGGGCGGGCCACCTCGGGCGGCTGGTACTGCTCCCGCCTGCGGCTCCAGGCGGGAGAGTCGCCGCCGTCGGCGTCCGCGGCCAACGGGTCGACCACGTGCAGGTGCCGCTCGTCGCGCACCCGGCCGCCCTCCCCGCCGGCCCGCCCCTCCCCCGGCCCGGCCGCACCCGGTCGGCCCCCATCCGGCCGGTCCACGCCCGGCCGCCCCGCCCCCGCGCCCGGTCGGTCCGCGCCCGCACCAGGTCCCGCACCCACGCCCGCACGCGACCGGTCCTCGCCCGGCCGACCCGCGCCCGATCGGCCGGTGCCGGATTCCCGGCCGGAGAGCACGCGCTCCAACTCCGACCAGGGCAGCTTCGGGTTGTGAAAGCTCATCAGAGCCCCTCCGTGCGGGCAGCCGGAGAGATCTTGGAGAGCTTCGGCCCGTGGAGGGGCCGAAACTCCCCAAGATCCGAAAGCCGACGTCCGACGGTCCCGTCAACGGGGCAGCCCGACAGCGTCGGCAGGCAGACCGGCAGGGCTTCACCCCGCGCGAGCCGACCCGCCGGCAGGGCGTCGCGTCGAGCGGGGCGGCGGGGGCGGGGCGGGGGTCGGTCGGTGCCCGTGGGCGGGCGCTCAGTCATAGATCGCCTCCACCAGCCACCGCCCGGCCTCGACGGCGAGCAGCAGGGCCGTACCGTCGGCCAGGCAGACCTGGAACCGGGCCCGGCGACGGGCCTCGGCCGGCGCCCACCAGCGCTCGTCGACCGGCCACGGACCCGCCCAGCCGACGATCTCGGCCGGCCGGGCGGCGCCCACGGTCAGCCGGGCCGGCTCGGCGCTGACCTGGAGTCGCGCGCTGACCTCGACCGGCTCGCCGGCGGCGTCGTGCACGACCGCGGCGAGCGGGTCGGGCAGCACCACGGCCGGCGCGGGTGGCGGCAGCCGGCCCGGCCACGGCGGCGGGACGGGCCGGGCCGGCAGGCGCTCGTCGCCCCACGGCACCAGGCGCACCTGGTCCGCCGGCGAGCGCCCGCCGCCGAGCACCGCGGTGACCACCGCCTCGGGACCGAGGATGCCCTGCACCCGGCTCAACGCCCGGTGCGCCCGCTCCCGCTCCTCGCCGGTCTCCCCCCACAGCCCGGGTTGCAGGCCGGCCTGCGCGACCACCCCGTCCGGGACCAGCCGCAGCCGGATGATGCCCGCCGTCGGGCGGGTCGGGCGGGTGCCGGCCCGGCCGGTGCTGCCGGACAGCCACCCGTCGAGCTGCCAGCGCACCCGGTCGGCGATGGCCGCGGCGGTGAGCAGCCCGTCGTGCCGCCAGACCCGGTGCAGTTCCTGGCCGTGCGCGGTGACCGCCTCGATGCCGAGACGGGTGCAGGCCAGCCCGTGTGCGGCGAGCCGGTCGTGCAGCCGTTCGGCCAGCGCCCGGGCGGCGAAGGCCGCCGCGTCGACCCGGTCGAGCGGCTCGTCGTGGTCGGCGGTGACCGCGAGGTCGACCGGGGGTCGCCGGACCGCGAGCTGACGGTGGTCCCGCCCGGCCGCCAACCGGTGGGCCAGCGCACCGTCGAAGCCGAACCGGGCCAGCACGTCGCCGGCGGGCAGCGCGGCGAAGTCGCCCAGGGTGCGTACGCCGAGCCGGCGCAGCAGGTCGGCCAGGGCCGGGCGGCCGAGTGCCTCGACCGGCAGGTCGGCGAGGAACCCCGGTGTCCCGCCGGGCGGCACGACCCGTCCGTCGCGGGCGGCCAGCCCGGCGGCGAACACCCCGTCGGCGATGCCGACCTGGCTCTCCACCGCGCAGGCCTGGGCGACGTGCTCGACGATCCGCTCGGCGGCCGCCTCCTCGCCCCCGAGGTAGCGGCTCGGCCCACGGGCCGCCACCGCGCACGCGCCGGGGCGAACCACCTCGACGCCGGCGACCAGTTCCTCGACGGCGGCGACCACCGGTTCGAACGCCCGGGCGTCCCGCCCGGGGTCGTAGTCGACGGCGGTGAGCTGCGGGCACCGGCCCTGGGCCTCCCGTCTGCGCAACCCCCGACGCACCCCCTCGGCGCGGGCCCGCTCGGAGCAGGCGACCACCCGGTTGGCGTGCAGCACGGCGACCGGGTCGGTGGCCGGCACCCCGTCGACGATCTCCGCGGCGAGCACCGGCCAGTCCGGGCACCAGAGCAGCAGGGTCCGCACGGGCGCGGCGGTCACGTCGGGCCCAGGGCGAACGCGGCGGTCACGTCGGACCGACCAGGGTGAGCGCGGCACGACGCGACGGGCCGGTGGGCGCGGAGGCGACGGCCAGGCCGACCTGGCGGAGCCGGCCGGCGGTCGACCGGCCGGTGGCGGAGACGGCGGCGGCGGCGGGAGCGGAGCGGGGAATGACCCGGGTGAGCCCGTCCCCGGGCAGCCAGACCTTGATCTCCTTGGGGCGGGCGGCGGCCCCGCGGCCCCGCGCGGAGACGGTGACCTCGCGGCGACGCAGCCGGCCCCGCCCCTGCCCGAGCCCCTCCCAGGCGCCCCGGACCACCTGGAGGGTCACGTCCGCGCCGTCCCACCGCCCGTACGGGACGAGGACGCTGCCGCGCTGCCGGGCCCGGGCGGCCAGCCGGTTGGCGACCGAGGCGGAGACCGCCGTCGGCACGGCGGTGACCACGACGTCCACCCCGTCGATCAGCGCGGCGATGACGGTGGCCCACTCCGGGCCCGGGTGGGGCACCAGGGCGAGCCGGTCCAGGGAGATGCCCAACTCGGCGGCGGCGCCCGCCCCGAACGTCGGGACCCCGACCACGGCACACCACGAGCCGGCCCGGGAGGCCTCGGCGAGCAGCGCCAGGACCAGCGAGGTGCCGCCGCTGCGCCGGGGCTGGCCGGTGGCGACCGCGACCGTGCTGCCCCGTCGCAGCCCCCGGTTGGGCAGCAGCCCGGTCAGCTCGGGGGCCACCGGCAACAGCCGGTGACCGGCCGCCGGATCCGGCGCGCTCGCCGGGCGCACCAGACCGGCCAGTGCGGCGGAACCGACCACCATCCGGCCCGCCATCGGACCTACCCCCCGTCGTGCTGTCGGATCAGACGTGCGCGTGGCGCACCGGTCGTCGCCGGACGGCCGGACGACCGTCCGGCCGGGTGCCCGGTGCCGGGTCAGGCCGCGAGGCCGTCGAGCGCCGGTTGGTGGGCCACGCCGAGCGCGGCCTCCACGACCGTGACGAACTGCTCGGCGGAGCGCAGCAGGTCGTCGGCCTCCCGGGCGGTCACGACCCGTGGGATGCCGGCCTCGGCGGCGGCCCGCTTGCCGGCGCCGAGGGCGAAGAACCGGGCCCACTCGTCGAGCTCGGGGGCGACACCGGAGAGCAGGACCCAGACGCTGGTGACCCGGTGGCGTCGGGCGGGGGCGGGACGCGCCCGGGCGGCGAGCACCGCCGCGGCCGCCCGGAGCGCGGCCAGGTGGGCGGCGGCGTAACGGAGGCCGTCGGGACGGGTCTGGGCGGCCTCGGCCAGCCCGCGCCGGGCCACCGCGAGAAGCTGGGCGGGGGTGCGGTGCGGCAGCACGTGCGCCGGCACCGTCGGTGCCTGAGCCGGGTTGGTCGGCATGGGACTGTCTCCTCCACGTGGCCGAGGCGCCGCCCCGGAGACGGCCCTGGGCCGCCGGCGGGACGCCGGGTCGAGTGGTGCGGAGGAAGACGCACCGGTGGGTGGCCGGCCGGGTGTGGACGCTTCCCCACACCACACCCGGCCGGCGTTACCGGCGGGTTCGTCGCCCGCCGCCCGGGGGTCGTGGGCGGCGGGCGACGCTCCTGCCTGACGGGCCCGGACTCGCGACTGCCCGGGACCCAGGTGCGGCCCGCGGAGCCGCACCGCCCGGAGCCGCGCCGCGAAACACCGCCCCGGGTCTGTTGGAACGGGCGTTCGAGGCAATCGAACACTCGTTCTAACTGCTGCTGACAGTACACCCTCCCACCGACGAAAACGCAACGTGTGGCGCGCGGGCGTCGGTCGACGTCCCGGCAGGTGCCGGCCCCGGTGCCCGCCACCGCGGTCGTCGCGGGCGCCGGCAAGGGACCACGGCGGTAGCCTCCGCTCGTGACAACCCCCCGCCCCGTCCTCGGGGTAGCCATGGTGCTCGCCTCGGCCGGGCTCTTCGCCGTCAACGGCACCGTCTCCAAGCTGGTGCTCCGCGCCGGCCTGGACGCTCCGCAGCTCACCCTGCTGCGCGCCGCCGGGGCCGTCACCGGGCTGCTGGTCCTGAGCGTGCTGCTGCGTCCGGGGGTCCGCCGGCTCCGGGTCACCCCCGGCCAGCTGCCGCTGCTGATCGGGTACGGGCTGGCCGGGTTCTTCGCCGTACCGATGCTCTACTTCGTCGCCATCTCCCGGCTGCCGGTCGGGATCGGGCTGCTGTTCGAGTACACCGCCCCGCTGCTGGTCGCCCTCTGGGCCCGGTTCGGCCAGCGCCACCGGGTGCGCCCGCGGCTCTGGGCCGGCCTGGCGTTGAGCCTGGTCGGCCTCGGCTGCGTGGCCGAGGTGTGGGGCGAGCTGAAGCTGGACGGCCTCGGCGTGCTCGCCGGTTTCGGCGCCGCGGTCTTCCTCGCCGTGTACTACGTGCTCGGCGCCCACGGCACGGCGCGTCGGGACACCCTGTCGCTGTGCACCTGGGCGTTCGGCGCCGCCGCCGTGGCGGGCCTGCTCACCCGCGCGGTCACCGTCGGCACCGGCGGCTGGGAGCCGCTGGCCGCAGACACCGAGGGGGGCGTGCCCGTGGCGCTGCTCTGCGCGTACATGGTGGTGCTCGGCTCGATCGCGCCGTACCTGCTGGTGGCCGGGGCGATGCGGCACCTCCCCGCGACCAGCGTCGGGATCATCGGCATGGCCGAGCCGGTGCTCGCCTCGACGGTCGCCTGGGTCGTGATCGGCCCCGGTGAGGCGCTCAACACCGCCCAGCTCACCGGCGGGCTCCTGGTGCTGGTCGGCGTCGCGCTGGCCGAGACGGCCCGGGTCGCCCCGGTCCGGACCGCCGCGCCGCCCGCCCCGGACGCCGTCACCGTCCCGCCCGGAGCCGGCCGGACGGCGCCCCGCCCCGCCCGGTCGGGGCCCGGCACGGCCGGCTGAGCCGCCGACCGGCGTACCGGGAAGAATGGTCGACATGCAGCCACACCCGAACGTGCGGGCGGTGCAGGACGTGCTCGACGCCGCGGGCGCCCGGGACGGGTCCGGCGCCCCGAGCCTCGTCCGCCTGCTGCCCGACGCGGTCCACACCGCCGCTGCCGCCGCCGAGTCGCTCGGCGTCGCGGTCGGCCAGATCGCCAACTCGCTCGTCTTCGAGGCGGACGGCGCGCCGCTGCTGGTGCTCACCTCCGGCGCGCACCGGGTGGACACCGCCGGCCTGGCCGCGTCCATCGGGGTCGGCCGGCTGCGCCGGGCCACCCCGGAGTTCGTCCGCGCGCACACCGGGCAGGTGATCGGCGGGGTCGCCCCGGTCGGCCACCCCCGCCCGCTGCGCACCCTGGTCGACACCGCCCTGGAGTCGTACGACGAGATCTGGGCGGCCGGCGGCGTGCCGCGGGCGGTCTTCCCCACCACGTACCCGGAGCTGCTGCGGGTCACCGGCGGCGTCCCGACCGGGGTGGCGTGAGCGAGCGGAGCGAGCGAACCATGGGGCTCAGCAGCGTGGCGCCTCGCGCCGCCGTCGAGCGGAGCGAGGCGGTGGCGTGAGCGAGCGGAGCATGGGGAACGACGTCCCGGGGCTGGTCACGCTGCACGTGTGGCGCACCTCCCGCGCCGCGCTGCCCCGGGCGTTGACCCGGATGGCGGTCGACTCCCGCCGGCTGCGCGCCGTGCCCGGCGTGCGGTTCGGCAAGCTGCTCGGCACCGGGACCGGCACCGGCTTCGGGCCGGGCGACGCCGACCTCACCCGGTGGGCGGCGCTGACCGTGTGGGACTCCCCCGCCGCCGCGGCCGGCTTCGACGGCTCGCCGGTGGGGCGCGCCTGGGCACGGATCGCCCGCGCGTCCGTCCGGGTCGACCTGCGCCCGCTGAGCAGCCGGGGCGAGTGGTCGGGGCGCCGGCCGTTCGGGGAGCCGCCCGGCGGCCGGGTCACCGGCCCGGTGCTGGCGCTGACCCGGGCCCGGCTGCGGCCACGGCGGGCGGCCACCTTCTGGCGGGCGATCCCCCCGGTGGCCGCCGCGCTGCACGCCGCCCCCGGCCTGCTGGCCCGCTTCGGCGTCGGCGAGGCCCCGCTGGGCTGGCAGGGCACGGTGAGCGTGTGGCGCGAGCCGGCGGACCTCGTGGCGTTCGCGTACCGTCACCCGGAGCACCGGGCGGCGATCATGCGGACCCCCACCCAGGGGTGGTACGCGGAGGAGCTCTTCGCGCGGTTCGAGGTGCGCGACGTGGTGGGTGACCGGGCGGTGCTGGGGTGGGTCGCGGACGGCGATCCGGGAGCGGCGGAGGGTGTACGGGCATGAGGTTGGTGCGGTGGACGCCGGACGATCTCGTCCGACGGCTGGACGACGTGGTGGCCGTCTACGGCGAGGCGATGGGGTACCGCCCGGAGCTGCTGGAGTCCCGGCGCGGCTACATCGCCACCCACGTACGCCGACCCGGCTTCCGCGCCGTCGCCAGCCTGACCAGCGAGGGCCACCTGGCCGGCTTCGGCTACGGCTACCTGGGCGGCTCCGGGCAGTGGTGGCACGACCAGGTCTGGCGGGCGCTGGACGCCCCGACCCGGCAGCGCTGGCTGACCCACTGCTTCGAGGTGGTCGAGCTGCACGTCCGCCCGCCCGCGCAGGGGCACGGCCTGGGCGCGCGGCAGCTGCGGGCCCTGCTCAGCCTGGCGGAGGGCACGACCACCCTGCTCTCCACCCCCGAGGCCGACGAACAGCGGTCCCGGGCCTGGCGGCTGTACCGCCGGTTCGGCTTCGTCGACGTCCTGCGCGACTTCCACTTCCCCGGTGACGAGCGCCCGTTCGGTGTGCTCGGCCGGGACCTGCCGCTGGAGCCGCCGGCACCCACTCCGCCCGGCCGGGGCGCCGCGTGACCCGACGGCTGTCCTGGGCGCTGCTGGCCGTGCTGGTGCTGGCGCAGATCTGCTACCCGCTGACCACCGGGGAGACCCGGGCCCGGCTGACCGTCGCCACCGTCGTGCTCGGCTACCTGCTCTCGGTCGGCCACGCGCTGCTCAGCCGGGGCCCGCGTACGGCGGCGGCGCTGGTCGCGGTGGCCACGGTCGGCGGGTTCGCCATCGAGGCGCTCGGCGTGGCCACCGGCTTCCCGTTCGGCAGCTACGACTACTCCGGCGAGCTGGGGCCGAAGCTGGCCGGGGTGCCGCTGATCATCCCGCTGGCCTGGACCTGGATGGCCTGGCCGGCCTGGCTGGCCGCCACCCGGCTGACCAGCGGCGACAGCGGGGGCCGGGGCGGGCGGTTCCCCGTCCCGCGGATCGCGCTGGCCGCCGTCGGGCTGGCCGCCTGGGACCTCTTCCTCGACCCGCAGATGGTGGCCGAGGGCTACTGGAGCTGGCGGGACGCCACCCCCGCGCTGCCCGGCCTGCCCGGCATCCCGGTGAGCAACTACCTGGGCTGGCTGCTCTTCGCCGTGCTGATGATGAGCGCGCTGCGCCCGCTGGCCGGGCCCGCCGTGGCCACCACCGACGGGCGGGACGGCCCGATGTTCGCGCTCTGGCTGTGGACGTACATCTCCAGTGTGCTGGCCCACGCGGTCTTCCTCGACCTGCCCGCCTCGGCGCTCTGGGGCGCGGTCGGCATGTCGGTGGCCGCCGTGCCGCTGGCGGTCACGCTGCTGCGTTCCCGCCGCGACGACCGGCACCGGTCCCGTCAGCCGCAGCGCCCCGGCGTCGACGCGACGGCATGACCGCCGTCCTGGCGCTGCTGCTCGGCGTGGCCGCGCTGACCGCGCACACCCTGGTCAACGCCGGCCGCTGGCTGCGCCGCCCGGCCGAGCGGCCGGCGCCGGTCACCGAGCCCGTGGCGGTGCTGCTGCCGCTGCGCGACGAGGCCACGCGGGTCACCCCGTGCCTGCGCGCGCTGCTCGCCCAGCGGGGCGTGCCGCGGCTGCGCGTGGTGGTGCTCGACGACGGGTCGACCGACGGCACCGCGGACGTGGTCCGCGCGGTGGCGGGCGACGACCCCCGGGTCACCCTGCTCGACGGGGTCGCCCCGCCGCCGGGCTGGCTGGGCAAGCCGCACGCCTGCTGGCAGCTGGCCACCCGGGCCGACCCCGCGGCGACCGCGCTGGTCTTCGTCGACGCCGACGTGGTGCTCGCCCCGGACGCGGTCGCGGCGGCCGTCACCGAGCTGCGCGCCGCGCGGGTGACGCTGCTGTCGCCGTACCCCCGGATCCTGGTGGCGACGGTGGCCGACCGGCTGGTCCAGCCGCTGTTGCAGTGGCTGTGGCTCACCTTCCTGCCGCTGCGGGCGATGGAACGCTCGCGGCGGCCGTCGCTGGCCGCCGCCGGCGGGCAGTTCCTGGTGGTGGACCGGGCCGGCTACGAGGCCGCCGGCGGGCACGCCGTGGTGGCCGGGAAGATCCTGGAGGACGTCGAGCTGGCCCGCGCGGTCAAGCGGGCCGGCGGCCGGATCGCCCTCGCCGACGGCTCGCGGCTGGCCGCCTGCCGGATGTACGAGGACTGGCCGCAGCTGCGCGACGGCTACTCGAAGTCACTCTGGGCGACCTTCGGCCACCCGGGGGCGGCGGCCGTCGTGGTGGCCCTGCTGCTCCTGCTCTACACCGCTCCCCCGCTGCTGGCGGTCGTCGCCCTGGCCGCCGGCGCGCCGACGGTGGCCGCCGCGGCGCTCGCCGCCTACCTGCTCGGGGTGGCCGGGCGGGCGGTCAGCGCCCGGGCGACCGGCGGCCGGTGGTGGCCCGACGCGCTGGCACACCCCGTGTCGGTCGTGGTCCTCGGTTGGCTGACCCTGCGGTCGTACCATCTGCGGAAGCGGCGTCGCCTGTCCTGGCGCGGCCGCCCCGTCACCTAGGGAGGCGCGGCATGGCGCGGATCGTGGTCGTCGGCGCCGGGGTGGGAGGGCTGGCCACCGCCGCCCGGCTGGCCGCCACCGGGCACCAGGTCACCGTGCTCGAACGCGCGGGCACCGTCGGTGGCAAGCTCGGCCGGCACGTGCGCGACACCCCGGCGGGCCCGTTCCACTTCGACACCGGGCCGAGCCTGCTCACCCTGCCCGACGTCTTCCACGACCTGTTCGAGGCGACCGGCGCGAAGCTCGACGAGTACCTGGACCTGGCGCCGGTGGACCCGATCGTGCGGCACGTCTTCCCCGGCGGCGGCCCGGCCCTCGACTCCTGCGCCGACCCGGCGGAGTTCGCCGCCCGGATCGGCGCGGCCTTCGGCGACCGGGCCGCCACGGACTGGCAGCGGCTGTGGCGCCGGGCCGCGCGGGTGTGGCAGGCGTCGCACCGCGACATCCTGCGCCGCCCGATCGACTCCCCGCTGGACCTGGCCGCGCTGGCCTGGCGGCTGGGCGACCTGGCCGCCATCGGCCCGGGCCGGACGCTGCGCGGACTGGGCCGACGGCACCTGTCCGACCCCCGGCTGCGGATGCTGCTGGACCGGTACGCCACCTACACCGGCGCCGACCCGCGCCGGGCGCCGGCCGCGCTGGTCGCCGTGCCCTACGCCGAGCTGACCTTCGGCGGCTGGTACCTGCGCGGCGGGCTGGGCACGCTCGCCGACGCGCTGCTCACCCGCTGCCTGGACCTCGGCGTGGTCGTGCAGACCGGCGCCACCGTCACCCGGATCGACGCCGCGGGCGGACGGGTGCACGGCGTACGCCTGCGTGGCGTCACCGCCCCGGTCCCCGCCGACGTGGTGGTGGCCAACGTCGACGCGCTCACCCTCTACCGGGACCTGCTGCCCAGCCCGCGCCGGCTGGCCGGGCTGACCGACCGCAGCCTGGCCGGTTTCGTGCTGCTGCTCGGCGTCGCCGGCGACTCCGGGCTGGCCCACCACAACGTGTTCTTCCCCCGCGACTACGACGCCGAGTTCGACGCGGTCTTCGGCCGCCCGGGGCGCGGCGTGCGGGCCCGGCCGGCGGCCGATCCCACCGTCTTCGTCACCGTGGCCGACGACCCGATGGTCCGGCCCGCCGGTCACGAGGCGTGGTTCGTGCTGGTCAACGCGCCCCGGCACGGCACCGCCGCCGGTGCCGTCGACTGGCGCCGGCCCGGCCTCGCCGAGGCGTACGCCGACCGGGTCCTCGGCGTGCTGGCCGGGCGCGGCGTCGACGTGCGGGACCGGCTGGTGTTCCGGGAGGTCCGCACCCCGGCCGACCTGGACGACGCGACCGGCGCGCCCGGCGGGTCGATCTACGGCACCGCCGGCGGCCTGCTGCGCCCGGCCAACCGGGGCCCGGCGCACGGGCTGTGGCTGGTCGGCGGCTCCAGCCACCCGGGCGGCGGCCTGCCGATGGTGACCCTCTCCGCCCAGATCGTCGCCGACGACATCGGCCCCGCCTGGTAGCCGCCGACGGGCGGGGGCAGCACGTCGACGCCGGGCCTTCCCGGGAGCCCGGGCCGGCGCGGTCAGCCGGCGTCGATCAGGGCGCGGCGGACGGCGGAGAGCAACTGGCCGAGGCCGAACCCGGCCAGCAGCACCCACACGGCGGTCGCCATGGTGATCGTGCCGGCGGCCAGGTCCGGCTCGATCAGCCCGGTCAGCCCGGCCAGCAGCAGCCCGGCCAGGGCCACCGAGACCCGGGTGGGGCGCTCCCCCACGGTCACCGCGCCGAGTTCCCGCATGCCGGCGGAGACCGCCCGGGCGCGGACGTACTCGTGCAGCCAGGAGAGCGCACCGGCGGTCACGACGAGCGCCCCCGGCGCGCCGATCAGCCAGAACGCGGCCAGCCAGGCGACCTCGCCGAGCCGGTCCGCCAGCGAGTCGTAGACGTAGCCGAGCCGGGTGGTCCGGTTCGTGGACACCGCCACCGCGCCGTCGACGCTGTCCGCCACCGCGGCGAGCAGCACGAACAGCGCCGCGAGGAAGGGCCCGTCCTGCGGCCGTACGGCGAACAGCGGCACGCAGGCGCAGAGCAGCACGCCGACCACGGTGACCGGGGTCGGGCCGACCCGCAGCCGGCCCAGCACGAACCCGACGTGGTAGGCGAACCGCAGCCAGGCGCGGACGACCGGGGCCGCCGCCCGGGGGTCGAAGCCCCCGTGCAGCCGTGCCCAGGCCGTGGCGTACTCGTCCCAGTTCAGCTGTGTGCCCACCACGGAACAACCGTCGCACCGCCGCTCAGGTGTCGCGGCAGCGGGGTCACATCCGTGCGCCCACCTGGAGGTTCTGCCACACCTCGCGGGTGGCGGTGGAACGGTTGAGGGTGATGAAGTGGATCCCCGGCACGCCCTCGTCGAGCAGCCGCCGGCACATCTCGCTGGCCTGCTCGACGCCGAGCCGGCGTACCGCCTCCGGGTCGTCGGCGACCTTCGCGAACTGGTCGGCCAGGGCCGGCGGGAAGGGCGCCCCCGAGAGCTGCGTGGAGCGCTCGATGGTGCCGATCTGGGTCACCGGCATCACGCCGGCCAGGATCGGGGTGTCGCAGCCGGTGGCGGCGACCCGGTCGCGCAGCCGCAGGTAGTCGTCGGCGTCGAAGAACATCTGGGTGATCGCGAAGTCGGCGCCGGCCCGGCACTTGCGCACGAAGTGCTCCGTGTCGCTGGCCACGTCGGGTGAACGCGGGTGCTTGTAGGGGAAGGCCGCCACCCCGACGCTGAAGTCACCGGCGTCGCGCACCAGGCGGACCAGGTCCTCGGCGTAGAGCACCCCCTCGGGGTGGCGCACCCAGTCGCCGCCCGGGTCGCCCGGCGGGTCGCCCCGCACGGCGAGCACGTTGCGCACCCCGACCCCGGCGAGCCGGCCGATGACGTGGCGCAGCTCGGCCACGGAGTGGTTGACCGCGGTCAGGTGGGCCATCGGCAGCAGGGTGGTCTCGGTGGCGATCCGCTCGGTGACCGCGACGGTGGTGTCGCGGGTCGACCCGCCCGCGCCGTAGGTGATCGAGACGAACGACGGGCGCAGCGACTCCAGCTCGCGGATCGCCTGCCACAGCAGCCGCTCGCCCTGCGCGGTCTTGGGCGGGAAGAACTCGAAGGAGAAGGTCGGCTGGCGGTCACGGATCAGCTCCCCGATCGCCGGCTGCGGATTGGGGAGGACCGATGGAAGACCGAGCGCCACGTCCCGACTCTAGCGGGCCGGGCCCCCCGGGCCGAGACCTTCCCACACTGGTGGACACCGGACCGCCCGGCCGCCGGGCCGGCCGGGGCCGGAAAGCGTCGTACCCACGGAGTAGTCATGGGGTTGCGCGGGGTGGGCCCGGCCGGAGGCCGACCCGCCGGGGGCACGCGCGGGGGTCAGCATCCACCGGTGGCGCAACCGGTCCCGTTCCGGGGTCCGCGCCGCCGCCGCGCCGACACCCGTCCGGAGGACCGATGACGCCGCCCCCGCCGCCCGGCCCGCAACTGCTCGGGCCGCTGCTCGCCCAGCTCCGGCTGGCCCGGGGCTGGAGCCAGCTCCGGGTCGCGGCCGAACTCTGCGCCGCGTCCGGAGTGCCGACCCTCAGCCGGCACGAGGTCTCCCGGTGGGAGCGGCAGCTGCGCGTCCCCGGCGAGTTCTGGCTCGGCTGGCTCGCCGTCGTCCTCGCGGTGCCGGTCGACCTGCTGGTCACCGCCGCGGCCCGCACCCGCAGCCTCGGTCCGCCGCCGGCCTTCGGCGGGTCCCGGCCCCGGGCGGCGCTGCTCGCCCTGGCCCAGCGCTGGCTCGCCGACCCGCGCGCCGTGCTGCTGCCCGGCGCGCCCATCCGGCACGCCGACCGGGACGACGGCGCGGGGCCGGTACGGCTGGCGGAGCTGCGCCGGCTCGACGACCTCGTCGGCGGGGCCGACCTGGCCGGGCTCGGGGCGTACCGGCTGGGACGGGCGGTGCGGGCGCTGTCCGGGTGCGCCCCCTCCGCACGCCCTCGGCTGCTGCCCGAGCTGGCCGAATCCGCCCAGCTCGCCGGCTGGCTCGCCGCGGACGCGGGGGACGCCGCGGGCGCCCTGCACGCGTACCGGCTGGCGCTGCGCGCCGCCGCGACGGCCGGCGACCCGGCGCTCGGCGGGCACGTGCTCGGCTCGGCCAGCCACCTGCTCACCGGCGTCGGCGACCCGGAGGGCGCGCTGGTGCTGGCCCGCACCGCGTACGCCGGGGCACGGCGGTCGGCCAGCCCCGGGCTGCGCGCCCTGCTGCTGCACCGGGTGGCCCTGGCCGCGGCGCTCGGCGGCCGGGCGGGGGCGGCCCGGCAGGCGCTCGACGCGGCCCGCCGGGTGACCGGCGCGCCGGAGCCGGGCCGGGAGCCGCCGTGGCTCTACTGGCTCGACGGGCCGGAGTTGGCGGCGATGACGGGGCGCGCGCTGGTCGCACTGGGCCGACCGCTCCCGGCCGAGGCGCCGCTGCACGCCGTCCGGCGGCGCGGCCCCCGCACCGCCGCGATCTACGGCGGCTGGCTGGCCCGGGGCTACCTGCAACTCGGCGAGGTGGAGCGGGCCTGCGCGGTGGCCGGCGAGGCGCTGCTCGACGCGGTCCGCGCCGGGTCGCCGCGCGCACTGGGCCAACTGGCGGAGGTACGCCGGCGGCTGGCCGGGCACGGCGACGAGCCGGTTGTGCGGCGGTACCGGGCGCTCGCCGCCGCGGCGGCTCCGTACCTGCCCCGTCCGGGGCCGTCACCTGGGCCGGCCGGCCGGCGGGCTCGCACGGGGCGTGCGGCGCGTCGGCCCCCCGGTGGCGCGACGGGGTCCGCCCCGACCGGCTAGCGTCGTGGGGTGACCCACGCTGCTCCTGTTTCCCCCGTCGACCGCGCCGGGCTGCGTCAACGGATCGACAAGGCCCTGACCGAGTTCCTGGCCAGCCAGCGCGCCTGGATGGCCGGGGTCGACGACGCCCTGGCCCCGCTCGCCGAGGCGATCGAGGCGTTCGTCCTCGGCGGCGGCAAGCGACTGCGGCCGGCGTTCGCCTACTGGGGGTTCCGGGGAGCCGGCGGGGTGGACACCGACCAGGTGGTCACCGCCCTGGCCGCGTTGGAGTTCGTGCAGGCCAGCGCGCTGATCCACGACGACCTGATGGACCGGTCCGACACCCGGCGCGGCGAGCCGGCGGTGCACCGGCGGTTCGCCGCGCGGCACCGGGCGTCCGGCTGGGGTGGCGACGCGGACGGCTTCGGCGACGCCGCGGCGATCCTGCTGGGCGACCTGTCCCTGGTCTGGTCGGACGAGCTGCTGCACTCCGCCGGGCTGGACCCGCACACGGTGGCCCGGGCCCGGCCGGTCTTCGACGCCATGCGCACCGAGGTCACCGTCGGCCAGTACCTGGACGTGCTGACCCAGGTGACCGGGGACACCTCGGTGGAGCGGGCCGGCAAGGTCGCCCGCTACAAGTCGGCGAAGTACACGGTCGAACGGCCGCTGCTGCTCGGGGCCGCGCTGGCCGACGCGTCGGCGGAGGTCCGGGCGGCGTACTCCGCGTACGGGCTGCCGCTGGGCGAGGCGTTCCAGCTCCGCGACGACGTGCTGGGGGTCTTCGGCGATCCCGCCCAGACCGGCAAGCCGGCCGGTGACGACCTGCGTGAGGGCAAGCGGACCTACCTGGTGGCGGCGACCCTGGAGACGACCGACGGGGCGGGCCGGGAACTGCTGCTCGGCGGGCTCGGCGACCCCGGGCTGGACGAGGCCGGGGTCACCCGCCTGCGCGAGCTGATCGACGGCAGCGGGGCGCTGGCGCGTACGGAGCAGCGGATCGGCGCGCTGACCGACACCGCGCTGGCCGCGCTGGCCGCCGTCGACCTGGAGACCGAGGCCCGGCAGGCCCTGGTCGACCTGGCCATCGCCGCCACCCGCCGCACCGACTGACCCGCCCGCCCCGCGCGGGGCGGGCGGTGGGGGCGGGTCAGAAGCCCAGGGCCTGCGCCCGGCGCTTCACCTCGCGCGCCTGGTCGCCGGCGAGCGCCTTCGCGGGGCTGCCGCCGGGCAGGGTGTCGTCCGGCTCGTAGAGCCAGCGCAGCGCGCCCTCGTCGTCGTAGCCCCCGTCGGCCAGCAGGTTGAGCACGCCGGGCAGGTGCTTCAGCACCGTCTGGTTGGCCACCAGGTCGGCCGGCGTCCGGCGGACGCCGTCGCGGCGTACCGCGATCAGCTCCCGGTCCCGGATCATCTGGTGGACCTTGCTGATCGACACGTCGAGGCGCTCGGCCACGTCCGGCAGGGTCAGCCAGTCGGCGGCATCGGCGGGGCCGGCGGATTCGGCGCCGGGCACGGCCCGGTCGGCGGGTACTGAGTCGGTCACCGGACCACCCTGCCATGTCCCGCCCGGTCGGGGCCAACGGCACCCCCACGAGCCGGCTGAGCAGGGCCGGCGGGGCGATCGAGCGCGGCGGCGCGGCCCTTGTCGCACCCCATCTGTAGCATCCTGTTCAACCTTCACCTCCTGGACACATAGACTCCCTGCCGATGGACACACAGGTCGCCGACACGTTGCTGGGCTCGCTGATCGACGGGCGCTACCGCATCCGCGGTCGCGTGGCCCGTGGCGGCATGGCGACCGTGTACACCGCCACCGACGAGCGCCTCGAGCGCACCGTCGCACTCAAGATCATTCATCCGTCCCAGGCCCCGGAACCGCGGGCGCGGGCGGCGGGCTTCGTGGAGCGGTTCACCGACGAGGCGAAGACCATCGCCCGGTTGACCCATCCCAACGTCGTCGCGGTCTACGACCAGGGCACCCACTCCGGCCTGCCCTACCTCGTGATGGAGTACGTCCGCGGTCGCACCCTGCGGGACGTGCTCGCCGAGCGGCGCCGGCTCAACCCCGACGAGGCGCTGGCCATCGCCGAGCAGATGCTCGCCGCGATCGCCGCCGCGCACCGGGCGGGGCTGGTGCACCGCGACGTGAAGCCGGAGAACGTGCTGGTCGCCGAGGCCCCCACCGGCGGCGCGGCCAACCTGGTCGACAGCGTGGTCAAGGTCGCCGACTTCGGGCTGGCCCAGGCGGTCGAGGCGAGCGCCGACGACGAGAACGGCAACCAGTTGATGGCCACGGTCGCGTACGTGGCCCCGGAACTGGTCACCGAGGGCCACGCCGACCCCCGCACCGACGTCTACTCCGCCGGCATCGTGCTGTTCGAAATGCTCACCGGTCGGGTGCCCTACGACGGGGACCGCCCGGTCGACGTCGCCTGGCAGCACGTCGACAACGACGTACCGGCGCCGTCGACCCTGGTGCCCGGCCTGCCCAAGGCGCTCGACGAACTGGTCGCCCGGGCCACCCGGCGTGATCCGGGCGCCCGACCGACCGACGCCGGCGCGTTGCTGGCCGAGGTGCAGGCGGTCCGGGACGACCTGGGCGACGCGAACACGCGTACCGCCGTGCTGCGCCGGGTGTCCGACGAGCCGGTGGCCGGGCCGACCATGATGGTCGCGGCGGTCCGGCCGGCCGAGCGGCCCGCCTGGGCCCGGCTGCCCGAGGGCGGCGGCCCCCGGACGGGCCGTCGCCGGGCCGAGCCCGAGGAGGACGAGACCCTGGGGTCGCGGCTGTCCGCGCTGCGCACCCGGGTGATGGGCGACCCGCGGGGCCGCATGGCGGCCATCGCCGCCGCGGTGGTGCTGGTCCTGCTGGTCGCCGGCGGCGGCTGGTGGTTCGCGGCCGGGCGCTACACGGAGGCCCCGCAGCTGCTGGCGATGACCAAGGCCGACGCGGAGGCGCAGGCCGCCCGCGCCGGGATCGTCCTCAGCTACGCCGAACCGCGCTACGACGAGAAGGTTCCGAAGGACGCCGTGCTGGCGCAGGATCCCGTCTCGGCCACGCGGATCGTCAAGGGCGGCACGGTCACGCTGACCCTCTCGCTCGGGCCGGAGCGTTTCCCGGTGCCCGACGTGGTGGGCAAGGAGTTCGAGCTCGCCGAGGCGGACCTGCTCGACGCGAAGCTGGTCGTGGCCAAGGGCACCGCCCGCTACGACGACAACCTGCCCGCGGGCGTCGTGCTGGAGACCAACCCGAAGGTCGGCGCCGAGGTGAAGCCGGGCGACAAGGTCACGGTCGTGCTGAGCAAGGGCAAGGCCCCGATCTCCGTGCCCAACCTGGTCGGCAAGAGCCTGGGTGAGGCCCGGACGATCCTCGCCCAACTGGGCCTGGAGCTGGTGGAGCCCACCTACAAGGACTCCGACAAGCCCAGGGACGAGATCCTCGGGCAGAGCCCGGCCGACGGCACCGGAGTGGAGCGGGGAGCGAAGGTCAAGCTGGAACTCAGCAAGGGCCCGCCGCTGGTCGCCGTGCCCCGGGTCATCGACCTGCCCTGCCAGCAGGCCAAGCAGCTGCTGGAGAGCCAGGGCTTCCCGGTGGCGATCCAGTTCAACCCGAACGGCATCACCCGGTTCCAGAACCCGCCGGAGAACACGCAGGTGCCGCCGGCCACCCCGGTCACCCTCGGATGCATGTAGCGATGCCGGCACCGCAGCGGCTGGTCGGCTCGCACACGCCCACCTCCGGCGGCCTGGCGCGGGCCGCCCTGCCGTACGTCGACGCGGCCGGCTCGCAGGTCGTGCAGGTCTACGTGTCCAACTCGCGGGGCTGGGCGCTGCCGGCGGGCGATCCGGCCCAGGACACGTTGTTCCGCGACGGCTGCGGCGAGCGGGGCGTGCCCGTCTTCATCCACGCGTCGCTGCTGGTCAACCTCGGCTCCCCCACCGCGAACACGGTCGAGCGTTCGGCGGAGACGCTCGCGCACGCGCTGCGCCGGGGCCGGGCGATCGGCGCCGAGGGTGTCGTCTTCCACGCCGGCAGCGCGGTCGACGAGGGGTACGCCGAGGCCGCCATGCGGCAGGTACGCGAGACGTTGCTGCCGCTGCTCGACGAGGCGGCGGCAGCGGAGGGCCCTCGGCTGCTGGTCGAGCCGAGCGCGGGCGGCGGTCGCTCGCTCGCCTCCCGGGTGGAGCAGCTCGGGCCCTACCTCGACGCGGTGGAACGGCACCCCTGGCTCGGGGTCTGCTTCGACACGTGCCACGCCTGGGCCGCCGGGCACGACCTGGCCGTCGAGGGCGGCATGACCGCGACGCTCGACACGCTCGTGGCGACGGTCGGGGCCGACCGGCTGCGGCTGGTGCACGCGAACGACTCGAAGGACCTCTGCGGCTCCACCCGGGACCGGCACGAGAACATCGGCAAGGGCACCATCGGCGAGCCGGCGTTCGCCGAGCTGATGGCGCATCCGGCCACCGCCGGCGTCCCGGTCGTGGTGGAGACGCCGACGGAGAAGCACGTCGGCCACGCCGCCGACATCGCCACCCTCAGGCGCCTGCACCCCTGACGCGGGCCGGCGGGGCGGTCAGCCCCGCAGGATGCGGGTGAGGACATCCACGGCGCGGTCGATGCCGGCGTCGTCGACGTCCATGTGGGTGACCAGGCGGGCCGTGCGGGGGCCGAGCACCGAGACCAGGACGCCCTCGGCGCGGGCGGCGGCGGCCAGGGCGTGCGCGTCCAGCGGCGCCTTGGTCAGGTCCAGCGGCACCAGGTTGGTCCGGACGGTCGTCGCCAGCACCCCGAACGGGGCGATCGCCTCGGCGAGCCGGGCCGCCCGGGCGTGGTCGGCGGCGAGCCGGTCGACGTGGTGCGCCAGCGCGTACCGGCCGGCGGCGGCCAGGATGCCGGCCTGCCGCATCCCACCGCCCATCCGCTTGCGGACGAACCGGGCCCGCTCGATCTTGTCGGCGCTGCCGACGACCAGCGAGCCGACCGGCGCGCCGAGGCCCTTGGAGAGGCAGACCGACAGGGTGTCGAAGAGGGCGCCGTAGCCGGCCAGCGGCACACCGTCGGCGACGTGCGCGTGCCAGATCCGGGCGCCGTCGCAGTGCAGCGCGACCTGCGCGTCGTCGGCGACCCGGCGCAGCTCGCGCAGGGTCGCCAGCGGAATCACCCCGCCGCCGCCCCGGTTGTGGGTCTGCTCGACGGCGATCGCCCGGGTGGGCACCGCCCAGTAGCCGTCCGGACGGACCATGGCGGCGACCGCGTCCGGGTCGATGTCCGCGCCGACCGCCGGCCAGGTCCGCGAGGAGATCCCGCCGTACGCCGCGGCGGCCCCGATCTCGTACGTCACCACGTGCGCGTCGGCGTCGCAGAGCAGTTCGTTGCCCGGCGGCACCACCAGTTGCAGGGCGATCTGGTTGGCCATCGACCCGGTCGGGGCGAACAGCGCCGCCTCGTGCCCGAACAGCGCGGCGACCTCGGTCTCCAGCGCGTTGACGGTCGGGTCCTCGCCGTAGACGTCGTCGCCGACGTCGGCGGTGGCCATCGCCTCCCGCATCCCCGGCGTCGGCCGGGTCACGGTGTCCGAACGCAGGTCCACGAACTGATCAGGCACGGTCATCCCTCCGGCCGCCGACTGCGGGGCTCGCAAGCTCACTCCTCGCGTCAGCCACTGTCATCCCTCCGGCCGCCGACTGCGGGGCTCGCAAGCTCACTCCTCGCGTCAGCCACGGAGCATCTCCGCCACGAGGAAGGCCAGCTCCAGCGACTGCTGGGTGTTCAGTCGCGGGTCGCAGGCGGTCTCGTACCGGCCGGGCAGGTCGAGGTCCTCGATGCCCTGGGCGCCGCCGAGGCACTCGGTGACGTCCTCGCCCGTCAGCTCCACGTGCAGCCCGCCCGGGTGGGTCTCCAGGCCCCGGTGCACCTCGAAGTAGCCGAGCACCTCGTCGACGATGCGGTCGAAGTGCCGGGTCTTGTAGCCGTTGGACGACTCGTGGGTGTTGCCGTGCATCGGGTCGCACTGCCAGACCACCTTGGCGCCGGCGGCGGTCACCTTCGCCACGATCGGCGGCAGGGCGTCGCGGACCCGGTGGTTGCCCATCCGGCTGATCAGGGTGAGCCGGCCCGGGACGTTCTCCGGGTTGAGCTTCTCGCACAGCTCGATCGCCTCGTCCGGGGTCGTCGTCGGGCCGAGCTTCACGCCGATCGGGTTGGCGATGCGGGAGATGAAGTCGATGTGCGCCCCGTCGATCTGCCGGGTGCGCTCGCCGATCCAGAGGAAGTGCCCGGACAGGCCGTACGCCCGGCGGTCGGAGACCCGGGTCAACGCCCGGTCGTACTCCAGGGCGAGGGCCTCGTGCGAGCAGTAGAGGGTGACGGTGCGCAGCGCCTCGTCGTCGGTCATCCCGCAGGCCCGGATGAAGGCCAGCGCCCGGTCGATCTCCCGGGCGATCGCCTCGTAGCGCTCGCCGGCCGGGGAGTTCTTGACGAAGCCCTTGTTCCAGTCGTGCACGGCGTGCAGGTCGGCCAGCCCGCCGGCCAGGTACGCGCGGAGCATGTTCATCGCGGCGGCCGAGTTCGCGTACGCCCGGATCATGCGCTGCGGGTCGGCGGCCCGCGCCTCCGGCGTCGCCTCCAGCGAGTTGATCATGTCGCCGCGGTAGGCGGGCAGGCCGCGCGCGTCGGTCGGCAGCGACCGGGGCTTCGTGTACTGCCCGGCGACCCGGGCCACCTTGACCACCGGCAGCGAGGCGCCGTAGGTGAGCACGATCGCCATCTGGAGCAGGGTGCGGGCGTTGGCCAGCAGGTGGCTCTCGGTGTTGTCGACGAAGGTCTCCGCGCAGTCGCCGCCCTGGAGCAGGAACGCCTTGCCCTCGCACACCAGAGCCAGCCGCTGCCGCAGCTGGTCGACCTCGTAGGGCGCCACCACCGAGGGCACGGTGTCGAGCACCTTGCAGACCTCGGCGACGCCCGCCGGGTCCGGCCAGGGCGGGGTCTGCGCACGCGGCAGCTCCCGCCAGCGGTCGAGGCCGAGGGCCGCGTCCTCGGCGGAGTCGACGGTCGGACGGCTGGTCTGCAGCCCAGGGCTGCCCACCGCGGGATGGCTCAGCTGATGCCACTCATGGCGCATGACGAAAGCCTACGGCGAGCGGCCCGGCGACCGACCGGCGAGGGGGATGGTTCCGGCAGGTGAGAGCGGGCTCACCCGGAGGCAGGTCAGCCGGTGGCGGCGGGGGCCGGGGTGTTGCCGCCCGGCGCCTCGGCGGCGATGCACCAGTCGGCGCCGTCGCGGGTGACCGTGAACAGCAGCGGCCGGGTGAGCGTGCGGGAACCGGCGGCGACCGAGATCGACGTGCTCACCTCCTGGCCCCGGGGCCCGGAGCGGATGTCGGTGATCTCGGCCCGCGGCACCGTGAAGTGGTCGGCGAAGTCGCCGTTGGGCCCGGTCGCGGCGGTGTCGAAGCTCTCCTGGAGGGCGGCGCAGAGCTGGCTGCGCCCGGCCGCGACGTCCTTGGCGGTCATCGCGTCGAGGTAGGCCTGCACCCGCTCCCGCGACTTCGTGGTGGCCTCCTCGGCCGGGGCCCGCCCGGGCTTGGTCGCCGGATCCTCCTCGCCGATGCCGCAGCCGAGCAGGACGAGGGGAAGGGTCCCGAGCAGCACGGCGCCCGCCGCGAGCCTCCCGCGCGTCGCGCGCATCGCCACCTCCGTCGCCGTGGACATCGAACCGTCGAGCGGCGAGTCTGTCACATCGACACCTGTGCCCGGACGCCGCCGCGCCCGAACTGTCCGGTCCCCGCCCGCGACGCGCCCGTCATCGAATGCCACCGGCCGCCCGACCGGGTCGACGTGGGACGCTCCCCACGTCGACCCGGGCACAGCGGGCGGGGAGGGACCGGTGCGCGGTCCCTCCCCGCCGTGTGGGTGGTGCGTCGGCCCTCGGCTCAGCCGAGACCGCCCTTGATGGCGCCGATCAGCTCGCCGTTACCGGTGTCACCGGAGAGCTCCCAGAAGAAGGCGCCACCGAGGCCCTGGTTCTTCGCGTACGTCATCTTGCCGTTGATCGTGGAGGGGGTGTCGTAGCTCCACCAGTTGCTGCCGCACTTGGCGTACGCCGTGCCGGCGATCGTGCTGGTGGCCGGGCAGGTGTTCTTGAGGACCTTGTAGTCCTCGATGCCCTGCTCGTAGGTGCCCGGGGCGGGCCCGGTGGCGGTGCCACCCGGGGCGGTCTGGGTCACCCCGGTCCAACCCCGGCCGTAGAAGCCGATGCCGAGCAGCAGCTTGTCCGACGGGATGCCCTTGCTCTTGAGCTTCTGGATCGCCGCGTCGGACCAGAAGCCCTGCTGCGGGATGCCGGCGTACGAGGTGAGCGGGGAGTGCGGGGCGGTGGGGCCCTGCGCGTTGAAGGCGCCGAAGTAGTCGTACGTCATCGGCATGATCCAGTTGAGGTGCGTCGCGGCGCCGGCGTAGTCGGTGGCGTCGATCTTGCCGCCGTTGCTGCCGTCCGCCGTGATCGCGGCGGTGACCAGCGCGGACGAGCCGAACTTCGACCGCAGCGCGCTGACCACGTTCTTGAAGGCGTTCGGGCCGCTGCTGTCGCAGGTGAGCCCGCAGGCGTTCGGGTACTCCCAGTCGACGTCGATGCCGTCGAAGACGTCCGCCCAGCGCGGGTCCTCGACCAGGTTGTGGCAGCTCTCGGCGAACGCGGCCGGGTTCTGCGCGGCCTGGGTGAAGCCGCCCGACCAGGTCCATCCGCCGAAGGACCAGATCACCTTCAGGTTCGGGTACATCTTCTTGAGCTTGCGCAGCTGGTTGAAGCTGCCGCGCAGCGGCTGGTCCCAGGTGTCGGCGACGCCGTCGACGCTGTCCGCCGCGGTGTAGGCCTTCTCGTAGTCGGCGTAGCTGTCACCGATGGTGCAGCGGCCGCCGGTGGTGTTGCCGAAGGCGTACAGGATGTGGGTCAGCTTGGCGGCCGAGCCGCTGGTGTGGATGTTCTTCACGTGGTAGTTGCGGGCGTAGACGCCCCACTGCGCGAAGTAGCCGACGACCTTCTTGCCACCCGGGCCCGGCGGCGGGGTGGTGGGCGGAGGCGTGGTCGGCGGCGCGGTCGTGGGCGGCGCCGTGGTCGGCGGGGTGGTCGTGGGCGGCGCCGTGGTGGGGGGCGGGGTGCCGCCGCCGCACGGCGCGCCGTTGATCGTGCAGTTCAGCGGCGCCTTGTACGCGCCGGTGCCGTTGTAGCCCCAGCTGAACGAGGCGCCCGCCGCGATCGGGGCGGCCCAGCTCTTCTTGACCGCGACGTAGTGGTCGCCGGTGCGCGTGACGTCGGCGTCCCAGGAACTGCTGATGCTGGTGCCCGACGGCAGGTCGAACTCGATGCGCCAGGTGCTCACCGGGGCGCTCGTCCCGTTGGTGACGGTCACCCGCGTCTCGTGACCGGTCCCCCAGTCCTGCGCCTTGGCGAACCCGGCGGTCACACTGCCGGCGCCGAACGCACTGGCCATCGGGACCGTGGCGGCGGTCACCGCCATCACGGCGCCGACCCAGAGGGCCCGGCGGAGCGATCTCTTCATGCGGCGTCTCCCTAAACAGTTAGGAAACTTTCCAGATTGATGGTGAGACGCTACTCACGCCGTCATCCGTTCGTCAAGATGTGCATGTATCGATTTCCGTTTGGGAGCGCGACCAGCACGCCGTCCGCTCCCCTCGGCGACGGCCCGGCGGCGCCGCGTAGCCTCGGCCCATGACCGTCTTCGACACCCGGATCGACGCCCTGGCCGGAGGCCCGGCCGACCTCGCGCGGTACCGCGGACGCGCCCTGCTGGTGGTCAACGTCGCCTCGCGCTGCGGCCTCACCCCGCAGTACGCCGGCCTCCAGGCGCTGCACGACGAGTACGCCGACCGCGGCCTCGTGGTGCTCGGCGTGCCCTGCAACCAGTTCGCCGGCCAGGAGCCGGGCACCGCCGCCGAGATCAGCGACTTCTGCCAGGTCAACTACGGGGTGACCTTCCCGCTGACCGAGAAGGTCGACGTGAACGGCCCCGGCCGCCACCCGCTCTACGCGGCGCTGGTGGGCACGGCCGACGCCGACGGCCACGCCGGCGACGTGCGGTGGAACTTCGAGAAGTTCCTCGTCGCCCCGGACGGCACGGTGGCGGCCCGGTTCGCGCCCACCGTCGAGCCCGGCTCGGCCGACCTGCGCGCCGCGATCGAGAAGGTGCTACCCCCGGCGGCCTGACGCCACCCGCCTCGCACGTGCCGCTGTGTGTCGAGCAAACTACGATCGGCGACACCCGGGGCGGTCCGGGCGGAGGGGGTCGGGATGTTCTTCGCGGTGCAGGAAATGCTCGCGCCGGGCCAGGTCCCGCCCGACCACCACGTCAGCATCCAGCGCCCGCTCGACGCCGGCCGGGTCGTGCTCGACGCCGCCGTGCCGGACGACGTGCTGCGCGACCAGGGCAGCCTGCGCCACGTCCCGCCGGCTCCCGAGCACCTCGACGGCTCGGCGCGGCACCGCTTCACGTTGGAACACCTGCTCGGTCGGGTCGACGGCGCGACGTCCTACATCCGGATGCCGCCCGAGGACCTGCCGCCGTTCGTCTGGGCACTCTTCGCGGCGGCCAGGCCGGTGGTGTTCGTCTGGACCGACCCGACGACCGGCGCACCCGTCGAGCGGGTGGTGGCGGCGGTCCGGCGCGACGGCGATCAGGGCGGTCGGTCGGGGCGCACCCCGCCCGGCCCCCGCCGGCCGTGACCTCGCCTCAGCCCTCGACGGCGGCCCCGGTCGGGTCGGCCAGCGCGGCCCGGATCGGGGCGAGCGCGGCGGCGAACTCGTCGAGCTCCCCGGCCTCGTCCCAGAGCTCGGCCAGCTCGGACCCGTCGGCGAGCACCCGCTCCAGCGCCCGCAGGGCCAGCGCCGGCAGCTCCGCGGAGAGCGTGAGGCGCCCGCCGGCGGTGAGGAAGTCCGGCGCGTACGCCGAGTCGACCGCCGGGCCGCCGGGAAGGTGCGCGGCGACCACCGCCGACGCCGCGACCGCCCTGGCGCCGGGCCACGAGTCCAGGAAGTCGTCCTCCCCCGCCGCCTCGCGCAGCGCCTGCTCCACCAGCAGGGGCCGCCGCTCCGGCGACGCCTCGTCGAGGCCGGCGCACCAGTCCGCCGCCACGTCGTTGTCGAACGGCCCCGCCGCCCACGTGCCCATCGCACTCCCCGTTCCGTGTTCGCAAGTGGAGGCAGGCTAGCCGCCAGGGCCGACATCGGTCCCGCCGCGACGGCGCTGCTGCCGCCGGCAGGCGTTGTCCCGAAGCCGGCCCCCCGCACCCGGGCCGGCAGTACGTTGGGCGGACGGGCGCGCGGACCGCCCCCACCGGCCGGCGCCCCGCACCCGGGCCGCCGCCGGCCGGTCGACCGGCCCACCGAGCACCCGGGCACCCGGGCACCCGGGCACCCGGGCGGAATTGTCGACCGCACCGGTGGGGAATACCGTCACCGCGAACGAGGTTGGGAAGCGACATGACAACTGTGGGACTGATCGGCAGTGGACACATCGGTGGCACGGTGGCGCGGCTGGCGGTGGCCGCCGGCTACGACGTCGTGCTGAGCAACTCGCGCGGCCCGGAGACCCTCAAGGATCTCGTCGAGGAGCTGGGCCCGCGCGCCCGGGCGGCCACGGTCCGGGAGGCCGCGGAGGCCGGCGACCTGGTGGTCGTCACCATCCCGCTGAAGGCGTACCGGGACGTGCCGGTCGAGCCGCTCGCCGGCAAGCTCGTGCTGGACACCAACAACTACTACCCCGAGCGGGACGGCCGGTTCCCCGAGCTGGACTCGGGCTCCACCACCAGCAGCGAACTGCTCCAGCGGCACCTGCCGCAGTCGCGGGTGGTCAAGGTGTTCAACAACATCTTCTTCAAGCACCTGCACGCGCTGGCCCGGGCGGCCGGCGCCGACGACCGCAGCGCGCTGCCCGTCGCCGGCGACGACGCGGGCGCCAAGGCCGAGGCCACGGCCTTCCTCGACCGGATCGGCTACGACGCCGTGGACGCCGGGACGCTCGCCGAGAGCTGGCGCTACCAGCCGGACACCCCGGCGTACGGGACCATCTACTCGGCCGACCCGGCGGACTGGGAGCGCGAGGCGCCGGCCGACGCCGCCACGGTGCGCGCCGCGCTGGCCGAAGCCACCCGCTGAGCGGTCGCACCACCGCCCCGCCGGTCGCACCGTTCGACCGGGTCCTGCGTCGCCGTCACCACGGGCGGTGCGACCGGCCGGGGCCGGGCTAGGCTGCGACCGTGCAGCTCACCACCGTGGACGACATCATCACGGCCGAGAGGCGCATCGAGGGTCGGGTCGCCCGCACGCCGCTGCTGCCCTGCCCCCGCCTCGGCGACCCGCTCCGGCTCGACCTCGCGGTCAAGGCGGAGAACCTCCAGCACACCGGCAGCTTCAAGGTGCGGGGCGCGCTGAACGCGCTGCTCGCGCGCGTCGAACGGGAGGGGGCGCCCGCCGGGCTGACCGCCTTCTCCGCCGGCAACCACGCGGCGGCCGTGGCCTTCGCCGGTCGCGCCTTCGGCCTGCCGACGGTCGTCTGCATGCCACCGCACGCGGTGCCGACCAAGATCGAGGCGGTCCGGCGGTACGGCGGCGAGGTCGTCCTCACCGACGACCTGCTGGGCACCTGCCAGGCCCTCGCGGCGGAGCGCGGCTACCACCTCCTGCACCCGTTCGACGAGCCGGACGTCATCGCCGGCCAGGCCACCGTCGGCAGGGAGATCCTGGCCGACGGCCCGCCGCCGGAGCTGGTCCTCGTCCCGATGGGCGGTGGCGGGCTGATCAGCGGGGTGGCGTCGGCGGTCCGGGCGGCCGTCCCCACCGCCCGAATCGTCGGGGTCGAGCCGGCCACCGCCAACGCGGTCGCCCACGCGCTGCGCACCGACGGCGACGCCCTCCCGGCACGGCCGACCTCCATCGCCGACGGGCTGGCGGCGCCGTTCGCCGGGCGGCACACCCTGGCGCACGTCCGCGCGCTCGTGGACGAGGTGGTCGAGGTGTCCGAGGAGGACATCCGGGCCGCCTGGTGGGAGCTGCTGGACGCGACGAAGCTCCTGGTCGAGCCGTCCGCCGCCGTCACCCTCGCCGCGCTGCGGGCCGGCCTGGTCGACGCCGCGCCGGGCACCCGTACCGTGCTGGTCCTGAGCGGTGGGAACGTCTCCCCGGCCATGCTCGCGGCCCTGGCCTGAGCGCCACCGGCGCGGGCGACGGGCCCGGCCCGCGCCACCGACCCGGGCGGGGCGACCCCGCCGCGGCGGATCAGACCGGGCGGCGGCCGGCGAAGCCGCACTCCACCCGGTGGTACCAACGCACGTCCGTGTCCCCCTCCAGCCAGCACCAGAGCACCGGTCGGCCGTCGCGCTCGCCGGGGAAGTCGAGCAGCACCGGCGCGATGCCCTTGACCTGGATGTCGTGGGAGTGCAGCTCCTCGACGAGGGCGTGCAGCCGCGCCTCCAGCCCCTTGACCTCGGCCAGCCCGCCGAGCGGGCTGACGCCCCGGTCGGCCAGGTCGACGCGCAGCTCGGCCAGGTCGGCCCGCAGCCGGATCAGCTCGTCGACGCGCGGGCGCAGGGTGGCGATCAGGTGGCGGGCCTGGGCGAGGGTGAACACCGGGCCAGTATGGAGCACCGCCCGACGGTGGGTCCGCACCACGCGCCGCCGGATCGGCGGTTGGCGAAAGCGCCGCCGGCCGGCCCCGTCCACCCCGGCTTTGTAGCTAACCTTCCTTGACGGGGCATCAACGTGTAGCTAAGTTTCGACCAAACCGAGGGAGGGTCGACATGGAGCGAAGGAAGTTCCTGGCCGGAGCGGGTGCGGTGACCGCGGGCGCGGTCGCGGCGACGGCACCCGGCGCGGCCGGTCACGCCGCGCCCGGCATCCGCCGCGTGGAGACCGGACTCGACGTGCTCGTCCGGTCCGACTTCGCCGAACTCGCCGGCCAGCGGGTCGGGGTGATCTCGAACCCCACCGGCGTGGACTCGGCCTACCGGCATTTGGTCGACCTGATGCACGCCTCCGGCACGGTGCGGCTGGCCGCCGCGTTCGGCCCCGAGCACGGCTTCCGCGGCTCGGCGCAGGCCGGAGGGAGCGAGGGCACCGGCATCGACGCCCGCACCGGGATCACCGTCTACGACGCGTACGGCGCCTCGCTGGCCAAGTGGGAGACCATGTTCACCCAGGCCGGCGTCGACACCGTCGTCTTCGACATCCAGGACGTCGGCGCCCGCTTCTACACGTACATCTGGACCATGTACACCTCAATGATGGCCGCGGCCCGGACCGGCAAGCGGTACGTGGTGCTGGACCGGCCGAACCCCGTTGGCGGCCGGGCCTACGGGCCGATGATGACCGCCGGCTACACCTCCGGGGTGGGCCTGAAGGAGATCGTCCAGCAGCACGGGATGACCGTCGGCGAGCTGGCCCGGTTCTTCAACGCCGAGTTCCTGCCCGCCGAGGCCGGTCGCCAGGTCGACCTGCACGTCGTGAAGTGCCGGCACTGGAAGCGCGACAAGCTCGCCGCCGACACCGACCTGCCCTGGGTGCTGCCCAGCCCGAACATGCCCACCACGGACACCGCGCTGGTCTACCCCGGCACCGGCCTGTTCGAGGGCGTCGCCTCGCTCACCGAGGGCCGGGGCACCTGCAAGCCGTTCGAGCTCATCGGCGGGCTGGCCGAGGACTTCGACTACCACTGGTCCGACCGGCTCAACGCCCGCGAGCTGCCCGGCGTCGAGTTCCGCGAGGCGTACTTCACGCCCACGTCCGCCGGGCAGAAGCCCGCGCTGCTCAACAAGCTCTGCGCGGGGGTCGAGGTCAAGGTCGTCGACCGGGCGAAGTACGACCCGATCCGCACGGCGGTCGCGATGCTGGTGGAGGCGCACAAGTACGAGGCGTTCGCGTGGCGGCGCGACTCGTGGGACGCCGTGCGGCCGTACTGGATCGACAAGCTGACCGGGTCGCCGCGACTGCGCACGATGATCGACGCGGGCGCCGACGTGGACGACGTGGTCGGCGCCTGGGCCGACGAGCTGGCGGACTTCGACCGCCGCCGCAAGCCCCACCTGCTCTACTGACCGCTCGATCAGGCGCGGGCGCGAACCGATCGGCTGGATTCGGTCTCGTGTCCGCGCCTGGCTCGTCACTCCGACTACGCCGGCGTGGACGTCGTCATCCCGGATCGTCTCAGCCGTCGCACCATCCCACGTCGGACACCGGACCGTCCCCGAGGTGCAGGGCTGGCACGCCAGCCGCTCGGTAGGAGCAGTCGGTGCCGTACCACCAGATGGCGGATGACCGGGTCAGTCGGCCTGGGCGGCCAGTTCGCGGGCGCGGTCGCGGGCCGCTTCCAGCGCGGCGAGCAGCGCCGCGCGTACGCCGTGCTTTTCCAGCTCGCGCACGGCGGAGATGGTGGTGCCGGCCGGCGAGGTGACCGCCTCGCGCAGCTTCACCGGGTGCTCGCCGGAGTCGCGCAGCATCACGGCCGAGCCGATCGCGGTCTGCACGATCAGCTCGTGCGCGATCTGCCGGGGCAGGCCGAGCAGGATGCCGGCGTCGATCATCGCCTCGACGAGCAGGTAGAAGTACGCCGGCCCGGAGCCGGAGAGCGCGGTCACCGCGTCCTGCTGGGACTCGGGCACCCGGACGGTCGAGCCCAGCGGCTTGAACATCTCCTCGGCCAGCGCCAGGTGCGTGCCGGTGGCGTGGGCGCCGGCGGAGATCGCCGTCATCGCCTGGTCGACCAGGGCCGGGGTGTTGGTCATCACCCGCACCACGGGCGTGCCCTCGGGCAGCCGGCGGTTGAAGAAGCTGGTCGGCAGGCCGGCGCAGAGCGAGATGACCAGCTTGTCGGCGGGCACCTTCGGCCCGATCTCCTCCAGCAGCGTCGCCGCGTCCTGCGGCTTGACCGAGACGGCGAGCACCTCCGCCTCGGCCACGGCGGTGAGGTTGTCGACCACCCGTACCCCGTAACGGGCGGTCAACTCCTCGGCGCGGGCGGGTCGGCGGGCGGTGGCCAGCAGCCGGTCCACCGGCCAGCCCGAGCGCAGCAGCCCGGAGAGCATCAGCTCGCCGATCTTGCCGGCCCCGATCACCGCGACCGTGTGCACCGAACCCGCCATCGCCGTCGTACCCCCTCGCCGTGAGCCGGCGTCGCGACGGGCCGGACGGCCCGCCGCGACGCCGGATGGATCAGCTGCCGAAGAAGACCTCGGCCTCGGCGTACCGCTCCAGCGGCACGGTCTTCAGCTCGCGGGTGGCGTCGGCCAGCGGAACGCGGACGATGTCCGTGCTCTGCATGGCGACCATCTTGCCCCAGTCGCCCTCGTGGACGGCGTCGATCGCCTGGAGGCCGAGCCGGGTGGCGAGCACCCGGTCGAAGGCGCTCGGGGTGCCGCCGCGCTGGATGTGCCCGAGCACGACCGTGCGGGCCTCCTTGCCGGTCTTGGCCTCCAGCTGCTCGGCGAGCCACTGGCCGATGCCACCGAGGCGGACGTGGCCGAACGCGTCGAGCTCCTGGTTGTGCAGGACCATCTGGCCGTCCAGCGGCTGGGCGCCCTCGGCGACCACGACGATCGGGGCGTACTGGTGCTGGAAGCGCTTCTCGACGTAGCCGGCGACCTGCTCGACGTCGAACTGCCGCTCCGGCAGCAGGATCACGTTGGCGCCGCCGGCCAGGCCGGCGTGCAGGGCGATCCAGCCGGCGTGCCGGCCCATCACCTCGACCACCAGGGTGCGGTGGTGGCTCTCGGCGGTGGTGTGCAGCCGGTCGATCGCCTCCATCGCGATGTTGACGGCGGTGTCGAAGCCGAAGGTGTAGTCGGTCGCGCCGAGGTCGTTGTCGATCGTCTTCGGCACGCCGATCACGTGGACGCCGAGCTCGTGCAGCTTCGTGGCCACGCCGAGGGTGTCCTCGCCGCCGATCGCGATGAGCGCGTCCACGCCCTGCGCGGCGAGGTTCTCCTTGATCCGCTCGACGCCGTTCTCGATCTTGAAGGGGTTCGTCCGGGACGAACCGAGGATGGTGCCGCCGCGCGGCAGGATGCCGCGGACCTCCGCGATGCCCAGGGGGCGGGACAGGCCCTCCAACGGGCCCTTCCAGCCGTCCCGGAAACCCACGAACTCGTGGCCGTAGCTGGCGACGCCCTTGCGGACCACCGCCCGGATGACCGCGTTGAGACCTGGGCAGTCGCCGCCGCCGGTGAGCACGCCGATACGCATGATCTGCTCATCCTCCTGGAGCATCAGGTGTAGCCCGATTTGCCCCAGGATATGTGTCGAATCAGACCATCGGCGCCGTTGCCGGCCCGGGGCGGGCCGTCAGTGCGCACTGTAGTCGTCGCTGGCGCACGTCGACACCGCGCCCCGGGCCGGTCCCACCGGCCGGTCGGCCTACCGGTCAGTAGCTGACCTCGTGGTTCTCCCCCGCCTTCGGCGGCTTGCCGGTCACCGCCGCCTTGGCGTAGCCGAACAGGTTGACCACGGTGCTCGACGGCGAGTCCCAGTACTCCGCGGAGCTGGCGTGCACCTTGACCAGGGTGAGCCCGGGAGTCTCCAGCCCGTCCGGGAACCACGCCTTGAGCACCGGGTTCCACAGCTCCTCAGCCTTCGCCCGGTCGTACCCCTCCCGGGCGGTGCCCGCGACCGACACCCAGGCGTTGCGCCGGGAGTCGGAGAAGGAGACGTTGACCTCCGGATTCACCCGGATCTGCCGGACCTTGGCGGAGTCGGCGTACGCGAAGAACCACAGGTCGCCGTCGAACTCCGCCTCCTGCAACCCCATCGGACGGCTCACCATCCGGCCGTCCACGCCGATCGTGGTCAGCATGCAGATGCGCGCCTCCCGGACCAGCTCGGTCACCCGGCGCCGGGCCTCGGCGGCGTTGGTCGGTTCGTTGCTCATGGGGATCTCCCTCACATCGGCTCGACGTCGCACCGGTGCCCGGGACAGAACCGACCAAACCTACGAACCGGTCATCGCCCGCCACCGGGCCAGGTTGTGCCGGGCGTCGACCAGCGCGTCGTGGCGCGCCGCGTCGGCGTCCGGCAGCGGCGGCCGGCCCCGGTCGTCCCAGAGCTGGCGCAGGTCCTTGGTGAACCGGGGGATCTCCCGGGGCAGCGCCGGCATGGCGCCCCACAGCTGGGCCAGGGCGACGTGGTCGTACGCGGCGTACCAGGCCCAGAGCTCCAGCTGCTCGCCCGGGCGGTCACGGACCGGCTCGACGAGGAAGTCGTACAGCTCGTCGCGGATGCGCTCGCGGGAGCGCCAGGCGCGGTTCGCCGGGGAGGGCAGCTTGTCGAGCACGTTGCGGCGCACCCAGGGCACGGCCCGCGAGTCGTCGAACTCGGTCGAGACGGCGTAGAACTCGCGGCCGTACTCGTCGACGACGCCGATCGACACCAGGTCGACGAGCCGGCCGTCCTCGATGAACTCGCAGTCGTAGAAATAGCGGTAGACCATCACCGGTCATCCTCGCCCACGCCCGCCGCACCCGGGCCACCGGGGCGGCCGGACCGCCTCCCACCACGCCGGTTGCCGCAGCTCGGGAGTGTCACGGAAGTGATTTGAGGGGTGTACAGCAAGCGACTGGAGCGTCATGATCTGATGTGTACCGCTACCGGACGCCGAACCGGTGTCAGTTCACCTCGTCGAGGGCCTTCAGGTTCACCCGGTGAGCGAGTTGTGGTCCTTGACCGGGGAGGGGTTGGGCCGTGGAGATGCGCCTTCCGGAGCCGGGTGACGCGCTCACGGGTGTGGAGATGTTCGCCGGGCTGGAGCCGGAGGTCCGGCAGCGGGTGATCGCCGCGGCGGTCCCCCGCACGTACCGCAAGGGTCAGCTGCTCTTCGTCGAGAACGACCCCGGCGAGTCCCTCATCGTCCTGCGTCGGGGCGCGGTCGCGGTCTTCCGCACCGCGCCGACCGGCGAGCGCGCGGTGCTGCACGTCATCCGTCCGCCCGACGTGCTGGGCGAGGTCTCCCTGCTCGACGCCTCCACCCGCTCCGCCTCGGCCGAGGCGATCGAGGACTGCGCCGCGCTCGCGCTGTCCCGGGGCGCGTTCATGGAGCTGGTGCACTCCAACCCGCGCATCCTCGACGCGGTGATGCGCTCGCTCGGCGGGCTGATCCGCCGATTGACCGAGCAGAACGCCGACCACGTCTTCCTCGACCTGCCCGGCCGGGTGGCCAAGACCCTGGTCCGGCTGGCCGGCGAGAGCCAGGCCCCGATGATCACCATCGAGCTCAACCAGAGCCAGCTCGCGGAGATGGCCGGCGGCTCGCGGCAGAGCGTCAACCAGGCGATCGGTTCGTTCGCCAACCGGGGTTGGCTGCGCACCGAGGGCCGGCGGATAGTGGTCACCGACGTGGCGGCGCTGCGCCGCCGCGCCGGCATGAGCGAGCGCTGAGGCGTACGCGAAAAAGGGCCGGAGCAGCCGCTCCGGCCCTTTCGTGCGGGGTGTCAGGGAGTGTTGCTGCCCGGCCCGACCCAGTTGGTGCTGCCCGGCCCGACCCACTCCGTGCCGTCCTTGCCGCCACCGGACTGCTCGCTGACGATCCCCTGCGCCTGGAGCGCGGCCAGCGTGGCGGCGTCCACGTCGACGGAGTCGCCCGCGAGGTGGCTCACCCCGTTGCCGTCGGTCCAGTCGCTCTGCAACATCACGTACACCATCGGGAATCCCCCTGTGGTCAATGGTCGACATTCAGCCGCCTGACTGTAACCGCAGGACCGGCCGGTGGACTGTCCACAAGCCAACAGCCCGGTACCCGACAGCTGGACAGACGGCGATACTGACACCGGAACGGTGCCGCCTCCGGCACCGGCGGGATCGCGAGTGGAGGGTGTCATCGCCACGCAGTGTGACCGCTGTGGACGCACGGCCGCCGCGGGCGACCGCTTCTGCGGCGGCTGCGGCAACGAGCTGGGCGCCGTCTGTCCGCACTGCCTGCGCCCGCTCGCCCAGGACGTGGCGTTCTGCACCTCCTGCGGCGCCGCCCGGCCGGGCAGCGAGCGGCAGCCGGCCCCGCAGGAGGACCGCCGCCGGGTCAGCGTGCTCTTCGTCGACCTCATCGACTTCACCCCGTACGTCGAGCGGGCGGACCCGGAGCTGGTCCGCGGCATGCAGACCGGGTTCTTCTCGGCCGCCCGCCGCGTCGTGGGGCAGTACGGCGGGGTGGTGGAGAAGTACATCGGCGACGCGGTGATGGCCCTGTTCGGCGCGCCCGTGGCGACCGAGACCGACGCGCTGCGCTGCGTGCGGGCCGGCCTGGAGCTGCAACGGGTGCTGACCCGCTTCGCCCCCACCGGCGCGGACGCGCTGCGCTTCCGGGTCGGGGTGGCCACCGGCGAGGCGCTTGTCGACGTGGCCGCCGCCCGCGACGGCGGCCAGGCGATCGTGGCCGGCGACGTGGTCAACACGGCCTCCCGGATGCAGTCCGTCGCGCCGCCCGGCGGGGTGCTGGTCTGCGGCGTGACGCACGCCCTCACCCGCGACGCGATCCGCTATTCGGAGCAGCCGCCGGTCACCCTGCGCGGGCGGTCGACGACGACCGAGGTGTGGCTGGCCCTGTCCCCGGTGCGCCGGCAGCCGACCGACCGGCAGCCGGACGTCACGCCGCTGATCGACCGGGAGCACGAGCTGGGGATGCTGGTCAACGCCCTGCACCGGTCGTTGCGCGACCGGCGCCCGCAGGTGGTGACCGTCTTCGGCCGGGCCGGGCTGGGCAAGAGCCGGCTGGTCCGGGAGCTGTACCGGCACGTGGACCAGCTGGTCGACGAGCCGCTGACCTGGCGGATCGGGCGGTGCCCGCCGTTCGGCGAGAACGTCACGTTCGCGGCGCTGGCCGACATCGTCAAGGCCGAGGCCGGCATCCTGGACACCGACCCGGCGTCGAGCGCCGCGCAGCGGCTCGCCTCGGCCGTCGGCGAGCTGGTCGGCCCGGGCGAGCGGCAGCGCCTCGTCGACGCCCTGCGGCCGCTGGTGGGCCTGCCGGGGACCGCGCTGCCGGCCGAGGAGACCGAGTCGGCGTGGCGACGTTTCCTGCTCGCCCTGGCCGCCCGCCGGCCGACCGTGCTGGTCTTCGAGGACCTGCACTGGGCCGACGACGCGATGCTGCGTTTCGTGGAGCTGCTCGGCACCGCCGCCCGGGAGGTGCCGCTGCTGCTGCTCTGCACCGCCCGCCCGGAACTCGTCGACCGGGACCCGAGCTGGGCGGGGACGATCACCGGCTCGGTGACCATCACCCTGCCCCCGCTGCGGGACACGGGCATCGCCGCGCTCTACGCCCACATGTTCGGCCGGGCGGCCTTCTCCGCCGACATGCTCACCCCGCTGATCGAGGTGGCCGGTGGCAACCCGCTCTACGCCCACGAGTACGTCCGGATGCTCATCGAGCAGGGCGCGCTGCGCCAGTCCGTGCGGGGCTGGTCGCTGGAGAAGCACCTCGACCTGCCGATGCCGGAGAGCGTGCACGCCGTCATCGCCAACCGCATCGACCTGCTCGACGCCAAGGAGCGCACGGTGCTGCTGGCCGCCGCCGTGGTCGGCGTGCAGTTCTGGCCGGGGGCCGTGGCCGCCGCGCTCGGGCAGCCCGTCGAGTCGGTGGAGCGCGCGCTGCGCCGGCTGGAACAGCGCGACTTCGTGCACGAGCAGGCCGCCTCCACGATGGCCGGGCAGCCGGAGTACCGGTTCCGGCACGTCCTGGTGCGCGACGTCTGCTACCAGCGGCTACCCCGCACCGAGCGGGTGGCGCGACACGAGCGGACGGCACAGTGGCTGGACATGCTCTCGCAGAGCCGGGACACCGACCTGGCCGAGGTGCTGGCCCACCACCGGTGGGCGGCCCACGAGATCGCCCGGTCGCTGGGCATGGAGATCGGCCGGTTCGCCGGCCCCGCCCGCGCGGCGCTGCACCGGGCGGCACGCCGGGCGTACGCGCTGCACAGTCTCGACGTCGCGGCGAGCCACGCGGGCCGGGCGCTCGGGCTGGCCGACGACTCCGACCCGGTCGCGCGGCTCCAACTGGAGCTGCTCAGCACGGAGATCTCCTTCTACCGGGACGGCAACGGCTTCCTCTCCGGGGGCGGCCCCGAGCAGGTGCAGGCGCTCGCCGAACGGCTGCTGGCGCACGGCGACGACGCCTGCGCGGCGCGCGCCTGGACGCTGCTCGGTCAGGCCGCGTGGCTGCGCGCCGACCGGGCCGCCGCCCTGGCCTGCCTGGACCGCGCCGTGCAGCTCTTCGCCCCGCTGCCGGACAGCCCCCAGAAGGCGGACGCCTACGCCGAGCTGGGCCGGCTGCACATGCTGAACTACGAGCGCGATCCGGCGGTCGCCGCGGCCGAACGGGCGGCGGAGATCGGCGAGCGGCTGGGGCTGACCGAGACCCGCACCAACGCCCAGATCACCTCGGCCATCGCCCGCTACCAGGCGGGCGACCGGTCCGGCCTGGACGAGCTGCACGCGATCGTCGAGGTCAGCCGCGCCAACCAGCTGATCGCCCTGCCCCGGGCCATCCAGAACCTCGTCTACGCCGTCTGCGAGGAGGGCGACTGGCTGCGCTCCGACGCCCTGCTCTCGTCGCTGCCGACGCGCAAGGCCAGCGGGCAGACGCTGACCACGAGCTACTCGGCGGAGGCGATGCGCGCCTGGTTCGAGGGCGACTTCGACCGGCTGCTGGCCGCCGCCGAGGCCTTCGTGGACACCCCGACCGGCAGCTGGGACATGCAGGTGCGTGGCCTGCGCTCCTGCCTGCTGGTGCTGCGGGGCGGGCGGGTGCCGCCGGCGCGCTCCCAGGACGGCGCCACCGCGTTGCGCGACGACGTGGCGGCCGCGCTCGACGCCGCGCGGCGCAGCGGCTTCCACCGGCTGCACTGGACGATGCTGGGGATGGGCGCGCTGTGCCGCGCGTTGCAGGGGCACCGGGAGGAGGCGGCGACGCTGATCGACGAGCTGGCCGAGTCCTGGTCGGCGGTGCCGGCCCTGGCCAGCGGCGAGTGGATCGCGGCGGCCGGGTACGCGGCCAGCCTCGCCGGGCGGGACTCGGCGGCCCGGGTGCGCGCGATGCTGGACCGGGTGGGTCACCGCACGCCCTGGTCGGAGGCGGCGCGGCGGACGGTGACCGGCGCGCTGGCCGCCGCGGACGGCGACCACCGGCGGGCCGCGGAGCTGCACCTGGCCGGCGCCGAGATCTACGCCGGCATCCCGGACGTGACCGACCGGATGCTGGCGCTGACCTTCGCGACGGTGGAGCTGGAGCGGGCCGGCGAGTCGACGGCGGGCCGCCCGGAGCTGGCCGAGCTGCGCGCCTTCGCGCTGCGCAACGACGCCCCCGTCCTGCTGGACCTGGCTCGTCCCCCGACGACCACCGCCGACACCGCGTTGGCCTGCTGACCGGGTTACGCGGGCGGGCGGCCCGTCAGGCGGGAACCGGCTCGCGGGGGGCCGGGCCGGCGGGCGGGTTCTTGGCCTTCTGGGCGTACATGTCGACGTACTCGCGACCGGAGAGCTCCATCAGCTCGTACATGATCTCGTCGGTCACCGCGCGCTCGACGTACCGGTCACCGGCCAGCCCGGCGTAGCGCGAGAAGTCCAGCGGCGGGCCGAACCGGATCCGGACCCGGGCGATCTTGGGGATCAGCTTGCCGGGCGGCTGGATCTCGTCGGCGTTGAGCATCGCCGTCGGGATCACCAGGGCGCCGCTCTCCAGGGCCAGCCGGGCCACGCCGGTCTTGCCCCGGTAGAGCCGCCCGTCCGGGGAGCGGGTGCCCTCGGGATAGATGCCGGCGATGCCACCGGCGCGCAGCACCCGCAGCTGGGTGTCCAGGGCCGCCCTGGCCGCCCGGCCGCCCGAGCGGTCGACCGGGATGGTGCCGGAGCCGACGAAGAACATCTTCGTGAGCCAGCCCTTGAGCCCCTTGCCGGTGAAGTACTCGGCCTTGGCGATGAACGTCACCCGCCGCTTCACCACCAGCGGCGTGAAGATCGAGTCGGAGAACGACAGGTGGTTGCTGGCGAGGATCACCGGCCCGGTGTCGGGCACGTGGTGCAGCCCCTCGACCTGCGGGCGGAAGACCAGCCTCAGCAGCGGGCCGAGGAGTACGTACTTCATCAGCCAGTACAGCACCGGCGTCCTTTCCGGAGGTGGTCGCGACGCCGCCGCGTCGCCCGCGGGTCGTCGTGGGCATGAGCCTACGAACCCGATGCCGGCCGCCACAACGTGATCCGGCCCGCGCGGCGTGAGCGTCCATCCCGGACGGCGGCGGATGGCGGGCGGCGGGCGGCCATGCCGGCAGGCGGGCGGGCGGTGTCGCCTGTCGACGTACCGCCGGCCGTCCCGGATACCGCGCAGGGCGACGGTCGGTCGGGACACCCGTCGGCCCCGCGGGAAGGCCGGTGGACCTACGCTCGGGGGCGTGCGGGTGGCCGAGGCGCAGCGGGGGGCGGGCCGGGCGGCGGGCAGGCTGCTCCGGCTGCCCCGGGCCACCGTGCTGGATCTGCTCATCGGCGTCGCCGTCTCGGCCGTCGTGGCGATGGCGATCACCGCGAACGTGGGCGGCGACCGGGGACGCGACGTCCCCGCCTACCTGTTCGCCGTCGGGCTCGGCGCGCTCGTGCTCCTGCGCCGCCGGGCGCCGACCGCCGTGCTGGTGGTCAGCGCCGCCGGCCTGGTCGCCTACTACGTGGCCGGCTACCCGCCGGTCGGGTTGGCCCTCCCCCTCGCCGCGGCGCTCTACTCGGCGGCCGAGGCCGGGCAGCTGCGCTGGGCGGTGCTCGTGGGCCTCGGCCTGCTCGTCGTCTCCACCGCGTTCCGCGCGGCGGATGGCGCGAGCGTCGCGTACCTCATCGGCTTCGAGCTGGCCTCCAGCGTCGCCATCATGGCCGCCGCGGTCGCCCTCGGCGACGGGGTCCGCTCCCGGCGGCTGCGGCGCCGGGAGCAACGGTGGCGGCTGCGGCAGCTGGAACGCGACCACGCCCGGGAGGCGGCGCGCCGGGTCGAGGAGGAACGGCTCCGGATCGCCCGGGACCTGCACGACGTGATCGCCCACCACATCTCCGTCATCTCGCTGCACGCCGGCGTGGCCGACGAGGCCCTCGACGACGACCCGGCGGCCGCCCGGGCCGCCCTGGGGCACGTCCGCTCGGCCACCACGCAGGTCGCCCGGGAGCTGCGCACCACCCTCGGTCTCCTGCGCGACCCGGCCGTGGCCGAGCCCCGGCAACCGGTGGCGGGACTGGCCGGACTGGACGCCCTGGCCGCCGGCGCGCGGGCCACCGGGCTGCGGGTCGCCGTCCACCGGCAGGGCGAGCTCACCGGTCTGCCCGCCGCGGTCGACTCGACCGCCCACCGGCTGATCCAGGAGGCGCTGACCAACACCCTGCGCCACGCCGGCGCGCGCACCGTCGAGATCGACGTCGTCCGCGGCCCCCGCACCCTCGCCGTCACCGTCCGCGACGACGGCCGTGGGCAGGGCGAGGACGCCCCGCGCGGGTACGGGCTCGGCGGCATGCGGGAGCGCACCGCCCTGCTCGGGGGCACCGTCACCGCCGGCAACCGACCCGGCGGTGGCTTCGAGGTACGCGCCGAACTACCCCTGGGAGGGGCCACGTGATCCGGGTGGGACTCGTCGACGACCAGCACCTGGTCCGCGCGGGGCTGCGCGCGCTGCTGAACCGGGCGCCGGACATCGAGGTCGTCGGCGAGGCGGGCGACGGCGACGCGGCGTACCGGCTGGCGGTCACCGAGCGACCGGACGTCCTGCTGATGGACGTCCGGATGCCGGGCACGGACGGCATCGAGGCCACCCGCCGCATCGTCGCCGACGAGCGGCTCACCGGCGTACGGGTCGTCGTGCTCACCACGTTCGACACCGACGAGTACGTCTTCGAGGCGATCCGGGCCGGCGCGTCCGGCTTCCTGCTCAAGGACACCGGCCCCGACGAGTTGCGGGGGGCGGTGCGGATCGTCCGGGCCGGAGAGGCCCTGCTCTCCCCCGCGGTCACGCGGCGGGTCATGGCGGCGGTGCGCGCCGGCGGGCGGGAGCCGGACCCGACCCGGCTGGGCTCGTTGACCGCCCGGGAGCGGGAGGTGCTGGCCGAGGTCGCCGCCGGCCGGTCGAACGACGAGATCGGCGCGGTCCTGCACATCAGCCCGGCGACCGCCCGGACGTACGTGAGCCGGCTGCTGGCCAAGCTGCACGCCCGCGACCGGTCACAGCTCGTCGTGGCGGCGTACGAGAGCGGCCTGGTGCGGCCCGGCTCACCGCCCGACGCGGGCTGACCGGCGCTCGGCGCGTCCGCCGGCACCGGCGACTCCGGGCGGCACCGCCGGCGGGCTCCGTTGAAAAACATTCAGCAAGAACGGACATAAATCCCCGGGCGCGACCTGCGACAGGGCCTCTGACTTCGTACGCCGCGCCACAAGGCACTCCCGGAACCGGGTCCGGACGTGTCACGATTCAAGGCACGGCGTGCGGGTCGGCGCCGAGGGGGCTCAGGCGGCCGCGCCGCGGGCGCGTGATGAGGAGGATGTCCGGTGTCAGCGGGTGGTGCCCGCCGGGGACGGCGGGACAACGGGCTCGACGCGAGCGAGTACGCCATCGCCGGCGACGTGGATCCGCGCGTCGGCGAGCACCTGCTCGACGTCCTGGCCGCCGGCGGGATCGCCGCCTACCTCCAGCCCTCGGCCGACCTGAACCCGGTCACCCGCACCACCACCGTCCCGTCCCGCCCCGTCGACCGGCTCTACGTCGACCGGTCTCACCTGAGGACCGCGCGGGACTACCTGACCCAGCTCGCGGACGAGACGGCCCCCGAGAAGCCCCGCGACGACGAGCCGGACATCGAGGCCGAGTGGGCCCGCATCGTCGCCGGCTTCCACACCACCGCCCCGCCCGGTGGCGACAACCCGTGGCCCGCCGCCGAGGACGTGGACGACGCGCCCGGGCCCGCCGGCGGACCGGTGGCCCTCGGCACGCCCGACGAGCCCGCCGGGCCGACCGCCACCGACGTGCGCCGGCTGCCGTACGCGGCCGACATCTCGGGCGTCTCCCTCTCCCGTGGCCGGCAGGACGAGCCGTCGCTGCTCGACGGGCTGGACACCTTCGGCGCGGACCTGCCCGACGACGAGGCGGAGGACGAGCGCTACACCCCGCCGCCGCCCCCGCCCCTGCCGCGCTTCTCGAAGTACGCGGTGGTCGGTGTGCTCGCCATCGTGCTCGGCTTCGTGCTCTTCCTCTTCCCGTCGGTCTTCCCCGTGGCCGACCCCTCGGTGGTCAACCTGTTCGGCTTCACCGGCATCCTCGCCGGCTTCGTCGCGCTGATCTGGCGGCTGCGGCCCGGTGACGACGAGGACCACGACCCGGACGACGGCGCGGTCGTCTGACCGCCGGCACTCCTGCCCGCATCCCGGGACGACGGACGCCCCGCGCCGAGGGCGCAACACTGGTGTAACTTACTGTCAGTAGGAATACCGCTGTCCGTCACATCCCTCGCTGACTGCCCGGTTGTTCCTCCGCTGCGGCGGTCGCTCCCCTGCTGATCGGAATGCCCGAGATGCGACAGAGTTCCCTCGTGGTGGTGGCCAACCGCCTGCCCATCGACGACAGTGTGGCGCCCGACGGGGCCTGCGAATGGCGCCGCAGCCCCGGCGGCCTGGTCAGCGCCCTCCATCCCCTCCTGCGGCACACCCCGGCGACGTGGGTCGGGTGGGCCGGCGGCACCGGCCCGGCCCCGGCGCTGCCCGACGTGGACGGCGTCCGCATGCACTCCGTTGCGCTGAGCGCCGAAGACCTGCGCGACCACTACGAGGGCTTCGCCAACGCCACCCTCTGGCCGCTCTACCACGACTCCGTGGAACAACCGGAGTACCACCGCAGCTGGTGGGAGGCGTACCAGCGGGTCAACCAGCGGTTCGCCGAGGCCACGGCCGACATGGCCGAGCCCGGTGCGGTGGTGTGGGTGCAGGACTACCACCTGCAACTGGTACCCGGCCTGCTCCGGCAGCTGCGGCCGGACCTGCGGATCGGCTTCTTCCTGCACGTGCCGTTCCCGCCACCCGAGCTGTTCATGCAGCTCCCACGCCGGGCCGAGTTGCTGCGCGGGATGCTCGGCGCCGACCTGATCGGCTTCCAGCGCTCCCAGGCCGCGCACAACTTCGCCCAACTGGTGGCGAAGGTGCTGGACGTCCCCGCCACCGACCGGCGGATCGCCGTCGACGACCGGGTGGTCCGGATCGGCGCCTTCCCCGTCTCCATCGACACCGTCGAGATGGCCGCGCTGGCCACCCGGCCCGACGTGGCCGACCGGGCCGCCCGGCTGCGCCGCGACCTCGGCAGTCCCGAGCAGGTGATCCTCAGCGTCGACCGGATGGACTACACCAAGGGCATCGAGCAGCGGCTCAAGGCGTACAGCGAGCTGCTCGCCGACGGGCACGTCAAGGTGCGCGACACGGTGCTCGTGCAGGTGGCGGTGCCCAGCCGGGAACGGGTCGGGCAGTACCAGATCCTCCGCGAACGGGTGGAACGCGAGGTCGGGCGGATCAACGGCGAGTACGGCCGGGTCGGCGAGCCGGCGATCCACTACCTGACCCAGCCGTTCGACCGGGCCGAACTGGCCGCGCTCTACCGGGTCGCCGACGTGATGGCGGTGACCCCGCTGCGCGACGGGATGAACCTCGTCGCCAAGGAGTACGTGGCCGCCCGCGTCGACGACACCGGCGCGCTGCTGCTCAGCGAGTTCGCCGGCGCCGCCGCCGAGCTGCCGCAGGCGTACCTGGTCAACCCCCACGACCTGGAGGGGCTCAAGCAGGGCCTGCTCGCGGCGCTGCGGGCGGGCCCGGACGACCTCGGCGCGCGGATGCGGGCCATGCGGGCGCACCTGCACCGGCACGACATCCGGGCGTGGGCCCGCTCCTACCTCTCCGCCCTCGACGACAACGGCTCGCTGCTTACCCGGCTGGGCGCCGCCGGCTGAGGCCGGCGGCGCGGCCCGCGTCGGTCAGGGCCGGCCGGTCGGCGCGGGGTCCTTCTCCAGCCAGTCCAGGATCGCGTCGACCGGCTCCCGCCACCGCGCGTCGAGCATCATGTCGTGCCCCATGCCGGGAAAGAGCAACGGGGCGGAGCCGTACCGCCGGGCCGCCCGGGTCAGCGCCGTCGCCGGGACGACCCGGTCGTCGGGGCTGCCCAGCACGAGCACCGGCGGGTCGCCCACCGCCGGCTCGGCGGCCCGCCCGGTCAGCAGCTGCCACTGGGCGCGCCGACCGGCCCGCCCCAGCCGGCCCACGTAGCTGCGGGCCTCCGCCTCGGGCAGCTCCCGGCTGAACAACTGGCGGCGACTCAGCCGCAGCGGCCCGCCGAACACCGCCGGCAGCGTGCCGACCGGGTTGCGGCGCAGCGCCGCCCCGAACGTCGCCCAGCCGCCGAACACCGGCGCGACCAGCACCGCGGCCCGGGCCGGGTAGCGGGCCAACGCGTGGGCCACCACGAGCGCCCCGGCGCCGTGCCCCACCAGCACCGCCTGGCGCGGCAGGCCCGCCGCCACCTGGGTCACGTCGTGGGCGTACGCCCGCAGCGTCGCCTCCGGCGCCGGCCCGCTGTCGCCGTGCCCGCGCAGGCTCAGCGCGTACGCCGGGAAGCCCCGGGACGCGGCGTGGCCGAGCCAGTGCTCGGCGAACGCCCAGGCGCCGTGCCCGAAGCCCGGTACGAAGAGCAGCGGCGGGCGTCCCTGTTCCACCTCGGGGGCCGCGCCGAGCACCTCACGCCGGACCGGGCGGACCGGGCGGGCCCACTCCCGCCCCCGCATGATCCGCACCTGACTCACTGTTCCTCCAGGTCGTGCAGCGCGCGCTGGACCGCGCGCAGGTAGTCGGCGTGGCCCACCTCGAACCAGTGCCGGCTGCTGTCCTTGACGGGCCCGGCGTACCGCTCCCCCGCCTTCGCCGTCACGCGGGCGGCGAAGGCGGCCGCCCGGTCGGGACGGGTCACGCGCAGCCGCAGCAGCCGGGCGAAGAGCACCGACTGCCAGTGCGACAGGGGGAAGATGCCCGAGTCCGGCTGCACCAGCCCGGTCACGGCCAGCGTGGGGCGACCGGGGACGAAGGCGTTCAGCCAGAGCTTCGGGCGGCCCTCCCCCGCGTCGTCGCCGAGCACCTTCGGGTCGAGGAACTCGAAGCGCGGCAGGTACCCGGTGGCGAAGACGACCAGGTCCGGGTCGATCTCCCGGCCGTCGGAGAGCTCGACGGCGTACGGGTGGAAGCGGGCGACGTCCGGCACCGGCGCGATCCCGCCGTGGCCCACGTAGTAGACGAGCTGGCTGTTGGCGATCGGGTGCGTCTCGTAGACCCGGTGGTCGGGCTTCGGCAGGCCGAAGCGGGTCAGGTCGCCGACGGTCAGCCGCAGCGTCCAGTGGTAGAGCCACTGCCGCACCCGCAGCGGCACGCGCAGCGCCAGCAGCGCGTCGTTGACCTGGTCGGCGGGGCGGCCGAGGACGTACTTCGGGGCGTACCAGTAGCCCCGGCGGGTCGAGTGCCAGCAGCGCGACGCCTGCTGGGCAGCCTCGACGGCGATGTCGCAGCCGGTGTTGCCGGCGCCCACCACCAGCACCCGCTTGCCGCGCAGCTGCGCCGGGTCCTTGTAGGACGAGGCGTGCATGACCTCGCCCCGGAACTCCTCCAGCCCCTCGTAGCGGGGCAGCTTCGGCGACCAGTTGTGGCCGTTGGCGACCACGACGGCCGCGTAGCGGGAGGTGCGTTCCGGGCCGTAGCCGCCGGTGCTGCGGGTGGTCACGTCCCAGCGGTCGCCGGCCACGGGCTCCACCCGGACGACCTCGGTGCCGAACCAGATGTGCCCACGCAGGTCGAAGTGGTCGGCGTACCGCTCGAAGTACGACAGCAGCCGGCTGTGGTGCGGGTAGTCCGGCCAGTCGTCCGGCATCGGGAAGTCGGGGAACTGGGTGAACGGGCGCGACGAGATCAGGTGCGTGCTCGCGTACACCGGGCTGCGGTCGTGCCGCCAGTTCCAGGCGCCGCCGACGCCGGTCTCCCGCTCGTAGCAGTCGACGCCGAAGCCGTGTTCCTTCAGGTTCTTGATGGCCGTGAGACCGCTGGCCCCCGCGCCGACGACGCAGACGGTGTCGCCCCGGTCGGAGACCGGCCGGCCGTCGCGGGTCAGGGCGAGAGTGGTCGCCTCCGGGTCGGGCCGGCCGTGGTCGGTGGAGGTGGACACCGGGGATCTCCTTTTGTGCGGCACGAGTGCCGGGTCGCGCAGCATCCTCTCCACTACGGAGCGGGTTGTCCAGCCCCGGCCGCGCCGGACGGTCAGTCGGCGGCCGGCAGCAGCAGGTCGACCAGGACCGGGAAGTGGTCGCTGGCGCGGCGGGTCTGCGGGGTGTCCACCACGTCGTAGTCGACCACCGTGATCCGGGGATCGACGAAGAGGGCGTCGATGCGCCGCCGCGGGTCCGCGCAGGAGTAGGTGAGCCGGTCGGCCCGGTCCATCGCCACGGCGGCGTCGGTCAGCCCGCGCGCCACGGTGGCCCAGGCCGGCCCGTCCGGCCCCTCGTTCAGGTCGGCCGCGGCGACCACCGGCGTGGTGGCGGCGTCCAGCTCGCGCTTGAACAGCGCGGCCTGCGCGGGCCGCTCGGCCGGGTCGGTGGACAGGTGCGACCCGGCCAGGGTGAACCGGGCCGCGCCGGCGACCAAGCACTCGGCGTACGCGGCGCCGCGCAGGTGCCGGCCGGGGGTGAGCGGGAAGCGCTGGCAGCGGTCGGCCACCACCCGCACCCGCAGCCTGGTCAGCAGCAGGTTGCCCAGCGCGGGCAGCCCGCCGGCGGCCACCACCAGGCCGAAGGACTCCGCCAGCGCCGCGGACTTCTGCCGCCACCGGAACCGGCGCGGCCCCTCCTGCACGATCACCACGTCCGGCCTGGCGTCGCGGACCACCGCCGCCAGCGCGGCCGTGTCGTCGCGCTGGCTGTGGATGTTGTACGACACGACGCGCAGCGGCACGCCCGGGCTCTGCGTCACGGCCACCGCCTCAGATCCGGCGGGCCAGGTCGGCGGCGCCGATGACGCCGGCGGTGTTGCCCAGCTCGGCCGGGCGGATCTCGGCGACCGGAAGGCGGCTGCGCTGGGCCAGGGCGTCGGCGAACGACCGGCGGGTCGGGCCGAGCAGCAGGTCCCCGGCGTCGATCACGCCGCCGCCGACGACGAGCACCTGCGGGTCGAGGATCTGCGCCATGTCGGCGAGGCTGGTGCCCAGCCACCGGCCGACCTGCGCGAACGCCTCGGTGGAGACCGGGTCGCCGGCCTGCGCGGCTGCGGTGACCATGGGTCCGGTGACCGCCTCGGCCTCGCCGTCGGCCAGTTCCAGCAGGCCGGTGGCGCGGTGCGGCTCCTGCCGGGCGGCGGCGCGGGCGAAGCGCACCAGGGCGCTGCCGCTGGCGTACTGCTCGATGCAGCCGAGCCGGCCGCAGCCGCACTGGTGGCCGTCCGGCACCGTCAGCATGTGGCCCAGCTCGGCGGCGATGCCGTTGGCGCCCCGCAGCAGTTCCCCGTTGAGCACGATGCCGCCGCCGACGCCGGTGCCGATGGTGAACATGACCATCGAGTCGTCGGCGTCGCGGGCCGCGCCGTGGCGGAACTCCGCCCAGGCCGCCACGTTGCCGTCGTTCTCCACGATCACCGGCAGGCCGGTGGCGGCGCTGACGTAGTCGCGCAGCGGCTCGTCCCGCCACGCCAGGTTCGGGGCGAACAGCACGGTCGAGCGGCTGGCGTCGATCCAGCCGGCCGCGCCGATGCCGACCGCCTCGATCGCGTGCCCGGCGGCCAGTTCGCGGACCAGTTCGGTGATGACGTCACGGGTCTTGGCGACGTCGTCGGCGGGGGTGTCCCGTCGGGCCTGCACGAGGACCGTGCCGGCGGCGTCCACGACACCACCGGCCACCTTCGTGCCACCGACGTCGACTCCGATGGTCAGCGTCACCGCTGCCACTCCCCTCTGCTGTGCTGCCCGCACCGGCGCCGGCGGACGGCCGGCGCGTGGTCGGGATGTGCGTTGGTCAGGCCCCGTCGCCCGGGGGTTGCTCGCCCTCGTCCCCCGGTGCCCGGGACGTGGGGACCACGGGCCCGTCGGCGGACGTCCGGACGGTCACCGCGGCGGCCTGCCCGGCGACGTCGACGGGCGGTACGGCGGCCGGGGCGGTCTCGTCCTCCGCCCGCGTGGCGGCGGACCAGACGTCCCGCTCCGGTGCCGGCTGAGAATCATGCCCGCTACGGGTGGCCTCGCGCCACACGTGGTCGTCCGCGCCACCCGGCCCCGGGGTGGCCGCCGGCCCGGCGGGGGCGTCGGCGGGCGCGTCGGCGGAGGGCTCGGGCGGGGTGAAGGCGCGCAGCAGGCTGGCCACACCGGCGGCCAGGTCGCCCGCGCCGGTGGCGAGGCGCTCGGCGAATTCGGGGCTCGGGTCGCGCAGGGCCGCGATGCCCCGACAGACCGGGCAGACGCAGCATTCGGCCGCGCCGGTGGCGAAACCACCCGTGGGCTGCCCGGCCGAGTCACCCGGGCCGCCGCTGTGACCGAGGACACTCGACACGATCCCACCGAGCGGACCCCACTGCCCACCCTTCGCACCGGCCGCGGCCAGCCGGGCGGCGGCCAGCGCCGTGGCGACCAGACGTTCGGCCTCTTCCCGGGCCGAACCCGGATCCGTTGCACCCATGGTCGGCTCCCCTACCGTGCCGCCGGACGCGTCACTGCGCCGCACCGGATGCTTCTACCCGGCGCTTGAGCTGCTTCAACGCGGTATCCATGATCATTTTTTCGGCCTTGCGGCGGAACATGCCGAGCATCCCCACGGAGAGCTCGACCTCCAGGGTGTAGGTCACCGTCGTGCTGCCGTCCGGGTTGCCGTCCAGGTCGTACGAGCCGCGCTGGAACTTCTGCATCTTCGAGGGCGCCACCAGGTGCCACTCGATCCGGGAGAGGTCCTCGGCGTACTCGTAGGCCAGCACGTACTCGTCGGCCAGCACACCGGCGTCGATGGTGAAGCGGACCTGGCTGGCGTAGCCGTCCTCGTACTCCTCAATCACCTCCACCCGCCGCATCGCCTCGGTCCACTCGGGGTAGCTCGGGAAGTCGCAGATGACCGCCGCCACCCGATCCGGTGACGCGCCGATGATGATCGACTGGGTGGAGGTGTCCGCCATGGGGGGAGGCTACCCGGCACCGGCGGCGCCCACGCCGCGCCGCCCCCGGCACGCCGGATCGCAGCGTCCGGCGGCGACCCGCGGGCAGCCTGGGCGACCTGCCTTTTCGCCCCGCTCACCCGGGCGGGTAGGTTTCGACAGAGCCGACCCGTGGTGGCGGCCGGCCCGGCCAGTGAGCACGAGGGAGTGCAGGTGCGCGAGTTCTCCGTCCCGCCGATCGTCACCGTCGGCGACGCGGCCAACCTCACCGACCCGGTCTGGGACAACGCCGAGGTCGCCCCGGACACGGTCCAGTTCGTCCGCCCGACCGGCGCGGGGGGCACCTGGTCCGACGTCACCTGCCGGCAGTTCCGCGACGAGGTCGTCGCGGCGGCCAGGGGCCTGGTCGCGGCCGGCGTCCAGCCCGGCGACCGGGTCGGCCTGATGAGCCGCACCCGCTACGAGTGGACCCTGCTGGACTACGCGATCTGGGCGGCCGGCGCGGTGACCGTGCCGATCTACGAGACCTCCAGTGCCGACCAGGCCGCCTGGATCCTGTCCGACTCCGGCGCGGTGGCCTGCGTGGTGGAGAGCAACGCCCACGCCACCCTGGTCGCCGGCGTCCGGGACCGGCTGCCCGACCTGCGTCACGTCTGGCAGATCGACCTCGACGCCGTGGACGAGCTGGTCCGGGCCGGCGGGGCGGTCGACCCGACGGAGATCGACCGGCGGCGGGCCGCCGTCCGCGCCGACGACCTCGCCACCATCATCTACACCAGCGGCACCACCGGCCGCCCCAAGGGCTGCGTGCTGACCCACCGGAACATGTACGCCGACATCGCCAACGCGGTGCCGGTGCTGCCGAACCTGTTCCGGCCGGGCGCCTCGACCCTGCTCTTCCTCCCGCTGGCGCACGCCTTCGCCCGGCTCATCCAGATCGGCGTGGTGCAGGCGCGGGCCACCATGCGGCACTGCGCCGACCCCAAGAACCTGGTCGCCGAGCTCCAGGAGTTCCAGCCCACGTTCGTCCTCTCGGTCCCCCGGGTGTTCGAGAAGGTCTACAACGGGGCCAAGCAGAAGGCCGAGGCCGACGGCAAGGGCAAGATCTTCGCCCGGGCGGAGCGGGTCGCCATCGCGTACAGCGAGGCGCTGGAGACCTCCGGCGGGCCCGGCCTGGCGCTGCGCGCCCAGCACGCGCTCTTCGACAAGCTGGTCTACCGCAAGCTGCGGGCGGCGCTCGGCGGCCGGTGCCGGGACGCCATCTCCGGCGGCGCCCCGCTCGGCGCGCGGCTGGGCCACTTCTTCCGCGGCATCGGCGTGAACGTGTGCGAGGGCTACGGCCTGACCGAGACGTCCCCCGCCGCCGCCGCGAACCTGCCCGACGCCACCCGGATCGGCTCGGTCGGCCGGCCGCTGCCGGGGGTCACCATCCGGATCGACGACGACGGCGAGATCCTGATCGCGGGCGATCTGATCTTCCAGGGCTACTGGCGCAACGACGAGGCGACCGCCGAGGCGCTCAGCGCGGACGGCTGGTTCCGCACCGGCGACCTGGGCCAGCTCGACGACGACGGCTTCCTGAGCATCACCGGCCGCAAGAAGGAGATCATCGTGACGGCGGGCGGCAAGAACGTCGCCCCGGCCGTGCTGGAGGACCAGGTCCGGGCCCACCCCCTGGTCAGCCAGTGCGTGGTGGTCGGTGACCGCGCGCCGTTCATCGCCGCGCTGGTCACCCTCGACGAGGAGGCGCTGCCGCGCTGGCTCGCCTCGGCCGGCCTGCCCGAGGACACCCCCGTCGAGAAGCTGCGCGACCACGAGGGACTGCGCGCCGAGATCCAGGGCGCCGTCGACGCCGCGAACCAGGCGGTCTCCAAGGCCGAGGCGATCAAGGTGTTCCGGATTCTGCCCCGCGACTTCACCGAGGCGACGGGCGAGCTGACCCCGTCGCTGAAGGTCAAGCGGCAGGTGGTGCACAAGTCGTACGCGGCGGAGATCGCCGACATCTACCGGGGCTGACTACCATCCGTCACGTGCCCGCCTCGACGCCCTCCCGGCCCCAGCCGCATCCCCTCGCCGCCGCCGCGCGCGTGGTCATGCTGGCGCTCGTCGCCGTCCTGACCCTGTACGCCACGGACGACCCTGGCCAGCTCTGGTGGATCGCCTTGCTGGCGGTCGCCGGGCTGCCCGCCCTGCTGGCGCCCGAGCACCGGCCGGTCGGCCCGCTCAGCCGGTTGGCCGAGGTGCTGGTGCTGGGGCTGGCCGCGAGCCAGGTCGCCGCCGTGGCCACCCTCGGCGGGGACGCCGGCGGGCTGGGCGCCTCGGCGGTGCTGCCCTACCTGGCGGTGCCGGTGACCGTCACCGCGCTGCGCCGCCGGTTCCGCGAGGGCGTCGCCCTGCTGGCCGTCGCCGCGGCCACCCTGCTGGTGGCGGGTGCCCTCACCGAGGCCGACGGCGAGCGGCAGATCGGCCAGCTCGGCTACCTGGTGGTCTGCGCCCAGTGGCTGATCCTGGCCGGGCTCGGCCTCGCCGCCGCCAGCGGCCTGCACCGGGTCATGCAGGTCCGCAACGAGGGCAAGCCCCAGCCGTACGCCGAGGCGACCCGGCTGCTCACCCAGCTGCGCACCGTGGCCCGGCAGCTGCCCGGGGCCACCCTGGACCCGGGCGGCATCTCCGAGCACCTGCTGGAGGAGCTGCGCACGGTGGCCCGGGCGGACCGGGCGGCCGTGCTGTCGGCCAGCGGCGGCGGCCGGCTGGTGGTGCTCGCCCAGGTGGGCGTGGAACGGGTCGACTGGGAGACGACGCTGGACGCGGACTCGGCCATCGCCGACGCGTGGGCCAGCCAGCAGCCGCACACCGCGGCCCGGTCGCAGGCCCGGTCGCACCGCGGCGGCGACGTGTCCGCCCTGATCGTGCCGCTGGTGGCCGGGGTGCGCACCGTCGGGCTGGTGGTGCTGGAGGCGGACGCGGCGCAGGCGTACCCGCCCGGCGTGGTGTCCCGGGTGACCGGGCTGACCCGCCCGGCCGCGCTGCGGCTGGAGGCGGCGCTGCTCTTCGACGAGGTCCGCTCGCTGGCCACCAACGAGGAACGGCAGCGGCTGGCCCGGGAGATCCACGACGGGGTGGCACAGGAACTGGTGATGGTCGGCTACGGGATCGACAACGCCCTGGCGTACGTCGACGAGGACCCGCAGGAGACCGCCGAGGCGCTGCGCACGCTACGCGGCGAGGTGACCCGGGTCATCACCGAGCTGCGGCTGAGCCTATTCGAGCTGCGCAGCGAGGTGGACCGGCACGGCGGCCTGGCCGCCGCGATCGCCGAGTACGCCCGCACGGTCGGCGCCTCCGGCGGGCTGCGGGTGCACCTGTCCCTGGACGAGTCCACCGCGCGGCTGCCCGCCGCCACCGAGGCCGAGTTGCTGCGCATCGCCCAGGAGGCGGTCACCAACGCGCGCAAGCACGCGGGCGCGTCGAATCTCTGGGTCACCTGCGAGGTCGACCCGCCGTACGCGCAGATCGAAGTGTCGGATGACGGTCAGGGGATCGCTGACCAGCGGTCCGACGGGCACTACGGTCTTGCGATCATGGCCGAGAGGGCGGAACGTATCCGGGGCCGGTTGGAGATCAGGCCGCGGCAACCGAGCGGCACGACCGTGGCGGTGGTGCTCGGCTCCTCGCCCCGGCGCGATAACGTGCGCGGTAGCGCAGCGGCAGTAGAAGGGGAGTAACCCGAGGATGACCACAAGTCCGACACCGGCCACCCGTACCAAGGTCCTCCTTGTCGACGATCACGACCTGATCCGCAAGGGCCTGCGGCACGCGTTCGAGCGCGACCGGCAGTTCGAGGTCGTCGGGGAGGCCGCCACGGCGGCGGAGGGGGTACGCCAGGCGGGTGCGCTGCAGCCGGACGTGGTGATCATGGACCTGCGGCTGCCCGACGGCAGCGGCCTGGAGGCCACCCGGGCGCTGCGCAAGTCGAGCGCCTCGATGGGCATCGTCGTGCTCACCATGTACGCCGGCGACGACCAGCTCTTCGGCGCCCTGGAGGCCGGGGCCAGCGCCTTCGTGCCAAAGACCGCGCCCGCCGACGAGGTGGTCGCCGCCGCCCGGCACGCCGCCTCCTCCCCCAGCGCCTTCACGGCCGCCGACCTGGCCGAGGCGATGAAGCGCCGGCTGGCCCCGTCCGGGCCGCAGCTCTCCCCCCGCGAGGGGCAGGTGCTGCGGCTGCTCGCCGACGGGATGAGCGTGGCGGGCATCGCGAAGCAGCTCTTCGTCAGCGAGTCCACCGCCAAGACCCACATCTCGAAGCTCTACGAGAAGCTGGGCGCGGCCAACCGGGCCCAGGCGCTGATGACCGCGCTGCGGCTCGGTCTGCTCGAGGCGCCGGACGCCCCGAAGTTCTGATCCGCTCCCGCCGGGAGCCCGACGACGTACCACCGACGGGTCCGCGACCGCCGACGGGCGGCGCGGACCCGTCGTCGTCGCCTCGCACGGCGGCGTCGAAGGGTTCCCGGCGCGCTATGGTCTCCCGGGCGGCCAACCGGCAGAATACCGGCGCGGGCAACGGTGTCCCGCACGCCGACAGGAGGGGTGAGCGCATGCAGCGGCCGGACTGGGCACCCGACGAGATCGACATCGAACGCCCCAGCGTGGCCCGCATGTACGACTACTACCTCGGCGGCTCGCACAACTTCGCGGTCGACCGGGCGGCGGCCCAGGCGATGGTGGCGGCGGTGCCGGAGGCCCCGCTGATGGCACAGGCGAACCGGGCGTTCCTCCGCCGGGCGGTGCAGTTCCTCCTCGACGCCGGCGTCCGGCAGTTCCTGGACATCGGCTCGGGCATCCCGACCGTCGGCAACGTGCACGAGATCGCCCAGCGCGACGCCCCCGACGCCCGCGTGGTCTACGTCGACGTGGACCCGGTGGCGGTGGCCCACAGCCGGGAGATCCTGGAGGGCAACGACCGCGCCGTCGTGGTGCAGGAGGACCTGCGCCATCCCGAGCGCATCGTCGCCCACCCCGACGTCCGCCGGCTGCTCGACTTCGACCAGCCGATCGCCGTGATGATCGTGGCGGTGCTGCACTTCGTGCCGGACGACGACCGGCCGGCCGAGCTGCTGCGGACGCTGCGCGAGGCGCTGGCGCCGGGCAGCTACCTGGTGCTCTCGCAGGCCAGCGCCGACGGCCGTGGCGACGACGAGCGAGCCGACGCCGAGCGGGTCTACCGGCGGACCGACAATCCGCTGTGGATTCGCAGCCGTGGCGAGCTGACCGGCCTTTTCGACGGCTTCGAGCTGGTCGACCCCGGCGTGGTCTGGGTGCCGCAGTGGCGCCCGGAGTCCCCCGACAGCGCCGAGGACGCCGAGCGGGCGGCCTTCATCGGCGGCGTCGGGCGACTCGGTGGGTGAGCCGCCCGGGGCGACCGCGGTCGCCCCGACCGGCACCACCGTGGGGCACCCGTCCCGCCCGGGGACCTTCGCCCGGGCGTGGGCCAAGGCCGTCTCCGGCACCAGCTACCTGCCGATGACCCAGGCACAGCTCGAGGCGCTGCTGCAACGCCTCACCGAGGAACTCGCGGCGGCGCTGCTGGCCGAGCCGATCGACCTGCGGGTGGGGCACCGGGTGGGCACCGAACTGGTGGCCGCCCACATCGCCTCGGCCGAGGCACTGGGCCGCACGGTCGAGGTCGTCCAGCTCCGGCTGGCCCGCGACCTCGGGCTGGTCGAGGAGGAGGTCGAGGACCGGCTGGCCCGGCTGCTGGCCGCCGTGACCACCGGGTACGCCCGCGCGCTGCGGGACCGGACGCTGGACGAGCAGGAGACGATCCGCCGGGCCGCGATGACCGCCCGGGCGGAGGCCGAGCGGGCGCTGCGCAGCAGCGAGGCGCGCTTCCGCCACCAGGCCACCCACGACCCGCTGACCGACCTGCCCAACCGCACGCTGTTGACGGAGCGCCTCCGCGCGGCCATCGACTCACCCACCGGGGGCGCGGCGCGCCTCGGCGTCTGCTTCCTCGACCTCGACCGGTTCAAGGTGGTCAACGACTCGCACGGGCACCAGGTCGGCGACGGGCTGCTGGTGGCCGTGGCGGACCGGCTCCGCCGGGCGCTCGACGGGCACCTGGTCGCCCGGCTCGGCGGGGACGAGTTCGTCGTCCTGGTCGAGGGCACCACCGGCACCGACGACGCCGTGGCCGTGGCCGAAGCCGCACTCGCGGCGGTACGCGAGCCGGTGCTGGTGGACGGGCACGAGCTGGGCGTCTCGGCGAGCATCGGCATCGTCGAGCGGGCGGTCGCCGGCACCTCCCCCGGTGACCTGATGCGGGCGGCCGACAGCACGCTGCACTGGGCGAAGGCCGCCGGCGGCGACCGCTGGGCGCTCTACGACGCGGACCGGGACCGCCAGGACCTGGCCCGCTACGCGCTCTCGGCGGCCATCCCCGCGGCCCTGGAGCGGGGCGAGTTCTACCTCGACTTCCAGCCGCTGACGTCGCTGCGCGACGGCCGGGTGCTCGGCATGGAGGCCCTGGTGCGCTGGCGGCACCCGCAGCTGGGTGTCCTGCGGCCCGACAGCTTCATCGGGCTGGCCGAGGAGACCGGGCTGATCGTCCCGCTCGGCGGCTGGGTGCTGGCCGAGGCGTGCCGGCAGGCCGAGAGCTGGGCCGTCGGCACCGGGCCCGCCCCGTTCGTCAGCGTCAACCTGGCCGTACGGCAGGTGCGCCGCGCCGGTCTCGTCCAGGAGGTGCGCGCGCTGCTGCGGCACACCGGGCTGTCGCCGGAGCGGCTCCAGCTGGAGATCACCGAGAGCACCATGATGAGCACCGCCGAGGAGCCGGTCCGGGCGCTGCGGGTGCTCGCCGACCTGGGCGTCCGGATCGCCATCGACGACTTCGGCACCGGCTACTGCAACCTGGCGTACCTGCGGGACCTGCCGGTGACCGAGCTGAAGGTGGCCGGGCAGTTCGTGGCCGGGCTGCGGGCACCGGAGGCCCGGGCCGACGAGCGGATCCTCGCCTCGCTCGTCTCGCTGGCCCACGCGCTGGACCTCACCGTCACCGCCGAGGGCGTGGAGACCGCCGGGCAGGCCGAGCGGCTGCGGGCCATCGGCTGCGACGCCGGCCAGGGCTGGCACTTCGGCCGCCCGGACTCCGCCGAGCGCGTCCTGGCCCGCCTGCGCTGACGGGCCACCCCACCGCGGAAACCACCACGGCCGCGCGCGGGCGTCAGCCGGCGAGCAGGGCGGCCATCCGCTGCGCCTGCGCCTCCCAGCGCCACTCCCGCTCCACCCACGCGCGACCGGCCGCGCCGAACTGGCGGGCCAGGTCCCGGTCGGCGAGCAGCGTGGCCACCCGGTCGGCGAGCTGGGCGACGTCCCGGCCACGGACCACGAAACCGGTCTCGCCCTCGCGGACCGCGTCCGGCGCGCCGCCGGAGTCGCCGGCGACCACCGGCAGGCCGGTCGCGGAGGCCTCCAGGTAGACGATCCCGAGCCCCTCGACGTCGAGACCCCGGTTGCGGGTGCGGCAGGGCATGGCGTAGACGTCGCCGGCGGCGTAGTGGGCCGGCAGTTCCGCCGACGGCACCGAGCCGGTGAAGACCACGTCGCGATCGACGCCCGTCTGGCGGGCCAGCTTCTCCAACGTGGCCCGGTAGGGCCCGCCCCCGACCACGAGGAGCGCGGCGTCGGGCACCCGGCGACGGATCTCGGGCATCGCCCGGATCAGCATGTCCTGTCCCTTGCGCGGCACCAGCCGGGACACGCAGACCACCACCGGACGGTCGGCCAGCCCGAGCCGGAGTCGGACCGGTTCGCCGTCGACCGACGGGTGGTAGGCGTCCACGTCGACCCCGGGGGCGAGCCGGTGCAGCTCGGTCACCCCGTGCAGCGCACGCTCCAGCCGCACCCGGGTGTACTCGCCCAGGTAGGTCGTCACGTCGACGCCGCGCCCGATCCGCCGCAACGCGGCCCGGGCGGCCGGCAGCGCGGCCCAGCCGACCTCGTGCCCGTGGGTCTGCGCCACCGCCCGACGGATGCCCGTCCGGCGGCGCAGGCCCGCGGCGAGCAGCCCGAGGGGGGCCGCCGCGCCGAACCACACCGTGTCGCAGTCGTACGCGCGCGCCAGGCGGGCGGCCCGGCGGGCCACGAGCGGCGTGGGCAGCAGCACCCGGGTGCGGTCCCGGACCACCTCGAACGGCTGGTCGGCGTCGAACTTCTCCGCGCCCCGCCACGTCGAGGCGTAGACGACCACCGACCCGGCGGGCTGGCGCACCGCGAGGTTGTGCACGAAGGACTGGATCCCGCCGGGACGGGGCGGGAAGTCGTTGGTGATCAACAGCGTACGGCTCATCGGCCGGCCTCCCTGGCGTGGGCGCGGGCGGCGGCCATCCGCTCGACCGTGGACGGGTGCGTGGCGGAGTAGAGGTACTCCCAGCGTGGCGGATCGGGGTCGGCGAGGTTGATGCCGGCGAGCCGCCGCTGCATCGCCTCGAACGCGGCCGGGTCGCCGGTCAGGGCGAGCGCGTGCGCGTCGGCGCGCGCCTCCACCCGCCGCGACATCAGCGCCTGCGCCGGCGCGGAGACCAGCCCGGCCACCGTCACCAGGGCGACCAGCAGGGGGAACGCGCGCGGCTGGGCGACCGAGTCGACGCCGGCCAGCCGCAGCAGGGGGCCGGAGGAGCCGAGCAGGTAGAGCGCGACCACCGCGGCGGCGGCGCCCAGCGCCCCGGTCAGCGTGCCGACGGCGACGTCGCGGTCCTTGGCGTGCCCCAGCTCGTGGGCCACGACGGCGGTCACCTCGGCCGGCGTCGCCTCGCGCAGCAGCGTGTCGTAGACCACCACCCGCCGCGTCGGCCCGAGCCCGGAGACGTACGCGTTGACCGCCCGGGTGCGGCGGGAGGCGTCGGCGACCAGCACGTCGCGCACCGGGACGCCGTCGCGGTCCGCCATCTGCATCAGCTGGGTGCGCAGCGGGCCCTGTTCCATCGGGGTGAACCGGTTGAAGACCGGCTCCACGAGCACCGGCAGCACGAAGGAGAGCAGCACCACCAGGGTCGCCGCACCGGCCGCACCGAACGCCCACCACCAGCGCGGCGACAGCCGGATGACGGTGTAGAAGCCGAGCAGCGCCACCGCGCCGATCACCGCGCTGACCGCGTACGACTTGAGCAGGTCGACGGTCCAGCCGCTCCAGCCGTTGGTGCTCAGTCCGTAGCGGGTGAGCACGGCCTGCCGCCAGGCGGCGAACGGGAGGGTCACCAGGTCGGCGACGAGCACCACGGCGAGCCCGCCGAGGACGGCCTGGGCGGCCCAGTGGTCGCCGAACGGGCGCCCGGCCAGTTCGACGAGCCGGCTGCCGAGCGGGGTCAGGCCGAGCAGCAGGGCCACCAGCAGGCCGATCGCGATCGCGGCCCAGCCGGCGGGGCGCAGCGCGGACCGGAACTCCCGGCTGCGGGCCACCTGCTCGGCGGGGAGGTCGCCCAGCGCGGCGAGCTGGTCGGCCCGGGGGGCCGGCGGCCGGTGCCAGGGGATCAGCAGCGCCGCCGCGACGAGGAGGGCGAGGGTCAGCCCGGCGAGGGTCAGCAGGGCCCAGCCGCGCGGGGTCACCGCGGCCGTCCTGGCGCCGCGCCGCCGCGAGCAGTACGCATCCGTACGCGCGTCATGCCCCCGCTCCCTCCGCCGTGACCGCCCATCCTATTGCCCGCCGCGACGGCCGCCGCGCCCCCGCCCGGGCGGCCCGGCACGCGGCGGCCCCGGCGGCCGGCCCACCCCTCCTGGCGTCACAGATCGCCATAATGACGCCATCCGAAGTCAATATGGTTTGCGATGACGTCACGCTGATGCCATAGTGGCGTCATGGACCTGACGTCGTATGTCGACAACCTCCGGCAGGAACTCGCCGGCGTCGCCGAACTCGGCGGCGACGAGGCCCGCGCACTCGCCGAGCGACTGGCGGGGCCGCTCGACTCGGCGCTCCGGCTGGCGCTCCTGGACGCGCTGACCGCGGCGGCGGCCGAGATCACCCGCGACCTGGCGCCCGGCTCGGTCGAGCTGCGCCTGCGCGGACGGGAGCCGAGCTTCGTCGTGACGCCCCCGCCGGCCGCCCCCGAGTTCCAGGGCGAGGCCGGGGGCCCCGAGCCGGCCGTCCCGCCGCCGGCGGACGCCGAGGAGGGAGCCACCTCGCGGATCAGCTTCCGCCTCTCCGAAAACCTCAAGAGCCGCATCGAGGAGGCGGCCGCCCGCGACGGCCTCTCGGTCAACGCCTGGCTGGTCCGGGCGGCCACGGCCGCCGTGTCGTCCGGCGGGACGGACCGGCACCCGCAGCGACGCGCCCCGTTCAGCGGGCAGCGCTACACCGGCTGGGCCCGCTGAGCCGCCCGCCGGTCCGCGTCGCCCCTCCCACCACCCGTCCCGGTCCGGGACGTCCACCCGTCAGAAGGGAACTGCGTCGTGCCCACATTCGACACCCCCGCTCCGATCTCGGCCACCGTCGACCTCGTCGTCGGTGACGTCCGGGTCACCGCCACCGACCGCACCGACACGAGCGTCGAGATCCGCCCGAGCAACGCCGCCGTCGAGGCCGACGTCCGGGCGGCCGAACAGACCCGGGTGGAGTACGCCGACGGCCGGCTCGTGGTCAGGTCGCCCCGGCAGCGCGGGTTCGGGCTGTTCGGCAAGCCCGGCTCGGTCGACGTGACGATCGGGTTGCCCACCGGCTCGCACCTGCACGGCGAGGCCTCCGTGGCGGCGTTCCACAGCAGCGGCCGGCTCGGCAGCTGCCGGGTCCGGATCGCGACCGGCGACATCCGACTGGAACACACCGCCGACGTGGACCTCGACACCTCCGCCGGCGGCGTCCGCATCGAGCACGTGGCCGGTCCGGCCCGGATCAGCACCGGGTCAGGCCGGATCCGTGTGCAGCAGGTCGACGGCGACGCGGTGGTCAGGAACTCCAACGGCGACAGCTGGCTCGGCACGGTCACCGGCGAGGTGCGGGTGAAGACCGCCAACGGCGAGACCACCGTGGACCGCGCGCACGGCCCGGTCACCGTCACGGCCGCCAACGGCGACATCCGGATCGGCGAGGTCTCGGCGGGCACGGTGTCGGTCCGCACCGCGACCGGCGGGCTCGACATCGGCGTCCGCTCCGGCACCGCCGCCCTGCTCGACCTGCACACCCAGTTCGGCCGCGTGGACAACCACCTGGAGGCTTACGAACCACCCGTCGAGCCCGAGGGCGCCGTGCGGGTGACCGCCCGGACCTCCTTCGGCGACATCGTGATCCGCCGTTGCTGACCGCCCCCGTCCCCCATCCCGTCCCGCTGACCGTCATCCCCCGCTGACCGTCATCCCCCGACGCCCGTCCCCGCGCCATCGGCCCCGGGGAGCGGGCGTCGCCGTGGCCCGTCACGCGACGCGCCGGCGTCTCGTGGGCCGCCCGGCCGGCCGGGGCGCGGGCAGCACCTCCACCTCGAACCCGGCTCGGGCGAACACCTCGATCGCCCGGGCCTCCGCGCCGTCCAGCCCGGCGGCCGGGGACGAATCGTCGAGCAGGGCGGTCACCAGGCAGTCGGCGCAGCCGTTGCCCCGGATACCGCACCCCGCGCAGTCGATGAGCATCTCGCCTCCTGATGCGCTGCGGCGACCGGGCGCGGCGTCACCGTCGCCACCCGAGCACCGTCGGTCACCACGACGGTAGGCGCGGGGTTCGACAGAAAAGGGACAAGCAGTCGCGGACGGCCCGAAAGCGATCAAGCACCCCGGATCAGGAGCGGGCCAGGCGGCGCAGCAGGGAGTCGGCGCCGAGCGGGTACGCCCCGTGCCGGCGTACACCGTCGGCGACCTCGCGGTCGGAGGAGACCACCACCACCGGCCGTCCCGGCGGCTCGGCGCGGACCAGGCGCCGGATCAGCTCGTCGGCGGTCTCCCCCTTGCGGGAGAAGAGCACCCGTACGCCACGCGGCGCCGGCGGCAGCCCGTGCATCCGTTCGGCGCCGTCGAAGACCACCGTGACCTCGTCGCCGGTCTGCGCGGCGATCCCGCCCAGGCCGGTGATCAACCGCTTGCGCTGCTGTTCCAGGGACATCTCGCCGAAGCCGCGCTTGGTCACGTTGTAGCCGTCGACGACGAGGTGCGCCCTCGGCAGGGCGAGCAGCTGGTCGAGGCGGGCCGGGTCGTCGGTGTCCCGGGCGCGCGTCGCGGCACCGGCCGCCGGGGCGGCGGTCTGGTCGGCGAAGGCGTCGGCGACGAAATCCGCGGGCAGCTTGTCGACCGGGTCGAGCGCCAGCTCCCGGCGCAGCCCGACCGCGGCCTGCCCGATGGTCTCCAGCAGCAGCCAGAGCCGGGCGTCGTCGACCGAGCGGGCCTCCTTGGCGCTGGCCCGGGCGACCCCCGCCGCCGCCTCGGCCTCGGCCAGCCGGGCCCGGACCCGCCGCAGCTCGGCGTCGGCGTCCGCCGCCGCGCGGGTGGCCCGACCCCGCTCGGTGGCGAGCAGCTCGGTGGCCTTGCGCTCGCGGGCCTGCGTCTCGCGCAGCGACCGGGTCAGCTGCCGGCTCTCCTCGCGCAGCTGGCCGAGCTCCTCGCGGACCCGGGCCAGCTCGTCGCGGAGCTTCTCCGCCTCGACCCGGGCCACCGCCCGGTCGTGCTCGGCGCGGGTGGCCCGCTGCTCGGCCTCGCGGACCAGCTCGGCGACCACCGCGCTGTCGGCCTCGGCGCGGACCGCCGCGCCGCTGGCCTCGATCAGCTCCCGCCAGCCCCGGGGGCGGGCCAGGTAGGCCAGCGCGGCCACCTCGACCGGGTCGGCGGCGGCCGGCGCGGTGCCCTCCAGCACGGCGGCGCCCAGGTCGCCGGTGTCGGCGAGGACCCGGGCGGTGATCCGCTGGCGGAACAGCGGGTCCGCGGTGAGCTGGGCGGCGATGGCCGGGGCGCCGAGCCGCGCCCGCCGGTTGGGGGCGAACTTGGCGACCCGGCGCAGCGGCACCGGCACCTCGTCGGCGGGCAGCCCGGGCAGCACCGTCGCGGTGAGCGCCACGATGCGCTGCCGGACCGGCTCGGGCAGCACGGGCTCCGGCTCGGGCGCCGACGCCTCGGCCTCGGACACCTCAGGCCCGGAAGCGGCAGGCTCGGACACCTCGGGCCCGAACTCCTCAGGCCCGGAGGCCTCAGCCTCGGACGCGGACCCCTCAGGCCCGTACGCCTCAGGCCCGTACGCCTCCGGCCCGGCGGCCGCGGCCCCGGGCGGGGCGGTCTCGTCGGGGGCGCCCCCACCGGCGTCGCGCGCAGCGTCGACCGGATCCTCCTGCCGGAGGTGGTCGTCGTGCGGCTCGGTGAGGGGCATGTGGCAAGTCTCCCACCGCTACCGGGCCCACCGCCCGGTGAGTGAGCCGATCTCTCATCCTAGACCGGTGGTGACGTCTGATGCCGTTGGGACGGGAGTGTCGGACCGGACCGTTAGCGTGCCGCCGATGGCACAGACCGAGTACGTCCAGGAGCCGCTGGCCGGTTTCGACCCCGGCGCGGGCGGGATCGACCCGGCGCTGCCGCTGTACGCGACGACGTTCGTGGTGGTCGACCTGGAGACCACCGGCGGCGCGCCGGACGGCGGCGGGATCACCGAGATCGGCGCGGTCAAGGTGCGCGGCGGCGAGGAACTGGGCGTGCTGGCCACCCTGGTCAACCCCGGCGTGCCCATCCCCCCGTTCATCACCGTGCTCACCGGCATCACCCAGGCCATGCTGGTGCCGGCCCCGCCGATCGAGCAGGTGCTGCCGAGCTTCCTGGAGTTCATCACCGACGCCGTGCTGGTCGCCCACAACGCCCCCTACGACGTGGGCTTCCTCAAGGCCGCGTGCGCGAAGCACGGCTACCGCTGGCCCAACCCGCGGGTGCTCGACACCGCCGCGCTGGCCCGCCGGGTGCTCACCCGCGACGAGGTGCCCAACCGCAAGCTCGGCACCCTCGCGGCCTACTTCCGCACCACCACCCAGCCGACCCACCGGGCCCTCGACGACGCCAAGGCCACCGTCGACGTGCTGCACGGGCTGATCGCCCGCCTGGGCGGGCACCGGGTCGACACCGTCGGCGACGCCATCGAGTTCGCCCGGGCGGTCACCCCCACCCAGCGGCGCAAGCGGCACCTGGCCGAGGGGCTGCCGAAGGCGCCGGGGGTCTACATCTTCCGGGCCGCCGACGACCGGCCGCTCTACGTCGGTACCTCCGGCGACATCGCCACCCGGGTGCGCAGCTACTTCACGGCAGCGGAGAAGCGGGCCCGCATCTCCGAGATGCTCGCCGCGGCGGAGCGGGTGGAGGCGGTGGAGTGCGCCCACTCGCTGGAGGCGGAGGTCCGCGAGCTGCGGCTGATCGGGGCGCACGCCCCGCCCTACAACCGGCGGTCGAAGTTCCCGGAGCGGGTGCTCTGGCTGAAGCTGACCGACGGGCCGTACCCCCGGCTGTCGGTGGTCCGGGCCATCTCCCCCGGCGACGCCGCCTACCTCGGGCCGTTCAGCTCCCGGCGGGCGGCGGAGCTGGCCGCCGCCGGCTTCTACGACGCCGTGCCGCTGCGCCAGTGCACCCACCGGCTCTCGCTGCGCACGGTCACGCCGGCCTGCGCGCTGGCCGAGCTGGGTCGCTGCCCGGCGCCCTGCGAGCACCGGATCTCCCCCGAGGAGTACGACGCCCGCGCGGTCGCGCCGTTCCGCACCGCCACCGCGAGCGACCCCGGGCCGGTGGTCGACGCCCTGCTCGCCCGGATCGACACGCTCTCCGACGCCCGGCGCTACGAGGAGGCGGCGGTGGCCCGGTCCCGGCTGGCGGCGGTGCTGCGGGCGACCGTGCGGATGCAACGGCTGACGGCGCTGACCGGGATCGCCGAGCTGGCCGCCGCGCGTCCGGCGGCCAACGGCGGCTGGGAGCTGGCGCTGGTGCGGCACGGCCGGCTGGCCGGGGCGGGGGTCTCACCTCCCGGTGTCCATCCCCGACCGACGATCGCCGCGATCCGGGCGACCGCCGAGACCGTCATGCCCGGCCACGGCCCGGTCCCGCGCGCCTCTGCCGAGGAGACCGAACGCATCCTGTCCTGGTTGGAGCGGCCGGAGACCAGGCTGGTGGAGATGTCGTCCGGTTGGGCGTCCCCGGTGGGCGGCGCGGCCCGCTTCCGCGACCTGCTACGCAAGGCCGAGAACGCCGCGTCCCACCAAAGCTCGACCGAACGCCCATGACCAAGTGACCGATCGGACTACCTCCACTCCCTTAGGCTGTTAGAGAAGTGCAGTCCTGCCCGTTTCGTGGGCCTGCTCCCGGTTGCCGGGTGTCGGCGGCCGTGGAGCCGGGGTGAGGAGGTGTCCCACGTGGACGTCGACGCCGGACGCGGCGCCGCCCTGGGGGGCGCCCTTCCGACCCAACCGGGCGAGCTGCCGCTGGCCCGCCGGCTGCGCGCGCTGCTGAGCTGGCCCACCGCCGACACCGACCCGGTCAGCCAACTCGTCCGGACCCACCGGACGATCCACCCCGGCACCGAGCCCTCCGTGCTGCGCCGGGCCTACACCATCGCGGAGAACATGCACCGCGGGCAGTTCCGCAAGAGCGGCGAGCCCTACATCACGCACCCGCTGGCCGTGGCCCAGATCTGCGCCGAGATCGGCATGGACGCCATCACGCTGGTCGCCGCGCTGCTGCACGACACCGTGGAGGACACCCGCTACACCCTCCAGGCGCTCGCCGAGGACTTCGGGCCGGAGGTGGCGCACCTGGTCGACGGGGTGACCAAGTTCGACAAGGCCTTCTACGGCAAGGCCGCCGAGGCCGAGACGATCCGCAAGATGATCATCGCGGCCGGCAAGGACGTCCGGGTCCTGATCATCAAGTTGGCCGACCGGCTGCACAACATGCGCACCCTGGGCGTCCGGTCCGCGGCGTCCCGGGAGCGGATCGCCCGCAAGACGCAGGAGGTGCTGGTCCCGCTCTGCGACCGGCTCGGCATCCAGACGCTCAAGCGCGAACTCGACGACGTGGTGCTGCTGCACCTGGAGCCCGACGAGCACGCCCGGATCGCCCGGCACGTGCACGACCGGCCGGGCTGGGACGCGTACCTCGACGAGGTGGTCGCCCGGGCGAAGTCGGCCCTGCGCCGCAGCCGGGTGGACGCGGCGGTGACCCCCCGCCCCCGGCACCTCTACTCGATCTGGAAGGACACCGTGGCCGGTGGCCACAGCGCCCCCTTCGACCTGCCCCGCATCGCGATCGTGGTGGACGGCCCGGCGACCGACTGCTACGCGGCGCTCGGCGCGATCCACGGCCTGTGGCGGCCGGTTCCCGGCCGGTTCAAGGACTTCATCGCCTCCCCCAAGAACAACCTCTACCGCTCCCTGCACACCAGCGTCTGCGGGCCCAGGAACCGCACCGTGGAGGTGCTGATCCGCACCGAGGAGATGCACCGCTCGGCGGAGTACGGCGTCGCCGCCGACTTCCGCTTCCCGCGCTCCGGCGGGGGCACGGCCACGGCCCGGGCGGAGCAGCTGGACTGGCTGCGCCGGGTGCTCGACTGGGAGCAGGACACGGCCGACCCGGCCCAGTTCCTCGAATCGCTGCGCTGCGACCTCGCCGAGGCGCAGGTCCAGGTCTTCGCCGACGGGCGGCAGGTCGTCCTGCCCGCCGGGTCGACCCCGGTGGACCTCGCGTACGAGTTGGGCACCGAGCGGGGCGACCACTGCCTCGCGGCGCGGATCAACGGCCGGCTGGCCCCCCTCTCCTCCGAGCTGGACGAGGGCGACGTGGTGGAGATCTTCACCGAGACCGACGCGGCGAACGGCTTCGACGCCGACGTCGCCCCGCGTGGCCCCCGCCGGGAGTGGCTCGGCTTCGTCAAGTCGCCGCAGGCGCAGATGCAGATCAGCCGCTGGTTCGCCGAGCACACCGAGCCCGGCATCTCCATCACCGACAAGGTCCGTCTCGGCCGGGCCACCATCGGGCTGGCCCTGCGCAAGCACGACCGGGGCCTCGCCAGCGACCTGCCGCTGCTGCGGCTGTCGGAGGAACTGGGCTATCCCGACCTGGAGACGCTGCTGGTCGCGGTGTTCGACCGGGTGATCGAACCGGACACGGTCGTACGCCAGCTCATCGACCTGGTGGACCACCGGCAGTGACCGCTCCGGCCCGGGTGGTCCGAACGTTCCTCGCGGCCACTAGCCTGGACCCATGATCCCCCGCTCGCGCGCCACCGGCCGGGCCATCGCCTACCAGGTCTTCTACCGGCTGCCGTTGCCGGTACGCCGCCGCCTGGTCCGGCTGGCCGTGCCGAAGTACATCGTCGGCGCGGTCACCCTGGTCCGGGACAGCGAGGCCGAGGGCGCGGGCCGGCTGCTGCTGCTGCGCCAGCCGCCCGGCAAGGGCTGGGGCCTGCCCGCCGGCCTGTTGCAGAAGGGCGAGGCGCCGGTGGTGGGCGCCGCCCGGGAGCTGCACGAGGAGTCCGGCATCCGGCTCTCGCCCCGGCAGCTGAGCCCCGCCGTCCCGAACGCCGTGGTGCACGCCAAGGGCTGGGTGGACGTCGTGTTCACCGCCGAGGTGCCGGCGTCGACCACCGAGCTGAAGGTCGACGGCGCCGAGGTCTACGAGGCCGCCTGGCACCCGTTGGACGACCTGCCCAAGCTGACCTGGCCGACGGCCCGGCTGCTCGCGTACTACGACATCGGGCCGCTGGCCGGGCAGTTCCCGCCACCGGTGTCCGACACGAAGCCGTGAGCCCCGGCCGCGCCGCCGGCGGCGGGGCCGGTGCCGCCCACTCCGGCCGCGGCACGACGCCGGGCGCTGACGGGGCCGGGCTCTGCGCGGTGGTGCTCGCCGCCGGCGAGGGCACCCGGCTGCGACCGCTGACCGAGCGGCTGCCCAAGGCGCTCTGCCCGGTGGGCAACGTGCCGCTGCTCGACCGGACGCTGGACCGGCTGGCCGGGCTCGGCCTGGTCGGGCCCGACCGGGTCGCCGTCAACGCCTGCTACCTCGGCGATCAGGTCGTCGCGCACGTCGGGGACCGCGCCCACCTCTCGGTGGAGCCGGGCGACCCGCTCGGCACCGCCGGCGGGGTGGCGAACCTGCGGGAGTGGATCGCCGGGCGCGGGGTCCTCGTCGGCAACGCCGACGCCTACCTCGCCGACCCGGCACGCCCCCCGGGCCCCGACATCGCCGCGCTGCTGCGCGACTGGGACGGCGACTCCGTACGCCTGCTCGGCCAGCCCGCCGCCGACCCGGCGGCGCCCGGCACCTTCGACGGCCACGTGTTCACCGGCTTCTCGCTGCTGCCGTGGCGGCTGGTGCGGGAGCTGCCGGTCGGCTTCGGCGACCTCGTCCGGGCGCTCTGGCGCCCGGCGGAGGCGGCCGGCGCGCTGACCGTCGTGCCGTACCCCGGCACGTTCTACGACACCGGCACGCCGGCCGACTACCTGGCGGCCAACCTGCACGCGGCGGGCGGCGGCAACCTGGTGGACCCCACGGCCACGGTGACCGGCCGCTGCCGCTCGGCGGTGGTCGGCGCGGGCGCCGTCGTCCACGGTGAGGTGGAGCGGGCGGTCGTCTGGCCCGGCGCCACCGTCGGCCCCGGCGAGCAGTTGCGCGACGCCGTACGCGCCGGCACCGCCCTCACCGTCCCCGGCACACCGCCGTCCCCGGGCCGGGGAAACATCTAGCATGGGCGACGACGCCGACGAACGGAGAAATGCCCCGTGATCACCGCGATCGTGCTGATCGACTGCGCCACCGACTCGATCCCCGAGGTGGCCGAGAACCTGGCCAACCTGCCCGGCGTCAGCGAGGTCTACTCGGTGGCCGGCCACGTCGACCTGATCGCGATGGTCCGGGTCCGGGAGTTCGAGCAGATCGCCCAGGTGATCGCCGGCAGCATCTCCAAGGTGCCGGGGGTGCTCAACACCGAGTCGCACATCGCCTTCCGGGCGTACTCGCAGCACGACCTGGAGGAGGCGTTCGCGATCGGCCTCGCGAACGCCGACTGACGCGGGCGCCGGGGCCGCCACCGGCGCGGCGGGTGCGGGCGGCGGCCGGGCGGCGCGGCCCGCCGGGGACGCCGAACGGCCGGCCCACCCCTGGGGATGGACCGGCCGTCGTGGCGCGGACGTCAGCTCTGCGTGGGAGCGGGCGTCTCGAAGGTGCCACCCGGAGCCGGCGACTCGGTGGTGCCGCCCGGAGCCGGGGTCTCGGTGGTGCCACCCGGGGCCGGCGTCGTGCCGCCCGGGCTCGGGGTGCCGCTGGCGCTGGCCTGCGGCACCGGGATGCCCAGCTGCTCCGCCAGCTGCACCAGCGCGTCGTAGTGCGCCTGCAGGGTCGGCAGGGCGGTCTGGGCCAGCTGGACCACCGACTGTTCGGAGCCCTGCGAGATCTCCGTCTGGGTGGCCTGGATGGCCTGGACGTGACCGGCCAGCTCGCTGGTCACCCAGAGCCGGTCGAACTCCTCGCCGCTGGCGTTGTTCAGCTGGTCGATGACAGACTGCTGATCCGCCGTGGGCTCGCTCGGCAGCTCCACGCCCAGCTGGGACGCGGTCTGCTGCACCGTCTGGTCCAGCTGCGTGTGGTCCGTCTTGAACCGGGCGCCCAGGTCCTTGACCCCCTGGTTCTGGCCCTTCTGCTGGGCGAGGTCACCCGCGGTGATCTCGAACAGATTGACCTGGTGCACGGCCTGCAGGTACTGGGTGTCCTGCTGTGACGGCTGCACCGCGGCCTGTGCCGCCGCGGCGGGCGCGATCCCCACCAGCACCAGCGCGGCCAGCAGGCCGAGGCGTTTGATACCCAACATGCTTCCCCCCCCTTGAGACGTTGGATCGCACGGATACCCGGCTGACCGGGGTTATTCCTGCGATCCCCCGTCGGGGAGGCGACCGACCGACACGCCCGTGTCGGACCGTCGGAGGACGGAAACGGACGTGGCGCCCGCCGGAGGACTCCGGCGGGCGCCACGTCGAGGTGTCGCGGGTCAGCGGCGGCTCTCGCCGCTGCCGATCTCCTCCCGCTCCGGTCGGGGTTCGACCGGCGGGTGCCCCGGCGAGACCGGCGCCTCGGCCGGCTTCTCGATCGGGTAGAAGAAGCCCCGGATGGCCGGGCCGAGGGCGCCGAGCCGGTTCATCTTCTTCGGCACGACCCAGCCGGCGTACGGCAGCGCGCCGTGGCCGTCGCCGTGCCCGTCGGCCGCCGAGAGCGGCTGGTGCACCTCTTCGAACCGGCCGTCCGGCAGGCGCCGGATGATGCCGGTCTCGACGCCGTGGGCGAGCACCTCCCGGTCGTGCTGCTGGAGACCCAGGCAGATCCGGTAGGTGACGTAGTACGCCAGCGGCGGCAGGACGAGCAGGCCGATCCGGCCGGCCCAGGTCATCGCGTTCAGGCTGATCTGGAACTTGTCGGCGATGACGTCGTTGGCGCCGGAGAGGGTCAGCACGACGAAGAACGCCAGCGCCATGGCGCCCAGGGCGGTCCGGGCCGGCACGTCCCGGGGACGCTGGAGCAGGTTGTGGCTCCTGGTGTCCTTGAGGCGCCGGGCCTCCAGGAACGGGTAGAGCGTCGACAGGCCGACCAGGATGCCCGGCAGCACGACCGTCGGCCAGAACAGCGGCGGGATCACGTACCCGTCGCCGATCGGGATGTTGATCTCCCAGGCGGGCATCAGGCGGGTCGAGCCGTCGAGGAACATGACGTACCAGTCGGGCTGGCTGGCGGCCGAGACCACCCACGCCTCGTACGGGCCGAACAGCCAGATCGGGTTGATCTGGAACAGGCCGCCCATCAGCGCGATCACGCCGAAGACGACCATGAAGAAGCCGCCCTGCTTGATCGCGTAGCGGGGGAACATCCGCTCGCCGACCACGTTGCCGTTGGTCCGGCCGGGGCCGGGCCACTGGGTGTGCTTCTGCTTGAAGACCAGGCCCAGGTGGGCGCCGATCAGCGCGAGCAGCAGGCCCGGGACGAGCAGCACGTGGGCGATGTAGAACCGGCTGATGATGATGGTGCCCGGGAACTCCCCGCCGAAGATCGACGAGGTCACCCAGGAGCCGATCACCGGGATGGAGAGCATGATCGCCGAGGCGATCCGCAGGCCGGTGCCGGAGAGGCCGTCGTCCGGCAGCGAGTAGCCGGTGAAGCCGGCGAGGAAGCCGACCCAGAACAGCAGCGAACCGATGATCCAGTTGGTCTCACGCGGCTTGCGGAACGCGCCGGTGAAGAAGACCCGGAGCATGTGCACCACGATGGCGGCCATGAACAGCAGCGCCGACCAGTGGTGCATCTGCCGCATGATCAGGCCACCGCGGACGTCGAACGAGATGTCCAGGCTGGAGGCGTACGCGGCCGACATCGGCGTGCCCCGCAGCGGGGCGTAGCTGCCGTTGTAGACCACCTCGGTCATCGCCGGCTCGTAGAAGAACGTCAGGAAGACGCCGGTCAGCAGCAGGATGACGAACGAGAACAGCGCGATCTCGCCGAGCAGGAAGGACCAGTGGTCCGGGAAGACCTTGTTCAGCAGCCGGCGCAGCGGGGTGGCCACCTGGAAGCGGTCGTCCACTCCCCGGGCGACGTTCCCCGGCACTGCTGCCTTGTCAAACTTGCGCCGCTTCACGGCCGCTCCCAGAAGTCGGGCCCGACGGTCTCGGTGTAGTCGGACTTGGCCACGAAGTAGCCCTCGGAGTCCACCTCGATCGGCAGCTGCGGCAGCCGTCGGCTGGCCGGACCGAAGATGGGCCGGGCGTTGTCGGTGATCAGGAACTGCGACTGGTGGCACGGGCAGAGCAGGCGGTTGGTCTGCTGCTCGTACAGGCTCGCCGGGCAGCCGGCGTGCGTGCAGATCTTCGAGTAGGCGGCGTAGTTGCCCCACATGTAGTCGCCGTGCCCGACCCGCTCGTTGGCCCGGCGCGACTCCTGCGCGTCGGAGTCCCGCAGGTGGATCAGCAGGGTCGGCGAGTCCGCGTGCAGGTTGCTCACGCCGTGGTCGATGCCGGGGAAGACGGTGATCTGGCCACCCGTGCTGACGTCCGCCGGACGCACCGGCCGGCCGTCCTCGCGAACCAGCCGGACCTTCTGGCCACCCTCGGCCGGGGCGAACCCGGTCGTGAACATCTGGTTGTTCTTGTGCGGCTGGGAGATCAGGCCGCCGACCAGGGGCGCCGCGGCGACCGCGCCGACCGGCGCGAGACCGGCCAGCAGCGAGATGCCGAGCAGCGGCCGGCGCTTCACGCCCAGCTCGTCGGCCATGTAGAGCATGGTCTGGCCGGTGATGATCCGGTCGTCGGAGGCGACGGCGCCCTCGTGCCGGTCCTGGATCGACACCTCCTTCGGCAGCAGCTTCTTGCCCCAGGTCAGGATGCCGAAGCCGATGCCGAGCAGGGCCACGCCGAGGGTGACGCCGAGCAGCGGGGTGTACCACTTGTCGCCGCCGCTACCGGCGTGGTATTCCCACGGCCACCAGATGTAGATGACCAGGAAGGCGGTCGCCGCCAGGCCGGTCAGCAGGAAGAACGACGCGACGGTACGGGTCAGCCGGCGCTCGGCCTTGCTGCCCGGCGCCACCTGCGGCTCGTAGTGGACGATCTCGATGTCGTCCCGGCGCGCGCCCTCGCGGACGATGTCGAACTGGCTGAGCCCGGGGGTGTTCACGTCGAGCGGCTCCCGGCCCTGCTGGGCCTGGTGCTCGGTGTGCGTGGTCATGCCGTCACCTCGCTACGGGCGGTGCCGCGCTGCGGCACCACGGCACTGAATCGGATGAGCCGCCCGGTCACGACTTGCCCGCAATCCACAGGCTCGCGAAGACGAGCGCGACGATGCCCACCAGGAAGATCGCCAGGCCCTCGGTGGACGGCCCGTACCGACCGAGGTTGAAGCCGCCCGGGTCCTGGTCGTGCTTCAGGGTCTCCTGGATGTAGGCGATGAGGTCCGCCTTCTGGTCCGGGGAGATCTGGTTGTCGCCGAAGACCGGCATGTTCTGCGGGCCACTCAGCATCGCGGCGTAGATCTGCCGGTCGGTGGCCGGGCGCAGGCTCGGCGCGTACTTGCCGGAGGACAGGGCGCCGCCGCCGCCGCCGAAGGCGTGGCACTGCGCGCAGTTGATCCGGAACAGCTCGCCACCGGCGGCGATGTTGCCGTCGGCGTGCAGGTTGTCACCGTCGGGCACCACCGGACCGCCGCCGAGCTCCTGGACGTACTGCGCGAGCTGGCGGGTCTCCTCGTCGGTGAAGAGCTCCGGCTTGCGCTGGGCCTGGGCCTCCTGCCGGGCCATCGGCATGCGGCCGGAGCCGACCTGGAACTCGACCGAGGCCGCGCCGACGCCGATCAGGCTCGGCCCGCGCCCCTCGACGCCCTGCGCGTTGCGACCGTGACAGGTCACACAGCTCACGTCGAACAGCGCCTTGCCCTCCGCGGCGGCACCGGTGAGCGGGGTGTCCTGCGCCTGCGCGCCGGGGGCGAAGACGGTGTAGGCGCCGCCGGCCAGCATCAGCGCGGCGAACAGCCGGACCGCGGCACCCAGCCGGCGGCGGCCCCTGCTGCGCGCCGCGGGCCGCTCGCGCAGCCGCGCGAGCAGACCGCGTCGGCGGTCGTTGTCAGAAGTCATGACCTGTGTCCTTAACCGGTTGGACCTTGTCTCAGGGGACGGAGCAGCGGCGCGGTTCGTGACGCGCCAAGATCACTGAAGCCAGTAGATCATGGCGTAGAGCCCGATCCACACGACGTCGACGAAGTGCCAGTAGTAGGACACGACGATCGCCGACGTGGCCTGCGCCGGTGTGAACCGGCCCATGGTGGTGCGGATCATGAAGATGACGAAGGCGACCAGACCGCCGGCCACGTGCAGGCCGTGGAAGCCGGTGGTCAGGTAGAACATCGACCCGTAACCGTCTTTGTTGATCTTGATGCCCTCGTGCACCAGCTCGCGGTACTCGTTGAGCTGGCCGAGGACGAAGATCAGGCCCATCACGAAGGTGATCGTGAACCAGCGCCGCAGCGCGTGCACGTCACCCTTCTCGGCGGCGAACACACCGAGCTGGCAGGTCACCGACGACAACACCAGGATCACCGTGAAGGTGGTCGCGTAGGGGATGTTGAGGTGCACGGTGTGTTCCGCCCACTGCTCCGGTGCCGCCGCGCGGATGGAGAAGTACATCGCGAACAGCGCCGCGAAGAACATGAGTTCGCTGGAGAGCCACACGATCGTCCCGACGCTGACCATGTTGGGTCGGGTCAGGGAGTGGATCCGGCTCTTGTCAATGGCTGGGGCCGCAGTCACGCGGTCATTATTGCCCTTGACCGGGGCCGGCGATCAGCGGGGGGCCAAACCCGTGGCATCCACAGCCCGATCGGGGCAGTCCGGTTCGCCTGACCTAGGCTGAAAAGCGTGCTGCACGCCGATCCGATCTCCGCCGCAGCCGCCGTCGCCGCGCCGGCGGCGACCGCGGCCACCCCGCCGCCGTTCACCGTGACCTCGGTGTTCACCGAGACGAAGCTGGACAGCTGGCTCGCCGTCGGCCTGGTGCTGGCCGCCGGCGTCTACCTCTACGGGGTGCACCGGCTGCGGGTCCGGGGCGACCGGTGGCCGGTCGCCAGGACGGTCTTCTTCCTCGGCCCCGGCCTCGGCGGCATCGCGGCGGTCACCGTCAGCGGCCTGCACGCGTACGACACGGCGCTGCTGTCGGTGCACATGGTCCAGCACATGGTGCTCTCCATGATCTCGCCGATCTTCCTCGCGCTGGGCGCGCCGGTGACGCTGGCCCTGCGCACCCTGCCGCCGCGACCGCGCAGGCGGCTGCTGGCGGTCGTGCACAGCCGGATCGCCCGGATCTACAGCTTCCCCCTGGTGGCGTTCGCCATCTTCGTGGTGAACCCGTTCGCGCTCTACTTCACCGACCTGTACCGCTACACGCTGGAGCACGTGTGGGCGCACGAGGTCGTGCACGCGCACTTCATCATGACCGGCTGCGTGTTCTTCTGGCCGCTGCTCGGCCTCGACCCGCTGCCGGGCCGCTGGCCGTACCCGGCGCGGGCGCTGCTGATGCTGCTCTCCGTGCCGTTCCACACCGTGCTCGGGCTCACCATCATGCAGAGCAGCACGCTGTTCGGCGGCGACTGGTACCCCTCGCTCGGGCTGACCTGGTCGGACCCCTGGCAGGACCAGGTGGTCGCGGGCGGCATCCTCTGGGCCGGCGGCGAGTTCGTCAGCGTGACCATGCTGGCCGTGCTGGTCGTGCAGTGGATGCGCCACGCCGAGCGGGAGGCCCGCCGCGTCGACCGCGACCTGGACCGCCAGGAGGCCCGTCAGCGTGCCGTGGAGCCCACCGCCTGAGCCGGACCGGCCGGTACGCCCCGCGCACCGCCACCGGCCGGACGTCGCCCACCTCACACCGACCGGTACGATCAGCGGGCGGCTGCGAGGTGGGCGCCAGTCCGACCGACCAGCCGCAGCGAACGAGTCAACAAGCTCAGTGTGATGGTGCCGCACGACGGCACGGAGCGAAGCGGAGTGCCGGCATGAGCGATCGTCTTTGCACCGTCCTGCTCTACAGCGACGACCCGCAGGTCCGCGACCGGATGCGGCTCGCCGTCGGCCCGCGCCCCGCGCCCGGCCTGCGGATCGAGTTCGTCGAGGCGTCCGACTACGCCGAGTGCGTCCGGCTCGTCGACGACTACGAGATCGACCTGCTGGTGCTCGACGGCGAGGCGAGCCCGGGCGGCGGCATCGGCATCGCCCGGCAGATCAAGGACGACCGGGCCGACGCCCCCCCGACCTGCGTGGTGATCGCCCGCGCCGCCGACCGGTGGCTCGCGGCCTACGCCGAGGTCGACGCCACCCTGGTGCACCCGCTCGACCCGGTGACCACCGGCACCACGGTGGCCGAGCTGCTGCGGACGCACGCGCCCGCCTGACGTCCCCCGCTCCGGCCCGCCGCGGCGCCGGGCCGACCGGTGCCGGTTCCCATCCCACCCGCATCTCGCACGCTCGGGAGGCCCGCCATGGGCGATCGGACCTGGCCGCACCTGCTCAACGCGCTGCTGCGCGGCGAGGAACTCGCCACCGCCGACACCGCCTGGGCGATGGGCGAGATCATGGCCGGCTCGGCCGCCCCGGCGCAGATGGCGGGCTTCGTCGTCGCGCTGCGCGCCAAGGGCGAGACCTCGGCCGAGCTGGCCGGGCTGGTGGAGGCGATGCTCGGCCGGGCGGTCCCGGTCGAGCTGCCCGACGAGCTGCGCGCCACCGCCCTCGACGTGGTCGGCACCGGCGGTGACCTCGCGCACACGGTCAACATCTCCACCATGGCCTCGCTGGTGGTGGCCGGCGCCGGCGTCCGGGTGGTCAAGCACGGCAACCGGGCGGCCTCCTCCTCCTGCGGCACCGCCGACGTGCTGGAATTCCTCGGCGTGCCGCTCGACCTGGGCCCCGAGGGGGTGGCCCGGTGCGTCGCCGAGGCCGGCATGGGCTTCTGCTTCGCGGCCCGGTTCCACCCCGGGATGCGGCACACCGGCCCGGTACGCCGGGAGCTGGGCGTGCCCACGGTGTTCAACTTCCTCGGCCCGCTGACCAACCCGGCACGGCCCCGCGCCGGAGCGGTCGGCTGCTTCGACGCCCGGATGGCTCCGGTGATGGCCGGCGTCTTCGCCGCCCGGGGCGACTCGGTGCTGGTGATGCGCGGCGAGGACGGGCTGGACGAGTTCACCACCGCCGCGCCGACCCGGGTCTGGGCGGCCCAGGGCGGCGTCGTCAGGGAGTCGCTGCTGGACGCGGCCGACCTCGGCGTACCCCGGGCCACCCTGGCCGACCTGCGCGGCGGTGACGCCGCCTTCAACGCGGACGTGGTTCGTCGGCTGCTGGCCGGCGAGACCGGCCCGGTGCGCGACGCGGTCCTGGTCAACGCGGCGGCGGCGCTGGCCACGCAGGGTCCGCTCGACGGCGACCTCACCGAGGCCCTGCGGACCGGGATCGACCGGGCCGCCGAGTCCGTCGACTCCGGGGCCGCCGCCCGCGTCCTCGACCGCTGGATCGAGGTCGCGCGCTCCCAGTGAGCACCGGTCGCCACCGGGTGCCGCCCGAAGGTTGTCGGACCCCCGTGGGAAACTACAGCTGAGTAGTTCCCACATCCGTCCTGCGCCGTCGAGCGCGGCGATCCCCGTCGGGCGTGTGCGACACCCACGGGACCGGAGCGAGAGGAGACGCCCGTGTCGGAGCGCGAGCTCTACTGCGACACCTGTGAGGGCGTCGAGCCGTTCGAGGCGCCGCCGTGCGCCGACGGCCACGGCGCCGACTGCCCCGAACTGGTCTGCACGGGTTGCGGCGCGGCCGTGCTCGTCACCACCTTCGCGTTCCACCTGAAGCGCGCGAACGCCCGGCGCCGCCCGGCGGCCCGCCGCCGGGCCGCCTGACAGCACCGCCACCGCCTGACACCGCCGCGGCGGCCGGCACGCGGTGTCCGAGCACCGCCGCCGCCTGACACCGCCGCGGCGGCCGGCACGCGGTGTCCGAGCAGCGCCGCCGAGCACGTCTCCCGCGCCCGCACAGCCCGTCCCACGCCGAAGGCCCGCCTCCCCGGGGAGGCGGGCCTTCGGGACGTTCGCGGGGTGACCGGCCGATCAGTGCTCGGCGGTGCGCCGGGTGCCGCTGTAGTACTCGAACAGCAGGCCGCAGACGGAGAACGTGACCGCCACCATGCCCAGGCCGAGCAGCCAGAACTGCCAGAACGCGAGGCCGAAGCCGGCGATCCCGACGGCGATGGCCAGGCCCAGCGGCCAGTAGCTGCCGGGGCTGAAGAAGCCGATCTCGCCCGCGCCGTCGGCGATCTCGCCGTCCGGCCGGTCCTCCGGCCGGAGGTCGATGCGGCGGGAGACGAACCAGAAGAAGCCGCCGCACATCGAGCAGAGCAGGAAGCTCAGCAGCAGGGCGACCGTACCGACCCACTCGACCTGGCCACCGGAGTCGGCGGCGGTCCACCCGCCGTAGAGGAAGGTGGCGAAGAGCAGGAACCCGGCGATGACCAGGAAGATGCGCCACTCGGTCTTCATGCCCGATCCCTCAGCTTCCCGCGCCGGCCGGCGCGTCGTCCGGGTTGAAGTTGGCCTCGGTGCGACGGGTCTCGAACGGCTTCGTCGTCTTCGCGTACGGGTCCTCGCCGATGGCCGTCAGCGCCTCCTGCGTGGACCTGCCGTCCCGCTTGGCCGCAAGGAACTGCTCGTACTTCTCCGGGGAGACGACCCGCAGCTCGAAGTTCATGAAGGCGTGGTAGCTGCCGCAGAGCTCCGCGCAGCGGCCGACGTAGGCGCCCTCGGACTCCAGCTTCGAGACCTCGAAGACGTTGCGGATCTTGCCCGGCATGACGTCGCGCTTGAACAGCAGCTCCGGCACCCAGAACGAGTGGATGACGTCGCGGCTGGTCTCCTCGAACCGGATGGACCGGTCGGTCGGCAGCACCAGGATCGGGATGACCTCGCTGGTGCCGAGCACGGAGGCGACCGTGTTGGCGTCCTGGCCCTGGCCGTCGCGGTAGTTGAACTGCCAGTTCCACTTGAACGCGACCACCTCGACCGTGACGTCGGGGTTCTTGGTCGTCCGCACCACGTCGGTCTGCACGATCGCCGTGTAGTAGAAGAGCACGGAGACGATCAGGATCGGCGCGATGGTGTAGAGGAACTCCATCGGCATGTTGTAACGGGTCTGCACCGGCAGCTCGTTGCCCCGCTTGCGGTAGCGCACGACGCACCAGAAGATCAGGCCCCACACGAAGACGCCGACCGCGAGCGCCGCGATGCACGAGGCGATCCACAGGTCGTACATCCGGTGCGACTCGGGCGTGATGCCGCCCTGCGGCCAGCCGAAGCCGCCGAACGCCGCGCCGACGTCGCAGCCCGTGAGCAGGACCAGCAGCGCCGCTCCGCCGAGACCGAGCCCGGCGATCCGACCGGCACCACGTCCCCGGCGCCCACCGGCTCCTGGGGAAGCGCTGTGCCGTACGGCCGACGGCCGTACCTCCGAACTCCTTGCGACCACCTGGTCCTGCCTCCCTAGCGCGCCGCGGTGTCTTGTCCCTGCCCTCCGCCTGCGGAGCGACAGCACCAGCGGCAAAGGCGTCACCGACGGTCGCAGATTACTCGACCATGACGGGCTGGACCGTGTTGGGGTCGCTGTCGGCCCCCATCGGGGGGATCTTGGGCATACCGGCGCGATACGTTGGCTGGCGTGAGCGCATCCCCGGTCTACCTGGACGCGGCCACCGCCGCGCCGCTGCATCCGGTCGCCCGACAGGCGCTGCTGGCCGCCCTCGACGACGGCTGGGCCGACCCCGGCCGGCTCTACGCACAGGCCCGCCGCGCCCGTCAACTGCTCGACGCCGCCCGCGAGGCCACCGCGCAGACCCTCGGCGTCCGCGCCGACGAGCTGTCCTTCACCCCCAGCGGTACGGCGGCCGCGCACTCCGCCGTGCTGGGCGGGCTGGCCGGCCGGCGGCGGGTCGGTCCCACGCTGGTGCACTCCGCGATCGAACACTCGGCGGTGCTGCACGCCGCCGAGCGGCACGTGGCGGCGGGCGGCACGGCGACCTCCGTGCCGGTGGACCGGCTGGGCCGGCTCGACCTGGCCGGCTGGGCGGCGGCGGTCCGGACGCCGGGCGTGGCGCTGGCCGCGCTGATCGCCGCCAGCCACGAGGTCGGCACGCTACAGCCGGTGACCGAGGCCGCGCGCGAGTGCGCCGAGGCCGGGGTGCCGCTGTACGTGGACGCCGCCCAGGTGGTGGGCAGGGCGCCCGTGCCCACGGGCTGGTCGATGCTGAGCGCCAGCGCGCACAAGTGGGGCGGGCCACCCGGCGTGGGGGTGCTGGTGGTGCGCAAGGGCACCCGGTGGGAGTCGCCCTGGCCGGCCGACGAGCGGGAGGCCGGGCGTACCCCCGGAACGCTCAACCTGCCGGCGGTGGTCGCGGCGGCGGCGAGCCTGCGCGCGGCGGCGGCCGACGCCGCGGCCGAGGCGGCCCGGCTGACGCCGCTGGTGGCCCGGATCCGGGCCCGGGTGGCGGCGGAGGTGCCGGACGTGGAGGTGGTGGGTGATCCCGACCACCGCCTGCCGCACCTGGTGACCTTCTCCTGCCTCTACGTCGACGGCGAGGCCCTGCTGCACGCGCTCGACCGGCGCGGCTTCGCCGTCTCCTCGGGCTCCTCGTGCACGTCGTCGACGCTGCGGCCGTCGCACGTGCTGGAGGCGATGGGGGTGCTCTCGCACGGCAACGTGCGGGTCTCGCTGCACCGGGAGACGACGGAGGCCGACGTCGAGAGGTTCCTCGCCGAACTGCCCGGCGTCGTGGCGGAACTGCGCGCCGAGGCCGGGGTGGTGGGGCTGTGACGGCGCCGGCGGAGATCCTCGACTGCCGCGGTCAGCGCTGCCCGCTGCCGGTGATCGCGGCGGCCCGGCGGCTGCCCGAGCTGCCGGTCGGCACGGTGGTGCGGGTGCTCGCCGACGACCCGGCCGCGGCGGTGGACATCCCGGCCTGGTGCCGGATGCGCGGCCACGAGTTCCTCGGCACGGTCACCGGCCCCGACGGCCCCGCCTTCGACGTCCGCCGCCGCCACTGACCACGGTGCGCGGGGCCGGCGGGTCCGGGGCGGACAGGCCGCGCCGCCCCGGACCGCCAGGGGTGTTCCTGCCCACTCCCGGCGGCCCGGCGGACAAGACCGGTGCCGGTGTTACGGCACGAGGTGCGGGCGGACGTCCTCGGCGGCGGCGTCGCCGTACGACTCGGCCAGGCGCTTGACGAACAGGTCGCGGCGGACCTCGTACTCCTGCGTGCCGACGGTCTCCAGCACCAGCGTGGCGAGCAGCGAGCCGACCTGGGCGGCGCGCTCCAGCCCGAGGCCCCAGGAGAGCGCGGTGAAGAAGCCGGCCCGGAACCCGTCGCCGACGCCGGTCGGGTCGACCGCCTCGGTCTCCCGCGCGATCGGCACGTGGATCGGGTCGAAGTCCCGCCCGGCGATCTCCACCCCGTGCTTGCCCAGCGTGGTGACCCGCACCCTGACCCGGTCGAGCAGCTGCGCGTCGGTCAGCCCGGCCTTGCTCTGCAGCAGCGACTTCTCGTAGTCGTTGGTCATCAGGTACTCGGCGCCCTCGATCAGCGCGACGACGTCCGCGCCCTCCATGCGGGCGAGCTGCTGGGACGGGTCGGCGGCGAACCGGTAGCCGCGCTCCCGGCACTCGGCGGAGTGCCGCAGCATCGCCTCCGGGTCGTTCGCGCCGACCAGGACCAAGTCCAGCCCGTCGAGACGGCGGGCCACCGGCGCCAGCTCGATGTTGCGGGCCTCGCTCATCGCCCCGGCGTAGAACGAGGCGATCTGGCACATGTCGATGTCCGTGGTGCAGACGAACCGGGCGGTGTGCGCCACCTCGCTGACGTGCACCGAGTCGCAGTCGACGCCGTGCCGCTCCAGCCAGGAGCGGTAGTCGGCGAAGTCCGCGCCGACCGCGCCGACCAGCACCGGGCGCAGGCCGAGCTGCCCCATGCCGAAGGCGATGTTGGCCGCCACCCCGCCGCGCCGCAGCACCAGGTCGTCCACCAGGAAGGAGAGCGAGACCTTGTGCAGCTGGTCGGCGAGGAACTGGTCGGCGAAGCGACCGGGGAAGCTCATCAGATGGTCGGTGGCGATCGAGCCGGTCACGGCGATCTTCATGTCAACCTCGGGGTCGGGAGCAGGGCGCCGGTCAGCCTACCGGCCCGGCCCCCTCAGGATGACCTGTCGGTCGGCCCCGGGTCACCTTCCCGACGGCCCGTTCCCGACCGGAAGACGACGGCGGGGCCGCCCCGTGGGACGGCCCCGCCGTGGTCAGCGGAGGTCTGGCTCAGCTGAACGAGTCACCGCAGGCGCAGGAGTTGCCCGCGTTGGGGTTGTCGATGGTGAAGCCCTGGGCGTCGATCCGGTCGGCGAAGTCGATGGTGGCGCCGGCCAGGTAGGGGGCGCTCATCCGGTCGACGACGACCTCGACCCCGTCGTAGTCGGTCACGACGTCACCGTCGAGCGACCGCTCGTCGAAGAAGAGCTGGTACCGCAGGCCGGAGCAGCCACCCGGCTGCACGGCGACCCGGAGCCGCAGGTCGTCGCGGCCTTCCTGCTCGATCAGGGCCTTGACCTTCTGCGCCGCGACGTCGGTGAGGACGACGGACGTGGGGGCCTTGGCCTCGGTCGACTCGGTCTGCGCTGGCGTGGTCACGTGAAATCTCCCTGCGCGGTTGGGTCCGGACGCACTGGCCAACATCTCCTGTCGCCCAGTCATTCCCGGTGTGGTCCAGATCCGATGGTACGCCGCCACGGCCGACCCCACCCGTTCGGCGTGACCAGGGCCGCCGCCCGGTGCGTCCGGACAGGGGGCGTGGTCAGCGGCTCCACTGCCGGGCGAGCCGGGTGCCGAGCGCCCGCAGCCCCTCGGCCGGGCGTTCCATCGCGGCGGCCAGCCCGCCGCGTTCCTCGCCCCCGAAGTGCTCCACCAGGCTGTACGCGTCGGTCACCCCGGCCGCCCCGGCCTCCCGCCGACCGGTGCTCACCCGGCCCGCGACCACCACGCACGGCACGCCCCGGTCCCGGGCGGCGCCGGCCACCCCGGCCACCACCTTGCCGCGCAGCGACTGGTGGTCGAACGAGCCCTCCCCGGTGATCACCAGGTCGACCGCGTCGAGCGTGACGTCCAGCCCGATCGCCCGGGTGACCAGGCCGATGCCCGACTCGCAGTGCCCGCCCAGCGCCAGGACGGCCGCGCCCAGCCCGCCGGCCGCGCCACCGCCGGGCAGCGCGCCCAGCCGTTCGGGGCAGCCGGGCAGGTCCCGCTCCAGCACGGCGGCGAAGCGCTCCAGCGCGGCGTCGAGAAGCAGCACGTCGGCGCGGTCGGCGCCCTTCTGCGGGCCGAACACGTTGCTGGCCCCGTGCAGCCCGAGCAGCGGGTTGTCCACGTCGGTGGCGGCCACCAGGCGGGCGTCGCGCAGCCGGGGCGCGCCGTCGAGGGCGTCCACCGCGCCGAGCGCGGCCCCGCCGTACGGCAGTGCCTGGCCGGTGGCGTCCAGCGGGGTCACGCCGAGCGCGGTGAGCATGCCCGCGCCGCCGTCGTTGGTGCCGGAGCCGCCCAGCCCGATCACGACCGTCCGGGCGCCGGCCTCCACGGCGGCGGCCACCAGCACCCCCAGCCCGTACGAGGACGTGGTCTTCGGGTCCCGCTCATCCGCGTCGAGCAGGTGCAGCCCGCACGCCTGGGCGCTCTCCAGCCAGGCGGTCGCACCGCCGTCGGTGAGCAGGATCTCACCGGCCGTCGGGCGGCCCAGCGGGTCGACGGTCGGCACCGGGATCCGGCGCCCGCCGAGGGCGTCGGAGAGCACGTCGAGGAAGCCCGGCCCACCGTCCGACAGGGGCCGGACGAGCAGGTCGTCGGCGGGCGCCACCTCCCGCCAGCCGGTGGCCACGGCCTCGGCGACCTGCGGGGCCGGCAGGGTACCGGCGAACTTGTCCGGACAGAGCAGCACGCGCATGTCGAGCAGTGTGGCAGCACACACCGGTGGAGGCTGCGCCGAGGCCGCACTGTGGGACCATGGGGCACGTGACTTCGACCTGGGTGGAACCCTCCAACACCGCGACGGCACTGCTGCTGCTCGGCCGGGGCAGCGACCCCGCCACGGAGCGCGGCGTCGAGTGTCCGGGTGACCTGCCGGCGCCCAGCGACCCGGACCTGGTGGCCCGGGCGACGGCGGCGAAGGCGGCGCTGGGCAGCAAGGTCTTCGTGCTGGGGCACCACTACCAGCGCGACGAGGTGATCCAGTTCGCCGACGTGACCGGCGACTCGTTCAAGCTGGCCCGCGAGGCGGCGGCCCGGCCCGACGCCGAGTACATCGTCTTCTGCGGCGTGCACTTCATGGCCGAGAGCGCCGACATCCTCACCTCGGACGCGCAGAAGGTCATCCTGCCCGACCTGGCCGCCGGCTGCTCGATGGCGGACATGGCGGTGCTGTCGCAGGTCGAGACCGCCTGGGACGTGCTCACCGAACTGGGCATCGCGGCGGAGACCGTCCCGGTGACCTACATGAACTCCTCGGCGGACATCAAGGGCTTCGTCGGGCGCAACGGCGGCGTGGTCTGCACCTCGTCGAACGCGAAGCGGGCGTTGGAGTGGGCGTACCAGCAGGGGTCGAAGGTCTTCTTCTTCCCCGACCAGCACCTGGGCCGCAACACGGCGGTGCTGGAGATGGGCTTCTCGCTGGACGACTGCGTCCTCTACGACCCGCACAAGCCGAACGGCGGGCTCACCCCGGAGCAGCTGCGCGACGCGCGGATGATCCTGTGGCGCGGGCACTGCTCGGTGCACGGCCGCTTCACGCTGGACAGCGTCCACGACGTGCGGGAGCGGGTGCCGGGGGTGAACGTGCTGGTCCACCCGGAGTGCCGGCACGAGGTGGTCACCGCCGCCGACTTCGTCGGTTCGACGGAATACATCATCAAGGCCATCGAGGCGGCCCCGGCCGGCTCGGCCTGGGCGGTCGGCACCGAGCTGAACCTGGTCCGCCGGCTCGCGCTGGCCCACCCGGACAAGCAGATCATGTTCCTGGACAAGGCCGTCTGCTACTGCTCGACCATGAACCGGATCGACCTGCCCCACCTGGTCTGGGCGCTGGAGGAGCTGGCGGCCGGCCGGCTGGTCAACCAGATCACCGTCGACCCCGACACCGCGCACCACGCCCGGGTCGCGCTGGAGAAGATGCTGGCCCTGCCCGGTGCCGACACCCCGCCGCCGGCAGCGGGCTGATCACCGTCCGTAGCGGACTTGGCACGGAAAAGGGTCGGATCGCCGATAAGTACCCTCAGGGGCGATGTGACCGGGTCCATGATCGTCACCGAGGGCTATGCTGCCGGTGCGACGACTCACGCGGGCCGTTTCGACATGGCCGCATTCCGGGTAGCGATGACAATCGCGAGCCCACCATCAACACGGCAGCACCGACGCGCTGGAGGTTGCGTTGACCGACGACGTCCTGGTCGTACACGGAGGTACTCCGCTCGAAGGGCGGATCCGCGTGCGCGGCGCGAAGAACCTGGTCTCGAAGGCGATGGTCGCCGCGCTGCTGGGTGACAGCCCGAGCCGACTGTTCGACGTGCCGAAGATCCGCGACGTCGAGGTGGTCCGGGGCCTGCTCGGCCTGCACGGCGTCAAGGTCACCGACGGCGGGGAGGACGGCGAGCTCGTCTTCGACCCGGCGAACGTGGAGAGCGCCAGCACGGACCAGATCAACGTGCACGCGGGCTCCAGCCGGATCCCGATCCTGTTCTGCGGGCCGCTGCTGCACCGCCTCGGCCACGCGTTCATCCCCGACCTGGGGGGCTGCCACATCGGGCCGCGCCCGATCGACTTCCACCTCCAGGCGCTGCGGGAGTTCGGCGCGACGGTCGAGAAGACCCCGGAGGGGCTGCACCTGTCGGCGCCGAACGGGCTGCACGGCACCAAGTTCGCCCTGCCGTACCCGAGCGTCGGCGCGACCGAGCAGGTGCTGCTCACGGCCGTGATGGCCGAGGGCGTCACCGAGCTGCGCAACGCCGCGGTGGAGCCGGAGATCATCGACCTGATCTGCATCCTGCAGAAGATGGGCGCGATCATCAAGGTGCACACCGACCGGGTCATCGAGATCCAGGGTGTGCCGAAGCTGCACGGCTACACGCACCGGCCGATCCCGGACCGGATCGAGGCCGCGAGCTGGGCGGCGGCGGCGCTGGCCACCCGCGGCCACGTCGAGGTGCTCGGCGCGCAGCAGGCCGACATGATGACCTTCCTGAACATCTTCCGCTCCGTCGGCGGCGAGTACGAGGTCACCGACGCCCGGCCGCCGAAGCTGGGCGACCCGGGCCAGGAGGGCGGGATCCGGTTCTGGCACCCGGGCGGCGAGCTGCGCTCGGTGGCGCTGGAGACCGACGTGCACCCCGGCTTCATGACCGACTGGCAGCAGCCGCTGGTGGTGGCGCTCACCCAGGCCCGGGGCCTGTCCATCGTCCACGAGACGGTCTACGAGCAGCGGCTGGGCTACACCGAGGCGCTCAACTCGATGGGCGCCAACATCCAGGTCTACCGGGACTGCCTGGGCGGCACGCCGTGCCGCTTCGGCCGGCGCAACTTCAAGCACTCGGCGGTGATCGCGGGGCCGAGCAAGCTGCACGCCGCCGACCTGGTCATCCCCGACCTGCGGGCCGGTTTCAGCCACCTGATCGCCGCGCTGGCCGCCGAGGGCACCTCCCGGGTCTACGGCGTGGACCTGATCAACCGGGGCTACGAGGACTTCGAGGCGAAGCTGGCGGACCTGGGCGCGCACGTCGAGCGTCCGTAACGTCGACCACTCCCGTACGCGCCCGGTGCACCGCGATGTGCACCGGGCGCCGTCGTTTGGCTACCCTTTCCGCGTGCCGTCGCTGTTTCGCCGCAAGTCCTCCGACCTCGTCGACGAGGCCGTCACCCCGGTGACCCCCGACGAGGAGTCCACGCCCGCCCAGCCCCGGGGCTACACCCCGAGCAAGAAGGAGCTGGGCAAGGCCACCCCGAAGCGGCCGACCGCCGGCCGCCGGCCGGCCGCGGCCACCAAGCCGCTGACCAAGGAGGAGCAGCGGGAGCGCAAGCGCCAGCTGCGCGCCGAGGCGGCGGAGGAGTTCCGCCGTGAGGGCGGCCCCCGCGACCGTGGCCCGGAGCGGCTGCTGGCCCGCAACGTGGTCGACTCCCGGCGTACGGTCGGCACCTGGTTCTTCGGTGGGGCGCTGATCGTGCTGATCGGCTCGAACGCCGCGATGCCGCCGGTCGTCCGCCTGGTCTCCAACATCCTCTGGGGCGCGCTCGCCCTGGGCGTGGTGGTCGACTCGGTCCTGATCTCGCGCAAGATCCGCAAGCTGGTCCGGGAGCGTTTCCCGAACACCGGGCAGCGGATGGGCTCGCTCTACCTCTACGCCATCATGCGGTCGATCACGTTCCGCCGGATGCGCGCCCCCGCGCCCCGGGTGAACATCGGCGACCCGGTCTGAGCCCACCGCGCCGACGGCCCCTCCCGCACCGCGGGGCGGGGCCGTCGCCGTCACGGCGTCAGCGGCTGCGGTAGAGCCGGGCCACCACGTCCTCGATGTCCGGCTCGACGATCGAGACGTCCCGCAGCGCGCCCAGCCCGGCCAGGGCCGCCACCACCTCGGCCACCCCCGCCGACTCCAGCGCGAAGACGAGCCGGTGCCCGTCCGCCTCCTGCCGCTGCAGCGGCGCGCCGGGCAGCGCCGGCGGCTCGGGCAGCGGGGCGTCGAGGTCGGCGACGAGCAGCCGGCGCGACCCGTACCGCTCGTGCAGCGCGGCGATCGACCCGTCGTGCACCACCCGCCCGTGGTCGACCACCACCAGGCGCCGGCAGAGCCGCTCGATGTCGGCCAGGTCGTGCGTGGTGAGCACCAGCGTCGTGTCCCCGGCCCGGCCCAGCTCGGCGAGGAAGCCGCGGACCGCCTGCTTGCTGACCACGTCGAGGCCGATGGTGGGCTCGTCGAGGAAGAGCACCTCCGGGCCGTGCAGCAGGGCGGCGGTCAGCTCGCCGCGCATGCGTTGCCCGAGGGAGAGCTGCCGGACCGGGGTGTCCAGGAACGGATCCAGGTCGAGCAGGCTCCGGCAGCGGCGCAGCCGGGCGGCGTGCGCGGCGGCCGGCACCCGGTAGACGTGCCGAAGCAGCGCGAACGAGTCGCCCAGCGGCAGGTCCCACCAGAGCTGGGAGCGCTGGCCGAAGACCACGCCGACGCGCAGCGCGAGCCGGGTCCGCTGGGCCACCGGACGCAGCCCGCACACGCGTACCTCGCCGGCGGAGGGCGTCAGCACGCCGGTGAACATCTTGAGCGTCGTCGACTTGCCGGCGCCGTTGGGACCGATGTAGCCGAGCATCTCGCCGCGGGGCACCCGCAGGTCGATCCCGTCGACGGCGGTGACCCGCCGCTTCTCCCGCCGCAGCCGGCCGGCCCGCACCCGGACGGTGAACTCCTTGCGCAGCCCGTCGGCCACGATGACGTCGTCGCTCATGACCCCGTACTCCGGTAGTGGCGGACCCCGGTGCGCCAGGCCGCCGCCGCCCCGGCGGCCGCGACCAGCGCGACGGCCGGCGCGGCCCAGCCGACCCACGCCGGCAGGCCGAGCGGGTCGGCGCGGCCGAGCAGCGTCAGCGCCGGGTGGTAACTGACGAAGGCGAAGCCCAGGCCGTACGCGAACACCGCGCGGAACCAGCCCTCGAAGACGGTGACCGGGTACGAGGTGAAGTCCCGCCCGCCGTAGGTCACCGAGTTGGCCAGCTCCCCCGAGTCGACCCACCAGAACGAGACGGTGGCGGTGGCCACGAAGACCGACCCGAAGAAGACCACGCCGGCCAGCGGGGCGAGGACCACCAGCAGCGCCCGCGCCGGGGTCCACTCGACACCGGCCGAGCCGACGGCGACGACCAGCACGGCCAGGCCGAAGAGCGCGCGCGACACCTTGCGCAGCGGCAGGTCCATCAGCAGCAGCTGGGGCAGGGCGCCGAGCGGGCGGACCAGCACGGCGTCGAAGAGCCCGGTGCGCACGTACCGGGGCAGCCGCTCGATGTTGCCCACCAGCAGGTCGGCGACGGCGAAGGCGCAGGTCGAGAGGCCGACCATCACCATCGTCTCGCGCAGCGTGAAGCCGCCCAGCTCCCGCGTCACCCCGAAGATCACCAGCACGGTGAGCACGTCGAAGACGGTGGACCCGACGTTGCCGACCAGGTCGATCGCGAACGAGGTCCGGTACGCCGTCTGCGCCCGCGCCTGCGCGCCGAGCAGCGCCCGGTACGCGGCCAGCGTCCCGCCCGACGCGTCAGCCACCCTGGACCACCAGGCGGCGTTCCGCGCGGCGCTGCACCAGCCGGCAGGCGGCCAGGATCAGCACCGCCCAGGCGACCTGGAGGCCGACCAGCCCGACCTGGTCGCCGGTCGGGTCGCGCTCGACCAGCACGTCGAGCGGGGTCTGGAGCAGGCTCGGGAAGGGGGTGCCCCACCAGAGGACGAGTTGGAGCCACTCCGGCAGGAAGCGCAGCGGGAAGTAGAGCCCCGCGAGCACCCCCGAGGCGAGGGTCCAGAGGATCACCGGCCCCCGGACGTCCTGCAACCAGTACGCGGTCGCGTTGACCAGGAAGCGGCAGCCGAAGCAGAGGACCACGGCGACGACGGCGGAGAACGCGAAGATCGGCAGGGTGGACCAGCGGCGGGGCACGTGGACCTCGAAGAAGAGCGGCCCGACCAGCACCGGCGGCAGGAACCGGACCAGCGCGGCGTGGCCGGCGCGGCCCAGGTCGGCGGCGAGATGGCTGGTCACGGGGTGCACGGGCCGGAGCAGGTCGCTGGCGATGTCGCCGGTGCGGATCCGGTCGGCCAGCTCGGTCCAGCCCCAGAGGAGGACCACCGCCAGCAGGCCCTGGCCCACCCAGACGAAGGTGGCGAGTTGCCCCCGGTCGTACCCGGCCACCGTGCCGGTCGTGCCGACCGCCGCGAGCAGGACGTAGCACCGCAGGAAGCCGAAGACCGTGTTGGTGACGACGCCCGCCACGGACGCCTGCCGGTACGTGGCGTAACGTCGGAAGCCTGATCCGGTTATAGCCTTAAATGTCCGGAACCATAGGATAACGTTTGGGGCGGTGGGCGGTGCCACAGTGGCGGTGAGCGAGCCCACGCCGCTACCCTCCTTCCGCAGCCACGCCGTACCGGAGGGGGCGACTCTACCGGCACGTGGAGCGCCCAGCGCGACAATTTTGCAACGAGGTGACATCGCCGTGAGCGAGCGGACGCGGGCCGGCCACCGGGGCGCCGCCGTGAGCGGACGGACGCCAGCCGGGCACCCGGGCGCGCCCGCCCGCCGACGGCGGTCCCAGGGCGCTCCGCCTACCCTCCGTGGCGGCGGGGCGACCGGATGAGCCGCTACTCCGACCACTGGCACGACTCCGCCGAACCGGCCTGGATGATCGAGCCCACCACCGAGTGGCACCCGCAGTTCCCCGGCCAGCGCTACGCGGGCGACATGGGCGTCGAACACGCACCGTCCGCGCCCCGGGGCCGCTCCGCCGTGGGTCGGGCCGAGGTGCCGCCGCTCGCGCCCACCAAACCGGACGGGACCTACATCGGCCGGTCGTGGGACGACCTGCCCGACGGGCGGCCCGGTCGGCAGGACGCGTGGAACGGCCGGCCGGACGGCCTCGACGCGCGGCGGTACGGCGACGAGTCGTACCGCCACCCGCACGCCGAGCCGCGCCGGCCGGACGACCGGCAGTGGCCGCCCCGGCAGGAGCCGCCGCACCGCAACGACCGGGGCGGGTACGACGCCCCCGGCCGGCCCGTCGACTCCCCCCGGCAGCGCGACCACGCCGGTCCCGACCGCTACGACACCCGCACCCCCCGGTACGAGCCGGCAGGGCGGGACCGACCCGTCTCCCCCGCCGGCCGGTCCGAGCCGGGCTGGCTCCCGGAGCCCGACGAGGACGCGCCGCCCCGCCGCCCCCCGGCGTACGAGCGCCCGGACGCCGGCTACGACCGCCGCCCGGATCCGGGCCACGACCACCGGACCGGGCGCGCTCACGACCGTCCGGCCGCCTCCGGCCACGACCGTCGCCCGGAGACCGTCGACGACCGCCAGTCGGACGGCGACGGGCGCCGGCCCCGCTACCAGTGGGCGGCCCCGGCCCCGGAGCCCCGCCCCTCCGACGGCCAACGGGAGCGCCCTTCCGGCGGCCAACGGGAGCACTCCTCCGGCGGGCAGTGGGAGCGCCCTTCCGGCCCGCAGTGGGAGCGTTCGGCCGACTCCCAGTGGGGGCGTCCGGCCGCCCCGCAGTCGGAGCGCTCCGCCGACCCGCAGTGGGACCGCGGCTCCGGCGGACGGGGTCGCGAGGCCGGCGTACCCACCGACGGGTGGCCGCGCCCCGACCGGGCTCCCGCCGGGCAGCAGCCGCCTCCGGAC